>DNXO01000072.1 GCA_003506895.1 Acetobacteraceae bacterium | reverse complement strand
AGAAAAAGTACATAACACGCTCTAAACTCATGGAGACGTAAGTCGGAAGTACGAGCCCACGGCCTCGATCGCTGATACTCATTGGGTAGGGACACCCCGCTGATTTAACATCGACAGCAACTTGGTGATTGCATTGTCATTTCGACCAACCTATTATCTCAGAATGGATCACGTTGCCACGGGAGGGATTCCCGTCGGCGGGACAGTGGCCATAGTTGATGGAGTTTCACATGACTGCTCAAAGTGAGCGGCCTCGGGGCCGTCTTGACTTTCAATACAACACTCTCAGAAACATCAGTTCGCCCGAAGATGTCGAAGCGGGTCGCCGCGTCTACGCAGGTAACGCACCGGCCGAGTCCTTTGTTGACCTTCCCGAAGACGAGAATGTGCGTAGTTACATCGTCACAGCAGAAGGGAAGAAGCGGCAGCGCTTGACCGATGTTCATCGCCGCATCCGCGATACGCTCGAAAACTCTCCAAGCGAATTCGTAATCCTTAACAGCGGGATCGTGATCGTCGCGCGGGACATCGATGTGGACGACAAAGGGAAAGTCGCGAAGCTTAAGCTGCCGAGCATCATTAATGGTTCTCAGACGAGGGGGGAACTGCAGCACTACCTTTCAGAATTTCCGAAGTCCAAGCAGGCTTCCATTTCGTGCAAATTCGAGCTGGTGGTGATGGATGATGATGATCTGATCGCGGAAGTATCCATCGCTCGAAATTTCCAAAATGATGTCGCCACTTTGTCGATTGTCGGCCGTAAGGGTCTGTTAGACGAATTGGAAGAGCGACTGCAGAAGGCCGATCCAGAGATCGTGCTTCGCAAGTCGGAAACTCAGCGCTCAGATGATTATTACGATACGGAAAAGCTACTGCAGGTAATCACCGCTTTGATCCCTGCTGACCTCTGGTCCAAGCCCAAGGAAAAGGGGGATCCAAAAAAGGTATATACCTATAGCATGAAGACCAAATGTCTGAAGGAGTTTCAGACGATCCACACGGCGGCCAAAGACCCAACTGCCGCAGATCATGAAGAAGCCAAGGCCCTTTACGCCTTCTATCTTGACGTAGCACCGGCGGCACTCGAACTTTATAAAAAATGGAAAAAACACGCAGGTTTCGCCGGTACGGGCCTTCGAGCGATTGAGCGCGACGGCCGCCAAATTCTTGATGTTCCTGATGGGATCATCTTTCCGATTCTTGCGTCACTCTCGGCATTCGCCAAAAAAATTCGCGGGAAATGGCAGATCGCGCCACCGCCAACGTTCAATGACGTCGAGATCATCCATGCCGCTAAGGCGCAGTATATGAATGTCGCACACAGCAACCCATGGAATATGGGGAAAAACCAAGCAATTTATTCGTCGTTGTTCCAAATCACCAATATCTACCGCAGACTAAGCAAAGAAGCCTGATCTGAAGGCCCAGCTACGCTTTCGCGGCAGAGTGTAGCTGGGCTTTGGAAGCACTGCAGAATTAAGAAGGAGACTGTTGATCAACGGGCATCAATAAGATTGAGGACTGTTTTTATGAAATAAGGACTAATCTTATCTTGAGTTGTCTGAAGCAGTGTCGCGGCCGTGTCTTTCGAAATCACCTTCTCATCAAGCGCGCGAGCGACAACCCAGGCGAAACGGCCCACAAGCGCCGGTGGGATGTCCTTGATCGGGAAGAAGTCGATCGTGAAATCCTCCAGCGCTCTCAGCTCATCGGAGGGCTCTGGGAAGAGGCTACCACGTGGAAGAACGACACGTACTCTACTGACGTTGCCCACGTGAGCTGCGGCCGCAGTTACGCTGACGCCAAAGCGCCGGACCACCTCGAACACAGCCGAAGGAATATCTTCAGCCTGATAGACCATTCGATCCACTGCGGAGGGTGGGGCTAGAAAAGCAATGGCGAATGCATTGGCCCGGATTTCGACGGGATCGCGGCGGTATGGGCTATTGACCGCGAGGTCGCGGTAGCGATCGACCATCAATCGATCGAGTCTTCGCGCCGGATCCCAAAGGAGATGCCCAAGCTCATGGGCAAGCGTCATGCGGCGGACCCAGACGCTCTTATTATCGCCCTCGATATTTACGACTATGCCGCGTGCTTCGCCGTTTGCGATCGTAGCTCCGGCCAGCCCCCGACCAAGTTTGGTCTGTACGAGTGGAATATTGAGCGTGTCAGAGATCAGACTGCGCATGCTTTTTATCGGCGTCTCTGCGTCTAGGCCTAGAAGCTGACGAGCCTTCGCCGCAAGATGATAACCCCGTTCGTAAGTCGGGTATCCATAATCATCGTCGGGCGGGAAGCGCTTCAAACCCTCCGGATTTGGCGCGCCGATTAGGGACAACAGTGATTTCTGTCGGGCTATGACCCACGCGCTTTCGGCCAATGCTGCCACCGTCGTTGGGGAAAGGCCGGCACTGCCTTCAGCATGGGCGAGCTGCCGAAGACGCACGCCTAACTCCTCGACGCCCACCTGATTTTTGAAGCCCAAGACCCGTTCGTCGATTGCCAGTGGGCGTGCGAGCCGCTCCAATATTCGAATAGACGAGATCTTGCCGGGTATCTCAGCTTTGACCACGTCTTCGACTGTCACCTTCGCAAGCCGGGCGAGATGCTGCGGCGTGTAGCCGAGCGCCTCGCGGTGTCTAAGTAAGGTTTGTGCCGGATCATTACGATCATGCAGTAGTGGGGCTTGCCCCTTCTCGACCGCAATCAAAAGGGTCGAGAAGCCGAAGTTGTTGAGCGCCTCCGCCGCCGCTAGTCTATGACCCGTAGCTTCCGCGCTAGCCTCCGCGAGCATTGTCTGCCCACGCACGAACTCTCGCCGCGAGGACTTAGCTCGCTGCCACGGAGTGTCACCCGACGACTCTGGACCGAATACTTTGTCCAAGTCAGACTTAGAGATAACATTCATGACGAAACCCATTCGGGGTCCGATAACCCAAACACGTTTGGGCGGTTCACGTCTTGATTATAGCCCATCGACCAGACGTTATAGCCGGACTCGATAAATGCTCTTTCAATGGCGGCCATTTCCTCGCGGTTCCGTAGCCGGTAACGGCCGGAACTGCCGGTGATTCCGATCGTCGCCTCGTTGAGGAAGACCAATTCGCCTCCGACAAATGCCCTGCCGCCACCGGTTAGATTGCTATGTTTGGCCGCACCCGCTTCTCGCTGCGAGCCGAAATCGCAAACTTCAAGCGCATGGAGAACATGCTCTCTTGTCACGACCCAAAGCCTCCGCCTTTCGGGTGTTTCGGGGATCAATGGTTTAGTCGCGGGCTCGGATCCAATGCTTTCTACGGGACCATCCACCCAGCACATCAGACCGTCTTCGGAGCTCATCTGATCGACATCCCCACTATAACGACGCGCTCCCGGATTCATCGCTTGATCCGGCTGATGCGAATCGCGGTATTTCGCGAAGGCAATTTTGGTACGCTCAATCAATGCCATCCGTGAGCCATCCGCCACAATGTGGGTCGTATCAGAACCTCAAAATCCGGTTACCGCGTCGCTTGTTGTTACACAACCCACTGGGATATAAATTTGGCCACGGCTCGGATCACGCTGAAATCGACCAGCTCGGCAATATGGGCCTTTTGGTCACCGACAAGCCCCTACCCCTTCCCCGTCCACCCCGCCGACAGCGGGTGCCCCTCCTCCACCACCTTCCCCAACCGCTCCGTCTGCACATGCGTATAAATCTGCACCGTCGAGATATCGGCATGCCCCAGTAACATCTGCAAACTCCGCAGATCCGCCCCCCGCGCCAGCATGTGCGACGCGAACGAATGCCGCAGCACATGCGGGGACACCCGAACCGGGTCCAACCCCGCCTCCAGCGCCACCTGCTTCAGCAGCAAAAAGAACGCCTGCCGGGTCAGCGCCCGCTTCGGATCGCGCCCGGGGAACAGGAACCGGCTGGTTGCCTCGGTCACCGCCAGCAGCGCCACCGCCGCATCCTTCGCGGCGTCGGACAGCGGCACCATCCGCTCTTTCCCGCCCTTGCCCTTGATGATCATCACCTCGGCCCTGGCACCCAAAGCCGAACGAGGCACCGACAGCAGTTCGGACACCCGCATCCCGGTCGCATACAGCAGCTCCAGCGCCGCGAGCGCCAGCGCCCCCGACCGCCCCGGCTTCCGCCTGGCCGCCTCCAGCAGCGCATCCACCTCCTGCTCGGTCAGGAATTTCGGCAGCGGTTGCGGCAGCCGGGGCGTATCCAGCAGGCTGGTCGGGTCGTCCGTCCGCACGTCCTCACGCAGCAGGAACAGGTGGAACTGCCGCAGCGCCGACAACCGCCGCGCGGCGGTTCGGGCGGACAAGCCGCGCGCATGCAGCGACGCCATGTAACCCTGGCACGTTTCCGCGTCGGCATCGCAGGCGGCGAAACCGGCGCCGGCGGCATATTCGGCGAAGTCGTTCAGGTCGTGGGTATAGGACTCGATCGTGTTCCTGGCGGCACCGCGTTCGATGGTCAGCATCTCCAGGAACGCGTCAACCTTGGGGTCCACCCGGCCCGCCTAATGGACCTGGAACTTGTCGTTCGGCACCACCTTCTCCACCGCCTGCGGATGCGGCGACGGCGGGAAGACCCCCAGCATCAGCACCCCGCCAGCAAGGGCCACCAGCCCGGCCAGCACCACGAAAAAGAAAATACGAATCATCGACGCTCCTGAAACCCGATCCCGTCACGCAGGCAATCGCCTGATCCGGGGCCGGTGTGCTAGCTTCGGCAATTATGACACGCAACACTGCTCTACGGGAGACGATTCCGGTCCCCGACACCATTGCCGGACGCAGCATCGTGCTGGTCGGACTGATGGGGGCTGGCAAGACCTCCATCGGCCGGCGGCTGGCCGCGCGCCTGGGTTTGCCGTTCCGCGACGCCGATCAAGAGATCGAACTCGCCGCCGGCTGCACCATCCCCGAACTGTTCGCACGATATGGGGAGCCTGCGTTCCGCGACGGTGAACGCCGGGTGATCCGCCGCCTGCTGGCCGGGGACCCGATGGTGCTGGCGTTCGGCGGGGGGGCGTTCATGGACCCCGCGACTCGGGAAAGCACGCGGGCGGAGGCGATCAGCGTCTGGCTGCGCTGCACATTGCCCACGCTGGTGCGGCGCGTCGCCAGCCGCGACAACCGGCCGCTGTTGGCTGGGAAGGATCGCGAGGAAACCCTGCGGGAGCTGATGGAAATCCGCTACCCGGTGTATGCCGAGGCGGACGTGATCGTCGATTGCGGCGACGAACCGCCGGATGTGACCACCAACGGCGTGATGAACGCCCTGGCCGAGTGGAAGCCCGCTCGGCGGCTGCATGTGGTGCTGCCGAGCACGAGCTATGATGTGGTGATTGGGGATAATTTGCTGGCGCGGGCTGGTGCGCTGCTGGCGCCGCGGCTTCAGCAGAAGCGCGCGGTTGTGGTGACCGATCAGACCGTGGCGGGGCTGCATTTGCAGACGCTGATGGACGGGCTGGCGGAGACCGCGATCCAGGCCAGCTCCATCGTCGTGAAGGGCGGCGAGGGCTGCAAGACGATGGAAACCTATCTGGATGTGGTGGACCAGTTGCTGGAGGCGCGGGTCGAGCGGCGGACGGCGGTGATCGCGCTGGGCGGTGGGGTGGTCGGCGATCTGGCGGGGTTCGCGGCGGCGACGACGTTGCGCGGGCTGCCTTTTGTGCAGATCCCCACCACGCTGCTGTCTCAGGTCGATTCGTCGGTGGGTGGCAAGACCGGGGTGAACACGCGGCGGGGGAAGAACCTGGTCGGCGCGTTCTATCAGCCGAAGATGGTGTTGGCGGATACCGGGACGCTGGGGACTCTGCCGCCTCGCGAGTTGATGGCGGGCTACGCGGAGATCGCGAAGGCCGGGATGATCGGGGATGCGGCGTTCTTCTCGTGGTGCGAGCGGCATGGCCGGGGTGTGGTGTCGGGCGACCGCGACGCGCAGGCGGAGGCGATCAAGCGCGCCTGCGCCTTCAAGGCGGCGGTGGTCGGGGATGATGAGCGCGAGGAAAAGCCGAACGACGGGCGGGCGTTGCTGAATTTGGGGCACACGTTCGGCCACGCGCTGGAGGCGGAATACGGCTACGATGGCGGGTTGCTGCATGGCGAGGGCGTGGCGGTCGGCCTGGGTCTGGCGTTCAAGCTGTCGGTTCGGTTGGGACTGTGTCCTCCGGCGGATGCGGAGCGGGTGATCGCGCATGTGTCGGCGGTGGGGTTGCCGGCTGATCTGTCGATGCTGAACCGGCGGTTTTCGGCGGCGACGCTGATTGGGCACATGCGGCGGGACAAGAAGATGCGCGACGGGGCGCTGCACTTCGTACTGGCACGCGGAATCGGGCAGGCGTTCACCAGTTCGGACGTGCCGCCCGATGCGGTGATGGAGCTGCTGCGGGATGAGGGATGCTCGGCGTAGGGCCTACGCGCCCTGCTGCCCCCGCCGCAGACGTTCACGATGCAGGTTATAGAGCCCAGCCGCCGCGACGATCGCCGCCCCGAACACCGTGCTCCACGACGGCACTTCGCCGAACACGAAATAGCCGGCGGCGCCGCCCCAGATCAGCATGGTGTATTCGTAGGGAGCGAGGGCCGACACCGGCGCCAGTCCATAGGCCACGGTGAACACGCAATGGGCCAACCCGCTGGAAATCCCCAGGCCCGCCAGCACAAGCCAAATTCCAGCCGATCCCGCCAACCCGGGCGGATACAGCGCCAGCATGCAGAACCCAGCCAGCCCATGCGAGGCCATCAGCCAGAACGCCTGACACTCCGCCGTCTCGGTGCGCGACAACTGGCGGGCCATGATGCGGGTGATCGCCATGCTGACGATGCCGGCCATCAGCAGCGGCAGGGCCGGATTCCATAACGAGCCGCCCGGACGCAGCATCACCAGCACGCCGCAGAAGCCGAGCAAAGTGGACAGCATCCGCCGCCAGCGGATCTTTTCCCCCAGCATCGGGATCGCCAGCACGGTCATGATCAGCGGGGCGGTGAAGCCCAGCGCGTAGGTGTCCGCCAACTGCATGTGCCGCCATGACAGATACCATGCGGCGGTGGTGAACGACGACAGCGCGGCCCGCAGCATGACCGTCTTCCACCGCACCGGAACAACGCGCCGCCACCCGCCGGAATCGCCTCGATAGGCGGTTACCGCCAGGATCGCCGCCGAACCGAACAGACCGCGCCACATCAGCACCCAGGCGACTCCGGCGGACAGGATGGCCCATTTCGCCGACGCGTCCCCCAGGGAGAGCACCGCATAGGACAGCGCCACCAACCCAATCCCGCGGATCGTATCGGCCGCATTATCGGTCAGCACCCGCCCGGCCACCACGGCTCGCGACAAGACGATTCCCCTCGGTTGTTACCTATCACTTGCGGCCAAACCGCCCGCAAGGCAATCACCGCGCATGGAACCGGCTGAATACGCTCTGATGGATGAGGCCGAGGGCCGGATGTGGTGGTATCGCGCCCTGCATCAGCGACTGCTCGACGCTTTAATGCCAGTCCGAGGACAAATCCTCGACGCCGGCTGCGGCACTGGCGGGTTCCTGGCTGTGTTGAAACGGCAGCGTCCCGACCTGACAGGCTTCGGACTGGAATGGGACCACACGGCCGCTGCTAGGGCCAAAGCCAAATCCGCCGCTCTCGTCGCGCGGGGCAGCGTCAACGCCCTTCCCTTTGCCGCCGCCGCTTTCGATGCCGTGGTCAGCGCCGACGTGCTGTGCCACGCCGCCGTGGACCCATCGGCGACGCTGGCCGAACTCAGGCGCGTGCTGAAGCCCGGCGGCCGGTTGGTGCTGAATTTGCCCTCCTACCAATGGCTGATGTCCGCCCACGACCGCCATGTCCACAACGCCCGGCGCTTTACCGCCCGCGCGGCCGCCGCCCTGCTGCGCCAGGCCGGGTTCGCACGCATCCAGACCGGCTATTGGAACGGCTTGCTTCTGCCCTTGATGATAGCCCAGCGGAAAATCCTCGCGCGTGGCGACTCTGTGTCAGACGTCGCCCCGTTTCCGCCATGGCTGGATGTTACATTGCACGCCATCACAAAAACTGAACGGCACCTGCCCGTCTCGCTTCCCTTCGGTGGGTCGGTGCTGGCAATAGCAGAGAGACCATGAAAGACACCGTCACCCTGATCGAAACCACCCTGCCCCGGACAACCAGGCCCGGACTGTCCATCGTCGTGCCGGTTTACCGCGGCGCCGCCACCGTTGGGCGACTGGTGGACGCACTCTCCGACCTGGACCCCGAAGGCGGGCTGGAGGTCGTGCTGGTGAACGACGGCAGCCCGGACAACTCGGGTGATGTTTGCCGCGATCTTCTCACCACTGCCCGAATCCCAGTGATCTACATCGAACATGCCCGCAATTACGGCGAGCACAACGCGGTCATGACCGGCCTGCGCCACGTCAGCGGCGACTACGTCATCACCATGGACGACGATTTGCAGAACCCGCCGGAGGAGGTCGTGAAGCTCTACGACCATGCCCGCAAAGGCAACTGGGACGTGGTTTACACGCGGTATGCGGTGAAGCAGCACGAAGGCTGGCGCAATCTGGGCAGCCGTTTCGCCAACCACGTGGCAGACCAGTTGCTGGACAAGCCGCCGGGCCTTTACCTGTCCTCGTTCCGCTGCATGTCCGCCATGGTCGTGCAGGCGGTCACCCGCTACAGCGGCCCCTACCCGTATGTGGACGGCCTGATCATGCAGGTCACCCAGCGCATCGACTCGATCCAGGTCCGCCACCTTCCGCGCCTGGAAGGCCGCTCAAACTACACGCTCGTGCGCCTCGTGCGCCTTTGGTTGAATCTTGCCACCAGCTTCTCGCTGGCCCCGCTGCGGCTGGCGATCTTCGCCGGGCTTGGCATGTCGGTCCTCGGCGCGATCGGTGCTGTCGCCACGATCGGGGAGGCGCTGTTCATGCACAACACACCCTCGGGCTGGGCCTCCACGATGACCGTGCTGCTGCTGGTGGCGGGCGTGCAGTCGATGATCCTTGGCGTGCTGGGCGAGTATGTCGGCCGCACCTTCCTGTCGGCGAACGGCAAACCGCAAGGCACCGTGCGGGAAATCCTGCGCAGTTCGGACCGGGCATGAACGCCTATTGGGCGGTACTGGCGGTGGCGATCGTCACCAGCATGGCGGGCCAGACGCTTCTGAAAGCCGGCGCCGGCGCGTCCTCGTTCGTGGCACAATTGTTCGACATGCGGACGATGATCGGCCTCTGCCTCTATGGGGGCGCCGCGCTGCTCTACATCGTCGCACTGCGGCGGATCCCAATGTCGGTCGCCCTTCCCTGTACCGCGATCTCGTACGTCGCGGCCGCCCTGATCGGCCACTTCGCCTTCGCCGAACCGCTCGGTGCCATGCATTTGGGCGCGCTGGCACTGATCTGCGCCGGCGTGGTGATGCTGGCGCTGACCTGATCTACCGTGATCCGCCGGCGGTTATCCGGCGTTGCCGCCAACGGAATCCTACCGCCCTGTCGCCCCACTAAACGACCGGTAAACCGAACCGCTCGGTGCGAACGCGCCGTATGCGTCCGTGTGCGGGGCGAAATCCTGATACTGTGCGCCGACCGGCGCCGCCGCGCGCAAATCCCCGTTCTGCCAGCGAGCCATCACCAAAACCCGGTATGCATCGCCTAACGCGGGCGTCTCGGAATGATACGCCGCGATCGCATGCGCCCAGTCCTTCGCCTCGGCATACAGTGCGTTCAGGAACTTCGCGGCATAAATGGCGTTCACCCGCGGATCGAACGCTTCCTCCAGCGAGGCGAACGCGTCCGGGTGATACATCAAGTTGACCTGCATGCAGCCGACATCGATCGACTGAACCCCACGCGCCCGCAGCGCGTTCACCGCGGCGATCGCCTGCTGGCGCGTCTGGAAGAACTGCCCCACCCCCTCGGCATTGATCGTCCAAGGCCAGGGCCGCAGCCGCCCGGTATCGGGATCGACCCGCCCCGTTTCGGTGACACCGATCGCGGCCAGCAACCGCGGTGGCAGCCGGCCAACATACTCCGCGGTCGTTGCCGCCGTCTCACATAACGTCGCCGGATCGGCCGCGACCGGCTGCATCGGGCGCGGCGCAACCGTCAACGCACCAACCGGGCGCATTGCGACGGTTCGCGATGCCGTCGGCGAAGCCGGCTCGAACGCCCAGGAAGGCGAGGCAAACAAAAATGGAACAAGCATCAACCAACGCATGCGGCGGCCCTCTACACGCGAACGAGTACCCGTAGCCAGAACAATCGATCGGCGGGGCGATGCCATAATATTGATTACATAACGGTTTCTGGCGGCGGATGGGCCTGATTTCGATTATCCCGGCGTGTTGCCCGTCCGCGTCGGCCGGCCCTGGCGGCGAGATTGTCACGCTCCCCTTCTGATGATGGCGTGGCACGCGGTCGTGATCCCGCCAGCGAGAGGTTTGCGATAACACGTCACGTGACGAAACAGGCGTCGTTCACCTCGCACATGGAAACGATCCAGGATGTCCGAAAGCCGGCCCTTTTTTCCGGAAACACACCTCCCGCCATGCGTCGAGGACATCGCAGGCGCGAGCGTCAGCGTTGACGACCTGGCACGCATACCGGCGCAACGGCTGGCACGCCTTCTGATGGAGCGTGCCGCCGAGGACCCGACACTGCTGGGCCGGCTGTATGAAACCGTTGACTCCCGCAAGGATCCGCCGCGCAATGAACCGCCCGCGATCATTGGCGACAGCCCGGCCATGCGCCATATCGCGGCGCTGGTGCGGCGGTTCGAACAAACCGACGAACCCGTCCTGATCACGGGCGAAAGCGGTACCGGCAAGGAACTGCTCGCACGGGCCATTCATGACGGCTCACGACGGTCCCATGGGCCGTTCGTGGCGTTGAATTGCGCCGCGATCCCGCCCGGCCTCGTCGCCTCGGAACTGTTCGGGTACGAGAAAGGCGCATTCACCGGCGCGGCCGCTCGCAGCCTGGGCCAGATCGAGTTCGCCAACGGCGGCACATTGTTCCTGGATGAAATCGGCGACATGCCGATCGACCTGCAAGGCCACCTGCTGCGTTTTCTGCAGGAGGGCCAAATCCGCCGTGTCGGCGGCCGTGAAACGATCGCCCTGAACGTCCGTATCGTCTCCGCGACGAACGTGCGGCTGGCGCAGGCCATCGCCGAGGGGCGCTTCCGGGAAGATCTGTTCTACCGGCTGAATGTCCTGACGCTGCCAATCCCGCCTTTGCGCGATCGCCCCGACGACATCATCCCGCTTGCCTACCACTTTCTCCGTATCGCCCGGCGCGACTTCAACCGCGAGGTGGAGGGCTTTACTCCGGACGCCACGAGCGCTTTGAGGCGCCATCGCTGGCCGGGCAATGTCCGGGAACTGATGTCGGTGGTCCGCCGAGCGGTCGTGGTCGGCGACGGCCCGCTGATCGACGCAACGATACTGATCGGGTTGGATGACCATGCCGACGGGACACCGGTCCCGGGCGTGCCGAAGCCCGGGTCCCCGGAGGAACGCGCGTCACTGCTCGAAACATTGGAACGGACGGGTGAAAACATCACCTCCACCGCCGATGCCTTGCGTGTATCGCGCGTAACATTATACCGGATGCTGCGTCGTCACGGCATCGTCCTGAAACGCGGCCTCGCCGAAGCCCCCGTCGCCAAGCGGCCCCAGCACGCGCATTGACACCGGGGCCGGCTGGTATGCGCGCGGGCTTAGTGGGACGGCCGCGCGGCAAATCCATAGGATACCAGCCGCTCGCCGACTGACAAAAGAGCCGAAGCTTCGGGCGGCTGATATCACATCGCCGCTTCGATTGAAGCCAGGACATCAGTCAGGGACATAGAGGCCTGCGAGACTGAACCATCGTCGCAACTCGCGAGGCCCCATTCCGTCCCACTTCGCACAATCAACCAGGACGCGTTCTCGTTGCACTTTCGGAATACACCGAAAACCGGACCGGCACCGTCTATGTTCCAGGGCCGGTCCGAAAAGTCGATAACCGCATCGACATGCAGGGTTCTCGACAACCAATCGGCCAGAAGCACCTGTTCTTCGAAACAGAGCCCATCATACGCTGGACTGGACCGAACAAATTCATGCACCAACGCGGTCATGCCACTACGCCCCTGGCTTTGTCCTGAAACGGCGCCGGTTTCCCGGCGCCGTTATTAGGCTATTTGACAGCAGGCGCCACCGTGGTGACGACACCACCAGCAGCTTGGTTGTTCAACAGATAAGAGAACCCAAAGCTGGGATTGGCGAACTGACCGATATACTGGTTGTAGAACTGGTAGACCTCGGCGATGCCCAACTTGGGTACGTAAACGACATCGTACGGCGCCAGCCTGATGTCCGCATTCGGATCCTGTCCCTGGCGAACCGCCTTCCATTTGGTGGACAGGAACTGGGGCTTGTCGTCCGCCCCGCGACGGATCACGAACACCGAGGTGTCATCGCTGCTGAGCTTGGTGCCGCCCGCACGCGCAATCGCCTGCGACAGAGTCAGCGTCGGTCCGACGGTAATGAATTCACCCGGGGTCGTCACTTCGCCGCCGACATAGACGCGAGTTGGCGCGAACGACTTGACCTCGACCGTCAGGCGCGGCTTTTGCAGGTCACGTGCATATACAGCGCGCAATGTGTCAGCGAGTTCCGCCGGTGTCCGTCCATAGGCCAGGGCATCCGAAACCGCCGTGGTGGAGATGTGCCCATCCGGACGAACGGTGACTTCCTCGTTCAGTTCGGGGTTCAGCAGCAAGCGGACGTCAAGGACGTCGCCGATTTGAATGCGATACGCCGGCAGCGCGGTCGTCGACACCGTCGTCGGTTCCGGTTCCAGCGGTGCGGGTGGCAAAGTTGGTACAGGCGAACAGGCCGCCAACACGGCGATGGTGGCGAGCGCCACTGACCCGGTCAACCGGCCACGACGGGTTTCATTACGATTATTTACTATAGTGACGCTCATGTTTTGAACCCTTGTCGAAATGGTGGGAGTTCGCGTTGGCAATGCCCTGACATGCATGCGGACGGTCAAGCCGAGAGCATCGCGGAAACCTCGTGAAGTGGTCACCGATATTACTCAGCAAACGTCGTGCCAAGCGCAAAGCCGCGGAACATCATCGTAGTATAGACGCCCGTTACGTAACAGTGGCGTCAAGTGTTTCGTGATTTATCGCGGCGGGTACGCCGGCGCATATCCCGACCCGCGCCGGACCGATTGCTGGATTGGCGGGCTCGTTTGCTTGCCGGACAGATCATCCACGGCGACCGCGACATATCGTTGTGCAAGCCCGATGTCGTTCGCGCTTAACGCGTCCAGCGCGTGCGCCACGTTCGCGGCCCCCCGCCCCGCGCTGGGCGTGGGATCGCCATCAGGGGTCACGGGCCGGAACACCAGTTGCAACTGCACCTCCTGTAGCAGCCGCCTCGCGCTCTCTACCCGGCCGCTGGAGAGCGCGGCCCGGGCAGCGACCAGCCCCGGCAGTGATGGCGACGGGGCGGATGACGACGGGGCGGACAGCGACGGGGCGGACAGCGACGGGGCGGATGGCGTCGTGTCCCGTAGTGGTGCGGTTTCCACCTGCGGGGGCACGGTGCCCTGACGCAACCGGGCGAGTACGGATTGGGTGTCATCGGCCTCTTGCCGAGGCGGCGATTGTGGCAGCACGGGAGGCGCCGGAACAGGACGTTGCGCGACCACGGGCTTCGCGGGCACCGACGGTGGCGGTTTCGGCGGTTCTACCTTGACTGGCCGTGGTTCGACGGCTGCCACGGGGCGTTCCGGAACCTCGATGGCTTGCGATGGTGGCTGCTTTGACATCGGCGGTTCGGGCATGATCGGCTGCGGTTCGGCCGCGGCCTGGGCCTTCGGTTCCTCGCGGATCGGCGCCGGGGTGGGAGGCGGAGCCGCCGGGGCCGGGGCGGGAACGGGGGCCGGCGGGGCTGCAGCGGTTTCAGGTGGCTTCGGCGGAGCAACAGGTTCGATCGGCGCGGGGATCGCGGGCGCCTCCGGTTTTGAAGCGGCCTGTTGACTGACCGCGAGTTCCTCCCGCAGACGGGCGACTTCTTGCTGCAGCCGGGCGGCCCGATCCGCATTGGGATCCGCCGCCGGCTCCTGGGCGGGGTCCTCGGCCGGCCGATCCATTATGACATTCCATTGGTCCCGCGCCTGCCGCAGATAAACGGCGGGTTGCCCATAAAAAGCGAGGCCGAGAAGAAACAGGCCGGACACGGCTGCCACGGCCGAGACGGCAAAGCGCACGATAATCACCCAAGAAGGTTCAGTTCACAGCCACACATGCGACACACACGCCGTCCGGACAATGAACGTCCCCGTGTTCGCGGACCGATCCCGTGACGGATTCAGTATTGTTTCAGTTAACGTAAAATGTAACGCAACCTAACCATCACCGTCATGTCAGATGACTTGCAGACCAGCCTTCCGAGCCACAGGTGTCAATCACTAGCCGCGATTGAATGATCAGGAGGCTTTTTCCGATGCCGCAGGAATTTCACGACCAGCTTATTTCCTTTATGCCAAAAATGCGTGTTTGGGCCTTGGCTTTAACGCGAAATCGGGCCGCGGCCGACGATTTGACGCAGGATGTCGCCACGAAGGCCCTGGTTGCCCAGGATTGCTTCATTCCCGGAACGAATTTTTCGGCATGGGTCCATCGCATCATGATCAACCACTTCATCAGCAGCATTCGCAGCAAGCGCGAGTTTACCGACATGGAAAATGTGCCGGAAGTAGCCGTTGCCGCCGCGCATGAAGACCGCACCGCGCTTCGCGAACTCGGCTGGGCGCTGGATCGCCTGCCGCCGGACCAGCGTGAAGCCCTGTTGATGATCGTGCTTCAGGAAAAATCGTATGAGGATGCCGCCGAACAAACCGGATGCGCGATCGGCACCCTGAAAAGTCGGGTACATCGCGCCCGTCTGCACCTTCGCGCGTTCCTGGTCGGCGACCAGACAAAAATGGCGGCATAAAACCGCATGGTCCCGGGCCCGGCTTGATCCGGACACGGGGCCCTTACCCCTGGAACAGAAACACTCCGAACAAGCCGGCGTGATCCTTGAACACCTCCAGAATTTCCCACCCGGCTTCACTGGCGATTTGAACCAGTGTTTCCGGCCGGTGTTTGTAACTGTTTTCCGTATGAATCGACTCTCCCTCCTGAAAAAGGATGATCTTTCCCCCTAACCGAACGGCCTGATCGCGCGTGGAGATTAAGTGCATCTCGATCCGGCTTTCGCCATCGTTCCAGACCGCGTTATGCTGGAACGCCCCCAGATCAAAATCGGCGCCGGCCTCTCGGTTCAACCTGCGGAGCAGATTAAGGTTGAACGCGGCTGTCACCCCCGCGAGATCGTTGTAGGCCGGTAGCAGGACCTTCGGGCTTTTCCGCAGGTCGGCGCCCAGCAGGAACCGTGCGCCTTTACCCAGCGACCGCCGGGCCGCACGCAGGAACCCGGTGGCGTCCGAGGGGCTGAGATTGCCAATGGTCGAACCCGGGAAAAATCCCATCGGACAGCCCCCCAGGGCCGGCAGGCGAAGCGGCAGCATAAAGTCCGCGACGACGGGAAGAACTTTCAACCAGGGGTGAGTCCGCGCCATCCGGGTGGACATCGCATCCAGCGATCCGGCCGCGACATCGATCGGCACGTAGGTCGAGAACGGCCGATTCGGCCGGTCCAGCAAAAGTCGCGCCTTGGATTCATCGCTGCCGCCGAACTCGACCAGTACGCCATCCTTTAGGCCGGTCGGTAGGATGTCCGGCAGAATGGACGGCAGCAGCGCCATCTCTGTTCTGGTAAGGTAATACTCCGGCAGTTTGGTGATCTCGTAGAACAGCCGGCAACCCTCTTCATCGTAGAACAGCATGGCGGGCAGCGTCTTCGGCGTGGCCATCAATCCCGGCAATGCGGCCGCGAGGATATCCGCCCGCGCAGCCCGCGGGAAAAAGCCGGTATCGTTTGGCACATTGATCTCCTGTTACAGGTCTTTCGCCAGACGCAGCCCGCTGAACTGCCACCGCTTATCGGGGTGGAAGAAGTTCCGGTAGGTCGGCCTGGTGTGCCCAGCCGGCGTGGCCGCGGACCCGCCACGCAGAACCATCTGGTTGATCATGAACTTACCGTTGTATTCGCCGATCGCGCCGGGTGCGGCACGGTAGTTCGGGTAAGGCCGGTAGGCGCTTTCGGTCCATTGCCAGACATGGCCCGTCATTTCGTGCATCGATGGGCTGGCGCTGGCGACCTCCCACTCAAATTCAGTCGGCAGACGATTGCCGCTCCATCGTGCGAACGCGTCGGCTTCATACCAACTGATGTGCCGCACCGGCGCGTCGGGGTTCAGGGGCTGGAGCCCGCCCGGCCCGGCCTGGACCCAGCCACCGTCAACGGGGCGCCAATGCAGCGGCGTGGTCCACCCGGCTTCTTGCACGGTCGCCCAGCCATCGGACATCCAGAGCGACGCCGTTTGGTAACCCTTGTCCTTGATGAATCCCAGCCAGTCCCGGTTGCGGACAAGGCGGGATGCGAGCGCGAACGGCTGTAGATACACCGGATGGCGCGGTGTCTCATTGTCAAAGCAGAATCCCGACCCCTCGTGTCCGGCAGCGCACAGGCCGCCGCCGAAGCCGACAAAATCGGTGGCCGCGTCCGCGTCTGGCTCTTGCCAACCCGGGCTCATCGCCGGGCAAAATGGATGGGCTGCAAAGGCATGCAGCATGTCGGTTACCAGCAGCTCCTGATGTTGCTGCTCATGATGCAGGCCCAGCTCGACAACGTCGCGAATGTCCGGTGACAGACCAGGGATCGCGGTCTGCATCGCGGCATCGACATGGCGCCGGTACCGGGAAATCACATCGGCCGCTGGCCGTGTCAGCAGCCCACGCGACGGACGGGGATGGCGCGGGCCGACAGCCTCATAATACGAGTTGAACAGGAAGCCGAATGTCGGGTCGAACACCTTGTAGCCGGGGACGTGCGGCACCAGCACAAACTGCTCGAAAAACCATGTGACATGCGCCCGGTGCCACTTCGCCGGGCTGGCGTCTGGCATCGATTGAACGCATTGATCCTCTTCGGTCAGTTCAGCGACCAATGTTTCCATCGCCGCGCGCACCGCACGGAACCGAACGGATAGATCGTCCACGCGGGATGGTTCCCGATACAGTCCAATGTCGTCCATTCGTATCCTCCGGAGGAGCCTAACGCAGTGGGGGATGATGCGATCCGCTCAGGCGAACATTTTCTTGTCAGTGCCACACTCTAGAGAGAGTTCGCGGCAGGTCAAAAAACCAGCTCGCCGGGCCGGCGTTGCAGTCCATCATGGTATCCTGCCCCATCGCCCTTCACAGCGTCGTGCGCGGCCGCAGCGGCCCGCACTTTCATCCGATCACCCCCCAACGGACCATCGCGTGTCTCGCAACATGCCGAGACCGATGAAGAAGGGGCGCGTTCGGATTTGGTCAAGGGTTTCGCAAATCCCGAACCACCGCGCTGTCCCGGGTCATTATCGCTCAGCGGCAACGCACCGTGGCGATCATCCCGTCCGGCGACGGGTTGGTTGGTCACACGCCGCACGGGTTCGGCGGCACGCAGGATCGCCGCGAAGCCACGCCGCGCGAGGCCATCGATCTGATGGCGGCGTCGAAAGCCAGTCCTGGCCGGGGGAAAGCACCGGCCAGACCCGCCCGGCCGCCTAAGCCATACGGGGCGAAATAAGCGAACCGTTTGACGGAAGCCGTCGGCCTCT
>DNXO01000155.1:70562-97124 GCA_003506895.1 Acetobacteraceae bacterium | reverse complement strand
GGATACCAGCCGCCCGCCGACTGACAAAAGAGTCGAAGCTTCGGGCGGCTGGTATCAGACTCGATGCCGTGGATCAGATTGCCGCGCCGCCTCGCGCCTCGCAATGCATGTTGTGGGGTTCCGTCCCCGCGTCATGGCTCGGACGGTGCCGAACCATGACGATTTCAGGGATTCGTTACGCTTTAATCCCCAGAACCCTGGCGGCGTTGCCGCCAAGGATTGCGGCCTTTTGCTTATCGCTGAGGGTCGTGGTGCCCAGGATGTGGTCGGCGGGATGAAGTTCCCAGATATAGGGGTAATCACTGCCAAGCATGACTTGGCTTGCACCGACCTGGGCAACGAGGTGGCGCAGCGCCTCGGGCGTGAAGATCAGGGAGTCGAAGTAGATCTGATTGAGGTATTCCGTCGGCTTTTTCTTCAACTTGATGTTGGGATCGCAGATTTTCGGCGCGACCGTGCAGGCGTGGTCGTCGCGCGGCGCGTAGGAGCCAAGGTAGCCGCCGCCGTGGGCCGCCAGCACCTTCAGGCCCGGGAACTTGTCGAACGAGCCATCGAAGATCAGGTGCTGCAGGGCGATCGTCGTGGCCAGCGGGTTGGCGATGGTGTTGGCCAGCCAGCCGTTGCCTTTCCAGCGCTTGTTCAGCTCCGGCACGCCTTGCGGGTGGATGAACAGCGTCGCGCCGAGTTCCTCGGCTTTCTTCCACACCGGGTCGAATTTTGGGTTGGAGAATTCGTCGCCGGCCACCTGGTCGCCGATCGCGGCACCCTTCATGCCCTGCTTCTTCATCGCGGTTTCAAGCTGCTGCGCCGCGAGCTGCGGGTCCTGCATGGTCAGCGATGCGAATGCGGCGAAACGATCCGGTTTGGACGCGACGAGTTCGGCCAGCTTCTCGTTCTGGATGCTGACGATCTTCTCGCCCACGTCGCGATCTTTTTCGTACCAGAATGGATTGATCGACAGGACCTCCATATCGACCGCCTGGCCGTCCATCGCCTTCAGGCGTTGTTCGATGACCAGAAATGCCTCGGTTGCATTGTCGATCGGTGGGACCAGCGCCTTGGCGCCCTCTTCGCCCATCAGCGCGGCGGCTTCGTGGAACATGCAATGCGAGTGGACGTCGATGGTTTTGATCCGCTTGCCCGCCACCGTTACCGGAAGGCGCGCTGGCGCGGCATGGGCCACACCTGGCAAGCCGCAGCCGCAGAACACCAAGCCAGCGGCCGCAGCCGATTTCGTCAGGAAGTCTCTACGTGAAGCCACTCTCGGTTCCCTCCAAGGACAGCCGGCGTTTATCGCCGTGGATTGATCCACATGCTTGTGGATGCGGCATCGTTCCACATCCGGGAGCAGGCCGCTACCCGCCAGACACGAAATCGCCACTATCACGTTCTAGCGATTGGTTGTGCCCCGTCATAGTGATTGCCATCGTGGTGCTGGTATGGCCACAGTCGGACAGACACCGTTGGTCGAGGAAGGCTTTGATCTATAAGATCCGTCAAGGTGGCGGCGCCTATATTTGGCACCTGTCGCTGATTGGCTTGGCGATTGGCCTGCTGTGGGCCGGCATCGGGTTCAACCTGTGGCACGATTACCGGGCCGCGGAGGAGGAAGCGTCGGCGGACACCACGAACCTGGCGCGCGCGTTCGACGAGAATATCACCCGGACGGTCGAGTCTGTCGATCAGACCTTGTTATTCCTGCGCGACGCGTATCAGCACGACCCGGACGGTTTCATCAACGGCTCCGGCTCCTGGGCCAATGGGCGGGGCTTCCTGAACGATTTGCACGTCCGAATGTCCCTGGCGGATCGCAACGGACGCATTCTGTGGGCCAACCCCGGGCCGGTCGTCGGCGACATCAACATCGCGAACCGGGCGCATTTCCTGGCCCAACAGAACAGCATCGGCGACAAACTGATCATCAGCAGGCCGGTGATGGGTCGTGTTTCCCACCAATGGGAGATTGAGTTTGTCCGGAAGCTGGTGGCACCCGATGGCAGCTTCGGTGGAATCATGGTGGTTTCACTCGATCCTTCCTCCCTCTCGCGGTTCTATGAGTCGATCTCTATCGGCAACGGTGTGATCATGCTGACGACGACCACCGGGGTTGTTCTCACCCGGGTTCCGGCACGACCAGCCCTGCTCGGCGGCGATGTGCCGGCAGAAACGAGAATTCGTATGCTACAGGGGACGGCTGGCGGCAGCCATCGAGCCGTCAGCTCGATCGACGGGGTGGACCGGATTTACAGTTCCCGCCGGATCGAACGGTACCCGCTCGTGGTCGCCGTGGGTTTGTCGGCCGCGGACATCTTCGCGCCGTACACGCGGAACGAGCGGCTGTACCTCGCGATCGGCGCCGTGCTTTCCATCGCCAGCGTCGCGGCCGGACTGGTCATGGCGAGGCAGCGCCACTCCTTGCTGGCATCGCGTCAGATGCTGTCCACGACGTTGGAAACCATGTCGCAGGGAATCGCGATGGTCGATGCCCAGGGTTACGTCCAGGTCATGAACCAGCGGTTTATCGATCTGCTCGGCCTGCCGCGCAGATTTTTGGCCGAGTCGAAGCCGACGCTTCGGCAGATTCTGGACTGGCAGTTCGCGCAACGAGAATTCGGCGATGGCACCGACCTTGACGACGCGAAGGCCAGGGTAGCGCGCGGCTTCGACGCGCCCGTGCCAAATTATACCTATGAGCGGACGCGGCCCAATGGAACCGTGCTGGAGGTTCGGACCCAAGGCCTGCCAGATGGCGGAATTGTCTGGACCTTTACCGACATCACGGCCAGGAAAGCGAACGAGGTGGCGCTGGCGGCGGCTCAGGCGCGGGCCGCGCACGCGGAACGGATGCAGGTGCTGGGCCAGTTGGCGGGCGGAATCGCGCACGATTTCAACAACATCCTGCAAGCTGTTCAAGGCGGCGCCAGCTTGATCGTCAAACGCGCAGCCGACCCCGACAGCGTGGGCCGGTTCGCCCGGATGATCCTTGACGCGACCGAACGGGGGACGTCGATCACGCGGCGTTTGCTCGCATTCGCCCGGCGGGGTGAGTTGCGGGCGGAACCGGTGGAGCTGGCCGACTTGCTGTCGGGCTTGCGCGATGTTCTGAGTCACACGTTAGGCAGCCCGGTCGCGGTCGGGCTGCATCTGGCGGACGATCTGCCACCGTTGCTGGCAGACAAGGGGCAACTGGAGACCGTGCTGGTCAATCTGGCGACCAACGCACGGGATGCGATGCCCGAGGGCGGCACTCTGACCTTCACCGCGAAAGAAGAGGTTGTGGAACCGGGTTCCGTGCCCGCGGCGGATTTGCAACCAGGGCGGTATGTCAGGATCACCGTGAGCGACACCGGAACCGGCATGGATGAAACGACGCTGACACGGGCCCAGGAGCCGTTTTTCTCGACCAAGCCACCCGGCCAGGGGACCGGCCTGGGACTTTCGATGGCCAAGGGGTTCGCCGAACAGAGTGGCGGCGCCTTGTGGATCGAAAGCGCTCAGGGGCACGGGACATCGGTTCACCTATGGCTGCCGGCGACCGCGCGGGCGATGTCCGCAAGGAGTGCGGGGCCGGCTGGTTCGCGGCCGCAGGACGCGGCGAAGTCTGTCCTGGTCGTGGACGACGAGGCGATGGTCCGTGAAACGCTGGCGATATCGCTGGGGGACGCGGGCTACACGGTGCTGGTCGCCGGCGATGGACAGGAGGCGCTGGGGATCATCGCCTCCGGCACCGCGATCGACGTGCTCGTTACCGACCTTTCGATGCCCGGGATGGACGGTCTGGCGCTGATCCGCAAGGCACGGAAGCACCGTCCCGATCTGCCAGCAATTCTCTTGACTGGCTACGCCGGTCACGGCGCGCAGATGGCGGTCGGCGGTTCGCTGAACGGCACTTTCACCCTGATGCGCAAACCAGTCACGGAAGCGCAGCTAATCGACCGTATCGAGGCGCTGTTGGCCGTCGCGGCTTCCACCGGGTGACGGTTCCGCGGCGCCGGGATGGCGCCGCCGGTGCGATCGCTTTGGGCCCGTCTCCGCGGCACGATGACCGCGGGCGATCGTGAGTTTCGCTGGTATATGCCCTGAAGCAGGGAAGCCACGTTCGCGATGTCGATTGGGAATGGGAATACGACGCCCCTGCGGGAGGAAGCTGATCGCCCGGTCGCCGGGATTGTCATTGACGATCATGACCGCGCCGACGTCGGGACACCGCGTCCGCACGACCGACTCCAGGCAAACCCGGGTCTCCAGGACATCGCCGAAGACCGAGATCACGGTTGTCAGCCGGCGGTTCGGTGAGGGGGTGCCGAATCCATTCCCCGGTTCCCCTGGGTGAAAATGGGATTAGAGTGTCGGGCAGATTCAAGAAGTCGGAGGAAACCCATGCAAGGTGTCGTATTTACCGGTGAACGCGAACTGGAACTGATGACGTTCCCGGACCCCACGCCCGGGCCGGGTGAGGTGGTGCTGGAGATGAAGGCCTCCGGCATGTGCGGGTCGGACTTGCATCAGTATCGGCGGCCCCGGGGACAAGCGCGGGCGGGCACCGGGCTGCCGGCCAATCCGAACCCGACGATCGGCGGGCATGAGCCTTGCGGCGTGGTAGTCGCCATCGGGCCGGACGTGCTGCCGGCCGAGGCCCATATCGGCCAGCGGGTAATGGTGCACCATTACCAGGGCTGCACCCAGTGCGGTCATTGCAAATCCGGCTGGCAGCAACTTTGCCAGGAAGTGCCGGTTAAAGTGTATGGCAACAACGCCCATGGCGGGCATGCGAAGTTCATGGCGGTGCCGGCCAACACGCTGGTGCCGCTGCGCGAGGAACTGTCTTTCTCGGCCGGCGCGGCGATCGCTTGCGGGTCTGGAACGGCGTACGGGGCGCTGCGGCGGATGAACATCTCGGGCCGCGATACCATCGCGATCTTCGGTCAGGGGCCAGTCGGGCTGGCGGCGACGCAGTTCGCCAAGGCGATGGGCGCGAAGGTCATTGCGTTGGATGTCAATGCGCAACGGCTGGAGCGGGCGAAGGAATTTGGTGCCGATGAGGTGGTCAATCCGGGGTCGAACGATCCGGTCGGGGCGATCAAGGAGCTGACGCACGGCAAGTATGCCGACCTGACGCTGGATACCTCGTCCAATCCCGGCGCGCGGTTGCAGGCGATCCAATCCACCAAGGTGTGGGGGACGATGTGCTTCGTGGGTGAAGGCGGCGACGTGCATATCGACGTCAGTCCGAACCTGCTGCGGCGGCAAATGACGCTGGTGGCGTCGTGGACGTTCTCCAACATCATCCAGGCGGAGTGCGCGGATTTCTGCGTGGAGCGGAACGTCGATGTTGACAAGCTGTTCACCCACCGCTGGACGC
Source organism: Acetobacteraceae bacterium (assembly GCA_003506895.1). GTDB lineage: Bacteria > Pseudomonadota > Alphaproteobacteria > Acetobacterales > Acetobacteraceae > Rhodopila. Next base: position 91,762 of record DNXO01000155.1, on the reverse strand, counting down.
TGGATCAGGCGGATCAGGCGTACAAGCTGTTCGACAAGCAGTCGGACGGCAAAGGCGTGTTCCTGATCTGATGCGCGAGGACGTTTCCTGGCTGTATCGGTCTCTGTCTGATCGGGGACTGATCGTCGGCAGTTCGGGGAACGTGAGTGCTCGGTTGCCGGCGGGGATGGTGATCACCCCGTCCGGCGGCGATCCGGCGGCGGACTTCACGCTGGTGGATGTTTCGATGGACGGGGTGGTGGCCGACGGCGGCGGCATTCCATCCAGCGAGTGGGCGCTGCACGCGGCGGTTTACCGGGAATGTCCGGATGCGGCTTTCGTGGTTCATACGCATGCCGATGCCTGTACCGCCCTGGCATGTCTTGGGTCGGGGCTGCCGGCATTTCATTACATGGTCGTGCGGTTCGGCGGGGTCGATGTCCGCTGCGCGCCTTACGTCACGTTCGGAACTCCAGCGCTGGCGGATCATGCGGCGGAGGCGATCCGGGGGCGGACGGCGTGCCTGCTAGGCAATCATGGGATGATCGTTTGCGCGGGGTCGGCGAGGGCGGCGTTGGGGCGGGCTGTATTGTTGGAGACGCTGTGCCGGCAGTATCTGATGGCATTGTCGGCGGGAACGCCTCGGCTGCTGACGGCGGAGGAGATGGCGGCGGCGCGGGAGCGGTTTAAGACTTATGGGCCTCGGTGAGTTGGGGGTTATCAAAGGGACAAGTGGACAAGAAGTCTCACTGAGAAAACGTCGCCCGAGTGAGGTGGCCCAGGCCATTTCGGTGGGTGCGAAAATGATGGTCACCGGCGACACGCACCCGATCATTTCCTTTGTGGAATTTCGTGCGCACTCCGTGAGACTTCGTGTCCACTTACCTGCTTCGCTTCAGCGCCCCCTATCCCAAAGGAGCAGCCCCCCACCCAGTATAGCCATTATCAAATCGACCGCCTCGCCGCGGCGATACGTTCGGGAGGCGTTATGACAGTCGATCTCAAAGGCCGCATTGCCCTCGTTACTGGTGGATCGCGCGGCATCGGGGCGGCTATCGCGCTGGCGTTGGCCGACGCAGGTGCCGATATCGCCATCAACTACCGGGAACGCGGTAGCGACGCGGAAAACGTAGCGGCGTCGGTTCGCGCCATGGGGCGCCGCGCAATCACCGTGGCGGCGGATGTGTCCAAGGGCGAAGCGGTTGCGGCCATGACCGCGAAGGTGGAAGCCGAGCTTGGGCCGATCGACATTCTGATCAACAACGCCGGTATCGCGCTGATCCGCGGGATCGACGACCTGACCGAAGCGGATTTCGACCAGACCATCGCGGTGAACCTGAAATCCGCGTTCCTCTGCACCCAGGCGGTGCTGCCGCATATGCGGGCGCAGGCATGGGGGCGGATCGTCAACATCTCATCGGGCGCGGCGCGTGGGGCTGGCGGCGTCGGGCTGCACTACAATGCGTCCAAGGCCGGGATGGAGGGCTTGACCCGAGGCTATGCCGCCCGGCTGGTCAAGCAGGGGATCACCGTAAACGCCGTGGCGCCGTCGTTGATCGAGACGGATATGGTGAAGTCCGGCCTTGCCTCTTCCCCCGCGAGGATCCCGCTGGGTCGCTTCGGCACCAGCGACGAGGTGGCACAGGTCGTGATGATGCTGATTGGGAACGGATACATGACCGGACAGACGGTCGCGCTGTCGGGCGGAATGTCGTTCAACTGAGGCGGCATGTTACCAGTGACGGTAACGCGCCTGCCGGGGTGGCGTGCCCACCAGATAGTACCCCTGGGTCTCCACGGCGCGGATAACCGGGTCGCCGGTGCCAACCTGGGCGGACGATTCACCGGCACCCAGAAACAACGATCCCGCCCGTGGATTTTTCCGCCAGGGTGCAAAGCGCGCCGGAAGGTTTTGGCCCGTCGCGTCCCTGGTGAAGCCGAAGACTCCGGGGTTTGCGTCTGATTGAAACAGGCTGATCATGATGCGCTGAATACCCGGGTTCGGTTGCGAACTACCGGCATTGAGGCACGAGCGGATTTACAAATTGGTTTCAGTTGCGGTGGCTTCCTCGCGGTAGCCTTCACTCTCCCGTCGTGGGCGGGTCTTTTGCACGGTCGCCGGTGCGCCTGTGGTCCGTGCGCAGATGGCCGGACATGCCCGACCATAACGAGAAAGGAAAGAGAACGCTCTGCTCCGGCCCCGGTTACGCCCCCAGCAGGCTCTGACTGCGGACAAGGCGGGCATACAGTCCGTCTTGATCCATCAGTTGGGCGTGGGTGCCGCTTTCCTGGGCGCGACCATCGGCCAGCGCGACGACCAGGTCGGCGTCGCGGACGGTGGACAGGCGGTGGGCAATGACGATGGTGGTCCGGCCCTTTCTCAGCGCCGCCAGGGCGGTTTGGACGGCGGCCTCGCTTTCGGTGTCGAGCGCGCTGGTAGCCTCATCCAGCAGTAGGATGCGGGGATTGCGGAGGAGCGCCCGAGCGAGGGAAACGCGCTGGCGCTGGCCGCCGGAGAGGCGCTGACCACCGGGGCCGACGATAGTTTCGTAGCCCAACGGCAGGGCCGCGATGAATCCGGCGGCGGCGGCGGCCTCGGCGGCGGTCTCGATTTCCGCGCGCGAGGCCGTAGGGCGGCCCATACCGATGTTCGCGGCCACGGTGTCGTCGAACAGCAGGGCGTCCTGGCCGACATAGGCGATGGAATCGCGCAGGCTGGCGAGGGTGACGATGCGGATGTCGGCCCCATCGACGCGCACGGCACCGGCGGTTGCGTCCTGCAACCTTGGGATCATCGACAATGCGGTTGACTTGCCGCCGCCGGACGGACCGACCAAGGCGACGGTGGTGCCGGGCAGTGCCTCGAACGACAGGCCACGCAGGCCCTCGCGGCCATCGGGATAGACGAAGCGGACGTCATCGAACTCGACGTGGCCTAGACCGACGGGGAGCGGCGTGGCGCCCGGGTTGTCCTTGATCGTCGGTTGCTCGTCGATGATGGTGAAGACGCGTACCATGCCGGCGAGGCCCTCTTGCAGCGCGGCATTCAGCGAACCGAGGGCGCGCAATGGGCGGGCGGCGATCAGCAGGGCGGCAACGAAGCCGGTGAAATCGCCCAGGGCGTGGTCGCTGACGGCGGCGCGCCAGCCCTCGAACCCAATGACGGCGGCGACGGCGGCGCCGCCCAGAACCTCCAGGACCGGTTCGACGCGGGAGCGGCTTTTGGTCATTCGCAGAAGGGATTTGTAAAGGTCCGCGAAGGCGGCTTCCGCCCGGCGACTTTCCTGCGCCTCCAGCCGATAGGCGCGGACGGTGCGGGCCTGGGCGAAGCTCTCGTTCAGCAGGGCGGCGGTCGCGCCGACGCGTTCCTGCATGCCGCCGGAGGCCTTGCGGACCCGCCGGCCGATGCGCTCGATCGGCATGATCGCCAGCGGATACATGGCGGCGGCGATCAGCGAGAGCAGCCAGTTCAGGTAGATCATGCTGCCGACGAGGCCGATGACGGTGATGACGTCGGCGACGCCGTTGACGGCCTTTGTCAGCGCCTCGCGGATCGTGGCGGCGTCGGTGGTGAAGTGGGCGGCGAGCTGGGCGGGCGCCTCGCGCGCCATGCGGGCGAGGTCGGCGCGCGTCAGGTGGGCGAACATGCGGCCTTGCAGCTCACGGATCACGAGCAGGACGACCTGCTGGACCTGCACGTTCTGGAAATACTGCGCGATGGCCTTCACGCCGGTGACGAAGATCACCAGCGCCGGGATTTGATAGAGAATCCGCTGGTCATGGGCGGTGAACATGTCGAAGGCGTGGTTGATGACCACCGGATACAGCGCCGTGGTGCCTGCCATCAGCAGGGTCAGCGCCGTCACCAGAAGCAGGCGGGCCTTGTGGTGGATCAGATGCTCCCGCCACAGGCGGCGGAGCAGTTCGAAGGTGCGGTCGGAGCGCTTCGTGGTCATGGCGGCGGCGTGTATCAGCAGACGCGCGGTTTCGCCATGCGGGAGGGGGAGATCGTTGTTCAGGCCCCGGCCATGGCGAGTATTTTGGCGATGGTGTTCAGGTTGCGGGTCGTGCCGTCCGCGGCGAAGGGGAGTTTCAGCTTCGAGCGTCCCATGCCGTCGGGGTAGTGGACGAACACCTCGCGGCCAATCATTTGGACGTCTTCCGGACCCTCTAGCGCGAGTTCGGTCAGCAGCCTGGTCGGCAAGGCTTTGGGCAGGAAGATCACCCCGACGAGCGAGGGGTCGGCCATGCGGAAGGGATTTGCGTTCAAGGCCGCCCGGAGTTCGGGCATGGTGCGGATCAGAACGCCGACGGTTCTTCCCATCTTGTCGGTGGCCGCGCGTTCAAGCTCCTGCTTCAGGGATCGTTCGGTGCGGTCGCTTTGGAACAGGACGTTGCCGCTTTGACCCTGGGTCCGGACGTTTTCCAGGCCTCGGGCGACGCAGATCGCCTGCAAGTCCTCCATTTTGAGGATGCCTCGCCCGCCGACGTTCACCGCGCGGAGCAGCGCCACATAGTCTGTCATGAGTTTACCTAAGGGGAAGAGCCGCGGTGCCTGCGTATGGCCTTGGCCTTCTGTCCCATATCCGACAGACTACCGGCAAGTCGTCAGGAGGAACCAAGCCATGGGCGTGACCGCCACCCTGTCCGCATTCACCGCCGGTATCCGGCTGGATGCCGTGCCGCCCGAGGTCGTCAACCGGGCACGTTTCCTGGTACTGGATCTGGTCGGGAATATCGTCCGAGCGCGTCATGATGCGGAGAGCACGGCGTCTTTCCTGGCGGCGGCGCGGGCGATGGGGATGGCTTCGGGGAACTCGGGCGTGTTTGGCGATGCGGCGCGTTATACCCCCGCCGGGGCTGCGTTCCTGAATGGGGCGTTGGCGCACTCGCTGGATTTCGACGACACGCATGCCGCCGGGTCGTTGCATCCAGGCGCGCCCGTGATCCCGGCGGCGCTGGCGGCGGGTGAAATGGTTGGCGCCTCGGGCGCCGATGTGCTGGCCGGGATTATCGCCGGGTATGAGATGACGTGCCGGGTCGCACTCGCGCTGCCGGCGGCAGAGCATTACGACCGTGGGTATCATCCCACCGCCACGTGCGGCGCGTTCGGGGCGGCGGCAGCGGCGGCGCGAGTGTTTGGGCTGGATGCCGACGGGGTTGCCAACACGTTGGGCACGGTGCTGTCGCAGACCGCGGGCAGTTTGCAGTTTCTGGCGAATGGAGCGTGGACGAAGCGGTTCCAGGTTGGTTGGGCGGCGACGAACGGGCTGATGGCGGCGGCTCTTGTGCGCGAGGGATTCAAGGGTGCGTCGGAGGCTTTGGAGGGCAAGCACGGGTTCATGCGTGCCTATGCGCCGAACCCAACGCCGGACCGCGCGGTGCAGGATCTGGGCACCGTGTGGGAACTGATGAACACGGCGGTGAAGCCGTATCCGTCCTGCCGGTACGGCCACGCCGGCATCGACGCGGCGCTGGCACTGCGGGCGGCGAACGACATCAAGCCGGGGGAGATCACCTCCGTCCGGTTGGGGCTGCCGCGGTCGGGCATGATGCTGATCGGCGCCCCAAGCGAGAAGAAGGCCAACCCGGAGAATGTGGTGGATGGCCAGTTCAGCGGGCCGTTCGTGATCGCCTCCGCGCTGGCGACCGGGGCAATGGGCTGGGACAGCTATGCGCTGCTGCAGGACCCGACGGTGCGGGGATTGCTGCCGAAGGTGGAATGCGCGTTCGATCCGGAGATCGAGGCCGAGTTCCCCACCAACATGTCCGGCAAGCTGACGATCGCGGCCAGGGGTCAGACGTTCGAACGCAAGGTCGTGGTGCCGAAGGGCGAACCGTCCAACTTCCTGTCGGAGCCCGAATTGCGTGCGAAGTTCGCGGGGCTGACGGATGCCGTGCTGGGCGCGGACCGGGCCGCGGCACTGGCGAGCGCAGTGCTGGGGATCGACTCAACCGCCGATGTTTCCACACTGATGCGACTGGCAGCGCCGCTGATGTCGGCCCGGTTGGCCGGGGAATAGGCACGGAAAAAAGCGAAGGCATGGTTGGCCGGGACACGCCCGGCCCAGGCACATTTAAGCGTATTAGCGCCTTAGAACCGGAACGACAGTGCCGCCGAACCGAACTGGTGCATGCCGCCGGACTGGCCGTTGAATTCCGGGGTTTGGGCAACGTAGGCGAAGGTCAGGCGCATGCCGTAGGCCATGACCGCGAAGCCGCCCTGCATCTCCGCGACGTCCCAGATCGTCGAAACATGCGGGCCGCCACGGAATGGATGGGACTGGAGCAGTAAGTCGTAACCGACCGCCTGGCCGTCCACGCCGGCGAAAATATACCAGGCGAAGGGGCGGGTCGGCATGAACACGTCGCCACCACTGAGGCCGGGGCGAACCCGCGGGACGCCGAAATCGGACGCCAGACCTTGGCCGAAGCGGAAGGTCACGCCGGTCTGGATATAATCCCGCAAGTCACCGAGGCCGATCGTGAGCGACGGTAGTGCGTCGGTTTCGAGCCCCGCGACGGTACCAATTGGCAGGCGCCATGTCCGTTCGTGCAGGATTTCGACGGCGGGAGTATTCTGAATCTGGCTACCCCAGCCATTGATGTGCGCCTGACCGATGATGTCGTGGAATCCGTTCTGCACGGTTTCCGCGCCTGCGGCCGGACCGACGACACCCAGGCTCAGGGAAAGGACGCTTCTGGTGTCCTCGGTGTCGCTCATCAGTGAGAAATTGCCCAACAGCACGCCAGCGTAAGGCCGGTCATAGGGGCTGGGCACCGAGGCTGTCGTGCCGATCGGCGTATAGATTTGCTGCGTCAGGTCGAAGCCGACGCGTTGCTGGCCGCCGTCCCACAGGGCTCGGCCGAGGTTGGCAAGGAAATCCGGCACATGGCCGGTCGGCGATGTCCAGCCCAGACGCAATCCGTTCACATACAGCCGGTCGGGCGGGTTACCTGCCAACACCGATGCGTTTTCGTCCTGGATCGTCCAGATGCTGGATGGGTCCGCGGCCTGCTGCGCCCGCGCTGCGATAGAGGGGATCGCGAGGACGGCGACAAGGGCGGTGATTGTCCGGAAATTCATAAAACAGGAGGCTTTGAGTCCGAGAGAGGCTGGGGATCAAGACATGATGGATAGGGTCGTCCTCCGTCAACACTTGAGATGCGGTGGATGAGCGGGTAAACCTGGGTTGGAGCGGGATGGGTGGCCGAGCGGTTTAAGGCAGCGGTCTTGAAAACCGCCGTACGTGTAAGCGTACCGTGAGTTCGAATCTCACCCCATCCGCCATCCCGTCTTCTAATGTCCTGTATTTACGGAAACTAATTTCCCGGCGCGGAATGTCCCGCGATCAAGCACTTGTCAGATAGTTGCTGAATCGCCACGCACCAAATGTTAAACAATTTCGCTTGAGTTCTGGTCGCGACTTTCCTCAGCGCGGATAACGCCCTTCCTCCCGCTTTCCAGCCAGAGCCAGCCCGCCGGCAAGCACCCCGACCCCGGCGGCCAATGGGCCGAAGCCGGCGAATCCGAACTGTACCATCATCCAGCCACCCAACGACGCGGCCCCAAGCCAGCCGAACGCCGCCGAAGTCACATTCAGGCCGAGCACCGTCCCCCTGATCTCATCGGGTACGTTGGCCAGGGATGCCATCAGGCTCGGACGGCCAATCGCGTTGACCAGCACATAGGCAAACGCCAAGCCGACAGAGCCGGCCAACCCGGGCGTCCAGCCAAACAGCGGCAGCGCGATCGCGGCGGACCCGAACATCGCGCCAGCAAAGGTAAGGCCCCGGTTCGGCAGCCGATCCGCGAGCTGCCCGCCCAGAATGGTGCCGAGGATGCTGCCGATCGCGAACACCGCCAGCGGGACGACCACCTGGGCGAGACTGAGGTCATAGGTCGATTGCAAGAACGTCGCGAAATACACGGCGGTCAGGCCGTAGCAGATGCGTTCAGCGACACCCATCGTCAGCAGCCGCAAGACCGGCCCGGCCATCGCGGTTCGGTAGCTGGGGCGGCGTGCTCCGGCGGCGCGGGGGCGGTCAACCGGTTTCAGGGTGGTCGCAAACAGGCCGGCGGCCGCCGCCAGGGCTATGCCGGCGACGCACTGGTTGACGCCGCGCCAGCCGATGAAGGCGCCGATCCAGGCGGCCAGGGGGACGCCGACCAGCAGCGTCAGCGACTGCCCAGCCATGACCCATCCCAGCGCCCGGCCGCGCTGGCGGTCGATCACGCGGGCTGAAGCCTCGGCCATGATGACGCCGGTGAAAGCACCGGAACAGGCGCCGGCGACCGTGGCCCAGGCGGCAACGTGCAGGAAGTCGGTCGAGGCCGAGACGCCGACCAGGGACAGCGCGAGTCCGACCGGGCCGCCGACGAGGAACGGCCGGCGCCCCCATTTGTCGGAGCCGGCACCCGCCATGAGCGAGGCGATGCCCCACGCGATCGAGGTGATTGCCATCAGGTTGGCGACCAGCGGCAGGCTGGTGGCAAGGTCGCGAGACATCGTCAGAAGGAAGGGCGCGCGGGTGGTCCCGCTGCAAGATGCGGCGAACATGCCGAGGCAGGCGGCAGCGAGCAGCGTCCACGGCATGCGCGGCGGGGGAAACGGCGTGGCGATGGTCATTTCGCGGTCATACCGCGTTGCGGGCGTGGACGGGAGTGCGGCAATCCTCCTGGCGCGGCTTGGTGCGCACCGGGAACCGGCTTATCGTGGCAGGGAAACAAATTGGAAGGAAACGCCATGACTCCGCCTGACCGTCTTCGTGCCTTGCTGACAGAACCTGGATTTGTCGTGATGCCAGCGGTCTGGGACGGGCTGAGTGCCAAGCTCTCGGCTGTGGCCGGGTTCAAGACGGCCTTCCTGTCCGGGTCTTGCGTCGCGGCGAGCCGGCTGGGTGGCCCCGATCTCGACCTGATCTCGTTTGGGGAAATGTTCGACTCGTTCAACATGGTGCGCGGCGCGGCGCCCGATACGCTGGTGCTGGCCGATGGCGACCACGGCTACGGCAACGCGATGAACGTGCAGCGGACGGTCCGGGCGTATGGCCGAGCGGGCGCGGCGGCGATCCTGATCGAGGACAAGATCACGCCGCGGGCACTGACGGCGGCCGGAAAGCCGTGCCTGCCACGCGAGGAAGCCCGGATGAAAATCCGCGCGGCGGTTCAGGCGGCGAAGGAGTCGGGCATCCTGATCCTTGCGCGGACGGATTGCCGGCCGACGCAGGGCATCGATGAGGCGGTGGCGCGTATCGAAATGTATGTGGAAGAGGGTGCGGACATCCTGTTCCTGGACTCTCCGCACGACGACGCGGAAATCCGGCGCGCGGTGGCGGCGGCGAAGGGACGGCCGTCGTTCTCGGTGCTGTCGCCGGGGGCGCCGCGCGCGACGCCGTCGCGTACCGAAGCGGAGGCGCTGGGCTTCAAGATCGGCACCTATCCCACTGGGATGCTGTCGCCGGCAACGGCTGGCATCAAGGCCGGGCTCGCGGCCCTGGTTGCCGGACAGGCGGAGACGTCGAGTGCCTTGCCCCCGGCCGAATTGCGCTCGACGCTGGGTTACGCTGACTACGACGCCCAGGCGAAGCCGTTCATCATCGGCGGGTAGGGTCGTACGCCGCGCTCAGGCGGTCGATGGCGCTGCTCAGCAGGGCGGCGCCATTGTTGGCGCCCTGATTTTCCCACATCTTGAGCGCGTCAACCATGTCGTAGATCGCGCGCAACAAGGCGGCGGCGGCGGGATATCCCAGCGGCGTATCGTCGCGCGTGCGGGCCAGCCAGTGGTCGATGCGGGCGTGGGCAAACGCGGCGAGGCCTTCGGGGCCGGCAGCGATCCCGGCCCTGTCCGCCCGGCCGGTATAGCGGTTGGTTTTCTCGATCCAGCCGGTGACGGTGGCGTTGGAGAAATGCTGGATACAGACGCCCTCTTCGATCGTCAGACGCACGGCGTTGTCGGTGTGCCGGACAAGGCCGGCGTGGACGGTGTTGGAGAATGTCACCGCACCCCGGCGGAACAGCCGCACATGGTGCTCCGGCCAGTAATAGGCGCGCTCGTCATGGCGCCCGAGGATGTGGTGGCGCAGGGGAAACTCGTAGATCCGGGCCCGTGGCGCGGCCAATTCGGCACGAATGGCGGCGCCGGCCTCGGGGCCTAGGCATTCGTCGTCGTCCAGGAACAAGATCCAGTCGTGACGGCAGAGGTCCAACACAAGGGCGCGGGTTTCCTCAACGGTCGGGGTCCAGTCCACGATCAGGACGTGGTCGGTGAATTGTCGGGCGATGGCCGCGCAGTCGTCGGTGGAGGATTTGTCGATAACGATCAGTTCGTCAGCGAACGCAAGCCCGCGAAGGCACGCGGCAAGCGTGTCTGCACGGTTGTAGCAGATAACGAAGGCGCTTAGCGGCGGACTGCCCATCATGGTCCTCGGGGTAACGAACCCGGGAACCTTAGGTTTCAAACTCTTAACGAACGGTTAAAGCCGGTTAGGCGTGTGCGGCCGCTGGGACTCGCGCTGCTGGGATACCTTCGGGGTCTAAGCGATAGCCGCCACCCTCGGTCACCAGCAGCCGGGCGTTGGCCGGATCGGGCTCAATCTTCTGGCGCAGGCGGTAAATATGGGTTTCCAGCGTGTGCGTGGTGACGGCGGCGTTATAGCCCCACACCTCATTCAACAGAACCTGCCGAGCAACGGATCTTGTGCCGGCCCGGTAGAGGAACTTCAGGATCGCGGCTTCCTTTTCGGTCAGGCGGATGCGGCGGTTCTTCGCTGGCTCCTGCAACAGTTTTGCCGCCGGCCGGAAGGTGTAAGGCCCGATGGTGAAGACCGCGTCCTCGCTGTTTTCGAAGATCCGCAACTGGGCGCGGAGCCTGGCGAGCAGAACGGCGAGCTTGAAGGGTTTGGCGATATAGTCGTTGGCGCCGCAATCCAGACCCTTCACGATATCGATTTCGCTGTCATAGCCGGTCAACATGATGATCGGCATGCGATGGCCCTGCTTGCGCAGGCGGGAGCACAGATCCCGGCCGTCGCCATCGGGCAGGCCGACGTCCAGAATCACGGCATCGAAGCGGGCATCCTTCGCGGCCAGTGCGGCTTCGGCGGCCTGGACGGATGACGCCTCGGTTGCGACGAACTCTCCATCGACAGCGAGTTGGTCAACCAACGTCTCGCGCAGCGCGTCATCGTCATCGACGATCAGGACGGGGCGTTCTGCCGACATTCTTAAGTTCCTCTTGCCAGGGTTGGACGTGGCTCGTTACCGACACCACCACTTTGACTCGCCTTAAGCAGATCAAACCACCATATAAGTTCCCCAATAGGGACGATATCGGTTCGGTGATCCTTTACGCCATCCGTCGATCACAAGATTGCGCGTGCCGCATCGGGCCGGTAGGTTCAAAACCATCGTCCGGTCCCCACTGCCTCCCTATATGGTTCCACGACCCCGGGGAGTCATCCGTCCGGGTGACGATTGTCGCTTGAGGGATAATAGTGACGAAATTGAGCCCCATGTGTACCAAATTCTTTCAGCCGCCCAATATCGGGCTTCTGGCAGCGTATTTCCGCAGGTGACCGATGCCGAGTGACGCCAATTCCAACCGGGCGCGTTTGCGACAGGTCCACCGCGCGGCGGCGGAGTTACGGCGCGGCGTGCCCGTTGTGCTGGGTGGCGAGACGCCGTTGCTGGTGTTGGCCGCCGAAACCGCCGGTGCCGATGCCCTGGCCGAATTCGAGGCGATTGCCGGGGCTCGGCCTATCTTGATCCTGGCGCCGGCGCGGGCCGCGGCGATCCTGCGTTCGCCGATGCCGGCCGATACCGGCGCGGTGGCGGTCGCCCTGCCCGACGCGTTGTACCGGATCGAGGTCTATGGCGCGCTGGCGGACCCGACAGCGAAGCAACCGACCGGCGGGGTGTTGCAGGCCGTCGCCGCGCCGGCCTTCGCCGATGCCGGCATTGCCCTGGCCAAGATCGGCCGGCTGCTGCCGGCACTGCTGGCGGCCCCGATTACCGGCGACGGGGCGGCCGGCGCCGGGCTGATCGAGGTTCCGGTAGCCGACATCGTTGGATACGCCGAGAGCGAGGTTGTCGGGTTGCGCCAGATCGTCTCGGCCGACGTGCCGTTGTCCGGCGCACCGGACAGCCGCGTGGTGGCGTTTCGCAGCGATGGCTCGTCGATCGAGCACCTGGCGATCGTGGTTGGACGGCCGGAAACACATGATGCGCCGTTGGTGCGGATTCACTCGGAATGCTTCACCGGCGACCTGCTTGGCAGCATGCGGTGCGATTGCGGGGAGCAATTGCGCGGCGCGATCCGGCGGATGGCGGACGACGGCGCGGGGATCCTGTTGTATCTGGCGCAAGAGGGGCGCGGCATCGGCCTGGTGAACAAGTTGCGCGCCTATGGGCTCCAGGATCGCGGGCTGGATACGATGGATGCCAACCGTGTCCTGGGGTGGGGAGCCGATGAGCGGAACTTCCTGATCGGGGCCACGATGCTGAGGCTAATGGGGATTAAGAGGGTGCGGCTGTTGACCAACAATCCCGATAAGCTAGAGGCCATGACAGCGTGCGGAATTGAAGTCGCGGGCCGAGAGCCGCATCTTTTCGCACCGAACGGCGTTAACGACGAGTACCTCGCAACCAAGGCCGCCCGTTTCGGCCACATGCTGGATTGAACGCCTGACTGGTTGTTCAACAGGCTGGCCAAAGCGCTTTACGGCCGGTAAAGGGCAGGCTCCTTTCGTATGAGACCCCGATGACACCTCCGGAAATCGACCGCCTCCAGACCTATTTGCGCAAGCTGTTCGGCAGTGAGCGGATCAACATTGTCCCACCGCCCCGCCGCGGCCTGTCGGTCGAAGTCGCTGTGAACGATGAGACGATCGGGACCGTGCATAAGGACGTGGATGACGGTGAGACGTCTTATTCCATCCACCTGACGGTGCTGGAAGAGGATCTGCCGGCGATCAAGGCGCCCGCCGCGGCGCGTTCTCCGGTTCGGCGTTAGATTGTCGCGGTCGTGGCCCGGCGTGCCGGGCCACGGTAACGATCAGTCGGCCAGCACGGGCGCTGGTGCGACAAACGGCTTCAACAGCACGGACAGCACCACCGATACCACGACGTTCGCGATCAAGGCCCACAGCGCGATGTAGCTGGGAAAGCTGACTCCAAACAGGGAGATCGTGAACACGGCGGCCTTGAACGATGTGGTTGAGGCCATCCAGGTGCCTACACCCGTCCCGACGGCCCAGCCGATCAACAACGCCCAGCCGTTCAGCATCCGCAGATACAAGCCCAGGATGACCGACGGCAGAACCTGGATCATCCACAGGCCACCCAATAGCTGGAATTGCAGCGCATAGGGGACCGGCACGAAAATGATGAACACCAACGCACCAACCTTAACTATCAGGGAGGCGATCTTGGCGATGGAGGATTCTTGCTCGTTGGTTGCATTGGGTGACAGGAAGCCACGATAGATCGTGCGGCTGACGATGTTGGCGCAGGCGATCGACATGATCGCGGACGGCACCAGCGCGCCGATGGCGATCGCGGCGAATGCCAGGCCGGCGAACCAGCCGGGGAAGACCGACAGGATCAAGGCCGGAACCGCGAAGTTGTTGCCATACTGCTTGAAGCCAGCGGCGAACTCGGGCGCGGCGCCGACGTTGAGCGCGACCGCCATGAAGCCCAGCAGGGCGAGGAGGCCGAGCACGAGCGAGTAGGCGGGCAGCAGCGCGGCATTGCGGCGGATCGCCCCAGGGCTTGAGCTGCTGAGGATCGCGGTTAGCGAATGCGGATACAGGAACAGCGCCAGGGCGGACCCGAGGGCCAACGTCGCGTAGGTGCTATAGGCGCCATAGGTGTCGCCCACCGGTGCGGCGAGCGTCAGCTTCGCGACCGGAACCGCGGCGAAGATCGGGCCAAAACCTCCGAAATGGAGCGGGACAACGATGGTGACCGCGATCACCACCAAATAGATCAGCATGTCCTTGACGACCGCGATCATGGCGGGCGCGCGCAAGCCGGAGGTGTAGGTGAACGCCGCGAGGATGATGAAGGCGATGATCAGCGGCAGGTCACCGATGATGCCCTCTCCGGACACGCCCATCGCGCCAATGACCACCTGCATGCCAACGAGCTGCAAGGCGATATACGGCATGGTCGCGACGATGCCGGTGACGCCAACGGCCAGCGCGAGCCATTTGTTGCCGTAACGGCCGAGCACGACGTCGGAGGAGGTGACGTAGCCGTGCTTGTGTGCCAACGACCAGAGTCGCGGGAATACCATATAGAGTAGCGGGTAGATTAGGATCGTGTAGGGAACCGCGAAGAAGCCGAGGGCTCCGGCGCCGTACACCAAAGCCGGGACGGCGATGAAGGTATAGGCCGTGTACAGGTCGCCGCCGAGCAGGAACCAGGTGACGAAGGTGCCGAAGCGGCGGCCACCGAGGCCCCACTCATGCAATTGGGTCAGGTCGCCGGCGCGCCAGCGTGCGGCCCAGAACCCCAGGCCGGTGACGAACACAAAGAGCGCGATGAAGACGACGAGTGCGGGCCAGTTCATAGCAGGTCCTTAATGTTCGGCTTTATAGACGATGCCGGCGATGGCGGCCGAGATCACGACCCACAAAAGCTGGTACCAATAGTAGAATGGGAAACCGAACAGTTCCGGCGTCAGGCGGTTGTAGGATGAAACCCACAGCATCGCGATGAACGGGAGAACGAAAAGGATTCGGAGCCAGTGCCGTTTCGGTTCAAGACCGGGCTGGGTGGCCATGATCTGTTGTTTCCTTCCCCTGGCGTCCTGACGAGAGAACGACAAAAATTGCCAAACGGCCTTAATTCAAACAGATAAATCGTTGCAAGTCAAATGGTTCTGGATTGCGCCTGTTTGGCGACGGATGCCATTCAGAAGATTTCATATCGCTCTTGCGAACTGGGCGGCGAAATGAGACTTCCTGGAATGATTGCCAAATGCAAACCGTCCCGATGCGGTTTCTTTGTCGGAAGCCAATCTCGAGCCGGAGGAAAGTCCAAGTGCCAAGCCTATCCGCGCAATCCCGCGACGATACCGTCACACCAGAGGGCTACAAGGCTGTCATCGGCTCTGCTGTCGGCTATGCGATGGACGGGTTCGATCTGCTGATCCTGGGCTTCATGCTGCGCGTGATCGGCGCCGATCTTGGTTTGACGCCGACTCAGGGCGCCTCGCTGGTCACCGCGACGTTGATTGGCGCGGTCGTCGGCGGCATTGGGTTCGGGATGTTGTCCGACCGGCTGGGCCGGGTTCGGGTGCTGACCTGGACGATCGTGATGTTCGCGCTTTTCACCGGTCTTTGCGCCTTGGCGCAGGGCTACTGGGATCTTCTGGCGTACCGCACGATCGCCGGAATGGGCCTGGGTGGCGAGTTCGGTATCGGCATGGCGCTGGCCGCCGAGGCCTGGCCCGCGGCTAAGCGTGCCCGAGCGTCATCCCTTGTTGGTCTGGGGTGGCAGGCTGGGGTGCTGGCGGCGGCGCTGCTGACTCCATTGCTGCTGCCGCTGATCGGGTGGCGGGGGATGTTCGCCGTCGGGGTGCTGCCGGCGGTCGCGGCTTATTTCATCCGAAAGGGCCTGCATGAGCCGCCGGTGTTCGAGAACCGGACCAAGCAAGCCGGGTCGTCGCTGAAGCTGCTGGTGGCGGATGCGGCCACCGCGCGGATTAGCCTGGGGATGGTGATCCTGTGTGGCGTGCAGAATTTTGGCTATTACGGGGTGATGATCTGGCTGCCGAACTATCTTGGCACGCGGTTTCATTTCGGGCTGACCCAATCGGCGACCTGGACCGCGGTGACGATCCTAGGGATGGCGCTGGGCATCTACATGTTCGGACAGGTCGCGGACCGGGTCGGGCGGCGGCCGGCGTTCATCGGTTGGATGCTGGGGGCCGCGATCATGGTGGTGGTGTATTCCCGCCTGACGGATCCGATGACGCTGCTGATCGGCGGTGCGGTGATGGGGTTCTTCGTCAACGGCATGCTGGGCGGCTACGGCGCGCTGATGAGCGAGTTGTACCCCACCCCCGCCAGGGCGACCGCTCAGAACGTGCTGTTCAATATCGGTCGGGCAATTGGCGGGTTTGGACCGGTGGCGATCGGGGCGATCGCGGCGGGGCATGGGTTCGAGACGGCGATCGCGCTGCTGGCTGCGTTGTATGCCTTGGATATCGTTGCGATGTGGCTGCTGATTCCGGAACGAAAGGGGGCGGCGCTGACTTAGGGTTTTTGGGGGCAACGGGTTCATCACGGATTTTCTGGATTTACGCACGGATTGTCACGGACCCTCGTTTCCGCTGCGTCGGGGGATTTCATCGGAGTCTTTGGATTTTTGGCAGGGCCCCTTCTCGCCCTCGCACTGGAGAGGGGAGATGCGGCGTTATCGCTGTGTAGTGCGAATTGTCATGCATTAAACGCAGTGCTGCGGTGCAGCAAAAAATGCTTGCTTACGGCACTTTCGAAGCGCATTCTTTGTCTCGCAGTCGCGCTTAGGCGCACTGCTTTCTTGGACGTTTCCTCCCTAAACTTCGGCGGTGCCACAAGCACCGCCGTTTTTTTAATTCACCAGGGCGGCCAAAAGGGCATCGAGGCGGATGCGGCCCTCACGGGTGGCGATCAGCCGTTCCTCGGTTTGCTGGATGTAGCCTTCCTGGATGCATTGCCGCAGAACGCCGGCATCGACCGACTGGGCGATGGTTCGGCCGGTGCGTTCGCAGAAGCGGGCGACGTCGATCCCTTCCGTCAAACGCAGGCCCATCAGCAACGCCTCGCGCGCCCGCTCATCCGCCGGAATGGCGTCATCGGCGGTCAGGCCGTGGCCGTCGCGTTCCACCCGTTCGGCCCAGGGTTCCGGCGCGCGATGCCGCCTTGTGGCCCGCAGCGCACCGTCGGCGGTAATGCGCCCATGCGCGCCGGGGCCAATGCCGGTGTAGTCGAGGTAGCGCCAGTAAGTCAGGTTGTGACGGCTTTCCTCGCCCGGGCGGGCGTAGTTGGAAATTTCGTATGCCTCCAACCCGACGCGCGCGCATTCTTCGCCGGTGGCGTCATACAGGGCGGCGGCGGTGTCTTCGTCGGGCAGGACGATCCTGCCTTGCCGGAATAGCGCCTCAAACTGAGTCGCGGGCTCGATCGTCAATTGGTAGAGTGACAGGTGGTCAGCGGCGATCGCCAGCGCGGCACGAAGTTCGGCGCGCCAACTGGCGAGATCCTGGTTCGGGCGGGCGTAGATCAGGTCGAAGGAGACGCGGTTGAACAGGCGCCGGGCCAGCGCCAGCGCAGCGACCGCTTCCTGCGCGGAATGTTGACGCCCGAGCGCGCGGAGGGCGGTCTCGTCCAGGCTTTGAATGCCGATGGAGACGCGGTTGACACCGGCGCTTCGGTAATCGGACAGGCGACCGGCCTCGATGCTGGTCGGGTTGGCTTCCAGCGTGACCTCGATAGCGTCCGCCGGATCGAACCACCGCGCGGCGTCATCCAGCAGGGCGCCGACGGTCGATGGGTCCATCAGGCTGGGCGTGCCACCACCGAAGAACACCGATGTCAGGCGCCGGCGGCCCAGGCGCGCGGCCTCGGTCGCCAGCTCCCGGCGCAGGGCGTTGGCGAATCGGGTCTGGTCGATACGGTCCCGCACATGGGAGTTGAAATCGCAATACGGGCACTTGGCCAGACAGAACGGCCAATGGATGTAGAGCGCGAGGTCTTCAGTCAAAGCTTCAAACTGGCTGGAATGCGCATGTTTAGATTGTTGGGGACGGACCAGGTCTCTTTCACCTGGCGGACGATATAAAAACCGGCGCGGAGGTAGTTCGGCAACGCCCTTGGGTGGTCGGCCGTGCAGGTGTTGACGGTCATGCCCTTCGCACCATGACGCCAGACCTCATCCACGGCGGCGCGCAGAAAGGCGAAGCCGGTGCCCTGACCGATGACGTTGGGCATCAGGCCGAAGTAGCTCAGGTTCACGTCGGGCCAGGTGCGCGCGTCGAGCTCGAAGAACCCGGCGGGTTCGCCTTTGCCATAGAGCGTATAGATGGCAACGGCCCGGTCACGCAGCAGGGCCGCGAGTTCGTGGTCTGGTGTGGTGCGGCGGAGCCACCAAAGATAGTCGGCGCCGACCGTGTTGTAGAGGTAGCGGTAGAATGGGACGGTCGGCGCCTGTGCGCGCACGACCTGAAAGCCCGGACCCAGGCTTGGGCCGGGGGTGGCTGGTGCTTGGTCCATCCGCAGGAATGTCACGGTGACGCCGACCCGGGTAACCGGACCCATTTGCCTTCCTTTTATCAACGCGCTGGGAGGTCTTTATCGCCAATAGGCATCCGATGCCACCGGGATGATGCTTATATCCGAGGGAAACGGCCGCAATAATGGTGGACTGGTCAGCCGGACGACCCGCCGCCAAACGCATTGAATGTGATGAGCGTGTAAGTGTCCTTCACGCCGGGCAGTGTCTGAATTCTCTCGGTCACGAACAGGCCGATGTCCTGGTCGGTGTCGAGGTAGAATTTTCCTAGCAAGTCGTATTGGCCGGAGGTCGAGAACAGCTCCGACATCTCCGGGATGGTGTCGGCGGCCTCGCGCGCCACGCGGTAGGCCTGTCCCATGTCGCATTTGATTTGCACGAAGATCGCCCGCATCGCTGTCTCCTGAATCCGGGCGCCGGTTTGCCCTGGCCGGGAGTTTAGCGCGGGGCACCCTGTCGGGGATAGTGAGCGGCTGGCTTACGACGCGCGGTGGTCCGCGATCGACGCCAGATTGAAGGCGGTTTCGCTCAGGCGGCGAAGCATGTCTGGCAGCGGCGGCTCACCCGGAAGCGGGCCATCCTCCTGGAAGTCCTGCCACGCGGCCCATGTCCGCTCGTCCAGATTCAGGGCTCGGCGCCGGTCGTCGGGCGTCAGGGCGATTCGCTCGCTGAGGCAGTGGAACATCGCCAGTTGCGCGCGGGTTAGATCGTCGGTTGCCTGCCAGGCCGGATTTTGCAGCATCGAGTGTTCCTTCGATGGGTTGACGGTGCTGACATTCCAGGTTGCGGACGGCGGGAATCGGTTCAGTTCATGGTCGGTTTGTGGCAAGTCGGCACGGTTGCGTTATCGAATGGGCCGGCGCGGGCGTGACGAGCGGCGACGGCTCGCTTATCTTGGCCGCCGCCGCGGCTAAACCCGACCCGCCGCCGGCCGAGGGGAGAGTAAACCGAATGGAAATGGCCAAGGCCCGTAAAGCCAAGAGCACGCCGCGTCATGGTGGACGCGTGCTGGCGGATGCACTTGTCGCGCAAGGCATCGATCATGTTTTCGAGGTTCCGGGCGAAAGCTTCCTCGATACGCTGGACGGGCTGTACGACCAGGGCGGCAAGGTGAAGTTGGTCACCTGTAGGTTCGAGGCGGGCGCGGTGAACATGGCCGACGCGTTCGGCAAGCTGACCGGACGGCCGGCGGCGGCGATGGTGACTCGGGGGCCGGGCGCCTGTCATGGCGCGATCGGGGTGCATGTGGCGTTTCAGGACAGCACGCCGATGCTGCTGTTCGTCGGTCAGATCCCGCACGAGGACACCGGCCGCGACGCGTTCCAGGAAGTCGATTACCGGCAGATGTTCGCGCCGCTGGCGAAATGGGTGACGCAGATCGACCATGCCAAGCGCATCCCCGAGGTCGTCGCCCATGCGGTCGATGTCGCGACCAGCGGGCGGCCCGGTCCGGTGGTGATCGCGCTGTCGGAGGAAATGCAGAAGGACCAGGTGGTGGTTCCCGACCTGCCGCGCGCGGATGTCAGCGCGGCGTTCCCCGATCCGACGGCGATGCTGAAAATGCGGGCGCTGCTGGCGAAGGCGAAGAAGCCGATCGCGGTGGTTGGCGGATCGTGCTGGACAGAACAGGGCCGAGCGGCGCTGCATCGGTTCCTGCTGGAAAACAAACTGCCGGTTGCGGTCGGGTTTCGCCGGCAGGCGCATTACGACGGCAGCAAGGACAATTTCGCCGGTGACCTGGGCGTCGGCTCCGATCCCGGGCTGATCGGCAAGCTGAAAGAGGCCGACCTGATCCTGGCGATCGGCAGCCGGCTTGGGGATGCGGTGACGCAAGGGTACACGTTGCTGGACATGGCGGGCAGCGTGCCGATCGTACAGGTGCTGCCGGACGGCGCGGAAATCGGGCGGGTGTTCCGCACTGAATTGGGCATCGTCTCCGACCTGAATACGTTTGCCATCGCCGCGGCCGGGTTGGAGCCGGTCAAGCCAGCCTGGACGAAGTGGACGCAGGAACTGCGGTCGCTGCGGGAGGCGCAGCGCGCAGTGCCGAATTATGAGGGTAAGCTGAACCTGGGGACCGTGATGCGGGAACTGGAGGGGATGCTGACCGCGGACGCGATCGTAACGACCGATGCCGGCAATTTCGCCGGGTGGGCGACGCGGTTCCTGAATTTCTCCGAGGGAC
Source organism: Acetobacteraceae bacterium (assembly GCA_003506895.1). Lineage (GTDB taxonomy): Bacteria > Pseudomonadota > Alphaproteobacteria > Acetobacterales > Acetobacteraceae > Rhodopila. The sequence goes on along the minus strand of DNXO01000155.1, from coordinate 71,318 downwards.
AGCGGTATATTGGGCCGACCAACGGGGCGATGGGCTACAGCGTGCCGGCCGCCGTCGGGGCGAAGATCGCGTTTCCGGATCGGATGGTCGTCAGCATGGTTGGCGATGGCGGGTTCATGATGACGGGCCAGGAAATCGCCACCGCGTTCCATCACGGGGTCGCGCCGATCGTGCTGGTGTTCAACAACCAGATGTACGGCACGATCCGGATGCATCAGGAGAAAGCGTACCCGTGGCGCGTCTCCGGCACGGCGCTGACCAATCCTGACTTCTGCAAATACATCGAGGCATTCGGCGGTCATGGCGAGGTCGTCACCACGACCGAGGAGTTCGCGCCGGCGTTCCGTCGCGCGGTGGAGAGCGGCAAGCCCGCGCTGATCGAACTACGGACCAATCCCGAACAGATCACGACGCGAGCGACGATCACCGATCTGCGGGCGGGGCGGACGCCGCCGAAGGGGGCCGCCAAACCGAAGCGAGCGGCGGCGCCGGCGCATCGGGTTGCCAAGCCGCCGAAGAAGCGCGGTTGAGCGAACGGCTGAAGGAAGCGGCGCGGCGTTATGCCGCCCGCGACGACCAAGCGGCTACGACGGAGCAGCCGCTGCGGCGACACAGATACGACCGAACTTCGCCCCGGCATGCTTCAATCTGGCGACGTCGCTGTCTAATTCCAGCCGCCCGAAGGTTCGACTCGTCTGTCAGTCGGCGGGCGGCTGGAATTCTGTCGATTTGGCGCGCGGCCGCCCCACCAACCCC
>DNXO01000155.1:64978-70317 GCA_003506895.1 Acetobacteraceae bacterium | reverse complement strand
GCGCGGCCGCCCCACCAACCCCGCGCGCATAAAAGTCGGCCCTTTGAGCCGCCGCTATTATCTATGCGGATGGTGGTTTAGCCGCGGCGGCCCTTGCGGCCTTTTGAGGACCGATCTTCCGGCTTCAGGCCGAGGCCGCTTGCCAGCGCAAGACTGGAGCGCAGCGCGGCATACTCTTGCGCGACCATCGGATAGCTTTCCGGCAGGCCCCATTTGGCCCGATACTCGTCCGGGGTCATGCCGTGAACGGTCAGCAGGTGGCGCTTGAGCATCTTCATGCTCAGGCCATCTTCCATGCAGATCAGGTGGTCGCCGAAAACGGTCTGCCCATAAACAGGATGCACGTATACGTTGTGTGCATGGCTGTGTTGATGCCCGTCATGGTCGTGGTGACCGTGGCGGGGATGCATGGGTTCAGCATGCGTGTGAACCATTGCAACCGGAACCATTGCCGATGCTGGCCGCAGGCCCGCTAATGCGTTGTAAACGCTTCGGATAACATCAGGAAGGACGGCTAGATCAATTTCGTTGTGCCCGGCATGGGCCGCAACGATCTGCGCGGATAGTGCCAGCAGGGTCTGATTTTGGTCGGTCATCGATCGCGGTCCTTAGTGAAATCATGCTTTGACGTTTTTTTCACGTTGTATTAGCATTTCCGTTAAGGTCAATGTCATTTGGTGCGATTGGGCGCCTGAATGATCAAAGCGAGGCGGAGGGGTGATGAGCGACCATACTTTTGAGGATGCCTATGCCCGGGTGCGCGGCCGTCATGACGATCGGTCCTGGTTTGCCCTGTCTCCGCGTGAAATTACCGATTCGATCTATCAAGAAATCCGAGCGATTGACCGCGAACGGCTGACGCAAGCGACGATGGGATTTTCACCGATGGCACTCGCGGCAGAATAATTTCACCACACCACAGGTTCGTTGGTTAACGACGGGTTGACGGGTTTCTGACCCAGTATTGATTGCGAATTGGCGGAACCTGGATCGCATTCCGGGCGTTGTTCCGGCGTGATGAATTTGATCCGGTCCGGCACGCTATCTTCCGCATCGTCCGCTGGCGAAACGCGGACCCCGACAAACATCTATCATCTGCATCCCCTGGTTGCCGGGCCGCTTGATACGTGGCCGGCGACATTCGCGCGTATCGCCGCGATGGGCTTCGGCCATGTGTGTCTGGCCCCGCCGTTCGAGCCGGGTGGCAGCGGTGATATTTTCATTCATGCGACCTTTGACCGGCTGCACCCGGCGCTGGGGTTTTCGGGGTCGGTTGACCAGGGGTTGGCGTTAACCGCTGAATTGGCGTCTCGGTTCGGGTTGCGGTTGATGCTGGATATCGCGCCGGGGCAGATCGCAATCGATTCGCCGTTGCGCCAACGTCAGCGGGATTGGTTCGCACCTGTTGGATTGGGCCAACTGGCTGATCCGCGGCGGCCGCCGCATCGGATCGATGTCGCGGTGCCGCGTTTTGGGCAGACCGAGATCGCGGATGCGGTATCGGACTGGTGGATCGAGCTGCTGGCGCGTTTCACTCGGTCCGGCTTGGCCGGTTTTCGGTGTCTGACCCTTGATTTGGTGCCAGGATCGTTCTGGCGGCGGGTAACGGCGACATTCCCTGATTCCTTGTTCCTGGCGTGGACGCCGGGGGTCCCGAATCCGCGTCAGTTTGCCGGCGTTGGGTTCGACCTGACCTGTTCGTCCGCGGGCCGGTGGGATGGACGCTCGTCCTGGTTTCTGGACGAGCAGGCGGCCTTGCGCGCGGTCGCGCCAGCCGTAGCGTCACCTGAGCCGTCGTTCCTCGACCGTTTGGCACAGCATCTGGCGCCGGACGCCGACGTAGCGGCTTCATACCGGCTGGCGCTGCGGATCGCGGCCTCGACCGGGGCCGGGCTGTTCATACCGATGGGATTCGAATACGCGACGGCGCGGCGCTTTGACGCCGCCCTGGCCGGCCCGGCGGACATGGAGGCCGCGCGGCGCGATATGCCGGCCGATCTGTCGGAGGATGTCGCCGCCGCGATCCGATTGACCGCGGAGCTGCCGCCGATCGAGGGGTTACGGGCTATCACCAGCCCGGCGGCGCCGGTGACCGCTCTTCTGCGATCCGACGCGGTGGTACTGATCAATCCGGACATCGTCCGTCCGGCTTCGGTTGGGATTTCATTGGCACCGCTTGTTGGGCAGGACATCGGGGCGCTCGCCGCGGGCGAGGTACGGGTGCTTCGCCTCCGCCCAACACGGGATATCTCCGGCGGCGGGCTGGATTTGACGCGCCCGTGGGCGGAGGCGACGCGCATCGCGGTGGAGGCCGTCGCACCGGGCGAGGACTTTCTGGCCAAAACGGTCGTTGGCCGCGAATTCACAGTCAGTGCGGACATCTTCGGCGATGGACACGACGTGCTGGCGGCCGATCTGCTGTGGCGCGCGCACGATACCGCTGAATGGCAGCGCATTCCGATGGACAGGCCTGTCAACGACAGATGGGAGGGTCGGGTCAGGCCGGATCGGATCGGTGTATATCATTTCGCGGTTGAAGGTTGGTGGGACCAGTGGGGGACCTTCACCCACGACCTGCATGCCAAGATTGCCGCCGGTCAAGACGTATCGCTGGAGATCGAGGAAGGGCGGCAATGGCTCGACAGAGCGGACGAGGCTCTGACGGCCGAATTTCTGTTGTCGGATGAGTTGAAGGTGGCGATGCGGCGGGCGGATCGGCGGCCGTTCGCGGCGCGCAGCGCGACGCATTCGGTGCGGGTCGATCGGCTCGGGGCGGAATTCGCCAGTTGGTATGAGTTGTTTCCGCGCTCCGCCACGCATGACAAGGCGGTGCATGGGACGTTCCGGTCCGTGATCGAGCGCCTGCCCGATATCCGAGCGATGGGCTTCGATGTTTTGTATTTCCCGCCGATCCATCCGATTGGACGGATCAACCGCAAGGGCCGCAACAACAGCCTTCGCGCGGACGCTGGCGATGTCGGAAGCCCTTATGCGATCGGCAGCGCGGAAGGTGGGCATGACGCGCTACATCCGGCGTTGGGCACGCTGGAGGATTTCCACGCCCTGCTGGCGGCGATGCGGGAGAATGAACTGGAGATCGCGGTCGATTTCGCGATCCAGTGCGCGCCCGACCATCCATGGGTGACCCAGCACAAGGATTGGTTCCGGTGGCGACCCGATGGGTCGATGCGATACGCCGAGAACCCGCCGAAGAAATATGAGGATATCGTCAACCCGGACTTTTACGGCGCGGCCTCGTTTCCGGCGGTCTGGACGGCACTGCGGGATGTTATCCAGTTCTGGGTGGATCAAGGGGTGCGGATTTTCCGTGTCGATAACCCCCATACGAAGCCATTGCCGTTCTGGCAGTGGATGATCGCCGACATTCAAAGCCGCCATCCGGGCGTGCTGTTTCTGGCGGAGGCTTTCACGCGGCCGAAACTGATGTATCGGCTGGCGAAACTGGGGTTCTCGCAGTCTTACACGTATTTCACCTGGCGGAATACAAAACAGGAGCTTACCGAATACCTGACGGAGTTAACCGCTCCGCCGGTCGCGGATTTCTTTCGGCCGAATTTCTTCGTAAATACGCCCGATATTAATCCGGTGTTCCTGCAAACCTCGGGCCGGGCGGGCTTCTTGATCAGGGCGGCGTTGGCCGCGACGCTGTCTGGACTGTGGGGGGTTTATTCGGGGTTTGAGATTTGCGAGGCGGCCCCGCTGCCCGGCCGCGAGGAGTACCTCGCTTCGGAGAAATATGAGATCAGGCACCGAGATTATGCGGCGCCGGGTAATATCGTCGCGGAGATCACGGCATTGAACCGGATCAGGCGGCAGCATCCTGCCTTGCAGTCGCATCGGGGGCTGACTTTCTACGCCGCATACAACGATCAAATCATTCTGTACGGAAAACGTGACCCCTATGATCGAAGCATGGTGCTGGCGGCTGTCAGCCTCGATCCCCACATCGCGCAGGAAGCGACTATCGAAGTGCCGCTTTGGGAGTTCGGCCTGGACGACCAGGCGGGGATCTCGGTGACTGATCTTATCCGCGGGGGAACTTTTATGTGGCACGGCAAGAACCAGCGGATTCGGCTGGATCCTTCGGATTTGCCGTTCGCGCTCTGGCGGCTAGAGGTCCGATAAGATGGATGTCGGCCAGCCCAAGCCCCGTGTCGCGAGCGGGGTGAATGCCGCGGTGGATGCTGATCCGTTATGGTACAAAGATGCGATCATTTATCAGATTCACGTCAAGTCCTTCTTCGATTCCAACAATGATGGGATCGGCGACTTTCCGGGATTGATTTCGCGGCTGGACTACATCGCGGAGCTTGGTGTCAACACGATCTGGCTGCTGCCGTTCTATCCCTCGCCGCGCCTGGATGACGGCTACGACATCGCGGATTATCGGGGGGTGCACCCGGATTACGGCACACTCGCCGATGTGAAGCGGCTGATCGCGGCAGCACACGAACGCGGTATCCGGGTCATCGCGGAGTTGGTGATCAACCACACATCCGATCAGCATCCGTGGTTTCAGCGAGCTCGTCTCGCCAAGCCGGGGTCGATGTACCGCGATTTCTACGTCTGGTCGAAGGATGACCGGAAATATGCCGGCACACGGATCATCTTCGTTGATTCGGAACGGTCGAACTGGACCTGGGACGACACGGCAAAGGCGTATTATTGGCACCGATTCTATCATCACCAGCCGGACCTGAACTTCGATAATCCGAGGGTGATGCGGGAGGTTCTCTCGGTGCTGCGCTACTGGGCCGATTTGGGGATCGACGGGCTGCGACTCGATGCGGTGCCGTATCTGGTGGAACGCGAGGGCACCAACAACGAAAACCTGCCGGAGACCCATGCCGCACTGAAGCGCATCCGGGCTGAACTCAATGCGCATTACCCGGACAAGATGCTGCTGGCGGAAGCCAACCAGTGGCCGGAAGATACCAAGGATTATTTCGGTGACGGCGACGAATGCCACATGGCATTCAACTTCCCACTCATGCCCCGCATGTACATGGCAATTGCGCGTGAGGACCGCTTCCCGATCACGGATATCCTCAGGCAGACACCTGATATTCCCGCGAACTGCCAGTGGGCTATCTTCTTGCGTAATCATGACGAACTGACCCTGGAAATGGTCACTGAGTCGGAACGGGACTTCCTGTGGGAGACCTATGCCGCCGACCGGCGGGCGCGCCTCAACCTAGGTATCCGCCGTCGCCTGGCGCCGCTGCTGGAACGGGACCGCCGGCGTATCGAATTGATGAACTACCTGCTGCTGTCGATGCCCGGAACGCCGGTGATCTATTACGGCGACGAGATCGGCA
>DNXO01000155.1:55985-64729 GCA_003506895.1 Acetobacteraceae bacterium | reverse complement strand
TACGGCGACGAGATCGGCATGGGTGACAACATCCATCTGGGTGACCGAAACGGGGTCCGGACGCCGATGCAGTGGTCGCCCGACCGGAATGGCGGGTTTTCCCGGATCGCCGATCCGTCGCGGCTGGTGCTGCCGATGGTGATGGATCCGCTCTACGCTTATCAGACGGTCAACGTGGAGTCGCAGGCGGCCGATCCACATTCGTTGCTGATGTGGATGCGGCGAACGATCGCGATCCGCAGGCAATACAAGGTGTTCGGACGCGGTAGCTACCGTCTGCTGTACCCTAAAAACCGCAAGATCCTGACCTATCTGCGGGAAGCCGAGGACACCACGATCCTGTGCGTCGCCAACCTATCGCGCACGCCGCAGGCGGTGGAACTGGATTTGTCCGAGTTCCAGGGGCGTATCCCGATCGAGCTGGACGGACACTCGCAGTTTCCGCCGATCGGGCAACTGCCCTACCTGCTGACCTTGCCGCCGTATGGCTTCTACTGGTTCCTGCTGTCGGAAGCCGACGACTGGCCGTCCCACCACGTACCGGCGCCGGAACCCATGCCCGAATATCAGACCATCGTCATGCGCCACGCGCTGCCCGAGGCGGTCATGGCCGCCCGCTTGGTCATCGAGCGCGACATCCTGCCTGCCTATCTTGCGAAACGTCGCTGGTTCGGGATGAAGGATCAGGTGCTGAAGTCCGCCCGGATTGCCCTTCTGACGCGCGTGCCAACGGATGACGCGGTCCTGTTGGAAATCGAGACACAGACCGAATCCGGCTCGTCCCGCTGGTTGCTACCCCTGGGCATTGTCTGGGACGATGCCAACGCGCCGCCATTGCCGACGCAACTTGCATTGGCTCGCGTGCGGCGAGGGCCGAAGGTGGGGTTGCTGACGGACGCGTTTGCCCTGCCGGCGTTTCCGCGGGCGGTGCTGGCCGGACTAACCGGCGGCGATACCATCGCGATCGAATCAGGCATGATCCGGTTCGAGCCAACGTCGCGCATGGCCGAAATCAGCGTGCCAGAGGGCGTTGAGATGAACTGGGTCTCGGCCGAACAGTCGAATTCGTCGGTGATCGTAGGCGATATCGCGGTCATCAAGATGTTCCGCCGGGTCACGGACGGGCCGCATCCAGAAGCGGAGATGGGGCGGTATCTGACGGAAGGCGGGTTCGCGAATACCCCGGCCCTGCTGGGCGAGGTGGTCCGAGTCGAGCCGGACGGGACACAGCATGCCCTGGTGATTGCCCAGGCGTTCGCCAGGAACCAGGGCGACGCCTGGACCTGGACGACGGACCTTCTGGTGCGTGGTTTGTCGGATATCATCAGCGGGGACGAGGCGGCCTCGGCGGAGGCGGCCAACCATTCCGACTATGTCCGGTTTGCCCATTTGCTGGGTCAGCGTGTCGCGGAGATGCACCTGGTGCTCGCGCGTCCCACATCCGACCCCGCTTTCGCGCCAGCCACGGGGACCGCGGCAACCGCGATCGACTTCGCCAGCCGGGTGCGCGACCAACTGACCAGCGCGTACAAGGCGATCGGCACCACCGAAGGCAACGACCAGCATACCATGGATGCCGGTCGAAAGGCTCTGTTCGACAGGCTGCCGGACCTCGCGGATCTTGTCGTAGGGGCAACCCTAACCCGGATCCATGGTGACCTGCATCTGGGCCAGGTACTGGTCTGCAACGGTGACGTGGCCATCATCGACTTCGAGGGCGAGCCGGCCAAACCGGTCGAGACGCGCCGCGGCAAGGACCATCCGCTGCGGGACGTCGCCGGCATGATCCGATCGTTCGACTATGCGGCGGCGGTCGTGAAGCGGCGCGCCCAGGCCAGCCATGCCCATCTGGGCGATGAACAGGTCGGCACGTTCCTGGAGAGTTTCGTCACAAGGGCAACCGACTCCTTCCTGGCCGGTTACCGGGAGGCGGTTGCGTCCGGAGACACGGACGTGCCTAGTGCAGTCAACATGGAGTTGCTCGATTTGTTCTTGATCGAAAAGGCAGCGTATGAAGTCGTCTACGAGGCGGCCAATCGTCCCACGTGGATTGATGTGCCGCTGCATGGATTGGCCAGCCGTACGCGCCATTTGCTGGGGATCGAGGCACTTAAATGAATGACGCTGTCGTCCTTCCGTCGATCTCTCCCGATCAGGCCTGGCAGCTTTCCGCTGGCAGCCTGCGGGATCCGTTCGCGGTTCTGGGTCCGTTCGAAACGGATATCGGCCGTTATCTACGTGCCTATCTGCCGGGCGCCGAGGCGGTGGACGTCGTCGCGCGGGCGGACGGACGGCTTCTGGGCACGTTATCGCCGACTCAGCCGGATGGTTTGTTCGTTGGGCTGGTAAAGGGCCATGACCCCTACCGTTTCCGGATCCAGTGGCCAGGCGCGGTTCAGGAAATCGAGGACTCCTACAGCTTCGATCTACTGTTGAGCGAAACCGACCTGCATCTGTTCAACGAGGGCCGGCTGTTCGAAATCGCCTTCACCCTGGGCGCCAATCCGATAACCGTCGGTGGCGTTCGCGGCACGAGATTCGCAGTTTGGGCACCTAACGCCCGTGCGGTGTCGGTTATCGGGGACTTCAATACCTGGGACAACCGGCGCCACCCGATGCGACTGCGGTATCCTTCCGGGGTTTGGGAGTTGTTCGTGCCCAAAGTGGGGCCGGGCGCGCGGTACAAGTTCGCAATCGTGGCGGGGGACGGCACCAGGCTGCCCGACAAAGCCGACCCGTTGGCGAAGGCGACCGAGGCACCGCCCGCCACGGGATCGGTCGTCGCCGATCCGATCCCGTATGTGTGGCATGACGAGAGCTGGATGACAGCCCGAGCGAAGCGACACGGGGCGGAGGCGGCGATTTCGGTTTACGAGGTGCATGCGGCGTCCTGGTTCCGTCCCGGACCCGGGCAAACCTCGAGTTGGGATGCGCTGGCCGAGCGGCTGATCCCATACGTTGTCGAGATGGGTTTCACCCATGTCGAATTGATGCCGGTCGCTGAACATCCGTTCGGCGGGTCCTGGGGCTATCAACCGTTGGGGCTTTTCGCGCCATCCGGGCGGTTTGGGCCGACCGAGGGCTTTTGCCGGTTCGTCGATTCATGTCATCGCGCCAGCATTGGGGTGATCGTTGACTGGGTCCCGGCGCACTTTCCCGGCGACGCCCACGGCCTGGTCCAGTTCGACGGTACGCCGCTGTTCGAACATGCCGATCCCAAGGAAGGGTTCCACCAGGACTGGAACACATACATCTACAATTTCGGCCGGCGGGAGGTGCAGGGCTTCCTGATCGCCAGCGGCGTCCATTGGCTGGAACATTTTCATGTCGATGGACTTCGGGTCGATGCCGTGGCGTCGATGCTGTATCGCGATTACAGCCGCCAACAGGGCGAATGGGTGCCGAACATTTACGGCGGTCGTGAGAATTTGGAAGCCATCGGCTTCCTGCGTCATTTCAACTCGGTCGTCGAAGAGCGCTGTGCCGGCGCGATGACGATCGCCGAGGAGTCGACGGCGTGGCCTGGCGTCTCCCGCCCGGTGCGCGACGGCGGACTGGGCTTTACGTTCAAATGGAACATGGGGTGGATGCATGACACGCTGCACTACATGGAATGTGATCCGGTCTATCGCCGATACCACCACAACGAATTCACTTTCGGTATGATCTACGCTTTTTCCGAGAACTTCGTATTGCCCCTGTCGCATGACGAGGTCGTTTACGGCAAAGGCTCCCTGATCGGGAAGATGCCGGGCGACGACTGGCAACGCTTCGCGAATCTGCGTGCCTATTTCGGCTTCATGTGGGCACACCCTGGCAAGAAGCTGATTTTCATGGGCGACGAGATCGCGCAATGGCAGGAATGGAATCACGATACAGCGATTGACTGGGATTTGCTTGATCAACCGCGTCATCGTGGCATCCAGACACTGGTGCGTGACTTGAATGCACTCTATCGTCGTGAATCCGCACTGCATGAGAGGGATTGCGTATCGACCGGCTTCCGTTGGGTAATCGGCGATGACCCCGCCAACTCGGTTTTCGCGTTCTTGCGGTTCGGAACGAACGACGGCCGCATGGTTCTGGTCGTCAGTAATATGACGCCGGTGCCGCGGATTGGTTACGGTATCGGCGTGCCTCGGCCGGGCTTTTGGCGGGAGTTGTTGAACACCGATGCGGGCGTTTATGGTGGCTCGAACACAGGGAATGCCGGTGGTTTGGACAGTGTCACGTCGCCGATGCACGGCGAGGCGCAGGCGCTGTTTCTTACCTTGCCTCCGCTCGCGACGGTTTTCCTGTCTCCGAGCGCCTGAACACCCGACTTCTTTCGGCGACCCATGCTGGTATCGCCACTCGGTGGCTAAACCCTTCCCGTTTGCGAGTTTACCTGGATCGGTGGAACGAACTGGGTGGGCGATCGTTGTCCCTGGTTGAAAGGAACGGAGCCCGGTCTGGCCCTGATCTTTGATACCCCGACGCGGCGGAGAGGTGAATTTGGCAAAAATTTCGGGCTCCGTCTGCGAATTTGGCGCAAGGCGATCTTCGGATGGACTGGTCCGGTTTCGCCTTTGGGCGCCTGGGCAGGAAACCGTCTCGGTGGCGATCGAGGGGGGAGACCTGCTGCCGATGGGCCGGTCCGCCGGTGGATGGTTCGAGGCATCCGCGGCGTTGGCGGACGGCACGCGGTATCGCTACCGTCTGACGGACGGGACGTTGGTGCCCGACCCTGCTTCCCGCGGACAGGCCCCTGATGTGCATGACGCCAGCGTCGTCCAAGGATGCGACTATCCCTGGCGGCATGCGGATTGGACTGGCCGACCGTGGACGGACGTTGTGTTGTATGAAGTCCATGTCGGCGTTGCTGGTGGATTCAAGGGGATTCGTGACGACCTGCCCCGCCTGAAGGCACTTGGCATTACGGCGGTCGAACTGATGCCGGTCAACGATTTTCCCGGCCGGCGGAACTGGGGCTATGACGGCGTTCTGCCGTATGCGCCTGACTCGGCCTATGGCACGCCCAATGAACTGAAAGAGTTGGTGGATACCGCGCACGGCCTGGGAATGATGATGTTCCTGGACGTGGTGTATAATCATTTCGGTCCCGACGGAAACTATATTGGGTCATACGCACCTGAGTTCTTTCGTGACGACGTGAAAACGCCCTGGGGTCCGGCGATCGATTTCCGCCGTCGTGAAGTGCGGGATTATTTTACCGGCAACGTATTGATGTGGCTGATGGAGTATCGTTTCGACGGGCTGCGGTTCGACGCCGTCCATGCGATCCATGAACAGGACTGGGTGGAGGAGATGGCGGCGGCGGTGCGGGCGACGGTGGATCCGGGCCGGCATGTACATCTGGTGCTGGAGCATCACAACGCCGCCTCACACCTACGGAAGTCCGTTGATGCACAATGGAACGACGACGGCCACAACGTCTTGCATGTGCTGCTGACGGGCGAGGACGGCGGCTATTACGCGGACTATACCAGTGATCCGGCCGGGAAGCTGGCACGTGTGCTGTCTGAAGGCTGGGTCTATCAGGGTGAAAAGTCCGGCTATCTGAAAGCGGCGCGCGGTGAACCGAGCGCCGACCTGCCGCCTTATGCACATGTGCTGTTCCTGCAGAACCACGACCAGATTGGAAACCGGGCGTTCGGCGAGCGGTTGACAATGTTGGTGGCGGCGAAGGCGATGGAGGCCGCAATCGCGTTGCTGATACTGTGCCCGCAGATACCAATGCTGTTCATGGGCGAGGAAAGCGGGTCGAGAACACCATTTCTGTTCTTCACTCACCATCACGACGAACTCGCCGATGCGGTGCGGGAGGGACGGCGACAGGAATTCGCCGCCTTCGCGGACTTCGCCGACCCCGAAAAACGGGAGCGAATCCCCGACCCGAACGCGCGCAAGACATTTGCCGCCTCCATTCCGCGTCCGGGGGAACCGGGACGGTTCGCGTTTTATCGGCGGCTGATCGCACTGCGGATGACACACATCGTGCCGCGCCTGACGGGCACGCGTTCGATCGGGGCGGAAGCGATCGGTCCGAAAGCGGTGCGGGCGTGCTGGCGTTTGGGCGACGGTTCGCTGCTAACGATCGTCATAAATCTTGGGGAGAACGCCATGCCGTATGAGGCGCCGGTGGGGAGCCTGCTGTTCACGACCGGGGAATCCGGGCCGATGACAGCCGCGTATCTGGAGGTTGCCGAAGTATGAGCGATGACGTGGTTCGAGACCTGGCCAGGCGCGCTGGTATCGCCGTGGAGTGGCAGGATTATGCGGGGCAAGCTCACGTTGTTTCCCCGCCTGTCTTGCGCCGCGTGCTGGCCGCGTTGGGCTTGCCCGCCGATACCAGCCGCGAAATGTCGGGCAGTCGCCGGTTGTTAACGAAACGAAGTGGTTGGGCTGATTTGCCACCCTTGGTCACGGCCGTGGCCGGCCGCCCGACGCGTTTGGATGTTGGAGCCAGTGAAGCCCAGCCCGCGGAACTCGTTCTGGAGAACGGCGATATCCGGCAGATTGCCCTGTTGCCGGCACGTGGGCGCCTGCGCATCCCGGCAATCGCGGAGGCGGGTTATCACCGGCTTCGGGTCGAGGACCGGGAAATCGTACTGGCCGTTTCGCCGGCGCGGTGCCGCTCGATCGAGGATGTCGTACCGGACGCTCGACTGTGGGGCATCGCGGCGCAGCTTTACGGATTGCGCCACCGAGGTGATGTCGGGATCGGTGATTTGGCGGGCGCGGCCGACCTGGCGCGAGCCGCCGGTGCGAAAGGCGCCGATGCGATCGCATTGAGCCCGATGCATGCGCTGTATGCCGCCGATCCGTCTCGGTTCGGGCCTTACTCGCCCTCCAGCCGCGTGTTCATGAACCCGCTGCACGCCGCGCCAGAACTAGTATTTGGCCCCACGGGAGCCAGTGACTCCCCTGCTCCGAACGGCTTGATCGATTGGACGGCGGCGTCGGGGGCCAAGTATGCCCTGCTGCGCAAGTCGTTCGATTCGTTCTTGGATGGTGGCGACTGGAATGGACCCTTGGGCGCGGATTTTGCCCGCTACCGGGCGGATCAGGGGCAACTGCTTTACGAGCACGCCTGTTTCGAAGCGCTGCAGGCGGCACGCATGCCGCAGCGCGAGTGGCGAGGCTGGCCGGTCGATCTGCGCGATCCGCGTGGGGCGGCGGTCAGCTTTTTCGCGGCCGCGCATCCCGACGAGATTTTGTATCACCAGTTCCTGCAGTGGATATCCGATCGCTCGCTGGCGGCGGCGCAGTTAGCGTCCCGCCAGGCGGGCATGCGGATCGGGCTGATTGCCGATCTAACGGTTGGCATGGACCCAAACGGGAGCCACACCTGGAGCCGTCAAAGTGATACGTTACTCGGCCTTACCATCGGCGCTCCGCCTGATCTGCTGAACCCGCGCGGACAGAATTGGGGCCTGACCGGGTTCTCGCCCCGAGCGATGGAGGAAAATGGGTTTGCGCCGTTCCTGACGACGCTGCGGGCGGCCATGCGCCACACCGGCGGAATCCGCGTCGATCACGCGATGGGGCTTGCGCGGCTTTGGCTGATTCCGGAAGGGGCGTCGGCGGCCGACGGGGCGTACCTGAACTTCCCGGTCGGGGATTTGTTACGCCTGCTTGCATTGGAGTCGGTTCGGCACAACGTCGTCGTGATCGGCGAGGATCTTGGAACCGTGCCCGAGGGTTTCCACGATATGCTGGAACAAAGCGGAATCCACGGCATGCGTGTCCTTTGGTTCGAGCGTGATGCACAGACCGGTTTTGTGCCGCCTCGCGGCTGGGGCAGTACTGACGTCGCGATGACCTCCACCCACGACCTGCCGACTGTGGCGGGCTGGTGGAAGGGCAGCGATATCGACGTGCGCCACAAGTGCGGCCGGTTGGGCGAAGGGGTCGAACCCGATACGGTGCGAAAAGAACGGGAAGCTGATCGGCCTCATCTCTGGAACGCTTTTGTGCGGGAGCATCTCGGTGAGGGACCGGTGCCGGCGCCCGACGACACCGACCGCGTCGTTGACGCCGCGGTGCGGTTCATCGCCAAGACGGAAGTGCCGTTATCCCTGATCCCGCTTGAGGATTTGCTGGGACAGGTGGAACAGCCAAACCTTCCAGGCACCGTGACGGAACATCCCAACTGGCGAAGGCGGTTACCGCTTCCGGCTGATGAGGTCCTGGCGGATGAAGCCGTGGCCCGCCGGATTGACTCCGTTGCGGCGGAGAGGCCGCGCCAATGACCCCTCGGGCGACGATGCGCCTGCAACTTCACCGGGATTTTACCTTCGCCGACGCGGGGGCGTTGGTGCCCTACATTGCCGATCTTGGCATCAGCCACGTTTATTCCTCCCCGATCCTGATGGCACGCGCGGGTTCGATTCATGGATACGATGTGGTCGATCCCACCGCGGTCAATCCGGAACTGGGGGGCGAAGACGGGTTCAGGGACTTTGTCACCGTGCTGCGGACGGCCGGACTGGGACTGATCGTTGATATCGTTCCGAACCACATGGCGGTCGGCGGCTCCGACAATCCGTGGTGGACGGAGTTGTTGCGGCATGGACGCGCCAGCCGTTATGCGAATTTCTTCGATGTGGACTGGGAAACCGGCGATCGCGATCTGCGTGGCAAGGTACTCGCGCCGTTTCTCGGCCGGCCCTATGGCGAGGCATTGGACGCCGGCGAGATCCGGCTGACGCAGTCACCGGCGGGCGAGCCGGTGGTCCGTT
>DNXO01000155.1:0-55745 GCA_003506895.1 Acetobacteraceae bacterium | reverse complement strand
GTCACGGGGGGGCGAGCCGGTGATCCGTTACTTTGACAGTGAATTTCCCATCGATCCGAGCGACTACGCCCACATCGCGGAGTGCGGACTGGAGTCGTTCGATACGTCCAACCCCAGCGGGCGCTGTCAGCTTCATACGCTGCTGGAACGGCAGCATTACCGGCTGGCATGGTGGGGCGTGGCCGGCGACGAGATCAACTGGCGGCGGTTCTTTGACATCAATGGGCTGGCGGGTCTGCGGATCGAGGTCCCAGAGGTGTTCGAGGAGACGCACGCCACCCTGTTTCGGCTTTATGCCGACGGCCTGATCGATGGATTTCGCGTGGATCACGTCGATGGCCTGTCCGACCCGCCGGGCTATTGCCGGCGGCTGCGGCAACGGCTGAACGATCTGGCACCCGGGCGGCACGCCTATCTGGTGATTGAAAAAATCCTCGGACCCGAGGAAGTATTGCCGACCGATTGGGGCGTCGATGGCACGAGCGGTTACGACTTCATGAACGAGGTCAGTGCCCTTCAACACGACTCCGCCAGCGCGGAAGCGCTCGGTCGCTTGTGGCATGACCTGACCCATCGTTCGGCTGCGTTCGACGATGAGGAAGTCGCCGCCCGGAAGGAAATTCTTCGGATCGGGTTCGATTCGCAATTGAGGTCGGTCACGGCCGCGCTGCACCGCGTCGCCCGGGCCGATCGCGCCACCCGGGACGTTTCGGCGGCACGGGTTCGCGCGGGGCTGATCGCTCTGCTCTCCCATTTTCCGGTTTATCGCGGGTACGATGCGGGCGCGACGCGGTCGCCGATCGATCAGGCGGCTTTTGCGAAAGCACTTACCGCCGCGAAAGCGGCGACACCGGAGTCTATGCACGCGATACTGGATCATCTGGACCGGTGGCTGGGCGGGGAGCCCGGGGACAAGGTCGCCGGGACACGCTTCCAGCAACTGTGCGCACCGATGGCGGCCAAATCCGTTGAGGACACGGCAATGTATCGCTATGGTCGGCTACTGTCGCGTAACGATGTGGGTTTCGACGCGGCCCGTCTGGGCGGGTCGGTTGATGATTTCCATCGTGCCTGTGCGGATCGCCTGGCGACATTCCCCGACTCCATGCTTGCCACGGCGACACACGATCACAAGCGAGGCGAGGACCTTCGCGCCCGCCTGGCGGTGATCAGCGAAATTCCCGACGCGTGGGCCAGGTTTCTGGAGCAATGCCGCGGCCTCGATGCGAAGCGGCCCGATCCCGCGGATGAGATCATGCTGTATCAGATGATCGTGGGTGCGTGGCCGCTGGACCTGGATGCCAGTGACGCGGCCGGGTGCAGGGCGTTTGCTGAACGGCTCGCGGTCTGGCAGCAGAAGGCGCTTCGTGAAGCCAAGTTGCGGACAAACTGGACGTCTCCGAACGAAGCGTATGAGGCCGTGGCGAAAGACTTCCTGTTCGGCCTGCTGTCCGAGGGATCATCGTTTCTACCGCTCGCGCGATCCTTTGTCGAAGCGATCACCCCGGCCGGCGCGGTGAATGGGCTGACCCAAACCCTGTTGAAAATGACCGTGCCGGGTATGCCGGATTTCTTTCAGGGGACGGAGTTCTGGGACTTCAGCCTGGTCGATCCCGATAACCGCCGGCCGGTGGATTACGAGGCACGCCGTTCGTCCCTGGCCGCGGGCGCGGTAGCATCTGCGTGCCTGGGGACGTGGCGTGACGGCCGGATCAAGCAGGCAATAATCAGACAGGTACTGGAGCTTCGGCGACGAGCACCGTCCCTGTTCGCAGGCGGCGACTATAGTCCGCTGCCGGTCAAGGGCAGGTTGGAACAGCATGTCCTGGCATTTTGCCGCCGCTTTCAGGATTCGGTGCTGATCGTTGTTGCGCCGCGCCTGGTTCATCGGTTGATGCGGGGCGGGGACCAAATTCTTCTCGATCCCGACCGGTTGCGGTCCAGCGGCCTGTCATTGCCGGAACATCTGCACGGCCGCCATTTGCAGTCGCTGATGCAGCCCGGTCAGGGCGTGACCATCCAGCCGGACATTTCACTGGATACGTGGCTTGGGGATTTTCCGCTGGCAGTGTCGTACGCGGTTGATGCCGCGTGATGGCGCTGCAGAACTAGACTTCGACTTCCACGCAGACTGGCACATGGTCGGACCCACGGGGCCAATCGCGTGCGTCCCTCAGGATCGTTTGGCTGCGCAGGGCCGGTTTCAGGTCGGGCGTGACCCAAATGTGGTCCAGTCGCCGCCCCCGATCCGAGGCGCGCCAGTCCTGATTTCGGTACGACCACCAGGAGTAAAGCTTCTGGGCGGCCGGGACGAAATGCCGGACAGCGTCGATGAAACCGGCATTCAGCCAAGCATCCAGCCCCTCGGTTTCAGGGGGGGTATGGCTGACGACGTCCTTGAGTTGCTTATGACTCCAGACATCATGTTCCATCGGGGCGATGTTCAGGTCGCCGACCAGCACGCTACGAGTCAGGCCCGGGCGCGCGGCGAACCACATCCGGGCTTCGGCGATGAAGTCCAGCTTGTGCCCGTATTTCGGGTTCTGCGCACGGTCCGGGATGTCGCCCCCGGCAGGCACGTAGAAGTTGTGCAGTTCGATAGGGCCTGATGGCATCTGGATCGCTGCCGCGACATGGCGGCAGTCGCCCTTGCCGCACCAGTCCGGGGCCAGGTCGTGGACCTCCAGCGGGATCTTCGACAGGATGGCGACCCCATTGTAGCCCTTCATGCCGCGGAACACCCGGTGCGGGTAACCCAGCGGCTCCAACGCATCAGAGGGGAACAGGGCGTCGGGAACCTTCGTCTCCTGCAAGCAGATGACGTCGGGACGCAGGGCCTCGACCAGATTGTCGAGCAGCCCCACGCGCAGCCGCAGTGAGTTGATGTTCCAGGTGGCGATCCGCAGCGAAGCCATCAAACGATGCGGGTCTTCACCGAACCGACACCCTCGACCACGCCCTCCAGCAGGTCGCCGCGTTCGACAGCGGCGACATTCTCCGGCGTGCCGGTGTAGATCAGGTCGCCGGGCGCCAAGGTGACCAAGCCGGACAGATAGGCGATGGTTTCCTGCACGTTCCAGATCATCTTCGACAGGTCGGACGTTTGGCGCACCTTGCCGTTGACCTTCAGCTCGATCAGTCCGGTGGCCGGATGGCCGATCTTGGAGGCCGGAACCATCAAGCCGATCGGGGCTGAGTGGTCGAAGCCCTTGCCCATGTCCCAGGGCTTGCCTTCCTTCTTCGCGGCATTCTGAAGGTCGCGGCGGGTCATATCCAGACCGGCGGCATAGCCCCAGACGTGGTTCAGCGCGTCAGCTTCGGCGATGTTCTTGCCGCCGGTGCCGATGGCGACGACGAGCTCCATCTCATGGTGTAATTGCTTGCTTTGCGGCGGATACGGCATGTCGGCGTCGTTCAGCAGCAGAGCGTCCGCTGGCTTCATGAAGAAGAACGGCGGCTCGCGATCCGGATCGCTGCCCATCTCCCTGGCGTGTTCGGCGTAGTTACGGCCGACGCAAAAGACACGCCTGACGGGAAAACTACCGCCGCCCGCGACCGGAACGGACGTAATAGCCGGCGGGGAGATGACGTAATCAGCCATTCTGTTGCACCTTGTTATGGATCAATACGGATTGATCACAGTCGCACGAGACTGGCCGGACATACGGGAAAGAGGGATTGCAGGCAATGGTAGCGGGAACGAGCGCGCGCTCCGCCAAGGGGCTTTATATCCAAGTGCTGGCGGGCGTGATCATCGGCGCGGCGCTGGGACACTTCTGGCCCGACCTCGCGGTCAAGATGCAGCCGTTCGGCGACGCATTCATCAAACTGGTGCGGATGATCATCGCGCCGATCGTGTTCGTCACGGTCGTGGTTGGCATCGCCAAGCTGACCGACGCGAAAGAGGTCGGGCGGATCGGCATCAAGGCGATCATGTATTTTGAGGTGATGACCACACTGGCAATGTTCATCGGCCTGATCGTCGCGCACGTGATCCAGCCGGGAGCCGGGCTTAACGTGAATCCCGCGACACTGGACGGCAAGGCGGTCGCAACCTACGTCAACGCGCCGCACCAGGACGTGGTCACGTTCCTGCTGAACATCATCCCGAACACCGTCGCCGATGCGTTCTCCAAGGGCGAGATCCTGCAGGTGCTGCTGTTCGCGGTGCTGTTCGGCCTGGGCCTGTCGCGCATGGGGGAGCGCGGCAAGAACGTGGTCCACTTCCTGGATGAGGCCGGGGGCGCGCTGTTCGGCGTGATCGCTATCATCATGCGGGCCGCGCCGCTGGGGGCGTTTGGCGCGATGGCGTTCACCATCGGCAAATACGGCATCGGCGCGCTGGCTCAGCTTGGGTTCCTGATGCTGTGCTTCTACCTGACCTGCGCGATCTTCATCTTCGTGGGCATGGGCTTAGTGGCGGCCGTCATGGGATTCAACATCCTGAAAATCCTTCGCTTCGTGAAGGAGGAGTTCCTGATCGTGCTGGGCACCTCCTCATCCGAGGCCGCGATGCCGACGCTGATGGAAAAGCTGGAGCTGCTGGGCTGCGGCAAGTCGCTGGTCGGGCTGACGGTGCCGTTGGGCTATGCGTTTAACCTGGACGGGTCGTCGATCTACTTCACCATGGCGATCGCGTTCATTGCCCAGGCGCTGAACATTCCGCTGACGTGGGGGGATTATCTGCTGATCCTGGCCGTGCTGCTGCTGACGTCGAAAGGGGCGGCGACGGTGACCGGGGGTGGGTTCATTACCTTGGCGGCGACGCTGGCAACGATGAACGGGAAGGTGCCAGTGGCTGGCATGGTCCTGGTGCTGGGTATCGACCGGTTCATGAGCGAGGCGCGGGCGATCACCAACCTGTTCGGCAACACCGTGGCGACGATGTTCGTCTCCTGGTGGGAAGGTACGCTTGATGTCGCCAAGGCTCGGGCGATCCTTGACCAGCCCAGCGGCGTGGAAGAGGCGGTTCTGGCGGAGTAGGGCGCGGCGCATTTGGCAGGACGCCGCATCCGTCGCACACTCCCGGCAGGGAGGAACCAACCATGCCAACACAACGCAAATCCGCCATCGTCACGGGTGCCGCGAGCGGAATGGGACGGGCAATGGCGTTGGGCTTGTCCGCGGCGGGTTTCGATATCGTCGCGGTGGACCGCAATGCCGAAGCGCTGGCCACCCTGCCCGCCCCGATCAAGCCGGTTGCCGCCGATCTGGCGCAGCCGGACTCGTTCGACCGGATCGTCTCCGAGACGTTGCGTGCGTTTGGCCGGATCGACGTCCTGGTGAACAACGCCGGCATTGGCCAGGCGGCGATCCGGGAGGACCAGCGGCGTAATCCTATTCGCTTCTGGGAGGTGACGCCGGAGCAGTGGAACCGCTTCCTGACAGTCAACGCCACGGGGCCGATCATGATGTCCCGAGCGGTTTTACCGCACATGCTGAAGGCGAACAGCGGGCGGATTATCACGGTGACAACCAGCCTGGGGACGATGGTGCGCGAGGGCTACCTGCTCTACGGCTCCAGCAAGGCGGCGGCGGAGTCTTCGATGGCGGTGCTGGCGGCGGATTTGAAGGACACCGCCGTCACCGCGAACGTGCTGGTACCGGGGGGCGTGACCGATACGCCTCTGGTAGGCGATGCGGGAGACCGCTCGAAGATGTTACGACCAGAGATCATGTTGCCGCCGTTGCTATGGCTGGTATCCGATGCGGCCGCCACGGTCAGCGGCCGGCGGTTCATCGCAGCGGATTGGGATGCGGGATTGCCGCCGGCCCGAGCCGCCGAGGCCGCCGGCGCACCGGTTGCGTGGCTAAGCATCGCGCGGATGCCGATCGAACCGGGGTAGCGGCCGCTGATTCGGCGGGTTTGCCGCCGCCGCATCGCGGTGCGATCATGGTACCGGAGGTTCACGTTCATGCCCTATCCCAGCCATCTGCTGCCCACCACCGTCGTCGGCAGCTATCCCCAGCCAGACTGGCTGGTCGATCGCGCGACGCTGCATCATCACGGCGTGCCGCGTGCCCATGCGCATGACATGTGGCGGGTGCCGGAGACTTTGCTGGAGCGGGCACAGGACGATGCGACGATCCTGGCCATACGCGACATGGAGCGCGCCGGAATTGACATCATAACCGATGGTGAGATCAGGCGGGAGAGCTACTCCAACCGCTTCGCGCTCGCCCTGGAAGGGGTGGATGCGGAAACCCCGGGCGAACTGCGCTCGTCCGGCGGGCGGGTCACCAAAGTGCCGCGCGTCGTCGGCGCGATCCGCCGTGTCGCGGGCGTCGAAACACGGGATGCGGTGTTCCTGCGTGAAAATGCGACGCACGCGACCAAGATCACACTTCCCGGCCCGTTTACCCTGTCGCGGCAGGTGCAAAACGACTTCTATAAGGACGAGGAAGAACTCGCGATGGATTATGCCATCGCGGTGAACCAGGAACTTCGGGCGCTGAAGGCCACGGGCGTTGATGTGGTGCAGTTGGACGAACCGTGGGTGCGTACCGCGCCGGACAAGGCGCTGCGCTACGGGATTAAGGCGATCAACCGAGCCCTGGAGGGGATAGAGGGTCCGACCGTCGTGCATGTCTGCTTTGGGTACGCAGCGGTGGTTTCGGAAAAGCCCAGTGGTTACGGATTTCTCGCGGAATTGGGCGATACGGTCGCCCAACAGATTTCAATAGAGGCGGCGCAGCCGAAGCTGGATCTGGGCATTCTGCGGGATCTCGCTGGCAAGACGATCATGCTGGGGGTGTTGGACCTGAACGACCCGGCAGCGGAGTCGGCACAGACAGTGGCCGGGCGTATCCGCGACGGGCTGCGGTTCGTCGCGGCCGATAAGCTGGTGGCGGCGCCGGATTGCGGGATGAAGTACCTGCCTCGGGGGATCGCTTTCGCTAAGCTGAAGTCGCTCGCCGACGGCGCGGCGATCGTGCGGCGGGAGTTGGCTGGATAAACGGGCGGGAGTGGCGCACGATCCCAGAGGATGCCTTCAGTGCCGTCGACGGCCGCGCACCAGTGGGACAGCGGCTGAGGGCAGCTTCGCCAAAGACCCGCCGAACGCCAGCGTGTCTGTGCCAGGCAAGGATGGCGCATCCAGGCGCGACAACGCGAATCCGACAGGCAACCGATCAGCCGGGCGCAGGGAGCCATCACATACACGGCCAACAGTAACCTGTTGGTCCCCTCGGGTGGTTGGCGGATGGGGCAACAGGGGAAAACGATCATCGCCGAGAAGGTTGTCAAACACGCACCCGCGCAGCACAACAAGATCATGGTCACCACTATACTGACAGTGCCCATATTGGTCCGAGTTTGCAACGGAATGGTGTTAGAAAATCGGCGCCTGGAACGGAGGCTCGCGAACGGCTAACCTTCGGCCAGAACGATTAGGATACTCCCCGGCTGCCACGGGTCACACCTGACAGCCGCTTTGTGGAAGCCACGCGATTGAACCCAGTCGAAGCGACCGGACAGGCCGCGGGGGCAGCAGCAGTTACTTTCTCGTTCAATCGGTTATCCGCACGCTACATTTGCCATTTCTGCATAGGCCTGTCCGCTCTTGCCTACTACACATCAGATGGTGCCAATCGGAACGGCCAGGCGCTGTTCAAACGGAGGAAGTATCGATGAAATCGAAGATGTTCAGTGCGAAGGTCGCCTTGATCGCGTTGTCGGCCGCTGCCTTTGTTAGTCCCGCAATGGCGCAGCAAAGCAAGGATGCGCTGTACGCATTCCATACCGGACCGGCAGTTGGTGGCTGCCCCGGGCTGGACTGGCATATTACCCTCGGGGCGGACAACAGCCTGACTGGCTTTGTTGCGTGGGACCACGGACAGCACATGGCTAGACTGGCCGGGGCGCTCAACAAGGATAGAACATTCGAGATGGACGCCCAGGAGGTCGGAGGGCAGGGCAGGAAGGCCGTGGTTAAGGGGAGGGCTGCCGGGCCTTATATCAATGTTCAAATTACAGGCTCGGGCACCGCCTGTGACGACGTTTATTTGAATGTTCCGCGCGTGGCCGGCGGTGAGGGCGGCGGCGGCGCCTGATTTAGAACGGACGGGGCCGGTCCTCGGCGCAGCCAGCGTGCTGCCCGGCCCCGATCTGTCCCAAAAAGCGAAGTCGGTTGCCGATGCAGGCATTGTCTTGAGGCTTTGTTCCGCCTGGTGACCCGCGGCGGGTGCGGCCGCGGTTCGGGAGAGAACGTATATTCGAGACGTCTTGAAGTCAAAGTTATGAAAAACCTCATTGGACCTTCCCCTCGGCTGCCGTCCAGTGACGCCCCACCGGGCTTCCATCTGCTGGCAAAGCCGACCGGATCCACTTGCAACATCGATTGCACTTACTGCTTTTTCTTATCCAAGGAAGCGCTGTATCCGAACGACAAGCACCGTATGTCCGATGCCACGCTGGAGGCTTACATCCGTCAGTTGCTGGAGTCGCACCGCACCCCCCAGGTAACCGTGGCGTGGCAGGGGGGCGAACCAACGCTCATGAGGGTTGATTTCTTCAAGCGCGCTGTCGAACTCATTGAGAAATACCGCCGGCCCGGCCAGAAAGTGGAACACACCCTCCAGACCAACGGTCTCCTGATCGATGATGATTGGTGCGCCTTCTTCAAGGAGCACAACTTTCTGGTGGGCCTGAGCGTCGATGGCCCACGCGAGCTCCACGACACCTACCGGGTCGACCGCCGCGGACAGGGGACTTTTGACCTGGTCATGCGGGGCTGGGCGCTCCTGCGCCGGCACGGGGTCGAATTCAATATTCTGTGCACGGTCAACGCAGCCAACGAGAAATACGGCCGCATCGTCTATCGCTTTTTCCGCGATGAACTTGGCGCGAAGTGGGTTCAGTTTATCCCGATTGTCGAGCGTGCGACCGTTGAGACGTTGGAACTCGCGAACGAGGGCTGGGGTCAAGAGGTTGGCCAAAAGCGCCCATTTTATACTCAAACCGGCAACCTCGTTACGAAGCGTTCGGTCGGCAGCGAGCAATATGGCCGCTTTCTTGTTGATGTTTTCGAGGAATGGGTTCGACACGACATCGGCCAGGTTTATGTCCAGCTCTTCGACGTCACGCTGGAGGCTTATTTTGGCCGCCATCTGCTGTGCATCCACGCCCCCACCTGCGGCTACGGGCCGGCGTTGGAGTCCAATGGCGATCTCTATGCCTGCGACCACTTCGTCGAGCCACGCTTTCTGCTGGGTAACATTCACCGCACGCACCTGCAGGACCTGATGGCCTCGCCTGAGCAGCGCGGATTTGGACAGAACAAGCGTGATACGCTTACCACCCAGTGCCAACAGTGCGCGGTCAGGCCCCTGTGCAATGGCGGCTGTCCGAAAGATCGGTTCGTACTTTCGCGCGATGGCGATCCCGGCCAGAACTACCTCTGTTCTGGCCTTGAGCTGTTCTTCACGCATACCCGGCCAGCGATGCGACGGATGGTCCAGTTGCTGCAGCAAGGCGGCCCGCCTTCTGACGTGATGGCGTTGATCAAGGCCGAGGACGGAAAGCGCGGGCCCTACAAGCCTTGCCCGTGCGGAAGCGGCCGAAAGTTCCGATTCTGCCACGGCGACAGAGCGCCTGCCTCGCCCTTCAGCGGACCGCAAGCCTGGACGAATACGACACAGGACGGGGGGGCCATGTCCCGGCAAACGGGACTTCCGACCGACGGGAGACTTGGTGCACCGGCTGGCGATAAGGCACGGCATCTCGGCGACAACGCCGATTTCTTCAACTAGCGAACTCGGAAGGAAACACCATGGCAACGAAGAAGCCGAATATCCTGGTCCTTTGGGGCGACGACATCGGCTGGTGGAACATCAGTTTCAACAGCCGCGGACAGATGGGCTACCAGACACCAAACATCGATCGGATCGCCAACGAAGGTGTGGCTTTCACCGATTTCTATGCACAGCAGAGTTGCACGGCTGGGCGTGCGGCTTTCATCACAGGCCAAAACCCGATACGCACGGGCCTGACGAAAGTCGGGATGCCGGGTGCCGATGTGGGATTGTCACCGGAAGACCCGACGATCGCCGAATTGTTGAAGCCGCTGGGTTACGCAACGGGTCAGTTCGGCAAGAACCATCTCGGCGATAAGGACGAGTTTCTGCCAACCCTCCACGGATTCGACGAGTTTTTCGGCAACCTCTACCACCTGAACGCGGAAGAGGAGCCGGAGGATCCGGATTATCCGAAGATTCCGGAGTTCAAAAAGCGGTTCGGACCCCGAGGCGTGCTCCACTGCTGGTCTGACGGAAAGGGCGGGCAGAAGATCGAGGACACCGGTCCGCTGACGAAAAAGCGAATGGAAACGATCGACGACGAGGTCACGGACCATGCGCTGCGCTTCATCGACGAGACACACAAGGCGGACCAGCCATTTTTCGTCTGGTATAACACCACGGCCATGCATTTTCGGACCCACCCCGCTGAGAAGCACAAGGGAAAGAGCGGTCAGGGGGACTACAATGACGTGATGGTAGCCCACGACGAAAACATCGGCAGGATGCTGAACAAGCTCGACGAGTTGGGCATCGCGGACGACACGATTGTCATGTACTCCACGGACAACGGCCCCCACTACAATAGCTGGCCGGATGCCGGCATCACCCCGTTCCGCTCCGAGAAGAATACCAACTGGGAGGGTGGATGGCGTGTCCCGGCTTTTGTCCGCTGGCCCGGAAAGTTCAAGGCAGGCACGGTGCTTAACGGAATTGTCACGCACCAGGATTGGCTGGCAACGTTCCTGGCTGCCGCGGGAGAGTCCAAGATCAAGGAGAAGCTTCTCGTAGGATACAAGGCCGGAGCCAAGACCTTCAAGGTCCACATCGATGGGTACAATATGCTCCCGTATCTCACCGGCGAAGTCAAAGACAGCCCGCGCACGTTCTTCTTCTATATCAGCGATGATGGCGACATTTTGTCGATGCGGTACAACGACTGGAAGTTTGTGCTCATGGAGCAGCGCGCGAAGCAGATGGCATGCTGGGTCGAGCCGTTCGTGAAATTGCGGATTCCGAAGATGTTCAATTTACGCCGGGATCCCTTCGAGCGGGCCGATGAAAACTCAAACACGTATTGGGATTGGGTCATCTCGCACGGATACCTGATGTACGGCATGCAGGCGATTGTAGCCCAGCAGATCCAAGACTTCGTGAAGTTTCCTCCACGTCAGAGGCCGGCCTCGTTCAATCTGGACGCAGTGCTGGCGACCCTGCAGGATGCTTCCGGCGGCGCCAACCACTAACCCTCTGCGCACCGTCGATGAAAGCGATCGGGAGGCGATGACCGGCCGCGCGCACTAAGGACCTTGATTGGCCCGCGCGGCCAGGGCGCTGCTGTTCGATGGACGCTTGGAGTGGCGCGTACCGAAGCCGCGCCGGATCATCGCGATGGACGTGAGACACAGGAGCTTAACTTGGCGTCCGAAAAGGAAGTAACAACAGGCACAGTGACAGGGAACGAACCCGATCTCGGCGTGATGCGCACGATGATGGCGGCGGACCGGACGTTGATGGCATGGATCCGCACGTCTCTCTCGATGCTCACATTCGGCTATACCATTTATAAAGTTCTTCAGGAGGTCCAAGAGATCGGAAAAATCGCACTTCGTGATACTGCCCCACGAAATGCCGGGGTGCTGCTCACAGTGACAGGGACGGCGGCGCTCATGATGGGTATCGCCGAATATTGCTGGAATCTCCGGATTTTGCGTCGATCCTACCGGTTCACACTCGCGCGGCCTTCTTTGATCATGTCGACAGTGATCGTGATCGCCGGCGCTTTTTTGTCCATCGGCATTTTATCCAGATTGCTCTAGGCAGAGCGTGTTGTGGCGTTCCTTTCGGGCGCGACTATTATGAATTTCGTCGCTGCGGAAATACAACCTGATAAGGTGGGACGATTTTAGCTATAGGACTGATGGTGTCGTTTACGGGCTGATCGCCTTGCGCCCGAGCTGACAAGAGGCGGCGAAGACGGTTGGAGAGGGTGCAGACCAAGACGGGCAGCCGTCTAATCGTTTGTTCACAGTCAGGGGCACATGAAAATGGACGATATCTGGGTGCGGATCACGAGCGACCTTGCCGACCGGGTCACCGGACCGATGAAATTCAGGCTTGTTCTACAACCAGTCATGGCGTCGATCTTCGCGATACTCGATGGATTGAAAGATGCCAAGGCTCAAAATCCGCCGTTTTTCTGGGCACTTGGCACAGGCTCAGACCAACGCGCCGATATGATAAAGGATGGTTGGAAAAGTGTCGGCAAAGTGTTCATCCTGGCGGTTGTTCTTGATGTCATATATCAACTCGTCGAGTTGCACTTTGTGTACCCCGGAGAAGCGATCATTGTCGCCTTCATTCTGGCAATCGTGCCATACGTGATCCTGCGGGGACTGGCCAATCGTCTTGCGTCCAGGAAATGACCCTGGCGCACATTGGGGATGGATCGGCACTTCGACATTGCATCACCTACCTCCCGAACAGAAGCGTTAAGGTGAGTTGAGCGCCCCAGATTGAGGCATGGTCTCCTGGCCGAATGACATTATAATACGATTCGTATTTGATCGACATCGGCTGGGAGCCGATTTTGAATGCTTTGCCCAGCGCTCCCCCGAGGGGCACAGTCCAGCGCTTATCGCTTTTCGACGCCCAATTCGAAGTGATGTTCGGGGATGTACCCAAAGACCAGCCGTCACCAAACCGGTATGAGGCGATCGGGTTCAGGAGAAAGCTATTTGTCGTGTCGTTCCCTTGCGGAGTACCGCCGCTCCAGACATTATTGGTGACCAACCCGATAGTCCATTCGTCACTGCCGCGCCAAACGAACGCAAACGAGGGTCCGAGGGCCCACTTGTTCTGACCTGTCGCGGTATTCGTCGCTGTTGGAAGAGAGATGACCGGCCCAGCCCCCCAGAAGAACCTGTCACCGCGGGCTGGCGAGAGGAATAGCGTCGTCTGGAAATTGTTGAACCCGTCCCCCCAGCTTTCGCCTTGTTTTTTGGGTGGCTGTAAGACGTAGGAGCCGGAGCTCCTGGCGATAAGGAACCAGTCTTCGTCAAGCCGAAATGGTGTCACCGCATTGTTGAGTTGGAAGTAGCTTGCCGTGGCGTTATAGAAACCGTCCTCGAATGATGCCTTGTACCGCAGGGGCATGGTATAAAAATGCGTTACGGGATTTACCGTCTCGGCCTCGTACTCCGCATTGGTTTCCTCGCGGGCAGGCTGCGCGCGCGCCTGTGTATTCCAGAGCGCGGTCATGAGACCGATCAACAGCGCGGCGAATCCGTAGGGAAGGCGCCGGACCAAGTCGAGGTCAGTTTGTTGATGTCGGCGCGGCATCCACGGACCCATCGCTATTTCACATCAAAGGCCCTAAGTTCCGTCCGCGCGGTTCCGAAGTCCCCAAGGTGGTAGATGGCAGCGCCAATGGGTGAGAAGGTGAAAGACTCAAACGGTTCGGCCATCATCTTGTCCAGATAAGCCCGGGTGGCGATGCCAGTCGAGACATGCGGAAGGAATTTCGTCCCGGAATGTTCGGGGACAAATACCTCGATATAGTGCATCGTACCTTGGTTGATCTCGGGATCGCCGGGCGCCGTAATAAATGCCGCGGACGTTCCGGACTTCACAGTGAATGCGGCAACCGCATCGATCAACTCCTGTTGCAAACGGAGTAGATCGGCGGTCGTCTCGATGACGATGCCAGAAAGGCCGATTTCCCCCGAAGGGATATAGTAATGCTTTGTCGCCTTCAACTTGAAGCCGGTCACCGCCTCCTTACGAAAAATGCGATCGACGACGGTATAGATATTGTCCAAATCTGCCGTGCGCACATAGCGTTGCAGCAGCGTGATATGCGGACGGTGCGTAGCGTCCAGGGAAAAGCCTTTCGGGAAGTCCCGAAGCATGCGGGCATTGACCGCCTCAGCGGCCTTAATCACCGTTTCGTCGGGATTTAAGAGAATATCGATCGCCGTCACGGCGCTCGTCGTCGCGCTCGACCTCTGCACGGAGCCCAGAAACGACGCCGAACCGATGACGAGCGCGGCCAAGACCTTCACATGTTCGATCATTGGATCCTCCTTGTGATACAGCCTTTCGGCCGATCAATCTGCTTGCCCATCACCCGTGACAGGCAATCTGGCGACATGGCTCATCCCGGGTCGAACGGGAATATCCGTTTCCAGTCGCTTTTCATGCTGATTACGGACCAGCCGTGCGATTGGGATTCGGCCATCAACGCATCGGAAAATGTGCCAAGTTTCGTATCCGGAAGGCTGCCGGCGGGGCCATACGCATATTCTCGCGTCGGATCGTCGTGATGAACAAGCATCTCCAGTCGAGCGCCGGCACCGGCGGCGGTCCATTCCAGCATGGCCCGATCACCGTCGGAATTTCCGAATGCGGCATAGGGGCGCTTGCCGATAAACATGTTGATCCCGATAGGTTTGCCAACGCCATCATCAATGAAGAATGGCTTTGGCATGCGCATCAGGATCGGCTGATCGCCCTTCATTTGGTATTGTGTGACGATACTTGATCCCACCACCTGCTCAGGCGGGACACCGTAGACATGTTCGGCGTAGACCCGCACAAATTCCTGCCCGCCTCCAGTGACGATGTAAGTTTTGAACCCGTTGGCCCGAAGATGCTCCATGACTTCGAGCATCGGTTGATAGACCAACTGGGTGTACGGCCGCTTGAACCGAGGATGCTCGGCTGTCTGAAGCCAACTTGCAACGATATCCATGAACGCGTCGTTACTCATACCCGCATGAGTAACCCCCACGATTTCGGCCCAATCCTTCTCGGTAAAGGCAATCAAGGCCGACAAGTCACCTGACAGCACAGTCTTGAATGGCTCGATGGAATTCCACTCGGGATGATCCGGCGCCATAGCCCGAAGGCGATCGAGCGCAAACATGGCCTGTGCGTAAAGTGGATGCTCCACCCAAAGCGTGCCGTCCTGGTCAAACGTGGCGATGCGGTCTTTGACTACCACGAAATTTTTGTTCGATGGATCGGTTGTGGCACGAACAAAGCTCAGGATTGCCTGTTTCGCGGGTCCTTCGTTCCACGAAGCCAGCGGATCGGCAGGCGTTTGACCCCGTGCAGGCACGTGTAACGCTTTCGACGCAAACGCGGCTGTCGTCGCGACCCCCAGGATCAGCGACCGGCGCCTGAGGCCGCCCACTTGCGCCGGGTTGCTTGCTTGCATCGATTTTGTCCCCTGCACCAATCGTAGCGTCGAGTGGGCGTATGCTCTGTGCTCACTTTCCGCTATGCCATTTCGGCAAGCGCCGAATGCCAGGGATCGGCTCCGAGCATGTTCGCGCGGGGCGCACGCTTGCCTGATATCTGACCTGGCGGACGCCGGCTGTTGTACTGCCCTGAGGAAACACCAGAACGGACGGTAATGCCAATTTCGCATAGACCTCCTAACGTCGGTCACGCACCATCGAAGCATTCCATAATCTCGGTAACGGCCTCTCCGACTTGTCGGCTGAACGGTTGCCGCATCTGCGCGGTTCGGGGCCCAGGAAGGACCGAAAGTGACACTCGAACGGCTGTTTCAGATCAACTTGGCGATCCTCTACCCGGCGGTCATCCTCGTGATCGCGGCTGCCGGCGAACTTGGACACCGCCTTGGTCTGCGGCTTCGTCGATTGGATCGTGAACGTCCGGACCTCGGCACACTGACAGGTGCAGCGCTCGGCCTCCTTGCGTTGCTGCTCGCCTTCAGTTTCTCAACCTCGCTGTCGCGTTTCGACACGCGCCGCCTGATGGTTCTGGAGGAGGCCAACGCCATCAGCAGCACGGCAAACTTCGCGCTGATGCTTCCCCAGCCGGCGCAGGGCGCTATTCTAACTCTGTTGCGCGACTACGCCGGGGTCCGGCTCAACCTCGGCATACCCTTCGACCCGCGGAAGATGGAGCGCGAGATCGGTCGATCGCTGGAACTTCAGGCTCAGCTTTGGCAGCAAGCCGTTGCCGTCACCACAACGGCTCCGCAGTCGCTGCCTGCGCACCGGTTCGTCGCTTCATTGAATGAAATGAACAACATTCATGAGCGGAGGATCACGGCTCTACGTTATCACGTCCCGGTCCCGGTCGTGTTGATGCTGATGTCCGTTGCGATTGTTGCGATGATGTTCGCCGGATACAACGCCGGCGCTACGGGAGCGCGACGATTGTTGCCCCACCTGATCATGGCGGTTACAGTCGGCGCATTGATTTTATTGGTGATTGATCTCGACAGTCCACATCGTGGACTGATACAGGTTCCCGTTCAGGCGCTCGTCGATGCTGCCCAAGGCATCCCGCCCTAGTACCGAGGCGGCCCCATTTGTTCGGGACGATCCTAGCCTCGAGAATCGCATTGATCGCCGCCAGCAGCGCATCCAACTTCGGTTTCGCAACCGGCAACGTCCGAGTGAACCCACGCGGCCGTGAAAACCGGCACGTCTTCTGAACCGCCAGACGCCTTCTGCCACCCCATCCGGGCACGGTTCCTATCCGGCGCGGGGTGGGCCGTCCTTCCCTCACCATGGCACAGTCAGCGATGAGGGCGCGCTCTGCCGGCCGACGAGGCCCGCGACTGCAAGGAAGGCAAGTAGATACGGCAGCATGATCAGCAGAGCGTTCGGAACGTCCACGCCCATGGCCGGCAACTGGAACTGCAGTGCAGTCGCACCGCCGAACAGAAGGCAGGCACCAATGGTTCGGCCAATCTTCCAGTTCCCGAAGATCACCGCGGCGATGGCTAGGTAGCCTGCGCCGCGGGTCATGCCCTCGGTGAAAGTGTGAATATCACCGATCGACAGGAAGGTGCCGCCCAACGCCGACATCAAGCCGGTGAACATCACGGCTCCATAACGGATTTTCCGAACCGACAGGCCTGATTTGTCCACCGCTCGCGGCTCCATGCCCGCCGCGTGGACCGCGAGGCCGATGGCGGTGAACCGCAGGACCAGAGCGGTAGCGACCGCGATCGCCAATCCCAGATAAACGATCCAGACCTGCAGGAACACCGCCTGCCCGAACACCGGTATGTCGCCCAGAAAGGGCGGCGCCCATTTGCCGAAACCGGGGATTTCGTCGCTGGAACGCTCACCGAAAATCTCGCGGTAGCCCAGCGTGGTTGCGCCCAGAACCAAGATATTGATACCGATGCCGCTGACGACCTGATTCGCCCGCAAGGTGTTGCTCAACCACGCCTGCAACAGGGCCACGGGCAGCACGGCCAGCAGTCCGATCGCAAGCCCCAGAACCGGCTGGCCGGTCGCCCAGGACCCGACCGCGCCGGCAAAGGCCCCCGTCAGCATCATGCCCTCGACGCTCATGTTCAGCACGCCGGCTCGCTCGCTGACCAGTTCACCTATCCCGCCCATCAGCAGGGGCGTCGCCAGCCGGATAGACGAACCGATGAAGACAGCAGCCGATTCCGCACTGATCATCGCGATGTCCCTCGCCGGTCGATCCAATAGACGGCGCCAGCCAACGCGACGACGATGATCCCCTGGATCACCAACACCACCGCTGACGGAACACCCGCCTCCAACTCCATGGAGATGCCGCCGGAACGCAGGAAGCCGAACAGCAGTGCGCTGGCGATCACGCCGGTGACAGAACCGCGGGCCAGCAGGCCGACGACCAGGCCGTCGAAGCCGTAGCCAGAGGAAAACCCATCCTTCAGCACATACTGGTCACCTTGCAGCATCAGCGCGCCCGCCAATCCGCCCAGGCCGCCCGCCACCAACATCGCCGCCACCGCATACCATTCGGTGGCAATTCCCGCTCGGCGGGCCGCTACGGGGTTGAGCCCGATCGCCCGCAGCCGGATTCCAGTTGTGCCTCGGCTGAGGAGGATGGCGACGGTAACGGCGATCAGCAGGGTCAACGGCAGGCCGATGTTCAATGGCAGCGACGGATCGGTCGTCACCAGGGGCAGTTTGGTCAGGTCAGGAATTTCCAGCGATTCCGGCAATGTGGCGGAGTTGGTCATCGGCTGCCGAAGCAAGGCATTGGATTGCACGCACCAATACAGAACCCACACCGCGATAAATGACAGCAACAGCGTGGAGATGACTTCGTTCGTTCCGGCGCGCGTTTTCAGTATGCCGGCCAGTCCACCCCACAACGCACCCGCGACGACCGCCGCCAGCATCGGGAGGATGAAGGGCAAACCGAGCGACAAGTCGCCAACATGGCCATACAGGGCGGTCGCCGTGGCAGCGATGCCACCCATCGCGATCTGGCCCTCACCGCCGACATTGGTCAGGTTCGCGCGGTTGGCGAACACGAAGCCGATGCCGACCAGGGCGAACACGACGCTGCGGTTGAGCGATGCGGCAATAGCATAGGCGGAGCCGATGGTGCCGTCCACGAACGCGTCCAGCGCATCACCGATCGACACGCCGATCAGGGCGATCAGGGCAACACCGAGCAGGACCGCCGCCAGAACGGCGCCGATGGAGATCAAGATGCCCGGGCCGGGCAGCATGCGGCGGCTCATGCTGGCTGGCCCGACATCATGATGCCGACACGCTCGCGATAGGCGGGGCTCGCGGGACAGGTGCCGACGATCCGGCCGCGATAGAAGACGACGATGCGGTCGGCGACCGCCAGCAGTTCGTCCAGTTCCGAGGAAATCAGGAGTACGCCGACGCCGCGCCGGCAGGCCTCACGGATATGGCCATAGACCGCTTCCACGGCGCCCACATCCAGACCACGGGTGGGCTGAGCGGCGACCAGGAAGGCTAGGTTGGGCAGCGTCAACTCCCGAGCCAGCACGGCCTTCTGCTGATTGCCGCCGGACAGGGAGGAGAAGGCGGCGCCGGGTCCACTGGCCCGCACGTCGAAGCGCTGCATCATGGCCGAAGCGGCCTCATGAAACGCCGCCCGGCGCAACAGGCCGAAGTGGGAAAACGACTCCAGGCGGCCGAGGAACATGTTTTCCGCGACGCTCATCGCGGTTACGCAGCCGACGGCGTGCCGATCTTCCGGCACGACACCGACGCCCGCGGCGGTGATCTCCTTTGGCCCCCGGCCGGTCAGGTCGCTGTCTTGTACCGAGAAAAGGCCGCTGGTGGGACGCATCATACCGGACAGGATGGCAGAGAGTTCGCTCTGGCCGTTGCCCTCGACGCCGGCGATGCCAACGATCTCACCGCGGCCGATTTCGATCGTGACGTTATCCAGCCGCTTGACGCCCTGGGGGTCGAGAAGGCTCAGCCCGTCGATCTGGGCCACGATGTCGCGCGGCCGTTCGGTGGTTGGTTCGCCGGCGGTGGCGGGTTCGGTGATACCGAGCGCGGCCTCGGCGGTATTGTCGAGCGGTCCGAGCTCACGCTGGATCATTGCCCGCACCAACATGCCGATATCGTCAGCCGGATTGGCGGACACGGCGACCGTTTTCCCGCCGCGCAGCACCGTCGCACGCGTCGCCACGCTTTTGATTTCCGCCAGCTTGTGGGTGACCAGCATGACTCCGCAGCCGCGTGCGGCGACGCGGCGGCAGACATCGATCAGCGAGGCGATCTCGGGCGGCAGAAGGACCGCCGTGGGTTCGTCGAGCACCAGCAGGCGAGGGTTACGCATGAGGCATTTGATGATCTCGACGCGCTGCCGCTCTCCAACGGAGAGGTCCTGGATCTTCGCGAACGGGGCCAGGGCCAGCCCGTATTCCGCGGATAGTTTTTCGATCTGGGCCGCGCAGGCACCCCGGTCCAGAATGCCGCGTGCCTGCCCGAGCAGCAGGTTGTCCACGACCGTCAGGTCCGGCACCAGGCTGAAATGCTGGTGGACCATCGCGATACCCTTTCGCAGCGCGTCCGCTGGACCGGATGGCCGGTAGGGTGCGCCGTTGAGCAGCATGGTGCCTTCATCCGGCGGGTGAATGCCGAAGATGACGTTGCACAACGTCGATTTGCCGGCGCCGTTCTCGCCGAGCATGCAATGGATTTCGCCCGGCGCGATATTGAGCGAAACGGCATTGAGGGCGGTCAGCGCACCGAACCGCTTGGTGACGCCGGTAAGCGTCAGCAAGCGGTTCGGCTCGCGCTCCGTTCCGGCCGTGTCTGGCATGGATCGGTTACTTCAGCCGATGCCTCAGCCTTCCAGGACCTTGATCTTGCCGGATTTGATATCGCTTTCGATTGCCGCGATCTTCGCCTTCATCTCGGGTGTCGCGCCGCAGGCGACCATGTCGGAGGCACTTGGACCCATCGCGAGGCCAAATGCCTTGTAGCCGGGCTTCCAGGCCCCGGCGACCATCTGGTCGATCGCATAGGATACCTGGAAGCCGACGCCGGTGATGCTGTAGGCCACGTAGAGCGGATCGGTTCCGCAGCGATCGGTGTAGCTGCCGATGATGTGGGTGCCTTTCTCGCGCGCCGCCTGTTCCATGCCGCGAAGGCCCAGGTTCAGGATGTGGTAATGAACGTCCGCCCCCTGCGCGATGGCCGCGAGCGTCGCCTCCTTGGCCTTCGCCACGTCGTCGAAATCGCCTGTGTAGTTCTCAAAATACTTGATGCTCGGGTTGATCGATTTGGCGCCCATGCCGAATTCCTTGCCGGCATTGACGATGGACGGAATCTGCATACCGCCGACGTAGCTGACCGCGCCGTTCTTTGACAGCATCGCCGCCACCGCGCCGGCGACGTAGGCGATCTCTGCCTGCTTCACGTCGTACCCGGCGACGTTCGGCGGTGCCTCACCGTTGTTGCCACCGACGATGGAGAACTTCACGGCGGGGAACTTTTTGGCGACGCCAAGGATCGCTGCCTGGGTCTGGCCACCGATGCCGATCACCAGCTCATTCTTCGTCGCCAGTGCGGTCAGCGCCTGGCCCATGTCGCCATAATTGATGTTCTCGATCATCTGGACCTTGATCTTGTCGCCGTATTTCTTTTCCGACACGACAAGGCCGTCATAGCCGCTTTCCATCCAGCCCTTGTCCGACTTGGAACCGGGGATCAGTACGCCGATGCGGATTGGGCCGGCCGCACGCGCCGGACGGAATGATGTGGCCAGAAGCGTCGCACCAATCCCAAGGCCGGGAAGAGCGGTCAGCAAGGTTCGCCGTTGCAACGTCATAGCCTGTATCCCTTTTGTCGTGTCGGCCACGTTGGGCCGGAGTTTCGGTCGCGAAGCGGGTCGACGTATCGGTCGATGCAGCATCGCAAGAGGCCCTTGCAATCTGCGGGCCATCGCACAAGCCCGGCGGGGATCAAATTTGCCGCTATTCCGGCCACGAATTGCCGCAAATCGCGCCAGCGTGATCCTCGGGCGGCGCCAAGCGCCCATCCTCGAATGGCACGAGACTTGAAAGCCGGCACGATGGACGCGGGAGAACCAGAATGTCGCATCATACTGACCACTTCGGGAAGCAACAGGGCGGCCCATTGGGGGGCGGCGAACAGACACGTTGGTGGGCAACCCCGACAGTGGTGGATATGGCGCTGGCTCCGCCGGCACCACGGCGCCTTACCCTCCCTGCCGAACCGCAATCGGTGGTGATCGACCTCAACCGCACTGCTATCGTGGTCATCGACATGCAGAATGATTTCTGTGCCAAAGGTGGTTGGGTGGACCATATCGGGGGCGACTACCGCCCGGATCGGGCGCCAATCGCACCGCTGCGGCTTTTGCTGCCCGCGCTGCGCTCCGCCGCGGTCCCGGTGATCTGGGTGAACTGGGGGAACCGCGCGGATCTCGCGAACATGCCCCCCAACCAGATCCATCTTTACAAGCCAACCGGGAGCGGCGTCGGCCTCGGCGATCCGCTACCTGACAGTGGCGCACGAGTGCTCGAGAAGGATTCCTGGGCCGCGGCGGTCGTCGATGAACTGGAACCGATTCCCGGCGACATCCGGGTCGACAAGCACCGGATCAGCGGGTTTTGGGACACGCCGCTTGATAGCATTCTTCGTAACCTTGGCGTGCGGTCCATTCTGTTCGCAGGCGTGAATACGGATCAGTGCGTGCTGCACTCTCTCACAGATGCGAATTTTCTTGGTTACGGCTGCATCATGATCGAGGACTGCTGCGCGACAAGTTCGCCCGACTTTTGCACCCAGGCCACGGTGTGGAACGTCAAGAAGTGCTTTGGCTTCGTGTCCGATTCGGGACGACTTCTCGCGGCATTAGCGGCACAGTCCAAGGGCTGATGCGGCGTGTTGCCCGATCATGGCGCGTTCGTCCCCGGCCCAAGGCTTCGGGTCGCCCCAACCGGCTCA
This sequence comes from Acetobacteraceae bacterium, assembly GCA_003506895.1. GTDB lineage: Bacteria > Pseudomonadota > Alphaproteobacteria > Acetobacterales > Acetobacteraceae > Rhodopila. The sequence goes on along the minus strand of DNXO01000155.1, from coordinate 33,489 downwards.
GGCATGCTGGATGGCCTGACATTCGCTGTCAAAGACAACATGGATGTCGCCGGCTGGATTACGGGCGCCGGTAATCCCGACTGGCGTGCGGCCCAGTCACCAGCCGTGCGATCGGCGCCCACTGTCCGAGCACTTCTCGGGGATGGCGCCGAACTCGTCGGCAGAACTGTCAGCGACGAACTGGCCTTCAGCCTTGAAGGGCGCAACGCGTTCGATGGAACGCCGATAAATCCAGCATGTCCGGGCGGTCTTTCTGGCGGATCGTCCAGCGGCTCCGCCGTCGCCGTTGCCGCCCACCTCGCCGACATCGCACTCGGCACGGATACGGGCGGGTCGGTTCGGGTGCCCGCCTCATTCTGCGGCATTTTTGGCTTTCGGCCGTCGCATGGGCGGGTTTCGCTGGATGGAGTCGTTCCGCTTGCATCGCGCTACGACACGGTCGGATGGTTCTCGCGCACGGCCGAGGTGCTGTGGCGGGCGGGATCGGTGCTGCTGGGCGAATCCGGATCGGATGAAGCCCCACCGGTCCGGTTGACCTTGGCGAGCGACGCGTTCGGCATGATGGATATCACGCACCGAACCGCGCTGTTGCAAGCCGCGCGGGCACTTGGACCCCATGACGTTTGCTTCCTGTTCAATAATGAACAGCCGCTGTGGCTCGAGTGCTACCGCGTGCTTCAGGGCGCCGAAATCTGGCGTGCGCATGGCGATTGGATCAACCGAACGCGGCCACGATTCGCGCCCGATATCGCGGCTCGTTTCGCCGATGCGTCCAGTATCAGCGACGAGGAGGTTCGATTGATGGCAAAGGTACGCAGCCGCATCGGCGCGCATGTGCGCAGCCTTGTCCCGGTCGGCACCATTCTGGTACTGCCAACCGCGCCAGGCCCAGCGCTGAGTCGCACCGCCGGTGCGGCTGAAATCGGAACCTTCTACGCACAGGCCCTGGCCTTGACCGCCGCCGCCGGCCACGCTGGCCTGCCCCAACTCAGCATTCCCGCTGCCCGCACCGCGAGCGGATGTCCACTCGGGTTGTCCATGATCGGTTGGCCAGGCAGCGATGCGGCAATGCTACAGATCGCAGCGAGCTGGGAGGCAAAGACCGTAGCGTGACCGAAGGTGATGGCAAGACCCCAGCCTGTTTGGTGTGCTAACGACACCAGGTCGCCCCTCTTGACGGTAACATTAAATTGATCATAGAAATATTCATTGATATCTCGTCTTGGGTGTGCATGCCCCGCGCTTAAAGCCGCTTGAAGGGGGAACGCTCGGCGTCTGGTGGGAGTGCGTGTAGGGTGGCAACCAGTCGGCGCTCCCAAAAGGCTGGACGCAAAATCGCGAAAGCTTCCTCGACGCCATCGTCGCTGGTCATCGAAGCCATTGAGCCACGGCAACTTCTCTCAGCCACCAGGCTATCCAGCCACCAGGCAACCAACATTGCCCAGTCGTTGCATGACAATCTTGCGCATTTCGAAGCAGTTCTGGCTGCGCTCGAGCATACAGGCAATTTCGCCCATGCCCTGCCCATGCTCTCGGGAGCGAGCGGAGGAAGCGCGACCCTCGGATCGGTAGCGAAACTATCGAGCCTTATTGAAGCCGACATGGTCACGCCGCTGTCTGGTTACATTCAGGCAATCACCCAGACGCCGTCCAACGCACCCGCGGATACCGGCGCGCTCGCCAGCGCCTTGACTTCCGCCCTCAATGCATCGCTTCCGACGGGCGAGTCGATAACGGTTACCGACAAATCGGCAGGTGGAAATGTCGATCTCTCATTCGCCATCACCGATATCCGCAACAGCGTGGCGGTCGGGCTGTCCATGGGCAGCAACACCAATGTCGGATTGACCTTTCCCTCCGATGTTCAGGGTACCGCCCAGCTTGCGGTTGGAAGTTTCGCGTTCGAGACCATCATCGCGCCGGCTTCCCACATCCTTACCGATTCGGCGGTCCAGGCCGCGGGCTCGTTGGACCTGATCGATAATTTCGGCCTGACCAATGTTGCCGCCGACATGACGGTAACCGCCAGCGTGACGATCCCCACGGGACATCAGATCGATGCCGGGCTGCTGACGCTGGATACCACGGCACCGTCGACCCTTGGCTACAGCGGCAGCATGACGGTGAACTTCGCGTCCAGCCTGTCCGGGACGGCACTGAACACCGACGCCTCCCTCGGGGCGGCGGGCAGCTATGGCTTCCTGAACGGGCTGGCCAATGTCTCGGTCACAGCGGATCCGTCGGTCAGTTTTTTCATTCCAGTCAAGTTGGACTCGCTGGATATGACGGTGCCCGGCCTGGGGGCAGGTTTCATCGGCAGCATCGGCCTGACCGGCAATGTATTCGATGGCAACTGGTCCACCACCGTCGGTGGCGCCGGACTATCCACCACGGTCCTGCACGACTTCGCCGCGTTGTCTCCCGAGAAGATCGCTTCCGAAATCCAATCCCTGGACACCTATTTCAGCAATCTGACCGGCTCCAGCCTGACCAATGTAACCATCCCGTTCACCGCCGGCACAACAATTGGCCAAGTCTTGGATTTCGCCAAGAATTTCCAGACCGACGTGGTCGATAAGCTGTTGCCGGTCAACGATCTTCTGGGTTTCAGCCAGGGGCAGAGCGTTACCGCCGCGGATGGTTCCCATACCGCTGAACTTGTCATCACCCCGACGGCGGACCTGTCCGCCAACGTGCTTCCGGCCACGTTCAGTATCGATGTGACGGCCAACGGCCATACCGCCACGCTGACCCTGTCCAACCAGTTCACGGACGCCAGTGGCAATCAGCATACGGTTTCCTCCGTTAACGATCTGGTCGCCGAGATCAACCAGGAACTGACCTCGGCCCAAGCCGGCAGCGCACTGGCGGCACTGGCGGCCGCGCTTACCGTCGCGCCGGTTTCCAGCAACACCGAAACGCTTGGCGTCTCCGGCTCGACGGTCAATGTTGGCGGTAAGGTTACCGGCGGCGACGTCGTACAACTGACGATCGCCAACACCAAAGGATTGTCCAATGGACCGGTAACCGTCTCGGTCACCGCCACAACGGCGGATACCGCAGCCACGATAACCACGGCGCTCGCGAACGAAATCAACGATAACAGCACGCTGAAGGCCGCCGGCATCACGGCCAGCGCGGCAAGCCAGGCGTTGACCGTTACAACGGCGTCCGCTTCCGGCACCACGACGCTCTCGGTCCCGGACAATGCCATTGATTTTTCCGGCGTCGCCACCGGCAATGACGCCACGCCATCCGCGCTCGTCCTGACCGCACCCGCGGCCAGCTTCAGTACGCTCGCTGGATTGGCAAGCAATCTCGGTCAGGCGCTGGGTCTGGGCAGCGACCTGACCGCCGTGTCCAACTATCTCAGCGGTCTCGGCTTTTCGTACGACCCCACGCACAACGCCATCGAGTTCAACCTGAACTATTCGACCTCGGTTAGCCTGGGCAGCAGCCCAACCGAGACGATGTCCGTCGCCGGCACCACAGTATCCCTCGGCGGCTCTGTCACGGCCGGCGACACGCTGAACGTCACAATCGAAAATCCGAATGTTACGAATGACTCCACCACGATTTCCTATGTGGTACAAAGCGGCGACACACTCGATGTCATTACCGGCAATCTGATCAAGGCAATCAACGCCAACCCTGCGATTTCCAGTGCAGGACTTCAGGCTGCCGCTGGCACCGACGCCGATACCATCACAATCAGCCATACCTCGCCGACGGACACCACGGCGATCACGCCGACCGCGGCTGTCAGCGGGGCGATTTCCTTCGCCGCGGGCTTCAATCTCGGTGATCTGGCCAGCCTGTCCGGCAGCGGTCAGTTGGGTATCACAGCCAGCATCGCTGCGTCGATGACGGTGGGCTTCAACCTCGATCCGCTCGGGGCGCAGGCCAACGGCGTGCAGATGACGGTGGACGGTCAGCCGATCGGTGTCGCCACGAACATCTTCCACGCACCGGTCTGGACCCTGGGCACCGCGACGACACCGATTGCCAGTATCACCGCCGACCAGCTCAATGGGACCACCGGCCTGCCGGACATGCAGTTGACGTTGCGTGACGGCACCACGGGCACGATCGAGGTCCAGCATGGTCAGATCATCGATACGATTGGAGGTGGCCAGCCGATCGCTGTTGCCGGATCCGGCACCGACAACACCACGCTGAATATCCAGGGCGCGGTCGGCGCGAAGGAAACGGTCAGCGTTACCGTGGATTACGGCGCGGGTAGCCAATCAACCGAGACCGTGACTTACACGACGCAATCGACCGACACGCCGTCCAGCGTGGCGACCGGCCTTGCCGCCGCCATCAATGCGGACGCGGCCCTGCATAAGGCTGATATTACCGCGGGCGCAGCGGCGAACACGCTGGCTTTGTATGGTGCGGCGACCCTCACCGCGCCGAGTTCAACCGGGGCCGAGACATTCGACCAGCATGTCGTGACGATCGGCGACCTGTTGACCGCGTTCAACGACTTCCATACCGGAAATATCGCGGTCACCGTCTCCGGCGTCCCGAATACCGGCACACAAATGGTCACGCTGGGGGGCTCCGCCACAGCGGGCGATGTCATTTCGCTGGTCATCACGGCCCCGTCGCTGGGGAATCCCGTGGTCGTCAGCTACCAGATGGGGGCGACCGACACGCTGGCGGATGCCGCCCAGGCCATCGCAGGCCTGATCGACAACCCGGCGGCCAATCCGCGGTTAGCCACGGCCAATATCATCGCCACCTATACCAGTGGCAACGGTTTCACGCTATCGGGCGGCGCGACCATCACGACCGACCCGCATACCCTCACGCTCTCGGCCCAAAGCGAAGGTAATCTCACCGTCAGCGGCATCGTTACGCCTGGTGACATCGTTACCATCAATGTCCATGGCGGCGGTCTCGGCGCCGCAACGGAAGTCGTTTCCTATACAGTGCTGCATGGCGATACGCTGGCCAGCATCGCCGCCGGCCTGCAAGCCGCGATCAATAACGACACCGTGCTGGCCGCCGCCGGCGTCAGTGCCGACATCGCCGCCGGCAGTCCGGATTCCGTCCAGATCAATGGCGGTGCGAGCGCGTCTTTCAACTTCTATTCGAGCGCCATCACGGCGGATGGCAGCGGCAATCTGACGCTGAACGGAACGCCGACCTCCGGTCGGGTCCTGGCACTGTCGGTGACCCCGGATGGCGGAGGAGCAGCCCAGACCGCCGCCTATACGGTGCGCGCAGGCGATACCGCCGCCACCGATATCGCCAAGCTGGCCGACGCCATCAACGTCGTCGATCCAACCGTCAATGCCGTCATCAAGGCCATCGTAAGCGGCGCCGACAGCATCAGTGTCGCGAACGACCGCTTCCTGACAGACACAGGCAGCGCAATCACACTAGGGGTGAGTCCACTTCCCGGCGACGTGCTCGATCTCGTTGTGAATGGACAAAAGCTCAACGTTACGGTGCGTCAGGGCTACAGCACCCCGCAAGACATCATGGCGTCGATCGTCGATGCTATCAACGCAGCGGCCATCAACGGCGTTTCGGCCTCGCTGTCAGCCGAGATCACCGGGGCCTCGCTTGGCACCGTTGTTGCTCCAACCGAAAACCTTGCTTACGTCACCGCCCCCACCTATGACGTCACAGCGTCCGGAACGCCACAAGCCGGCGACATCCTGTCGATAACGGCGACACCTCCGGTCGCGTCAGGCGACCCGACGCTTGTCGCCGCCACAGTGGTAACCGCTGACCAGACCGAGGCCGATGCCCTTGCGAAATTGGCGGATTCCGTCAATTCCCAGAACAATGCCAGCGTCAGCGCCAGCGTTTTTGGCACGGTGTCTGGTGGAACGCTGTCCCAGGGAGCCAACACGACCGACACCGGGGCAAGCATCGACGTCTCCTCTTTCACGGCCGGCACGACCTATTCCGTCAAGGTGGACGGCCAGACCGTTTCGTACACCACCCACGCGACGGACACTTCCACGGAAGACGTCATCGCTGGTCTGATTGATGCGATCAATACGGCGAATATTAACGGTGCCACCGCGCGGTTGACGCTTACGCTTGCCGGTGCCGCGACCGTTTCGTCCACCGCCAGCCCGACGGAAACCGTTGGCGTTACGCATGTCGCCAGCACAACGACGGCGGTGGGAACCGGCGATGTGCTGTCGCTGACGTTCGAATCCACGAAACTGTCGGCCCCGGTCAGCATCAGCTATACTGTGCAATCAACCGACACTCTGGCGACGATCGCCAAGGCGATCGCAACCCAGATCGACGACACCACTCAGTCCGCGAGCCAGATGCTGCACGACGCCGGCATCACGGCGACATGGAGTACGTCCACCCCCGACCAGATTCTGCTGACCGGCAACCCAAGCGTCACCACGAATCCCGCATCTGTCACCCTGAGCGTGAATTCGAGCGGCGGCATAATCGTTGACGGCACGCCAGCCGCGGGCGACGTGCTTGCAATCGGCGTCACCCCGACGGGCAGAACGACTCCGCTCACGGCCAGCTACGTGGCACAGGCCGGCGATACCCAGGCCAATATGATTGCTGGCGTCGCCGATGCGCTGCAAACCGTTGACCCGGCTGTCACGGCCACCGTGCATGGCACGGTCAATGGCGTCGATAATTTGTCGGTCTGGAGCAACTCGACCGACAACACAACAGACCTGCGGGTGACGTCCGGTGGGATCACGGTACTGGGCGCCGCGACGGGTGACGCCCTCAGCCTGAACGTCAACGGCCGGGAGATCGATTACCAGGTCGGCAAAAGCCATTCGGCGCAGGATGTGATCGCCGGGTTGGTGGACGCAATCAACACGGCCGGCATCTCCGGCGTCAACGCATCGCTTTCGGTCGATGTAACGGGCGCGGCATTGTCGATCCCATCACCGGCCGGCGAGAAGCTGACTGTCACGCCGGGTGCCGACGGTATGACGGCGATTTACAACCTGTCGAACATGGCTATCCAGTTGTTCGACGGGACCGCCTCGAATGGAACGACGCCTGCCTCGTTGGGATTCGTAAACGGAACGACCGGCACGGCCGAACAACTCAGCGTGAAGCCGGCCAGCGTTCCCAGCGCCTTGCAGGCGAGTGCATATTACCAGGCCATGGTCGTCGCGGCGCCCACCACGCCGGTCGATTATACCGCCGCGAATACTTTCCTTTTGGCCTTGGGTAGCCTTGCACCGATCGAGGTTAGCGTCGCGGCCAACTCGACACGCACGACTGCCGCGGGATTCGCCGATGCGATCAATACGGTGCTTGCCGGCCTCAACCTCAATCCCACCTCGATCGGCCTGGCCCCCGGCGTAACAATCAATTTGGCTTCCGGCGCAACGACGGGTCACGTCGGCGACACGGTCACGCTCGATATCCACAATTCCTCATTGAGCGGCGGCCAGGAAACCGTCAGCTACACGGTGCAGTCGGGTGACGATGCGGCCAAGATCGCCACCGGCCTGGCCACGGCGGTCAACGCGGATACGACGCTTCAGGGCGCGGGCATTACCGCCAACGCCAACGCGGCAACCGTTTCGGTCGATACCGCCTTGGGCACCTCCGCGGTAAGCGGAAGCGCCAGTAGCCTGGCGGAAACGCTGGCCGCCGCCACGCTGCCCTATAGTGATCTGATCACCGCACAGGGACAGGCCTTCACGGTCAATGGGGCCGCGACCGCGGGTAACCTCATAAACCTGCAGGTCAATGACAACGGTACGACCTCGACCGTCAGTTATACGGTGGTCAGTGGAGATACGGACGCCAGCATCGCGAAGGCCCTTGCCGCCAAGATCAGCGGGATCACGGACCTAGCCGCCACATCCACCGGCAGCACGGTGATCTTCTCATCGGTCGCCGGAAATACGGTTGCCGTGACAAATCAGTCATCCGGCGGCAACACCGAATTTCTAATTTCCTCGCTGGTGTTCGCGACCACCATGTTCAACGAGGTCAGCGCCTCGGCCACCAATCCGGCAGAGGCGCAGGCCGCGAGTTTCGGTCTGGCGATCACGCCCGTGGACACGACGCTGTCGGCACTGAACGGTTCGGGGCTTTTAAAGCAGCTTGGCTTCGGCGGCACCGACATCGGCTCCTTGACCAACCCGGTTGGCGAGATCGACAGCGGCTCACTGTACTCAACGACGCTCGCGGATCGATTCTACTTCAACAATATGGCGGTCGTTGCCGATCTTTCCCTGACGCTCAGCAATCTCGATCTACAAGGCTCGATCGGTTTCATCGGCTTCGACGCAACGGGTCATGGCAGCCTGGAGCTCGAAGCGGCGCTTCGCATGCAATCCCCAGATGGCAACGGTTATGTAACATTCCACGAGCTTGGGAATGCATACGGCGCCGACGCGCTCAGCAGTTTCTTCTCGTTTACCGTCGGCGCACCCACACCGGGCCAACCTTGGGCGCAACTGTCGGTGGATTCGGTCACCCTGACGGGCGGCAGTGAAGCCGGTCAGGTGATCGCCGATCTCACCAATGCGTTGGTGCAGCCGAACATAGCGATCGTGTTCGACTCCCCTCTGAACAGCATTTCAGACTTCATCCACGCCGCGCCGCATGTGACCGTAACCGGTTTCAGCAACATAAGTGAAATGAAGCACCTCACGGCGGCCGATATCCTGGCCGGACTGCAGACGGTGCTTCAGGTCATCAGCAATGATACCGGCGCCCAAATCCTAGACGCCCAGATCCCCATCATCGGCGTCAGCATCGGAAGCCTGCTGAATTATGCACAGGGCTTCAATTCCTTCCTGACCAATCTCCAAAGCGATCCGGCAGGATCAGTTGCGCAGCTCAATACCATCATCCAAGAGGCGCTTGGGCCGCTCGGAAAGGACGTTACATTATCCTATTCCAGTACGGGCGCACTGATGCTCGGGCTGACCTTCCAGGACAATGTCACTCAAACTTTGCCGTTTAGCCTCGATCTCGCGACCTTGGCCGCCGATGCCGGCATCACCCTGCCATCGCAGATTACCGATATCGTCAGCGCCAGCGGCAGCGGCAACCTGACCGTCACAGCCGGCGCGGTCCTCGGCGTTTCCCTGGGCATCCAACTGCAAGCCCCGGCAGCGACGCCGACCACGCCGCTCGCTGACGTCAATAGCGGAAAGGGTATCGTCACCAACGGCACGTCAGCACCTGACATCGTGATCACCACAGGTGGCGGCCAACAGTTTGGCGTCGATCTCAATGCCATCAAGACCACCGTCACCGCCGCGGCGGACAATACCGCGCATACCATCACGATTGGCGGCACCGCGACCGAAGGTGAGACGGTGTCTGTCACCCTCGACGCTACCACGCTGGACAACCACAAGGCGGCGGGAAGCGGCGCGGTCACACTCACCTACACCGTCCATGCCGGCGACACGCCAGCCGATATCGCCAATGCGATCAGTCAGGCGATCAGCGGCAGCGATATACTGAAAGGCGCCAGCGTCACCGCGACCGTGTCCGGCGGCGTCGTTACAGTCGCGGGCGCCACCAGCATCACCTCCAATGTCGGCGGTAACGTCCAGGAGTTGATCGACGTCATCAATGCCGCGGCCACCGCGGCCGGTGCGGGCCCCAATTTCGCCAGCCTGGCCAACGGTGCGATCGTCTTCACCGACAGCGCCACCTCCGCCGCGCCGACGCAAAACGCCGAGGCGCTGGGCTTCACCCCGAGTGTCGATGTGACCGGCGCAACCACCGTGACGGCGGCCGCCACAGGCGGGCTGATCACCGCGGTGGCCAATGACCACGTAACGGTATCTGGCACGCCGACGGCAGGCGAAGTGGTTACGGTCACGGTTAATGGTCACGATGCGGCCTACACCGTCATCGCCGGCGATCGGTTAACGGATATCGACCAACACCTGACCGACACCGTCAATCTGCTGACGCTCAACGGCGTGGCCGCTACGCTGGGTGGTCAAACCGCAACGGCCGAACCAGATGGTGCCGCAACCCTTGGGGGGCGTGTCACCACCGGCGATACGGTCAACCTGACCGTCACCTATAACGGTTCGCAGACCGAGGTCGTCAGCTACACCGCGACTGCGACCGATACCCCGGCCACCGAAGCGAGGGCGCTCGCCGCGGCTGTCAACGCGGATGCCAAACTACAGGCGGCGCACGTCACCGCCGTGGCGACCGGCGACGCGATTATCGCGACCGGGGCCAGCGCGGCCTTGACCGGTACTGCTTCCGCAGCCAGCGGAGCAGCCACCGAAACCATAACGGCCGGCGGGCTCATGCTCGTGGCCTCCGGAGCCCCGGCATCGATTACCAGCGGCGATACGATCAACCTGATCATCAACGGTCAAACCGAAGCGCTTGTCGTTGGCGCCGATGCCGCCCGAACCACCATTGCTGACCTGACAACCGCGATCAATGAAGCCCTGGCCATTACCAATGTCGATGGGGGCATCGTGGCCAGCGCCCAGGCAGGCACGCAGGTCGCGCTGTCTACGCTGGTCGCCGCTGTCGTTGACGGCAACGGCGTCGATCTCGTCGCCGCCGATTCGACGTTAGGTGCGACGCCTTCCCTCGTTGTTGCCAGCCCACCCGTCCAACCCCTTGGAATCGAGGCACTCGGCTTCACGGGAACCACCGTGGGGACAGACACGGCCGGCACCACGACACTGACCGCCACACTGCCTGGTACGATCGACTACACCAAGGCCTATGAGTTCCAGTTGGTCGTGAATACGGTGGCGGAGACGATCAGTCTGGCAGCCGATCCGACGCGCACGACCGATACCGCCTTCTTCAAAGCCCTGAACGTCGCGCTTGGCAGCACCTTCATCGACCAGACAGCGGCCAACCTCGGCGCCAACGGCAAGGCGCTGCTGGGATCCTTGTTGCAGGTCAGCGAAACCACGAGCGGCACCGGCAGTACCGCGACGCACAGCATCGTCTTCACCGCATCCGATTCACGCTTGGGCACGAGCCACGGACTGTCGATCCAGAATCTGGTAACCACCACGCCGTCAACCCTGACGATCTCCGATATCGGCGGCGGCACCGCGGCGGAAAGCCTGGGCTTCGCCGCCGCCAACCAAACCGTGTCCGCCGCGCAGGGTCTATCGCGTGTTCTGACCGCCACCGCCCTGACCGATAACGCCGCGAACCACAAATTCTTCATCGACACCGCGAACACCGGCCTAACAATTTCCCTCGGCGCCTCGGTCAGCAATCTGACATTCGATACCAATATTGGCCCGCTGGCTATCTCCATTCAGAACGGCTTCGCGGCCCTGGGCGCGGAGGCGCTGGTTAACGGCGCCCTGCCGGCCGCCGGCAACACGGCATTCGTCGTCTCGACCGATGTGGCGAACGATCCTGGCACACTGCATTTCGGCCTGACGGACGGCGTCACGCTCAACGAAAAGAACGACACGCTCGCGACGGCGGGACGCCTGTATTTCAGCGAAATAAACGTCGTATCGCAGGAGCAGACCGTTCGCGTCGGCGGCGCCCCCACCGTGGGCGACGAAATCTCCGTTTCGATAAGCAACGCGAAACTGTCCGCCGCGGAAACCGTCAGCTACACGGTCGCCAAAGGCGACACCGTGGATACCATTGGTGCGGCGTTGGCCGCCGCGGTCAACAAAGATACGACCCTGAAGGGTGCTGGAATTACTGCCGCCAACGACAGCGGCGGCACGTTCCAGATATATGGCGCAACGAAAATAACTTCAGCGGACACCGGGGTAACAACCGGCACGACGACAGCGGCCGCGACCGAAAATGTCCATATCGCCACCGGGTACGGCAATCTGTTGCAAACGACCAGCAACATCGCGCTTCAGGTGTCGTTGCCGATCTACTTCCTCGGTGTTCCGCTGTCTCCTGTCATATCGATTGAAATTGGCAATGTCCTTGGCGGCCCAGGCGGCTGGACGCTCGATGCCAATCCCTGGACGCTGAGCATCCCGAACCTGACCGACCTGACAAGCCAGCTCGCCGGTTCGTTCAACCTGTTCAGCTTCCTCAACAGTCCAGAAGCGGTGATCAACGGGATCAGTGGCCTTCTTGGCACGCTCGATGTCCTGTTTACCCAGCAGGTTTTCGGCTACCAGTTGCCGCTGATCGGTCCGGCCCTGGGCAACGCCGGCGACTTCATCGGCGCGGTGCGCGCCACGCTGGTCGGCGACCTGACCGGACTGGTCAACGACTACAAGACCGCGCACGCCGGTGCCGAACCGACAACCGCCGACATCGTGCAATCCGGCGTCAATGAGATGCTTGCCTCGCTCGGCTTCAACGGCGGTATCGTGGTCACCGTCGATGCGCCGCACAAGACAATCGATTTTGTACTCGACATGTCGAAGGTACTGTTCGACGGCACAGTCAACCTATCCGGCAGCCTGGGTATTCCTGGCCTGGGCATCTCGGTGCAGAACGGGACCGTCGGGCTTGAACTGGATACCACGATCCATCTGGCGTTCGATTATGTGCAAGGCACCGGGTTCAGCCTGATGGATTCGATGGCGGCACAACACGCCGTCGCGCTGAACTTCGCCGTCACCATCCCCCAGACGTTCTCGGTTGGTTTGACACTCGGTATCCTGACCATGACGGGGACCAACGGCACCAACGTGTTCACCAACGCCGACAACTCCACCTCCGTCGGCAGCACGCTGCTGGGCGGCGTGTTCGTGGACCTGCATCCCAAGAGCAACAACGATCTGGCCGACCTGGGCGCCACGACGACGATCGTTGCGTCCACCGATGCCAACGGCACCCAGACGGTGTCGCTGACGATGCCGAGCAACGTAGATGTGGCAGCGGCCTACAGGTTCGATGTTGTCATCAACGGTACGGCGGTCTTGGTGAGTGTCGCGGCGGATGCGCAGCGGACCACGGAAGCCGATCTGACGACGGCCATCAATGCGGCGCTCGGACAGGCGACGATCGCGACCTCCGTCGTCGACCCAAAAGCCGCGCCCGGCGTGACCGAAAGCCTGTCCACACTTGGGGTGTCCGCGAGCGTCACAAATCATGTGCTGAATTTTGCGGTCTCGGATGGCGCACTCGGCACCAGCGGCACTCTGGCGCTGCAGGATGTACCGATCGCCTTCTCCAAGGTTGGCCAGAACCTGCGCGTGGAAATCGCGGCGAACTTCGATCTCGATCTCGCGCTCCAGGCCACGTTGTTCGGCGGCAACATGGCTTTGCCATCGGTCAGTACCGAAATGCTGTTCGCCTACCAATTCGACAAGGTCTTGGTCGGCACCGATGTGAACGCCGTAAGCGGCGTGGTGATGCCGTTCACCTTCAAGGATGTGACCCTCGACCTGGGGTCGTTCCTAAGTGGCTTTCTGTATCCGATCCTGAGTTCGGCGGAGAAGATCATCCAGCCGATCATGCCAATCCTGAATTTTGTCACGTCTCCGCTCCCCGGCATTTCCACTCTGCTTGGCCACCCGATCTCGTTGCTGGACTTGGCCGGGCTTTTCGCTCAGGGGAACCCGAAATACGCCAAAGACATCGCCACCGTCGTCAACGTGATCAATGTCGTGGATGAGGTGTCCACGCTGATCAACACCATCTACGCCCTCTCCACCGCGAACGGCGGCAAGGTCGAGATGAATTTTGGCACGTTCACTTTCGGCAAGGCGACGGTCGGTCCGTTGGCGGCTTCCTCGCCGGCCGGCGGCGGCACATCCGCTGGGGGCGGCAGCTTCGATCCATTCGGCGGCGATACGCTGAAGGGCTACCAGCTCAATACGTCATCGATTTCCTCGGTGCAGCCCACCGTCGCGGGCAGCAACCCCAAAACCAGCGCAGCCCTCGGCCAGCTCAACAATGTTGAAAGCGGCGGCGGCATCTCATTGACGATCCTGCACGACCCGTTGGATGCGCTCCAACTGCTGATGGGGCAGACCACCAGCCCGGTGACCTTGTTCCAGTGGAGCCTCCCAACTGTCAGCCTGAGCTACAGCTTCCAAAAAGAATTCCCGATCGCCAGCATTGGGATCATCAGCCTGAACGGGATCATCGGCGTCAGTGCCAGCCTGACCGTGCATGTGGTGATTGGTTACGACACCTATGGCATCACGGAATTCGTCAAGACCCACAACCCGGTGTTCATCCTTGACGGGTTCTATGTTGATGACACGCAAGGGCCGCAACTGACCGCTTCGGTGGCGCTTACCCTGGGCGTTTCAGTCTCCATTCCAATTGCCGAGGTTGGAATAACCGCAACCATCGGCGGCGATCTCAGCCTGACATTGTATGACGCGAGCGGCACCGGCAGGGTGCGGGCATCAGCGATTCTAAGCGAACTTGAGACAGGCGATCCGCTGAACCTGTTCGTCGTTTCCGGCGATATCTACGCCCAGGTCGATGTCTTTGTCTGGGTTGGTTTCCAGATCGACCTCGGAATTTTCGGCACCATTCGTATCACGCTGTTCTCCTGGGACGACACCCTGGTGAAGGCCACGCTGGTTTCCTTCGTGCTGACGCCGCCGCAGCATCCCATCCTGGGCACGGAAGCCAGCGATGGCACGGTGACGCTGAATACGGGCGAACTTTCAGCCCAACGCGTGGTCGGCAACACCAGCCCGAACAGCCAGGACTTCACGCTGAGCAGCAATGGCCCCGGCAGTTTGACCATCGACTTCAACGGTTCAAGCCAGACCCTGACCGGCGTGACCAAGGTCGTGGCAGACACGGGTGACGGCAACTCAACGCTTACCCTGCACGATTTGACTTTGCCGATCTCGATATCCGGGGGCGCGGGCAACAACTTTGTTGATGCCGGCGGCTCGACCGACGGCGTGTTCACCTTCGGTGGCGGCAACAACACCATCATCGGCACCAATGCGTCCGATACCATCACCGTCGGCGACGGCAACAACGTGATTATCGACGGCACCGGCGGCAATACGATCACGGCCGGCAACGGCAACAACTATATCGCGAGCGGTAGCGGCAACGACACGATCCTGGTCGGCAATGGCAATAACGTCATCGGCGGCGGAGGCGGCAACAACCTCATAACGACGGGCAACGGCAACGACATCGTCATCGGCGGCATGGCCACCACGGTGATGACCACCATCGTCAACTCCGGAAATACCTACAACGTCTATGGGCCGAATGGCTCCGGGATTGTCTCCAACACAAGTGCAGCCGGTGACGGCAGCAATACGATCAGGCTCGGCACCGGCAACAACATCGTGCTGGGGGGAAGCGGGTCCGATACAATCGTGTTGAATGGCGCAGGCGACAATTTCATCGACGCCCATATTGGTAGCGTGACCCTGGCGGGCGGAGGCGGCACCGGCGCTCTGTCAGATTGGCAAGCGAACGGTCCAGCCGCGGTGATGACCATCGCGGCGACGACAGCCACTGGCGGCAACGACCTGGTCGATGGCCGCGCCGCGTTCGGTGACAACGTGATCCTCGGCGGTGGGGGCAACAACACTTTGTATGGTGGGGCCGGCACCAACATCATTTTGGGTGCCGACGGCTCTGTTGACGGTCCGGCCGGCGGCACTGGTGGGCATTTCACCATTTCCGCCACGCCTACAGCATCCGGTAATGACACCATCGTCGCTGGGCCAACCGGCGATGTGCTAATCGGCGGGCCGGGGAACGACTCCATTCTCGGGGGCGCCGGCAATGACCTGATCGCCGGGGGAGACGCGACCGTGGTGCGGACGGCGGCCATGGGCACCAGCGCCAATCTGATCATCATGACGGCAGTCGCGGACGGCAGCTCCGGCAGCGATTGGATCAATGGCGGCGGCGGCAACAATGTGATCATCGGTGGTGGCGGACCCACCACCATCGACGGCGGCTCCGGCAGCAATATCCTCCTGGGGGATTACGGCACGGTAGATGCCAGCAGCGGAACGAACGTTATCGTAACGGGTGCGGTTGATACCGTCGGCAACGGTGACGGTAGCGACACCATCACCGCGGGTGACGGCAACAATCTGATCATGGGCGGCGGCGGCAATGACTTGCTGAGTGCCGGCAACGGAAACAACGTCTTCTACGGCGATGCCGGCCAGGCGACCCTGCTGGCTTCGAATTATTCGGTGATCACGGCGCACACCACGACCGAGTCGGGCGGCGGCAACGACACGATCGTCATTTCTGGTTCAGGAAACAACATCGCCTTCGGCGGCATCGGCAACAACGCCATCTCGGTGACCGGCACAGGCAATAATGTGGTGCTAGGCGGCCTGGGCAGCCTGAACTACGCTGGAAGCATCCTGACCGTGGCGGCCCACGATGCCACGAGCGACACAAACAGCACCAGCTATCCAGCAACCAATGTCATCACGATCGGCGCATCGGCATCAGGGTCGAACGTGGTGATGGGTGGCGCTGGCGCCAACATCATCACTGTCGCGGCTAGCGGCAACAACGTCGTGCTAGGCCATGCTGGCACCGCGACGCTCACGGTTGGCAATGGCGGGTCGCTGACACCGACCTACGTCACCACTCAGGACGGTCTGCCATCGGGTGAAGAATCGATTGGCGCGAATGTCAGCATCAGTATCACCGGCAGCGGCAACAACGTGGTGATGGGTGGCGCCGGCGACAATTCGATCACCGTGACCGGGACCGGCGATAACATCGTACTCGGAGCCTTGGGCATCGCGACATTCTCCGGCGGCAGCGAGGTCATCCAGGCCCATGACGCTGCTTCGGATACCGGAAACGCGCTGTATCCCGGCAACGATGTCATCACCGTCGGCGGCCCCGGCAACGGCAGCAACGTCGTCATGGGCGGACCGGGCAATAACACCATCGCAGTGACCGCCGACGGCAACAACGTCGTGCTGGGCCATGCCGGTTCGGCGACGCTCACGGTCGGTAGCGGCGGGGCGTTGACCCCGGTCTACGTCACCACTCAGGATGGACTGTCCTCGGGCGAGGAATCCATTGGCGGCAACGACAGCATCAGCATTTCCGGCAACGGCAACAACGAGGTGATGGGCGGCGCCGGCGACAATTCGATCACCGTGACCGGGACCGGCAACAACATCGTACTCGGCGGACTGGGCAACGCCACCGCAACCCCCGGCCAGCTTGTTGTCACCAGTCACGATGCGGCGTCAGACACGGGCAATACCAATTACAACAACACCGACATCGTAACCGTGGGCGCCGGTGCGTCAGGTTCGAATGTCGTCATGGGTGGCGCGGGGGGCGACACCATCACCATCAACGCCAACGGCAACAACGTCGTGCTGGGCCATGCCGGCGTTGCCACCCTGACCGTGGGGTCCGGCGGCGCCTTCACCCCGCTCCTCGTCACCACCCGGGACCAGCTTTCCGGCGGCGAGGAATCGATCGGCGCCAACGACACGATTAGCATCGCCGGCAACGGCAACAACGTGGTGATGGGCGGCGCCGGTGACAATTCGATCACCGTGACCGGGACCGGCGATAACATCGTCCTCGGAGCCTTGGGCACCGCGACATTCTCCGGCGGCAGCGAGGTCATCCAGGCCCATGACGCTGCTTCGGATACCGGAAACGCGCTATATCCCGGCAACGATGTCATTACCGTCGGCGGCGCCGGCAACGGCGGCAATGTCGTCATGGGCGGGCCCGGAAATAACACCATTGCGGTGACCGCCGACGGCAACAACGTCGTGCTGGGCCATGCCGGTTCGGCGACGCTCACGGTCGGCAGCGGCGGAGCGCTGACGCCAGTCTACGTCACCACTCAGGACGGTCTGCCATCGGGCGAGGAATCGATCGGTGGCGACGACAGCATCAGCATCGCCGGCAACGGCAACAACGTGGTGATGGGCGGCGCCGGCGACAATTCGATCACCGTGACCGGGACCGGTAACAACATCGTACTCGGTGCCCTGGGCAGCGCCACCTTCTCCGCCGGCAGCGAGGTCGTCCAAAGCCACGACGTTGCGTCGGATACCGGGAACGCGCTGTATCCCAGCAACGATGTGATTACCGTCGGCGGCCCCGGCAACGGCAGCAATATCGTCATGGGCGGGTCCGGAAACGATACGATCGCGGTGACCGCCAATGGCAACAATATCGTGCTGGGCGACTCGGGGGTCGCTACGATCACGACCGCCGCCGGTGGCGCGTTCCTGCCGCAATATGTATCCACCGAGGACACGATAGCCGGCGGCGAGGAATCGATCGGCGGCAACGATACCATCACGGTCACCGGCGATGGGAACAACGCGATACTGGGTGGCGCGGGAGCCGACAGCATCACGGTGAACGGCACCGGCAACAACATCGTGCTCGGCGATCTCGGCAGCATCACGGTGAACGGCACCGGCAACAACATCGTGCTCGGCGATCTCGGCAGCATCACGCTCGGTGCGACGATGGTGATCAACGGGCACGACGCCGCATCGGATACAGGGAATTCCGGTTACACCAGCAACAACACCATCACATTGGGGCCGCAAGGCTCGGGTGTCGCCGTCGTCATGGGCGGCGCCGGCGCCAACCTGATCACGCAAAACGGTTCCGGGGTTGCTTACATCCTGGGTCACAATGGCCAGGCGATTTTCAACAACTGGTTCATCGCACCAGTCCTGCAACTGCTCACCACGGTCACGACCATCAACGGTGGCGAGGAAGGGATCGGTGGCAACAATACGATCGCCATCGACGGCGCCGGTAACAACGTCGTCATGGGAGGCGCCGGCAACAACATCATCACGGCCAGCGGCAGTGGCAACAACGCGTTGCTAGGACACCTTGGCCAACTCACGCCCGTGACCGTCGATGGTATCGCCGGCTACGACCTGCTTGGACACAACACAGCCCTGGGAAATGCCAGCGCCGCCTGGAACGACGTCATCACCCTGCTCGCAGGCGCGTCGGGCCACAACACCATCATGGGTGGGGCGGGCAACAATACGATCACGGTGCTCGCCGCCGGCAATTATACCCATTCCGGTGACAATGTGATCTTCGCCGCCTCGGGCGAGGTGAACCCGGTTATGGCGCAGACCGTGGACCAACCATACGGCGGCAACGACACCATCACCGTGGGGGCGCTGGCCGGAGGGGACAACACCATCTTCGGCGGCGTCGGCAACGACCTGATCACCATCGCCGGTGGCGGAGACAACAGCGTTTTCGGTAATATGGGCCTGGCCATCGCGGTCAACGGCAGCACGCCGGATCTGATCGGGCGCGACACCAGCATCGGCGGCAACGACACCATCGCCATCGCCCAAGGCGCCAACGGCAACAACGTGGTGATGGGCGAAGCCGGCAGCAACGTCATCACCTCATCAGGCACCGGCCTCAACGTCCTGCTCGGCCACACCGCGAGTGTGACACATCAGCAAATCGCCGACCGTTTGTATCCGGAACTGGTACAGAGCACCGATTTCGGAATTGGCGGGAACAACACCATCACCGCCACCGAGGGTAACAACGTCATCATTGGTGGCGTTGGCAACAACACCCTGACTGGCGGGACGAGCAACGACTATATCATCGGCCATGATGGCAACGTGCAGTTCGACTCCAACGTCGCGACCACGCGCGCGCCTGTGACGATGTATTCCACCGCGTTCCAGGACGGTGGCAACAATGTCATTCACACCGGCGATGGATCGCAGAGCTACGCGATCGGCGGCACCGGCTCCAGCACCATCATAGGTGGTGCCGGCAACGACCTGATGGCCGGCGGTCAGGCGGCGATTACATGGAATAGTGACGGCAGCCGCTCGTCCTTTGTCACGGTCGATACCTCGCCCGTCACCAGCTCGGATAACACCATCATTGGTAACGGTGGAAACAACGATATCCTGGGTAGCGAAGGTGGCAATGATACGTTAATCGGCGGCCCCGGAAGCAACATCATCATCGGCCACGGCGGCCAGGTATTCTTCCAGGACAACACAGAGGTTGTCGCCCAGACCATCAATGTTTTCAGCATCACACCCGACACAATCATCGGTGGCGGGGAGGGACACAACTTCCTGTTCGGTGGCGGTACATTCGGCAACCAGTTCAACGCCGATCCGCTCAGCGACATGATCTTCGACACCAGCGGCCGCGTGGTGATTACCTCCCATCGCACCGGCGAGTGGTCCATGCCTCCCTTCGTGGGCAACCCGGTCACGTCGATGGTCGGCAACTGGCTTCCGGATGTCAGTGAAGGCTATGTCGCCGGCGTCGGCATAATCGTGGCGAATGAATATTACACCGAAACCGCTAAGATCGACCGCTTGGTCGGCATTGAGATGGCGAAACCCCCGGCTGGCGCAACCCCGATCATACCTCTCAGCCCGGTTCCCTCGGCACCGGAAATGACCCCGGATTCGGTGCTGCTTGGTGACTTCATGCAGGCGAGCCCCGACGGTGTCACCTATGGCGGGGCGGCATCCGCGGCCTTCGTACTTACGGACGACGGAGGGCCGACGCTTGATGCGGCGCATTTAGACTCCGGAGGCGATGGTGCGGGAGAAACAAACGCACTGGCCTACATTTTTGATAGTAATAGCGGATTCTGGATCGTAGATGAAACCGGACCCGATGCGATCACCCTTGACCTGACCGAAAATGTAGCGCCGCTACCGACCCCTGTGTGGTGGGATGGCAAACGGATGGCTGCATAAGCGACTAGGGCGCGCGTGGTTCGACGCGGCCGCCCCCCAATTCTGGAACGATGCTTGAGGATATGAAGTAATGAGTGATTCGGCCACCAATCAGGCAACATCGCCGCTCACCACGGAAGGTGGGGTCAAGACGTCGATGCTTGGCCGTACCCGCGTGCAGTGGGACGACAGCAAGATGCGAAGTTCCTATGCCAACATCTTCAATGTCGCCGCAACCCGGGAAGAGGTGATGTTGCTGTTCGGAACCAGCCGGGCATGGACGCAGGTGACGGATGAACTCACTGTCGATTTGACGGAACGTATACTTCTCAATCCGATCGCGGCCAAACGCCTTATGCTGATGCTGCAACGGTCGCTTGAGGAATACGAACGCAACTACGCCCCGCTACCTTGAGCGAAATGACCGAAGCCTCCGTTGCCGTGGATATTGATGGACCTCCACGGGCCGGACGCCGGCTCGTGGACGCGGCAACTTGGCGCCGGCTGTTATCGGCGGGTGACATCAAGGCGTTCAGCGATGCATGGCTGACATTGCTGGCCGCTCAGGTGGATCTTGCGCTTGCCCCGCTCGTCGGCCAGGCCACGGTCGTCCATCAGGGCATGGTCGCGCTGGGTGCGCCGGACAGCAAAAAATACGGCCGTACTGCTTGGTTCGGGGATGGGCTCCAGGTCAGCCTGATGCTCGCCAAGGCTGGCGAGCGCGCGATCCAACTGCGTCATGGCACGGTTCAGGTCGGTGATGGGCCGGGCGCGCTCTGTCAGATCGCTCATCCGATTCTGGTGAATGGTGCACTGCATGGCGCGGTGGCGCTGGAATTGCCGATCCAGGCCAAGGAACATCTGGACGTCGCAATGCGGCTGGCGCAGTGGGGTGTGGCGTGGTTCGCCCATCTGCTGGGCGGCAACAGCGCGCAGCAAGGCAACGCTGCTTTCGATGATACCATGTTGCGGCTCGGGGTCGTCTCGACCGGACTTGCGGCCGAGCGCCTCGATCCGGCCGCGGAGGCGGTCGCAACGCTCATTGCCGAACGGTTAGCTGTCGAAAAAATCAGCCTGGGCGTTCACAGGCGGCAACGAACAAAGCTGTTGGCAGTTTCGCATGGTGGATTCGCCAGCATCCGCAATGCCTACCTGACAACGCTGATCGCTGCGATGGAGGAAGCCGCCGACGCGGATGCCCCGACAGGCTATCCTGTGCCAGGCGGCGACCTCGCGGCCCCCCATGCGTCCCATGCCGCGCTGGCGCGCTCCCATGGTGCCGACTGGGTACGCAGTGTCGTTGCCGATCTGCCGGGCGATCAGGGCGGCAGTTTGGTCGTGATGTCGGAAGGAGCGGGCGTCGTTCCGGATCGGCTGGAGGAACAACTTCAGACGCTGGCAAACGACATTGCTCCGCTGGCCGCTTTACGCCAACAGGCCGAACGCGGCGCGGGAACGCGGCTGACCCAGAGGGCCGCGGCGTTGCTGCGAAACCATTCACGCTGGCACCGGGCCGCGTTTGCCGCCGCACCGCTGTTGTTGCTGGCTCTCGCGCTGGTGCCGGTACCGTATCGGATTTCAATCGATGCGACGCTCGAAACGAATGAGCGCCGGGTCATCGCCGCCCCTTTCGACGGCTACCTGGCCGATGCCACCGCCCGCCCCGGGGATCGCATGTCGGCCGGTGCCGAGCTCGCTCGATTCGACGACCGCGACCTGCGGAATCAGCGCCGCGACATCGTCGAGCGTCTGTCTCAGGCAAGCCGAGAACTGAACGAAGCCGTGGGCCTCGGGGATCGGGCCAAGGCCAGCGTATTGGCGGCACGCAAGGCCCAGGTAGAAGCAGAGCTTGCGTTGATCGAGGACCAGTTGAAGCGAACGGTGCTGCGTGCGCCATTTGATTCAATCGTGGTGGCAGGTGACAAGACGCAGTCGATCGGCGCCCCGATGCATCAAGGCGACGCCTTGTACGAAATCGCACCGGCCGGCGTATTCCGTGTGGCACTCGATGTGCCCCAAATCGACTTCGCTATGATTCAGCCGGGTCAAACGGGCAGCCTTGTGCTCTCCGCTTTGCCTTATACCACCTGGTCCATACGGGTCGTGCGGCTCACGCCGATCGCGATCGCACACAATGGCCAGACCGTGATGCGGGCCGAGGCGGAACTGGACACCAACAACGATTTGCTGCGCCTTGGAATGCAGGGCATTGCCAGTGTCGATGCTGGGCGTACTAATCTCGGTTGGCTGTTCGCCCACCGCATCGTCGAATGGCTCCGTTACCAGCTCTGGGCATGGTTGCCGTGAGTGCTTCCGCCGCCGCCCCAGCCGAGCCGCCGGGCATCAGCGCTTTGCAACTGCGGCCTCGCCTGAAGGCGCATGTCGACTTCTATCGCCATATTTATCGAGACGAGGTCTGGTATGTATTCCACGACCGTGCGGTCGATCGTTTTTATCGCGTCTCGGGGCCGGGCGCGGATCTGATCGGTGCGCTGGACGGCCAGCGTACCCTGGGTGAAATCTGTGCCGATTTCCAGGCTCGCCAGCCGGACGATCCGATCGATACCCAGCTTGCCGGCGAATTCCTCGCGCAAATCAACGCCCTTGGCCTATTGCGTACGGGTATCAGTCCGTCAGCCGAGGCGATCGAGCGGAAGCAGAACGCCATACGGCGGCGAAGGATACTGTCCGGGCTGAAAAGTCCGCTGGCCATCCGAATTCCGCTGTTCGATCCCACATGCCTGCTGGATCGGCTTGCCCCGGTCGGCACGCTGGTCTTCAGCCGGATCGGCGCGCTGGTCTGGTGCGTGGTCGTATTGACCGGTCTTGTCGTCGGGGTGAGAAACTGGGGTGACCTTTCAGCTGATTTCAGTGATCGCCTGCTTTCGTTGGGCAATCTCGGCGTTGTCGGATTGATTTATCCGTTTGTGAAGGCCGTGCATGAACTCGCCCATGGCATGGCACTCCGCCGCTACGGCGTGGAAATGCGACGAATGGGCCTTATCTTCGTCGCGTTCATGCCAATGCCCTATGTGGACGCTTCGTCCTCGGTCCTTTTGCGCAGCAAGCACGCGCGTATGCTCGTTGCCGGTGCCGGGATCCTGGTGGAGCTGTTTATCGCCGCGTTGGCGATGCTGGGGTGGACCCACAGCGTGGACGGCACTTTCCATGTGATCTGCTACAACACGCTGCTGCTGACCGGCCTTTCCACACTGTTGTTCAACGGCAATCCGCTTCAGCGCTACGACGGCTATTACATTCTGTGCGACCTGGCGGAGATTCCCAGCCTCGGCGTTCGATCGACCCAGTACGTTTACTACCTCATGCGCCGTCACCTGCTCGCCGATGGCAAAGCCCGAGCGCCGGCGGCAAGCGAGTCGGAAAAGCGCTGGTTCGTCACGTATGGCGTAATGTCGGCATTATATCGAATTTGGCTGGTTTTGAGTATCGGCCTGTTCGTTGCCCGCACCTACCCCTTGCTGGGTGCCGGCCTCGCGCTCTGGTCAATCCTCGGAATGTTATGGGGGCCGGTCGCCGGCCTGGTGAACCTGGCAGCCGGACGAACCGGTCTGAGGCGTGAGAAAAGCCTGATTCGCCTGGGCGGCGTGCTGGGTGTGTCCTTGCTGCTGCTGTTCGCGTTGCCGCTGCCGTTGCGCCTAGTGGCGGAAGGCGTGGTCTGGCTGCCAGATGCAGCAAACGTGCGGGCCAACGTGAGCGGAGAAATCGACCGTATCGCCGTGACGCCTGGACAGCGCGTGGAGCCGGGCCAGCCGGTGGTCGTGCTCAGAAACGCGACATTGCAAACCAGCCTGATACGCGCCCGGGCGGCGCTGGAAGAACTGGAGGCGGAGCATGTCCGTCAATCCGGCCGAGCGCGTTTCGTGGATGCTGGCAACGTGGCGGACAGTATTGTGGCAGCCCGCCAGCGGCTGGCCGAGGTGGAACGGGACGTGACCAGTCTGACCGTTCGCAGTGCCACCGCCGGCACGATCATGTTTGCCGATTACGCTGGATTGAACGGTCGCTTTCTGCCGAAAGGCCAGGCGCCCGCAGTAGTATGGAACGGCGATGCGGTCGTGATACGCACGCTGGTTCCTTTGGAAGAGATAGACCGGTTGCGCGACCGCATCACGACTGTGCGGATTCGGCCCGGCTATGACAGCGCCACGACATTCCGGGGCCACCTGCTGCGCATCGTGCCGTCCGCGACACAATGGCTTCCAAGCATGGTTTTGTCGGTCGAAGGCGGTGGGCATATTCCGGTTATGGACGCCGGCCATCAGACGCACCTCACGGACTCCCAGTTGGACGTTGTGCAGCCGACCCAGGCGCGTCTGGCGGCCCCGCTTTTCGAGATTGACGTGGCCTGCGATGACACATTTCCGTTCCCGTTTCTTAACGGCCGAGCGTTGGTACGATTTGATCTTGGAACAGAATCCCTCGGCATGCGCCTTGTTCGTTGGGCGCGGCTTACTTTCATGCGAGATTTACATGCGTAGGCTATCGATCCTTTGTCTTCTGATTTCGGTTTGCGCGACGAAGGGTGCCGCAGCCCAGGATTCATCGATCCTTTGTCAGATCAATCCAAGCGCGAGGATCGAGCTGGCTTCGCAGGCGGTTGGTGTGACAGAGCAGGTAATGGTCGATCGCGGCGACAAAGTCGTGGTCGGGCAACCGGTTGCGCAGCTTCGGGCTGACCTTGAACGTGTGCAACTGGCGCTGGCCCAGGCTCGCGCAAACGATAATGCGTCATTAAGCGCCCATCGCTTCAAGCTGTCATTTGCCAACCGAAAACTCGAGCGGAACGCCGGCCTCGCCAGCGGCAACCTGGTATCGGCCAACGACCTGGATGCTATGCGAACCGACCGCGACATCGCAGGGGAGGAGGTTGATGCCGCCCTTCAGGCGCAGAAGCAAGCGCAGATCGAACTTGAAAAGGCACGTATCGAGCTGGAAATGCGGACAATCCGCAGCCCGGTAGCTGGAATCGTCACGGAACGTCGTGTCGAGCCGGGCGACCTCGTGCGCGACCAGCCAGTCGTGGTCCTGGAACGCATCGATCCGCTTTATGTGGAAGTGGCGCTCCCGGTTGCGTTGATGGGCAAAGTGAAGGCCAACACAGAGGCGACGATCGACGTCGATGTGCCCGATGTACCACCTGTCGTGGGTAAGGTTGCCGTCGCCGATCGCGTGATCGACGCCGCCAGCAATACATTCTCGGTCCGAATCGTAATGGCGAATCCGGACGGATCCATTCCCGCCGGCAGCAAATGTCATGTTCGGTTCGGTGAACCAACACAATGAGACTTCTTACAGTTGATAGGCGGCGTGGCTTGCGGTCATGACCTGCGAAGAAAGGGAACGAGATGGCGCGTAAGCATACATATCTCTATGCCATTGCCGGGGTTGCGGCGCTTCTTGGGGCTGCCGGACCGCCGCCA
Source organism: Acetobacteraceae bacterium (assembly GCA_003506895.1). Classification (GTDB taxonomy): domain Bacteria; phylum Pseudomonadota; class Alphaproteobacteria; order Acetobacterales; family Acetobacteraceae; genus Rhodopila. The sequence continues at coordinate 7,469 of DNXO01000155.1, read as the reverse complement.
GCGGATCCCGCTGCCGCTGCCCCGGCACGCCAGGCGGCCGCGGCTCGTTCTTTGTTGGATCTTTATGCCGAGGCCCAATCAGGCAATCCGGCGATCAAAGCAGCGGAGGCGGGGGTCAGCGCGGCCGACCATGGGATGGACGATGCGTTTTTCGGTTTTATGCCGCGCGCATCGCTGGTGGTGAGTCCGCAGCGGGAATTCCAGAACGTCATCAGTACGGATAATCCAGTTTATCAGGTGGGCAAGAAGTACTTTGGCAACTTTGGTTATACATTCCAGGTCCTGCAGCCGGTCATCGATCCGGGCGCGCTGGCGCGTGCCCAGGGCGCCGACGCTGAATATCGCGGCCAATCGCAACAGTTGATCGCGACCAAGCAGAAGACGACCTATGAACTGATCGAGGCCTACCTGCTCGCATTGGCCTCGCTCGACAGCGAGCGCCTCGCCATCGCCGAGGAGGAAACCTATGCCGGCCACCGTGATGAGATTAGCCGCCGTTTGGTGCATGGCCTGGCAAGCCGAACCGATCTCGCCGATATCCAGGCGCGCATCGACAGGGCACGGTCCAGCCGGATATTGTCCCGTGCCGATGTGACCAAAGCGATGGCGGTTCTGCGACGGATCGCCGGGCGTCCAGTCACCGCCTTGCTACCCTTGGCGGACCGTATCCCTGTCGGCGCGCCCGTGCCCCCTGATCCCGACGCCTGGGTCGAGTCCGCCAATCAGACGAACCCTGAACTGAAAGCCATGGTGGCGCAGACCGATGTCGCCGACGCGGAGTTCAAGCGACTGCTCGCTGAGACGTTGCCACGAATGGACATCATCCTTTCCGATGCGCGCCTGAACGCCGGGGGGAGCTTATATGGCGGTGCCGCGAAGACGGATGAGCAGATCGCCGAACTCCGCATTACGGTCCCGCTGTTCAATGCCGACGGCCGGGGGTACCCCGCCCTTGCTGCCAATGAGAGGCGTAACCAGATCCGCTACCAGACTGAGGATCGCACACGCGAAATCGAGCAGCGCGTGCGTGCAGCCTTCGCCGATGCGCAACGAGACTCCGAGTCCGCGGCCTTGCTGCAGTCTGCCGCCGCAAACCACGCGCTGGTCCGCGATGACTTGTCCCGAAAGTTTACGGCCGGGGTCGCGGCGATCAGCGATATGATCGATGCCGAGCGTGACTATGTCCGAGCCGAGCGGGAAGCGTTGGCGACAAACTACAATTATCTGATCGCCATGATGCAGTTGAAGCGTCTGACCGGCACGATTGGGGAGGGCGATGTCCGTTATATCAGCGGGCTGCTTGACACAAAGCATGCCTATGTCGCCATAACGAAGGCATCGGGCGCGCGCTAGTATCCGATCCTAACGCTTGGTTTCCGGGCGTCGGGCGGATCGGCCCGCTTGTATCAGCCGCCAAAGAAAGGCACTTCCGGCGGATGAACGGCAACAGTCAAGCGGACGAGCTTACGAAAGTAAGGCATGCGGTCGGGCTTTTCCGCAAAGGCGCAATAGCCGAGGCGGAGGCGACCGTCCGGGCGGTATTGGCGGTTTTTCCGGCATCCGTCGAAGCGTGGAATATGCTTGGCATCATTTTGCGCGCGGACGGGAAGGCTCACGAAGCACTGTCCTGCTATCGCCATGCGCTTTCGGAGGATGTCCGTCACGCCGGCGCCTGGACCAACCTGGGCAATGCCTGGAAGGATATCGGCCACGTGGAGACGGCCATCCGGTGCCATCAGCGCGCCATCGGCGAACGCCCGGATTCGGCGGACATCTACCATAATCTGGGTATCGCATTGATGGCGGCGAACCGCTTCGAGGAGGCGATCGTCGCCTACAGCCGAGGGCTGTTGATCGATCCCGGCTTGTCGCAGGTGCGATGGGACCGCGCCCTGGCCCTGTTGTCGGCGGGCCGCTGGGCCGAAGGCTGGGCGGACTATAACGCACGCATCGGCGGGCTGGGGTTGCCGCCACGGTCACTCCCCGGGAAGTCATGGAATGGCCAAAAGGCACTCGGCGAAACACTGTTTGTTGCCACAGAGCAGGGTTTCGGCGATGCCTTATGGAGTTGGCGATATCTACGACAAGCGCGTGCGCGTGTTGGACGGCTGATCCTAGAGTGCCGGCCCGCGCTACTTCCGCTTGCTCGGGCACATGGGCTCGCGGATGAGATCGTCGGTCAAGGCGAGGTAATTCCTGATGCCGGCCTTCACTGCTATCAATGCAGCCTGCCCGGCATATTTACCGCTGACCCAGGCTCGATCCCGCCGGCACCTTATCTGTCGGCGAGCGCGGAGCGGATCGCCCGTATAGCGCCGGCACTCGCGGACGGGGAGGGCAAATTGCGGGTGGGCATCGTCTGGTCCGGTAGCCCGACTTTCCAATCCAACGCCGAGCGGAGTGCCCCGCTAGACCGTTTCATCGAAAGTTTCGCGATGCCGGGTGTTGCGTTGTACTCCCTGCAGATGGGACCCCAGCGGCAGGACTTAGCAACCTTACGCGGCGCACCGGTGACGGATTTGGCCCCGTATCTGAGGGATTTCACCGACACGGCTGCCGCGGTCAGTGTGCTCGATCTAGTAATCATGACGGACAGCGCGGTCGCACATCTATGTGGCGCACTCGGCCGACCCGTTTGGGTACTCCTGCCTTACAGCGCCTATTGGATGTGGGGAAACGGCAAAACGTCGCCTTGGTACGACAGCGTGCGGCTGTTTCGGCCGGCCGTGCGGGGTGATTGGACCGGTGTTTTCGATGCGACCGGCGCGGCGCTGTCGGAGCTGGCGGTCAAGCTAAAGCTTTGATGCCTTGTGGGGTAGGTCAGGGCCGGCCCCGTAGCTACCCTGAAGGCCAGCCCCCTTGGGTCCCCGAGCCGCATGAGCCTGGCACGCGGGGCGTTGAGGCCCAGCATGATGTCTGTAGACCTCGAGGAACAGCTCCGCCGACGGCGGCCTTTATCATCGCGGGTTCTTCTTGATTCCGGAACTGCATAGCAGCCGGCGCTTGAATCGCGAAAAACCTTCGTAGCTTTAATCGGAAGAGCGCGCGGGCTCCTCCGCGTTTTCGGCCAATGCATGGTATGCGCGGTAACCGGGCAAAAAATGTGTCGCATCATTCCTTACAACTACACCACAACCTGCTTCGGCTCGGCGCGGCGGCGCTGGTCCCTCAGATGCTGGAGGAGCAAGGAATATCCAAGGAAGCGGCTTTCGGGCGCACTGTCTTCAGCCGACGGTCGCTAGTTCAGCCCGAACCCGTCGTTCCAGTTGCTTGGCTAGGCCGAGTATTCAAGGCTGCTTCGGTCGCCGCCGCCCAGCCGGAGTTCGGATTATCGGTGGGCTTGCGAGCCGGATCCCGACTTTCGGATTGGGGCCACGGCCCGACGCCAAGCGACACGCATGTCAGCGCCGCACTGATGCGCATCATTTCGCGGCCGGCGATATTTCCGAATGCGTTTTTAAGCTTAGGTATCTCTGGTGACACCTGCATAATCGGCTGCGTCGCGCTGCCTCGCAACGTCATCGCGCGTGATCAACTGACCGACTGCGCTATGGGATTTGCCGCTGGCGCTCTCCGCGCCCTATGCGGACCGCGGTGGCGCGCTCGGTGCTTTCGCCTTGCGCATGGGCCGCCGCCCGATCCGTCGCGCCACGCGGTTCTGCTGCAGGCCCCAATTTCATTCAACGCTGATGTCAACGAGATGGAGTTTGATAGTGCGTGGCTTGACCGCGACTATACCTCGCCAGCAGGCCGCGTCCGCGGTCATTCCTACGAGCAGGGGCCGGATCGGGATCTTGTCGGTGAAGTCAGTGAGGCCCTCGCGTCCTGGAATGCGGTCGAAAAACCCTCGGCGCCCGCCATTGCCTCGGCATTGGGATTGCAGCCGCGTACACTTAATCGGCTTCTTGGGAAGACAGGCACCAGCTTCAATCGGTTGCTTGAAGCCGCCCGATATGAGACGGCGCAGCGGATGCTACGAGATCCAGCCGCACCTATTTTATCCATCGCCTGGTCGCTCGGATATGCGGACGCGAGCGCCTTTTCGAGGGCATTTCGCCGGTGGTCCGGCATGACCCCGACCGAGTGGCGCGAGACAACGAAAAGCAGGGCACCGTAGCAGATGCCCGTGATCCGCGGGGTGGCGCAGACGAAGTTCCGTGGCTTCACCCGGGCGTGCTGGATGTTTACGCTGGAGGCCGTGGCCTACAGTTTGATCCGGCTGCCAGGTTGCTCGCGACGGCGTGAGTCTGTCCGCAGTGTAACCTAGGCCTGTATAAGCGGCTGGAATCAGGAAAACCTATGATTTTGGCCCTGACGATCGAAAGTCGCCGCATAGGGGATGAATTTTCGGCTTTACTGAGAATTCTTCAGCAACCCGCCAGACGAAATGCCAAATCCGCATAGCGATAATCGCCGTAATCACACATCGCATAAGGGTTCCATGCTCACCACGGTGCGGCATCGTCAGGAGCCGTGTCCTCCCGCCATTCCAGGAGAAGTCGCAATGAATGTCCGATCAGGTTGCGTAAGCGGCGCATTGGCGCTGGGCTTGCTCGTTGCATCGCCCCCGATCCCGCCACTGCATATGTCCCAATCCGCGTTCGCCCAGGCGGCGGACATGGCAGGCCTCGCGCACAGCGAGAGCACATCTGCCCGTGCGACCGTTAAGACGGTTGACCTGCAAACCCGTGTCGTCGCGCTTGAGGGCGCCGGCGGCAATACAATCGTCCTAACGGCCGGAGAGCAGGTACGAAACCTGCCACAAGTGCATCCGGGCGATACCGTAATCGTCCATTATTACACATCATCAGCCTATGTGCTCGCACCGCCCGGGACACAGCTCCCGGATGACTCCTTGACCGTGGGGGCGGCGCGCGCGGCCATCGGCGAGAAGCCAGGGGGCGCGGTTGGCAGCAAGGTTGTGGTGACCGGTTTGGTCGTAGGTGTTGATCCGACATTGCATACCATTTCGCTTGTCGATCCTTTAGGCGGCCGGGTCCGGTCCATCAATGTGGTAACCCCGGAAGGTCAGCAAAGCATGAAGCTTATCAAGGTTGGTGACACCATCACCGCGATTATTACTGACGCCGTGCTGATCGACGTCGAACCCGCGGCGTGATGCGTTTTGAGTTCAATCGACTTGGATCGGAAGAATTCCTTCGAATGAAGTTGAATGAGTCCGAGCACAGGGCGATTGTCCGCCCCGGCGCAGACGCCGGAATCCCTGGTTTGTCCTGTCCAAGGCGCGCCAAGTTCAGTCCCACCGTGACGGTGCTGTTGCCCCTTGCCGGATGTTCTTCATCGCAGAACAACAACCAGCCGCCATTGCCGACAAGCGATCAGACGGCACCGTGGAACTGGAACAGGTGCAAGCAGCGTTTATCGGCAGTGGGGGAGAGGCAGAGGCTTTCTGGACGTCCACTGTCAGGCGAATCGCTTTGCTCAGGGTGGCCCGGGAATTGTTGGGATTCGGGCATCGACAATCAATGCCAAAGGCGAAGTATATGGCCTTGGCAGAGTGGAGGACTCCCCGGAACCTATGCTCCGGTCCGTTACGGCATCGTGGTCGGCAATGAAAGCCGGGTGGTCTTTGGACTCAGAACGAAAAGGCGCGATCATGCACTTCACTGCCAAGCGGACTGCGTTGGTGTCGAGCCTGGGTGGGGGCGCCGTCGTAATCTCGATGCAATGATCACTTGAGCCCGGTATAACCAGCGCCAAGCCTCCGGGAGCTTACTGGGGTTACGGAAACTTGAGGTGGGTCCCAGCCGAGTAGCCTTATTGGTAAGCCGATTCCTGATTTTTTTGGTTGAAGCATATATCAAACAACCGCAAGGCTGGCTCCTGCTCCCACTACCGCACCGAGTGCGGCATTGCCGCCGATCGCACCGAGCACTGCACCGCTGGTAGCACCTACCGCCGTGCCGGACAGGGCACATTGTTGTGTGTTGGTCGTGTCAGAGCAACCAGCCACACCGATGCAGACAAGGAATAGAATACGAGAGTTCGTCGAATCGCTTCTATTGTCACTTGTCTCGGCCGCAGGGGAATTTCTGCCGAAGGTATGCAACGATGCCATCCGCCGGACTCAGCTTTTTTGGTCCGGGTCCGCATCGACCTATTTGACGAAGCCAGCCATTGTATCAGCGCGGCGAGGTGTAGGCTCGGGCACGCAGAAGATATGGCGCGCTTTTGCTTGGTTCGCTTCTTCGGGTGCCCGGGAAACCCCAACGGAAAAGCCTGACAAAAATTGATGGTCCCCGGGTAGTACGGGTCCGTATTCGATTTGGTGTCCCGTCCTGGCATCAGGCGTCCTCGTGTTCGTTAAGTTCCGCAATAATATTCAGTTTTGGCATGGTAGCATCGGCCTAGTACACCGATTCCATGAAATCGCCCCTTTGGGAGGGATTCCCTGCCCGCTGCTAGATGTTGGGGGCGTGTCGGGCATCAACACCAGGGCCGGACATCATGGCAGCACCGCGGCGCGTCATCGATATTTCGATTGAAGCAGACGACCTGGCGCAACTCGAAAGGATCGCTCGTTCTCGAACCGAACCGGCGAGTTGGGTCGAGCGGGCCCGTATCCTTCTGGCCTATCGCACCGATCCGTCGGCTCACGCGGTTGGCGAGGCGGTCGGCGTGACCCATCAGACGGTGCTGCGGTGCTTGCGCCGGGCGGTACGGTTTGGCGTGATGGCCGCGCTCGACGACAGCCCGCGCCCAGGCAAGGCGCCCGAGATCACGGCTGACGCCCGTGCGTGGCTGATATCGCTGGCCTGCCAAAAGGCCAAAGACCTGGGCTATCCACACGAACTGTGGACGACCCGGCTATTGGCGCGTCATGTGCGTGAGCACGCGGTGGACGCTGGATATTCTTGCCTGGCCAATGTGGTGCAGGGGACGGTCTGCAAGATCCTCGCGCGCGATGACGTCAAGCCACACAAGGTGCGTTACTATCTGGAACGGCGCGATGCGGCGTTCGAGACAAAGATGGCCGAGGTTCTTTGCGTCTATCGCGAGGTCGCGGTTCTGCGCGCTGCCGAGGCCGGTGCGAGTAACGTCACAGTCATCTCATATGACGAGAAGCCGGGCATCCAGGCGATCGGCAACACCGCATCCGACTTGCCGCCGAAGCCGGGGGTTCATGCGACCTTCTCACGCGACCATGAATACAAACGTAATGGCACGCTGAGCCTGCTGGCGGGGATCGATCTGCTGACCGGCAAGGTGCATGCCTGTGTCGAGGAGCGCCATCGGTCGCGAGAATTCGTCAGCTTCCTCAAGAAGATCGATGCCGCCTATCCGACCGACACCGCGATTAAACTGATCCTCGACAATCACTCGGCCCACATCTCGAAAGAGACCAAAGCGTGGCTCGCCACGCGGCCCGAGAGCCGCTTCACCTTCGTCTTTACGCCGACACACGCCTCATGGACCAATCTGGTGGAAGGCTTCTTCTCGAAGATGGC
>DNXO01000010.1:6861-18887 GCA_003506895.1 Acetobacteraceae bacterium | reverse complement strand
GCGCCGGGACAGCGCGCTGTCAACGTAGCGCGCCGCTGCCCGTCTGAGGTCCGAAGCCGGGAGATCGTCTCGAGTGATCGCAACCGCCATGTCCAAGCCTCCTCGCCTGAACAGGCCTTGAATCGCACATCCCCGCGTCGCTCCAAATCACAGGCGAGTCAACGCGTCAGGCCGATGGTATTAGACCTCCTGCCGCTGGGATGCGTGCCACGGCAGGCAGCGCCGCTCCAGCGCTGACATGGCCCAAAACAGCACGATGCCGGCTGCGCCCAGCAGAATGTTCGCGGCGAAAATCTGCGCGGTCTCAAAAGTGCCCTGCGCGGTGAGGATAATGTAGCCGAGGCCGTGATCGGATGCGACAAATTCGCCCACGATGGTGCCGACAAGAGCCAACGAGATGCCAACCTTCATGCCGGCGAAGATGCTCGGCAACGCCGTTGGCAGGCGGATGCGCCAGAACTGCGCCAACTGGCTGGCACGCATGCTGCTAGCCAGGTCCAACATATCCTTCGGCACTGATTTCAGGCCGAGCACGCTGTCGATGACGATCGGGAAAAACGCGATCAGGAAGGCAATGGCTATTTTCGGGCCGTAGCCGGTGCCGAGCCATATGACGAACAGCGGGGCAATGGCGACCTTGGGCACGCTGTTCAGCGCAGCGATCAGGACGTACAGCGTGCTTTCCAGCAACTTGACTTCGACGATAAGGATGGCCAGCAGAATGCCGACAATAACGGCGAGGGCGAAACCGACCAGCATCGTGGCCATCGTGTAAAGGCCTTCCTGGGCGAACCACGCGGGCTGGCTGAGCAGCGCCTGGATGATCTCGCTGGGCGCCGGCAGGATCACCTCGCGAACATGCAGGCCGGTGACCAGAAGTTGCCAAGCGACGAACACCGCGATGATGGTCGTCGCGGGCGTAAGAAGGCCCCAGATGCGGCGGGTTCGGGAGATCTCATTCATCTTTCAGCAGCCCCATCTCGCCAAATAACGTCCGGATCTGGGCGCAGTAATGCGCGAATTCCGGCATTTCCCTTATCGCCATCCGGCGGGGCCGGGGCAGATCGATCGTTAGAGTCATGGCGATGCGGCCTGGCCGCGGGCTCATGACCACGACGCGATCCGACAGGAACACGGCCTCGCCAATCGAGTGGGTAACGAACAGGATAGTGCGGCGGGCGGAGGCCCATATCTTTTGTAGTTCCAGATTCATCTGGTCGCGGGTCAGCGCGTCAAGGGCGCCGAATGGTTCATCCATCAGCACAAGGTCGGGGTCGGCCAGCAGCGCACGACAGATCGCGGCGCGTTGGCGCATGCCGCCGGACAACTGGGTCGGGTAGGCATTCTCGAACCCTTTCAGGCCGAACAGGTCTAGCAGTTCGTGAGCGCGCGCCATGTAGCGGCTACGCTTTTCGCCGCGGAAATCGGTCTGCAGGAACATGTTGTCGAGGATCGAGCGCCAGTCGAGGAGCACATCCCGCTGGAACACGACGCCCATGTTGGCGGGTGGCCGGCGGACGGTCTCTCCATGGACGCTGATCTCTCCGCCGGTTGGACGCTCCAGCCCGGCAACACAGCGCAGCAAGGTGCTTTTGCCGCAGCCGCTGGGGCCCAGAATGCTGAGGAATTCGCCCTCGCGCACCGTCAGCGAGACGCGGTCCAGCGCGAGGACACCAGCGGCGCCGTAGCGCTTGCTGGTGTCGGTAATGGCGATGTGGATGGGGGGAAGCGACGTGTCGATCATCGGCGGCGCCGGAGCCGCGCGTTGGACGCTGGCGCTCATGCCTTGGTTCCGGCGGTCCTGGCGTACAGGGCCGCGTCGAACAGATCGTTTGTGTAGCAATCGTTGGCGGCGAGGGCTTTCGGCACGAGTTGCGCCCGCGCGAGGGTCGCCAGGGCTTCGGTCCAGTCGGCGGAGGCCATCATGCCATCGGGCGCGTCTTTCGTGGCGTCGGATGGAAAGAAAGAGATGAAGCTATTGACCTGCCCGAGCATTCCGGAGCCGCTGAGCTTGGCGTTCGGACGGGCGGTCTGGATGGCGCTGACGCCTTCGTTTTGGTGGCCGGCGGCGACATAGGCCCAGGCGCCGTCGGTGACACTGACGAAGCGAGTGAGGGCTGATTTCTTCGCCGCGATGGTACTGTCACGGGCGAACAACCCGTAGCTTGGCATCCGCAGCCCGGCGTCCGCCAGCATGATACTGCGGGAGGGGCGCTGCGGTGCGACAACCGGGACGAAGAACGGAATGGAGGAGAATGCCCCATCCAGGGTCCCGGACAGATAGGCGGCCAGCTTCGCCGCGCCGTCGAGGTTTACGAGTTCCACATCCGCCCGGGTGAGGCCGCCGGCCTTGAGGAACTCGCCCAGAAACGGCGTCTCCAGCGAGCTGGCGGTATGGCCGATTTTCTTGCCGCGCAGGTCCTTGATGCCGTGGATATCGGAGTCGATCGGGATCATCAGGCCGATGTCGCTGCTGCGGACATACGAGGCGACCCCGCGGATCGTCAGCCCTTTGGCTCGGGCGATGATGACCGAGGAGAGAGCGGCATGGCCCACGTCGACATCGTCACCGCCGCCGACGATCTGCACCGTCTGATTGGTGCCGTTGCCGTCATCGACGGTGACGTCGAGGCCGGCGTCGCGGTACCAGCCTTTCACCGCGGCAAGGTGGATGGCGGCATGTGCGCCCCACGGTGTCCAGTCCAACCGGACCCGCAGCTTCTCGGCGCCCTGCGCACGGGTTCGGGAGATGACGAAGGGAGCGGCGAGCAGGCCGGCGGTGACGGAGCGGCGACGAAGGAGGGCTGGCGTCATGCGGGTTCTGTCTCCTGTTTTCGGCTCGACCGGCCTGTGTTTCGGCTACTGTATACAAAAATCCGGCCGCGCAAACCGTTTTTCGGTGTCAACCACGGCTAATTTTGCCCCTCCCCTCAGGAGTTGCTGCCTCGACAGGCAGATGGTGTTTTTTGTATCCGAACAACGCTATATTCGCTGGCAAGCTTAGACTGGAGTCAGCAGGCCGTGCTCGAACCTATTTCCCCCTCCCCCCCTGCCCTCGCGTCGCGCCCGGTCGGCAAGGAACATTCGCCTCTGCGAGATAAGGTGGCCGGGGAAATTCGGGCTGCCATCCAGGCCGGGGTGTTCAAGCCGGGCGACCGCCTTGTGGAAGACCGATTGGCCGAGCAGTTCGGGGTTTCGCGCAATCCTGTGCGCGAGGCGATCCGCACGCTTGCGTCGGAAGCATTGATCGAGGTGACGGCGCGGCGCGGTGCGGTGGTCGCGTCATTGTCGCCCCAGGAAGCCGAAGAGTTACTGGAGGTCCGAGCCACGCTGGAGGGAGCGAATGCCCGACTGGCGGCTCGGCGGCGGGATCCGAAGACGATCGACCAACTCAAGGAAATCCTGGCGCGGGGTTCATCTGCGATCGAAGCCAAGCGGGTCGATGAACTGGCGGCATTGAATGATGCATTCCATACGCATCTGGCGCAGGCGGGATGCAACCGCGTGCTGGTTGACCTGATGAAGACGTTAAGGGATCGGTCGGGGCCATTATTTCGTGGCATCGGCCTGGAGTTCGCGACGGAATCCTGGGCCGAACACGCCAGCATCTTGCGCGCGGTGATCGCGGGCGATGCGGAACTGGCATCGCTGCTAGCCTATCGCCACGTGCTGAATGCCGGGACGCGGCGCCCACCGGAAGAGGCCGGATAGCTTTGCTGCTGACGGTTGCAATGGACTTGACCAGCCAAGAGATTGTATACAGTATCCATAATGATCTCGAGCTGGAGACAGGAACGACATATGCAAGCCGTCATGGACCAAGCCACATTCCGCACTGCCCTGGAAGATGCCATCAAGGGTAAGAGCGCCAATAAGTCGCCGTTCAGCATCGCGTGGGCCGAAGGCAAGCTGTCGCGCACTCACCTCGCCCGCTGGGCGGAGAACCATTACCACTACGTCGGGCCGTTCGCCGATTACCTGGGGTATGTCTATGCCCGCATGCCGGCGTCATACGTTGAGGCCAAAGATTTCCTGCTCAGCAACATGTATGAGGAAGAGATCGGCGGCGACCGGCACACCGATCTGCTGATCCGGTTCGCCGAGTCCTGCGGCACCACCGGTGCGCGGGTGAGGGATCCGGACAACATGTCGCCGACAACCCGCGGGCTACAAAGCTGGTGCTACGCGATCGCGATGCGCGAGGACCCGATCGTTGCGGTTGCCGGCCTTGTCGTCGGCCTGGAATCGCAGGTGCCCTCGATCTACCGCCGCCAAACACCCACGTTGCGGGAAAAATACGGCTTCACCGACGAGGAAGTGGAGTTTTTCGACCTGCACATCGTGTCGGACGAGATCCATGGCGAGCGCGGCTTCCAGATCGTCCTGGAGCACGCAACGACGCCAGAACTGCAGCAGCGCTGCCTGAAGATCTGCGAAATCGGCGCGCAGATGCGGCTTTTGTATACGACGGCGCTGTACCACGACTACGTGGAAGCCGAATTGCCGCTCCAAGAGTTGCAGCGCGCCGCCTGACGCACCGATGCCGCGGATCGTCTTCCACAAGAGCGGCGCCGTCCATACCGGGGAGGTGGCGGATAACACCAACCTGGTCGTTCGCGCCGCCATTCGGGAGTTTCCCTTCCCGCATCTGCGGTTTGGCTGCGGGATGGGAAAGTGCGGCAAGTGCGCCTGCCGGATCCTGGAGGGCGGCGAGGCTCTGCCGCCGCCCAACTGGAAGGAAACCAAACGGCTGGGGGCAAAGATCGACGAAGGTTTCCGGCTGGTCTGCCAGTTGTGGTTGCACCATTCGCTCACTCTGGCGCAGGACGAAACGGTATGACCTATGTGATACTAAGCAGTAAAATGGGGTTTTATCATACCGACATCAGTGACGACGTGCGCCCCTGCGAAACGTACGATTACGTGTTCTGCGGCCAGAAGAAGGCTAAGTTTGTGATCGCCAGACTGTTACGGGAGGGTAAGCTCCGCGTGGTTGATGAGACGCCGCCCGTGGTGACGACCGAGGTTCCGTCAAAGTTCCTGCCTCGATTTCAAACGATTGAAGCCGCTCGCCAACAGCTTCAGGACCTCGTCCGGTTCGGTAGCATGGATACGGTGCTGGAAAAGCAGCCGTGATTACCATCATCTTTGTAAGTAACAACGGCAGGGCGGTGGTAGCGCCGGAGAACAGCAACCTGCTGCGCATTTCCTTACGGGAAAAGGGCGGCATTCCGTTCAAATGCGGGGCTGGCATCTGCGGCACCTGCAGGTGTCATTTCGACGCCGGGAGCGAATACGCCGATGCGGTGAAGCCGAAGGAACGCAGGCATCTGTCCGATGCCGACATCGAGGCCGGTTACCGCATGGCGTGTCAGACATTTGTCAGTGGTGACGTCAGTATTTCATGGGAAGTCAAATGAAGACGGCATTGAAGCTGGAACTGCGCGAAGCGCGATGCATGATCGCGGCCGCGGTGATGAAGGCGGCCCAGCTTGGGGTGCCGGAAACGGTCTGCGTCACCGACGAGGGCGGGCATCCGCTGCTGCTGGAGCGGATGGACGCGGCTCGGGTAACCGGGCCGCAAATTGCCTGGAACAAGGCGTTCACCGCGGCGGGGCACAAGCGATCGACGCATCTGTTCAACCGCGCACCGAATGGTCCCGCGCTGCCGGGCAATGAGGCGTTCGGAATCCAGTGGAGTTTCGACGGCAAATTCGCCGTCTTTGTCGGCGGATTTCCGATCGTGGTGAATGGAGAAGTGATCGGCGGGGTTGGCCTGAGCGGCGGCAACGGCGAACAGGATACGCTGTGCGGCATGGCCGCGCTGGCGGCGTTGCGAGACCTTCTGGCGCCGGAAGGCCATACCGTGACGGTGGAGACCGATATCAAGCTCTAGACCACGCGCGAGGGCGGTAAGAAGAAAAAAGTCACCGCAAGCCGGACGACGGACGACGGACGACGGACGACGGACGACAATCATTGATCCCGATCAAATCTGTTTTCCACAATAAATACTTATACTGGTCCCTCACTCACAGGGATCGGGGCTGGCAAGAACTCTCGATGGACCGGAAGACAGCCGAGGCGCTGATAGCGGAACGGTATCCGACATGCTGCGCGCTTGGCGAAACTCCCAGTCACGCGCCACGGTCCATGGCTTTCTGAAGCCGCGATCTGCCAAGGGGCTGCCAAGAAAATGATGATTCAGAACGACGAAATTAGCCCATGGGTTGGATACGTCGCCACTACCCTTATCCTTGTGGCAGCCTCGGAAGCTGGCCGGTTCCTTGGCATGCGTTGGGCCAGGCGGCAACCGGACGCTCGTGCGCCGGAATTGACCTCTTTGGAAGGCGCCGGGCTGGGCCTGCTCGCATTACTAATCGGCTTTACCTTCGCGATGGCGCTCAACCGCTTCGACACCCGCCTTAAAGGCGTGCTGGAAGAGGCTAATGCCATTTCCACCACCGAGCTGCGCGCGCGACTGTTGCCCGAGCCGCAGGCCACCGAAGCGCGAAAGCTGCTCGGCGACTACGCCAAGGTCCGCATCGATCTGATCCGCGGCCCGGGCGACTCCGCATCGCTCGACCGGGCGGTTCACCGCAGCACGGAACTCCAAGCCGAACTGTGGCGGAGCGCCGTCGCCGCCAGCGCCGCCGATCCGCGCTCGGTATCTACAGGATTGTTTGTGAACAGCCTGAATGAAATGATCGACCTGCAGGAAATCCGTCTAGCCGCCGGGCGCAATCGGGTACCACCCGCCGTACTTTTGTTACTCGACGGGGTCGCGATCGTCGCAATCGGGTTGAGCAGCTATGTCGGCGGCCTCGCCGGAAGGTGGGGACGCATTCCACACACAATACTAGCGCTGATGATCGGTATAGTCATCGCGATGGTCGCCGACATTGACCGATCGCGGAGCGGCCTCATCACAGTCAGCCAGCAGACGATGCTAAATCTGGAAACCAGCGTGACGCATTGACCGGACGATGGTAACCGCGGCACTCCGACAAATAGGATTCCCAATGCCAGATCGCCGGAGGCGCAACGACTGGGGGGCCGATTCACGTGACCGCAAGGATATTTCTGTCGGGATCGGGCCACTAGAACAAAAGGCTGCGTAGCGTCTTCAGTAGCTCCGAAAATGGTATTACGGTAGGGATCAACGGCGCGATCGGAACAGCTATTGCGAATATGGTCCAAATAATGCCGTCTCTCGTGATAAGTAGTAATCGCATGCCGTGCACCACCGCCACGCTGTGGTCCATATCGGCGAGGGATTGGACATCGAGGCTACCCACAAGCTGATCATCGGCAGATGCGCCGCCGCGTAGCCACTTTGCATCGAAGCTGCGAACGTAACGCTCTGCAAGAAGGTCATAGTCACGGCTCCCAGTTCGCTTAACCCGTGCGAGTTGCGGTGCGAAGACCAGGAGCGGGCCGCAAAAGATGCATAGGAGGAGGATAACCAAAGCGGCGAACTGCGTTTTGAAATCAGTGAGCATCGCCCCCAGGAAAAAGATGCGGTTTGCCATGAGTCCAGCGAGAAGCGCACCATGTGCCGCTGCGAGTAAGCTGAAGGCATAAACTGTGTTCGACAGAAACCCGACCCCGGCGAAGCGGTCGGGATGTGTGGGCATCAATCTCAACTCGATGCGGGATATCTGCCATAGAAAGCGCGCCCAAATAAACAGCCGAAAATACCAGCGGCACATTAGGAACTGGAAAATTGCCAGACTCACGTAGCCATACCACACACCGGCGATCGAGAGCGGAGTACCGCTCGCCGACGAGTTCACATACCACGTGGTCATGTCGAGTGCTAAATACTGCCGCCCAATCATCTGGGTTCCAACGAGATACACAAGCGCGAGCATCAAAACCTCGGCAGACTTTGCGTTACACAACCGAGATGCCGCCGCGAGGGCGGCGTCGAACCGCGCCATCCCACTGTCCGGAATCAGATGCCGTTCAAGGAATAACCGCGCCACGGGCCCCAGGCGCCGATGCACGAGGACTTCGGCGCCTATCAACAACGGAAGCGCCACCAAGAGGCGAACATGAACCTCTGCATCGAGCAGGAAGGGCATCGTCGCACTTCCTGGCACCAGATGTCGTTCGCCAGCCGAGAGTAGCAGGAGCGGTAGCCACGCGACCAACGAAATGAAGAGGATACGTCGCCGCACCAACCTCAAGGCATCATCCGATAGATGGACACGACGTAAAAGCTGAAACAGCGACCCACCAAGCATCAGCGAGAAATTCTCGTGGTCGTGCATTCCACCGTTGTCAGATGACGAGGCGCGGGATTTCATTTAATGTCTCCAGGACCTGGGCTTGCATTCAGGCGAGGTCGCGGCTCGAACTGGGCGACGGCGCAAGGTGGGAGAAAAGGCCCCGGTTTTGCGGAAGTCTCGCGACGGTCTATGGCTGCGCAACGGCATACAAAAGGACCACGGACCTTGCTCCGGCCTGGTAGGTACTGCCGGGAACCACGGTGGCTTTCTGCCATTCCACAATGTCCGCGGGCGTAGGCAATGCAGTGTCGATCCATCGCCGCCACAGGCCCGTGGCCGATGGCAGTTCGAAACGGAGCGGCTCCCAGTACGCGTTCAGGATCAGGCACAAGATGAGCTTCTGGTTTGGCACTTCCGCGGTGAACATGATGCTGTGGGAATGCCTGCCCCAGTCCGGCTCGCCGAGTCTGACACCGTGCCACGCCTTGGTCGCGTTTGCGATCAGTTGGGTCAGGCTTACCCGACGGTGCTCGCGTTCGACTTCACGCAACACACGACGCGCCGTGAGCAGACTCACGAACCGATGCACGTCCGCATGCTTCTCAAGCAGCGACCAGTCGAACCAAGTTGACTCATCGTCATGGCAATAGGCGTTGTTGTTTCCGCCTTGCGTGCGCCGCACCTCGTCGCCCATCAGAATCATCGGTATGCCAAGCGCCGTCAGGGTGACCACCAAATAGTTCTTTACCTGTCTGTTACGCAGCTCCTCCACTGCCGGGTCCGCGGCCGGTCCTTCGACCCCGCAGTTCCAACTCCTGTTGTCATCCGCCCCGTCGTGGTTGTCTTCCCCGTTCGCTTCATTGTGCTTACGGTCGTATGACACCAAATCATTGAGGGTGAATCCGTCGTGACAGGTCACGAAGTTCACGCTCTGCTCGGGTTCTCGGCCTTTGGCCCCATAAACCTCCGGGCTACCAAGCAGCCGGTCGGCAAACCGGCCCAGCGACCCGGGGGCGCAGCGGAAGAAGTCGCGGCAGTCGTCCCGGAAGCGGCCGTTCCACTCCTTCCAGGCATCACCAATGAAGCTGCCGACCTGGTACAATCCGGCAGCGTCCCACGCTTCGGCGATCAGCTTTGTTCCGGCAAGGGTCGGTTCGGTTTCAATATCCCACAACACCGGCGGATTCGGCAAAACCTGCCCCTTGGAGTCGCGCGACAGAATGGAGGCAAGATCGAAGCGGAACCCGTCCACGTGCATCTCGGCGACCCAATAGCGCAGGCTGTCGACGATCATGCGCCGGACCACTGGGTTGTTGGCGTTGAGCGTGTTGCCGCATCCAGTGTAGTCCGCGTAATGCGCGCCCCCGTCTTCGAGAACATAATAAGTCGGGTTGTCGATACCGCGCAGGCAAAGCGTCGGCCCCGTTACACCAATCTCGGCGGTGTGGTTGAATACAACGTCGAGGATCACTTCGATCCCCGCGCGGTGCAGGGCCTTGACCATGTCCCGGAACTCGTTCACCGGGCCCTGGGGCTCCCGCTGAGAACTATACGCTCGGTGCGGGGCGAAAAACGATACGGGCTGGTAACCCCAGTAATTGACAACCCCGGGCGGGCAGGCCTGGACGTCAAACTGGAACACCGGCAGCAACTCGACTGCCGTCACACCCAGCGCCTGCAGGTATGGGATCTTCTCAACCAGCCCCGAATAGGTTCCGCGAAGCCGTTCGTCCACGCCCGAGTTCGGGTGGCGCGTGAAGCCGCCCACATGCATCTCGTAGATGATCGTGCGGCTGGACGGCAGGTGCAGCGGCGCGTCCTCTTCCCAATCGTACGAAGCCGGGTCCACCACGACACTCTTCATCGCCGTTGCGGCGTTGTCGCCCTCGCGGCTCGCGGCCTCGCGGCTGTAGCCCTTAGGGACGACCACCTCGCGGCCGTAGGGATCAAGCAGAACCTTTTCCGGGTCGAAGCGCAGGCCCCGGTCCGGGTCGAACGGGCCGGATACACGGTAACCATACATCTGACCAGGGCCCACGGCCTGTACGAAGACATGCCAGTAGTGGTAGGTTCGGTTCACGACCGGATCGAGGGTGACCACGCGCGAAGGCTTGGTGTCGTCTTCCCGATCGAAGAACAGCAACTGCACGCCCGTGGCGTCGCGGGAGAACAGGCTGAAGTTGACGCCACCGTCTACGACGGTGGCACCGAGCGGAGTGCTTTGTCCTGCTTTTTCGTGGACGGTCATATCGGCGTTCCTCGTTAAGGTCTGATAGATGGCAGCTTCTGATGACTGCTGAAGCGACGGTTACCTGCTCGTGGAATTCGGAAAGCACATCCCGCGGAACGGCCTGCCCCGCACGTAGTCGGTGCGAATCAGGCCCTCGTAGGGATAGGCGACCCGCGGATACTTGCAGAGGTACAGCCGCTGTCCTTCGTCGGAGATCCCGCCCAGCCGGTGCTCACTCCAGCGATAGGCCCTCGACGTCGCCTGGTCGTGTTTGAAGTAGTCGCCTGCATTGCCCGCCTCCCTATAGTCTTTGCGGACAGCCCCCACTGACGTTCTCTCAGATAGAGGCGCCGCATCTTCCAAGGCGCCTTATTATTTCGAGCTCGTTCGAAACGGGATTGTTCGGCATTCATAGGCGGTCTCCCCGTGGCACCTCGGCTTCCATACGGTTTCAGAGCCTTATCACCGCCCGAATTCCCGCAAGGACGGTAGCGCTGATTTCCAAGGACGATTTGATGATCGGTAAGTCCGCGCCGATCGTGAGGCCTGGCGTCACGGCAAGGGTATAGAAGGTTTCCCGTCCCTATTCGTCCCGGATATTGACGGACGGCGCAAGCGAATCAATCAAGTACCGGCTCGGGGCAGCGTAATAGAAACCCACACCCCAGTTGTCCCGGCTCCGGCCCGGAATCAATCCCACGCCACCTATGCCTACAAGGGCGGACCAATATAGCCTGTTGGGATTGTCGTCCGAGGGGTTCGATTCCGCCAGAGGTTTGATTCTTATTCTGTCAGCCGGAGCTGTCTTGATGCTCTCGGAATGCGAGCCCCTTATCATTTTAGTTAGTTAACAGAAGCGTGTGGTCGCGAGCCAGCATTCCTCCGGAGATGTTTCGTGCCTTGAACCCGTTCTGCAGCAGAATGCGGGTCGCCGAGTAGGCACGCTGCCCGGATCGGCAGAGAACCTGGATCTCTCGATCACGGGGAAGTTCCCCGAGACGCGCTCGAAGTTGCCCAAGCGGAATGTTGACGGCCCCTGGTGCGCTTTCCACCGCGAGTTCCGCGGGCTCGCGCACATCCAGGAGGAATCTCTTCTCGGCAGTCCCCCAGTGACTGATCGGCATGTCGCCACGCAGGACATCGGCCCCGACCATCCCCGCGAAGTTGACCGGATCCTTCGCGCTTCCGAACTGCGGTGCGTAGCAAAGCTCCGCTTCCTCAAGGTCGTACACTGTCGCGCCCATCTGGATCGCCATGGCGAGCGCGCTGATGCGCTTGTCCACATTGTCCTCGCCGAGCGCCTGCGCGCCCAGAAGGCGTCCATCGGAATTGCGGAAGATGACCTTCATCGCGATCGGTCTTGCACCGGGATAGTAGCCCGCGTGGGAGTTCGGATAGAGGTAGATCTTCTCGAAATCCATATCGCCGATCCGATCGAGCGTCTTCTCGCTGGCGCCGGTCCAGGCCGCGGCCGCGCCGAAGAGTCCGATGATCGACGTACCCTGGCTGCCGCGGAAGCGTGATTCGCGTCCGGCAATCACGTCGGCCGCGATGCGGCCCTG
>DNXO01000010.1:0-6605 GCA_003506895.1 Acetobacteraceae bacterium | reverse complement strand
TGCGGCCCTGCCGGTTCGCCGGCCCAGCGAGTGCGATGAGACTCCACTCGTCCGTCACGAAGTCCTTGACTTCGATCGCATCGCCGACGGCGAAGATATCGGGGTTGCTTGTTCGCATGTGCTCGTCGACGCGGATTCCCCCGCGCTGGCCGATTTCAAGCCCCGCCATCTTTGCCAGTGTGGTGTCCGGGCGCACGCCGAGCGCGAGAATGACGATATCGGCCGGGTAAGACTTGCCGGATTTGGTGAGGACAACGAGCGTATCGTTCGCATCCTTCTTGAATCCGGCCACCCCGTCGTTAAGCGCCAGGCGGATACCGTGGCTCTCCACGTAGCGCTCCACGATGCGCGCCATTTCCCCATCGAGCGGTGCCAGGAGCTGATCGCCCATCTCGACGAGGGTGACGTCGAACTGGCGATGCACCAGGTTCTCCGCCGTCTCCAAGCCGATGAACCCGCCCCCAACGACGACCGCACGGGGCTTGGGCCTCACCGTCTGGAAACCCGAGTACGTGTTCATCCCGGCGAGGAATAAGGACCCTCGCTCGATCCACTCGCGGATCGCCTTTGCGTCAGGCACCGTCCTCACCTGGAAGATTCCCGGAAGGTCGATGCCAGGCAAGGGCGGGCGGATCGACGGCGCCCCGGGTGACAACACGAGCTTGTCATAGGATTCGGTCGTGACCTCGCCAGTTTCGACATTGCGCAGATCAACGGTCTTCTTGTCCGGCGAGAGCCCGACGGCCTCGCAACCCGTTCTCGCATCCACGGCGAACTGCGAGCGGAAGGTGTTTGCGTCCGCCACCAGGAGGCTCGATTCCTTTTCGATCACATCGCCGATGTGATAGGGCAGCCCGCAATTCGCGTACGAAACATACGGGCCACGCTCCACCATCACGATTTCGGCTTTCTCATCCAACCTGCGCAGGCGCGCCGCACACGACGCCCCGCCTGCCACGCCACCAATAATGATGACTTTCATCTTACTTCATCCCACCCTCTATTGCGTTATGATAGTTTTCCGCCGCGGTCAGACAGGAGGATGCGTGCCAAATGAAAAGGAGCAGCAGCCGAGTACCTGCCTGAGTACATCTTTCCGCACCCTCGTGGTCGTCTCTTAAGACGGGTTTGAGCTGCCTGGGGACTGTGGAGGTTGTCGGCGAACAGCTTCCATCTAAGATTTCCCTAATGCGAAGTTACACATTGATCTAACTCAATCGGGCACTTTTAAAAGCTATTGCCGGTGGGTGTTTTTTCAAATCTCTCACCGACAAGACCGCATAACTATAGCATGCGATATTGTGTGGATGTGTATTTACTGGAAAAGGCGGTGCATATGCCGTCTGATTCTGACCTGGCTCAGGAGGCGAACACATCATGGCCAAACGAGGAGCGATTGTCCGCGGCCGAACCACTGACCCCGATAGGCCGTCAGCGGCCGCCTGATGTGAAATCCGGCGGCCGCGAGACGTACTTGCGGCGAGCGTCCGTTAGCTGCCGGCGAGGGTCAACTCCACGCGCCGGTTCTGTGCCCGCCCTTTTGCCGTGTCGTTGGAGGCCACCGGCTGCGCATCGCCAAACCCATGCGCCTCAACGAGTTCGGGTTTCACGCCCTGCGAAATAATATATTCCATCACATTTTCAGCACGTTTCTGTGACAGCTCCTGATTGGTGTTGATACCCTGCCGCTGCAGCTCCGGACCGATCGGTGTGTTATCGGTATAACCGTTGACGTGAATCTTGTTCTGCTGGGTCGGCGCAAGTTGAGACGCCATCTTGGCGATGATCGCCTTCCCCTGGGATGCCATTTGCCAGCCGCCCGGTGGGAACAGCAAGTCACTGTTGACTGTGTATTTGATCGCGCCCTGCAGGCGACTGACCTGCTGCTTACTGGCTGCCAGCTCCTGCGACAGCGACGCATTCTGCGTTTGAAGCTGCTGATTTTGCGCCTGAAGCGAGTCATATTGGCTCTGCGACACGCATCCCGTCAGGACGATCGCGGACATAAGCGACCCAGCGATGAGATAGCGTCTGTTTGGACTTGTCATGGCATAATCTCCTATTAATAGTGTTGAGCAGAAGGATCGCCCGCGGCACTTTCTCGCCCGACTCAAAGGGCGCAGGCTGGTTCGTTGGAGCCCTTCGCGGCTTTGCTGAACCGCGTTCCGTGTGGTCGGCCCTGGCGAGCGGGGCCGCCGCCCTTAGACATCCGAATTCGGGTTCTGGTTGAAACCCACACAATGCTGCGGCCTCGCTTTGCGATCGCCCAACGAGATAATACGGCGACCGACACCGCGATTGAAGCGGCCATTGCACTGAGTACTCTTAGAGTAATTGAGAGTTCCTCCATTTGAAGAGCGTCGGGCAGATCCGACTGGAAGGACGTCATGTACTAAGCAAAATCGGACACGCCTATGCAGAAATGGCAAATGCGCGGCGTCCGACCGGGCGGGTGTTGGTGCGATTGAACGTGGTCGCATGGGCTGGCCCCCTGAACGAGACGATAACGAAACTTCCGGCCGGCTGCCGGTTGCGCTAGATCAAAGACGCACACCCCAACGCAAGTATACAAAGACTGTCAAGCGGACTGCCGCGACTACGACAATAGTAATGCGGCACGGATTATTTTAATGCCGTCCTGCGCGGAGGATACGATGGTCAAGCATGTCGCCGAAAAGCTACTTCCCGGCCCTGACCATTCAGGGCCGCCACCGTCAATGCACGCCCACTCGCCCGACGAATTGCTGGCGGCCGGTAAGCGCCTGCGCACTATCGTGCCACGGAATTCGCAGGGCATTTGGAAGAAGCCCTCGGATCGCGCCGATGCCATCACGCAATTGCAGGGATCGGACCCCGATCGGTTGTCCGAGCTGTTGCCGGTACGCTACGGTCGGATGCTGGTTTCGCCGTTCACCTTTTACCGTGGCGCCGCTGGCGTGATGGCAGCAGACCTCTCAACCGCCCCTGCCACCGGCCTGCATGTGCAAGTCTGTGGCGACTGCCATCTGCTCAACTTCGGCGGCTTCGCCACGCCCGAGCGCAACATTATCTTCGACATCAATGACTTTGACGAGACGCTGCCGGCGCCCTGGGAATGGGATATAAAGCGCCTCGCCGCCTCGTTTGTGCTCGCCGCGCGCTCGATCGGCCTAAGCGATGCCAACGGGCGCGACGCTGCCGTGGCGGCCACGCTCAGCTACCGCAAGCGGCTGGCGGAATACGCGAAGATGTCTCCGCTGGCGGTCTGGTATGCGAGTGTCGACGCAGAGGATTTACTGGGGCTCCTGACCGACCCCGCGATCCAGAAGCGGGCGCGGCGGCGGATCGCCAAGGCAACGGAGCGTTCCTCCGGGTCGGAGTTGGACTATCCGGAACTCGCCGGCATGGTCGGCGGGCAGATCCACATCCGTGACGCGCCACCCTTGATCTTCCACCCCGAGGAGGCGCGTGCGCCTGACTTCATGGCCTCGCTTGAGGTCGCGGTTACGGCCTACCGCGAAACACTGCCCGAAGACCGCCGTGCGCTGTTCGACCGCTACCGGTTGGTGGACGCGGCAATCAAGGTGGTGGGCATCGGCAGCGTCGGGCGGCGGTGCTGGATCGCGCTGTTCATGTCGGCGGGCAACGATCCACTGTTCCTACAGTTCAAGGAGGCAACGCAGTCGGTACTGGAACCCTATGCCCGGCGGAGCGCCTATCCGCATCATGGCCAGCGCGTGGTGATGGGCCAAAGGCTGATGCAGCCAGCCTCGGACGTGTTCCTCGGCTGGGTGACTGGCCCTTCTGGCCGTCATTTCTATGTCCGCCAATTGCGCGACGCGAAAATCAAGCCCCTGGTCGAGACATTCGACGCCGAAACCCTGCTGGTCTTTGGGGAGGCCTGCGGCTGGGCCTTGGCCCGCGGCCATGCCAAGGCCGGCGATGCCTGGACAATCAGCGGCTATCTCGGCGGGAGCGACCAGTTCGACATCGCGATGGGCCGCTTCGCCCTGGCTTATGCCGACCAGGCGGAAGCAGACCACGCCGCGCTGAAGCGGGCGGTGCGGGCAGGTAGGGTACAGGTGTTACAGGAGGCTTCGACGTAAGCCAGCCACCAACCGCGGCCAGATCGCTGGGAGAGATGACGCTTTGATGTACCTGCAAAAATTTGTTCGGAACGGCTTTGGGGCGATGTCGCTGTTGCTGACCCTCATCGGCTGCTCGTCGATCGGGCCGGGAGCCATACCGCGGGATCGTACCGATTATCTTTCCTCCATCGCGGATTCCTGGAAAGAGCAAACTCTCCTCAACGTCGTTCGTCTTCGATACGGGGACGCTCCGTCGTTCCTCGATGTGTCCTCGGTTATCAGCAACTACGCCATCGGTGGCCAACTTACTGCTGGTGGCATCATCAATTCCAACCCCACCAGTGTAGCCCCCTGGAACTCCGCCACATTCAGTGGCGGAGTCGCCTATCAGGACCGTCCGACCGTCTCCTACACGCCGCTTTCGGGCGACAAGTTCACCAAGAGCTTGCTGAGACCGATCCCCCCTGTCGGGATCTTTCAGCTTATCCAGGCGGGCTTCCCCGCGGACTTCGTGCTGCAAATAACGGTAAGGTCACTGAACGGGATCAAGAACCAGGGCGTCTCGGGCGGCCAGGTTCAGGCCGCTGATCCCGCGTTCTATCCACTCCTTGACGCTTTGCGGCGGCTCCAGCTTTCCGGAACAGTCAGCCTGCGGTTGGAAAAGCGTGGCCCCGAGGAGGTCGGGGTTCTCGTTTTGGCCAGTAGCCGCACACCGCAAGTGAACCAGGACCTGAATTTCGTGATGGACACGCTCCATCTCAGGCCCGGAAAAGATGGCGAATTGGCAATCGTTTTTGGCGCCGTCCAACGCAACGAAAAGGAGTTTGCTGTGCTCTCCCGGTCGATGGCCGAGATTCTCATTGATCTCGCGGCTGGCATCGAGGTGCCACCGGAACATGTTGCCGAACGGCGCACGATGCCGTCCACACGGCTTGCCACCGCTGAAAATCCACGAGATCGGCCGCTGGTCCGAATTCAATCGGGCCCGGCCGTGCCGCCGGACGCATTTTCCTCAATCCACTATCGAAACACCTGGTATTGGATCAGCGATCGCGATTTCGTCTCAAAGCGTGTTTTCACGCTGCTGATGATCTTCTTTTCACTGGCTGAAACCGGTGTCGCGCCCCAAGTGCCTGCCCTGACAATCCCGGTCGGTTGAATGCAGATGCATCCGCGCCACCAGTTCAATCGACGCCGATGGCGCCGGCGGGATGCTGACTCTCAACGCAAATCGGATAAAGCCGCGGGACGTCCGGATGATCAGAAACCCTCGGTTTCCACTTATGTCGTTCTCACCTGACCAGCCGAAACACAGGGGGGTCGTTCATGGACAAGGAACCCGCAACGGCAAATGGCTCGACCGCCCACCCCACAAGCGCCGGCCTGCGAACACCGCGTGCTGCCGCCATTGCCGGCGTCCTGTTCGCGATTCTGTTAATCTGTAGCCTTTGGCTTTTGCGGTTGTCACTGCCGTCCGATCCGCTGGAGGCTGGCGCCTGGCTTCAGACAAGCACGCGGCGGGTGGGCATTGCGCTGAACCTTGTGCCATTCGTTGGTATTGCCTTCATGTGGTTCATGGGCGTTCTGCGCGATCGGCTGGGCACACAGGAAGATCGATTTTTTGCAACGGTCTTCATTGGTAGCGGTTTACTTTTTATTGGAATGATCTTCGTCGCCGCGGCGGCGACAGGCGGCACGATCCGTGCCTATTCGGTGCAACCGAAGGCCATCTTCGATTCTGGCACGTTCGCCTTCGCTCGCGCGTTCACCTTCGATATTATGCACATCTACGCCTTCAAGATGGCGGCGGTCTTTATGATGTCCGCCTCCACGCTCGCCCTGCGGACTCAAATCACCGCTCGCTGGGTCGCGCTGCTTGGCTACATATCCGCGGCGTTACTTCTTCTGGGCAGCGGCTACTTCGACTGGGTCCTGATGGTTTTCCCGGCCTGGGTGCTGCTGGTCAGCAGCTATATCCTGGTGGATAATTTGCGCGGCTCGTCGCGCATGACATCAAAAGCCGAACAGCGATAAGGCCAGAATGCCAACGCTGGATCGCAATTGGTCTGGCCGCTGTCTCTCACGTATCGGCTGCCTTCTCCCGACATTGAGTGGCAGGCAAAAAGTGCAAGTCCTTACCCGGGATATTTCCCTGGGACAGAATTCTCAAATTATGCATCGCCTGCCTCGGCGCCACCGATAGTGGCAAGCCGGCGCGGTGGTCATTTTGTTTATTTCAGGGGACTTTGACCCACATCAATGAGTGCGCATTAACCCCGGACTAGACTTATACTTTGAGTGAGCCCGTCCCTCCCTTACTGGCGTGTGGCATGCGTTCAGAATTCGGCCCGCACCATCACACAACCCGTCGCGCAAGAGAACAAGGTGCCAGTCCGACATGAACAATTCAACCTTCGTTCCTCGGCGTGCAGACCGGCTCCTGACTTCCCTGGCTGTGGGTATCGTTGCGAAGGACGCCATTCCGGCGGGGTGCGCCAGGATACCAGGATATAATACCAGCGGCCCAAAGGGCCGACT
>DNXO01000060.1:3140-3745 GCA_003506895.1 Acetobacteraceae bacterium | reverse complement strand
GCCGCTGCTACACACGGGCGATTTTTTCGGGATTTCCAACGATTGTGCTCGCCAACCTCATCAGGGATGTCGTGATCCCGCGCTCCGATCTGCATGGCGTCTATCATGTGGCAACCCCGCCGATCTCGAAATTCGATCTGTTGCGGCTGGTGGCGAAGCGCTACGACAAGAAAATCGAGCTGATACCGGACGATCGCGCGAACCCCGATCGCACGCTGGTTGCGGCGCGTTTTGAAAAAGCGACGGGTTATGTTCCGCCGGGCTGGCCAACCCTTGTCGACTTGATGTATTGCGACCGCTTCGGTTCGACGAGGGCATGATGTTTACGGACAAGGTCGTGGTGATCACCGGCGGAACGGGATCGTTCGGGCAGCATATCCTGAAGGGTTTTCTGGCAACCGACGTCGCCGAGATACGCATCTTCAGCCGCGACGAGAAGAAGCAGGAGGAGATGCGCTCGACGTACAACGACGCCAGGCTCAAATTCTACATCGGCGACGTTCGCGCCTATGACAGCATCCATCAGGCTCTCAAGGGCGCGGATTATCTGTTTCACGCCGCCGCGCTGAAGCAGGTGCCATCCTGCGAGTTCTATCCGCTCGAGG
>DNXO01000060.1:526-2775 GCA_003506895.1 Acetobacteraceae bacterium | reverse complement strand
AGCACCGACAAGGCGGTCTATCCGATCAACGCCATGGGTCAGACCAAGGCGCTGATGGAAAAGGTGATGGTGGCGAAATCGCGCAACCTGTCGTCGACTGAAACGCTGCTGTGTGCGACGCGCTATGGCAATGTGATGGCTTCGCGCGGTTCCGTGATCCCGCTGTTCGTCTCGCAGATCAAGGCCGGCAAGCCGTTGACGCTCACGGACCCCAGCATGACCCGCTTCATGATGTCGCTCGATGACTCCGTGGATCTGGTGCTGCATGCTTACGGGTATGGCCAGCAGGGTGATATTTTCGTGCAAAAAGCTCCCGCCGCCACGATTGGCGATCTGGTGCTGGCGCTCAAGGAAATTTTCAACGCGGACAATCCGGTCCAGATTGTCGGCACGCGTCACGGCGAAAAACTGTACGAGTCCCTGGTGTCGCGCGAGGAAATGGCGAGAGTCGAGGATATGCAGCGATATTACAGAATCCCCGCCGACAACCGGGACCTCAACTACGCCATGTATTTTACCGACGGCCAAAAGGAAATTTCGACGCTCGACGACTACACCTCGCACAATACAAATCGTCTGAGCGTGCCCGAGCTGAAGCAAGTGCTGCTCAAGCTTGATTTCATCCAGCGCCAACTGCGGGGCAGGGATGACGGGAACGTCGGTGTCTAGCGTTCTGCCGACAATCGACCGTACGGAATCGTTGTGCTAGCCGTCCGAGGTGGGATATCGCAACCGGCGGGCGTGCTGTGGTGCCTCAGGCCGATGCCGATCAGGAATACGAGATAAGGGAAGCCCGGATCATGGAAGCGCGCGGCTCGGATCAGCCTGTCTGCTCATTCTGCGACAGCAAGCGGCTGGGGCTTGTCATGGATTTCGGCGAGGTCGGATTGGCCGGAGCTTTCCTGAAGCCCCAGCAGTTCGCAACCGAGCGTACATTCCCGATGCGGCTGCGCTTCTGCAAGGATTGCTACGCGGTGCAGGTGACGGACCACGTTCCGGCCGACGTCCTGTTCCAGAATTACTTCTATTTCTCCTCGTCGATCGGCACGTTGCGTGGGCATTTTGCGGAATACGCCGCGGAAGTCACGCGGCGGTTCCTCGATCCGGGAAAAGCCACGGTGCTGGAGTTCGGCTGTAACGACGGCGTGCTGCTGCGTCCGCTGGCCGACCAGGGAATCCGGACCGTCATTGGCGTCGATCCGGCATCCAACGTTGTGGCCACGATCAACGATCCCCGGGTCAAGGTGATCAACGATTACTTCACCGAAGAGGTCGCGCGGCGCGTCGTCGCCGACTACGGCCACGTCGATCTGATCATGGCCAACAACGTATATGCCCATATTCCGGATATTCAGGCAACGACACGGGCCGTCGCCGAGGCGCTGCATCCCGACGGAATCTTTGCGTTCGAGGTTCACTATCTGGGCAAGGTGATCGACGAACTGCAATACGACATGATCTACCACGAACACCTCTATTACTACTCGCTGTTGTCCGCGATCAATCATCTCGCCCGCTACGACATGATGGTGTTCGACATCAAGCCGATTCCGATTCATGCGGGTTCGATCCGGTTTTACGCCTGCAAGAAGGGCAGCCGGCACAGCAGGTCGGTATCGCCGGCCGTCAAGGCGCTGGAGGCCGAGGAGCGGGCGCGCGGATTCGACCGCTACGAGACGTTCCTGGAATTCTCCAATACCGTTGCCGGGCACAAGGCCAGGCTGATCGAACTGCTCGTCGAACTGCGCCGTCAAGGACACCGGATCGCCGGCTACGGTGCGTCGGGGCGGGCCAATACCATGATTCAATATTGCGGTATCGGTCATGAACATCTGGACTACATGATCGACGATGCACCGGCGAAGGCGGGCTTTTTCACCCCGAAATCGCATTTCGAGATTTTTCCGAGCTCGATTCTCGACCGCGACGATCCGCCGGATTACCTCCTCATTTTCGCCTGGAGTTTTTTCGACGAGATCCGGAAGAAGAACAGTAACTATCTGGCCAAGGGCGGCCGGATGATTCTGCCTCTGCCCGAGGTTTCGATTTTTCCGCCGCCCGCCCCGTGATACCCAGTCGGGGAACGGGAATTCAACAAAACCAGCACGGGACTTGCAAATGAAGGTGATGTCGATTTTCGGGACGCGGCCGGAAATGATCAAGATGTGGGCGACGCTGAAGAAGCTCGACGAGCTCAACTTCGACCATGTGATGGTTCATACCGGGCAGAATTTCACGCCCGAGCTTCG
>DNXO01000060.1:0-175 GCA_003506895.1 Acetobacteraceae bacterium | reverse complement strand
GGGCCGGAAGTGGCGGACGTCATCGTCAAATCGGACGCACTGATGGAAAAGGTGAAGCCCGATGCGCTGCTGATCCTGGGCGATACCTACAGCGGCCTCAGCGTGCTTCCCGCGGCCCATCGCGGCATCAAGATCTTCCATATGGAGGCGGGATTGCGGGCATGGGACCGCCGCA
>DNXO01000037.1:2000-2843 GCA_003506895.1 Acetobacteraceae bacterium | reverse complement strand
GCCCGCGCATTCAACGCGATGGCGGCCCAGCTTGCAGAACGCGAGCGCGAACTGATCGCCACCAACGACCGGCTAACCGTGATGGCCTCGGTCGACATGCTGTCCGGCCTCGCCAACCGGCGTGGATTCCAGAGCCGGCTCGATTTCGAATGGGTGAAGGCCGCGCAATACGACAGCGAATTGTCGCTGTTGATGATCGACGTCGATCATTTCAAACTATTCAACGACACCTACGGCCATCCCGAAGGCGACGCCTGTCTCGCCCGGCTCGGCGAAACGCTGGCCGGCATTGCTGCCGAAACCATGGGCTTTGCCGGACGCTATGGTGGCGAGGAATTCTGCCTGCTGCTGCCCAATACCGCCGCAAGCCGGGCGCTGGAGATCGGCGAGACGGTGCGCGCGGCGGTCCAGCATCTCGCGGTGCCTCATGCCACGTCCAGCCATCAGACGGTCACGGTCAGCGTGGGCGTAGCCTGCACCAAACCGAACGACGGGCAGCATCCCGGCGATCTGGTCGAAGCCGCCGATGCCAGTCTCTATGCCGCCAAACATCGGGGCCGCAATGCCGTGGCCGAGCACGGTCTCGGGCCGACCGCCGACGGCGGCGACCCAGTGGCACTGGCGGGTTAGTCTGTTCCACCCGGTGGCTGGAGGAACGACGGTCGCCTCGACCGCGCGACCCGTTGACCCCAAAGCCGCTTTTGTGGCCTAGTCCGGCCTCCTTCTGGCTGGCCCCGAATCCACGAAAAGCCCTTACGATTCCATGACCTCCGAACGCTATAACGCACGTGAATCCGAGCCGCGCTGGCAACGCCAGTGGGACGAAAAGGCCATCTTTGCCGC
>DNXO01000037.1:780-1621 GCA_003506895.1 Acetobacteraceae bacterium | reverse complement strand
CCCTCGGCGACGTGCTGGCGCGCTTCATGCGCGCCAAGGGTTTCAACGTGCTCCATCCGATGGGCTGGGATGCGTTCGGACTGCCGGCGGAAAATGCCGCGATCGAGCGCAAGGTGGCGCCGAAGGCATGGACCTACGACAATATCGCCGCGATGAAGAAGCAGCTGCGGTCGATCGGACTGTCGCTCGACTGGTCACGCGAATTCGCGACCTGCGACCCCAGCTACTACAAACATCAGCAGAAGATGTTCAACGATTTTCTGCGTGCTGGGTTGGCCGAACGCGAGAAGCGCAAGATCAACTGGGATCCGGTCGACATGACCGTGCTCGCCAACGAGCAGGTGATCGACGGCCGCGGCTGGCGCTCCGGCGCCATCGTCGAGCAGCGCGAGATGAACCAGTGGGTCTTCAAGATCACCAAATATTCTCAGGAATTGCTGGACGCGCTCGAGACGCTCGATCGCTGGCCCGACAAGGTGCGGCTGATGCAGCGCAACTGGATCGGGCGCTCGGAAGGCCTGCTGGTGCGCTTCCCGCTCGACCCCAAGACTTTGCCTGAAGGTTCCACGCCTGCGGGCGAGACCGAGCTGAAGATATTCACGACGCGGCCCGACACGCTGTTCGGCGCGAAGTTCATGGCGATCGCGGCCGATCACCCGCTGGCGCAGACGGCAGCCGCGAAGAATGAAAAACTCGCCGAATTCATCGCGGAGACGAAGCGCATCGGCACCGCGCAGGAAATTATCGACACCGCCGAGAAACAGGGTTTCGACACCGGCATCCGGGCGATCCACCCGTTCGATTCCGGTTGGACATTGCCGGTCTATGTCGCCAATTTCGT
>DNXO01000037.1:0-398 GCA_003506895.1 Acetobacteraceae bacterium | reverse complement strand
GTGCCCCGAGGGCCAGGACCCGAAGACCTTTGTGATTACCGACACCGCCTACGACGGCGATGGCCGGATGATCAATTCGCGCTTCCTCGATGGGCTCACCATCGCACAAGCCAAGGAAGAAGTCGCGAAGCGACTGGAATCAGAGATCCGCGGCAACCTGCCGGTCGGCGAGCGGCAAGTGAATTTCCGCCTGCGCGACTGGGGTATCTCGCGCCAGCGCTATTGGGGCTGTCCGATCCCGGTCATCCACTGCCCGACATGCGATGTCGTGCCGGTACCGGACAAGGATCTGCCGGTGGTGTTGCCCGAGGACGTGACGTTCGACAAGCCCGGCAACGCGCTCGACCATCATCCGACCTGGAAGCACGTCAACTGTCCCGAATGCGGCGGTAAAGCGA
>DNXO01000006.1:5352-5956 GCA_003506895.1 Acetobacteraceae bacterium | reverse complement strand
GGGCAACGCTCGAATAGGCGCCTCGAGGCCGCTGCGCGAGGCTAAACCAAAAGACTCCCGACAGCAGCCAACGCCGCCGACGGCTGCTAACGCGGCACGAAATTGGAAAAGAAAATTATCCAGGATAGCCGAATACCTGTTGATCCAGGTCAACATCGCCAGGGATCTGGCGATCTGACGCGCGATCAGCCGCGTTCCGGCGGCTTGACCGCACGCAACGGCGCATCCGCTGGCGCGCCGGCCGGTCCGGTTCTGGAATATTTCTTGAGAATATCACCGCCGATTCCAGATGCGGGTTCTGGATGTCCAAAAAAGAAGCCCTGCACCTGATCGGCGTCGGCATTGTAGAGAAAGTCGACCTGACCGGCGGTTTCGACGCCTTCCACAGTCACCCGCATATTCAACTGGCGTCCGAGCGCGATGATTGTTTTCACCACCGTCTCGACGTCGCGCTCCGATTTTCCGAAGCTCTGCATGAAGCTGCGATCGATCTTGATCTTGTCGAACGGAAACTTCCAGAGATAGCTCAGGCTCGAATAGCCGGTGCCAAAATCATCCATGACGATCGAAACTCCGGTTGCCTTGATCCGCCTGAGCGTCTCCA
>DNXO01000006.1:4528-4995 GCA_003506895.1 Acetobacteraceae bacterium | reverse complement strand
CTCGATCAGACCGGATTCGAATTGCTCGGGCGACAGGTTTACCGCGATGGTCAGCTCCTTCGGCCATGATGCCGCGGTCCGGCAGGATTCGGTCAGCACCCATGCCCCGAGCTTGTCGATGAGGCGGAGTTCTTCCGCGATCGGGATGAAGACGTCCGGGGGGATCGACGTTCCATCGGGCGCTTTCAGGCGCGCGAGCGCCTCGAACCCGACCAGGCGCTTGCTGTTCATTTCGAATATCGGCTGGTAGTACACCTCGAAATGGTTTTTCTCCACCGCATCGCGGACGATGCGTTCGAGCCTGATGCGCGTTTGCATCGCCGCGTCCATGTCCGGTTCGAAGAAACGAATGCAGTCGCGGCCGGCTTCCTTGCCATTGTAGAGCGCGAGGTCCGCGCTCTTGAGCACGCGTTCGGCGGTGGTGCCATCGGTGGGCGCGAGAGCAACGCCGATGGTAAATGTCGGGC
>DNXO01000006.1:1756-4249 GCA_003506895.1 Acetobacteraceae bacterium | reverse complement strand
CCCTGAAATAGGCCGGCGCGCTCAGTACCGAGGTGATCCGCGTTGCGAGCTCTTCGGCCATCTGCCTGGCCGCGAGGCCGGTCTGCACCACGACGAATTCATCGCCGCCGAGCCGCCCCACGATGTCCTCCGTCCGCGTCATCGCGCTCAACCGCTCGCCTATGGTTCTAAGCAGAAAATCACCGGCGTCATGGCCGAGCGTGTCGTTCACCTGTTTGAAGTGGTCGACATCTATGAAGTGGACGGCGACGCGGCCGTTTGTCGACGGCAACACCGCAAGCGCCCCTTCCAGCCGCTCGATCACGCGCCCGCGGTTGGGCAGGCCGGTGAGAACGTCGTGGTGGGCGAGAAACCGGATACGGCGATCGGCTTGCTGCTTCTCCCGGGTGCGCCGGTACCACGCGATGGCCGGCAGGCCGAAGGAAAATCCGGTCAACGCGCAGAGCGATAGCGCGGCCGCCAGAAAGGTCCTGGTAAAATCGTTGCGTTCCGCGGTCTGGTCGACATAGGCGGCGACGACGCCGACCGGACGTTCACCGACCAGAACCGGCACATAGGCTTCGGAAAAATACTCCGGTTCGCCGGGCGCGCTGCCCTTTTTGGCGTCGACGACGGGCTTGTCCTCCTTGATCGAACCGGCGGCCGCGGCGCTGAAGTCGGACACGTCGACGGGGGTTATCTTGTTGCGGTCGGAGACCAGCACCGAATAGCCGTAGCGATTGAAGATCGTATAGCGGAAAACCTCGCCGGAATTGCGCGCTGCCTCGAAAAACGCGAGGCTGGCGGAGGACGGCGTTTCGCCGGCGGCGATCTGCTCCAGGTCGCTGACATTCCCGGCCAGAAATTGCGCCCAGTTCCGCGCTGTGTTGGTTGCGTTCCGATAGAGCAGATGATCGGTCGTGGTCTTGACCGCAATCCACGTGCCACCGACCAATAGGCCGAAGACCATGACGAGCAATGCTAGATAGCGCCAGACGGATGTATTTTCGAGCGTTTCCATGTGCGCCTTACCGATTGTTTGACCGGATGGTCGCGAGTTCCGCCCCGATCATTTTCAGGAGCTCGCGGTTGTGGGGGCTTTCGGCCGCCCAGGTGTCGATCAGGGATCGATAGACCCGCTGCGCGGTTTCGAGGTCGGACGGCGAGGGCTCGATCACCTTGCGCCGGGGATCCGATTTGATCTTCTCGAGGGCCTGCGTTTCGGAGCGCGCGTAGGACTCGATCCAGGTCGCGGCCGATCGCTCGCCGCTGAACCTGCGAATGAGCGCCTGCGCCGCATCGGGCAAACCGTCGAATGTCCTGCGGTTCATGACAAGCAGCAGTGGCGCTACGCCGCCACGCAGGAGGTAATGGTTCTTCGCCAGCGGCCCGATGCCGTAATCGAATAAGGCCGTCGGACCCATGGTGACGCCATCGATGGCGCCACTGCCAACCGCCTTTGCAAGTTGCGATGCCGGCAGGATGGTAGACTTGGCGCCCAGACGCTCCAGGACCTCCGCTTCGATCTGATTGTTGGCTCGGAGCCGTTGCCCCTCGATGGCGGCAAGCGAGTCGATTGACTTGCGGCTGTGGATGGTGGACGGGTCGGACGTGTAGGCTCCGATCACGAAGTACTCCTGATATCCGCGCAACGCGTTGGCGGCGATCAGGCGGCTATAGGCGAGCGTTCCCTCCCGGGCGTCGCGAAACTGACCGGGGAGCTCGATCAGCGCATTGTCAGGAAATCGATAGGGCGTCTGGCCGGGAACGACATAGGCGATGTCCGCGCGTCCCTCGAGGACCATTTGCGGCTGCTCGGCCAGGGCCTTGACGAGAGTGCCGTTGGGATAGACATCGATCTTCAGAAGCCCATCTCCCTCGCGGTTGATTCCATCGACGAACGGCTTGATTCCATACCGATAAATGCTGATGTCCTCGGATCCGACGAACGACAGTTTGAGCGTGATCGGCTCGGCGGCGGCCGCGAACGAGAGCAGCAGGGCTGTCATCATTGACGCAATCCCCGCCACCGCATTCAGGCGCGGATTTGATTTCGTTACCGCGAGAGCCGGACATCCTGGAATCCGCGTCATTGGCTTCACCTCATTTGGCGCTGCGCAGCTTTGCAACGGCCGCCAAAGCGGCGCGAACGAGCTCGGCACTGTGGGGGCTTTTCGCCGCATAGCCGTCGACGATAGATTTGAAAATGGCGTCTGCTATTTGCATGTCGGCTGGCGATGGAAACGTGACCTTTCTTTTGGGATCGGATTCCAGTTGCCGCATGATCTGCAGGTTGGCGTCCTCGTAAAGACGGATGTAGCTGTTCACGAACCAGATGCCGCTGTACTTGCGGATGATCGCCTGAACGTCGCCGGGCAGGCTGTCGAACTTTTCGCGGTTCATCAGCACCGTCTGCGGTATGCACGAGGTGCGCAGGAAGTAGTGGTAGGGCGCCACCTTGCCGATGCCGAACTCCATCATCGGGACCGGCGGCAACAAGGCGCCGTCGAGTTG
>DNXO01000006.1:0-1383 GCA_003506895.1 Acetobacteraceae bacterium | reverse complement strand
CTCTTGCCTTTCAGATCGGCGAGGGAGACGACCGGCGGCCGGGCGTGGATGCTTTCCGGCTCGCCGGCAAAAGCCCCGATCACGTAAAAATCGCTGAAGCCGCGGAGAGCGCCGGCCTCGACGAGTTGTGAGAAGACCCGCGTCGCTTCCGCCGCATCCTGATACAGGCCGGGGAGTTCGACGATGCCGACATCGGGGAAGGCCGCACGTTCGTAGGACGGGACTTCGAAACCGATATCCACGGTGCCATCGCGGACCAGTTGCGAAAGTTGCTCCGGGCCGCCGAGCCGGTTGCTGAAATACGGCTCAATTCTGACACGCCCTCTGCCTTCGGCGTTGACCGCGTCGATGAACGGCTTGGGGCCTACAAGATAGAGAAGCGAGCGATCCGAGCTGAAGAACGAGAACTTCAGCGTGATCGGCTCGGCAGCTGCCGCGAATGAGAGCAGCAGGGCTATCATTATCGCCGCAATCCCCGCCATGGCATTCCAGCGCAGATTTGATCGCGCCGTTGCGACGTCCGGAGACCCCATGGACCGCTTCATTGTCGCACCTCACTGTCGGCGCGAAGTTTTGCAACGGCGGCGCGGGCAGCGCCGACGAGCTCGGCATTGTGCGAACTTTTTGCCGCGTAGCCATCGACGATCGATTTGAAAACGGCATCTGCCGTCTGCTGGTCGGCTGGCGATGGGAACGTGACCGTTCTTTTGGGATCGGATTCAAGTTGCCGCACGATCTGCGCGTTGGCGTCTGCGTTGATTCGAATGAAATTGTCGAGGAGCCAGGCGCCGCTGTGCTTGCGGATGATGGCTTGCACATCGCTGGGCAGGCGGTCGAATCTCTCGCGGTTCATCAGCAATGCCTGCGGTATGAACGAGGTGTGCAAAAAATAGTGGTATGGCGCCACCCGGCCGATGCCGAACTCGATCAGCGGGACTGGCGGCGCCAACGCGCCGTCGATTTGCCCGCTGCTGATCGCCTGGGTCGTCTGGTTGATCGGGAGAGCTAACGAATGGGCGCCAAGCTTCTCGAGTATCTCGGCTTCAATCTCGTTATTCACTCGGAAGCGCTTGCCTCTCAAATCGGCGAGTGAGACAACCGGCGGCCGGGCATGGATGTCTTCCGGATCGCCGGCATAGGCCCCAATCAGGTAAAAATCGCTGAAGTCGCGGAGAACGCGGGCCCCGACGAGCTGGGATAGGACCTGCGTCGCCTCCGTCGCATCCTTGAACAGGCCGGGCAGTTCCATGACAGATGCATCGGGGAAGGCCGCACGATCGTAGGACGGGATGACGAAGCCGATATCCACGGTGCCATCGCGTACCAGTTGCGAGATCTGCTCCGGGCCGCCGAGCCGGCCGCTGAAATACGGTTCAATTCTGA
>DNXO01000173.1:1504-2510 GCA_003506895.1 Acetobacteraceae bacterium | reverse complement strand
ACCCCGAGACCGCTGCCGGCAAGGTCAATACCTCGTTTGGCAACTTTGCGTCATGCAGATCAAGCTGAGCAATGGGAACTGGGCGACCAAACAGATAGCCCTGAACCAAGTCGACGCCCGCGGCACGCAGGTAGTCGAACTGTTCTTCGGTCTCGACACCCTCAGCGGTCGTTACGGTGCCGGGACCCTGAGCCAGAGCCAGCGTTGAAGCAACGATCGCCCTGCAATCCCGTCGATTAAGAACGCCTTGTGTAAAGGACTTATCGATCTTGATCTTATCAAACGGGAAAACCGTCAGATAGTTGACTGACGAATATCCCGTGCCAAAATCATCGAGAGCGATGGAAATGCCGAGATTTTTCAGCTGTCGTGGCAAAGATCGCGAGCCCGGTCCGGCTGCGGTTGATTGAGCTGGCAATGGTGGCTTTGTGTCTGGATCTATCCGAGGCGAGGTGAAAATCAGCATCCCAACAACCCCCAGCCCAACCGAGTTCAGGCCCCTGAATATCGAACCCGGTTGCGGGATCCTTCAGGTAATCGGATGAGCGGAAGTCGTCTTTGTCGTTCAAGAACCAGGCGAACGCCGAATTTTCTCCGTGGACGTTGATCCCTTTTTTAAGCCGGGGCACCTGACGACGCCACACGCCCAATACGCTCCCGGTCTCTTGCCTGATGGCGATATCACTGTCGGACTTTGACTTAAGTTTCGAGAGAGAGAGAGAGAGAGAGAGCAAATACGATGCGCTGATGGCAGGTAGAACTGCTTCGGTTCGTCCGCCTAGCTGGCAACAAAATTCGGATAATTTTTCCGCGCAAAGAGATTGAACAGAGACCGCCAAATGCAGCTCGACACCTTCGTCAGCGCTTCTTACGCCGCGGCGGAATTGCCTTTGTCGAGTGCCCTGGACGGTGCAATGCTCGCGGATTGCGGGGAGCACAGCACCGGCTTAATATGAAGATCGCCGCGGCTGAAACGATCTGCCGGATCGGCAATGCCATCAACCCG
>DNXO01000173.1:0-1186 GCA_003506895.1 Acetobacteraceae bacterium | reverse complement strand
GGCCTTCATTCGGAAATGACTCCGTCCGCGATTATGTCGTACCCTCCGGCAAGGTCCACCTGAGGCCCTAGGGATTGGGCGGCAATTGCTACGCTGAGGAGGTTTTCGATGGGTTTCCCACGTCTGGAGATTAATCGCCGCACCGCGCTGCTGACGTCGGCTGCGATCGCCGCTAATGTGATCGACCCGATGCGGGCCTTTGCGCAGGAGACGCCGCGCAAGGGCGGCGTGTTCAACGTTCACTATGGAGCTGAACAGCGCCAGCTCAATCCCAGCCTCCAGGCCTCGACCGGCGTCTACATCATCGGCGGCAAGATCCAGGAAAACCTGGTTGATCTGGATGGCAACGGCCAGCCCGTCGGCGTGCTCGCGGAAAGCTGGGAGGCTTCACCCGACGGCAAGACCATCACCTTCAGACTGCGCAAAGGCATCACTTGGCACGATGGCAAACCGTTCACCTCGGCGGACGTCGAATTCACCGCGATGCAGATGTGGAAGAAGATCCTGAACTACGGTTCGACGCTGCAGCTCTTTCTCACCGCCGTCGATACCCCCGATCCGCAGACCGCCATCTTCCGATATGAGCGGCCGATGCCGCTCAACCTCTTGTTGCGCGCGTTGCCGGACCTTGGCTATATCTCCGCGAAGCATCTGTATGAGACCGGCGATATCCGGCAGAACCCGACCAATCTCGCCCCGGTCGGCACCGGCCCCTTCAAATTCGTCAAATACGAACGCGGCCAATACATCATCGCCGACCGCAATCCGGATTACTGGCGTCCCAACGCGCCCTATCTCGATCGCATCGTCTGGCGCGTCATCACCGATCGCGCCGCGGCGGCAGCCCAGATGGAAGCCGGTGAACTGCATTACAGCCCGTTCTCGGGCCTAACAATTTCGGACATGGCCCGGCTCGGCAAGGATCCGCGCTTCATCGTCTCGACCAAGGGCAACGAGGGCAACGCCCGGACCAACACCATCGAATTCAACTTCCGCCGCAAGGAGCTCGCGGACGTCCGCGTTCGCCGCGCCATCGCACACGCTATCAACGTGCCGTTCTTCATCGATAATTTCCTTGGCGATTTCGCCAAACTAGGAACGGGACCGATCCCGTCGACCTCGACGGACTTTTATCCGGGCCCGAACACGCCGCAGTATCCCTACGACAAGGCAAAGGCGGCCGCCC
>DNXO01000025.1:12962-24607 GCA_003506895.1 Acetobacteraceae bacterium | reverse complement strand
CACGCCTTGATCTGTCAGGCCGAAGGCGTGGATGCCGACCTTCGTCGGCATGACCGGGACGCATCACCAGAGACTCTACATCCGCGCCGGCTGGTACAAGACGCCAACCGAAACCCAACCGTGATTGCTCCGCGCGCCGCGACGCGCCAATCTTCCAGGCCTGAGGAAAAGGGACGGGAACCTCCCCGCCGCGCACGCCAGGAACACGGGACCAGCAACCAATGGACACCAAACTCTGCCGCATGCTCGGCATCGACTTCCCCCTTCTGGCCTTCAGCCACTGCCGCGACGTCGTTGCCGCGGTCAGCAAATCGGGCGGGTTCGGCGTCTTCGGCGCCGCCGGTTGCACCCCCGAACAACTGGAAACCGAACTGGCCTGGATCGACGCCCATGTGGACGGCAAACCCTACGGCGTCGATCTCCTGATCCCGGAAAACCTGACCATCCGCACCGCCGCCGGCGCCACCCAGGCCGACCTCGCCGCCCAGATTTCCCCCACCCATCGCGGCTTCGTCCAGGACCTGCTGCGCCGTCACGATGTCGATCCCGTCAGCGGCTATTATCAGCGCGAGGATCCGGCCCGCCCCGTCTCCTACCAGTCCGAAACCGGCGAGCACCTGATGGATGTCGCCTTCCGTCACCCCATCCGCCTGATCGCCAACGCGCTCGGCGTCCCCCCGGCCTCCATGCTGGAACGCGCCCGCCGTCACGGCATTCCCTGCGCCGCCCTGGTCGGCGCGCGCGAGCACGCCATGCGCCAGGTCGCCGCCGGGGTGGACATCATCGTCGCACAAGGCACCGAAGCCGGCGGCCACTGCGGCGAAGTCTCCACCATGGTCGTGGTGCCGGAAGTCCTGCGCGCGGTTCAGGGCAAGGTTCCGGTCCTGGCGGCCGGCGGCATCATGACCGGTCGCCAGATGGCCGCCTGCATGGCCATGGGCGCGGCCGGCGCCTGGACCGGATCGGTCTGGCTGGCGACCACGGAAGCCGAAACCTCGCCCGTGTTCCGCGAAAAGATGGTGGCCGCCCGCTCGCGCGACACCGTCCGCTCCCGCGGCCGAACCGGCAAGCCCGCCCGCCAGTTGCGCTCCGCCTGGACCGATGCGTGGGAGGGTCCAGACAGCCCCGGCACCCTGCCGATGCCGCTGCAAGGTCTGATCAGTGAACCCGCGATGGCCCGCGTCAACAAGGCGGCCGAGGGCGGCAACGCGAAAGCCCGTGAGCTGGTAAGCTATTTCGTCGGCCAGGGTGTCGGTTTGGTCGAGGATATCCCAAGTTGCCGTCAGGTGGTCGCCGGGTTCATGACTGAGTTCGCCGAAGCCCTGGACGATATGGCAAGCCTGGCCGAAGGAGGCTGACGATGGCGCAACGACTGACCGCTACCGAACGCGCGACGCTGGGAACGACAGTCCCCGGCTGGGCCGCCGTGCTGGACCGCGATGCGTTGCGCCGGGATTTCAAATTCGCCGATTTCAGCGAAGCCTGGGGGTTCATGTCGCGGGTGGCGTTGTTGGCCGAGAAATTCGATCACCATCCAGATTGGTCCAACGTCTGGAACACCGTTCGAATCGAACTGACAACGCACGACGCCGGCGGATTGTCGGCGAACGACGTGCGGCTGGCCCAGGCGATCAATTCGATTCTGGGCTGATGGACGTAATCGGCTTCCCCGAACGCACGCTCCGGGTGCGTCGATCAGCCGCTCGGTTGTGTTTGCGGCTGGGGTGGGCGCCGCTGCACGAGGTCCGGCTCGCGAACGGACGGCGAGCGGATATCCTGGCGTTGCAACCGGGTGGCGGGTTCGTCTGTATCGAGGTGAAGTCGGGGCTGCGCGACTATCTGTCGGACGCAAAATGGACGGAATATCAGCCGTTCTGCGATCAGTTCTTCTTCGCGGTGGACAGCGCCTTCCCACTGGACGTCCTTCCGGCGGAAACCGGTTTGATTGTCTGCGCGGGAATGGAGGCGGACGTGATCCGCGAACCGATGTCCGTCCGGCTGGCCGCGCCGCGCCGCAAAGCGCTGATGGAGCGGTTCGCCTGGCTGGCGGCGGGACGCCTGGCCGCGATGGAAGACCCGGCGGGCGTCGCGGAACTGGCCTTGGGATTGAACGAGGACTGAAGCCGGCGCGCCCCGGAGCGCTGCCGGTTTCCGGGAATCCCGCTATCGCCGCACGGTTGTAGCGATCGCGGTCGGGGCCTTGGTCGGCAGCCATGCGTCCGTCCAGCCTGGGCCGCCGGCGGCAGGGTCGGTGGTCGCGACTTCGGTGTGGCCAGGGCCCTTCCGATCCACGATCCTGATCGGGGTTGCAAGCCGGATGATCTTGCAATCGATGCTTCCGTTCACGGTCTGGCCCGTGCGGCGTGCGGCAAGACGGTTCAGGTCGTCCTCGGAGCGGCACAGGACCGCGCCGGCATCCAGGCGGGGCCAGACGAGCGGCTGCGCCTTCACCTCGGGAAGGCCGTCCTTGGTCTTCTTCTTGACGACGAAGGCCGAGTCGAAGGACACGTTGCTGTCGTCGGGGGGCGCCTGAACGGGGGCCTGCGCAACGGCCGGGCTGGCCAGAACCAACGCCCCCAGGCAGGCGGCGATCGTCAGGATTCGCGGTGTCGGTGTCATCGTCTCTCCCACCCTTTCCAAGGTGGCTGTCTATGCGACCAACGCGAACGTGGAGCAAGCATCTCGTTAAGGCGGCGACATGCCTTTTTCGCTCAGGACCGATTTGGCGTCGGGCCCGCTGAGCATCCCGAGAAAGGCACGGGCGGTGTCGGGCGCGTCCGCCGCCACGGCACCGGCGTAGATCGTCTCGTTCTGGATGTCTGGCGGCAGCGGGCCGATCAGGGTGACGCCAGGAACGGCGAGGATTTCGCTAATCTGATGCACGACGATGTCGGCGCGCCCATCGGCGACGGCCTCGGCGGCAAGGCCGCCTTTCACCAGCACAGACTTCGGCGCCATGGCATCGGCGATGCCAAGGGTCTGGAACAGTTTCGCGACGTAGATGCCGCTGGAGCCGCCGGATGCCGGGTCGATATACGCCACCGCGCGGGCGTTCAGCATCGCGGCCTTGAAGCCGGCCACGGTGCCGATATCCGGTTGCGGTGCGCCGGCCTTCACCGCGACGCCCACGCCGACCTTGGCGACATCGACCGGTGATCCGGATGCGATCCGGGAGTCGATCTGCCGAAGCCCCGCCGGCGACATCACCACGACATCGAAGGTCTCGCCGCCGTTGATCCGGCGGACCAGGGCGCCGACGGTATCGTTGCGGAGCGTGACGCGGTCGCCGGTTCGCGCCTCGAACGCGGGGATAAGCGCCGCGGCAACATCCTTGAACGCCCCGGCCGTCAGCACCGTCAGTTCCGCCGCACTGGCTGGGGCGGCGAGAATCAGGCAGGCCATCAACGGGCGTATCAAGCGCGGACCCGAACCGCCGCGGCGGGGTGGTTCGCCGGCAGGCGGGAACCGCGGCCGAACAGCTTCTCGCGGAGCGTGCCGGGGGCGTAATCGTGCTTGAACAGGCCACGGGATTGCAGTTCCGGGACCACGAGGTCGGCGATGTCCTTGAACGTCCCCGGGGTCAGCGCGTAGGCGAGGTTGAAGCCGTCCACGTCGGTTTCCTCGATCCAGGCGCGCATTTCCTCGGCGACTTCCTGGGCCGAGCCGATGATCATCGGGCCGCGCCCGCCGATGGCGGCATGACGGGCGATCTCCCCAACCGTCCACTCGCGGTTCGGATCGGCGATGGTGAAGGCCTCCAGGGCGGAGGTCTGGGCGTTTGCCTTGTCGTCGAACCGCACGACGTCGCCGGACTTCATCGCGCCGAAATCGACCCCGGTCCAGCCGGACATCAAGGCCAGGGCGCCTTCCTCCGACACATAGCCCAGGTAGTCCTGGTATTTGTCGCGGGCCGCCTGGGGCGTGGTGTCGGTGATGACGGTCATCATGGTGAAGATGACCAGGT
Source organism: Acetobacteraceae bacterium (assembly GCA_003506895.1). Classification (GTDB taxonomy): domain Bacteria; phylum Pseudomonadota; class Alphaproteobacteria; order Acetobacterales; family Acetobacteraceae; genus Rhodopila. Next base: position 20,643 of record DNXO01000025.1, on the reverse strand, counting down.
CTTTCGGGTCGCGCCCCGCGGCCGCCGTCCTGGCGCGCAGGTCCTTGACGATGTTGCCGATGACCTTCTTCGACGGGCCGTTGATGAAGACGCACTCGGCATGGCGAGCAGCGAAGTCGCGGCCGCGCTTCGAGGCACCTGCCTGAAACAGCACCGGGGTCCGTTGCGGCGAGGGCTCGCACAGGTGGATCGCGTCGAACTTGAAGTGCGGGCCTTCATGGACGATGCGGTGGATCTTGCTGGCGTCGGCGAAGCGCCGGCCCTGGCGGTCGCGCAGCACGGCGCCATCCTCCCAGCTTGCTTCCCAGAGCTTGTAGGTTGCCTGCATGTAGTCCTCCGCCACGTCATAGCGGTCGTCGTGGTCCACCTGCTTGGCCATGCCCATGCCGCGGGCGGCGCTGTCGAGGTAGCCGGTGACGATGTTCCAGCCGATCCGGCCCTTGGTCAGGTGGTCCAGCGTGCTCATGCGGCGCGCGAACGGGTAGGGCAGTTCATAGGACAGCGCGCAGGTGACGCCGAAGCCCAGATGTTCGGTGACGTGCGCCATGGCGGTGATCGGCATCAGCGGGTCGTTGACCGGGACCTGCACCGCCTGTTCCAGCGCGGTTTCCGGGCCGCCTTTGTAAACGTCATAGATGCCCAGCACGTCGGCGAGGAACAGGGCGTCGAACTTGCCGCGCTCCAGGATTTTGGCGAGGTCGGTCCAGTATTCCAGCGTGTTGTAGGTGTCGGCGCGGTCGTCGGGATGGGTCCACAGGCCGGGCGACTGGTGCCCGATGCAGCTCATGTCGAAGGCGTTCAGGCGGAGTTGCTTAGGCATCAGAATGGGGTTCTCAGTGGGTCGTGTTTGAAGGGGACGTTCGCAGGGGGAACTGCATGGCGACGACTTCCGCGCCCCGCGGTCCGGCTTTGGCCTGGAAGGCTGGGTCCTCGGGATAAACGAAGGCGCAGGACAGCTTTGCCAGCGCTTCGTCGTTGCAGATCAGGCTGCCATTGGTGACGACCCAGTACTGGCCTCGGCCTTGGGCGGGTGCCGGACCGGTGAGGGGCTGGCCCGGTTCGACAGTGTAGCGCCATGCGGTCATGCCGTCGGGGTCGGGACCCAGCAGGGTCTCGCTCGGGGCGGTGGGATGTTCCAGCGGGCCGGCGACGGCCTCGCGATGCTTGCGGTTCGGGATCGTGCGCAGGGCGATGCGGTTCTCTGGCATGGTCATGAACCGAGCGCCCGGGTCGAAGCCGTTCCGGAGCGTGAAATACCAGACGCCTTCGTCCGCGCTGGCTTTGATCGGGCCATAGGCGGTGTGCGCCCCCGTGAAGTGGACCGTAACCGGGCGGATCTCATGCAGACCCAGCGTGCCGTAACCGCCAACGACAAGCTGGAACTGGTCCTGCTGGTGATAGTGGGAGTTGGCGGTGGTGCCAGGATCCTGCTCCACCAGAAAGGCCATCGGAAACAGGGCATCGGCTTCCGGATCGGGTGTCCCGGGTTCCATGTTGTAGCGCGTCGTGCCCAGATACAGCGTATGCCAGAAGGTCACCCCGTCGGCGGCGGTGCCGCGGCGGCGGTTGCTTCGGGCAGTTTCGGCGGAGGCGATCAGGGTCATGGCGGCTGTTCTCCCGGGACGTTGGGCGGGGAGCGATTTATGGCCGTTTGCCGTGGTCGGAGCAACCGGCGTGCCGCGGGTCGCCACGCGCACGTCGCTTGATCACCGATAAAGGTTCCGGCTTTGCTTCTTCCATGTATCGCGACACGCAGGGCGATGCTCCGGTGGAGGTGGAGCACATTCTGACCGACAAGGTTCGTCGGGCATCCGGCGTGGACCTCATGACACCGCTTCTGGACGCCGCCGTTGCACAGTTGCGGATTCCTCAGAATCGGGTTCTGGCGGCTTCACGTTCGTGACTGGTTGGTATTCGGGGGCCGTCTGGTCTGATCTGTTTTTACGTCGGAACTTTCGGGGCATAGCTGTTACTGTTTCGTGCTGATTCCCCTCTCCAGTTTTAACGCCAAGGCGCCAAGATGGTTGAACCCTCTACAGAGCACGATCTGGTTGCCCACCAGATCGTTGATGCCGCGTTTACTGTTCACGGTTCGCTCGGTCCGGGTCTGCTGGAAACGGTTTACGAGCAATGCCTTGCCTGTGAGTTGGAGGCTCGGGGAATTCCCTGCCAGCGACAGGTCGCGCTGCCGGTGCAATATCGGAACAAGCGAATTGACGTGGGCTACCGCATGGATATGGTCGTCGGCGGCCTCGTTGTCGTGGAGGTCAAGGCCGCCGAAAGGACCCTGCCCGTACACGAAGCCCAACTCGCCACCTATCTGAAACTCTCCGGCTATCAGCTTGGACTATTGATCAATTTCAACGTCGTCCTGATCAAGTATGGCATCAAACGCAGGATCAACAGCCGATAACTTGGCGTCTTGGCGTTTCAGCTTCAGACAATACGCCTATCGTAGCTGGGCCGTCGTCAGACCGAATCCATGCCCTACCGGTCAAAAACATCGGCGATCGCGGAGTTCCGCCAGGCGTTCAGGGTTCACCCCCCAACCACCACAACCCCATCCTGAACCACCGCCTCAACCGCCGTCAGGCTGTCCCCCCGGCACGGCCCCGAGACGCACAACCCGGTATCCAGCGTGAACTCCGCCCCATGCGTCGCGCAGATCAGATGCCGCCCATCCGCCGACAGAAACCTGTCCGGAGTCCAATCCAGCGGCGTGCCGATATGCGGGCAGGCGTTCTCATACACATACACCCGCTCCCCCTGACGCACCGCCACGAACCCCGTGAACGTCCCCTCCAGCCCGGGAAACCCCTTGGCCCCATTGTCGGGGATATCGGTCACCCGGCACAGCGTCCGCATCAGGGTTTCCACCCGCCCATCCGGCAGATCTTCTCCCAGTGCGGCCGGGAGATCGCCATCACCGACAGCCGCGACTGCCGCACCAGCGCGATATCCGCCAGCGTCGGCTCCGCCTTGATCTCCGCCAGCGTCACCGGCTTCGGCAGCGGCCGCACCGCCTTCATATCGACGCACACCCAGTCGCCGCTCTCCGCCGTCGGGTCCGGATAGGCCTCTTTCGCCACCTCCACGATGCCCACGATCTGCTTGCCGATGTTGGAGTGATAGAAGAACGCCCGATCGCCCTTCTTCATCGCCTTCAAATTGTTCTTCGCCATATGGTTCCGCACCCCCGTCCAGGGTTCGACCCTATTGGCGACCTGCTGATCCCACGAGAACGCATCCGGCTCCGACTTCACCAACCAATAGCCTGTCATCTTGTCCCCGTCAGTTTGCCGCGCAGGCGGCGCATTGGCCTTCTGCTTCGATCGTTGCCTTGCCGACCGTGAAGCCCAGCCGCTTGGCGGCGTCCTCCAGGGCGTGGGCGAGTTCGTGGTCTTCCAGTTCCGTCACCTTGCCGCAGGTGCGGCAGATCAGGAATTGGGCGGCATGGTTGTGGTCCTCATCCGCGATGCAGCCGACGAACGCGGACAGGCGCTCCAGCTTATGCACCAGCCCTTGTTCCTGCAGGAACTCCAGCGCGCGATACACCGTCGGCGGCGCGGCACCCTGGCGAGTCCCGCGCAACTGCTCCAGCAGGTCATACGCGCCGGTCGGGGCGTCGCGGTCCAGGATCAAACCCAGCACCTGACGGCGCAGATCGGTCAGCCGGACGCCGCGCCCCTCACAGATGACGTTGGCGCGGGACAGCAATGTCTCGGTTCGGGGGGAAAACCCCATCAGGCACTCCTTGGCGGCGGGCTCTGCCAACGCCAAGATACCATCCATGAACGAAATTACCACTTCCGCCGATGCGGTGCTGTCCGCCATCAGCTTCGACGCCAACGGTCTTGTCCCGGCCATCGCCCAACAGCACGACACCGGTGAGGTGCTGATGATGGCCTGGATGAACGCCGAGTCAGTCCGCGAGACCCTGGCGACCGGCCGGGTCTGCTACTACAGCCGCAGCCGCGGCAAGCTGTGGCGCAAGGGCGAAAGCTCCGGCCAGACCCAGCACCTGAAGGAGTTGCGGGTGGACTGCGACGGCGACACGCTGCTGCTGCTGGTGCAGCAGGACGGCGTCGCCTGCCACACCGGCCGGCGCAACTGCTTCTTCAGGGCCGTCCGCGACGGCGAACTGGTGGAAATCGCCGCGCCGGAGGTCTCCCCCGACGCGCTGTATGGCCACAAACATGGCTGAGACAACGCCGGTCACCGTGCTGACCGGGTTCCTGGGCGCCGGCAAGACCACGCTGCTGAACCATCTGCTGCGGCAACCCGCCCTGGCCCGAACCGCCGTGCTGGTGAACGAGTTCGGGGAGATTGGGCTGGACCATCTGCTGGTGGAGAAGCTGGACGACTCCACCGTGCTGCTGAACGCCGGCTGCCTGTGCTGCACCGTGCGCGGTGACCTCGCCCGCGTCCTCCGCGAGATGCTCCCCCGAGCTCGGCGGGACGAGATCGCGCGCATCGTGATCGAAACGACCGGCCTGGCCGACCCGGTGCCAATCCTGGCAACGCTGATGACCGATCCGGTCGCGGCGTCGGCCTACCGGCTGGATGGCATCGTCACGGTGGTCGATGCCGTCAACTGCGCGGCGCATCTGGACACGCAACAGGAAGCCATCCGTCAAGTGGCCGTGGCCGACCGGCTGATCATCAGCAAAGCCGATCTGGCGGACACGTCCGGCCTGCGTGTTCGATTGGCCGCGCTGAACCCCGGCGCGCCCGTGGCCGAGGCGATCGGCGGCGTGATCGATCCGGGGTTCATGCTGGGCGCGGGGCTGTTCGATCCGCGGAGCAAAATCCCCGATGTCGCGGGATGGCTGAACGCGGCGGCGTTCGAGTCGCACGACCACCATCATCACGACCCGAACCGCCACGATGCCGCGATCTCCGCCTTCTGCGTGACGCTGGAGCAACCGCTGGACTGGCCGGCGATGGCGATGTGGCTGGAGATGCTGGTCGCCTCTCGCGGCGAGAACCTGTTGCGGGTGAAGGGAATACTGAACCTGAAAGGCCACGACCGCCCGGTGGCCATCCACGCGGTGCGGCACCTGATGCATCCCCCCGCCAAGCTGGCGGCTTGGCCGGAGGGCGACCCCAGGACCAGCCGGCTGGTGTTCATCACCCGCGACCTGCCGCGTTCCGTCATCGAGGACGGGCTACGCGCCTTCCAGGCGGCCGGCGGCTAGTCCCTCGTCGCAGAGGTTTTGACGAGTGCCCATCCTCTGCCACCCAGCGCCTGGAACCGGCTGCCCAACCCGCGTTCTGGCGTGCGTAGGCGCAGTAATTGGACAGACGCGTCGAGTGCAATCAGTAGGCGGCACGCTATCCGGGGATGAGCGACACCAGGTTTTTCCGAAATTGCATAGTGTTCATCGCGACAGAACATCAGACTGAACTGCTGCAAGACTTTGTTGGTCGCTTCTCCCGCCATTCATCTCCCGGGAAAGATCAACAGGCAGACGTTTGCGCTCGAGTAACCGGAGCTAACTCAGGCGGACGAGAGGAAGTTGCAAGAGGCGTATCACGCGGCGGAGGACCACATCCAGCCGGTGCCGGGAAAGTGGCGTAGGGCGGCGCCCGCTTGATCGGTGCGTGACCAAACGACTGACACAGCCTGACGGAAGGATTTGACGATGCAAAGCCGACGCAACCTCTTCATCGTGGCATCCGCGGCGCAAGGACGCGCACACAACCGCCGCGTCGAGCTTACCCTGGCCGGATAGGATCAGCGACTTGTGGGCGATCTACCCCTGAGCAAAGGGAGAAGCGAATGCTAGCCAGACCGATGTTGGGAATATGCGCGGGATTGTTTGCGCTCCTTGCCGTTCCGCTGTCCGGCGTGGCGCAGACGGCGCCGGCGCAAGGCGGGCTGAAGCCGATCGGCGTTGCTTCGAACGCCAAACCAGAGATCGTTCCGTCGCTGATCGTGCTGAACGCGCGCGGCGCGACGCTGCAAGGATCGACACTCACGCTGCTCGGCGTTGCGTCGAACGCCATCATTTTCGCCGACCGTCCGGTGCGCTCGGCTGGCCATGCGTTGACGGCGCATCTGCTTGAGGAGTGGGGCACCGGAAGCGACAGTTTCGCGAAGGATCCGCCCAATGCCACGGTATCGGTGCTCAGCAAGGACGCCTCGTTGACCAAGGACGCCGTTGTCGTGCTGACTTCGCCGAAGCTCGAAGGCGATAACCTGACGTTTACCGCGAAAGTGCTGGAAGGGGATCTAGCCGGCGCCGACGGGCCCGCGGCGGTGTTCATAGACATTATCGGACTGCCGTTCACGCCACTGTCGTTCGCCGGCGTGGCGCGGCGGACCGCGGCTCGGGGCGCGTTTTACTCGGCCGCTGCTAGCGCGTACCACCCTTATCCCTACCCGTATCCATATCCGCCGCCAGCGCAGTACCCGGCTTGTGGCTACTACCCCTATCCACCCTGTTACTAGCGTGGGTTCTTGGGCATGGCCGAGCCAAACTGCAACCAGCAACAGAGGTGTTGCATGAAATCCATCAAGCTGATCTTCGCGATAGCGTTGTCAGGTATCGCCTTTGCGGCCAATTCGACCCACGGTATCGCCCAGCAAGTTACCGGTGTCCTGGGTTCGCCGGGCGCCACCACCACGATCGATGGAAAACAACTTCCGCCCCCTGATCCAAAATTCGGCGGCGTGATCAAGGACAGAGCCTCGGAGTCAACGCCTTGGTGGCCTCCCCGCATCGTCCCGCCGAAGGGTGCGCCCAACGTGCTGCTCATTATGACGGACGATGTCGGCTATAGTGCGCCATCGACTTTTGGCGGGGTAATCCCCACACCGGCGCTCGACCGTATCGCCGCGCAGGGGCTGCGCTACACGAATTTTCACTCGACCTCGCTGTGCTCGCCGACGCGGGCGGCGATCATCACGGGTCGCAATCACCACGTCGCCGGCTTCGGGGTCGTGGACGAAATTGGCACGGGGTATCCGGGCTACGACTCGATCATTTTGAAAGCGAACGGCACCATCGGCACCATTATGAAGGAGAACGGGTACGCGACCTCGTGGTTCGGCAAAGACCACAACACGCCATCCTATCAGGCGACCCAGGCCGGTCCGTTCGACCAATGGCCGATCGGAATGGGCTTTGAGTATTTTTATGGCTTTGTCGGCGGCGACGCCAGCCAGTGGGAGCCGAACCTGTTTCGCAATACGACCGCGATCTATCCCTACCAAGGCAATCCCGGCTGGAACCTCACCACAGCCATGGCCGATGAGGCCATCCAGTACATGAAACAACTGAAGGAGATCGCTCCCGAAAAACCGTTTTTTGTCTATTACGTACCTGGCGGGACGCATGCGCCGCATAATCCGACGCCGGCGTGGACCAGGAAGATCAGCGACATGCACTTGTTCGATGGCGGGTGGAACAAGCTGCGCGAAACGATTTTCGCCAACCAGAAGCGATTGGGCATTATGCCCGACAACGCCAAACTGACGGAATGGCCGAAAGAACTGCCGAAGTGGGATTCCCTCAGTTGGGATGAGAAGAAGCTCTTCATCAAGCAGGCGGATGTCTATGGGGCCTATCTGGCTTACACCGACAATGAGATCGGTCGCGTCATCCAGGCTGTCGAAGACCTCGGCGAACTCAACAACACCTTGATCATCTATATCAGCGGCGACAACGGCGCGAGC
>DNXO01000025.1:12238-12599 GCA_003506895.1 Acetobacteraceae bacterium | reverse complement strand
GGTACGAGTTCTGGGGATCGGAACGAACCTACCCGCATTTTGCGGCACCGTGGGCGTGGGCGTTCGACACGCCTTTCAAATGGGTAAAGCAGGTGGCGTCGCACTTCGGCGGGACGGCCCAGGGTGTGGCTATGTCCTGGCCCAGCCACATCACTGACCTGGGCGGTATCCGCCGTCAGTTCCACCACATCATCGACATCGCGCCGACGATCCTTGACGCGGCCGGTATTCCGCAACCCGACACGATCAACGGCATCAAGCAGAATCCGATGGAGGGTGTGAGCATGGCGTATACGTGGGACAAGGCAAACGCCAATGCCCCAACCCACCGTACCACTCAATACTTCGAGATGCTCGGCAA
>DNXO01000025.1:11698-11976 GCA_003506895.1 Acetobacteraceae bacterium | reverse complement strand
GGCAATCGCGCCATCTATCACGATGGATGGGTGGCAGCCACGACACCGGCAACCCTTCCGTGGGAGTTGAGCACGGCCGCGGCTCCGGACGTGATCACCGGCTACAATTGGGAGCTCTATAACGTCAAGGACGACCCCACCGAGTCCGATGATCTGGCGGCGAGGATGCCGGACAAGCTCAAGGAGATGAAGGATCTGTTCTACGCCGAAGCGCAGAAGAACAATGTTCTGCCGCTCGACAACTCATCGCTCACGCGCTGGAACACGCCGCGCCCGAG
>DNXO01000025.1:4669-11432 GCA_003506895.1 Acetobacteraceae bacterium | reverse complement strand
CGCGCCCGAGCCTGACGGCGGGACGGAAGGTCTTTAACTATTCGGGTGAACTGGCCGGCGTGCCGGCGAGCGGCGCGCCAAGCATTCTCAACAGGTCCTACACAATCACGGCCGAGGTCGACATCCCCGACGGCGGAGCAGAAGGCATGATCGTTACCCAGGGCGGGCGCTTCGGTGGCTACGGCCTGTTCCTGAGCAAAGGCGAATTTGGCGTTAATCGTGGCAGGGTGGTGTTCCTGTACAATCTGCTCGACCTCAAACGCACCCTATGGGAGGGGCCTGAGTTGGCAGCGGGCAAACACACCATCAAGTTCGACTTCAAGCCGGATGGTCCCGGTTTGGGCAAGGGCGGCACTGGCGTGCTGTATGTGGACGGTCAGGAAGTGGCCAGGAATTCAATGGACCACACCACTCCGATCACCTTTCCTGAAGACGAAGCCTTCGACGTCGGGCAGGACACCGGCACGCCATTGGCGCTCCTGGAGTATCGCTACGATGTGCCGTTCAAGTTCACTGGCAAGCTTAACAAGCTGACCTTCGATCTCGATCCGGGACTGTGAGGAGCGAAACCGTAACATCCCTGGACGACCGGACCGCGAGAGGGAAGCACTGGGTCCCAATGTAACATGAAAAAGGTGCTCCTTTTCGCGGCGGTCGCGGAGGCAATGACCGGACTGGCGTTGCTGTTGGCTCCGTGGTTCGTTGGGTGGCTGTTGTTCGGCGAGGGACTAACCGGTACCGGCATACTGGCCGGGCGCGTCGCCGGCATCGCCCTGATTGCATTAGGCGTCGCGTGCTGGCCGGGCCCGCCGGTGGCCGGTATGTTGATCTATAGCGCGGGCGTCACCTTGTATCTCGGCTATGTCGGGCTTGCAGGTGGTTTGACTGGTTTCCTTCTTTGGCCGGCCGTTGTTCTGCATCTTGTGCTGACAGTGCTGTTGGCTCGGTCGATCACCACAACGTCCCGCGACTGAAGTCCCTTAATGACCAGAACAGGCCTGATCCCCTTCATGACTGGCAAGCGGATAATGGCCGGTTCAGTCGGCCGCTAATACCAGCGGCCCAAAGGGCCGACTGGTATGCGCGCGGGGTTGGTGGGGCGGCCGCGCGCCAAATCAATAGGATACCAGCCGCCCGCCGACTGACAAAAGAGTCGAAGCTTCGGGCGGCTGGTATAATACCTGATGTATCCTCCATTCCGACCAGTAGGGTCTGGGGCACTGTCATGACCGCCCCCTCAACTCGGGAATGACGGCTTTGCATCCACGCACGAACCCGCCAGAGACTGGGCTTCCTCCGAAGCTTTGCAGGGGGGCAGGGAAGCCCGGGCGTACGCGTTGGCAACCCGTCAAACCCTCGGTAACGCGGTACTGGCCCGTCGCCGCGAAGCCGCTGAGCGAGTAGCCAACGATGCCTGCACACGGAGGCAGTTCTTTCCGCCGGTAGCCGGAACGCTTCGGCTCCCTGCCGCTCCCGGAGCGAACCGCCGCATTTCCCCCAGCCGAAATGAATACGGACCCGTCACCCCGGGAACACCCGCACCGCGCCCCTTACAATTTAAGATTGCAATTCCCCTCAACCTATCGTAGAAAAAGAACATACAGAGAACAATCGGACCCCGCCACATGCCAGCCCCAAACCCCACGACCATGGACCTGGCTCTAAAGTCGCTCTCCCTCACCCTCATATCCTTCGTCCTGCCGGCCACCGAAGGCGATCCCGTCAAAGCCGGCGAAGTCATCGCCGACATGATCCAGGCCTACGAACCCGCCGACACGATAGAGCTGGACCTGATCGGCCGCATCGTCGGCTTCGGCCTCGCCGCGATGGACAACATCCGCCTGTCGATTGCCGACCCGGACCTGCCGCCCGCCACAATCCTGCGCCACCGAACCGCGGCCGCCAGCCTCAGCCGTTCGGCCGAAAAATGCCGAACGACGCTGAACGCACGGCGGGCGGCATCGCAGCCGGAAGCCGCGAAGCCCCGAGCCCCCAAATCAGCGCCAGTGAAATCCGCCGCCCCGAAATCGCGCGCGGCTCAACCCGCCTCCGACGCCACGCTCGAAAAAACCGCGGCCGAGGCCCGCGCCGTGCTGGAACGTCTCGATCGGTTACACGAAGAATGGGCGTCCACCCCGAACGTAACCCCGATGCACCGCGCGCCCTTCGACGAGGAAGCGAACCAGGCAACCGCCGAACCCGCCTGCCATGGCCACTTGGCTGACAGCGACCAGGAAACCCTTAAGCCGCGACGTCCACCACAACCAGCTCTGTCGCTTTGGTCGCGGTGATCGTCACTGATTTCTCATCAGAAATAGCGACGCCGTCCCGAGCATTGGCGACCACCCCATTGACCGTGACCGCGCCATTCACCGGCACAAGATACGCCGCTCGGCCTGCCGCCAAGGTGAACTCCGTCGTCTGGCCTTCAGCCAGGGTGCCGGCCAGCACGGCCGCGTCGGCATTCAGCTTCAGCGCGTCGGATGACGCATCGGCCGGGCGGCCGCTGGCCAACACGGACAGCCCGTTGTCACCACGCGGGAAGGTGCGCGTGCCCCAACCGGGCGCCACGCCGCGGCGATCCGGCAGGATCCAGATCTGGAACAGGCGGGTGGGGACCTTCTCCAAATTGTATTCGGCATGCGTGATACCCGTGCCGGCATGCATCACCTGGACGTCGCCGGCCTCGGTGCGGCCTTCGTTGCCCAAATTGTCGCGGTGGGTGATCGCGCCCTCACGGATATAGGTCACGATCTCCATGTCGCGGTGCGGATGCGGGTCGAAGCCAGTGCCGGGGGCGACCTCGTCGTCATTCCAAACCCGCAGGCGGCCCAGGCCCATGCGTTCCGGGTCATGATAGCCGCCGAAGCTGAAGTGGTGGTGGGCGTTCAGCCACTCATTGCGGAACGCGCCCAGGGAGTCGAAAGGACGAAGCTGGATCATGGGAATGGGGTGTCCTTGTCTGTTGCTGCCGCAATTGGGGCTTTGTCGGGGTTTCGGCAAGGCTCAGAGCGAGGCCGTCAAACCCCCGTCCACGACAAGGATATGACCGGTAACATAGGACGCGGCGTCGGAGGCCAGAAACACCGCCGGCCCCGCCAGTTCCGAAGGCTTACCCCAGCGGCCCATGGGTGCTCTGGAGGCAATCCATTCGTTGAACTTGGCATCCTTGTGCAGCGTATCGGTCGCGTCGGTCGGCATGAAGCCGGGGGCGATGGCATTGACTGTGATCCCGAGCGGGGCGAGTTCGGCGGACAGTCCGCGGACCATGCCGTGCAGCCCCGCCTTGGCGGTGACGTAGCCCGGGATGGTCGGGCGACCGACAATGCCCATGATGGAGGAGATCATGATGATCCGGCCGGATTTGGCCGGGACCATCAGGCGGGCGGCCTCCCGCGACAGGCGGAAATAGGCCGAGAGGTTGGAGTCGATGACCGACGCCCACTCCTCGTCCGTGGTTTCCAGCAGCGGCTTGCGGGGGATGACGCCGGCATTATTCACCAGAATGTCAAGGCGCCCATGTTCTTTCGCGATAGTTTCGAACGCCGCCTTGGTCGCCGCCGTGTCGGAAACGTCGAATGCCAACGTGCCGGCCGGACTGGGGAAGGCGGCGGCGGTTGTCGCCAGCCGGTCGGGGTTTCGGCCGTGCAGGATGACGCGCGCGCCAGCGGCGGCGAGGCCGGTGGCGATGGCAAGGCCCAGGCCGCGGGAGCTTCCGGTGACCAGGGCGACGCGGTTGGCGAGAGAGAAATCTGGCTGCATATGATAGAACGGTGCGGGACGGAGCCTTGAGTGTCAACGCGCGTTTTAACCTGATGATTGATGGTGGAGCGGCAGTGACTCGAAGAATTCTGGCGGCTTTGGCGCTGTGTTGGCTGGCTTCGGGGGCATTGGCGGCGACGCTTGGCGGGGTCACGCTCCCGGACACCTACGCGGTCGATGGCCGGATTCTGCAACTGAATGGCATCGGCCTACGGACCTACTCGATTTTTCGGGTCCGCATTTATGTGGCCGGGCTTTACCTTGTTCGCCCGAGTCACGATGCGAACGCAATCATCGCTTCGCCCGACCCGAAGGTTGTGCGGCTCCTGTTCATCCACGGCGGCAGCAAGGCCGAGGTGCAAAAGCATTACCTGGAAGGTCAGGCACACGATTGTGGCGACGGCGGCTGCGATCCCGCGGATCAGAGCGATTTTGAGCGACTCCTCGCCGTCGTGCCCGCCGTCGAATCGGGCGATACCACGACGTTCGTGTTCGCCAACAATGGCTTCAAAGTGCTCGCGAACGACAGGCTGATCGGTGAATTCGCCAATCCTGATCTGGCGCACCATATGCTTGACGGATTTATCGGAAGTCATCCTCCGACGCGGGCGCTGCGGAGCCAGCTTCTGGGTTTGCCGCCAGACTGACTATAAGGTGGGTCTTTCCGGCTGTTGAAGGAAGTTCTGGCTCTTGCACATTATCGCCGTTGGGCGCCTTCGGAATGGCCCTGAAGCTGAACTGTTCGAACGGTACAACAGCCGCCTGAGGCCTCGGCTGACGGTCTTGGAACTGAAAGAAGAACGGGGTTCGGCGGCGGTGATCAAACGGGAGGAAGGGGCCGCCCTGTTGCGTGCCCTGCCGCCGGATGGGTTCGCTGTCGCATTGGACCTAGGCGGCCAGGTACTGGACAGTGAGGGTTTTGCTGGGCGGTTGGCATCCTGGCAGGGGCTGGGACGGCCCGTATGCTTTCTGATCGGCGGCGCTGAAGGGCTGGATGCCCCGGTCATCAGCCGAGCAAATTATATTTTGTCCCTGGGGGCGATGACCTGGCCGCATTTTCTGATCAGGGCGATGCTCGCGGAGCAAATTTATCGTGCTCAGGCCATTGCACAGGGGCACCCTTATCATCGTAGCGGACGCCCCGGAAACGAGCCGCGCGCCCCCTGAGTTCGAGAGAACGCGCCATCAATTCGTCGCCCATGCGTCATAGCTTGTGAGGTCCTGCGGTCCATGACTTGCATGATGATATCAATAAATCGCGGATGGCAGCGTTCCGGCCATCATGACGGGAATGGGCCGCTAAGTGACACTCGGGGGAGTTATGTCCCCCGAGGCCGTTGGTCGCGTTCTTAGCAAAGGGCAAATTCGCCCCAGGGGGGAGACGCCGCCGTCATGGTCCCGGCGGCGTCTCCGGCTTAGGTTATCGAATGGGCCAGCACGGTAGCCAGGCTCGCGGTGGTCGCTCCGTCGATGGTCGCGATCGCCACGCCTGTCCCGCCGGACGTGGTCGATATCGAGAGAGTGGCACCTTGAGCCGAGTCGGTGACCTTGAGGAAATTCGACAGGGTCGATGCCGATCCACTCCATTGCGTCGCGGCCAGGGCGGTCTTCAGGTCCAGCGTGTCTCCGGTGTTCAGGACGTCGCTGGTGAAGATGTCGGTTCCCTTGCCGGCAGCCGGCAGGATGTAGGTATTGGCGCTGCCGGTGTCGGTGACGGTGTTGGTGCCCCCGGTCAGGCTGACGATGTCGCCCGAACCGCTCAGGAACAGCATGTGGTTGCCTGACGTTGCGGCGATCGACACCTGGCTGGCGCTGACCGTGGCGCTGGCGGTGCCCGCGGCAATGGTGATCGGTGCCGGCAGCGGACTGGTGCTGGTACCCGTTCCCGGCGCCCAAGACGCGGTCGGACTGGTCTTGTCCCACCACAGATTGGACGCGTTCTCCTGCCAGATCGAGCCGTTGACGTAGGCGAGTTCGGTCACATTGGCGGTCGTGGTGTCGGTTGTGCCGTTGACGGCAACCTGGCCGCCGGCGGTGATGGTCCATTGATTGCCGCTGGCATCGGTGATCGATGCGACAGAGCCTGCCAACACCATGGTGTCGTTCGCCGACGTGGTTGATGCCGGTGTCGGTGTCGGTGTCGGTGTCGGTGTGGCGGGCAACGGGCTGACCGAGGTGCCGTTAGAGGGCGCCCAGCCAGATGTCGGCGAGGTTTCGCCCCACCAGAGATTGGACGCGTTCTCCTGCCAAATCGTGCCGTTGACGTAGGCGAGTTCGATGACGTTGGCGGTCGTGTTGTCAGCGGTGCCGTTGATCGCGACCTGGCCGGCGGCCGTGATGGTCCACTTGTTGCCGCTGGCATCGACGATCGGCGCCGTCGAACCGGCCTTTACCACGGTGTCATTGGCCGACGGCGTGCCGGTCGGTGTGGGTGTGGGTGTGGGCGTAGGGGTCGGCGTCGGGGTGGCGGAGGCCGTGGGAACGGCGGACCCCTGCGAATTCCATGCGCCGCCGACGTAGGTGTACCAAGTGCCGGTTGTTGCGTCCTGGCCCCAAATAACTCCGTTCTCTACCGTTAGCTCGGACGTCCCGGCACCGGACGCAAGCGGCGTGCCGTTCTCCACGGTTTCACCGGCCGTGGACAACGTCCATACGTTTCCAGAACCATCCGTCACCGACCCGCCACTGGTCGGAGTAAGTATGGTGAGCGACGAGGTTGGCGTTGGGGTTGGCGTCGGCGTTGGCGTCGGGGTAGGCGTAGGGGTCGGCGTAGGGGTCGGCGTAGGGGTGGTGGAGGCCGTGGGAACGGCGGATCCCTGCGAATTCCATGCGCTGCCGACATAGGTGTACCAAGTGCCGGTTGCTGCGTCCTGGCCCCAAATAACTCCGTTCTCTACCGTTAGCTCGGACGTCCCGGCACCGGACGCAAGCGGCGTGCCGTTCTCCACGGTTTCACCGGCCGTGGACAACGTCCATACGTTTCCGGAACCATCCGTCACCG
>DNXO01000025.1:0-4385 GCA_003506895.1 Acetobacteraceae bacterium | reverse complement strand
CCCGCCACTGGTCGGCGTAAGCATGGTGAGCGATGAGGTCGGGGTCGGGGTCGGGGTCGGAGTCGGCGTCGGCGAGGAAGTGGAAGGACCGGCCGCGATAAAGCTCGCAACCTCCTGGCCAAGAGAAGATAGGCCGGTTCCGCCGTCTGACAGTCCATCGTATGGATTGCCTGCACCCCAAGCCCAAGCAGCACTGCTGAGGCCACTCTGTTGCACGGCGGCGAGCACCTGATCCGCGTTCGGATCAAGCGTCGTGGCTGTCGTGCTGTTGCCGTATTCGCCGATCAGTACTGGCACCGTGCCATCCGCGCTCGTAATGGTTTGAGCGGCCGAGACCAGCGAATCCAGGCTTTGCGTTACCGTGGCTTGATCGGTCGAATAGTTAGAGACCCAGCCATAATAGTGCAGATCCCAAATGATATTCGTCATCGAGGCATACGTGGACGGAGTCATGCCGGCCCCGGCCCCCACCAATCCCGGGACGCCACCGCCAGGAAGTCCCATCAGGATCGGGTTGTTGTTGCCCGTGGAGCGAATGGCTTGATAGGTCTGCTGTTCCCACGTGGAAAGCGCGGCCAGATTCGTATTGCCCGAGGAGTCGGTAATCGCCGGTTCGTTGTTCGTGCCGAACCAGACAAGAGGATTATTCGCGAACGCGCTTGCGATTGAGGAGTACCAGTTCAATTCATCTGTTAGTTGCGATCCGGTAAAGATCGTGCCCTGGCCACCACCGGCGTTACCCGCGCCGTTGTTGTGATCCTCCAGTTCGACGACAATACCCGCGGACGTCAGGGAATTGACGTAGGCAGAGAGGGCCGACGGGCTGGCATAGTCATAGATAGCCAAGCGTACAAAATTGATGCCGGGGAAATCGTTAAGAAGTGTACTAACCGAGGGTTGGTCCCCTTCCATCACATCGATGCCGCGCGCCTGAAAAGGTTGCCCATTTGTGCCGATAATCTGGCTATTCGAGACCGTGAAAGCGCCGGTTGATGCAGTGCCTGACATTAGAAGCTCTCGCTTTTGTGAATGCGGCGGAAGCTATCTGCGTTAAGTCAACAGACTCAACATTAATCTGATGTCAGTATATTTCGTTGCTTCTTTGTCCGTCTTCTGCCCTTCTTGTTCTGGAATCAGACTAACTGCCGCTGCTTCTGATCGTATTTACGATATCAGTATATGTATGATATTGCAATGTTAATTTGATACGATGGCCTGGGAAACGGTCCTGGCGCACAGTCCGCTCCGGTTGTCGAAATAAGCGGGACCCTAACCAGCTTTCTCCCGGTATCGGAGCCGCGTCAACGGATGGGGAAAATCGGGCGAGACACTTTGCCGGCCGCTAGCGGCAAGGTCCTTCGCTGCTGGCTACCGCCGTGCTAAACTGTCGCCAGGCAGCTATCGACCGCACACATTCCGGAATGTCAATTCGAGGTGACGCAGTGGTGACGTGAGCTGGATTTTAGCGATCCGGACAGTAGTACAGGTGCATTGCAGAAGAGCCGAGCATCCGCGGACCCGCGCCCGGGGCAGTTCCCCAAAACGCTGCTTCCGGAAACATCATGCGCGATAGGCGGCGTCCGTCGAGCAGAGGGTATCCTACACGTTGCATATTACAAACGATATGGCAACCCCAGCACTTGTCGCCGGTCGCTACCGCAGCCGCATGGTATGAACCCCAATCGGAACGTTGGAGAGGGATCCCTTGTGATGCCAGCCGATCGTTTGACCGAGGCGTCGCTGCACGCCGCGCGCGGGTTTGAAGTCCTTGTAGCCAGAGATCGCGACAGCGAAAGCGACCTCAAGCAACAGATCATTGGTCCGGACGCCCAATGAATTCGAGGTTGAGTCTATGACCATTGACGAGATGATCATCAGCCATCCGAACATGCTGCCGGATTGGCGACCGAGGTGGACAGTGAATGCGCCGAGAATGACGAGGAATACTAGAAATCCGATGCCTCCGAGGTTAAGAAACATCAGCAGCCAGCAGTTCTCGATATCCGTGTCTTTACCACCGAGACTGATCTGGTATTTCAATATCTCCAAATCGACATGCGGGATGCCGAACAGCCAGTTCCTAAGGTTCAGGTAGCGCAACACCTCCCACTGCGTCGCGCGCACCGCCGCGCTGTCGTCGTAATACAGGTTATCCATGATACGATCCGCGATCGTCGTTTGGGTGGCTACGATCGCGATGATCAGCGGCACAAAGACCAGTGCGAACGAGATCGAAAGGACGAAATCCAACTTCAGGCTTTTCTGGAGCAGGCCTCTGAAAAGCAGGTAAGCCGCTGTCAATATGGACAGGATCAACGTGACACCGAGCGCAGTCCGGCCACCGAATGCAAGCATGCTTAGAAGCAGCATGCCAAAGATAGGCGCAGCGAGAATGAACCTGAGCCGCATGGCGTACAGCAGGTAGACCGCCATCGAGGTTATCAACGCCGCGTTCAATGGATGGCTGTAGAATCCATGAGCCCTGAAATCCTCGGTTACCTGGGCCAAGGGATCCTTGTCGGGGTCGATGACGAGTGGAAACCAATTTGTCTGCGTGAGGCTCTCCTGCACGCTGACCAGAACATTGAGCAGGCACAAGGTTATCAGGATGCCCGCAAGGATGCGCTTTTGTTTTGCACTGGCAGGTTCCAGCATCAACGCCAGCAGCCCCGCGATCCAGTAGGTCTCTAGGTAAACGGCCGTCCCGCTGAATCCCTGCCAATAGGCCGAATACAGGCCCAGCGCCGGAATTGCGAAAATGTAAAGCATCAGCCCGGGCGCCTCCCGGCAGCGCTGGTGAAATGAAACCGCGCCTAGCGCGAACAGGCCGCCAATCAACGCAGCATAGGTGGTCGGCAACAGCTTGAAGATATTCAAGCCCATTACGGTGAGCACGTTCACCGGAAGGAGAAACGATAGCACGACGGCAACCACGCCCCACCAGAACAAGGCAACGCCGGTCCTGGAACCACGCTGTCCTGGCAGCGGCAATTTCTGTCGCAGGATGTTTAGGCTTCGATTCACTACGGATATCCTAAATCTGAGCCTGGTGAACTGCGGAAGTGCTTGGTGCCTGCGCTCGCGCCGATCTGAAGCGCGGCCGAAGCCTCAGGAAAGGTGGCTCGACCACATAGTAAGAGAGCGAGGCGATGGCGAAGGCAGCGGCAAAATTGATCACGGATGTCTGCCACGCCGCAGGTCGTGAACAAGTAAGCAAGACGCAACCCCCTCATGCCAAACATAAAGAGAATAGCTCAACCGGCCGCTCCAACGCAGGAGGCGGGTGTTCAAGATCCAATGGGTATGACGGTAACCGGAGCCGAAGAGCACGGCTGAAACCAGTACCGCATTGCCAACGCCCAGCAGCGTATAGCGAAGGGTTTCGCGGAACCAGGGGTCGCGGATCATTAAGCAACCAAGCACGACCAGAATGCTCACGGCACGCAGGCCATCCAGGCTAGGCACCGGGCCTTGGCGCGCTGCCATCATGTCCATGGTGAGATACGGTGTGCTCGATTTCTCCATTGCAAAAATAGATGCATGTTCAGGCGTCTAAAATGAAGTCACAAAACCGCTTATGATCGGTTCGTGCAACCGATCGATTTTTGAAATGGTCCGCACCGGACCGGCCGCAACCGGGCCGCGCGACGGTATCGCGAAGCGTTGAAGTGCGATGCGTCGGCTTTTGTTTAAGTATCCGATCCATGCAGTGGATTGTCGCCCCAACGTCATCACGCTCCTGATCGGCTATAATTCGATCTACGGGGCTCATGGCGTGTCGCCCAGCGCGGCATTCAGCGAACTGAGATCGTTGTGCGATTACCTTCTGATGACGCTTCCGAGCGTCAAGATCATCGTCGGCACGCTACCGCCCAGCTCCGGCGACCCCGGAACAGGCAGTACGACCGAGGCCGGGCAGTTCAATCTGTCGATCATGGGTCATGGACTGACCGGCCTCAATTCCAAGATATCGGTTGCCAATCTCGCCACTTCCATGACCCTCTCCGGCATCGGGCCAGACGGTTTACATCCCAATCAGTTCGGGTCCGACATAATGGCCAATGTGTTGGGGCGTGCGGTCATGAGTATATTTCCGAACACGATGGGCCGTGCCGTCGCAAACTGATCCCGCATGGCGGGGCATTGCGGTCGGGCACGGATCGGCATCGCCCGGATGTCCTGTTGTACCAGCCAGCGTTGATGTCGACTCTCTGTTGACGCCTCCCCGCCATGCCGACGAAGGTCGGCATCCTCGCCTTCGGCCTGACCGATAAAGGCGTGGATGGCGGGCCTTCGCCCGCCACGACGGTGAGAGGCCGGTGCTGGTATCCTATTGATTTGGCGCGCGGCCGCCCCACCACCCCCGCGCGCATACCAGTCGGCCC
>DNXO01000090.1:1480-3389 GCA_003506895.1 Acetobacteraceae bacterium | reverse complement strand
TCGCGGATGGATGCGTGCTTTGCCAGCACATGCGCCATCTCGTGGCTCAACACCGACGACAATTCGGAGGTGTCGCAGGCCAGCGCGATCAGGCCGCGCGTCACATAGAGCTGGCCGGTCGGCAGCGCGAACGCGTTCACCGCGCCGGAATTGAGGATCGTCACCCTGTAGGCCTGATCGGGACGATCCGACGCCGCGACCAGCCGGTCGACCGTCTTGCCGATCAGGGCTTCCAGTTTCGGATCGTCATAGGCCCCGCCATAGGAGGACAGAATCCGCTCATGCTCTTTTTCGGCGGCGGGGCTTTGGACGACGGTGCGATTGGGCTTGGCAGGGGGCGCCGGCGGGGATGTCGCGGTCTGGAACCGGGTGATATCGCCGCAGCCCACAAGCAAAAGAGCCGCTCCCAGCACTATGGGCGCAGCCCACAGCCGGCGGCTCATTCCTTCCTCGCGCCGTCCCGCACAACCCACCACGTCGCTACTCTTACATTTCCAGCGAGCCAGATCCTGATCCGATCAGGTTGAATCGGGTCATGATCGCATCTCTTTGTTGAGTACGCAAACCGGTTCCCGTCTTGCGCACGCGACCCTCTGGGGCCCCCATTATGCTCTAATTCCCGCCAAGCAGTTCGATCTGCTCTGCCCGGAGCACTTCAATTCGCGGCCCGCCACGCGCCTCAACGAAGCCCCGGACGCGAATCCGCTGTTTTTCGAAGGACTTGGGAACAACGCCGGCGGCCTCGAAAACGGGTAGCACTCGTCTTGAAATAATCACAGCGAAATCCCGTGTCCAGTTTCGCCCGAAATTCAGGTAAGTCGTTGCCCCCGCCTGCCGGACGGACAGAACCTTGCCCTCGATCACCGTGAAACGCCCAATCCCCGCCAAAATATCGCCCGGACTTTCGGCGTTTTTTATGGCGGCGGGATTGCTCCAGATGCCACGTCCGGCTTGGCGTGCGGCCGCCTCGGCCGCCATCAGAACCCCTGCACATTCCTTGTCGGTCACGGTGGCGGCGACCAGCGCTTCCCCTCGGGCCAAAAGTTCTGCCTGCACCAGGGTTTCGGAAGGGATCAGGAACACGAAGGCGGGCTGGCGACCGTAGCGATCCGGCGCGTCGTCGTCGCCGCGCAACCTCACTTCGCGATCGGTCAGGATCGTGGCCAGTGCGGGCGGGCGATTTGCCGCAGGGTTCTCCATTGGCACCGGCTCGATCCCGGCGAGCCGAACCTCGCGGCCGTCCTGCAGGCGAAAGCTGCGCGAATCGATCACGGTGGCCACGCGGCCATCGCCTTGCGTTTCGAAGGCGCATCCCGCGGCGTCAGCGGGACCAACCGCCGCGGCCAGCATCAGGGTTGCTCCGAGCGCAATCTTCATCTCACGCGCGCATTGAAATCCGATGGGTATTGCCGCGCGCATGTTGCCCCGTTCAAGCCAACGATTCATCCCATTTGACGGTAAGACGCCAATTGCCGCGGCTTGCCGCCTCCCGACGCTTACGGCATGATTGCGGCAACGGAAATAGCGGTCGCGATTTCAATGCGGCGGTCCGACAGGGAGGCTTTCATGAGACGGGTTCTATCCGGCATTCTCGCCGGCATTCTCGGCGTAGCGCTGGCGGTTGCCGCTACCGCGGCGTATGCGCAAGGCAAGCCCCCCCTCAAGCTTGGCGGCATCCTCGACATGTCCGGACTTTACGCCGACATCACCGGCCCCGGCGCCGAGATGGCCGCGAAAATGGCGGCGGAGGATTTCGGCGGCGAGGTGCTCGGCCGCAAGATTGAGATCCTCGCGGCCGATCATCTCAACAAGGCCGATCTTGCCGCCAACATCGCCCGCGACATGCTCGACAATCAGGGCGTCGAGATGATCTATGACGTGGCCGCGTCCGCAACCGCGCTCGCGGCCG
>DNXO01000090.1:547-1108 GCA_003506895.1 Acetobacteraceae bacterium | reverse complement strand
ACCTTCGCGCAGGCCAATGTGACCGGTCTTGCCGCCGTCAAGCAGGGCCTCGACACCTGGTTCTTTCTCACCGCCGATTACGCCTTCGGCCAGGACCTCGAGAAAGATACCGCCAACGTCGTGCTGAAATCCGGCGGCAAGGTGCTGGGCAACGTCCGCCACCCGCTCAACACCGCGGATTTCTCGTCCTATCTGCTGCAGGCGCAGGCCTCCAAGGCCAAGGTGATCGGGCTCGCCAATGCCGGCGGCGACACCATCAACACGATCAAGCAGGCCGCCGAATTCGGCATCATGAAGAGCGGCCAGAAGCTGTCGCCGCTGCTGGCCTTCGTGACCGACATCGATGCCGTCGGGCTTGAGACCGCACAGGGGTTGCTGCTTTCGGAAGCCTATTATTGGGACCTCAACGACGACACCCGCGCCTTCGCCAAACGCTTCATGCAGCGGATCGGGCGGGTGCCGAGCGCGGCGCAGGCCGGCGTTTACTCCTCGGTGACGCACTATCTGAAAGCCGTGAAGGCCGCAGGCACCACCGACCCAGCCGCCGTCATGAAGATCATG
>DNXO01000090.1:0-200 GCA_003506895.1 Acetobacteraceae bacterium | reverse complement strand
CTGTTCGAGGTCAAGAAGCCGTCGGAGTCGAAGGGCCGCTGGGACGACTACAAGCTGCTGGCGACCATTCCCGGCAACGAGGCGTTCCAGTCGCTCGAACAGTCCCGCTGCCCGCTGGTGGAGAAGTGACGGCGAAAGGCCGTCATTCCGGGATTGTGCGCTAGCACCAGACCTCAGATGCGCAATTGCGCATCGGGGGC
>DNXO01000171.1 GCA_003506895.1 Acetobacteraceae bacterium | reverse complement strand
TGCTCGCCCGAGGCGGCCAGCGTCTTCATGTCGCCTTCGAGGGCGGCCTTGAACGGTTGCGTGTCCTTCCATTCCGGATGCAGCGGAGCCAACGCCTTCACCCGGTCGAGCGCGAACGCCATCTGGGTGTACATCGGGTGTTCCACCCACAACGTCCCGTCATTGTCGAAGGTCGCGATGCGCCCGGCGGGCGGCACGAAATCCGGCGAGCCTTCGCGGGTCACGGCGGCGACGAAATCCAGTATCGACTGCCTGGCTGCTCCCTCGTTCCATGAGGGTAGCGGATCGGCCGGTGTCGCGCCTTGCGCCGGTGCCGCAGCGGGGTGAAGGAGCGTCTCGGAAACGATCGGCAGCGCTCCCAGGAGCCCGAGCATGTTGCGACGGCTAATCCCGGGGAAGCGAGGTTTCCACTGCATGCTGGGATCCTTTTCGGCTCGCCATCAAGTGAGCCGCGATTCGATTGGCGGACGTTGATCTAGGTCAACGGACGTCGGCGGGCGGCGAACATCGTCCGCTGCCGCTCGTCAACATCCGGTCAAGCCGCAACGATCGGCCGAAAACCAGTGCGGTGCGAGTGATCACCAGACAGAAATGGCCTCGTGGCCCCTGCGGCGGCTTCTTTTTGTCGGACAGCCGACAGAGATTGGGAAAGATTCCGGAGCAGCAGTGGAACCCGCCGTGAAATCTGGCGTTTCTGGTCCGGAGGTAAAATGCAACTTTTCACCTTCAGCATTACGGATTTGACCAGCTTCGAATCCGTCCCGTACGAAGAGTGGGCCGAAAGGGAAGATCTTCCGGACGTTGGCAAGCGGTATGCGCGAACCATGCTCGCCGCGAACCCCGATTTTCGTCATCGGGGCATGTGCGTTGCGATTTACGACGAAGCCGGAAAGGCTGTGTCGGTAATGCCTCTAGACCCCCTGCAATGATGTGGGCCTGTCGGTTTCTCCCGGGTCCGGATAGACGCGCTCGCGGTGAACCTCGCCGCCGGACTCGTCAATGACGACAACCGAAAGGGCTGAATCCTTGCGCCGGGGATCGGCGCGAAGCTGCCTTGCCAAATCCTTGCTGTGTTCGATCGCGCCCGAGCTGGTGGGAAACTCCAGCCCGTGCCTGTCCCTGACGGGGATGCCGTCCCGCAGATCGAAATAATAGGTTCGCATGACAATACCCGCGCCTTCGCCAGGGCGGCCACAGATGCCCCCGGCTCGCCGCAAGCCTCAAGAGCACCCGTGATCCAACAAGCGCCAAAGGAAGCTGGCTCCGAATTTTCTCAGCCGCGACCTTCCTTCACGCCAAATAAGTAAAGCACATCTCCCAAACCACACCTTGACCTCGATCAAGGGTTCGCCGGCGAATTCCGCGCGGACCCGATGTTCGGGGGATAACGGGCCATTCGCCGCCTATGCTTCAAACCCCCGCATCAAGATCACTTCGACCGCGATCGAACCATTCAGCGGAAACAGATCGTAACGGTACGCCTTGAGCCGAACGGCCGAGCCCCGATTGGATGAAGCAATGAAAAATTTTTCAACCGCGCCGCAACTCGATTCGCGAGAGCGGCATTTCCGCATTCCCGGCCCTGCCAGGGGATTGTCGCTGTTCCTGCGGTTAACGCCCGCGGAGCAGACCCGATTCCAGCCCCGCCGTTCCGTTCTCTATGTGCACGGCGCGTCGTTCCCGTCGGCGCTGTCGATCGCCTATCGCTTTGACGGGAAATCATGGCGCGATGCTTTGGGCGAAGCGGGATTCGACGTATGGGGACTGGATTTTCACGGATTCGGCGAATCGGATCGCTATCCGGAAATGGATGCGCCTGCCACCGACAATCAACCTTTGTGCGTCGCGGAGGATGCCGCCCGGCAATTGGAGACCGCCGTCAGATTCATTCTGGCGCACCAGAATATCGGGAAGCTGTCGCTGATATCTCATTCATGGGGATCCATGCCCGCCTGCCTGTTTGCAGGCGCACATTCGGCGCTGGTCGATCGGCTGGTGCTGTTTGCCCCGATCGCGCGCCGCGCTGCCCGGCGTTACGAAACGCCGGCTTCATTTCCGGCGTGGCGGATCGTGACGGCGGAAGATCAGTGGAACCGGTTTGTCGAAGACGTTCCCGCGCATGAACCGCCGGTCCTGTCGCGGGCTCACTTCGAGGAATGGGCCCAGCGCTATCTCGAGAGCGATCCGGAAAGTCGCTCGCGCGATCCCGCCGGCGTGAAGATTCCCCTTGGTCCGTTCAGCGAAATCATCAAGGCCTGGCACGGCCGGCTGCCTTATGATCCCTCGCTTGTCCGCGCGCCGCTCGCCATCATTCGCGGCGAATGGGACGGGCTCATCCCTGATGATGACGCCCGCTGGCTGTTCGATGCATTCACGCAGTCATCTCTGAAGCGTGATATCAAGATCGGCCGTGGTACCCATTTGATGCATTTCGAGACCATGCGGCTTGCGCTTTGGCGGGAAAGCGTCAATTTCCTGAGCGGCGACGACAGCGCTGCCATCCCGGCTTGAGGCCGGGAAAAAATAAGGAGACGCCCATGTTTTCCGTGATCTTTGAATTTCTTCCCCAAGAGGGCCGCAAGGAGGAATATCTCGATCTCGCCGGGCGCCTGAGGCCGAAGTTGGAAAAGATCGACGGCTTCGTCGACAATGAGCGGTTTGAAAGCAGGCGCCGGCCGGGATGGATGTTGTCGCATTCGAGCTGGCGTGACGAAAAATCGGTCGTGCGCTGGCGTACCCAGGGCGAGCATCACGCCGCCCAGGGCAAGGGCCGGTTCGAGATTTTCGGGGATTACCATCTTCGCGTCGGCGAGGTGATCGCCGATACGGCCCCGCCAGGCGAAGCGCCTGTTCTCGAGC
>DNXO01000044.1:850-3874 GCA_003506895.1 Acetobacteraceae bacterium | reverse complement strand
TCAGTTGAACGGATAGTACCGAAGCGAGAAGAATACGATGTTGTTGTTGACGCTAAGCCCCTGGTTCGGCGTGCCCGTACCGGTGGCAACGCCCTGGAATGCTGTCAACTTTACAAATTCATACTGCGCACCGACCCTGATCCGGCCCAAGTTGCCCTTATAGGCCTCTTGCCAGAAGCCGATCGTGAACTCCTGCGCCTTCTGGACGTCGAACGTGCAGGCAGAGCCAGCGAGCGGGGTGTTGAAGCCGCCGAGCGTTCCGCCAGTCAGGTTCTGATTGACGCATCCGTTATTGACGAAATTGGGATTACCCCAGCCGCCCTGCGTCGCGCCGACGGTCCAGGAATTGGCGTAGGTCTGATCCTGGCCGTAATACATATACGTGTCATTGCCATCGAACGGATGGGCTACAGCGCCCACCATGAAACTCAGTGCGGTGAGCGGGGTCAGCGCGCCGTTTGGCCCGATGACGGCGTCGGGCAATTGGCTGGAGGTGTAGCGGCCGATGCCCTGGCCGTACAGGACGCTGCCCTGCAGGTCGAGCAACTTCGGAATCGCCGGCAGCAACACGCTGCCGCCGACTCCCCAGCCAAACGTTACCTGCTGCGACCAGCTGTTGGGAACGGTCGTATTGGCAACCTGATCGGTGAACCAGCGCTGCAAACCCAGCAATTCGTAGTGGCCGAAGCCCGGATCGAGTGCGACCTTCTCGATGATGTCCGGCGTGAGGTCGTTCGAGCAGGTGGTTGTGCCGTTGAGATGCGACGCGCCCGTGCAGTTGTTGTTGATGCTCGTAACGATCGGGGCTGGCGGCGATACGGTCGCCGCGCTGGGCGAGCCCGGAAACACCGCCCCTGGCTGTTCGATCGACAGGCCGAACGAGGCAACATTGTTCCAGTCCTGGACGAAGCGGATTTGCGGGTTACGCAACCAGTCGAAGCCAACGACGTACTGCGCGTCAATGGTCAGCGGCACGTTTTCGCTATTTGGCAGCATACCGACCCGGTTTTGGGTCATCAGACTCCAGGCCTGACCGGCCGCCACATGGAAGTGATAGATATCGTTGTCGTATTCACCGAACGCCTGCCGTATGCGAGGGGTGAAGCTGTTGCTCTCACGGTTGTTCGCGTCAGTCGAGGCACCGAGAAAGTCCATTTCGTAGTAGCCCTTCACGTGCTGATTCGGATCGATGTCGCCCCAGGCCTTCAAGGCAATCCGACTCTGCTGCGCGCTCGCACGAAACTCCCGTTCGTTGTAAAGGGCCGAATTTTGCAGCGGCATGCCCGGGCTGCCGAACGGCGGATCGCTTGCCCCGTTCGAAACTTCGCTATGCTGGCGCCACGCACCTTCCATCGCGATGAAGCTGCCCGCCATCGAGACATGGATTCCGTCGAACCAGGACGGAAGGACCTTGGTCAGCATCGGCGCGCCAGCAGGCGGCGGCGGTGGTGGCGGCGGCGGGATGATGATTTCATTGCCGTTGCGCGCCACGACCGCCTGCGGCGGCGTGCCACCGGCGCGCGGCTGAGCCGATTGTTTTTTCGCGTGCGCCAGCTCCTGTTGCATTGCGTCCAACTGCCGCTTCATGGCGTTGATCTGCCGCTGCAGCTGTTCCTCGTCGGCGTGTGCTGGCGCGACCATCAGGTGAAATGCCCCGATCGCCGTACCGGCAAGAAATACGCCAAAGCTCCGCTTGAGTGCCATGTCGATACCTCGCCCCGGTTAATGCAGCCAATTTGTATTTTTTAAACCGTGACAGCCGGATGATCGCTGGATGACAAAGCCGGCCTGGCCGCAATGCCGGGGCGAATTGAAAATGGTCGTGGCTTATCGGCCACACATTTGACGGCGGCATTCGATGCGCAAGTCGCCGGTCAAGAGACCGGGCAGATCGAGCAGGAAGCGGGGGGCACGAAAGCGCGCGGCGAAGGCCGTTCGTGCAATCTCGTTCATCGACGCGAAGAGTCTCTGCCGAAACAGATGGCCAAGCTGATCGGAGGCTGGCTAAACCGCTAGAGCATGATCCGGAAAAGTGGACACCGGCTTTCCGAAAAGATCATGCTCAAACAAAAAGATAGAGCGTGATGACGATTCAACGAAGGGTCATCCCGCTTTAGCAGATCGGGCAAAGGCATTTACTGAATGTCGCGGTACTGATTGGGGCAGGCGCTCGTCGGCAGGTCGCACGATGCACCGAGAATCCCGACGCCCGGCACGAATATATAGCCCGGCATCCTGATCGCGTTCGCAGGAACGCGGGACAGGAAGCCATACTCCGGCCTGGAGGGTAGCGCTTCGGCTTGCGCACCCCCAGGCCAACGATGGGTCGCGTGAAGGGTGCGCGCATGATGAACCCGATGCGGCTTTGCGTATCTGTCGCCGCTTGCGGCCGCGGCAGCCGGCAAGCCGAGCGAGATGGCGAGCGCCGCAGTGGCGAGACCGACAGCCAATGTTGCGCGGATGTTGAACGAGCCGATTTTGGACATGTGGGATCTCCTCTTTCTTCGGGAACCGCACACCATGGGAACGGATTAAGCCCCAGAACAAGGTGAGTTCCAGAGTCTCCCGATAAAATTTTCCAAAGGCGGCATCGCGGTGTCCTGACGCGCTGCAACCGGAAAAGCCCCGCTCGCGTGGGGGCGCGAAAGCGGGGCGACGAGGTGTCGACCGGCCGATCTGGCGTGGAATGTGCCAGCCCGGCAGGACTTGACCACAGGCCTTTGACGCTGAAGTGACAAGCGATGGCGCCAAACTCAAGAGCGGACGAAAACGACCATCAGTCGTGGCTACCCGCCGGCCATCATAACGTCACCGGGAGCCGGCGATCGTCGTTCGTTCCGGGGCCGGCCGCGCGGGTCTTTCTTCAGGGCCGTGGCACCTGAAAGCCAAAACGGACACGTCCGGATCAGGCCGCGACTGCGGGTTCGAGCTGACTGACGATCATCAGCCGCAACGTTTTGACCGACTGGAAATTCTCCGGCGTTATCTCCGATTGCGGGATCGTGAAATCGAACTCGGCTTCCA
>DNXO01000044.1:0-571 GCA_003506895.1 Acetobacteraceae bacterium | reverse complement strand
GATTGACCATATCCATCGACGTCAGACCGACATCCACCAGCAGCGTGTCCGGATCAACCGGCGCGGCGATCGCGTTCTGTTCGCGTATTGAATTGACCAGGGCAAGGATCCGGTCCTGAACATCGACGTCAAAGGCTTGCATCTTCAAATTTCCATCTGTCGTATTAATACGCCATCGTCCGAACCGACGATGCCGCAATCGCCGTCTCCGACGCGCATCTATAATTCCGCCAGCCTTTGAAAGACAGGGAATCCGGCGGGACCCAAATCGTCATTTGCGCTTAACGCTAACGGCGGTCGCTAGAAAACGTGGCATCGAAAAAACCGCTGATTAACTTTCCTCATTGAAACGAAGGCGACCTACCCCGAATTTCATCGACGCATTTGAATTAAATCCTTAGCCTCGCAACTCGATCGGAAGTTGTTCCGGCGGTCTGTGGCCTTGCGCGATCCTTCAACGCAAGCATTTCGCACTGACCAACCATCGAGGCATTGAGGCAATGAACGTGCAGGAAGCCAAGCTCCGCTTTAGCGGCGCGGACAAGGCCG
This sequence comes from Acetobacteraceae bacterium, assembly GCA_003506895.1. Taxonomy (GTDB): domain Bacteria; phylum Pseudomonadota; class Alphaproteobacteria; order Acetobacterales; family Acetobacteraceae; genus Rhodopila. The sequence continues at coordinate 22 of DNXO01000044.1, read as the reverse complement.
GCGAACAATTCATCCCCGATCG
>DNXO01000071.1 GCA_003506895.1 Acetobacteraceae bacterium | reverse complement strand
AGTGCGCGCCGGGACAGCGCGCTGTGAACGTAGCGCGCCGCTGCCCGTCTGAGGTCCGAAGCCGAGAGATCGTCTCGAGTGATCGCAACCGCCATGTCCAAGCCTCCTCGCCTGAACAGGCCTTGAATCGCACATCCCCGCGTCGCTCCAAATCACAGGCGAGTCAACGCGTCGGGCCGCTGGTATAAGTCGCGGCGATCACCCCAAGCAGGCGCTGTTCCAGCCGCCGGGACTGCGCGGACATCTCGAAGTTCTCCATCGCGGCCTGGCGGGCATTCTCGCCCAGGGCGCGGCGCAGGTTCGGTTCATCCATCAATCGCCGCAGCGCCGCGGCCAGCGCGTCGGGGTCCTGTTCCGGGATCAGGAAGCCAGTCTCGCCATCTTCCACCGCCTCGCCGATGCCGGCATGGCGGGACCCGATGACCGGCGTGCCGGCGGCCATCGCCTCGATCACCACCGTCGGCAGCCCCTCGGCATCGCCGTCCGACGCCCGCTGGCTGGGCACGCACAACGCCAGCGCCCCGCGCATCCAGCGGCGCAGTTCATGGTTCGGCATCCAGCCCATGAACTCGACCTGTTTCAGCGCCGAGGCCGCCTGCCGCAATTCCTGCTCCATCGGGCCTTCGCCGACCAGAACCAGCCGAACGGTGCGCCCCTCGGCTTCCAGCCGCCGCACCGCCTCGATCAGCGATGGAACGCCTTTTTTTTCGACGAACCGGCCCGCGAACATGACGTAAAGCGGCGCCGCCGGGTCGTCCGGACCATAGTCAGGGTCGATGTTGACCCCGGAGTGCTGCACCAGCAGCTTTTCCGGCGGGAAGCCACGCGCCAGCAGTTGCTCCTTGATGAAGCCCGAGACGCACAGGAACAGCGCCGCCTCATCCCACATCGCATGCAGGCGGCGCTGGAACACGCTGGGCGGGAAGCGTTTGCGGTATTGCTTATCCTTGGTCGCGTCGGCGCCATAGAAGCTGACGACCAGGGGGATCTTGAGCGCCCGAGCGATTGGCAGGGCCAGGGCGCCGCCGCGGCCGAAATGGGCGTGGACAAGCCGGGGTCGCGATGCCCGCAAATCCGGAACGGGGGGCAGGACGCCGAAATGCTTGAACATCTCCCTGTCCCACGTGCCCAGTACTCCTTCACGGCCCAGAAACACCGCCTCGTCGCCCAGGTCGGCTAGCCCGTCATCGCGCGAACGGCCGACCCACAGCGGTCGCAGCCGTTCGAAACCGACGTAAAGCCGACGCAGAAAATGCAGTTCGGAACGGGGAATCAGACGATCCCGGTATGCCAGAATGATGTCACGGCGCCCATCAACGGCCGCCGCCGAGGCACCGTATCCCGCCGCTGATCCTGGATCGGAGCCGTCGGAAGAAACCATTGGATATCCTGTTCGAAACAGTCTCGGGGCATAGACCCGGAGCCGTGGACCGACAAGCATTTCAGCCGCCGCGCACGATCGTCGGGCGCGGGAGGATCCGGGCGGCTTTGCCCACGTTCAGCACCATCGCGCCGAGGCGCGAATAGCTATAGGAACGCCGACGCGGCGGTCGTTCGGGACGATCATCCGAACGATGCATACTGACGGAGTGCTTATGATTCGCGGCCTATGGGCAAGAATACCGCTTCACCCGACCGACGCCCCGCGTCCGCATCCCCGGCTGTTCCCATGGGTTCAGGCGTTGCGGGCTATCGCGGCAGCCGCGGTTGCGTTCTTCCACATCGCCAACGACGCCGTCACCGCCGGACGCGACCCCAGCGGACTCATCGTGTCGGTGTCGGCTCTTATGCCCTGGACCGCCGGCGTCGATATCTTCTTCGTCATCTCTGGCTTCGTTATCGTCCATGCCTCCGCCAAGCTGTTCGCCCAGCCGGGTGGCAGTGCCCGGTTCCTTCGCCGTCGGCTGACTCGCATCGTGCCGCTCTACTGGGTGCTGAGGACTTTGTTCCTGGCGATGACCCTGCTCCAGCGATCGGCGATCCATGGCGAAACCGGAGGCCCCGGATACATCCTGGCCAGCTACCTCTTCATCCCATTCGCTCGGCCGGGCGGGCTGCCCGAACCCGCGCTGGGTCTTGGCTGGACGCTGAACTACGAGATGTTCTTCTACCTGGTGATGACGCCCTTCCTGCTTCTGCCCCGCCTCGCGGCTGTCGCGGGCAGCGCGGCGGCGCTGTGCCTGCTGGTGACGATCGGTCAGACGGTTGGCTTCGGATTTTTGCCGCTGCGCTTTTGGTCCGATCCGATTGTCCTGGAATTCGTCCTCGGCATGGGCCTTGCCCTGGCCGTTTCCCGCGGCCTTAGCCTGCCGGGATGGGCACGCGTGGCGATGATCGCCATCGCAGTCGCCTGGCTGCACCACCAGGCTGGGGGACCATCCCTGGGGCGGGTCGTTTCCTTTGGGCTACCCGGCGCGCTGCTTGTTGCCGCCGCTGTGTCAAACCGCCGGGCGGACCATATCGGCCCAACCGCAGGCGTCTTGATCCGGCTGGGCGACGCGTCCTACGCGATGTATCTGTTCCACCCCTTCGTCATGCGGGGCTTCACGCTGCTGGGTGCGCATATAGCCATGCACACCGAAACCAGCGGCATCGTTTACGTCGCAACCAGCCTTGCGGTCGCGCAGCTTTGCGCCCTGGCGATCAACGCAGGGTTCGAACGCAAAGTGACTGCGATATTACGACGAAGGGCCTAAACCCAGGCCGGCAGGGCTGCTTAGCCCTGGCGGCACTTCATGCGCGGGTTCTTCTTGTTGATCACATAAACCCGCCCACGGCGACGGACCACGCGGCAGTTCTTGTCGCGCACCTTGGCGGAACGCAGGCTGTTACGGACTCTCATGACGCAATACTAACCCTGGGCAAACTCGAAGGCGCGCTAGGTAGTGGCCTGCCTCCCCCCTGTCAAGCGCAACAGACCAGCCCCGCGCCGTCCCCTCTTGCTTTTCCCCCGCTACCCCGCGACTTTTGATCCCGAGGAAGGAGTATCGCGACATATGACAACGGTCTTTATCGACGGCGAATCAGGCACCACTGGCCTGGGCATCCGTGAGCGCCTGGGCAACATGCCCCGCGTCACGCTGAAAAGCCTGCCGCACGACCGTCGCCGCGATCCCGCCGCCCGCCGCGATATCATGGCCGAGGTGGATCTGATCGTCCTGTGTCTGCCGGACGACGCCGCCAAAGAGTCCGCTGCCATGGCCGCCTCGCTCGGCAATGCCGCGCCGAAAGTCCTCGATGCCAGCACCGCCCACCGGATCGACCCCGACTGGGTGTACGGCTTCGCGGAAATGACACCCGACCAGGCCGACCGCATCGCCAAAGCTAAGAACGTCGCCAACCCCGGCTGCTACCCCACCGGCGCGATCGGCCTGATCCGCCCGCTGGTCGATGCCGGGCTGATCCCCCCCGACTATCCCATCACCATCAATGCCGTGTCCGGTTACTCCGGCGGCGGCAAGGCGATGATCCAGGCGCACGACGAAACCCACGGCCCGGCGTTCGAACTGTATGGCCTGGGCCTGGAGCACAAGCACGTCCCCGAGACCGCACTCTATGGCGGCCTGACCCGCCGGCCGATCTTCGTGCCCTCGGTCGGGCATTACCTGAAGGGCATGCTGGTCTCCGTCCCGCTGCACCTGGACACCCTACCCGGCAAACCCACCGGCGCCGATCTGCGGGCCGCGCTGGAAGCCCGCTATGCCGGTTGTGACTTGGTGCGCGTCGTGCCGCCGCAAAAGGACGGCAAGCTGGAACCGCAGGCTTTGAACGACACGGATCGGTTGGAACTGACGGTTCATGCCAACGAGAAGCACCGTCAGGCGGTTCTGGTCGCCCGTCTCGACAACCTCGGCAAAGGCGCATCCGGCGCCGCCGTTCAAAACATCGCCCTGATGCTCGGTTTGCATACCGGGGTAGGCGCGAGGGAGCTGACACATGGCTGAGTCCTGGCCTTACGGCACCGTCTTCTCGCTGAACGGCGTCACCCCCCAGATCGCCCCCGACGCTTTCATCGCCCCGACCGCGGCGGTGATCGGTGACGTGGTCATCGGCTCCGAGACCGGTATCTGGTTCCACTGCCTCGTACGCGGTGACATGGGCATCATCCGCATCGGCGCCCGCACCAACATCCAGGACGGCACCGTCATCCACATCGATTCCGGCGGCATGGACACGCACATCGGGGACGATGTCACCGTCGGGCATAACGCCGTGATCCACGCCTGCACGTTGAAAAACCGCGCCTTTGTGGGGATCAGCGCGACTGTTCTGGATGGAGCGGTCATCGAGGAAGGCGGCATGCTGGGTGCCGGCGGTTTGCTGACCCCCGGCAAGGTGATCGGGCCGAACGAACTTTGGACCGGCGCGCCGGCCAAGCTGCGGCGCGTGATGGATGAGGACGAACGTACCCGCTTCGACAGGAATGCGATTGTGTATCGCGAATTGGCTAAGAGGTTTCGGGGTGGGTTGAAGGTGGTGGGCTAGCGGGTGCCGAGCAAGGGTCCATCACGGATTTAGCGAATTCATACACGGATTACGCGGAAGGGTGTCGCACCGGGTGAGTCTCGCGGCGTCGTTCATGACGTTTTCAGCGCGTTTTCGGCGCTTCGCGCGGCTGGCTTACCGTTCCCGCGGGGCCTATCATGAATCTTGTGTGAGGGGTCGGTTTCACTTGATCCCTCTATTTGTAAAAGTATGGACTTGATCTGACGGAAGCCGTCCGCCTCTCACCGTCATGGCGGGCGCAGGACGTTG
>DNXO01000008.1:2526-3117 GCA_003506895.1 Acetobacteraceae bacterium | reverse complement strand
GATGCTAGGCGCGCAACCGGGGAATCAGGCGCGTCGCATTCTCATGGCCAATGGCGTCGAGATCCCCGGCCGTCAATCCGAGCTTCTGCAGTTCGGCGAATTGGCCAAAACCGAAATAGGGGTAGTCGCTACCGTAGGAGATCTGGGAGGTCGGCACGAGCTTCGTGAGCGCGGCCATTGACGGCGCGAAGGTCGCGTTCGCGGTATCGTAATGAAGCCGTCGAAGTTCGCCCTCGATCCCCTCCGGCGCGAATTCCCTGAGGTTCGGCCGCGTACCGTAAAACGAGTTGATCCGCCCGGCCATCATCGGAATCGTGCCGCCGGCATGCGAGAACAGCCATTTTATGTCACGCAGGCGGGCAAATGACCCGCTCAGCAGCAGGCTTGTTACCGTCCGTGTGGTGTCGTGCGGGACTTCGATCACCGCCGGAAAGGTGCCGACGCTGAGCGCGCTGCAGCAGTTGGCGACCAGCGGATGCACGTAGACGACGGCCTTGCGCCGGTTGAGTTCCTCGAGCACCGGCCTGTAGGCGGGATTGCCGAGCCATTTGTCGCCGTAACTGCTCTGCAAGCCGATGCCGTCGGCTTTCA
>DNXO01000008.1:0-2196 GCA_003506895.1 Acetobacteraceae bacterium | reverse complement strand
AGGGTCGCGAACAGGCCGAAGCGACCCGGATGGTCGCGCATCATTTCGGCCGCGTATTCATTGCATGCGCGGGCGAGGCGGCCCGCTTCCGCCGGCCCGACATCGAACCATACGCCGGGGGTGGAGGCGATCGACAGGATGCCGGTACGTATGCCGTTCCGATCCATGTCCTCGATCACCTTGCTGCGAGTCCAGGCGACCTGACCGGAGAAGTGCGGCTGCTTGCGTGCGTCTTCGTAATCGAGCCAAAGCTTCTGGTATTCCGGCGGATAAAAATGAAGGTGGGTATCGATCAGCGCCGGCTTCGTCTGTCCACGCGCCGCGACGGTCGGGACGACCGAGGCCACGCCAACTGCGCCGAGCCCCGCGAGGAAGCCGCGCCGCGACGACGATGGGCCACAACAGCTACAGCCGGAGTGATACTCTCGAAATTCCGAAACCTTCGTGTTCACACCGCTCTCCTCCCGTGACGTTTTAGCGAAACTAAGGGCTGTAGTGCTCGGGTAGTCAATACTCTTGCCCGGTCCAACGGACTTCCGCATCGCAACAAGACCGATCGCGCGGTGGCAAGGGCGGGGGCGATATTCCTGGTGAAACGGAGTTCGGCTTCTGAAGATACCTTTCGGGCATTACGACATGTCGGCGGAAAGTCCGGTCGCGGGGCAGGAGCGGTCATCGAACTTGAGGACGTCCGCCTCCGCTCGCGACCCTGGGCTGCGTTACTTCCGACATGAAGAGCGGGTGATTGTCACAATTCACAACTTTAAAGGGATTGTTAACCCCGCTCTGGCTTATCATCAGCGCCATTGATCAAGCTGGTTTTGATTCGCCATGCAGCTTATTGCTTCGCGAACCTACCCGTTTATTGATTCTGAATCGCGTGAGGAACATCAGGCGCGAGATTCCCTTTTCCGAACAGATAGCGGCGGGTTTGTACTGCACTTGTCATCAGGTCACACGCCGAACGACGGCGACCGGCTGGTATGGATCGGTTGCCGTTCTGCCCTGATATGGATCAACGAAGGCGCTGGGGATTTCGGGATGGAGCGGAAATCATGACGTACGTCCAACGTATGGCGGGTAAAACCGATCGCCCAACCACGCCGACGGTACTTCAACCAAGCCGCGGGCTTGCGGGGGGCTGACGTGAATGGTGGCCTGGCTAACGAAGAGTTAAATTATGTCGATCATATTAATTCCATGAAGGTCATGGGCGCCATTTTGATTGTCGCTGTGTCCCTGTATTTCTGGGATCAAAACGATTACAGCGGGTATTACGCCGGCCACCTGGATCAGATGATCCGGGCGATCGGGACAAGTTTCGGATTCCATTAGGCGGTATTCAATGGTCGAAACCCGGATTGCGCCGCGCCATCGCGTCATGAAAGCCGCCAAAATCGAGATTGGCGCCGGCGCTATTGATTGCACCGTCCGCGACCTGTCCCTTACCGGAGCGGCGATAGCGGTAGCGAACCAGGCTGAAATCCCCGAGAGATTCACGTTAATCATTCCGGACGATGGATTGCATTTGCCCTGCCATGTCGTCTGGCGCAAGGAATACCGGATCGGCGTGGCTTTCGATTAGGCCGCCTCAGCTGGCTGACCTCGCTCGCATTTAAATCGTCCGCGTCGCACCCGCCAAAAGCGATTTCTCCAGGGGAAATCCTCCGAAATCAATAAACATGCCCGTGCCATTGCCCTGAATTCAGACGCTTTCCCTATTGTGGTCCGGTCCGGCCTCGGGTTGTGCTTGTGTTTCCGGCTGTTTCGCGTTTGAGTTACGTCAAGGTCCCGGACGATGGCCGCTGTCTAATGGATCCCGGTCAAGAGACGCGGCGGACGCCAGCCTTCGCTTGGGGAAATCTGGCCATGGCGTATTTGGGAAGGCGGCTGTGCAATTCCGGAAACTGATTGGTTTACTGACGGCAAAGAGGTGGATCTGGAAAGCTGCAATTGCCGGCCTTTGCGGAAACGTCACGCATACCCTGTTGATGCTTGGGAAAGCCAAGCTGGGCATCCTCGAATCTTTCCAGCCCTACCAAAGTCTGCAGATAGCGCTGATTTACTCGACCGGGGAGTATATCCATCCGCTGCTGCCGTGGCTGCTCTCGTACATCAACGGCTCGACCGCGGCAGGCTTTATCTTCGCCAATCTTTATCACCATCTGCCAGGCAGCAGCGGTCCCGTTAAGGGAT
>DNXO01000158.1 GCA_003506895.1 Acetobacteraceae bacterium | reverse complement strand
CGCGCATACCAGTCGGCCCATGGGGTCGCTGGTATAAGTCGTGGGCCCGCGCCAGCCGTGACGGTGGGAGGCTGACGGCTTCCGTCAAACGATTCGTTGATTTCGCCACGTATCCTTAGCAGCGCTGGTTCGGGTCGCACCCTCGATGCTGCTCCTGCTGCCGTGGCTGCTGTTGCTGCCGCGCCTGCGGGGGCTGTTGTTGCTGAAACTGTCGCTGTGGGTTGACCCCGGCCGAGGGGATCGGGCGTTGCGGTTCTCCGCCGGGTCGGAATTCTTGCGGCGGCCCGCCGGGATTAAAGCCTTGCGGCTGCCCGCCGGGGCGGAAGCCTTGCGGTTGATTCCCTTGTGGTTGACCGCGGTATTGCTCGCCGCCCGGTGGGCGTCCTTGTGGGGAGGGTTCCGGCCGGCCCATGGCGTTCGGGTGGAAGTCCCCCCCGCCTCCGCCGCCCCGGCGGGCTGACAGGTCGCGCGACACACCTTCGGGGGCGCGATGCCATTGCCGCTCGTGGTCATAATAGCCCCATCCACCGCCGAAGAACACCAGCGGAACGGCGACGCCTGCATCGTAGTAGACCGGGGCGCCGCCGTTATAGCTGTAGCCAGGATAGGCGGCGTAGGGGTCATAGCCCGGCTGGGGATAGCCGGCGGGCGGATACTCCTGCTGGGGATATCCTTGGGGCTCGTAACCGGGACTCTGGTATGCTGGCTGCGGATAGCCCGGTTGTGCATAACCATAGTCTGGTGTCGCGGGCGGTAGGTAGCAGCCGCTGATCGGCAGAAGTATCGGTACCAGCCAGAGGGCGCGGCGCATGGGGCACGTTTCCATTACAAAATATTGTTGCAGCAGATGAACCCCGATGCTGGCGAAAACAAGGCGTTCCCGTCAGGCAGTCTGCTTTTGCCGCGCGTGCTCGCCGCTTCGGCTGTAGATCGCGACCGTCGCGATCAGTCCGCAGGCACCGGCGAAGGCCATCCACAGGCCCGGTGCGGCCTTGTTGCCGGTGATCTCGATCAACCACGTGGAGACCAGCGGGGTGAAGCCGCCGAACAACGCGGTGGCCAGCGCATAGGCCAACGAGAATCCGGCGGTCCGGACCTCGACCGGCACGATCTCGGTCAGCGCCACGACCATCGCGCCGTTGTAGCTGCCATACAGGAACGACAACCACAGCAGCACCATCAGCATGTTGGCGAAGCTGGGTGCCGCCACCAGCCAGGCCAGCGCCGGATAGGCCGTCAACAGCGTCAGCGCGGAGAACACGATCAGAATCGGCTTGCGCCCGAGCTTGTCCGACAGACCGCCCATCACCGGCAGCCAGATGAAGTTCGACAGGCCGACGCAGAAGGTCACGACCAGGCTGTCGGTGGTGGTCAGTTTCAGCACTGTCTTGCCGAAGGTCGGCGTGTACACGGTGATCGCGTAGAACGAGACTGTGGTCATCACCACCAGCATCATGCCCAGCAGGACGGTCAGCCAGTTCGTCGCGATGGAGGCAAAGATCTCCTTGGTGGAGGGCCGGTGTTCGCGGGCCAGGAACTCGGTCGTCTCCTCCAGCGAGCGGCGGATGTAGAACAGGAACGGGACGATCAGGCAGCCGATGACGAACGGGATGCGCCAGCCCCACGACCCGATCTGAGGCGCATCCAGGCTGGTGCTGAGCAGGTAGCCCAGGATGGCGGCGACCATGATCGCGACCTGCTGGCTGGCGGACTGCCAGGCGACGTAGAACCCCTTGTTGCCCGGGGTTGCCATCTCGGACAGGTAAACCGACACGCCGCCAAGCTCGACGCCAGCCGAAAAGCCTTGCAGCAGGCGGCCGATCAGCACCAGTGCGGGGGCCAGCAGTCCGATGGTTGCGTAGCCGGGGACGAAGGCGATCAGGATGGTGCCGCTGGCCATGATGGTCAGGGTCAGGATCAGTCCCTTGCGGCGGCCGATCTGGTCAACGTACGCGCCCAGGATCACCGCACCAAGCGGACGCATCAGGAAGCCGGCGCCGAATGTCATGAATGTCAGCATCAGGCTGGCGAAGTCGCTGCCCGCCGGGAAGAACGCCTTCGAAATAGAGGTGGCGTAGAAGCCGAACAGGAAGAAGTCGAACATCTCCAGGAAGTTGCCGCTGGTGACCCGCAGCACCGTTGCGATACCGGAGGGGCGGGCGGGTGCGGGTGGCGTAGCGTACATGTTTCTTTTCCAGTGGAATGGCCAGTCGGGCAGTTTAGAGGGCAGCCGCCCGATTGGCCATGGCCGCGCTACGCACTGTCACGACACCTGCACCGACAACCCGCCAGCGTTTCCCGAAACTACCCAACGCCGGCGATCGCCTCTTCCACATCCCGCAGTCTGTCCTTGCCAAAATAGATCGCGTCGCCGACGAAGAAGGTGGGCGAACCGAAGGCACCCCGAGCGACGGACATCTCGGTGTTGGCGATCAGGCGGGACTTTACCGCCGGGTCCTGGATCCGCGACAGGATCGCGTCGGCGTCGAGGCCGGATGCGATCAGGGCATCGCGGAACACGTCCGGTTCGTCCAGCTTTTTCGGCGCTTCCCACATGTGATGGAACATCGCGCGGACGTATTCGGCCAGGCCGCCGTCGATCTCGGCCGCTGCCGCGCCGCGCATCATCATCAAGGTGTTGACCGGAAAGAACGGGTTGCGGACGTAGTCCTCGATCCGGTGCCGGCGCAGGAAGCGCTCGGTTTCCAGCCGTTCGTACTCCAGTTTGTTGCGGATGCCGGCGAACGCCTCCATCGGGGAGCGGTTGCCGGTGGCCTTGAAGATCCCACCCAGCAGAACGGGGACGTAGCGGAACCCGGCCTTGGTGCGGGCTTCGATGCCGGGAATGACGCGGTGGGCGAGATAGGCGTTCGGGCTGCCGAAGTCGAAATGGAACTCTGCCTGCATGATCGTTGCTCCCCCGGTTGTCGTCGCCGGACCTATTGACGGTCGGGCCGCTCGTAACCAACTATCAACATCGTAGTTTCTGGGCGAGTGCTTGTAAAATGCAGCGCAAGAGTTTCAGCGACATGCAGTGCCCGATCGCGCGCGGGCTGGAGCATGTCGGCGAGTGGTGGAGCATTCTGATCCTGCGGGACGCCTTCCGCGGGCTGACCCGTTTCGACGAGTTCTCGGAAAGCCTGGGAATCGCACCGAACATGCTGACAAGGCGTCTTACGGCGCTGGTGGAGGCGGGATTGCTGGAGCGTCGGCGCTATAACGAGCGGCCGCCGCGCGATGCCTATGTGCTGACCGAACGTGGGCGCGATTTCCGCCCGGTGCTGCTGGCGATGCTGGCATTCGGGAACAAGCATTTCCCGCCGGATGATCGCGAGGTGCAAATCGTCAATGCCGACACGGGAGAGCGTGTCGATCCCGTGCTGGTCGATCCCGCGACAGGGCGGCGGGTGGACGGCCCTGGCTATCAGGTGCTCACCACCATGCTTGCGAACGCATGAACCGCGAACGGACCTACACCTGGACCGACCCGAAGCTGACGGCCGAGGCGAGCCGGGGCATGGCGGGGCTGGACCTGCTGCGGGGCTTGCGGGACGGTTCGGTGCCGCCCGCGCCGTTCGCCTCCTTGATCGGGGTGACCATGAGCGATGTGGAGGAGGGCCGAGTGGTCATGCACCTGACTCCCGCGGAGTATCACTACAATCCGATTGGCACGATGCATGGCGGAATCCTGGCGACCCTGCTCGATTCGGTGATGGGCTGCGCGGTACATTCGACCTTGCCCAAGGGACGAGCCTATACGTCGCTGGAGATCAAGGTGAACTACGTTCGGGCGGTGACCATTGCATCCGGTGAACTCTCGGCTGAAGGCAGACTGGTCCATGGTGGCCGGCGATCGGCGGTGGCCGAGGGCAAGGTTCTCGACGCCCGCGGACGCCTGTGCGCGACGGCCAGCACGACCTGCATGGTTTTCGACCTCCCGCCCGGAGCCGGCGAATAACCACGCCGCCCCTGCCGGTAGGCCCGCCGCTAAAGTCAGTCGTCACGGCGGGCGCACGCCCGCCATCCACGTCTTCGACCCCTCTAACATCCTAAGGGGCCGCTGCGAAATAACCGCTTCGATGGACGCACGGCCCGTGGAGACCGTCATGGCGGGGGGGGGGGGCGCCACCGCCCCCCCCCCCCCCGCCCCCCCCCCCACCGCCGCGGTCGGGGGCCGGCGCGGGCCCTGCCCGCCG
>DNXO01000127.1:897-3163 GCA_003506895.1 Acetobacteraceae bacterium | reverse complement strand
GTCGAAACCGCGTCAGCGCTTGGTCTGCCGCGGGCACAGGTCCGCATCTGGCTGTACCGTGTTCCATCCCTGATCGGCGCGCTCGGGGCCGTGCTTTTGACTTACTGGACGGCCCTGGCCTTCGTTACGCGGCGCGGCGCCGTTCTCGCCGGACTGATTATGGCAAGCTCGGTCCTGCTCGGCGTTGAGGCGCGACTCGCCAAAACCGATGCGATGCTGCTGCTCACGGTCGTCGCGGCGATGGGCGCGCTGGCTCGGGTGTATCTGTCCTGGCAGCGGGGCGAGGATCCCGCTCATCCGCCATGGACATTGCCGGCGGTCTTCTGGACGGCCCTTGCATGCGGCATCCTGCTGAAGGGACCGCTGATCCTGATGTTTGTGGCGCTGACGATCGGCGTGCTGGCGATCCTCGATCGGTCCGCAACGTGGCTGTGGCGGTTGCGTCCGGTATGGGGCCTGACCTGGCTCCTGGTTCTGGTGCTGCCCTGGTTCGTCGCGATTTTTTGGCGCGCCGGCGATGCATTCTTTGCGGATTCCATTGGCGGCGACATGTTGAGCAAACTTGCGGCGCAGGAATCTCACGGCGCTCCGCCCGGCGTCTATCTGCTGTTGTTCTGGGTGACGTTCTGGCCAGGCGCGCCGTTGGCGGGGATGGCGGTGCCGGCCATCTGGAGAGCGAGACGGGAGCCCGGTGCCCAGTATCTGTTGGCCTGGCTGGTTCCTTCCTGGATCGTGTTCGAGTTGGTACTGACCAAACTGCCACATTATGTTCTGCCGCTCTATCCGGCGATCGCAATCCTCACGGTTGGGGCGCTTGAGCGCCGCGTGCTGTCGCGATCCTGGTTGATGCGCGGGGCAGCCTGGTGGTTTGTCATTCCCGCTCTCGTGTCCCTCGTTGCCGTCGTGGGAGCGGTCACCCTGACGCGCCAACCGGTATTCCTGGCGTGGCCCTTTGTGGCCGCTGCCCTGATCTTCGGGCTGTTCGCGTGGTGGCTTTATGATGATGCTCATGCTGAACGCTCATTGTTGAACGCCGTGGTCGCGGCGATGTTCTTGGCCGTGGCCCTTTACGGCGTTGTCCTGCCGGCATTGACCCCGCTGTTCCCGAGCGCAGAAATTGCGCGGGCGCTCCGCAATGTCGCTTGTGTTGGACCGAGAGCCGCGGCCGCCGGTTTCCACGAGCCGAGTCTGGTCTTCATGACCGGAACGTCGACGCAGCTGACCGATGGATCAGGAGCTGCGGATTTTCTGGCGCAGGGCAGCTGCCGCTTTGCACTTGTGGAGCAGCGTTCGGAACGTGGATTTGCCCAGCGCGCCGAAGCGATCGGGTTGCGCTACAATGTCGCCACGCGCATTGACGGCTATAATATTTCGCAAGGGCGGTCGATCTCGATCGCGATCTTTCGTTCCGAAGGTACGGAATAAGATGTCCGCTCAGGTCGGCGTCGGCGAATCTTCAAATTACCTCGCGCGTCTTTTCGCCCTGATGTTGACGTCGATGGCCCAACTGGTGCGTCTACCGTCGCATGCAAGACGCGCCGAAGCCGCGCGGAGATTGGCACGTCACGCGCTGCTGATGTTGGCGATTGTCGGTGTTTTCATCGTCGTCTTGATGGTCGGGTTCGATGCGCGGGAGATCGGCCTGATGCCGCCCCGCGGCTCGCCGAACCTGTGGCCGGTTCGCATCCTGACCGAGTTCGGCAAGGACGCCTATGTGCTGTGGCTGCTCGCCTTGATGCTGCTTGCTGTTGCCCTTTTTGCGGCGGGACGACGAGGCACGTCGCAAGCCCGGCTGCTGAGCTTTGGCCTGCGCCTGCAGTTTCTGTTCTTCGCTGTGCTGGTGCCGCTGCTCGCCGGCGAATTACTGAAATGGATCGTCGGTCGTGGCCGGCCGTTCGTGGGCGGCGAGGCCAACCCGTTCAATTTCGTTCCCTTCGCTGGAACGGAAGCCCATGCCAGCTTGCCATCGGCGCACGCCATTACAGCTTTTGCCCTGGCTTTCGCGGTCGGCGCGGTCTGGCGACGGGCGCGGGGCGCGATGATCGCCTATGCGCTCCTGATCGCCGTCAGTCGGCTGGTGCTTTTGGCGCATCATCCCAGTGACGTGGTCGCGGGCGCGCTGATCGGCGTGATCGGCGCAATGGGGGTGCGATACTGGTTCGCCGCGCGCGGTCTGGGGTTCGCGATTGGCCGCGACGGCACGATTTCTGTACGCGCTCCCGGCCGTCTCAAAAGGGTTGCCCACGGGGCGTCAGCCCCATAAGAA
>DNXO01000127.1:0-628 GCA_003506895.1 Acetobacteraceae bacterium | reverse complement strand
CAGCCCCATAAGAAGCGGGCGCTGGGCGCAAGCCGCGCCGGCTGCCGGCCAACTCTAATGGTGAGTGTGGATTTGCCTTCCTCTGACACAGCCGAAGTGGCCGTTTCCATCGTTGTTCCCGTGCGCAACGAGGCCGACAACGTGGCTCCGCTGATTGCCGAAATCGCCGCCGCTCTCGACGGCCGATGGATCTATGAAATCATCTACGTCAATGACGGTTCAACGGACGCTACCGGAGAGCGGCTTCTCGCCGCCATGAGGCAGTGCGGAAATTTGCGCCAGATTCGCCACGCGACATCGTCAGGCCAATCGGCTGCCGTGCGAAGCGGAGTCCGTGCAGCGCGCGGCGCCATCGTGGCGACGCTCGATGGTGACGGCCAAAACAATCCAGCGTTCCTGCCGGACCTGATTTCGGCAATCGAAACGGGCGGCGAGCGCGTCGGCCTTGCTGCGGGTCAGAGAGTCGGACGCAGGGACACAGGATTCAAGAAGATTCAGTCGCTCATCGCCAACGCGGTGCGTAACGCAATCCTGCGCGATGGCACCCGCGATACCGGCTGCGGCCTGAAAGCGTTCCGTCGCGAGGTGTTCCTGGCGCTGCCATATTTCGACGGGCTTCATCGCTTTC
>DNXO01000157.1:40433-42355 GCA_003506895.1 Acetobacteraceae bacterium | reverse complement strand
GCCGACCGCACCGGCCACGCGATCCTGCACACGCTGTATCAGCAAAGCCTGAAGCACGACGTCGAGTTCTTCATCGAGTATTTCGCGCTCGACCTGATCATGGACGAAGAAGGCGTCTGCCGCGGCGTGATGGCCTGGAACCTGGAAGACGGCACCATCCACCGCTTCCGCGCCCAGACCGTTGTATTGGCGACCGGTGGCTACGGCCGAGCGTATCTGTCCTGCACCTCCGCGCACACCTGCACCGGAGACGGCACTGGCATGGTCCTGCGCGCCGGCCTGCCCACGCAGGACATGGAATTCGTCCAGTTCCACCCCACTGGCATCTTCCCCGCCGGCTGCCTGATCACCGAGGGTGCGCGCGGCGAGGGCGGTTACCTGACCAATTCCGAAGGTGAGCGTTTCATGGAACGCTACGCCCCGACCGCCAAGGACCTCGCCAGCCGCGACGTCGTTTCGCGCTCGATGACCATGGAAATCAATGCCGGCCGTGGATGTGGTCCGAATAAGGACCACATCATGCTCCATCTGGAGCATCTCGGCGGCGACCTGCTGCACGAACGCCTGCCCGGCATCTCCGAAACCGCCAAGGTGTTCGCGGGCGTGGAGGTGACGAAAGCACCGATCCCCGTGCTGCCGACCGTGCATTACAACATGGGCGGTATCCCGACCAACGTGCATACGGAAGTGCTGCGCCCAACCAAGGACAACCCCGACGCGACCGTTCGCGGCCTGATGGCCGTCGGCGAGGCGGCCTGCGTGTCCGTCCACGGCGCCAATCGTCTCGGCACCAACTCGCTGCTCGATCTCGTGGTGTTCGGCCGCGCCGCCGCCCACCGCGCCGCTGAAACCATCAAGCCGGGCGCCGGCCAGCCGACCCTACCGCCAAAGGCGGGTGAAGCCTCGCTGGACCGGTTCGATCGCGCTCGTCACGCCAAGGGCGGCACCAAGGTCGCCGACCTGCGCTTGTCGATGCAGCGCACCATGCAGGGCCATGCGGCGGTGTTCCGCACCGCGAAAAGCATGACCGAAGGCGTCGAGAAGATGAAGAAGGTCTGGAGCGGCCTGACCGACATGGCCGTGTCCGATCGCAGTCTGGTCTGGAACAGCGACCTGATGGAGGCACTGGAGCTGCAAAACCTGATGGGCAGCGCCATGACCACCATGGTCGGCGCCGAGGCGCGCCACGAGAGCCGTGGGGCGCATGCGCATGACGACTATCCGGATCGCGACGACCAGAACTGGATGAAGCATACGCTGGCCTGGTGCGACGACAACGGCGACGTGAAGCTGGATTACCGGCCGGTGAAAATGCAGACGATGACCAACGAAGTCTCGGTCTTCCCGCCCAAGAAGCGGGTTTACTAATCCGGTCGTCGTCATTTCCTAGGATCGTGAGAAAATGGTCGAATTCAATCTCCCCCTGAACAGCCGCGTCGGCGTGGGTCAGACCTTCAAGGCGCCAGCCGGCGCCAAGCGCGTCCGCGAATTCAAGATCTACCGCTGGAGCCCGGATGACGGGAAAAACCCGCGCACCGACACGTACGAGATCGATCTCGACGCCTGCGGCCCAATGGTCCTGGACGCCCTGATCAAGATCAAGAACGAGATCGACCCGACGCTGACCTTCCGCCGCTCTTGCCGCGAAGGCATCTGCGGCTCCTGCGCCATGAACATCGACGGCGGCAACACGCTGGCCTGCCTCAAGCCGATCGAGGACGTGAAGGGCGCGGTCAAGATCAGCCCGTTGCCCCATATGCCGGTGGTAAAGGACCTGATTCCGGACCTTTCCCAGGCCTATGCGCAGTATCGTTCGGTGAAGCCCTGGATGCAGGCCGATACGCCCGCGCCGCCGGATGGCGAACGCCTGCAAAGCAAGGAAGAACGCGCCAAGCTGGACGGCATGTGGGAGTGCATCCTGT
>DNXO01000157.1:39988-40129 GCA_003506895.1 Acetobacteraceae bacterium | reverse complement strand
GAACGGCGACCGCTATCTCGGTCCGGCCGTGCTGCTGGCAGCCTATCGCTGGATCGCCGACTCCCGCGACGAAGAGACCGGGCAGCGCCTGGACGAACTGGAAGACCCGTTCAAGCTGTATCGCTGCCACACCATCATGAA
>DNXO01000157.1:23008-39742 GCA_003506895.1 Acetobacteraceae bacterium | reverse complement strand
CGCTGCCACACCATCATGAACTGCACCGATACCTGCCCGAAAGGCCTCAACCCGGCCAAGGCGATCGGCGCCATCAAGCAGTTGATTGTCGAACGTCAGGGCTAAACCGAAACGGTCCTTTGACGTCCCCGCGCTGACGGGCGATGGTTGCCGGTAACAAGGCAACCATCGGGAGCGCATGATGATCGAGGTCTGGACCTGGCCCACGCCCAACGGCCACAAGATCCATATCACGCTGGAAGAGCTGGGCCTGCCCTACAAGGTCATCCCAATCAACATCGGCAAGGGCGACCAGTTCAAACCCGAATTCCTGGCGATCACGCCGAACCACCGCATTCCCGCGATCGTCGATCCCGACGGACCCGGCGGTAAGCCGCTGAAGCTGTTCGAGTCGGCGGCGATCATGATTTATCTGTCGGAAAAGACCGGCGGCAAGCTGATCCCCACCGATCCCGTCGGACGCTACACCTGCCTGCAATGGATGATGTTCCAGATGGGCGGGACCGGCCCGATGTTCGGCCAGTACAACCATTTCGCCAATTACGCGGTCGAAAAGATCCCCTACGCGATCGAGCGTTACACGAATGAAGTGAAACGCCTGCACCGGGTGCTGGATAAGCGGCTGGGCGAGTCTGAATACCTTGCCGGCGCCGACTACACCATGGCTGACATCATCAACTTCCCCTGGATCCGCAATCCGGCGCGGCGGAACATCGACCTCGCGGATTATCCGAACCTCAAGCGCTGGCACGACGCCGTCGCCGCCCGTCCCGCCGTCCAGCGCGGCGTGGAGGTTCTGTCGGAAAACCAGCGCCGCGGCCAGATGACCGACGCGGAACGGGAAATCATGTTTGGGAAAACACAGTTCCAGGCGCGTTAGCCGCGTCCCTGTCATCATGGGCCGTTTGCCCTGCCCCCAGGGAATGCTTTGATCTTCCGGCCATCTCGGTTATAAACCGCATCGAACGCGCTGTACGGAAAACAGCACATAAGCAGGAGCAAGTTCGGGCACCGCATGACCGCGCGTATTCTGATTGTGGATGATGTGCCTGCCAACACGCGCTTGCTTGAGGCTAAGCTGGCGGCTGAATATTATCAGGTCACCTCTGCCCGCGACGGCTTCGAAGCGCTCGATGCCGCCCGCGCCTGGCAACCAGACCTCATCCTTCTCGACGTC
This sequence comes from Acetobacteraceae bacterium, assembly GCA_003506895.1. Taxonomy (GTDB): domain Bacteria; phylum Pseudomonadota; class Alphaproteobacteria; order Acetobacterales; family Acetobacteraceae; genus Rhodopila. The sequence goes on along the minus strand of DNXO01000157.1, from coordinate 38,565 downwards.
ATGATGCCCGGCATGGACGGCTATGAATGCTGTCGCCTGCTGAAGGACGACCCCGTCACGCTGCACATTCCGGTGGTCATGGTCACCGCGCTCAGTGAACCCGGCGAGCGGTTGCACGGCCTGGAAGCCGGCGCCGATGACTTCCTGACCAAACCGGTGGACTACGACACGCTGATGGCCCGTGTTCGCAGCCTGGTGCGGCTGAAGCGCCTGCTCGACGAATGGCGCGCACGTGGCGACACCGCGCGCGCACTCGGCCTCAACACCGACAGACTCCTGATCCCGTCGGTCGCCGGCGCTCGGGTGCTGGTCGTCGATGACTGGGACCAAAGCGCGCAGAGCATCCAGGACGCGCTGACCGAGGACGGCGTCATCCCCGTCCATGCCCACAACCATGCCGAGGCGATCAACATGACCGCCTCGGTCAACTTCGACCTTCTCGTGATCAATCTGTCGCTCGACGGGGAAGACCCGCTGAAACTGGTGTCGGTCCTGCGCGCCTCGGACGCGACCCACGAGACACCGCTGCTGCTGGTTGGCGAAGCGGGGGAGAAAGACCGCATCCTGCGCGGCTTCGAACTCGGTGCGAACGACTGGCTGGTGCAGCCGGTCGACCCTAACGAACTCCGTGCCCGGGCGCGCAACCAGATCCGCCGGAAATTCTACCAGGACCGCCTGCGGTCGGACCTGGGAACGGCGCTGGAAATGGCCCTGACCGATCCGCTGACCGGCCTTTACAATCAGCGCTACCTGCGCCGCCATCTCAGCGGCCTGATGGACAGCGGCCAGGGCCGTCCACTGGCCTTGCTGATGGTGGACGTGGACCACTTCAAATCGGTGAACGACCGCTTCGGCCACGTCTCCGGCGACCACGCGCTGCGGTTGATCGCCGACTCCCTTCGGATCAACACACGGGTCTTCGACTCGGTGGCGCGCTACGGCGGCGAGGAATTCGTCGTGGTCATGCCCGGCACGGCGGTGGAGGAAGCAACAGCGGCCGCCGAACGTCTCCGCGCGGCGGTCGAGGTGGTCCAGTTCACGGCACTGGATGGAACGCAGGTGCCGTTGACAGCAAGCATCGGGGTTGCCTGCACGCCAAACGCGTCAGGCTCTCCGGAGCTCTTGCTGCAGGCTGCCGACGCCGCCCTGTATGACGCCAAGCGCAACGGGCGGAATCGGGTGGAAGTAGCTGGAACGGCGCCAGTTACTTAATCTTGGCTTCCTTGAACACGACGTGCTTGCGCACGACCGGATCGTACTTGTTCAGCTCCAGCTTCGTGGTCTGCGCGCGCGCATTCTTTTTCGTCACATAAAAGAAGCCCGTGTCCGCGGTGGACACTAGTTTGATCTGAACCGTATTCGACTTGGCCATCAGCCTGTTCCTTAAAAGGGCAATCCAGCGGTATCTGCCCGATGAGGGGCGGGAAAATGCTCAACAACCCCCTCGCGGTCAAGCCTTTGATGCGCTGAGGTGGCATGAGCGCGGTTATCCCGGTGCCGCGCCCTGAGTCTGCACCTGCAGAAGATACAGTGACTGGCTGGCGCACATGAACAGCATGTTCCGCTTTGGGCCGCCGAACGCCACGTTGGCGCAGACCTCCGGCAGACGAATACGGCCAAGCAGCTTGCCCTGGGCGTTGAACACGATCACGCCGGCATAGCCCAGCACGGCGTTCGAACTGATCCACAGATTGCCGAAGACATCCGCCCGCATGCCGTCGGGTCCGCATTTCATCCCATCGACCATCATGTCGGTAAACATCCGCATACCGCCGAGCCTGGTGCCCTGAACGTCGAACGCGAAGACGTTGCCATTGCCGCCCGGCCCCTGGTCGCCCGGCCCCTTGCCGGTGCTGATGACGTAAAGCGTCTTGTAATCGGGTGAGAAGCAAAGACCGTTCGGATCGGGAAGTTGGGACTCCGTGACCACGACATCCAACCGCCCGCTTGGGTCCCACCGATAGACGCTGTTCGGAAGCTCCCGCTTCTTGCCCCCGATCACCCCGGCATCCGGCGCGCCGATCGCGGGATTGGCCAAGCCGCCTTCGTCTGGATGTCCCTCTGACAGGCTGTCGCCGTACGGCGGGTCGGTGAACCAGATGCTGCCATCCGGATGCGGCACCAGGTCGTTCGGCGAGTTCAGTCCCTTGCCCTCGAACTGGTCGGCGATGACGGTCATCGTCCCGTCATGCTCCCAGCGAATCACCCGCCGGTTGAAATCCTGGGTGGAGAGCTGCCGCCCCTGAAAATCGAACGAATTTCCATTGCTGTTGTACGACGGGCTGCGGAACTTGCTGACCCGGCCGGTTTCCCAGATGCAACGATATTGGGTGTTCGCCTGGACATCGCTAAAGACCAGATACTGGCCCTCGCTGGACCAGGCCGGACCCTCCGTCCACTTGAAGCCGGTCGCGACGCGACGGATCGCGGTGATCCCCAGCAGGTATTGATTGAAACCAGGATCGGCCACGATGATATCCGGATCTGGATAGATATCCGGCGGCGCGTCATGGCCCCACTGCCGCGGCGGACTGGTGATCACGGCCGGCGGTGTCCCGGTTGCCGGCTTCGGCTGCGCCCGCGCGCCAAACGCCGTCATCGCCGCCGCACCGCCCATCACCGCGCGGCGCGGCATGCCGTTCATAAGCATGGTTGTTTCCTCCGTTTTTCAGGCTCTTCGGCGCCCCAACCCTACGTCTGGCTGCCAGCCCGGTCAGAACAAATCATCGTTGACTTTGCGCGCGGCCGGGACGCGCCTAGTTTCGGTCACCGAATCAGACCGGAGGTTCCCGTCCATGCCGATCCCGCAGACCATGTCCTATGTCCAAGCCAACGGCGCCGGGGGCCCCGAGGTCCTCGGCCTGGCGACCGGCCCGGTCCCAACCCCAAGGCCGGATGAGGTGCTGATCCGCGTCCTAGCCGCCGGCGTGAACCGCCCCGACGTGGCGCAACGGCAAGGGTCCTATCCGCCCCCGCCCGGTGCCAGCCCGATCCTGGGCCTGGAAGTGGCCGGTGAGGTCGCCGCGGTCGGCGATCAGGTCACCACCCTGTCCGTTGGCGACAAGGTCTGCGCCCTGACCAACGGCGGCGGCTATGCCGAATACTGCACCGCCCCGGCACCGCAATGCCTGCCCTGGCCCAAGGGCTATGACGCGGTGCGTGCCGGCGCCCTACCCGAAACCTCATTCACCGTCTGGGCGAACCTGTTCCAGCTTGGCCAACTGTCGAAGGGCCAGACCGCCCTGGTCCACGGCGGCACCAGCGGCATCGGCGTCACCGCGATCCAGTTCGCCCGGGAATTCGGCGCCCGCATCTTCGCCACCGCCGGCTCCGACGAGAAGGTCGCAGCCTGCCTGAAGCTGGGTGCCGACGCGGCCATCAACTACCGCACCCAGGATTTCGCCGCCGAGGTGAAGACCCTGACCGAGGGCCGCGGCGTCAACGTCATCCTGGACATGGTCGGCGCCCCCTACATGGCGGGCAACATCCGCTCGCTGGCGATGGACGGAAGGCTGGTGCTGATCGCCTTCCTGCAGGGATCGAAGGTGCAAGACTTCGACTTCGTGCAGGTGATGGTGAAGCGGCTGACCATCACCGGCTCCACCATGCGTCCGCGCACCACCGCGCAAAAAGGTCAGATCGCGGCCGAACTGCGGGAGAAAGTCTGGCCGGCCCTCGACGCCGGCCGCTGCCCGCCGGTGATCCACGCAACCTTCCCACTGGCCCGGGCCGCCGAAGCCCACGCTCTAATGGAATCCAGCGCCCACATCGGCAAGATCATGCTGACGCTGGGCTAACGCCGCCCCGCGCCGAACGCATCGCTTATCGTCATGGCCGCCACGTGCGGCGGCCATGACGGGTTGAGCAGGCGCCGTCGCAGACTTACCAACCCGCGGGCGGCTTGAACCCCATCCACGCCTGCTCCAGCAACGCCGCCGCCGCGATCGTCGTCCGGTCCCCATAAATCGGACCGGCGATCTGCACGCACAGCGGCAACCCGCCCTTGGTCATCCCCATCGGCGCAATCGTCGCCGGCAGGTGATACCCGCCCGTCAGGCCCGGCCAAAACAGCAAATCCCCGTAGTTGATGTCCTGCCCCGCCACCACGATCCGTCGCCCCCAGGGCGCACCATCCTGCCGGTGCGGCAGCGCGGCGGTGCTGAATGAGGGCGACAACAGCACGTCCCATTCCCGGAAGAATGCGCTCCACGCCCGCCGCCAGCGGTGGCGTTGCTCATTCAGCCCCAGCCACGCCCGATGAGGCATATCGACCGTCCGCGCCATGATGGCATCGGCGCTCATGTCGTCCGGCGACAGCCCGGCCGCATGCGCGCGCTTGGTCTCGATCTGCTCGTCCGTGCTGCGCCCACTCCAGCCGGTGTCCAGCAGCCGCAGATACAAACGATAGGCCGCGGTGACGTCGAAGTCCGGCCGAGCGGTGCGGCTGACGGTAACGCCTTGCGCCTCCAGCCCATCCGCCAGCGCGTTCATCGCCGCTACCGTCTCGGAGTCGGTCGTGCTGCCGGGCTCGTCCGCCCAAACCGCGACCCGCAGGTCTTTCAGGCCTTTGAAACGAGGCGCTGGCAGATTCAGCGTTAGCCCCGTCTCATCTGGATCGGGCCCCGCCAGCAGCTCCAGCGCGACGGCAAGGTCGGAGGCCGACCGGCTGAGTGGCCCGATCACCGAGATATCGGTCCCGGCCGCCGAACTGGTGACCGGATCGCCGTAGTTCGGCAGCAGCCCCCAGGTCGGCTTATGCCCGAATACCCCGCAGAAGTGCGCCGGCACCCGGATGGACCCGCCGATGTCGCTACCGATCTCAAACCCCGTCAGTCCCGCGGCCAGGGCAGCGGCCGACCCGCCCGAGGACCCGCCCGGCGTGTGATCGGTGTTCCAGGGGTTGGAAGTCGTCCCGTAAACCGGGTTGTAGCTCTGCCAGTCCGCCAGATCGACCGGCACATTGGTCTTGCCGAAGATCACCGCCCCCGCCGCCTCTAACCGCCGGACGGCGATCGAGGACACCTTCACCGGCACGTCCTTCAAAGCCAGGTGTCCCCGCGTGGTGGGCAGCCCGACCACGTCAAAGCTCTCCTTGACGGTGGTGGGCACCCCAAACAGCGGCGCTGACTTGTCCGCCTGCGAATCCAGCGTCCGCGCCCGTGAACGCGCTCGGTCGAAGTCCCGCACCACCACCGCATTGATGCGCGGGTCCAGCTTCTCGGTACGGCCGATGTAGTGATCCAGCAGTTCCAACGCACCGATCTTGCCGGTGCGGACGAGCTGCGCGAGTTGCGCGGCCGGGAGAAATGTCGGGTCCATGGCGGCGTCCTGCTGTGGTTGGGCGTAGCCTTGCACCGCAAGCCAACAGGTTCAATCGGGCATGTGGCTCGGCCGCGCTAAGTCGCGACGAGTGCCTCCAGACCGGCAACAAACACCCTAAAGCTGTTGGAGCGATTCCGGTCGGGAAGCATCTTAGAAGAGACGCGCCGCGCAACCTAGATTTTTGGCAATCGATCCGAGCCGACGTAGTGACCGGCGGTCTTCAATACCCTCGATAGAGCCTCCCAGGTGCCACCCCTGACCGCATCGGGATCGCGAAACGCGGCCTTACGCGCAAGACTTGGCGGCACGCCGGGGTAGCTCTCCGCAAGGGCGTCGATATCGCCCAGGAACCATGCTTCCAGTTCTTCGATAACGATACGGTTGACGACCTGGAACTTCCCCCGGCGATCCGGCGCGGTCTTACTGGCTAATCCCGCTGAAAGCGCCGCAGCTTCCAGACCGATCTTAAGCGCCCTGCAGTCGTCGTCATCCCGATCCACCAGGACGAGCACGCGCAAGGCGGGATCGGCCCATTTCGCGTATCCTCGCAGCCGATCCGGCACGTTTGAAAGCAGCGCCTTCTTTGATCCATGGTCGATGATTTTGACTTCAACCCGCGAGGCAGGCAGCAACGACGGAAGGAGACTATCAAGAGCCTCCTTCATGGACGGTTCTTCGACATGCACGAAAAGCCGCAACGTCTGGCCGTCACTCACGGGTTGCCGGCCTCGAAATAGTTCTCCATCCACAACTGACCGAGCGAGGCACCGGTATCCAACATGGACTGGATGCCCTTCATATCGGCGATTCGCTTAGCCGTGGTGTACCCGTTTTCGTCCCGCATCATCGCCCAGACCTGCCGTGGGCTCAGTGCATCGATAAAGAATGGCGAATGGGTGGTTACGACGAGTTGGGTGTCGGTAGCGGCCTGATCGCATTCCTCTGCAAGTTCACGCAGTAGTTTGGGATGCAGAAAGTTTTCCGGTTCTTCGATACCGATCAGAGGCGGCGGCGCCGGATCGTGCAATTGCACCAAGTACGCCAATAACTTCATTGTGCCGTCTGACGCGTAACGGGCCTGCACGGCCTGGCTGAACGGGGCGTCCTTAATCATCAGCAGCAGGTGCCCGCTTGGTAGCATAGTTGGATCGACCCGCTCTATCTGGGGAATACGCCGGCGCAACGCTTCGAAGATTGTTTTCAGCCGGTCAGGGTGGTTTTCCTTGAGATATTCGACCACGTTGACGAGGTTGTCGCCGGATCGAGACAAGTGTTCCTGCGGCCCAGCCGTCGGTATCTGCCGCATCTCCTTCGCGGATAGATGCGATAGATGCCAACCCGTGACAAAATCCCGCAATGCCTTGACTCGTGGGTTCTCGGCAAGCTGCCCCAATGTAGAAACCGCTAAAACGTCTGCGCCCGTTAGCCGCCGTTCAACGCGGGTATCCAAGTTCTCGGGAGCTTCGCCCGTGATGACGGAGCCGGCACCGCGCTCGTAGTCCAGGAAGCGGAACGGCGCGCCGTAGCTCTGGCGCTTCCAGTGCATCCATTCCCTACTGACCAACGGCCGGCCTTTGTCCTCATCTATTTCAAGATGGTAGGTAATGGCCGGCCCCCGCCTCGGCCGCTCGTATCCTTCCCGATAGGTCAGTTCGACACTGATCGGCCCCTCGCTGTCGCGCGAGCGCAGATCCCGTAGGCTACCGTCGCCGCGACTACCCACCGCCCGGCGCAAACCGTCCGTGAAACACTCCGCCAGAAAGGCGAAGACGTCGAAGAAGGTGGATTTGCCGCTGCCATTCGGACCCAGCAGCACCGAAAGCGGCGTGATCTCTTTAAACTCGATATCCCGAAGCACCCGAAAGTTTTTGACGCGAACACGTTCTATTCGGGGCGGACTGAAGCGGGAATTAGTCACGGTATAGAAACCGACATCGACTCGACACCCTCGCACACGCAGCCGCTCTCGGAGCGCAACAGCTTGACATGCTTGCTACGAAGACTCAACGGCCAACGCCCGGCTATCCCCCAGCCGCCCGGACCGCAGCGTTCAATGCCCGAACGCCCGCCCCGGGGCCGTCCGGGTGGTTCCAGACACACCCGACAACCGCCAGGAAGTCCGCGCCCGCCCGCACCAGCGGCCCGCAATTCTCCGGCGTGATCCCACCGATCGCGCAGCTTGGCAGTTCCATCATCTCGGACCACCATTGCAGGATCTCGGGGTCCAGCAGGTTGGTCACATCCTTCGTCGAGGACGGAAAGAACGCCCCGAACGCGACGTAATCGGCTCCGTCTTCTCCGGCCTGCATCGCCAGGTCGCGGCTACCCTTGCAGGTCACCCCCAGCGTCAGGTCCGGACCTATCAGCTTCCGCGCCTCGCGCGCCGGCATGTCGTCCTGCCCGACATGAACGCCGTCACAGCCGGTCGCCTTGACCAGATCCGCCCGGTCGTTCAGCAGGAACGCCACACCGCGCGCCTGAGCCACCGGCCGCAACGCATCGATCGCCCGCTTCCACACGTCGTCACCGACATCCTTCAGCCGCAACTGCACCGCCGCCACGTCGCCAGCATCCAGTGCCGCCGCCAGCAAGCCAGCGAACGGTTCGGGGTCCAGCTTCGGCGGGGTGATCAGATAGACGCGGCAACCCTCCGGGCTGCCGCTGTCCACCGCAGCCACTGACCTCAGGCCTTGCCGAGGTAGATGTCGATGATCTTGCTCAACATCTCCAGCGCCTGCTCCTTTGGCCGCTGGAACGTGTTGCGGCCGATGATGCTGCCGTTGGCCCCGCCGTCGCGGATACCGCGGATTTCCTCATACAGGCCGTCCAGGTCCTTCGCCTCGCCGCCGGAGAACACGACAACGCGCTTGCCGGCGAACGAGGCCTGCATCACGTGCGCGACGCGCTTCGCCATGGTGGAGCCGTCGAACTTCTCGTAGCTCTTCTTGGCCGCCTCGAGGCTGACCACCGCGGTCGGCGGCTTCACCTTGATGATGTTGGCACCCAGCAGAGCGGCCATCTGCGCGGCATAGGCGCAGATATCGACAGCCGTTTCGGCGGCCTTGTCCAGGTTCGGACCGCGCGGATAGCTCCAGGTCACGACCGCCAGGCCGGCGTCCTTGGCTTCCAGGGTCAGCTCCCGCAGCTCTTCCATCTGGGCGAAGGCGAACTCGCTGCCCGGATAGATGGTGAAGCCGATGGCGGCGCAACCCAGGCGCAGCGCGTCCTTCACACCGGCGGTGACGGCCTGGTCCTTGTTGGTCGCTAGGCTGTTGGAGCTGTTGACCTTCAGGATCAGTGGGATCTGGCCGGCAAACGTGTCGGCGCCCTGCGCGATCATGCCCAGCGGCGCGGCATAGGCGTTCAGCCCGGCCTCGATCGCCAGTTGGAAGTGATAATGCGGGTCATAGGCCGGCGGATTCGGCGCGAAACTGCGGGCCGGGCCGTGCTCGAAGCCCTGATCGACGGGCAGAATGACGACCTTGCCGGTGCCGCCCAGCTTGCCGGTGCACAGGATGCGGGCCAGGTTGGCCTTCACACCGGGGTTGTCGCCCTCATACCAATCGAGAATCTTTTTTACTTTTTGGGTCACGCGCATCGAAGCCGGTCCTTTCCTGGATAAGCGCTTCCAACTGGGAGGCGTCACTAGCCCAGGCAAGACCCTCTGTCACGCCCCGGAGGCGCCTAAATCCCGCAACCAGCCGTGTAATCGCCGGATTGCGTTCCGCTCGCCAAGGTCCAGCGCCGGCGGCGCCCGGAAGAGTACAAACCCCTTTTGACGTGCGGCGATGGCCGCGACCGCGTCCCATCCGGGCGCCTGCCGCCACAGCACCAGCCGACAAACCCCGCTTCGCAACGCCCCCATGGCCATGCCCGAAGCATCGGCGCAATCGAGGATATCGATCGATTCAGTCTCGGGATTTGCCGTCCTGGCAGCCGCGACGATCCCCTTCCACCACAGGCATCCGGCGAACGCCGCGGCCCCTGGCGCCGACAGCAGCGTGACCGGCAGCCCGGGGGCGAGGGCCGCCCGTGCATCAGCAAGCCCATGGACGATTACGGCGGGATGAACAATCATGATTGACGTTCAACCGGTTGACCGCGTTGAGTTCAAGCGGCATCAGCTTCAAGGATGGCAGAGGCGGATATGGCGGACGAACCCGAGAACCCGGACGCAGCGGCAGACCGGCTGGAAGTCGCGCTGGAACGGATCGCGAATCTGGCGGCGGCAAGGCCGGCGCCGGTCCATCCGCCGATTCCGGATTCCGACCTGTCGGTGGCCGAGATCGCCGAACGCCTTGACTCGCTGATTGGCCGCCTGCGGGCGGCCCTCGGTAAACCAGACTAATCAACGGGAGAATGGCGCGATGGCGCAGGTGACGCTTCGCATCAACGGTTACGCCTATACCCTTGGCTGCCAGGACGGCGAGGAAAAGCACCTCGAAGCCATGGGCACCGAGGTCAGCAATCGCATCGACGGTGTCCGCGCGGCCGCCGGCCAAAGCGGTGAGGCTCGGATGCTGGTGATGGCGTCGCTGCTGATGGCCGATGAGATATTCGAGCTGCGCAGCAAGTTGGAGGCCGCGGAGGCTGGCGCCGTGGTGCAACCGAAGCCCGACCCCAAGCTGAGCCGCAAGCTAAACCGCATGGCGAAGCGCGCCGAGGAGATCGCCGAAGGGCTGGAGAGTTCACCGGAACCCGGCTGAACGCGCCGCGGTGCACCCTTCATTCTCCGGCCACTTCCTTGAACAGCCGCAACGTTTCAATCTGCCGGTCGAACGTCGGTAGGCGGTACATCGGATACAGCATCACCATCTGCGCGCCCAAACGCTTCCACCCCTCGACGCCCTTGGCCCATAGGTCGGGATTGGCCTCCGTCATCCGCAGCCAGCCCTCGATCCCGAATGTCGCGGGGTCGCGTCCGAATGACCTCAGGTGGCCGCGCAGTTCCTCCAGTTTGGCTTCGCCCTGTTCGTCCGGTGCCATGATCGGCATCCAGCCATCGCCAAGCCTGGCGGCACGTTTGATGACGGCATCGGAGGAACCGCCGAACCAGATGGGAATGGGGCGCTGGATGGGCGGCGGAACGATGTTGACCGACTCCAGCTTGTGGAACTTGCCGGTGTAGGTCACCAGGTCCTCGCACCACAGCTTGCGCATGACCTCGATCTGTTCGGCCTGGCGCGCGCCGCGGGTCTTCCATTCGGCGTCGAGTGATTCGTACTCGACATGATTCCAACCGACGCCGATGCCCAGCCGCAGGCGACCGCCGCTCAGGATATCGACCTCGGCCGCCTGTTTCGCCACCACGCCGGTCTGGCGTTGCGGCAGGATCAGCACGCCGCTGGTCAGCCTGATGGTCTTGGTCACGCCAGCCAGGAACGCCAAGGTAGTGAAGGTCTCGTGGAATGGGTCGGCCTCGCTATAGACCGGCTTCCAGTCGCCACGCGCGGTCGCGCCGAACACGTGGTCGGGCACCTCGATATGGTCGTAGCCAAGGTCCTCCGCCGCCTGTGCCCAGTCGCGGATCTTCGCCGGATCGCTGCCGATGTCCCGCGTCGGGAATATCGCGTTGAGGCGCATGGGGTTCTCCTCCTGAATGGTTGCCGGCAGTGTGGCGGAGAAGCGCTGCTCTGCCAAACCAGCCCCCTGCAACGTCGTCCTTGCTAATTCGCCCCCACGGCCTAAGTTACTGAGGCGGGGCTACCGGGTGCGTCAGGTAGCTCATCCCCGGGGCCAGTAAGCATCTCCCTCGGGAGCTGGCTCTGTCGGGATCTTGGTCTCGGTATCTGGCGCCCACCTGCACACGCAGGCTCTGGGAGGATGACAAACCAACGGCCATGGTGGCTCCGCACGTTATTTCCGGCCTCAATGAAGCGAAACAGGCTGTTCGGCAGGCAGCGTTCGCCCGCCGCCGCGGGGTGGACCCGGGCGTGGCCGGCTGGGCTACGCCTGGGGATTCCATGACGGGACGCTTGCCGGTTTGCCCGCCCGTTCGCGTTTGGGGTGCAATAGGTGGACGCGCCGCCCGTAGGCCCTTACGACATCCGGCTCGATGCCGTGGCGACAGAAGCGGGCATCGTCCATTGCGGGGGCTGATTTGAGAATACTCTTCCTGGGCGACGTATTGGGCCGAACTGGCAGGGACACGGTCTGCGAGCGGCTGCCGGGGCTTCGGCAGGACCTGCGGATCGACTTGGCAGTGGTCAATGGCGAGAACGCCTCCCACGGCTTCGGTCTTGCGCCCGACATGGCCAAAGCGCTGTTCGCGGCTGGTGCGGACGTGATCACCCTTGGTAACCATGCCTGGGACCGCAAGGAAATCATCCCGTTCATCGCCGAGAACCCGCGGCTGATCCGCCCGCTGAACTACCCGCCGGGAACGCCGGGCGCCGGATCGGTGCTGGCCACGTTGCAGGACGGGCGCAAGGCGCTGGTCTTGCAGGCCATGGGCCGGCTGTTCATGGACCCAATGGACTGCCCGTTCCGCGGCACCGCCGAGGTGCTGTCGAGATACCGCCTGGGCCATTCGGTTCAGGCGATCGTCGCCGATATCCATGCCGAGGCCAGCAGCGAGAAGATGGCCTACGCCCATACTTTCGACGGCCAGGTTTCGTTTGTCGTGGGTACCCATACCCACTGCCCGAGCGCGGATGCGCAGATCCTGCCGGGCGGGACGGCGTTCCAGTCGGACGCGGGGATGTGCGGCGACTACGACAGCGTCATCGGCATGGTGAAGGACGGCGCGACCATGCGGTTCTGGCGCAAGATGCCGGGTGAGAAGCTCGGGCCGGCGGAGGGTGCGGCCACGGTTTGCGGCGTGTTCGTTGAGACCGACGACACCACCGGCCTCGCGCGCCGGATCGAGCCGGTTCGCGTCGGCGGACGCCTGTCCCAGGCCATTCCGACGGTTTAACCTTGGCATTTCACGGTTTCGTGTGGCATCACCCACGAAACGATGCCTCAGTGGAACCGGGTTCAAAATGACCGAGCAGGAACGATTGGCCGCGCTGACGCAGATCTTGTCGGACCTGCTGGGCGATGATTCCATCACGCTGGCGATGGACACCGTCCGCGAGGATGTGGATGGCTGGGACTCGTTCACCTACATCAACTTCATCGTGGCCGTGGAAGCCGAGTTCGGCGTTAAGTTCCGCATCGCCGATGTGGAATCGTTTCCCAATGTGGGCGCGATCGTGAAGGCCATCGGCGCTGCCGCCGGCCGCTGAGTTGCCGCGCGCGCGATGCTGTTCAACTCCTACAGCTTTATCTTCGGGTTTCTTCCGGCCGTCCTGATCGGATTTTACGTCCTGGGTTCGCGGCGGCGGGATTGGGCGTTGCTGTGGCTGACCGCGGCCTCGTTGCTGTTCTATGCGTGGTGGCGCCCCATCAATGTGCTGCTGATCGCGCCCTCGATCCTGATCAACTACAGCCTGGCCCGAGCGCTGGAGCAGACCGGCGAGGCGAAGCCGGCGTTCGCCCGGACGATCCTGATCGCGGGGATCGTCTTCAATCTTTGCTTCCTGGGCTATTTCAAATACCTGAACTTCGCCGAAAGTGCGTTGAACGACGCCTTCGGCACCGGCTTCGTGCTGACGCAGTTGATCCTGCCGCTGGGTATCTCGTTCATCACGTTCCAGAAGATCGCTTTCCTGGTCGATGTGCAGGCCGGACGGGTCAGCCGGTTCTCGCTGGCCGATTACGGCCTGTTCGTGCTGTTCTTTCCGCAGTTGATCGCGGGGCCGATCGTCCATTACCGCGAGATGATGCCACAGTTCCGCGCCGTGCCGTGCCGCTATGACCCCGAGAACGTGGCCGTGGGGATCAGCCTGTTCTTCTTCGGCCTGGCCAAGAAGGTGATCCTGGCCGACCCGATGAGCCAGTTGGTCGCGCCGCTGTATGCGCGGGCCGCGGCCGGCGGGGCACAGTCGATGACCGAGGCCTGGATCGCCGCGCTGGGCTTCACCCTGCAAATCTATTTCGACTTCTCGGGCTATTCCGACATGGCGCTTGGGCTTGCCCGGTTCTTTGGGATCAAGCTGCCGGTGAACTTCAACTCGCCGTTGCAGGCGACCAGCATCATCGACTTCTGGCTGCGCTGGCATGTCAGCCTGACCCGGTTCCTGACGGCGTATATCTATAACCCGCTGACGCTGAACCTGACGCGCAAGCGGCTTGCGGCCGGCAAGCCGATTTTCGGTGGGCGCAACACCAGTGTGCCGGCGTTCCTGAACCTGCTGGCGATGCCGACGATCCTGACCATGCTGGTGTCCGGTATCTGGCATGGTGCGGGGTACACCTACATTCTGTGGGGGCTGCTGCATGGGGTGCTGCTTTGCATCAACCATGCGTGGCGGCTGATCCGTCCGCGCATCTGGCCGAATGCGAAGGTCTATAGCGCCCGGATGGCACCGGTTGGATTCCTGCTGACCTTCCTGTCGGTTGTCGCCGCGATGGTGATGTTCCGAGCACCGACGCTGTCCGCCACGCTGATGCTGTGGAAGGGGATGGTCGGGGCCTATGGCGTCACACTGCCGGCGGCGGTGTTTTCCCGGCTTGGCCCGATCGCCGGTTGGTTGTCGGCCATCGGCGTGCAACCCGCTTGGACCAGCGGGTCTCTCTTGCTGACCGCTGTCGTCCGGATCGGGTGCCTGCTGGCCATCGCCCTGCTGATGCCGAACACGTTGCGGATGTTGGCGGCCTTCGAACCGGCGATCGGCGTGAAGCCCGACCGGACACCGTCGCGTGTGGCACGGCTGTTTACCTGGGCACCGGATGGTGCGTGGGCGCTGGGGCTCGCGTGCATCGCCTTGGCGGGCATTCTGTCGCTGGGGCAACTGAGCGAATTCCTTTATTGGCAGTTCTGATGGACAACGGCCACCATTTCATCCGTACCTGGTTCGTTGCGTTGTGTGCATTGGCTGGGCTGGTCGTGGCGTTGAACCTGCTGGTTGACCCGTATGACGTGTTCGGGACGCGCCGCATCGCGGGTCTTAGTCTGCTGAAGCCCGGCGCAAAGAACCATGCGCTGCTAACGAAGACCTACCAAGAGGCGCGCGCCCACCCCGTCACGGTCCTGATCGGCTCGTCGTCCACCCATATCGGGATCGATGCGGCGGCGCCGGAGTGGCCGGGGCCGATGCGGCCGGTGTACAATTATGGCATTCCCGGTGGGGCCGGTGTTTCGATGCGGCTCGATACGCTGCGGGAAGCGATCTTCAATGGCCCGCTCAAGAATGCGGTCGTGTTCCTGGATTTCCAGGATTTCTTCAGCATCAACCGACCGGGAGATGGCAGGTCCGAGGACGACCGGCGCTACCATCTCTTGCCCGATGGGCGTCCCAACCCGGATCGGGCGTTGCAAATTGCCAACGACATGTTCCTTTCGCTGGCGACCATGGGGTCGCTGGTCGATAGCCTGAAAACCATCGCCTTGCAGCGGGACCCGACGCTGCTGAATCTCGCGCCGGACGGGTCGTCCAATGAGGCCGATTTCAGCAATGCCTTCCGAACGGACGGGATGCACGACCTGTTCGCGCAGAAGGACGATTATGAGGTTGAGCGGGCGGAACGCCTGAGGCGGTCGATGGCCGGATGGCAAGGCGCGCTGCCCGATCTTAACGTCGTTCGGGCCATCATCGCGCTCGCCCGCGCGAACCATGTGAAGCTGACGCTGGTGCTGACGCCACATCACGCCGATGCGCTGGAGATCTATTGGCGGATGGGACTGTGGCCCCGCATCGAGCAGTTGAAGACGGAACTTGCTGGGCTGGTGGCGGAGCAGGGCGGCGATGTGCCGTTGTGGGACTTCTTGAATTACGACGCTTTCAACACCGAGGGCGTGCCGGCCGCCGAAGACCGCCGCACCCCGACGCAGTGGTATTGGGAACCGTCGCATTTCAAAAAGCAGCTCGGGGCGATCGTCATCCAGCGCATGTTCGGGACCGATGCGCCGCGCTTCGGGGCGGTGCTGACGCCGGAGAACGTGGGGGCGGTGAACCAGCTTGTCCGCGATCATCGGCAAAGCCGTGTCTGCGGGCACGAGAGGCCGGCGTTGCTGACCTCGCTTGCAAGGCCGTTGCCGGATGGGTGTGCCATGCCGGCGATGGCGCGCGGGCCGACCTGACGGTCAGACGTTTGCCGCCGCCGTTTTGCGCTGTATGAAGCGGCGATAGATCCATCCAGAGACATTGGCGACACATGGCAGGCCATTCCCAGTTCAAGAACATCATGCA
>DNXO01000157.1:0-22749 GCA_003506895.1 Acetobacteraceae bacterium | reverse complement strand
TCATGCACCGCAAGGGTGCGCAGGACGCCCGGCGCGCACGGCAGTTCGCCCGGATCATCCGGGAAATCACGGTGTCGGCGCGTCATGGGCTGCCGGACCCTGCCTCCAACCCACGCCTGCGGGCGGCCGTAACGGCGGCTCGGCAGGCGAACATGCCGAAGGACACGGTGGATCGCGCCATCAAGAAAGCGGCCGGGGCCGGCAGTGGGGACGACTATGTGGACGTCCGGTACGAGGGATATGGGCCGGCGGGTGTGGCGGTGATCGTCGAGGCGCTGACGGATAACCGCAACCGCACTGCCTCGGACGTGCGGACGGCGTTCAATAAACATGGCGGCGCGCTGGGGGAGACGAACTCGGTCAGCTTCATGTTCAACCGGCTGGGTGCGATCCGCTATCCGGCCGCGGTCGCCAGTGCCGACGACATGCTGGAGGCCGCGATCGAAGCTGGGGCCGAGAATGCCGAAAGCGACGATGAGGGACACGAGATCACCTGCCCGGTGGAGGATTTCTTTGCCGTGCGCGACGCGCTGGAAACCCGGTTCGGTGCGCCGGAGAGTGCCAAGCTGGACTGGCGGCCGACCACCACCGTGACGCTGGATGAGGAGAAGGCGGCCGGCCTGCTGAAGCTGCTGGACACCCTGGACGAGAACGACGACGTACAGAACGTCTATGCCAACTTCGATATTCCCGATGCGGTGATGCAGAAGCTGTCGGGCTGATCGCCGCTATTGGTAGTGGTCGCCCCTCGTGTCTGTCCGGTGGATGGCATCGGGGGGCGGCTGCTCCCCGGCGAGTGTATAGTGGGCCGCATGCCTGGTGCGGTAGCAGACTGACGGTCTATCCAGATATCCCATACGCGCGCCCGAGTTTGCCATCGTCTGCCAGACGGTCTGGTCCACCACCGCAGCGACGTCCTGGCTGCTGAGGACCCAGGCGATCAGGTGCGGAAAGGCCTCCTTCATCACGAGCAGGCAGCTTGTATCGATGTAGGGGCGGGCGTTCACCACAGGACACTTCACCAGGAACGAGCCGTCTGGCCGGTGCAGCGTGCGGCCGGACGAACAGGCGGCCAGATCGTTCGTCAGCGCGTAGTTGCGCAACGCGGCGAGGTGATCGGGCTGATACCAGTTATCGGCATCCAGGAAGGCGATCGCGTCCGCGCCCTCACTGATCGCCTGGTAGCACCCGATCAGGCGGGGCGTATTGCCGTAATCACGATAATTGCGCCCCAGGACGACATGGGTGCCGTGGAAGTTGTCGATTTCGGCCGGCTTCGAACCGTCGCATACCAGGATATGCCGAGCGGGAGTCGTCTGGCCGAGGACGCTGTTATGCGCCTGGCGTAGCCACGCCGGATCGGTCTCAAAATAGGGCGTTACGACGCAGATCTTCATGCGCACTCACTCTTCCGGATCGATTTGCGGGTTCCGGCCACTCATTAGCATATCGCGGGTTCGTTACCCATAACCTGATGGAGGGGCACCAAATCTGGGCGTTCGGTCCGGCGCGGGTGCTTCGGGTGCAGGTGCGCGCTGGTCGGGATTCCACTCCTGGTGCAGTTGGGTCAGACGGTCGAGGATGATCTTGGCGTCGCTTTCGGCTTTTGCTGTCTGGGCATCGGATGGGCGGGAAAGCGGCGCCCGAGCCTTGGGTGGGGCCGGCGGGCGTTGCTCCGGCTTCGGTGCGGCACGCAGGGCATTCAAGGCCGCTCGGCACTGTTCGGCGGAGCGGCTTAGGCTGGCGGCGGAGGCGCGGCAGCGTAGGACCTTGGCGTCCGGCATATGAGGGTCGGCCATCGACAGCCGAAGGTTTTCCATCGCGGCGAGGCTGAAGCCGACGATCCTGCCGATCAGGCCGAGTTCGATCGTGTCGGCGGGGTTGTAGGCCTGGATCATGGCGGTAATGGTGGCGCGGGCTTTGGCCGGGTCGTCGTTGGAGGCGAGGAGCGCGAAGGGCATCAGAGTGGTGCAGGCTGCCTCGATGGCGTGGTCCATGGGGGACGGTTCCGGGATTGGCATGGGCGGGTTGTCTGCGTGTTCTGTTTATGTTCTTTTTTCTACTATGAGTTGTGACTAATTGCAATTATAAATTGTGTTGGGACGCGCGGGTTAAGAAAGGGTCCTGCACGGATTTTCTGGATTGCGCACGGAAGGTGGTTTCGCGTGGCGGTGCGGACTTTTCGGGGGTGAGTCGATCATTGGGCACTTCGCGCGGTTGCCGCGCCACGCGAAGTGCCCAATCAAGCCCGGGTATAGGACTACGCGCCGGTTCCCTGTCCGGCGCGGATGCCGCGCCCTAGACCAACCGCCAATGCACCAGCGTGAATGGCGGGCTGGCGGTATTATGATGCTCGAACACCGCTTCCACCGGGGCGCCGATCGGCACGTGCTGTTTAGGATCGCCGATCAGGTTGCCGACCATTCGGACGTTGCCGGCGCCCGGCAGTTCAACCAACGCGGCGATATAGGGGCCATGCCCGTTCAGCGCGGGATGAACCGGGTGCCAGATGCGCTGGTAGCTGTATATGACGCCGCGCCCCTGCACTTCTCGCCAGTCCAGGTCGAAGCTGTTGCAGCGATGGCAGATCCATTCCGGACCCCACTGCCAGTGGTTGCAGCCCTTGCAGAACTGGATGACCAGTTTCTCTTTCCGGGTACCTTCCCAGTACGGCGTGGACAGTCCATCGGCGCCGGCGGTCGGGGCGGGCAGGCCTTCGGGTAGATACGACATCACAGAGCGGCCTCCGAACCCAGGATCAAGGAACTGACGGGCGTCACCATCGGACCACCGATAACGATGACGGTATCGTTGCGCGGCGCCTGGTTGACGGAGACGCCGCGAATTTGCCGCACCGCCTCGTTTACCAGTTCAAGCCCGTGCATGTAGCACTCGGCCAGATTTCCGCCGCTGGTGTTCAGGGGCATCTTGCCGTTGGGGGCGAGCAGGTTCTCCAGTCGCAGTAGGTCGTTGGCTTCGTCGGGCTTGCAGAAGCCGTGCTCCACCAGGCTCATCAGCACGCCGCCGGTGAAGTTCTCGTAGCACTGCACCACGCCGATATCCTTCGGCCCCATCTTTGCCATCTCGTAAAGGTTCGGGGCGACCGTGGCGAAATGGGAGCTGGCGTAGTTCGGCGCATTGTGGATCGGGGCGGCGCAGCGGTGGTCGGAGCCGCCAGCCACGCCCATCAGGTAGCTGGCTTTGTGCGGCAGGTCCTTCGCCCGGTCGGCCGGCATGATGATCACCGCTGCCGCGCCGTCGTTCTCCAGACAGCAATCGAACAGGTGGAACGGCTCGACGATCCAGCGGGAGGCGTCGTATTTTGCCTCGTCCAACGGGCGGCCGTACATGACGGCGCGCGGGTTGTTCTGGGCATGGTGGTACGAGGCCATCGAGATCGCGCGCAGGGTGTCCTGCTTCACGCCGTGGTCGTGCATGAAGCGCACGACCTTCATGACGAATTTCTGTGCCGGCGACATGATGCCGTACGGAATGGTGAACGCGTCGTCGCCCGAGGCCAGCGGCGCACCCGTGCCGCGTCCAAACCGAGCGAACTGGCCTTGCGCCAGTGCTCGGAAGGCCACGACGCAGTTGGCCATACCGGAGGTTACGGCCGCGGCCGCGTTGCCGACCGCGGCAGCGACTCCGCCGCCCCCGCCGCCCCATTGCATGTTGGAGAACCGCAGTTGCTTGGTACCGAGTGCAGCGGCCAGGCGAGACGGGTCGTTGCGGTCGTTGGAGTAGGACGCGAACCCGTCGATGTCCTTGGGGTCGATGCCGGCGTCTTTTGCCGCGGCCAGGATGGCTTTCAGGGCGAGTTTGAACTCGCTGTCCGGTGATTGGCCGTGCTTGTAATACTCGGTCTCGCCGATACCGGCGATCACGACTTTCCCGCGTAGCGTTCGTTCCGTCATTTGGTCCTCCCGCGGGCAGTCTGTACTGGGTTTTGGCGGATGGCCAGTCTTGCAGTTTAGTCTTCCAATTCCTGGTGCGTTTGGCGCTATGATCCCGCCTTATGAGACCGCGCCGAAGAGCGCGGCCTGAAAAAAGGGAGGCCGACGATGAACGCACCGGTGCATACCGATCCGCGTGAAGACGCCTATGCCACACCGATCGAGCGGATAGACGTCAGTAGTCCCCATTTATATCAAGACGATACTTGGCGCCCCTATTTCGAGCGCCTGCGCCGGGAGGACCCGGTCCACTGGTGTGAGAACGGGATGTATGGGTCGTACTGGTCCATCACCCGCTACCGCGACATCATGGCGGTGGACGCCGATCACAAGTCGTTTTCCTCCGACGCGCTGATGGGCGGCATTGTGCTGCGCGATTTGCCGATGGATTTCCGGCGCCCGAGCTTCATCTCGATGGACCCGCCGAAGCATGATGAGCAGCGGAAGATCGTGGCGCCGATCGTCGCACCGATGAATCTGGCGAACCTGTCGGGGACCATTCGAGAGCGGGTTGGGCGCATCCTGGACGATTTGCCGCGTGGCGAAACGTTCGATTGGGTCGAGCGGGTTTCCGTCGAACTGACCACGCAGATGCTGGCGACATTGTTCGACTTCCCGTTCGAGGAGCGGGAGAAGCTGACGTATTGGTCGAACGTCGCGACGGTGAACACGCGGGCGGGGACGGAAGTGGATTCCGAAGCCAAGAGGAACGAAATCCTCGATGGCGCGGTCGCTTATTTCACTGAGCTCTGGCACCAGCGGCAGAGACAGCCGCCTCGGGCGGACCTGATTTCCATGCTGGCGCATGGGGAGGCGACGCGCGACCTTCCGTCCCGTCCGCATGAGTTCATGGGCAATCTGCTGTTGCTGATCGTGGGGGGCAACGACACGACGCGCAACTCGATTTCTGGCGGGTTGTTGGCGTTGAACGCGTTTCCTGACGAGTACAGGAAGCTGCGGGATAATCCCTCACTGGTGACCGGTATGGTGCCGGAGATCATCCGCTGGCAGACGCCGGTGATCCATATGCGGCGGACGGCGTTGGAAGACACCGAGGTTGGCGGCAAGACGATCCGCAAGGGCGACAAGGTTGCGATGTGGTATCTGTCGGGGAACCGCGACGACGACGCGATCGAGCGGGCTGACGATTTCATCATTGATCGCGCGCGTCCTCGTCAGCATTTGTCGTTTGGATTTGGCATTCATCGCTGTGTTGGAAACCGGCTGGCGGAGATGCAACTGACGATCCTGTGGGAAGAAATCCTGAAGCGGGATCTGCCGATGATCGAGGTCATGGGGCCGCCGACGCGGGCCTATTCCAATCTGCTGCGCTCGATCGGTTCTTTACCGGTTCGTATTCCCCTGGCCTGACGGAGGACGTACATGTCGATACCGTATTATGACTGTATTGCCCATCATGCGATGCGGCAGCCTGACTCGCTGGCGGCGGTGGACCTGGCGACCGGACGCCAGCATAGTTATCGGTCGTTCGATGATCGGATTTCCCGGCTGGCCGGGTCATTCCGAAACCAGTTCGGTATCGGCGCCGGGGACCGGGTGGCCGTGCTGGCACCCAACTCGACGGACACGTTCGAGGTGCAATTCGCTTGTGGCCGCATTGGCGCTATCTTCGTGCCGCTGAACTGGCGGTTGGCGAATCCCGAACTGCGGGCGATCCTGGCTGACTGCGCACCGTCATTGCTTGTGTATGACCAGGAATTTGGCGCTCGCGCTGAAGAGTTGGCTTTGGTCTGCGAAATACGAAGCCAGGTACCGCTTGGTTTGGCGTTTG
The DNA here is from genome assembly GCA_003506895.1 of Acetobacteraceae bacterium. Taxonomy (GTDB): domain Bacteria; phylum Pseudomonadota; class Alphaproteobacteria; order Acetobacterales; family Acetobacteraceae; genus Rhodopila. The sequence continues at coordinate 17,004 of DNXO01000157.1, read as the reverse complement.
AGCGGCTTGCTTGTGACGGACCGCCGTTGGATCAGCCGGTCGCGGCGACCTTGGATGATATTTCGACGATCCTTTACACATCGGGCACGACGGGACGGCCCAAAGGTGCGATCATTACGCATGGGATGAATTTCTGGAACAGCGTTCATAGTTTCAATGTTGCATCGGTCGGGCGTCCGACCGTGTTCCTGTGCCTGTTGCCGCTGTTCCATACCGGCGGGTTGAATGTGTTTTCCTATCCGGTGTTCCAGGCTGGCGGGGCCGTCGTCATCATGCGCTCGTTCGATCCGGGCGAGGCGTTGCGACTGATCGATGACCCGGACATGGGCATCACCCATCTGTTCGGCGTGCCGGCGAACTATCAATTCATGGGCCAGCATCCGCGGTTTGGCGAAACAGATATGAGTCGGCTGGTGTTCGCGGGCGTCGGCGGCGCGCCCACGCCGGATGCGATCCTGCGCCAATGGCAGGAGCGGGGGGCTTTGCTACAGCAAGGCTATGGCATGACGGAGACCTCGCCGCTTGTACTCGTGTTGGATAAGGAAGATGCGGTTCGCAAGGCTGGTTCGGCTGGCAAGCCCATGCTGAACATGCAAACGCGCGTGGTGGGTGACGACGGCACCGACGCGCCGCGCGGGACGATCGGCGAGTTGTGGGTGAAGGGGCCGAACATCACGAAGGGCTACTGGCAGCAGCCGGACGTCACCGCTGCGTCCTTCACCGATGGTTGGTTGCACACGGGCGACGCGGCGCTGGTGGATGAGGAGGGGTATTACTTTATCGTGGACCGCTGGAAGGACATGTACATCTCGGGCGGGGAGAACGTCTATCCAGCCGAGGTGGAGAATGTGCTTTACCAGAATGAAGCCATCGCCGAGGCGGCGGTGATTGGGGTTTCCGACACGCGCTGGGGCCAGGTCGGGCGCGCGGTTGTCGTTGTGAAGACCGGGCGCGCGTTGACGGAGGATGACGTGGTGGCCCACTGCGCTGCCAATCTGGCACGCTACAAACTGCCGCACTCGGTGGTGTTTACCGAGGCTTTGCCGCGGAATGCGACGGGGAAAGTGCATAAGCCTACATTGCGGAAGACGTTTGGGGAGGGGTGATCGGGTTCCCGTTGGCGGCTGGGTTTGGTTTGGGGAAGAAGAATATTTAACCGCGTATGCACCGTGCTGCTCCACCGGCCGTGCGAATTCGGAGGCCCCTCGGTCGAGGTGTGTCGCAACCACGGTACTGGGACAGGAGCGGATCGGCCGCTGACCCGGTGCGGAATGCGGAAATCAGCGCGTGACCCCGCCTACCCCCGCATCCCCAGCCGTTCCGATGCGATCCGCGCCCCTTCGGCCATGGCGCGCAGCTTGGCCCACACGACATCCTCGGCGACGCGGCCGCGGCCGGCGGAGGTATCGAAGCCGCAGTCGGTGCCGGCCTGCACCCGGGAGGGATCGCCGACGGCCTGAACGACGCGTTCCAGCCGATCCGCGACCACTTCGGGGTGTTCGACGAAGTTGGTCAGCGGATCGATCACGCCGGCGACGATGACCTGGCCGTCATCGAGAGGCAGGTCTTTCAGGCATCGGTATTCGTGCGCGTGCCGGGGGTTGGCGAACGGCAACACCCAGCCGCCGACCTTGGCCTGGCTGATCGTCGGCAGGATGTCGTGCAGATCGACGTCGCAGTCGTGCGGCGCCTCATAGTTGCCCCAGCAGGCGTGGATGCGAACGCGCTCGCGGGGGATGTTTTCCAGCGCCTGATTGATGGTTCCGACGACGCGTTCGGCGAAATCGATGAAGTCACCGAGCGGACGGTCCTGGAAGGAGACGTGGCGTTCGAGGGCGAGGTCGGGGGCGTCGATTTGCAGCAGGAAACCGGCGCCGACAATGGCCTCATATTCGACGCGCAGGGCCTGACCGAGGGCATGGAGATAGGCGTCCTCGGTGTCGTAATGCTCATTCTGGAGGGCGGCGGCGATGATGCCGGGCGATGGCGCCGTCATGAACGGTTCGGCGAAACCGCCGCTGACTTCCGCCAGCGTGGCCAGGAACTCGTCGCACTCGGCCTTGACCAAGGCGGGATCGAGGTATTCGACCGCGCCGATCGCCTTCGGCAAAGCGCCGCGGTTGCTGACGGAGCGGCGCGCGCCCTCTTGCTCCGCGGCCCAGGCGCGGTAGCCGGGGTACTTCACGACGTCGGCCATCGGGCGCCTGATCCAGCTTCCGCCGAAGCCGCTCATGCGGCGGCGCACGTAGAGGAAGAACGCCTCCCGCTGTTGTTCGCCGTTATTGCCGACGTCGATGCCGGCGGCGATCTGCTGGCGCACCACATGCCGGGTCGCGGCCTTTCCGGCGGCGTCCAGGGCGGATTCGTCGATGTCCTCGCCGTCCGCGCGGCGGGCGTAGAGTTCGGTCAATGCCGCGGGCCGGGGCAGGCTGCCGGTGTGGGTCGTCAGGATCCGGTTTTTGCTGGTAAACATCAGACCGACCCGCCTTCCAGGAATGGGATGCGGCCGAACGGGCAGGTCCGGGGGACGCGGGTGAGGTGCATGGATCGTTTCCTTGATTGTTGCCGGCGGCGATTCGCCTTGCCGCAGCATGGCGAAGCTTTAATTTCGTTCATCTGGTGTCATACGGCAATGTCGTGTGATCGATGAGCCGCCACCGGCCGTAAGAGACCTAAAGCAACAGGGGCTTCCAACATGAATATCATTCAGCGCCGAGGGTGGGAGATCAGCGAGCGGCAGGTCACACCGGAACACCTGGTTGTGAAGCGTCGGTCGCTGGTGGCCGGTGCGAGCGCGATGAGCATTCTGCCGATCCTGACGGCCAAGGCGAATGTCCGAGTGAATCCGGCCTATACCCCTGGCCGCGCGGTCACCGAGGAAAAATACGCGACGACCTACAACAATTATTACGAATTCGGCGAAAGCAAGAACATCTGGCGAGATGCCCAGAAGCTGAAGCCGCGGCCGTGGAGTGTGCAATTCGAGGGGTTGGTGACCAAGCCCCGGACGGTCGATCTGGACGATCTGCTGAAGCAGGTTCAGTTGGAAGAACGGATCTACCGTCACCGCTGCGTCGAAACCTGGGCCATGACCGTGCCCTGGACGGGCTTCCCGCTCTCGGCCCTGGTCAAGCTCGCCGATCCGCTGGCTTCGGCGAAATACGTCGTGTTCGAGACCGCACAGGACAAAGTGATGGATGGGCTGAATGCGCCATTCTATCCATGGCCCTATGTTGAAGGTGTGACGATCGACGAAGCCGCGAACGATCTGGGATTCATCGCCACCGGGCTGTATGGCAAGCCATTGCCTTCACAGAACGGGGCACCGATCCGACTGACCCTGCCGTGGAAATATGGTTTCAAATCCGCCAAGGCGATCGTGAAGGTCAGTTTCACGGAAAAGCGTCCATCGACCTTTTGGGAGTCGATCGGCCCCTCGGAATACGGGTTTTGGGCCAATGTGAACCCAGCCGTGCCGCATCCTCGCTGGAGCCAGGCCACCGAACGCCTGCTCGGCAGCGATGAGAGGGTGCCAACACAGATTTTTAATGGTTATGCTGAACAGGTGGCGGGTTTATATAGCGACCGGAAGAACGAGAAGCTGTTCATGTGATTGCTCAACGTGTCCTGGCCATTGCCGCAGCCGTGTTTTTGGTAGCCGCCGTCGGTATCGCGACGTTCGGGGCTGAAAGCATATCGCTTGGCCAAGCCCTGAATCTTCTGGATCACGACGTTTTGGACAAGCTGCCGGCGTGGTCGAGCCGGACCTTCGGGGACTGGATGTGGGTGTCGATGGTCCGCCCGCTTCTGGTGCGGCCGGCTTGGCTGATACCGGCTGCGCTTGGGATGGTTTCGGGCGGGTTATCCGTTTCGCTGTCCAGCCGGAAGACAACCCGCCGGTCGCATCGGCGAAGCTGATCGGGTGGACTGTGGACCGCTCCCTAAACTAAGTGCGGTCCCAAACATCACCCTTCGCCCACCAGGACGGAGCGAGAAACGCCTAGCTGCCGAAACGTGGCAGGTGGGCGGCGAGTTCGGTGTAGGCCTCGTCGTCGGTACGGTCGTAGCGCAACGGGGTGACAACGATCTTGCCGGCCCGCATGGCGCTGTAGTCGCTTTCTGGGCCTTGCTGGATGTCTCCGCGTTTGAAGTTCAGCCAGTGGTACGACATGCCGCGCGGGTCGATCCTGGTATCCACGTGCATCCCGGCGACGGCGCCCTCGCCTTGGCGCGCCAGGGTTGGGGGGCCGGCCTCGGCGGCCGGGATCGGGGGGAAATTGATGTTCAGGACGGCATTTTTCCCCCAGCCGACCGCAAGCAGGCGGCGGATCGTTTCGGCGCCGAGGGTGCGGGCGGTATCCCACGGGACGTTGTTGCGGTCCTTGAACGCCTGGCTCAGGGCCAGGGCGGGGACGCCCAGCATCATCGCGGTCATCGCACCACCGACCGTGCCGGAGAAGACCGTTTCCATACCCAGGTTCAGGCCGCGGTTGACGCCGGACAGCACCAGTTGGGGCGGCGCGTCCTTCATGATGTGGCACAGGCCCATCGCGGCGCAGTCGCCCGGGGTGCCAGTCACGCCGAAGCGGCGCGGGCCACGTTCAGAGATACGAAGTGCGTGGTGCAGGCTGATGGCGTGGGACTGGCCGCTTTGGTCGTGTTCGGGTGCGACGACCCAGACTTCGCGGGCGATCTGGGCGGCAATTTCCTCCATCACCGCCATGCCCGGGGCGTCGATTCCGTCGTCGTTGGTCAGCATCACTCGATCAAGCACGGCGCGCACTCCTTGCTACCAGTCGGTCTTATAGCCCTGGAATGGGGTCGGGATACGCTTGATCTCCTGGATCACGTCGGGCGGCGCGTCGCCGCCGGCGGAGGAGGAATCCGCGCGCAGGTTGATCGCGTCGCTCAAACCGCCGAATCGTTCCGCGATCTTGCCGGCGATTTCCTGATGGGTGCCGACGGCGGCGAAGAGGTGCACCACGTCGTCCGATACGCGGCTGGCCATTTCGTTCCACTTTCCGGCTTTTGACATGGCGTTCAGTTCGCGGCCCAGATCGCCGTAGCCGTGCAGCTCCAGCACGCCCCAGTAGCCTGGGGTGGAGCCGTAGAACGCCACGCGGCCGCGCACGATCTCGAACGCTTGCGCGGTGGCTTCGGCGTCCTTGCCGGTGGCGACGAAGCCGCCGCCGGTGATCTCAAAGTGTTCGCGGGTGCGGCCGGTGCGGGCCATGCCTTCCTGGACGCGCGGGATGATGGCTTCCTCGATGTAGCGGCGGGTGCAGAAGCCGTGCAGACGGATGCCGTCGCCGACCTCGCCGGCCAGACGCAGGGAGTGCTCGCCCACCGCCGCCAGGGTGATCGGGACCATTTTCTGGCCGGTGGATGGCGGCACGAAATACGGCGGCATCAGGGTGAAGGTGTAGTGTTGGCCTCGGAAGTCTAGTTTTGTCCCCTTCTCCCACGTGGTCCAGATCGCGCGCAGGGCCTGGACGTATTCGCGTAGCCTGGGGGCGGGGGCGGTCCAGGGTACGCTGAAGCGCTTTTCGTTGTGGGGGCGGATCTGTGGGCCGATACCGAGCACGAAACGACCGCGCGAGGCGTTTTGCAGGTCCCAGCTTAGGTTGGCGACGACCATCGGGCTGCGGGGGAAGGCGATGGCGACGGATGTTCCGAGTTCGACGCGATCGGTGTTCACCGCCGCGATGGCATGGGCCAGGAACGGGTCGTGCTTGTTTTCCATCGTCAGCAGGCCGTCGTAGCCGGCGGCTTCCGACGCGATGGCCGAGGCCGCGGTGGTGCGCAGGTCGGCCTGCGGCAGCGTGTTCAGAACCCGCATGGATCAGCGCCCCGTGAAGACCGGCTTGCGCTTTTCCTTGAACGCCTGGACGGCCTCGCGGTGGTCCTCCATCTGCGAGCAGCGGGCCTGGTTGAAGGCTTCCATATCCAGGGAGGTCGCGAAATCGCCGGTTTCGGCGGCGGCGAGGTTCTTCTTGGTGTAGCCCAGCGCGATGTGCGGCATGGACGCGATCCGGCGGGCCATCGTCATGGTGGCGTCGAGCAGGGTTGCGTCATCGACGACCTTGTTGACCAGGCCGATGCGGGCGGCTTCCTCGGCGTCGATGATATCGCCGGTGAAGAACAGCTCGCGGGCTTTGGCGGTGCCGATCAGGCGGGTCAGGGTCCAGGTGCCGCCCCAGTCGCCGGACAGGCCGATCTTGATGAAGCCGGTGCCGAAACGGGCGGACTTCGCGGCAATGCGGATGTCGCAGGCGGCGGCCATGCTTAGGCCGGCACCGACGGCGACGCCGTTGATCATGCCGATGACCGGTTTGGGGATGTCGTGCATCATCTTCGATACGCGGTTGGACTGCTGAATGCCGGCGGCCCGTTCCTCGAACCCACGCGCCGAACGACCGGCCATGGTCTTGACGTCACCGCCGGCACAGAAGCCGCGGCCGGCGCCGGTCAGGATGATGCACCCGATGGCGTTGTCGTGGCCCAGGCGATAGAGCGAGGCCAGCAGGCCGAGACGGATTTCGTCCGAGAGCGCGTTCAGGTTCTCGGGGCGGTTGAGGGTCAGGGTGGCGATGCCGTCTTCGACGGTCTCGATCAGGTCGGCCATGGGCGTTTCTCCGGTTGGTCACTTCCCCGCACCTTGGCGTGACCGGCGGTTCGCTGCAACATCGTGGCCCCGGGAGACGCCCAATGACCCTGACCTTGGACACACGGCTGCGGATTGGCATCCAGACGATCCACCGGCGGACGGAGCCGGCGACGGCGCCGTGGACGCCGCGGATCGACGAACTGGTGGAACTGGTCCGGCTGGTGGATGACAGCGGTTACGACTCCCTGTGGGTCGGCGACCATATTTCGTTTCCGGTGGCGATCCTGGACCCGCTGCTGCAACTGGCGCAGGCGGCGGTGGTCAGCCGGCGGTTGCTGCTGGGGACGTCGGTATTGCTGCTGCCGCTGCGGCATCCGACCCCGGTGGCGAAGCAGGTCACGACGCTGGATCACCTGACCGAGGGACGGTTCATCCTGGGGGTCGGCGTCGGCGGCGAGTTCCCGCGCGAATATGCCGCGTGCGACGTCCCACACAACGAGCGCGGCGCAAGGTTGGCGGAGGGTGTCGTGGTGCTGCGGAAGTTCTTCTCCGGGCAGCCGGTCACGCATCACGGGCGGTTCTATGGCCCGTTCGAGGATGTGCCGATGAACCCTCCGCCCCGGCAGACGGGCGGGCCGCCGATCTGGTTCGCCGGGCGGAAGGACCCGGCATTGCGGCGGATCGGGCGGCTGGGCGATGGATATCTGGCGTATGTGATCACGCCGGACATGTATCGTTCTGCCCTGGGCACGATCGAAGCGGCGGCGGATCAAGCTGGGCGCGGGGCGATCCCGTTCGGGACCGGACATTTGTTGTTCACCCGGCTGGATCACACCTACGAAGAGGCGCTGGATCGGGCGACCGAAACGCTGAGCGTTCGTTACGCGATGGATTTCCGGAAGGCGGCGGAACGGTATTGCGCGCTGGGAACGCCGGAAATGGTGGCTGAGCGTATCAGGGAATTTTATGCGGCGGGTGTGCGGCATGTGGTGCTGGATATGCTGGGACCGTACGAGCAAAAGGGCGAGCAGATCGCGTGGTTCGCTCGGGAGGCGTTGCCGCTGCTGAGGGATCTGACCGAGGCCTAGGTGCTGGGAGTTCCGGTCGTCCTGGAACTGCTCTACTGTCCGCTCATAACAACAATCTTGGGGGAGGACTGCCATGAAGCTGGCATTTTTCGATGACTTCAAACTGGGCGTGGTCAAGGGCGAGGCGATCCACGATGTGTCGGCCGTGGTGAAAGACATCCCGCATGTCGGGCCCGGGGACCTGATGAACGGCCTGATCGCCAGGTTTGGCGACTATCGCGGGAAGCTGGAGGCGGCCGCGACGGGGGCCGGAACGCCGCTTGCCAGTGTCCGCATTCGTCCGCCGCTGCCAAAGCCGGGCAACATCGTCTGTATGGCGGTGAACTACATGGAAAACGGGACCTTACCGAAGAAGCCGCAGATCAATGCCTTCCACAAGGCGGCAACGGCGATCATCGGCAATGGCGATACCATGGTGCTGCCCGACGAACCGGCGACCATCTTCGAGGGCGAGGCCGAAATGGCCCTGGTGATCGGCAAGCGTGCTTCCAACGTGCCGGCGGCCGAGGCGATGGATTATGTGTTCGGCTACACCAATTTCATTGATGGTTCGGCGCGGGGGCTGCCCTCGACTGGTTTCTTCGCAATGAAGTCTCGGGCGACGTTCGCGCCGATCGGGCCGTATCTGGTGACCGCCGATGAGATCGCCGATCCGCGGAATCTGCCGATCAGGCTGACGGTCAACGGCGAGACGAAGCAGGAGTTCAATACCAACGACATGGCCCACAACATTGCCCGCTGCGTTGAGTGGGTCTCGTCTGTCCATACACTGGAACCGGGGGATATCCTGGCGACGGGCACCAACCATCGCGGGCTGTCGAGCTTCATGGACGGGGATGTGGTGGAAATCGAGACTCAGGGGCTGGGACGGCTGCGGTTCAACGTCCGGGACGACCTGAAGCGGACGTGGTCGCGGGAGACGCGGCTGGATCGTCAGCAGAAGGGTCTGGAGGGGCCGACGAGTCAGCTTACCGGGAAATACGCGCCTCCCCGGAGCTGAAGGGCAGATTCCCTCCGCGGCCCCCGACTTCGTAATACGAAGGAAGAGGGCGCGGAGGGCTTCGGAGGATCAGGGCGCGATCATGTGGTAAACGCGTGCCGCCGTGCCGCTGTAGAGGGCTTTCTTCTCGTCGGCCGAGGCACCGGAGGTGATGCGTTTGAAGGCGTTCCATAGTTCGGTGTAGCCGCCGGACTGCTTGTCGGGCGGGAAGTTGCTTTCAAACATGCATCTGTTGGCGCCGAAGGCCTCGATGCAGGGTTCGACGTATTGGCGCCAGGCGTCCGCGAGGTCTTGCGATGACGGCGGAATGTCACGCTCGTGGAATTCAAAGCCGAAGGAGGTCATGCCCATGCCGCCCAGCTTGACGGTGACGTTGGGGCATTTTGCCAGTTCCTGAATGTCTTTTTTCCAGCTTGCCAGGATTTCCCGCCGACGGCCGGAGTAAGGTCCGACGCCCAGAACGCCGCCGACGTGGTCCAGGATGATCGAGGTGTCGGGGAACGCCCTGGCGAGATCGATCGCGTCCAGTAGTTGCGGATGATACTGCCAGGACTCGAAGCTGAGACCCAGTTTCGCGAGTTCGGCGAAGCCTTCGCGGAAGGTGGGATCGCGGACCAGATGCGGGGCGACGAGGCGGGAGGCGAATTTGCCGACCGAGTCATCCCCGTCCCAGGCCACGCCCTGGCGGATGCCGTGGAAGCGGCCGTTGCCGGCGGCGATTTCGGCTTCCAGCACCTCGCGGACGCGGGCGCCGATGCGCAGGTCGGCGTATCCGATGATCGTTTCGGCCACGCGGCACGGGCCGTAATTGCCGGACGCGCTCATGGCGGCGATGCCGTTGACAAACTCTACCTCACCAACGGGCGCCATCTCGGCGGGACCGTGGGCGCGATACATCGACTGGCATTCCATGAACACCGTGGAGACGATGTTGTGGCCACCGCCGATATCCGCGAGCAGCTCTGGCAAGAAGTATTGGCCGCGATGTGGCGTGTCCCAAAAGTGATGGTGTGGGTCGATAATGGGCAGATCGGGTTCAAGCGCCGCCTCGGTCGGGCGCTTGCCCAGCCATGCCTTCAGATCGGCGTCGTTACGGTAGATCAGACCCGTGTATGCGCCTTTTGAGTCGCCGATAATGGCCATTTCCGTCCCCTTGTTAGCGTTGGGTCCAGCATGGTTTGGCGGGGCGGTATCGTCAACGCCGTGGCCGGGTTACGCTGGCGGTTCAGGAGGGTCACAGCGCATGCTTTTGCAACATCAGACGTGGCGGGAGGTCGAGGCGTATCTCGGCCGGTCCAAGGCCATCATCCTGCCGATCGGATCAACCGAACAGCATGGTCCGAACGGGCTGATCGGCACAGACGCTATTTGCGCCGAGGTGATCGCCAAGGGGGTGGGCGAGGCCGCTGACGCGATGGTGGGACCGACGATCGGCGTGGGTATCGCGGTGCATCACATGGGGTTCGCGGGGTCGATGACGGTGCGGCCGTCCACGTTAATCGCGATCATCCACGATTATGTCCTGTCGCTCGCCAGGCATGGGTTCCGGCGGTTCTTCTTCATCAATGGACATGGCGGGAATATCGCCACGGTGCAGGCGGCGTTCTCCGAGGTCTACGCGGAATTTGAAGGCGCGTTCGGTGTCCGGCGGGACGACGAGTTGCGCTGTCGTCTGGCGAATTGGTGGGATGGCAAGGTGATGCATGACCTCGCCAAGGAAATGTTCGGCGACGATGAGGGCAGTCATGCGACCGCGAGCGAGGTCGCGGTGACGCAGTATGTGCTGCCGGATGCGATCAAGCAGGCGGTGCTGGATCCGCCGCGCGCACCGACGGGGCGGTTTCATGGTCCGGCGGACTACCGGCGGCGGTTTCCGGATGGCCGGATCGGGTCGAATCCCGGGCTGGCCACGCCGGAACACGGGCGTCGTCTGTTCGATACCGCCATACCAGAACTGGCGAAAACTTTTTCGGCATTCGTTGGGGAGAATGAATAGAAGCACACGGGATGTTCATCGCCACGCCCCGTGCCGCACCACATGTGTAGGACACACAGGCAGGGCGGTGAGCACCATGCGGAATCCATGGTTAAAGAAAAATCCGGCGATGAGCATGTTTCTGAGCGCGGCAAATGCCTGGATGGGCGTCGCGCGCGGGCAGGTGAATGCGGCGCTGAAACGCGGTGTCACGGCCGCCACCAAGGCGCCCCCGAAGAAGCGGAGGCGACGGCGGGGATGAGGCGCCTTGGGAACGGCGTGGATGACGGGCCTTCGCCCGCCATGACGGAGGGGCAGCGTCGGGTTATTCGGCGGCGATTGCTTCCTCGGTTCGTTCAGCGTGGTAGTCGGCTGGGCTGTAGGTGCGGGTGAGCTTCCAGTAATCCAGCAACGTCCAGGGCGAGGTGACCGTCACCCGGTTATGCTTGTTCTTATACCAGCTTGTCACGCCGGGATGCGCCCACACCATATTCTTGCAGACCTCATCGAGACGTTCGTTGTAGTCGTCGTGCGCGCTTGTGGTGACTTCCAGTGTTGCGTAATCGTTTTCGATCATGTCGCGCAGGGCCTGGGCGATGTAGCGGACCTGACACTCGGTGTGGAAAATGATGCTGCCGCCATGGGCCAGATTGGTGTTGGGGCCATAGGTCAGGAACAGATTCGGGAAGCCGGGCATGGTGATGCCCAGATAGGCGCGCGGATCGTCGTCACCCCAGGCATCGCGGATGGTGCGGCCGCCGCGCCCGACGATCTCCATCGGCCATAGCATCTTGGAGGCCTGGAAGCCGGTGGCCATGATGATCACGTCAACCTTGTGCGCCGAACCGTCCTTCATGAGGATCGAATCCTCGGCGATATGATCGATCGCGTCGGTCACCAGTTCCACGTTCGGGCGCTTCAGCATCCGGTACCAGTGATTGTCGCGCAGCATGCGCTTGCCGTATGGCGGATAGGGCGGAACCACCTTCGCCAGCAGTTCCTCGTCGCCGCCGAGTTCGTTGCGGATGTGATCGATCATCATCTCCCGCATCTTGTGGTTCGCTTCGTTCAAGGAAATGTCCGGCTGGTTCCAGCTAGGATCCATCTTCAACGATGCATGGAAGCCGTCGGAGCCGGCCCAGAACAACTGGAAGCGCATCCATTTCGCGAAGAACGGGATGTTGGCAATCGCCCAGCGGTTACCGGCGCTGACTTCCTTGTGGTAGTTGGGGTTGCTCGCCACCCAGTGGCGGGTGCGCTGGAAGATCAGCAGTTTCGCGACGTCTGGCGCGATCGACGGGCCGGTCTGCATGGCACTGGCGCCGGTGCCGATGATGGCGACGCGCTTGCCTTTCAGATCGACGGACGAGTCCCATCGGGCGGTATGGAACAGCGGCCCTTGGAAGCGGTCGATGCCGGCGATGGGCGGCATGGAGGGGCGGTTGAGCTGGCCCACGGCGCTGATCACGGCGTTCGCCTCGATCGTTTCCGCTTCGTTGTCGGCGGATTGGAATGTCACCTCCCACCGTGACGTGCGGTCGTTGAACGCGGCACGGGTGACTTCGACGCCGAAACGGATGTGTTGGCGTAAATCGAACTTGTCCGCGGTGGCGCCGATATAGGCCAGGATTTCATCCCGGCGGGAGAAGTGGCGTGTCCACTTGTCGTTCTGATTGAAGGAATACGAATAAAAATGGTTGGGCGTATCGACGGCGCAGCCAGGATAAATGTTTTCCAGCCAAGTGCCCCCGACATTCTGGTTCTTTTCAAGAATGACGAAGGGGATACCCATTTCCTTCAGACGGATGGCGGAACACAGGCCGGAGAAGCCGGCGCCGATGATTACGGTGTTGAATCCGTCCGCCGACACGCCGTCGCGGCGCCAATGGACGGCTCGCGCATCTTCTGATGCAAGCTGGGTTTCCTCGACCAGCAGCGGGATGTAGTCGGCGGGGACGGTTTGGCCGACGCCGGCGCTCATCATGCGTTGCAGGGTGTCGGCGGGCAGGTCGATCGGGGGTTGGCGGCCGGTGGCGGCGTAGTCTTGCAGGGTTGCCACCAGGCGGTCGCGAACCTTTTGCTTCAGGTCCTCGGGGACGGCTTCCATAAAGCTCCAGGCGCCGTGGATGTGCGGGGCGACTTCGTCCAGGATGTCCATGTCGCCACTGAGTTGCGCGAGCACCATCAACATCGGCGCGATATCGGCGTCGGCCAGGGCGGCACGGAGGGCGGCTTCATCCTTGACCGCGGATTCGAACATCGGTCTTTCCCTTCTTGGATTTCCCGGGCGGACTTCATCATTGAACACGGCTTGCCGCAAGCATCGGACGAAGCCTGCGTTGATCAGGCTTTGATGTATCCACATTCGCTTTGCGACAACGGCCGGAATCCTTCCGCCGCCGGGATGGTTTGCAGTATCTCGAGCTCATCCCACTCGCTTTTGGATTGGTCGGGGGACTTTACCCGAGCGAGGTAGCGATCGAACATCATGCGGCCGTCCTGACGGACATGGCCGCCTTTCGCGAACACATCGTTGATCGTCAGGGACTTCAGGGACCGCATGACCGCTTGGGCTTCGTCGGTGTTTGCCTGGGCCATGGCGCGCAGGTAGTTCAACACCGCCGAATAGGCCGCCGCATGGGTGTCGTTAGGCCTCCGCCCGGCCACCTCCATGAAGTGTTTTGACCAGGCGCGTGTTTCGTCTGTCTGGTCCCAGTACCAGGACTGGGTGAACTGCAAGCCTTGCGCGGTCTGGACACCCAGGCTGTGGACGTCGCTGAGGAACATGATCGGGGTGACGAAGGTTTGGGTTTTGGCCAACCCGAATTCGACCGCCTGCTTATAGGCATTGGTGGTATCCGTTCCGCCGTTGCACAAAACGATCACCTTCGCGCCCGAGGTCTGGGCCGCCAGCAGATAGGACGCGAAGTCGGAACTGGCCATGGGATGGCGGGATGTGCCCAGCAGCTTGCCGCCGGCGGCCTTGATCCCGGCCGCGGCATCGTTCGCCATGATGTCGCCGAAGGTGTAGTCGGCGACGAGGAAAAAGAAGGTGTCGAGGCCTCGCGCGACCATCGCGCGTACCAGCGGCGCGGTCGTGGCGTAGCTGTCGTGCGCCCAATGCGCCGACAGGGGAGAGCATGCCTTGCCGGTCAGCACCGCGCTGGCGACGGAGGTGTAGATGGCGATCTTGTTGAACTGGGTCAGCATGGGCTGCGTGCCCAGGGCGATCGGCGTGTTGCCGAAATCCATCACCATGCCGACGTTTCCGGGCCCGAACCATTCGCGGATGATCGGCAAACCGACATCCGGCTTGTTCAGGTGATCGGCGTTGAGGATCTCCACCGGCCGGTTCAGCACGCTGCCGCCGAAATCGGCCGCCGCCATTTTCGCGGCGATCACTGACCCGCGTCCGCCGATATCGGCGTAAGGGCCGCTCATGTCGTTGATGACGCCGATGCGCACCGGGACGGCGGCGTTGGCGGCGGCCCGGGCAGCGGGGCTGATCAGCGCCGCACCGGTCGCGGCCAACGCTTGTCTTCGGGTGATATTCATTGGTCAGCCTCCCACTCGGACGAGTTTTTGCAGGCAGCGGATGTATTTCGGCTTTTCGACGCCGGGAAACGATCGGGACCACGAGGTGTAGGCAACCTCCCCGACGTAGAGGTTACCGAACGAGTCGGCGGCCAGGCCGTGGGGGGAGATGAACTGGCCGGGGGCGGTGCCTCGGGACGGGGCGGCCTGGACGCGGGCGAGTTGCTTGCCGGTGTGGTCCCAGACGCTGATACGGGGGCCGATGTTCGGCAGGTCCAGGTTGACCGGCAGATGCGGGCCGAGTTCGGCGATAAAGCACAGCGGGCACTTGCCGGCGGTCATGAACAGACCGCTGGGGCGGTGCATGTTGTTCCACTGGGTTTCGTATTTGCCGTTGCCGTCGAACACCTGGACGCGGTGGTTCTCGCGGTCGGCGACATAGACCCAGCCGTCGCCGTCACAGGTGATGTTGTGGGCGATATTGAACTCACCGGGATTGGTGCCGGGGCTGCCCCAGGAGTGCAGTAGCTTGCCGTTGGGGCTGTATTTATGCACGCGGGAGTTGCCGTAGCCGTCGGACACGTAGATGTCGCCTTGCGGGGACAGTGCTGTGTGGGTGCAGCGGTTGAAGGGTTCGCCGCTCATGTAGGGGGTGGCGTGGCCGGGAACGCCGATGGTCAGCAGCACTTTGCCGTCCAGGGTGCATTGGCGGACGGTGTGGTCGCCGTCGTCGGTGCACCAGATCGTATCGTCCGGTCCCATGTGGACGCCATGCGCTCTGGTAAAAATGCCGTCGCCCCAAGAGCGGAGGAAGTTGCCGTCCTTGTCGAAGACGACCATCGGATGCTCACCACGGTGGAAGGCATAGACGTTGTCCCAGCGGTCCACACCCACGGCGGCGACATCGCCGAACGCGTAGCCGTCGGGGAGTTTCCCCCAGCCGTGTTCGGGTCGGTAGGTGAACTCGCCGGAGCCGATTGTCTCGGTCATGTCGGACGTTCCTGTTTCTTGGTGGGCGTGAGAGTGGTTTTGGTTTGGGGATTACGCAAGGTTCCGAGGGAGAAGTGTGGCTAGCTCGTCATCTGGCCGGGTTTCGTAGCTCGTGAATTGTCCGGTCATGCGAGCCTCCAAGGATGGAGGGCAGCATGGACTGGACACGCATTCACGAAGGGATACGCCGGATGCGTTTCACGGACATTCTTGGCCGCTCGGAGCGGTCGGAGTTAAGCCAGATGGAGGCGGCTGAGTTGCTTGGGGTCAGTGAGCGCACGTTCCGCCGATGGCGGGAGCGCTATCGCGAGTCGGGTGTTGCGGGGCTGGACGACCGGCGCCTCGCGCCATCGCCGCGGCGGCCGATGGTGGGGATGATGCTGCACCAGGATGCCTCGACGCATGCCTGGCTGGCGGATGGTCTGGGCAAACAGGACCTTGTTGTCACCATGGAGGACGCAACAAGCGCGATCTACTCGATGTTCCTGGTGGATGAGGAAGGTACGGCGTCAAGCCTGCGCGGTGTCGCGGAGGTGGTGGCCAGGCACGGCCTGTTCTTCTCGCTCTATACCGACCGGGGCAGCCATTACTTCCATACGCCGGAGGCGGGCGGGCGGGCGTCGAAGACCGTGCTGACGCAGTATGGCATCGAGCATATCGCGGCCTATTCGCCGCAAGCGCGCGGGCGTTCGGAGCGGGTGTTCTCGACGTTGCAGGACCGTCTGCCGAAGGAGATGAAGCTGGCCGGGATCGTCACGGTGGAGGCTGCCAACCGCTGGCTGCGCGAGACCTACATCCCGGAACACAACACGCGGTTCGCAATCGCGGCGGAGCAGGAGGGATCGGCGTTCGTAACCGACAACATGGCGGCGTGGCGCGATATTCTGTGTGTTCAGGAGGAGCGGACGGTGGGCAACGACAACACGGTGAAATGGCAACGGCTGAGCCTGCAACTGCCGCCGAGATTGGCCGGGATATCGTCACGTGACGGAATGCAAGGGGGCCTGGCCGGCGGGATGCAGACCCGACGGCGAGCGGGCTCTGACCGGGGCCGAACGTCAGGCAGGGTATCGTCTGCGGCTTGGGGCAACAGCAGCGCCCTTGCAGCCGCGTCGGACGCCCCGGGGTCCAAGCCTGGGGCAACGCTGGGCCGATACTGTCGCGGGGCTGATCTCGCTTCAGGCGAGCTATACTCGTTGGCTTGAAGCCTTACCGGAAGCGACGCGTGACACGCCGACCGGGGAAGCCCTGCAGGCCCTAGCCGATCTGGACCTGGAGGAAATCGCCGCGATACGGCCACCGCGTGGCTTCGGACGCGATTGACCAAGGATGATGGTCCAACCCGAAACACCATTCAGACCAGGCCGCACGACACGCTTCCAATGCGGCCGTTCTGTTCTGGGGCATGCCCCAGAACAGAACAAGATCAAAGCGGACAGATCATGAGCCACATAAACCGGACAGGTTAACTAGGGTCAGGACTCACCCTCTACAGGTAGAACAAAACGGCCGCGGCGAGACAAATCGCTGAAAAGAAAGTATGGTCGTAGCGTGTCGCGATGCGGCGCCAGTCCTTGAGTTTGGCGAATAGGTTCGCGATCCGATGGCGCTGCTTGTAGAGCGTCTTGTCATATTGGATTGTCTCCTTGCGGTTCTTTGTTGGCGGTATGCAGGGCGCGATACCCCTTGCCAATAATGCAGCCCGAAAGCGGTTGCTGTCATAGCCGCGGTCCCCGATCAGCGTCTTCGCCGGCGGCAATTTCTCGAGGACAATACCCGCGCCCGTGTGGTCGCTCATCTGCCCCTCGGT
>DNXO01000170.1:4438-6052 GCA_003506895.1 Acetobacteraceae bacterium | reverse complement strand
ACAGGCGGAAGCAGAGGTGGCCGCACAGAAAGCCGCGGTGGAACAGGCCAAGCTCAATCTCGACTATGCGACGGTGCGCGCGCCGATCGCCGGGCGCATAGGTCGCGCGCTTGTCACGGAAGGGGCACTCGTGGGCCGAACCGAAGCCACGCATATGGCGACGATTCAGCAACTCGATCCTATTTATGCCGACTTCACCCAGTCCGTCACCGAAGTCAACGACATGAAACGAGCCCTTTCCGATGGGAATCTCAGACGCGTGTCGCCGGACGCGGCAAGCGTGCGCCTCCTCTTTGATGACGGCTCGGCCTATGCATTCCCCGGCCGTCTCCTGTTTTCGGACGTAACCGTAGACCCCGGCACCGCAAAGGTGATGCTGAGAGGCGAATTCCCCAATCCGAAATCAGAACTTCTTCCGGGGATGTATGTGCGAGTGGTTATTGAGGAAGCGATCGACATCGACGGTATTGCCGTGCCGGCGCAAGCCGTGCAACGCACAGACTCCGGTGTGAGCGCCGTCTTCGTTGTCAATGACAGCGACCGCGCCATCCTCCAGCCTGTGCGCGTTGGCAGGACGATCGGCGGGCGGGTCACCATCGAGGACGGACTGAAGCCGGGATACAGAATTGTCGTCGATGGCTTCCAGAAGTTCACTCCCGGAGAACGCGTCAAGCCGGTGCCGTGGAGCCCGATCAATCAGGCTTCTGCCGGGTAAACGGCGCCGTGCGCTCTCCGAACGTGGCCTTCCCTTGGAGTGTAGCCGATGTCGAGCTTCTTCATCGCCCGTCCGGTTTTCGCCTGGGTGGTTGCGATCTTCATATGCCTTGCGGGCATGCTGTCGCTTCCCTTTCTTCCGGTCGCACAATATCCAATCATCGCACCGCCTTCGATCTCGATCACCACGTCCTACCCCGGAGCCTCGACACAAAACCTTTATTTCAGCGTGACCCGCCTCATTGAGGAGGAATTGAACGGCGCAACCAACATCCTGAGCTACGAGTCCACGAGCGACACGACCGGCGAAGTGGAAATCCTAGCCTACTTCAAGCCGGGCACCGATATCGCGCTCGCCTCGGTCGATGTGCAAAACCGGATCAAGCGTATTGAGCCTAGGCTGCCCGAGGTCGTCCGCGAAGAAGGGATATCAATCCTTGAGGCGAGCAGCGCCATTCTTCAGTTCGTGACCCTCACCTCCACGGACGGCAAAACCGGCGAGATCGCGCTCGGCGATATCGCAACGCGCTATGTGCTGCAGGAGCTGCGGCGCCTGGATGGCGTCGGGCGCGCGCGCTTGTTCTCCACCGAGCGGGCGATGCGCATCTGGCTCAACCCCGGCAAGCTGCTCGGCCTCAATCTGACGGCACGCGACGTGGACGAAGCCATTGAGGCGCAGAATGCGCAGGTCGCTTCTGGCTCTCTTGGCGTTGCGCCCGCGCCGCCCGAGCAGCGGGTTCAGAACATGGTCCTCGTCAAAGGGCAACTCGCATCCCCCGACGAGTTCGGCGATATTGTGCTTCGCGCCAATCCGAACGGCGCCACGGTCAGGCTGCGCGACGTTGCGCGTATCGAAGCCGGCGGCTTGTCCTATGGCTTTACAACGCGCCTTAACGGTCG
>DNXO01000170.1:1834-4072 GCA_003506895.1 Acetobacteraceae bacterium | reverse complement strand
ATTTCATATGACGTGACGCCAGTCATAGAGGCATCCGTCAAGAAGGTGTTGCTGACGCTCGGCGAAGCGGTCCTGCTTGTGTTCCTTGTGATGTTCCTGTTCCTGCAGAACATCCGCTACACGATCATCCCGACACTCGTGGTCCCTATCGCGTTGCTCGGCACCTGCGCCGTTTTGCTGGCGATGGGTCTTTCCATCAACGTGCTCACCATGTTCGGGATGGTTCTCGCCATTGGCATCCTCGTGGACGACGCAATCGTCGTGGTGGAGAATGTTGAGCGCATCATGGACGAGGAGGGTCTTCCGCCGAAGGAGGCGACGATCAAGGCCATGGGCCAGATCAGCGGCGCGGTCATCGGCATTACCCTTGTGCTGACGGCCGTCTTTGTGCCGATGGCGTTCTTCCCGGGCTCGGCGGGACTTATGTACCGGCAGTTCTCCGCCTCCATTGTGGTATCGGTCGCCTTTTCGGCGTTCCTCGCGCTTTCACTCACACCCGCCTTGTGTGCCACGATGCTCAAGCCCGTCGAGAAAGGGCACGGCCATCCAAGGCGCGGCTTTTTTGCGTGGTTCAACAGACGCCTCGATGCGACAACTTCTCGCTATACGAAAATAACCCGCTGGATGATCGCGCGAAGTGTGCGCTTCATGGCCGTTTATCTGGCGCTTGTCGTGGGCGTCGGCTTCGCGCTCTGGAAGATGCCGGGCGGCTTCGTCCCTATCGACGATCAGGGCTTCATCATGGTGGATGTGCTTGCGCCTTCGGAAGCCAGCGCGAGTCGAACGCTGGACGCCGTGAAAACGGTCGAAGGACAACTCGCAAAAACACCCGGCATCGACGATGTGACCTTCATCACCGGCTACAGCTTTTTTGGCCAGGGGCCGATGACGGCGCAGGCCTTCGTCACGCTGAAAGATTGGTCGAAGCGCGGGCCGGACGAAACCGCCGATGCGCTGATAGAAAAGAGTGACGCCGCCTTCAAGGCGATCCGCGATGCGCAGGTCTCGGCACTAGCCCCGCCGCCCATCGACAACCTCGGAACGACGAGCGGATTCAGCTTTCGCCTTCAGGACCGTGGCCAGCGCGGTTACGAGGCGCTGATGGCGGCGAAGGACACGCTCATTGCCGCAGCGGAGAAGTCGCCGGTGCTCTCGAATGTTTCGGTCGAAGGGCTTCCGCCCGCTCCACAAATCAGGCTCGACATCAACCGGGAGAAGGCCGCAGCACTCGGCGTGACCTTTCGCGACATCAACGCGACCCTTTCGACCCATCTCGGATCGAGCTACATCAACGATTTCCCCAACCGCGGCCGGATGCAGCGCGTTATCGTGCAAGCAAGCGAGGAGACGCGCGCAAAACCCGAGGATCTGCTGACATACAGCGTGAGGAACAGCGCCGGCGAAATGGTCCCATTTTCGTCTTTCGCAAGGATATCCTGGGCGCTCGGGCCAACGCAGGTCGTCGGGTACAACGGATATCCAGCCATTCGCCTCACCGGCGAACCCGCTCAGGGCTACAGCAGCGGCGACGCCATTGCAGAGATGGAACGGCTTGCGCGCATTCTGCCCTCGGGTTTCGGTTACGAATGGGCCGGACAATCCTATCAGGAGAAGCTCGCGGGCAATCAGGCCGGTTTCCTTCTCGCCCTGTCGATCCTGTTTGTCTTCCTTTGTCTCGCCGCGCTTTACGAGAGCTGGTCCATCCCCTTGGCTGTGATGCTGGTTGTCCCGCTCGGGGTCGTTGGGTCCGTCGCCGCCGCAAATATCAGGGGCTTGCCGAACGACGTCTTCTTCACCGTTGGCCTTGTCACCATCATCGGGCTGTCAGCCAAGAACGCCATCCTGATCATAGAATTTGCGAAAGATTTGCTGGCTCGCGGAAGACCTCTGGAGGATGCGACGATTGAGGCCGCCTATCTACGCTTCCGGCCGATCCTCATGACGTCTTTCGCCTTCATCCTCGGGGGCGTACCGCTTGTTATCGCAAGCGGGGCGAGCGCCAAGAGCCAGCAAGCTCTCGGAACGGGCGTATTCGGCGGTATGATTACGGCAACGGTGTTAGCGGTGTTCTGGGTTCCGATCTTCTTCGTGGTCGTGATGCGTTTACTCGGTCGCAAGCACATCGCGAGAGCTGAACAACCGCGTCCGCCTTCAGAAAGCGAGAGCACTGCTCCCCTATAGTTTGCTGTGGGACGAGCGGTTGGAGGACTTTCAGCGAGGGTGGCACCTCTCAAAGCA
>DNXO01000170.1:528-1438 GCA_003506895.1 Acetobacteraceae bacterium | reverse complement strand
CGCAAAGAGGGTTCGCGGCGCTCTTTCCTGAAGGCGGCTGGCTGCTTAGATTGCTATTCGGGGGCGGGTTTGGCTTAACGGAGCGAACCGCGCACGGAATGCGCTAAGTAGACATTCGTTGGCGGCCCGGCCAATGTCTACTTGGATTTTTTTGTTTTCGCAGAGTTTTCATCCAAGAACCGGTGGCCATTTTTGGGAAACTCTGCTTAGCAGCGATGGCGGTCATGGATTGGCGGGGAACGATAGAAGGCAGGGTTGCCCAAAGCTGGGGGAGCGTCCGCGACGCGGTGCTCGCACCCAAGGCCGCGGCGCCCACGGACGAGAAGGTGGCCTCGCTTGCGAGCCAGGCGGCCCCTGTGATCTGGCTTATCGGCAAGGTGCAGGCGGGAAAGTCCTCCATCGTCCGTGCGCTGACCGAGGCGAGCGCGGCCGAGGTGGGGCTCGGCTACAAGCCCTGCACCAGGACCGCCGTGATCTTCGACTTTCCCGCCGAAGCGCCGGTTATCCGCTTTCTCGATACGCGCGGGCTTGGCGAAAAAGGCTACGATCCGGCGGAGGACATCGCCTTTCATGAGGGGCAGTCGCATCTGATGATTGCCGTGATGAAGGCGCTCGACCCGCAGCAGGACGCGGTGGTGAACGCCGTCAGGGCGGCACGGAAGCGGCATCCGGAATGGCCCGTGATCGTGGCGCAGACCTCGCTGCACGAGGGTTACACGCCGGGCGAGGCGCATAAGCGCCCTTATCCGTTCGCTGGCGCGGGAGTGGAGGCGGGGCTTCCGTCAGCGCTCACGCGGAGCCTCGCTTATCAGCGCTCGCTGTTCGCGCACCTGCCCGGCAACGGGGCACTGGTTTTCGTTCCGATCGATTTCACGCAGCCGGGCGACGGCTTCGAGCCGGTGTCCTATGG
>DNXO01000170.1:0-191 GCA_003506895.1 Acetobacteraceae bacterium | reverse complement strand
GACGCAAGCGGCCAAGGCTCGGACATACTCGCAAAGAAGGCGCATCCGCACATCGTGGGCTACGCAACCGCCGCCGCCGCCGCCGATGCCGTGCCTATCGCGGGCGCTGTCGCGGTGCCTGCGGTGCAGTCGAAGATGCTGCATAGTTTGGCGCTCATTTACGGCGTCGAATGGAACAGGAAGGCGCTCGG
>DNXO01000023.1:107183-107304 GCA_003506895.1 Acetobacteraceae bacterium | reverse complement strand
TCGAATGCTTCCTCGGCGCCACGCCCGTCGCTTGCCTGCGGCGCGGTCGTCCCGTCTCGGAAACTCGCGGCGGACATCTCGTCGACTACCGGCACGTCATCCATGCGCTGCGGCGCAAGCC
>DNXO01000023.1:101931-107126 GCA_003506895.1 Acetobacteraceae bacterium | reverse complement strand
CGGGCGGCTTCACGCTGCGCCGCGTGTTCTACACCGTGCCGTCGCGGCTGATCGGGCATCGGCTGCGCGTGCGCATCTTCGACGACCGGCTCGAATGCTTCCTGGGAACCACGCCGGTGGCGCGCCTGCGGCGTGGGCGGCCCGTTTCCGACACCAAGGGCGGACATGTCGTCGATTACCGGCACATCATCCATGCGCTGCGGCGCAAGCCGATGGCGCTCGCCAATCTCGTCTACCGCGATCAACTGTTCCCACGCCCCGCCTACAAACGCGCCTTCGAAGCGTTGCAAGAGCGCGGCGACCTTCGCGGCGCCTGCAAGGTGATGGTCGAACTGGCGCCCCTGGGCGCCTATGACGAACTGGCCCAAGTCGCCGCTAAAGCCCATGCGAACTCGGTCAACGCGAATGTGGGAGCGGCGGCATGAACGGCGCGACGACATCCATCGACGCAGCGCGCGTCGAACTTCTGCTCAACGAGCTTCGGCTGCCCGGCGTCAAGGCGATCTGGCCCAAGATCGCCGCGCAGTCCGATAAGGAGGGCTGGCCCGCCGCGCGCTTCCTTCGACTTCGAGAGCGTGCCCATGGTTTCCAAGGCGCAAGTCATGGCGCTCGCCTCGGGCGACGTCTGGCTCAACAACGGAGCCAACCTCCTGCTGTTCGGACCGCCCGGCGGCGGCAAGAGCCATCTGAGCGCAGCGATCGGGCTCGCCCTCGTCGAAAACGGCTGGCGCGTTCGGTTCACGCGCACGACCGATCTCGTCCAGCGCCTGCAAACCGCGCGGCGCGAGCTGGCGCTCGAAGCCTATGTCGCCAAGCTCGACCGCTACGATCTGCTCATCCTCGACGACATCGCCTACGTCTCCAAGGATCAAGCCGAAACCAGCCTGCTGTTCGAACTGATCGCGGCGCGCTACGAACGGCGCTCGATGCTCATCACCGCCAACCAGCCGTTCGGCGAATGGTGGCGCATTTTCCCCGATCAGGCGATGACCCTCGCCGCGGTCGATCGTCTCGTCCACCACGCCACGATCCTGGAAATGAACGTCGAGAGCTATCGCCGAAAAGCCGCCCTCGACCGCAAGCGAGGCCCTGGCAGAAAGCCGCTTCACGTCACCGCGAAGGAACTCGAAAACACCTCTGATTGATGCGCTCGACGCAACCTGATTGTCGCTCCGCGTCAATCAGCCCTTGCCAAACGCGCCCTCAGCGTCAATCATCACCCCGCCCGGCTGCTGCTTCTCATCCAGATTGACGCGCGGTTCCCACCCAGATTGTCGCGCCATAGTCCTGAGGCTAGCGAGGAAGCAGCCGAATATTGATCGAGAGCAAGGACGACCTTAGCGGTAGACGTCAAAAGACGATTGACGATGATAGTGCCTAGTGGATTGCGATTTGGGCCAAACCAAGTTCTTCAAGAGTGCGAAGGCTTGAATTTGACCCGTTTTGTAAACATGAAGGAGAAATCAAATGCATAAGAAATTAATGGAGATGATTCCAGTAGACGACGTCGTCACGCAGAATACCCCTGGTCTAAAAATCTGGGAGGAGAATTGGGGTGGCATGCAGTGCGCCTACCACGTCTTTGCCCCAGGTACTGACTTCACGGACATTCTGAAAGGAAAGGGACTCCCGCACGATCTGTGCGGTGTTGAACATTGGGCTTACGTCTTAAAAGGCACGTTGAGGGTTATTTACCTTGATGGCACAGTCGACATTTGCCGAGCTGGGGAAGTGTGCTTCTGGCCGGCTCCACACAACTTCATCTCGGAGGAGGGGGCGGAAATTATCCAGTTTAGCACAGCTGGTGGGTTGGCAGCCCAAGCGAAGATAATACATGAGCATTCTGCAAAAAATAAGTGAGTAGCCGGGGAATCGCGATGGAGGCGTCTCGCTGAGAGCCGTACGGTCCTGCCAGGGCCTGAGGCTGGAGGTGAACACCGAAACGTCAAGGCTCGATTATCGGATGGCTCTGGTGATGTCCGCTACAGGTCGGATTGATGGCCTGGCCGTCGAGCGGACATCGAATCGTGGTCGACGCCAATGTTGGGGAAGTTGTAATCGCGCGCCGCGTTCGTCACAAGTTGTTCTCCGGCCAGCGCGCCGAAAACGAAGGAAACGCAAAATGAAACTGAAAACAGGTCCCACTCGAAGAGTACATGTCAACAACACCCGCGGCGCTGCGTTTTGCGGACTCGGTGCCTTTGTCGGCGTCGGAAAGACGCAGCGCGCTCATGTTTATACGGCAGCATCCCTCCCGGTCGGCGCTGACGACTACAAGAAGATTGATCCGGAGCGTCTGACACGCGAGCTGGAAGTGGATAGTTGCGCGGTCAATAGCGGTCGCTTTTGGATGATGGACGAAGTGGATTACGCCGGGGGTGAGACCGTCGATTTTCATGGGGTCGGGATGAACTGGGCTGGCGACATGACCGGGGCCGAAATGATTGCTCAATTCCAGAGCGCATATGTGCCATCATTGATCCAGCGAAACACCGTCTGGAGCTTTCACGCAGGCAAGCCGGTATATCTCCTACGCGAGCCCAGTGGCCCGATCTGGATCCTGCAGGAATATACCAAAGCGATCGATCCAAATCTGGTGCCTGACAACCTCCACGAGTTGGGCGGGAAGCTGAAGACCCTGCCGAAAGGCTGGAAATTTGAAACCAAAGTGCTCACCGAGGAACTGACTTTGGATACAGGACGAAGCGACGGTTGGGCAGCCATCATTCGCGATGATCTGAGTTGCACATACCAGGGTTGCGGTTATGGCGCAGACACCAGCGCAAACTACCTTCCGTAACGAGCGCCAGTGATGAACGGAAGAATGAGAGCTGAATCATGGTAAACTTTGTCCCTGGGGTCGATGTTAGCAAGCTGCACAAGTCGAAGCAGACGATCCTCGGTCTTTACGTGACCGCGGCACAGGCCTACGAAATGTGGAAGGGCGCGCGCGACAAGGTGAAGGTCATCGACGTGCGGACCCCCGAAGAGTTCGCGTTCGTCGGCCATCCGGAGTCGGCCTGGAATATCCCTTTTGCTTTCGTGAGCTACCAAAAAAGAGCCGGCACGTTCTCGTACGCACCGCAATTGAACACGGCGTTCGTCGCACAGGTCAAAGAAATCGCACAGCCGGCGGACATATTGCTGGTCACCTGCCGGTCAGGTGGACGAGGCGCAATGGCTGTCAATCTCCTTGTCGCAGCCGGGTTTACGAAGGCGTACAACATTGTTGATGGAATCGAGGGAGACACGGTGGACGATCCTGATAGTGTCTTTCACGGAAAAAGGATGAAGAACGGCTGGAAGAACTCGGCACCTTGGGTGTACAGCATCGATCCCGAAAAGATCATCATTGAGGAAGGCGCTTCCCGGCAGATGAGCGCGGGATTCCCAGATCGGCTCTGAAGTAATTCAAGCTTGCGACCGGTTGAAGGCCGGTGGGGGTGCCACCAAGCGCATACGTTTGCGAAGGTCTCAGGGGGATCGTGATCTGACATTTGGGGCCCTGAAGTTCCGCCCTACTGATACATCGAGAGGCGAATCCCGATCCGTGATCGACCCTGATTTTAGTGCTCATTCGCTGTTCGCCGGAGGGTCGCTGCTTCTGCTCTCCCTTTTGAAGCGTCAGGCGTTTGGCTCCGTGACGGCATTGCCATTCCTGATGGATTTTGAAACGCACGCGCGGCTGCTGTTGGCGCTGCCGCTATTGGCGGCTGCAGAGATGATGGCGGAGCGGCGTTTCGGCCAACCCTTGCCGGAGTTCCTGGAACGAAACATAATCCCAGGGGACACGCGATCGACATTCGAGAAGGCACTGTGCGCGGCATCGAAGTTGAGCGAATTCGTGATCGCCGAGTTTATGTTGGTTGCCTTTGTGTATGGACTGGGCATCTTGGTCGTCTGGTGGCGATTCGTCGCACTGGACAACACAACGTGGTGTGCGACACCAAACGCAGACGGTTCCCAACTCTCGCTCGCTGGTATATATTACACCTTCGTAAGCCTGCCGATCTTCCAATTCATTCTATGCGGTTGGTATTTCCGGCTGTTCATTGGGGCGCGTTTCCTCTGGCAAGTTTCGCGGATTCATTTGAGCCTGACGCCGACCCATCCAGATCGCACAGGAGGTTTCAGCTTTGTCTCCGAAACGACCCGAGCCTTGACGGTATTCGCCGCCGCGCACGGAGCCTTGCTTTCGGGCTACATCGCGACGCGGATCTTCTCGGGCGGCAAAGTCTTGACAGACTTTACCCTAGAAACTGCGGTGATGATTGCCCTCGTGCTCACTGTGACTCTCCTGCCAACACTGGCGTTTACGCCCCAACTCGTGCGGGCTCGGCAAGAGGGCCGCCGTGAATACGGGATTTTCGTTGCGCGTTATGTGCGCGAGTTCGACCCCAAATGGGTACGTGGTGCGGCCCCCACTGGGGAGCCGCTCATTGGCAGCCCAGACATCCAGTCGCTTGCGGGTATGGCGAACAGCTATGAAGTCGTTCGCACCTTTCGGGTGACTCTCATAACGAGGGAAGTGGTCCTGCGCCTCGCGGTTGCGACACTGATACCGCTCGCCCCCTGCTGCTCACCGTGATACCATTGGAGGATATTTCGAAGAAACTGCTGACCGTCTTGTTATAGGCTCCAGACGGCTTTGTCGCGGAAACCTGTGAAATTGCTCTGAACTTTGGGTCTGTCTTGCTTTTGTTGTAGTTGGGTCAACCCCAGACGTTCCAGACTCTCCCGTTTGCGAGGAGGCAACAAGAGCGACAACATTCGCCATGCACGGCTAATAACTTGCTATTTTCAAAGGGTTTCTAAGGCAAACGAACCACTGAGAAAAGTCTCTCTTTTGTCTTCCCCGGCGCACCCGACGCGATTCGAACGTGTGGCCTCCACCTTCGGAGGGCAACGGTCAATGTATGCGATTGAGTGTAAGCGCCGGCAGGCTCCCACTGTAAGCGTCAGGGACGAGAACGAGCGCGCTGCCCGCCCCGCCACAGCACGCTGGAACCGCCCCCTGTTTTCGCTGAACTGCTTACATAGCGCTTACATTTCTGCCGATCAGGCAATGTAAGCAGCAAAACGGCCCCGAAGGGCCGTCTTATCGCTCTGATTCTATTGAGAAAATCTGGAGCGGGCGAAGGGATTCGAACCCTCGACCCCAACCTTGGCAAGGTTGTGCTCTACCCCTGAGCTAC
>DNXO01000023.1:65022-101734 GCA_003506895.1 Acetobacteraceae bacterium | reverse complement strand
CGAAGGGATTCGACCCCTCGACCCCAACCTTGGCAAGGTTGTGCTCTACCCCTGAGCTACGCCCGCGCTCCAATCAGGTGGCGGGTTTTATGCGGGATCGTTGGGGAATCCAAGCGCCTTTCCGGCACCTTTTGCGAACTTTCGGCGGGGGTGTAGAAAGGAACAACCGCGGCGGGGGAAAACCAAACAAATGCGTCAAATGACACTGGTGGGCTTCCTGCAAGCCCAGAACTGCAGCAATTTTGTCGGCTCCTGGCGGCATCCCAAGGCTGCGCCGGATTTTACCTCGGCCGAATACTACCGCCGGATCGGCCGCGCGCTGGAGGCGGGGAAGTTCCACCTCGGGTTTTTCGATGATCGTTTGGCGATGCCGGACCTGTTCGGGGGCGACCACGCCCAGACCGTCGCCAATGGCATCCGCTGCGTGAAGATGGATCCCGTCACTATCTTGACCGCCATGGGCATGGCGACTGAACGCCTCGGCCTCGGCGCCACATACTCGACAACGTATTATGAGCCGTTTCACGTCGCCCGCGTCTTCGCGACGCTGGACCTGCTGACCGAGGGGCGCGCCGCCTGGAACATCGTCACCTCGATGAACGACGGCGAAGCGCTGAACATGGGCCACCTGTCGCACGAGGAACACGGCCGTCGCTACGACCGCGCCGACGAGTTCCTCGAAGTGGTGATGGGCCACTGGGACACGTGGGACGACGGCGCGATCGAGGCCAACCGCACAACCGGCCTGTTCGCCCATCCGGAAAAGGTCCACCGCCTCGACCACAAGGGCGAGTTCTTCCAATCGCGCGGCCCGTTCACCGTCCCAAGGTCGGCGCAGGGACACCCGGTCCTGATCCAGGCCGGCCAGAGCGGGCGCGGTCAGCGCTTCGCCGCCAGATGGGCGGAGTGCATTTTCGTCAACTACCATGCGCTAGACCAGGCGCAGCGGGATTACGCATCGTTCAAGGCCCAGGTGGAAGCGGCCGGCCGCGATCCGGAAAAAGTCTTCGTCTGTGCCGGCGTCTATTCGGTTGTCGCCGAGACGCGGGCCGAGGCCGAAGACCAGGCGGCCTTCATCGACACGCTGCCGAAGGAAATCGACAGCCTCTCGCTGCTGTCGGAGGTGTTGAACTTCGATTTCGCCAAACAGCCGATCGACAAGCCGTTCACGCAGGAGGAGATCGACTCCTGGACCGGCATGCAGGGCATGCGCGACCGCATCCGGCGCGAACTCGGGGACCGGCTGCCGACCCCGCGCGATTTCATCAATATCACCCAGCGCGGGACGTTCCACGATCATCCCCGCTTCGTCGGCAGTGCCAAGGACGTGGCCGATGGATTGGAAGAATGGTTCTCCACCCGAGCGTGCGATGGGTTCGTGATCGCGGCGTCGCATGTGCCGGGGACGTATGAGGATTTCACCCGCCTGGTGGTGCCGGAGCTACAGCGGAGGGGTCTGTTCCATTTGGATTATACGGGGAAGACCTTGCGAGAGAACCTGGGACTGGACCGGCCGGCGGTCGGGGCCTGGCGGTGACGGCGTGATGCGGCCTTTCGTGGCGCGGATGACGATCCGGGAAACCCTGGCTTCGCGCCTGCTGACCTGCCTGCTACACTGACCCAAACGGCCAGCCGCGGCATCGGGACGATCGGCCGCCGGGGGTTCGATACAGGAGACTCGTGATGAAACTCTATTACGCGCCCGGCGCCTGCTCGATCGGCATTCATGTGCTGCTGGAGGAGATCGGCAAACCCTACGAAACCGAGCGGGTCAACCTGCAGCAGGGTGAGCACTTCAAGCCGCCGTTCATCGCCGTGAACCCGAAGTCGAAGGTGCCGACCCTGGCCAAGGACGACGGCTCGGTCCTGACCGAGTATCCCGCCATCGCCTATTGGCTGGCTAAGACCAATCCGTTCGCCGACTTGCTGCCGGACGATATCGACGCCCAGGCGAAGGCGCTGGAATTGATGGACTACGTCATTGCCACCATCCACATGCAGGGCTTCGGCCGACAGTTCCGTTCGGGCAATTTCACCCCGAGCGCGGCGGATGAAGAGACGGTGAAAGCACGCGGCCGAGAAATCGCCGAACGCGGCTTTGCCCTGATCGACGCGGCGCTGGAGGGCAAGGAATACGCCGTCGGCAAATTCTCGATCGCTGATACCGCCATTTTTTACGTCGAGTTCTGGTCGAAGCGCGTTGGCATGACCTTGCCGGCGAACTGTGCGGCGCATCTGGAAAGGATGCTGGCTCGCCCCTCGGTTCAACGCGTGCTGCAACAGGAAGGCCTGGCCTGATCCGATGAGTGTTTCTCCCGCTAACACGATTCACCCCGTCGCTTTCTGGTTCCTGCGCCATGGTGAGACCGACTGGAACACGAAAAATCTGTCGCAGGGGAACGTGGATATCCCGCTCAACGAAACCGGGTTGGCGCAGGCTCGGTCCGCCGCCCTGCTGCTCCGTGGCAAGGGCAACATCAAGCACGTGATCGCCTCGCCGCTCGGCCGCGCCCGCGTAACGGCGGAGATCGCGGCGGCGGAGCTGGGGTTGCCGGTGCAGTTCGACGACGGCCTGCGCGAGGTTGCCTTCGGCGTCATGGAAGGCAAGCCGATGGGCGAGTGGTTTCAGCCCTGGGTGGACGGACTGCTGACGCCCGAGGGGGCGGAAAGTTTCCCCTCGCTGACCACCCGAGCGGTCGCCGCGATCAACCGCTGCATCGTGCGCCCGCCGGAGGTGCTGGTGGTGGCGCACGGCGCGCTGTTCCGGGCGATCCGCGGGGCGATGGGGCACGAGCCGAACGTGCGGACCCGGAACGCGGTGCCGATCTGGTGTGAGCCGCCGGCGAACGGGGCGAACGCGTGGGGGATTACCTACGCGGATTGACGGGCGCCCACTCGTGGAGCGCAGACTCCAACGCCCGAAGGCCAGCCCCGGCCGCATTTCCGCCTGCCCGGCTCCGGCCGGATCGACACAAGGTCTACATGGCCCTGGTCAAAGCCGACATCGACCTCAAGGCGCCACGCTGATCTCCACCAGCGCCTGGGTCCGCTTCGTCCGCACGTGCTCCAACGCCGCCGCCAGCACCTCCGCCAAGTCCCCCGGCGCTTCCACCTTTGCGGTCCAGGCTCGGCTGGCCTCGGCCACCTTGGTGAAGTCCGGCGAAGGCTCCAAAGAAACCAGCGGCATCTGGTTCACCCGTGACGCATACCCGTCCGGGTACGTCCCCAGCACCGACTTCCGCACCGCGCCCCATTCCCGGTTGTTCAGGATCAGCACCAGCACTGGTAGCCCCATCGCCTCGGCGATCTGGTGACACGCCACGGGGTTGGAGAACATGTAAGATCCGTCCCCCATCGTCGCGACGATCACGCCGTCCGGACGGGCGAGCTGCATCCCGAGCGCACACGGGAACGACCAACCAAGGCCGCCCGAATGGGGCTCCTGATACCAACTCGTGGCCGTTCGCAGCGTCAGCGAGTCCAATGGGCAACCGAGTTCTGACAGCACGGTTGCATCCATCTTCTCAATCGCGCGCGACAGGCACAGGCTGACCCAGTCCTTGGTCATCCGATCGCCGGTCCCGCCGCGCTCCGCCGCCCGCAGCGTCGCCGCCCGGATCGCCGCCGCCTTCGCCGCGACTACGTCCCGCCGTTCACCGTCGGGGCGATAGGCCCGCATCGCGTGGGAAAGCCCCAGGACGATATCGGTCATCTCCCCGGCCAGCGAGAGATCGGCCTGGAAGTTACGCACCGGAAACCGGCTGTACAGCGGGTCCGGCCCGGCCTGGATCACCTTGCAGTCGGGTGCCAGCTTGTGGATCTCCGGCGACCAGGGCGCCAGACTGTCCAGCACCAGCACCACGTCGGCCTCACTCAGCCAGGGTTCGGGGTTCGATCCGACACACATCGGATGATCGGTCGCGATCGATAGCTGGATCGTCCAGTACTGAACCACTGGTATGCCCCAGGTGTTCGCCAGTTCCGCCAGCGCGGCGAACCCCTCGGCTGATCCGGCGCCGCGTTGCGCTACGATCACCGGCCGCCGAGCGGCTGCCAGCAAAGCGGCGGCTTGTTCCAAGGCTGCGGCGGTGGGGGCGAAGCCGACGGGCGCCATCCGGGTTGGTTCGTTCAACGCCTCGGACGGACATTGGCCGCACAGCACTTCTCGCGGCAAGCTAACATACACCGGTCCGCGCGGCGTGGACGTGGCGATGGCATAGGCCCGGTCCACCATCTCCAGCGCCTGTTCGGGGAAGCGCAGTTCATAATCCCACTTCACCGCCTCGCGGATCAGCGCGGTCTGGTCGCGCATCTCCTGGCCCCAGCCGATGGGTACGGTGCGGGCGCCCAGCCGGCCTTGTTCCAGCGTCGGGGTGCGGCCGGAGAACAGCAGCACCGGCACATGCTCGGTGGCCATGTTGATGGCGCCGATCGCGCAGTTCGCGAGGCCGACATTGGTATGTGCCATCACCGCCTGGGCGCGGCGCGTCGCCAGATAGTAGCCATGTGCCATGCCCATCGCGGCGTGCTCATGCGGAATGACAATCGCCTTGGGCAGGGCGACGTCCTTCGCGCCAGCTTCGGCCAGACCTTCGATGATGGGTGGAAAATCGGTGCCCGAATTTGCAAAAATGTAGTCAACCCCGACGGCCTTCAGGCGCGCCAGAATCGCCCCGCCAGCTGTGATGGTTTCGGTTGGCTGCGACATCCCGGACTCCCTCCTGACAACCCTGGGTTTCCTCTACTGCAAGAATCCCCGGCGCGCGACCGCCGGTTCGGCCGAGGCCCATTCGTGCACGTTGTCCCAGTGTCCAACGGCATTCGGCTCCAGCGCGCCCGCGCCGGCGATACCCAGACCGACAGGCCGTGCGGCGGGGCTTGTGGCCACGGCCTCCGCGACACCGGCGCGGACGGTCCAATCACACGATCGTCGTTCTCCGCGGGGAACGGGTTACTTCATGCCGGTGATCGAGGACACCATCGCCCGTGGGTCCCGCTTCGGCCACCGCCCGGCATCGACCTGCACGATGAACGCGCCAACCAGGTGGTTGAACTGGTCCGGGTCCTCAAGGTTGATGGTGTGGCCGCAATTCGGCATCACCGACAGCGCGGAGGACGGGATGGTCTGCTTCATCAGCAGCGCCGGTTGCAGGCAGGGCCAATCCTCGTCGCCGGTCAGGATCAGCGTGGGGACCGTCAGCGCCGCCATCTGGTCCACCAGATCGTAAAGTGAGGGCCGCTCACCCTGCACGCCCAACTGGGTGTTGCGCGCACCGACGGCGGAGTGTTCCGACAATTGCTGCTTGAATTCGGTGAAGCCGCGTGGGTCCTTGTTCTCGAACTGCACACGGGTTGGGCCGTAGGCGTATTTGGCGGCAAAGGCCTTGATGCCGTTTTCGTCGAGGAACGCCGCGACGGCAGCGACTTCGGAACGGAATTTGTCGCGCTGGCCTTTCTCCGCCCCGTAACCGCAGCCGGCCACCGTCAGCGACAGTGCCCGGGCCGCATGACGGAACCCAAAATGCAGGGTGGCGAACCCACCCATCGACAGGCCGACGACATGCGCCTTGTCGATCTTCAGGTGATCCAGCACCGCCGCGATATCGTCCGCTGCCCGCGCCTGGGAGTATTTTGACACGTCATCGGGCACGTCGGACGGCGGATATCCCCGAGCGGCGTAGGTAATCGCGCGATATCGCTGGCCGAAATGACGCATCTGCGTCTCCCAGGCTCGGTGATCGCCGGCGAACTCATGGACGAAGATCACCGGCGTGCCGGAGCCGGTTTCCTCGTAGTGAAGGCGGACACCATCGTCAGTGGTAGCGAACGGCATGAGGGACTCCTGAAGCTGATCCCCAATCCTACGCGACTTAACGCGGCTGGCCAGGGGTGGCTTGCTTTTATGACGGCGGGGCAACCATAAAGGTAGGTGGACATTGCCCGGAACGATCTGGTTTCGTGCCACTTCGACAACGATCCCGGCCATTCGTTCGTCGATGTGTCCATCCCGGTCCAGGACGTCGCCGCCGGCTGACCGTCGAACGCAACCGCCCGGGGATTCCGTTGGTCCGCAACGGGCATCTTGGGTCGTTCCCCGGCCCGTAGTTCAGCACCCAGATTACCTGCTGAACGCCGAGGCGGCTTGCGGTGCCGCGCCGCCTTTGCCAATGCTGCGCCTACATACCCTTAACCCAGGTTGATCCGCCCCAATGAGCGCCACCATCGCCGACTCGATCATGCCCGACAACGCGGCTTTCGCGATGCGCCTGGCCCGCAATATCAAGGGCGAGGTCCTGTTCGACAGAGCCAGCCGGGGCCGCTACAGCACGGATGCCTCGATCTATCAGATGGAGCCAGTGGGCGTGATCGTCCCGGAAACCATCGACGACGTGGTCGCGGCGATGTCTATCGCTCGGGATGAGGGCATTCCCGTTCTGGCCCGTGGCGGCGGCACCAGCCAGTGCGGCCAGACGGTGAACCGAGCGCTGGTGATCGATTGCTCGAAGCACCTGCGGCGTATCCTGCATGTCGATGCCGAAGCGCGGACGGCGCTGGTCGAGCCGGGTCTGGTCCTGGGTCATCTGAACAACGCCCTGCGCGCCGACAAGCTGTTCTTCCCGGTTGATCCGTCCACCCATGCCCGCTGCACGATCGGGGGGATGGCCGGCAACAACTCCTGCGGTTCCAAGTCGATCCGCTACGGGCTGATGGCTGACAATGTCCGCGCGATCGAGGCGATCCTGTCCGATGGGTCTCAGCATCGGTTCGGGATCGTGGCTGACAATATCGGCGACCGCACGCCCGCGACCATCGTCGAACTGATCCAGCGCCTGCGCGCGCTGGGCGCGGCGGAAGCCGAGGAAATCGCTGCCCGTTTCCCTAAGCAACTGCGCCGTGTCGGCGGCTATAATATCGACGCCCTGACCCCGGCCGCCCGCGCCGCCGGCCGCGACAATCTGGCGCGTCTGCTGGTTGGGTCGGAGGGGACGCTGGCGTTCTCGGCCGCGATCGAACTGACGCTGCATCCGATCAAGCCGCGCAAGGTGCTGGGAATTTGTCAGTTCCCGACCTTCCGCAAGGCGATGGAAGCGTCCCGCCACATCGTCGCGCTGGACCCCGAGGCGGTGGAACTGGTCGATCGCACCATGATCGATCTGGGGCGCGGCATTCCGATTTACCGGCCCACGATCGATCAGATGCTGATCGGCGAGCCTGACAGCCTGCTGATCGTCGAATTCCACGGCCACGAGGATGGGCCGCTGATGGCCAAGCTGGCGGAGCTGGAAGCCCTGATGGGCGACCTGGGCAGCCCGGGCGTGGTGCAGGCGGTTGACCCAGCCTTTCAGGCCGATATCGCCTCGGTTAGGGAGGCTGGACTGAATATCATGATGTCGATGAAGGGTGACGGCAAACCGGTTTCCTTCATCGAAGACTGCGCCGTCGATCTGGATGACCTCGCCGACTACACCGAACGCCTGAATGACGTGTTTGAGAAGCATGGGTCGAAAGGCACCTGGTACGCTCACGCTTCCGTCGGGTGTCTGCACGTCCGGCCGGTCCTGAATATGAAGGACCCCGCTGACGTCGCAAAGATGCGAAGCGTGGCCGAGGAAGCGTTCGCCCTGGTGCGGGAATACAAAGGCTCCCACAGCGGCGAGCACGGCGATGGCCTGGTGCGCAGCGAGTTCCACCAGAAGATGTTTGGTGAGCGTATCGTCCATGCGTTCGAGCAAGTCAAAGACGCCTTCGACCCGATCGGTCTGTTGAACCCCAACCGCATCGTGCATCCGCCGAAAATGGATGACCGGACGCTGTTCCGTTACGGCCCCGGCTACAGCGCGACCAGCGACTTTACCCCGAAACTCGACTGGTCCGAACACCCCGGGCCGCTCGGTGGCATGCTCGGTGCCGTCGAGATGTGCAACAACAACGGCACATGCCGTGGTTTCGATTCCGGCGTGATGTGCCCCAGCTACCGGGTGACGCGCGATGAAGCGCACCTGACACGGGGGCGGGCGAACACGTTGCGCCTGGGCCTGACCGGCCAGTTGGGCGCGGATGCGATGACCTCGGACGCCAT
The DNA here is from genome assembly GCA_003506895.1 of Acetobacteraceae bacterium. Lineage (GTDB taxonomy): Bacteria > Pseudomonadota > Alphaproteobacteria > Acetobacterales > Acetobacteraceae > Rhodopila. The sequence continues at coordinate 93,654 of DNXO01000023.1, read as the reverse complement.
GGCCGACGCGATGGCGCTGTGCGTGTCGTGCAAGGCGTGCAAGCGCGAATGTCCGACGGGTGTCGATATGGCCAAGATGAAGATCGAGGTCACCGCCGCCCGCGCCGAGCGCCACGGGTTAAAGTGGCGGGAGACGCTGATCGCGGAACTGCCGCGCTATGCGCCGTTCGTGTCGCTTGTTCCCACGCTGGCTAATTTGCGGAACTATCTGCCGCCTTTGCGCTGGCTGACAGAGCGGTTCCTGGGCTTCTCCGCAGCGCGTCGGTTGCCGAAATGGCGTAGCGACAAGTTCCAGGACAAGGAAGCCGCCGCACCGGAAGCGCCGCGCGGGGATGTCTATCTGCTGGCGGATACGTTCAACCGTTACTTCGAGCCGGAAAACCTGCGTGCCGCGCTTAAGGTTTTGAAGGCCGCGGGGTATCGCGCGATCGTCCCGAAGGCCGATGGCCGGCCGCTATGCTGTGGACGGACGTGGCTGGCCGTGGGGATGGTGGATAAAGCGCGTGAGGAAGCCGCGCGCACCATGCAGGCCATGCCCGGCGATTTGCCGATCATTGGATTGGAGCCGTCCTGCCTGATGACGTTACGCGATGAGTTCAAATCGCTGCTGCCCGGGGAGGCGACGGATCGATTCGCCGCACGGTCGATGCTGTTGAGCGAATTCATCGCGAAGGAAAAGCCGGATCTGGCGTTGCGTTCCATGCCTGGGACGGCGCGGGTGCATGGTCACTGCCATCAGAAAGCGTTCGGTGCGTTTCCGGATGCGCTTGCGATGTTGCGTTTGATACCGAAGCTGTCGGCCCAACCGATTCAGTCATCCTGCTGCGGTATGGCTGGTACGTTCGGCTATCAAGTGGAAACCGAGCCAACGTCGCGGGCGATGGCCGAGGCTGGGCTGCTGCCGGCGGTTCGCGCGGCGGCCGAACATGATTATATCGTTGCAGATGGAACCTCTTGCCGTCACCAGATACGCGATCTGTCGGGGCGGGAGGCGATTCATTCCGTGCGGCTGATGGAACGGGCTTTGGAGGATCAGGCAGCGTCGCCGCGATGACGGTTTCATCCAGGGCGGGTCGGCCGCCAACCGGCGTGGAACTCGCAATGACAACGATCTGCCTGAGCCGCTTTGGCGATTCCACGCATTCGTGGCACCTTATTAAGTCGAGATCTGCTCCAACACCGCCCTCGACTGCCTTATCCCGCCGAAGCGGATCAACGCTGCCGGCAGCAACGCCCCGGGGACGACGATCCACAGAATCCATCCCAGATGGTCCGTGCCTAGCGCGTATAACGGCCCCAACAGTGTGACACCGGCCCAGGCGCCCAGATGTCCGAGTCCATCCGTCCAGGCGAACGCCTTGGATCGGATCCGCGTCGGATATGCCACCGCCGTGTAATTATACAGGTTGAACAGGAACAATCCGGTCCCAATCCGGGACACGATGTAGCATCCGGCGATGACCCACAGGTTCGGGATCGCCCAGGCCACCGCCCAGGACGCCGCGAACAACAGCCCCATGACGAACAGCACGTCCCGTCGCTCCACCTGCTCGCCCAGGCGGGCATTGATCTGGAACGCAACGAACAGCACGGCATAGGCGGCCGCGATCGTCAGAAACACGAAGTGCGCGGACGCGCCGTGGTCAACCATGAACACCGCGGCGAAGGCACCCACACCATAGACCAAGCCCGCATAGGCCATCAGCCAAACGAAGATCAGCAGCCAGGTTCGTCTGCGGTATTGCGGGTTGGTGAACAGTTCGGTCCACGACCCACCCTGGGCGCTGATCACTTGATCCAGCACGGGGTTTGGTTCGGGCAACGGCGCGCCGAATGCCGCCTGACACCGCTGTTCAAAGATAGCCATCGCTTTCTCGGCCTCCGCGTGGCGTCCATGCGCCTCCAGCCAACGCGGAGATTCCGGTAGCTTCCAATACAGGAGAGGCAGCAGCACCACGACCTCGATCGCCGCGCTGACCCACAGGAACATCTTCCAGTTGCCGGGGATCCAGGCAAACGCCAGCAGATTGACCCCGACCGCCACCAGCGCCGTCACGCCCTGCGATGTCAGCAACACCCGGTTGCGGACGTCGGGCGATGTCATCTCCGACACGTACACCGAATGCGTCGCGACGATCCCACCGACACCCAGGGTGCTCAGGACCGACAGGACCACCAACCATTTGAAGTCGGTGACATAGGCAAACGGCCAGATGCAAATCCCGCCCAGCAGGGTCGCCAACAGGATCGCCGGTCGCCGTCCATACCGGTCGGCGACATAACTCATGATGTAAACACCCAGCAGAATGCCAAGCCCGACCTGAAGGGCCTGAATGACCGCGTATTGCACGACATCGATGATATGGTTCGGTCGCCAAACGAATGGATACAGCCTGGCGCCGATGCCATCCGTGTCGAAGATGATGAAACCCCAGGTAACCTCGACCAGGATGGCAAGTTGCCACTGCACCCGCGTCAACGGGAGCCGGTCAACCCGCGCCGCCATGACTCCGTCGTAGCTTATACGCTCGGCCATCCGCTCTCTCCCTCGGTGGCGCCTGCTGGCCTTGCTCTTGGTTGGCGGCCTGGGCGGCGCGGGGGAAGCTTAGGATGGTATTTGGCCGGGCGACAATTTTAATCGGTTGGGGGCGGCGGGACTACCGTGGCACCTCCTGACATCGTGTGGGACCAGGACTCACAGGGACTTCAGCATATAAACCCTGTCGAAACCCTTTTCCGTGCGGCGGTCTTGTTCAACATATCCGCGCTTTGTGTAAATCGCGATATTCTCGGTCATCAATGCGTTGGTGTACAGCGTCACCGCCTTCCACCCGCGCCGCGCGGCCTCCGCTTCGGCGAAATCCATCAGCTTCCGTCCGAAGCCGCCTCCCTGCAGATCCGGCCGGATCGCGATGTTATCGAGCAAGAAACAGTGTGGCCCGTCCTCCAGGACCACCACGCCCACGATCTCGCCGGCATCTTCAAGCACCCAAACCTGACCCGTCGCTATGCGGACCCCATAATCGTCCAGCATCGGCCCGGGTGGAGTCCCAATCACCGCCACATACCGCTCATATGCGGCCAGCACCACGTCGCGCACCGCGGTCGCTTCCTGTGCGCGCGCAGTGCGGATCACTCCGCCGCCTGCATCAGGTCGGGTTCGGCCGCAGCCTGCAATCCGACTGCCTGGGCAAGCCGCTCCAGCCGCCGGATCACGCTTTCGCCAGCGAACACACCGCTATTTTCCCGCAGGAGAAGCACCAGGCGCGAGCCCTCGATCCGCAGCCGCGTTCCGGCCAGCAAGTCCTTCGTTCCGGCCGACAGCGTATAAGCCAGCCGCAGCGCGATCCCCAGCACCTCGGCCCGGTTGGCGGTTTCGATGTCCAGCAACAGCCGCGAGGGTCGCAGGAATGTCGCGTCCGACTCCGCCTCATATCGAAGTGCCACCGCCAGTGCCAGAAACGCCCGTGAATGATGGTCCAGCCCGACGCCCGGCTGGCGCAGCACGCGCAGGAATGCCTGCTCCGCCCGGAATTCGGGATGGTCGTGGCTGCCGATATCCGACATCCAGCACATCGCCTCCCGCAGGTGCGCCTCCTCCGCCGTTTCTCGCGGAAACAGCGGACGGGTCCATTCCACCAGCGCGGGCGGCAATGATGGGTCGCGGCCATGCCGATCCGCCAGTTCCCACGCGGCGCTCAGCAGCGGGTCCTGGTCCTGGATGTCGCGCGGCATGCGCCGCATGAACCATCCCTCTCGCAGGCCGCTGGCGCTGAATACGACCCGCCGCACGCCGGTGATCCGCAGCAGGCGCCGCAGGGCGACTGCAGCGAAGGGCAGATCGTCGATGCGCCGGCGCGGCGTGCCCGGCAGCCGCTCCAGCACTTTGCGGGGGGCTGTGAAGATCAGGCTGGTGAGATCCCGAGCCGCCTCGCGGCTGATGGTGTAGTGGTGCACCATGTTGAGCGGATAGCTGGTCTGGGCCATATGAATCCGCGCCAGCGCGCGCCATGCGCCGCCGACCAGATACAGATCCTCGCCGAGCGCCTGGCTGAGCCAGGGCACCGACTGCAAATCGTCATCGGCGATTGCCCGTGCGCGCAACGCGTCGCCGCCGGATCGCTCCGCCAGCCGGATAACACCCAGCTTCAATGTCTGCGAAGCGCCGCGCTTGCCGTCGATTAGCCGCACGACTTCCAATGACCCGCCGCCGATATCCGCCAACACGCCGTTGGCGGCCGGGATGCCGCACAACATGCCGTCGGCGGCGTAGGACGCTTCCTCGATGCCTGAAAGGATATGAATCGGCACGCCGGGCATGCGGTCGCGCAGTGCCTCCACGAAGGCGGGGCCGTTTTTCGCGTCGCGAACGGCCGCCGTTGCCAGAACCTCGAACGGCTGAGCGCCCATCGCCCTGGCAACCATGTGATAGCGCTGCATGACCATCAGCGCCTGGGCCACGCCTTCGTCGTTCAGGCGCCCGGTCGCTTGAAGTCCGCGACCCAGGCGCAGCACGGCCTTTTCGTTGAAAATGGGCATGGGATTCCGGGTGTGGCCCTCATAGACCACGAGCCGAACCGAGTTGGACCCGAGGTCGACGACACCACATCGCGGCAACGGGGCAGGCGGGGCAAAAGGCATAAATCAGTCCTGTGTCAGCCTGTCCTGGCGTCGCGGCAGGGGAACAGGGGCGGCGACTGCCGGACCGTGCAACGCCGAACCACGTCCTGACAGGGACGGGTTAGTCATGAAGTAATCATGCGCCGAAACCGGTTTCCGGCCGGGCGCGACGCGGTTCCAGGTGCCATCGGTACTCAGTTCCCAGGATTGCAGCGAGTCCTTCAGGTTGATCACCATGATCTGGTCCAGCACCTGGGCATGAACGGTCGGATTGTGAATAGGCACCAGCGTCTCAACGCGCCAGTCCATATTGCGTTCCATCCAGTCGGCCGAGCTGATGAATACCCTGGCATGGCGGCTGGGAAGGGGGTGGCCGTTGCCGAACGCGCAGATGCGGCCATGCTCCAGAAAGCGGCCGACGATCGATTTTATCCGGATGTTCTCCGACATTCCCGGCACGCCGGGCCGCAGACCGCAAATGCCGCGGATCACCGCCATTACCTTCACGCCGGCGTTGGAGGCCTCATACAGCGCGTCGATCAACTCCATATCGGTCAGGCTGTTCATTTTCAGCCAGATGGTCGCGGGCTTTCCGTCACGCGCCAAGGCGATTTCCTTGTGGATCAGCGCCAGCAGTTTGGCCCGTGTCGTCAGTGGGCTGAAGCCCAGTTCCTCCATGATCTCAGGCCGCGCATAGCCGGTCATGAAGTTGAACAGGCGGGCCGAGTCGCGGGTCAGGGCCGGGTCGGTGGTGAAGAAGCTCAGGTCGGTATAGATGCGTGCCGTGATCGGATGATAATTTCCGGTCCCGAAATGGGCATAGGAGCGGATGGCGCCGGCTTCGCGCCGGACCACCAACGATAGCTTGGCGTGGGTCTTCAAGCCGGTGAAACCATAGACGACCTGCACGCCGGCGGCTTCCATGCGTCTCGCCAGCCGGATATTTGCTTCCTCATCGAAACGGGCGCGCAATTCCACCATCGCGGTGACCGACTTTCCGGCCTCGGCGGCTTCGATCAGCGCATTGACGATCGTGCTGTCGCGGCTGGTGCGGTACAGCGTCTGCTTGATTGCAATCACCGCCGGGTCCTGTGCGGCCTGACGCAAGAACTGCACCACCACGTCGAAACTCTCGTAGGGATGGTGGACGATGATGTCCTTCGCCCGGATCGCCGCGAAGCAGTCGCCGCCGAAATCCCGGATGCGTTCGGGAAAGCGGGGCGTGTAGGGCGCGAACAGCAGGTCATGGCGTTCTTCCACGATCATCTGCTTCATGTCCGCCAGACCCAGAAGCCTTTGGTCGTCGTGGATTTCGTCCGGAGCGGCATCGAGCTCGTCGATCACCAGTTCGCGCAGTTCAACCGGCATGCCGGCGGCGATCTCCAGATGGATCGCCTTGCCGCGGCGGCGGCGTTTCAATGCGGTTTCGTAGGATCGGACCAGATCCTCGGCTTCTTCCTCGAACTCCACATCAGTGTCGCGGATCACCCGGAAAAGCCCGTGGCCTGTCAGGCGGAAACCCGGGAACACCCGATCCAGAAACAGGACCACAAGATCATCAAGCAGGATGAAGCGAACCGGCTCCCCGGCTTCAAGCGCCGGCAACCGTACGAAGCGTTCTACCTGACTGGGCAGCGGCAGCAGGCCACGCATCGCGATGCCGTCGTCTTCCCGCACCAAGTGCATAGCCAGCACCAGGCCGAAGTTGGAGATGAACGGGAACGGATGCGCCGGATCAACAGCCAGCGGAGTCACCACCGGAAAGACGCGCTCCATGAACCAGGCATCCAGCCAGATCCTGTCGTCCTCCGACAAGGTATCCGTGCCGCACAGCGCGACGCCGGCATCGCGCAACTGCGTCAGCAACTCCCCCAGGATGCGTTGCTGGTCGGCCAGCAGCGCTTCAGCCCGCGCCTTGATGTCGGTGAGTTGCTGGGTTGCCGTGCGGCCGTCGGCGGAGGTCAGCGTCGCGCCGGCCTTGGCCTGGCCGATCAGGGCGGCCACGCGCACCGAGTAGAATTCATCCAGGTTGGACGCGCTGATCGACAGGAAGCGCAACCGTTCCAGCAGTGGGTGGCGAGGATTTTCGGCTTCCTCGATGACGCGGTGATTAAAGTCCAGCCAGGACAGTTCGCGGTTGATGAACCGTTCGGGGCTTGTCAGATCCACCGGCAATTCCATCGCTCGCTCGATTTTCGAGCGAGCGGCTTTGCCATTTCTTGTCGCTGCCGGCTTGCTTACTCTTCGTTCGACCAGGTCCACGACGTCGGCCTTTAGCTTCATCGGTCTGATCCCCACGGGAGATGAGGAAGCACCTTACAGGAACCGGGGCCGTCAGACGAGGGGGCGAGCCCGGACATCGAAACTTCATCGGGTTCGTCGTCCTTCAACACCTTTGCCGCCAGGGTTCGGGTAACCGGTCCGCCGGACACCAGATTTTCCCGGTCCAACCGTGCCACCGCTTCGCGCAGAGCGGCAGGAGAGCGCGTGCGGTGGGTCAGTATCCAGTCCTGGGCGGCCTGAGTCACGATCAGTTGCCGGTCGGCGATCAGCCGTTTCAACAAGGCCGCGAGCAGGTCGTCATCGGGCTCATGAATTTCAGCGGTGGTGATGGCGCGCAGACGACTCGACAAATCGGGCAGGCGGACGGGCCAACGCGCGGGCGCGGCGCGGCCGGCCAGCAGCAGGTGGAGTCCCCGGTCGCGTGCGGTATTGAGCAAATGGAACAGCAACGTCTCATCGCGGACAAGATCGCCGTCGTCCAGCGCCAGCGCGCCGTGTTCGGGCAGCCCCTCCAGATCGGTCAACGTCTGGCCCGCCAGCAAGGTAGCCCCGGATCGCCGCGCCCAGATGTTCAACAGGTGGGACTTCCCGCAACCCGGCGGTCCGAAAAGGGCCAGACGCCGCTCCGGCCATTCGGTGTCGAGCCAGGCGCGTGCGTCCTGGTTCGAAGCCGCCGGAATGAAGTCCCGCGAGTCGTAGCGGGGCTGGTGCTGAAACGGCAGCGGCAGTTGGTTCGGGTCAGGCGGCATCAGGCCGAGGGCGGATCCAGATAGAGGGGGCTGTCCAGATACCGCCGTAGCCAGAACCGCGCCAGTACACCGATCGTCGCCGCGACCGGCACTGCCAGCATGATGCCGAGGAATCCGAATGCCGCGCCGCCGGCGAACAGCGCGAAAATCACCCACACCGCGGGCAGTTCCACCCGGTCGCCCAGGAAGCGTGGGTAGATCACGTAGCCCTCGAGGATCTGGCCGATCACCAGGACGCCACCAACCACGATGACTCCCCGCCAAAGCGGGAATTGGGCCAGTGCCAGCCCGATCGCGGTGAGTCCGCCGGTAATCGACCCCACATAGGGGATGAACGACAGCAATCCCGCCATCAGCCCGACGATCAGCCCGAGATCGAGGCCGGCGACGGTCAGGCTGGCCGCGTAGTACAATGCCAGCAGCAGGCAGCACAGCGCCTGACCGCGAACCCAGGCCGACAGGATACGATCCACTTCACGCGCCTGCGCCCGGATCACGTCGCGGTAGCGGTGGGGCAGCCATGAATCGATCATCCCGACGACCTTGGGCCAGTCCCGCAGCAGGTAAAAACCGACGACCGGGGTCACGACGGCGATAGACAACAGGTTGAAGATCGCGAAGCCGCCGCCGATGACGCCGGTAACGGTTGACAACAGGATACTCAGCATCGATCCGGCCTGTCCGCTGACCAGGTCGCGCAGCTTGTCGTTAACGACGTCGGGGCCGAAATTGTCCTGCAGATGGGTTAGCACCTCGCGCGCCCAGCCTTGCACCAGGGTCGCGTATTGTGGAATCCGGTTCACCAGCAGCCCGATCTGGACGATGACCAACGGATACAGCAGGAGCGCGAACAGCAGAACGCCCGCGATCACGCCGATAATCATCAGCAGTGCGGCCGCACCGCGCGGCAGTCCCAGCTTGGTCAGCCGGGTCGTCGGCGGATCGAGCGCATAGGCCAGCACCGCCGCCGCGACGAACGGCGCCAGCACCGAGGCGAACAAGTCCAGCGCCAGCCAGAAGACCACCAAAAGTCCGATGATCAGCGCGACCCGCTGCGCCCGTGTCGCATGAAACCCCGTCGCCGGTGGGACGGCGGCTGGTTCGGGCGGGCGGACGAATGTATCCTGGTCGTCGGCGGGCACGTCATTCCCCTCGGGCTGTGATCCAGACATAGGCCGCGCCGGAAGCCACGGTGCTTGCCACCACGCACCATGTCAGCACGATGGACAGGCCCGGAACGCCCAGGCCGAAACCACCTTGCAGCAGGCTGGTCGCGATCAATACAATCTGCAAGACGGTATTCAGCTTGGAAACATACAGCGGCCGGATGGTCACCGCATGCCCTATCACGGTCAGCACGACGACACCGCCGACGATCACCACATCGCGAAACACCACCAGGATCGCCAACCAGTCCGGCAACAGGCCGACAGAGGCGAGGGTGATATACATCGTCACCAGCAACGCCTTGTCCGCTACCGGGTCCATCAACGCCCCGACCGCGTTGCCGCCGTACCGGCGGGCGAGCCAACCATCCAGGGCGTCGGACAGTCCGGCGGCGACGAACAGAAGAAATGCATCGCCAATCCGATGCGCGAGCACCAGCCAAAACGCCAGTGGCACGGCACACAGGCGGCCGAATGTGATAATGTTGGCCAGATTCAGCAGGGGGGCCGTGGTCCTCGATTCCATGGGCGGATCATCAGGCATGCGGCACATCCCTCATCCAGTGGATTGCAATCGGTGGCCTGCCCATGGTTTGTGTCTGCCTTCATCCACCAACCGGCTTAGGATTGTGAATTTGCCATGACGACCGCGGATCACCAAGGCGCGCATGCGACCGGCGGCCTGGACTACCGCGCCGCCGGCGTCGATATCGAAGCTGGCGACGCCCTGGTGGAGGCGATTAAGCCCCTCGCCAAGGCCACGACTCGGGCCGGCGTCATGGGCGGCCTTGGCGGATTCGGCGCGCTCTTCGACCTGAAAGCGGCGGGATTTACCGATCCGGTGCTGGTTTCCACGACCGACGGGGTCGGGACCAAATTAAAAATCGCGATCGAGACCGGATTGCACGACACGGTCGGCATCGACCTGGTGGCGATGTGCGTCAACGATCTGGTGGTGCAGGGCGCCGACCCGCTGTTTTTCCTCGACTATTTCGCCACCGGCAAGCTGTCGGTGGAACAGGCTAGGGCGGTCATCGCCGGCATCGCCAGCGGCTGCAAGGAGGCCGGCTGCGCGCTGGTCGGCGGTGAAACAGCCGAAATGCCGGGGATGTATGCCGAAGGCGATTACGACCTTGCGGGCTTTTCAGTCGGCGCGGCGGAGCGCGGCCAACTGCTGCCCCGGCCGATTGGGGAAGGCGACGTGCTGCTTGGCCTGGGCAGTTCGGGCGTGCATTCCAATGGCTTTTCGCTGGTCCGACGGATCGTGCAGGCCAGCGGCTTGGGCTGGGGCGATCCCGCGCCGTTTGCACCGGATCTGAGTCTGGCCCAGGCGCTGATGGCGCCGACCCGGATTTATGTGCGGTCTATGATGGAACTGCACCGGGCTGGACTGCTGAAAGCGGCGGCGCATATCACCGGCGGCGGCCTTCCCGGTAATCTGCCGCGCGTACTGCCACAAAACACGGTCGCGGCGCTGACGCCGAACTGGCCCGTGCCTCCGGTCTTCAATTGGCTTGCCCGGACGGGAAAGGTCGAGGCGGGCGAAATGCTGCGGGTCTTCAACTGCGGCCTTGGCATGGTGCTGGTCGTATCGGATGCCGAAGCGGCCGTGCCGATGCTGGAAGCGGCTGGCGAAACCGTTACGCGCATCGGGGTCATTGAAGCCGGCATGGGTCCTGCCTCGATCCGCATCGAACCGCCAGTCGGCTGGCTGGCATGAAGCGTCGAGTCGCCGTCCTGATCAGCGGCCGCGGCTCCAACATGGAGGCGCTGATTGCCGCCGCACGCGAGCCGGCGTTTCCCGCCGAGATCGCCCTGGTCCTCTCCAATCGCCCCGACGCCGCCGGCCTCACCACCGCTCGGCAGGCCGGTATCCGAACCGAGGCGATCGACCATCTGGCATTTGGGCGCGACCGGGCGGCGCATGAGGCTGCCATTGATGCCGTGCTGCGGGCGGCGGATATCGAGATCGTCTGCCTCGCCGGGTACATGCGGCTTCTGACCCCGTTTCTCGTCGGGGCCTGGCAAGGCCGGATGCTGAACATCCATCCAAGTCTGCTGCCGTCTTTTCCAGGTCTGGACACGCATGCTCGCGCCCTGGCGGCCGGGGTGAAATTGCACGGTTGCACCGTCCACCTCGTCACGGAGGAAATGGATGGCGGTCCGATTCTGGGTCAGGCGGCGGTGCCCATCCTGCCCGGCGATACCGAGGATGGTCTGGCGAAGCGCGTGCTGCGGCAGGAACATGCGTTGTATCCGGCCGCGCTGGCCGCGTTCGCCGCCGGGAGAGCGGCGGCGGTGCCGGATGCTACGGCGTTCCTGGCGAATCCGGTGCCGTTAACCCCGCATTAACCCTTGGCTGTCAGGTTCGCCCGTGAATGGTCTTCGGACCCTAGCGAGGCACCCAATGAACCTTCCCCTGCTGACACCCCCCGACGGCCAGACCCTGCAAAATTTTTTCTTTCCGGTGTTCTGGGGTTCCAGCGACCGGGACACCGTCACCAGTCTGGCGGAAGCGCTGACCCAGCGGGTCCAGCCAGGCTTTCATTTCGCCGACAATTTCCTGACCTGGGGCAGGAACAACTCGATGTTCGAGGATGGGCCGTTCGTCCAGGCGTGGAAGAGCAACACCGAGTCCGATTCCGACTTCGCGATCGTCTGGCGCCGCTATGTCCTGGCCTGTGCGGCCTATCACGCGGTGCATCTGGATGGGGACTTCGTCGAGTGCGGCTGCTACCGCGGCGTGGGCATCAAAACCATTGTTGACTACCTCGGTGGGGTTGAATTCCCGAAAGCCTTCTGGGGGTACGACTTGTTTGAGCACAGTCCGGATATGGAGCATCATCCGATGGCGGACCACGGCCCCGGATTGGCGGATGAAGTCCGCGCAAAGTTCGCGAACTATGGCCGGGTGAAGATCATTCAGGGTGAAATTCCCGGCGTTTTCGCCGGGCAGTCGCCGGACCGGATCAGTTATCTGCATATCGACCTTAATCAGGCGACAGCCGAAATCGCTGCGCTGGACGCGTTGTTCGATCGTGTCGTGCCCGGCGGGATCGTCATCCTGGATGATTACGAATGGGCGATGGCCTATCGGCGTCAGAAGCTGACCGAGGACCCCTGGTTCGAGGCGCGGGGCTATCGGGTGATGCCGCTGCCGACGGGGCAGGGACTGGTGATCAAGCGGTGATCCTCTGCTGTTGTGTCGAGATAAGCAGATGGTTGCGTGAAGGCGGTGTTCAGCGTCTCAGCTTGACTGTCCTGGCCAATGCGGCGCTCCGCTTCGTCGGGCCAGGACGAAGCGGGGCGGCCCAATCCGCCCCGCCCCTTGCCGCGAACGCTCTCGCTGTCCTAGAAGGCAGCATAATATCTACGTCGCCTGAGGAATCACCATGGCCAGCCACGGCACTGCTCGTTACACCGGACCCGAGACCATCGAAGCGCTGACAGCCGACCGGCAGAAAATGTGGGCCGGGTTCACCAGCGCCACGATGGGGGCGACCATCTTCATGGTCGTGCTTCTGGTTGGGATGGCCGTTTTCCTCCTGTAGTGTCCATCCACTGTCCTTTGTCGTAGCCTGACGCCAAGGGAGCACCTTATGACCGCGGTAGTTTGCCGAACCCCGAGTATCGGCATGACCACCGCGGTGATGAGCCGATGGGCGCATGCAGATCTTGCCGCACTTGAATCCGCTGTCCGCATTGCCGGTCAGGTTGCCGAAGAGCGGATGTTGCAAGACGTGACGAACGCCACGCCAGCCCGCGACGTTTTCAGTTCCACGGACATTGCCCGGCACCTCGCGCTGATCAAACGGGACGCCATCTCGCGTTCAGGAGATCATCCAGCAGTTGCGCGATACGTTCGGCGGTTGAGCAAACCACGCCGGCGTGTGTAACTTGTCGCTGGAGGAACAAATGCCCCTTAAAATCACACGTCGCCACGCGGCATCCAGCCTGGCCGCGCTTTTGGCGGTCCCGAACATCGCCAGGGCCGCCGCGGACAATCCGGCGCTGGAAGCCGCCGCCCATGACGAGGGCACACTGACCTGGTATATCGCCCAGGTCGATGCTCAGACGGCGGAGAATCTTGGGCGGGCTTTCACCCAGGCCAATCCTGGCGTGAATGTCGGTGTGATCCGGACCACGGGGCAGGTGGCCTATCAGCGCCTGCTGATGGACATCAAGAACCACACGCCTCAGTGCGACGTGTTCAGCACCACCGACATTTCCCACATGCCGATTCTGAAAGAGCGGCACGAACTGACGGAATACACGCCCGCGAATGCGGCTGCGCTTCTGCCGCCGTTCGCGGCGCTGTCGGACCCCGGATTTTCTTATGTCACCAACGCCGCGCGTTATTTCCTTATCTATAATAAGGACAAGGTGAAGCCCGAGGATGTGCCAAGGTCGTGGACCGACCTGCTCGACCCGAAATGGAAAGGCCGCGTTGCTACCGGTCATCCCGCGTTCAGCGGTTGCACCGGCACCTGGGCCCTGGGCGTCAAGAAAGTCCACGGTTGGGAATTCTTCGAGAAACTGGCGCAGAACAATCCGCGCATCGGCCGCTCCGCCGTCGATCCGATGACGCTGATCAATGCAGGCGAATGCCTTGTTGGTGTGGGTGCCGCCAACAACGCCTACGCCTCGATCGACAAAGGCAATCCGCTGGGGGTGGTGCATCCGTCGGACGGGCTGGTTTTGTGTGTGACTCCATCAGGGATTCCCGCGCATCCGCCGCATCCGAACGCGGGCAAGCTGTTCATGGAATGGCTGTTGAGCCCGGAATATGCCCGGATGATCACCGCCGACGGCAGCGAACCGATTCTGGAGGGGATTCCTCCGCGTCCGGGTATGCCCCCGCTGGGGGACCAGAAGGTGATCCAGTTGACGGTCGAGGAAATCCGCAAGGGCGTGCCGGAAGTCATCGAGCAGTGGCGGGATACGTTCGGGAGTTAGGTTGGGTCCTGGGTCTGGTCATTCCGTTCGCCGCCGCTTAGCCTGTCTTGCGGGGGAACGATGTCAACAAGAGAACTACTGATGGACCCAACCGAGCAGGTCCACCGCCGGAGGCATGGCTCTTGAGCACGTCGCTTCCGGCGATTCGGCGGCGTCGGCTTCCATTCGATCCGTTGATTATCCTTTGGGTCGTGCTGGCCGCGGTGCTGATCGTGCTGGTGGTGAATCCGCTGTTCCGGCTGGTGCAAACCAGCTTGCAGGACACCGACACCGGTGCGTTCACCTGGATGAACTACGTCACCGCCTACTCGCGGCCGCGCTATATTACCGCGATGCTGAACTCGCTGCGCCTGGGCGCGGGAGTCACCGTCCTTTGCCTGCTGTTCGCCGTGCCGATGGCCTGGGCGGTGTCGCGCACCGACATGCCGGGCAAGGGGATCATCCGCTTCCTGGTGCTGGGTGCCTTCGTCACGCCGCCTTATCTGGGCGCGATCGGCTGGATCTTGCTGGCTGGGCCGAATTCCGGCTGGTTGAACCGCGCCTGGATGGCGGCGACCGGAGCGCATGAGGGGCTGTTCAACATTTACTCGTTCGGCGGACTGACGTTCAATATCGCGATCTACTCGTTTCCCTACCTGTTCATCTTCACCACCGCGGCGTTGGACCTCGTGTCGTCGGAAATGGAGGACGCCGCCAACATTCTGGGCGCGGGCATCATCCGCACCACCCTGCGCGTTACCCTGCCGATGGCCCTGCCCGCGATCCTGGGCGGTGCGATCGTGACCTTCCTGGAAGCGATCGCCCTGTTCGGCTCCCCCGCCCTGATCGCGATTCCCGCTCGGTTTAACGTCGTCACTACGCAGTTGCTGCAGTTCTTCAGCCAGCCGATCCGAGCGGAGGTGGCCGCGGCGTATGCGGTGCCGCTGTTGTTGATCACGGTGGTGATGTTCGGCCTGCAGCGCCAACTTGTGCGCCGGCGCGGGTTTGTCGCGCTGACCGGCAAGGGCGGTGAGCGGCGGGTCATGCAAATCGGCCCCTGGCGCTGGGTCATGCTGGGGTATTGTCTGCTCATTCTGTCCCTGTCGGTACTGCTTCCTTATATAGTGTTGGGACAGGCGGCGCTTTCCAAGGCCTGGGGCCGCGGCATGAGCCTAGACAACTTGACTTTGCACAATTTTACTTACCTGTTGTTCGAGCACGATACCGCCGCCCAATCGGTCATAAACAGCTTTACCTATGCCGCCGCAGCGGCGTGCATCGCCATTACGCTGGGCCTGTCGATCGCCTACATCGCCAGTCGGCGGCTGTTGCCGTTTGCTGGAGTCCTCAGTTTCCTGTGCATGGCCCCGTTCGTGGTGCCGGGCATCGTGCTGGCGATCGCGTTCTATTCCGCCTATGCCCCGCCGCCGTTCTCGCTTTACGGCACGGCGACTATCCTGATCCTGGCGTTCGCGACCCGGTTCCTGCCGATCGGCTATGCCAACGCCGATGCCGCGATCCGAACGATCAATCCTGAAATGGAGGAGGCGGTTCGGATCCTGGGAGGCGGTCGGCTGACGGCGATTCGCCAGGTTCTGGCGCCGCTGATGAAGCGCAACCTGATCGGCGCCTGGCTTCTGGTGTTCATTCCCGCAACCAGGGAACTGTCCACAGCGATGTTCCTGTACGGCCCCAAGACCCGCACGATGTCGGTGATGCTGATGGACATGAGCGAGGAGGGCAATTTCGAAAGCCTCGCCGCGCTTGGCTTCCTTTTGCTGGTTTCGACGCTCGTTATCGTTGGGATCGCCACCGCGCTGCTGGGCCGCGACTTCATGCTGCGCCGGGAGAAACAATGACCCAAAGCAAACTTTCCCTGATTGGCCTGGGGAAGAGCTTCGGCTCGACCCCGGCGGTAATCGATATCTCGTTGTCGTTGCGGCCGGGCGAGTTCGTCTCGCTGCTGGGTCCGTCCGGCTGTGGCAAGACCACCACTTTGCGGATGATCGCCGGCTTCATGAAGCCCACGGCCGGGCGGATCGAGGTGAACGGCCAGACCGTGTCCTCACCATCCAATGTTGTTGCACCCGAACGGCGCTGCATGTCGATGATCTTTCAGAGCTATGCCATCTGGCCCAACATGACGGTTGGCCAGAATGTCGCCTTCGGGTTGAAATTGCGGAAGATATCGTCGTCCGAGGTGGATGAACGGGTCAACCGCATCCTGGAGACGGTGCAGCTTCGTCACCTGAAGGACCGCTACCCGGCCGAATTGTCCGGCGGACAGCAGCAGCGTGTGGCACTGGCCCGAGCCATCGTCATCGAACCGGAGGTGCTGCTGCTGGATGAGCCGCTGTCTAACCTGGACGCCAACCTGCGCGAGGAAATGCGCAGCGAGATCCGGCGCCTGCACGACGCGTTTCAGATTACCACGGTCTATGTGACCCACGACCAGTCCGAGGCGATGGTCACCAGCGACCGCATCGTCGTGATGAATCGGGGAAGAATCGAACAGGTTGACGATCCGGTATCGATGTATCGCCGCCCGAAGACTCGCTTTGTTGCCGGCTTCATTGGGCGTACCAACCTTTTGGACGGCAGGCGTGACGGTGACCGGATCGTCTTTCCGGGCTTCGACGTCCATGCCGCCAGCGCCCCTGTGGGTGAGGTGCCCGGCGCCAGTTTCTCGGTGCGTCCGCAGACCATCCTTTTGCACGACAATCCGCCCGCCGACCGCGGTGAGAGCTGGTGGGTGGAAGGCCGGATCGAAGAGCGCGCCTATCTGGGCGAATATTGGGAATATGTGGTGCGCGCGGGCGACTCGGACACCAGGCTGCGGGTCAGCACGCCGCCGACCGACATGCACGACATCGGCCGTGCGGTGTGGATCGAGATCGATCCCAGCCGGATCGCTCCGATCCCGGGACCGGAGGGAGGTGGATGATGAAAGCCGCCCTGAGTACCGCGGGTATGCTGGCTGCGAGCCCCTGCGAGGCAAACGATCTGTGTGAGAGGGTCAGCGGCGAGGTCCGTCGCCGGCTGATCGGTTGCCCGAAGCCGACCATTGTCATGCGACGATCGGCGCTAATCCCCCGATGACGATGCCTGCGCTGAAGCAGACGGTCCGGCAACAGGTGAAGGGTTCCAAGGCGGACGGGAATCGTGTGACCGTTTGGTGACTGCCTGCTCTGCCGGGGAGGATTATGTCGAGGGCCGGAGGGCATTTGTGGAGAAGCGGCGGCCTGTATTCAGTGTTAGAAAGTATCACTAGTCAATCCCGAATACCGTTACACCCATGGTTAGAACGTGGATGCCTAGGACCCGAAGGGAACGTATCATGACCAAAAATCTAATTAATGGAAAATAGTCCACTAAATGTGGATAATATCGCGTGGTGCGATCTCAATACGTCCATTTATTGCAACGAGGTTGATTGCCACGCGGAGTATGGCTTCCTCACGTGACGATTGCCGCGCCAAAATCCGTGGTTTGGGTGTGTATGACCCGCTTTCGCCAAGTAAAACAGCTAGGGCCACCCGATGGCCGATCTAATGACGGAACGACCTTCAGGTCCGCGGCGCGGTTGGTCCGGGGTCGGCTTTCAGGGGGTACCGAAGCGGCGGTCCCTGATGGGGTGCCGCATAGGTTGACTGCGTCAACAGGGGCATTCACTATTTTTGTCCGCCGGGTTGATTGATCAGGGAAAAAATGCAACCCGAGATGGCAAATTCTTATTTGGCTGCCACTGGCATTTCGATAACATTCCACAACATTACGATATGATGACTACAGGCGACCGCAAGGGCGAAATATTTCGCTATATCAGCAATGAGGGGGCGAATGGTCGCTGAATGAGAATCAGTCATTTGCGGAACATTTTGTTCTTGCCACGGGCGCGATAGCGTATATGCTGCACATGCTCAAGGCTTGGTGATCGCTGATTGGGTTCCTCTCGTCTCCGTGATCGAAAGATCGCGTGATGTGGAGTTGGGGGCGACAGAAGATTGCCGGTCTGGGCTTGAAGTTGCCCTTGGTAGCAGCGTGTGGACGGAGAATTCGATGACGATCGCGGGAGTAACACTACCAGGGGCGTCGGGCCTGCACACCGTGACGGTCGGTGGCCCCGATCCGCTGAATCTGGCGAACATCATCGGTAATTTTCTGGCCAACGCGCCCTCGGGTAGTACGGTCTCTGAGGTAACCAGCACGGTTAGCGGTGGTCTATCGACGATCACGGGAACCAATGGTTCTGGATCGACAATCAATGAGGTGGTGCTACAGGGCGGCGCGACGGTTAATGCCTCTATTCCTGGCGGTATAAATTATTTGGTTGCCGCTGGTTCGACGGCACCGACACTGACCGGTTCCAACGTGGCGATCGTCAGCGGAACCGCGGGTGGCAGCTTCAACGTAACGGGAAACAGCACGGTTGCGGCCACGGGTGGCAACAACACGATCATGGCGTCGGGCAATTTCGCCATTTCCGCCAACGGCACCAACGACATCGTGGTGGCCGGATCTGGGACGGTTGCGACCGGAAACGGTACCAGTACGGTTGTCTCCTCGAGCGGAAACACCAACATAATATCGGGTGGCACGCACGACGTCGTCGCTGTTGTTATCGGTAATAGCTCGGTCACCGCGGCCGGTGGAAATGGTACCGTCATCGGCGGCCTTGGTACCCTCACTGCGAACGTAACAGGTTCCAATAACCTTATCCTCGCGGGTCTCGCTCAGACCAATGTGACGGTCGGTGGCGGCGCATCTGGGACGTACGTCGCCGGATCCGGCGCGCCGGGCAGCAGTGTTTCGTTCCAGGATGGCGGCGACCATAGTATTCTGAACGCCCTTTCGTCGTCCGTTAACGTGACTACATCGGGCACTAACGCCTTCATACAGGGTGGCTCTCCAGGCCAAACCCTGACGATCGTGGATACCGGAACTAACAACATCTTCAACGCCCTGGGCGGGAATGAGGTGGCGACTCTCAGCGGCAGCGGCGCCTATCTTCAGGGTGGTGCCTCCGGTCCTCAAATGACTGTCCTGGATCTCGGCTCCAATGATACGGTCAACGCGCTTGCCAGCGGCATGGCGGTGACGGCGGGTGGCAGCAGCTCGGGCCTCTACGTAAACGGCGGTGGCGGGCCATTGTCGTTTGTTGGTGGCGCAAACGCCTCGACCATTTATGGCAGTTCTGTTTCTTCGACCGTGACGGCCGGAGCCGGCGGTGTATTGTTTGTTGCCAACGGAACCGCGAACGTCGCATCGGGGGTTAACGGTTCGACATCGACGATCTTTGGCTCTTCCAATAGCGCAGTAACCTTCAATGGCTCAGGCAATCTCGACTACTCCGCCGGAGCCGGAAACGTCACGCTGAACGCGGCCGCTGCAACCGGCAACGCCAATGTCTATCTGCCTGGCTCTAGCACCCTCGCAGGTTCGGGTGCCGACCTGATCACAACGGGAAGCGGGGCAGATACGCTAACCGTCGGGTTTGGCTCCGACACGCTAAATGCCGGATCGGGTAGCAATTTGTACTTGTTTGTTGCTGGTCATACGGCTGGCGCAATCGATTACGTGACCGACTCAGTGGCCAATATCGCAAACGACACATTCAGCTTCAACAACTACGGTGCGGCCCCAACGGAGGCTGTCACAGGTGGACAGGTCACGTTGACATTGTCGGATAATACAAAGGTGGTGTTTACCAACTTGACGAGCACCTCCCAGTTGACTGGGCATATTAACATTTATAACGCCGGTTAATCCGCACTTAACCTCTTGAACGCATGGCCCGCTGTAACCAGCGGGCCATTGCTGTTTTTATGGTTGGCTTCTTTCGATACCGCGCGGACGACTTGCTGAGAGTAAGGCTCGTCGCGCATGGTGGGTTGATTGTGAGAAGATTTGTAATCTGGAGCATCAACCATGGTGGAATGGCTTTCGGACATCTTCGGAAGGCGTCGCGACCAAATGATCGCAACGCTGACGGCAGAGGTAGTACGAAATCATGAGCAGATTGATCAGCTTAATCAGCAGATCGAACGTAGCAGTGAGGCGCTTGATCAACTGAATGTCCAGTTGGCCGCGACCGACCAAGCCAAGGTCCGCTATAGAAAAGAAGCTAAGTGCCGACAATTGATTTGTAGCACCATCGCCCGGTATTTCATCATAGGGGAGCGGAAAATCGGCGGCCAGTCGGTGATCCGCTTTGAGGATGTCACGGTCGACAGCAATCCCGACTGGATACCGGACATACTTGCTCGGTCCGATCTCTCCGAACCCGAGTTTGTTATCTTCAAGCATTTCAATCAGGATAGCGGCACGATTCTGGATATCGGCGCAAACTATGGCTATGCCGCAGCCAGCATCTGGGCGGCGGGTGCGACATCCAAGGTCCTATCGTTCGAACCCAACCCGTGGCACGTGCCCTGTTTGGCGAGGATAAAGGAACTGCGTCCAGGGAATTTTGACTACCTCAACTTGGGTCTGGGTACGGCAACCAGCGAAACTCGCTTCGTCATTCCAGTCATCGAAGGAATAGGTATCAGTGCTCTAAGCTCTGCGTCCATCGAGTCGGAGACGGCCTGGACAATTCCCGAAAATATTCTGCACCATATGATGCAGGATCACCCCGACCTGGAGCTGCCGCGGCTACAGTTCACGGAAGTGCTCTGGCATACGGAACGATTGGATGATGTTTTGCGCAATGCCTCTTTTGATGTCGAGGTTTCCTCGATATCGGCGATGAAAATCGACGTTGAGGGGTTTGAAGCCGACGTTCTCCGGGGGGCGCCAATAACACTCTCAACGCATAAGCCGCTGATCATGATCGAGGGCGCCAACCGCAACGCCGATGTTATCAGTTGCCTTAACCCGGCTGGCTACCGCTATGCCGATCTTGAAGGCGACCACGTGGTCCTGTCAGATGAGCAGTCGCCACGGTCGAACGGGTTCTTTTTGCACGAAGACAGATTGGATCATTACCGATCCATCGGTTTGCTTGGTTCCTGATCACGCAAGGCGGGCTTAGGGCCCATGCTAATCCGAGGTCGATCGCCCTACCGGCTTGGCATCAAAGTGGCGGCCTGGAGGGCACGCGGACCGAATCGACGCCCCTTCCTAATACGTCATAAAATGAGTGACGAATAAGCAGTTCCGACGCGCGCCGAGATCTCTCTACTTGGGCCGAATGTCGTAGGGAATCCGTGACGATCGCCAGAAGCGATTTCGCAAACTCCAAGGGATCGTCTTCGTGACCGATAGCCTCGACGACGCTGCAGGGCAGGCCACGCAGAGCGTGCCTCGTCGCTAAAACGGGGCGTTCATGCAGCACCGCTTCCAGTGTCTTGATCGCCACGCCGCCGCCGACAATGACTGGCAAAATCACCAAGTCGCATTCGTCGTAGTATGGCCGCAGCTCGGGGACGACACCCACGAAGTCAACTCCAGCAGCCTCGATATCGGTCATGCCGCGATCGATGCTGCCACAAACCCGCAACAAAGGAGAAGGCTGATCACCGCATAATCGCAGCACCACGGGCCAAACATGCGTGAGGAACCAATGCAGGTTCTGCACATTGCCTGCGTTGTTGCTGGCGACGATCAGCAACCGTGCCGGCGCTGCGAGTGGCTTTGCCAGACAGGGCACGACCCGTGGCAGAGGTAGAACGTAGTCGAGCCGATCGCGGTCTATATAGCGCGCAGCCAGATCGATTTCCTCCGATGATACGAAGCAGAGTCGTTGTGCTACCCCGGCGATCTCCATCTCATCCCGCAAAGAGTCGTCGAACCGATCCACCCGCCGGGTGAGGGCATTCAATTGATTATAGTGAATAAAATTCACGGTCTGAACATCGTGAGTGTCCAGGAAAAATGGTCGGCCAGCGATGAATTCGCGAGCGTAGTCGTAGGTGAAGTAGTGATTTATATAAATATGCGTGATCTTGGCGTGCCGAATCGCCCTTCTCATTAGGCCGGGCTTCGCAGCGAGGCTATGTTGAAATGACTTCTGCCGCGCCAGGGTCCAGGGGAACCGGCGAAACAGCCCGGCAAACTGGCGCGTCAGGTGGGGCAGGCTCGTCGACATGCGTGCGGAGAAATATAGCGCCGCTCGGATTTGGTTCTGTTCGGATTTAATCCGAACCGGCCGGCCAGCGGAATCAAAATTCGCCCGATAGGGCCAAATTCCCACGTCAATCAATAGCGCATCACGCTCTCTAAACCACCGAGCGAGGTTCTCGAATGTTGTTCCGCTCCCGCAGTTCATCCAGTCCGGCCGCACGAACAGTACGACATCGCGAACACGCGCTGGATTTGGCAAATCCCGTCCAATCCAGGCCGGCCAGTGGACCTGCTTGCTTGGGTTCGTCAGTTGCCGCGGGTACTCGCGCGCAGGAAGGAACGAAAACACCGATGGGATGAGTTCATCCGGCGCAGGGCCGTCCGCCGCCACCGCTTGACGGCGCCCGACGACAAGATCGCCATCCCGAAGCACTCGAACGCCGAGCCACTTCAGATCGGCGGCCGTGCGCGCGTCCAGCCGGTCGTTGGGTGTCACAACGGTCAGATGCGGCGTTTCAACCGAAGCGTATATGTGAGCTAACCGCGAAATGCGCAGGGCAAAGGCAGGGTCGGTCGAGAACACGACCAAGGCCTGTATATTGTCGGCATCGAAGATGCACTCCAGAAGCTTTTCCTCCCCTTGCTCGAGGTTCGACTCCCAGCGTTCGGGGGATTCAATAACATGGTATGATATCAATGATCGGCGAATGCGTTTTAGGATGCGAGCGAAAGCCGCGGTCAGGCCATGTTCCGGTTGCGATACCGTAACTCGAGCGGCGCCCGCGAATTTCGGTCCCCGATAGGTGCTGGAGCAAAATACCTCATACGAGAATGTGTCACCGAGTTGGCCAGTTAGGAGATGAACCGCGCCATAAACCGCCAGGCCGTGTTCGGAGTAGGCTTGATCGAACACAAGCACGACGCGCTTGCGCTCACCCAAAGGCCGTTCGGCAAGCAATACACTCTCGAGATCAATTTTCTCGGGGGGCGCTAACTGCTGATCAAACACCGAATTCTCCAAGGGCCTCAACGACCACGTCAGCTTCGGATAGCACTTTCGCCGCGCGCACCACCATTTTTCTCATCGCTCGTGCCAACGCAAGAGCTGCGGCCCTTTTCATGAATTACGCGCGTTCCGAGCTTAGTGATGCCTAGGGCGCGTGCCTGGGCGCGGCGATCCACCGCACGGGACGCCGCCATCTGCGGCGTGGCGGAAGCGGCGACAATACCGACCTTGTTGCTGCCAACAAGGAAGACGCAGTCTGCCGCCAAGCCTGGGTCGCATCTATCGATTGCTGGACTGGCGGGGGTGCCTCCAGCCAATGGCTAATAGCCCACGCCAGGCTGACAGGATCGGGTTCGCATAGCACCGTCTGCGGAAACCCAGACAATTGCTCCTGCAGACCACCGACGCGGGTCGCGATGACGGGTCGTCCGGAAGCGATCGCTGCCGCTGCGACGCCGCTCTGGCTCGCCTCGCGATAGGGCAGGATCAAAGCGTCTGCCCAACCGAGGATCGCGCCAACTTCTGTCTCCGCCGCCCATCGGTTCTCGATCACAACGTTTGGACAGGCCCGCAGTGCTGTTAGGCCATCGGATTCTGGACCTCGGCCGACGACCCGAACAGAAATCTCGATTGACGGCGGCAGCATGTTGATCGCGGCGGCCAGTAGGTCCAAACCCTTGTATGGCAGCAGGCGCCCGAAGAAAAGCAAACGAGGCGGTCCCGCCAACCGCGCATGTGCAGGCAGATCGAACGGAAAAGGCGGATGAGTGAGGGAAATCAGAGGACGTTTGTTTGGGCCGACAATATTCTGATCCCGTAATTTCGACCCGACATGACTGCTCAATGCAACGAGAGCATCGGCGCAACGACACAGCAATCGCTGCAATACCATCTGGAACGAATATCCGTCACCCGGGTGAACCTCCGCCTCATGCACAACCACAAGTAGCCGCACACCCAGCAGGCGGAGCGCCGCCGCCATCAGAAGGTCCAAGGGGCCAGGCATCGCACAGATCGCGATGTCCGGTCGCAAACGCCAGACCCTGATCATCAGCGGCAGCAGGGCGACAGGAGCGGTTAGGAGCCGAAAAAGGAACGAAATAAGACCTCTATAGGTACGCACTGGCATTTCGCATTGCGGCGCGTCGGGGCCAGCCAGGATTTCGGCGCCACGGCTGAGCGAGAGGATCACCGACACACCTGGGTCACTGCGTAACGAATCGGCCAAACACGCAGCAAAGCGAGGGCCTGCCCCATGCCGGCCCCATTGCCAAACGAGTATTTTCATCAAAGCACCTAAGGGTGCCGCAGCATACCGATCGCGTATTAGTGAGCCAAGCTTTGATATCGGCGATATGGTTTCACCTTGTGTCATCGCCGGGCGGGGTGTTCACGCAAGGTTACGTCATATTTGCTCTCGACAGGCCCACCCCGGTGCGGATATCAAACCAAGGCTACGAATAAAAGCGGACACAGGTGCCGCAAAAGGCAAATTTGCCGACCAGGGAGACGTCCATGAAGAATATGATGGAAGCCGGCTTCGGCCGCCGCACGCTTATCAAATCCGGTCTTGCGCTCACGGCGCTGGCGGCTCCTCCCATCATTAGTGCACGCGGCGAAGTGCCCGTGCGCATTGGAATGGTCGATCCCCTCACCGGCATCCTCTCTGCCCTCGCCGCCAGCGAGGTCGAAGGTGCGAAATACGCGGTCGATCGTATCAACAAGAAGAATGGCATCCTCGGCCGTCAGGTTGAACTCCTGGTAGAGGACTCGGCCAACGACGTGGGAACCGGCGTCCAGAAGACCCGCAAGCTGATCGAGCGCGACAAAGTTGATGTCATCTTCGGCGACGTGAATTCCGGCATCGCATATGCCATGTCGCAGGTAACCAGTGAGCTGAAGGTCTTCCACATCGTGCCCGGCGGACACACCGATCCGATCACCGGCGCTGATTGCAAATGGAACGTCTTCCGCATCTGCAACACAACGTCGATGGACGCGGCCGCCGTCACCACCGATTTGGTGAAGCGCTTCGGCAAGCGCTTCTTCTTCATTACACCCGACTATGCCTATGGCCATACGCTGCAGGACAACTTCGTCAAGAACCTGAAGGCGCTTGGTGGCGAATTCCAGGCTGAAATGTTGCCGATCAACACATCGGATTTCTCCGCGAGCCTGATCAAGGCCAAGGCCTATAAGCCTAACGTCCTACTGAACAACATGGGCGGTTTGGCGCAGATCAACTGCATGAAGCAGTTCACCCAGTTCGGCATGCAGAAGGAAATGCACCTCGGCGGGGCCCTGTTCGAACTCGAATTGGTCAAAGCTGTCCCGGCCGACGCGCAATCCGGGTCCTGGGCGATGGAATGGTGGTGGAACCAGCCAAATGTCCCCGAGGTGGTGGCCTTCGTCGCCGACTTCCGCAAAGTCACCGGCAAGACACCCTCGGCCCGCCATTGGTTCGGATTCGTCGCCGTTGAATCCGTTCGTCTCGGTGCCGAGAAGGCCAAGTCGCTTGAAGGCCCCAAGCTCGCCCTCGCGATGGAGGGCCTGGAACTGCCGCCCGACGTGGCGCTTCAGCCTGGCAAGGTGTTCTATCGAGCGGGCGACCACGAACTGATGGCGAATATCTTCGTGGGCGACGTGCATCCGCCCACAACCAGCCCGGACGATGTGTTTACCATGACCACTCTGGTCGATGGGGAGCAGGCCGCCGGCACCGTCGAATCAACCGGCTGCAAAATGGTCCATCCGGCCTAGCTTCGGAACAGACCAATGCTGCAACTTGTACTGTTCAATGTCACGAACGGTCTGATCATTGGTGCGTTCTACGTGCTGATGGCGCTGGGCCTGTCGCTCATCCTCAATCTGTCCAACGTCATCAATTTCGCCCATGGCAACTTTCTCGCCTTGGGAGGCTACTTTGCCTACGTGTTGACGCCGTATATTGGGTTCTGGGGGGCACTACTTGTGTCCCCCATCCTGACCGCGGTTTTCGGCTTTATGATCGAACGCCTGATGATCCGCCGGGTTTACCCGCGCGACCCGGTGTACAGCCTACTTCTGACATTCGGCCTTGCGTTCATCATACAGGACGTGTGCCGCTACATCTGGGGGCCGAACGGCCTGCCGATGAGCATTCCGGACAGTCTCGCCACTCCGCTGTCCGCGGACCTGTTCTTCATCACTTGGTACCGTATCTTCATGGTGGCGATCGTCATCGCCGCGGTGACCGGCCTGTTTCTCTTCCTACGTCACACCCGCGTCGGTATCCGTATCCGAGCGGGAACGCTGGACCTGGATACGGTGTCCGTACTTGGGGTAAACGTCGGCATGCTGCGGTCGTTCAACTTCGCGGTCGGCTCCTTGCTCGCCGGCCTCGCGGGGGTGCTGGCGGCCGGGCAGATCGGACTTAACCCGAACATGGGCGACGACCTGCTTATGCCCAGCTTCATCGCCATCATCGTCGGCGGTGTGGGGAGCCTGACCGGCACGCTGTTCGGCGGCCTGCTGATCGGCGTCGCCGGTGCCCTGACCACCGTCTTCTGGCCCGCGGCCAGCGAGGCCGTGATTTACGTCATCATGCTGGTCGTCCTGATCCTCCGGCCACGAGGTCTCATGGGCGAAGAAGGAATGATGACATGAGCACGACCACTGTTGCCGTAACAACGGCGGCCACTCCGCAGTCTCGCCCATGGCTGACCACCGCGATCATCTGGGCATTGCTGCTGACGGTCCCGCTTTGGCTCCCGATGCTGGGCGGCTACACGGCGCTGGCCGGGCGCGTCCTCGTCCTCGGCCTCGCCGCGATGTCCTTCAACCTGCTGCTCGGTTTTACCGGCGTCATGAGCTTCGGCCACGCCGCCTATTTTGGCTTGGGCGCCTACGGGGCCGGCCTGACGCTGAAATACCTGACGCCCAGCACCCCGCTGGCGATGCTGGCCGGCGTTCTGCTTGGCGGGTTGGCTGGCACCCTGTTCGGGCCGCTGATCGTCCGCCGCCGGGGCGTCTATTTCGCCATGGTGACGGTGGCGTTTGGCCAGATCGCGTTCTACGTCGCCTATAGCTGGGACAGCCTGACCGGTGGCTACGACGGACTGCGCGGGTTCTCCCGAGCGCCATTGAACCTTGGGTTCATGACGGTCGATATCACGAATAATCCGACGGCGTTCTATTACTTCCTGCTGATCGTCTTCGGTGTCGCCACTGCCTTGCAGGCGCTGCTGCTTGCCTCCCCGTTCGGCCGCACCTTGGTGGCGATCCGGGAAAACGAACGACGGGCCCGCTTCCTCGGCATTCCGATCGAGCGGCACATCTGGATGTCGTTCTCCATCTCGTGCTGCTTCACGGCGTTGGCCGGTGCGCTGTATGCGCTGCTGAACAACTTCGCCGACCCGATGGGCCTGCACTACTCCTTGTCGGGGGAGATCGTGATCATGACCGTGATGGGTGGCATGCGCGCGTTCTGGGGGCCGCTGATTGGCGCCGCGCTGTTCGTCGTGTTGCAGGACTATATCTCGTCGATGACCGTCAACTGGATGTCCTTCGTCGGGCTGATCTTCGTGTTGGTCGTTCTGTTCTTTCCCCGGGGCCTTCTGGGCATGCTGCAAAAGGGGACCGGCAAATGAGCATGCTGGACATCCGCAACGTAACAAAGCAGTTCGGCAGCCTGGTGGCTGTCAGTGATGTGTCCATGCAGGTTGCCGCCGGGGAGTTACGCGCGATCATCGGCCCGAACGGGGCGGGGAAAACCACGTTCTTCAACATGATCTCTGGCTTCTTCGCGCCGACCAAGGGCGAAATCGTCTTCGACGGAACCGTCGTCACCAAGATGGCGGTCACCGAGCGAGTCGCCATGGGCATGGCGCGCACCTTCCAGATCACCGAGATCTTTCCCGAACTGACCGTTCGGGAGAACATCCGCATCGGCGTTGAAAGTTCGCAAGGCCTTCGTCAGCGTTTCTGGCTCGGTAGCGCGCAAGCCGCTGAGGTCAGGCGCGGGATCGATGAAGCGTTGACCCTGAGTGGGCTGACTAGCCAGGCAGATCGGTTGGTCGGTGAACTCTCCCACGGCGATCAGCGCGCCGCTGAAATCGCCACCGCCCTGACGTTAAAACCCCGCCTGCTGCTGCTGGACGAACCCACGGCCGGCATGGGCGAGCACGAAACCTATGCCGTCGCCAACCTGATCCGTCGGCTGCATAAGCAAAGCGCCTACACGATCGTGCTGATCGAGCACGACATGCGGGTGGTGTTCAACCTGGCCGACAAAATCACCGTCCTCGGTGAGGGGAAGATGCTGGCCGAAGGCACGCCAGCCGAGATTGCCGACAACCCGATTGTGCAAGAAGCCTATTTGGGGAAAGCCGAATGAGCGCCCTGACAGCCGAGGGGCTAAACACCTACTATGGTAAAAGCCACATCCTGCACGATGTCGGCCTGACCGTCGCCGAGGGGCAGATCACAACGCTTCTTGGCCGCAACGGTGCCGGAAAATCCACGACGCTGCGCAGCATCGTTGGCCTGACGCCACCACGCTCCGGTCGGGTGACGCTGTTCGGCAAGGACATCACAGGACAGCCGCCGTATCGGATTGCCGCCTCCGGCGTCGGCTTCGTGCCAGAGGGGCGCAAGGTTTTCGCCAACCTGACGGTGGATGAAAACCTGCGCGTTCCCCTTGAACGGCCTGGCCCGTACGATATCGAGCGAGTTTACAAGCTGTTTCCTCGGCTGGGTGAGCGGAAATCCAATCTCGGTCGCCAACTCTCTGGCGGCGAACAGGAAATGCTGTCGATCGGCCGCGCGCTGC
>DNXO01000023.1:64378-64773 GCA_003506895.1 Acetobacteraceae bacterium | reverse complement strand
CGATCGGCCGCGCGCTGCTGCTGAACCCGCGCTTGCTGATCCTGGATGAACCCAGCCAGGGCCTCGCCCCGCTGATCGTGAAGGAAGTCTTCCGCATCGTCGCGCAACTGCGGTCTGAGGGCATCTCTGTCCTGCTGGTCGAACAGAACGTCCGCATGAGCCTGGAAATCTCCGACCACGCTTACGTGCTGGAGAATGGTCAGATGGTGTATTCTGGTCCGGCCGAGGAACTGCGCGCCGACGAAGCCCGCATCCAGGCGTTGGCCGGGGCTTCCGCCGAGGAATGGAAGCTGGAGGACCTGCTTCCAGCGTAATCCTGTCGCGGGCACGTGGCAAAGCCGTCCAGGTCAACTAATGTGTCATGGCGGGCGCCAGGCCCGCCAGCCACGCCTTAG
>DNXO01000023.1:7457-64136 GCA_003506895.1 Acetobacteraceae bacterium | reverse complement strand
CCCCAGGCCCCCCCAGCCACGCCTTAGGATCGCAAGCCGTATCATGACCCTTCCTCGCACCCCCAGCATGCGCTTGGACAACCGCCGCGCCCTGATCACCGGTGCCGGACGAGGCATCGGCCTTGCCGCCGCCGCAGCCCTGGCGGAAGCCGGCGCCCACGTCACCCTCGTCGCGCGCACCAGCACCGAGATCACCGAAGCCGCCGCCGAAATCCGCGCCATTGGCGGTAAGGCCGACACGCTTGTGCTGGACGTCACCGACCAACCAGCCGTCCGCGCCGCGATCGACGCCGCCGACCCGTTCGATATCCTGGTCAACAACGCCGGCACCAACCGCCCGCGGACGTTCCTTGACGTGACCGAGGACGACTACGACGCCATCACCGGCCTGAATCTGCGCGCGGCTTACTTCGTCGCCCAGTCCGTGGTCCGCAACATGGCGGCGGCGAAGATCCCGGGTTCGATCATTCATATCTCCTCGCAGATGGGGCATGTCGGCGGCCAGAACCGTACGGTCTATTGCATGACCAAGCACGGGATCGAGGGGCTGACGAAAGCGATGGCGATCGACCTCGCGCCGCTGGGTATCCGGGTGAATTCCATCGGCCCAACCTTCATCGAAACGCCGCTGACCAAGCCGTTCTTCGAGAACGTGGCGTTCCGCGACGACGTCCTGCGGCGGATAAAGCTGGGGCGTCTGGGAACGGTGGAGGACCTGATGGGGTCCGTCGTGTTCCTCGCCAGCGATGCGGCGGCGTTGATTACCGGCACGTCGCTGGTGGTGGATGGAGGCTGGACGGCGGAGTAACGACGTCGCCATTCACACTCCCATTAAAACATTTGAAGATGGGGATGGTGGCCCTGTGGCCACCATGACCGGGACCTGCCTCCTCAAAAATTTGACAATCCCACCCCCATCCGCCTCTCCTGAACCCAAAATCAGGAGGAACCGCCCAATGCCCCGCCTACAGAACAAAATCATCCTCATTACCGGTGCCGCCCGCGGCCAGGGCGCCGCCGAGGCACGCCTGTTCGTCCGCGAAGGCGCCCGCGTCATCATCACCGACATCCTGGAATCCCAAGGCCAGCAACTGGCCAACGAGTTAGGCCAGGACAACGCCACATTCGTCCGCCACGACGTTTCCTCGGAGACCGATTGGCAGAAAGCCATCGATGCCGCCACTGCGCTCGGTGGTCTCCACGGCCTCGTCAACAATGCCGGCATCTATCAGCCGAAGGGCCTGCTCGAAACCGACACCGCCCTGTTTCAACGCCACGTCGCGATCAACCAGCTTGGCCCGTTCCTCGGCATGAAGGCCGTCGTTCCGTTGATGGAGCGTTCCGGCGGCGGTGCCATCGTCAACATCTCCTCCACCGCCGGCCTGAAAGGCTCCCCCCGAGCATTCGCGTACAGCGCAACGAAATGGGCACTGCGGGGGATGACCAAGACCGCCGCCCTGGATCTCGCCGATCGCAATATTCGGGTGAACTCCATTCACCCCGGCCCGATTGACACGGAAATGCTGAATGTCCGCACGCCGGAGGAAAACCGCCAGCGCCTGCAATTAGTCCCGATGAAACGCATGGGCACGGTCGAGGAAATCGCCGATTTGGTGCTGTTCCTGATCTCTGACGAAAGCCGCTACATCACCGGCGCCGAGGTCGCCATCGACGGGGGCGCCACGCTGTAGGGTCTTTGTTCGAGAGGGTGATTAAGGTCCGCGTTCGGTCCAACCTCCCGCGATCACGCTCTGACCTCCGACCCGGCTTTCATGATCTGAAGCTTTACAGGAACAGGATGGGGCCGCCTTCGGCCTTTTTTGACGTCAAGATCGCCAAGAAGATTTCTCGGCTGCGCTACCCCCGGTATCTGGTTGGTCGGGGCTGTCGGATGCTTTCTCCGAGCGCTCTGCGTTCCTCGGCGATCTCAGCCTCAGAAGGGCGGTCCATCCGCAGCCGCCCAGGTTGCCGCAGGGGGCCATCATCGGGATTCCGCGTTCAGGAAGACCCACAAGTCTCGGCAGGAACACGCCCGTCCAGCTGGAACTCGCCCGCCGCCGCGTGTAGCCTCCTGTCATGGCAACAAATCTGGATTTCCCCTCCGATGCGGAATGGGACCTCGACCCCGCGTTCCTGACCGTCAACCACGGATCCTTCGGGGCGACCCCCCGCACGGTCATCGCGGCCCAACGGGCATGGCAGGACCGGATGGAACGTCAGCCCAGCCGCTTCATGAACACCGTCTATCCCGGCGCCATCCGAAAAGCCGCAAGCGCGCTCGGCATCTTTCTGAATGCCGACCCGGATCATATCGTTTTCGTCGATAACGCCACGACCGGATGCAACGCCGTCATCAAAAGCCTTTCGTTGCGTGAAGGTGACCAGATAACCATCCTCAGCCACGCCTACGGCGCCGTACACAACGCGATCCGATACGTGGCGGAACGGGCCGGCGCACGAATCGTTCAAGCCACCATCCCGTTCCCTGACCCGACCGAGGACGCCCTGATCGCCGCTGTCACCGCCACGCTCGGTTCGCGGACGAAACTTGCGGTGATCGACCACATCACCTCCGGCAGCGCCATCGTTCTGCCGATCAAACGGATCGTCGCCGCCTGTCACGCGGCTGGCGTCAGGGTGCTGGTGGACGGCGCCCACGCCCCCGGCCAGATCGATCTGGACCTGGAGGCAATCGGCGCCGACTGGTATGTCGGCAACTGTCACAAGTGGCTCTGCGCCCCAAAAGGCTGCGCGTTCCTGCATGCCAAGCCCCCGGCTCAGGCCGGATTGCATCCCGGGACGATCTCCCACGGCTATGGCCAGGGCTTCCTGGCGGAATTCGACTGGACCGGCACCACAGACCCAAGCCGCTTCCTGTCGATCGAGGCGGCGCTCGACTTCCACCAAAGACTGGGCGGCGCGTCACTGCGGGCGCGCAACAAGGCGCTCGCCGCGCAAGGGGCGGCCCTGATCGCGCAACGGCTGAACACCAATGTTGGCACCACCGGCGCGACGGCCGGCGCGATGGCCACGATCCGCCTGCCGGTCGATGATCCTACGCCGGAGCACGCGCTGCGCATCCGCCGAAAGCTGATGGAGGCGGGCACCGACGCGCCGGTGCATGCCCTGGACGGCGCCCTTTGGCTGCGTATTTCCGCGTTCGCCTACAACGAACTGGACGACTACGTCCGGTTGGCGGCGTTGGTGCCCGGCGTGTTGCGCGACCCATGACACTGCACCCCAACCGCGCTACCGTCCTGCCAACAGACACAGGAAGCCCGCCATGACCGTCGAATTCATCGGCATGATCCACCATCGGGAGGCGTCGGAGATCATCCCGCCCCCGCCGGTTATCTTCGACCGCGGCTACGTCAAGGACTTCGCCCAGGCGGCCGAGGCCGGTGGCTTCGATAGAGTGCTGGTTGGCTACTACTCCGACGGACCGGACGGTTTTCTGCTCGCCGCGTCTGCCGCCGCGCATACCGAAAAGCTTGGGTTTCTGGTCGCCCACCGCCCCGGTTTCGTGGCACCCACCCTCGCCGCCCGCAAGTTCGCCACCCTGGACCAGATCACCGGCGGCCGAGCGGCGATGCATGTGATCAGCGGCGGCGACGACGTGGATCAGTTCCGCGATGGCGATACGCTGTCGAAGGAAGATCGTTACGCCCGCACCGATGAATACGTCTCCATCCTGAAGCGGATATGGACCGAACCGGGCCCGACCGTCGATCACGAGGGGCGGTTCTATCGTTTCGCCGGCACCTCCACCGCGCAGCGCTGCGTGCAGCAGCCCTGCATTCCGATCTATTTCGGCGGCGCGTCCGATGCGGCGATCGCGGTCAGCGCCAAACACGCCGATGTCTATGCTCTGTGGGGCGAAACCCACGATCAGGTCAGGGAAATTACCACCCGCCTGCGGAACGAAGCAGCGAAGCACAGCCGCACGGTCCGCGTCAGCCTGTCGCTGCGGCCGATCCTCGCGGAGACCGAGGACGAAGCCTGGGCTCGTGCCGAGTCGATCAAGCAGAGGATCATCGAGCGCCGCGCCGCCATGGGTCTGGGGCCGCGCAACCCGGTGAATGAGGGCTCGAAGCGGATTCTCGCCGCTGCCGCGAAAGGCGAACGTCTGGACAAACGTCTATGGACCGGTGCGGCGCTGCTGACTGGCGCGAGCGGGAACACCACGGCATTGGTCGGCACGCCGCGCCAGGTCGCCGAGGCACTGTGCGAGTACTACGATCTGGGCGTGACAACCTTCCTGATCCGCGGCTTCAACCCCCTGGCGGACAACATTGCCTATGGCCGGGACTTGCTGCCTCTGACGAAGCAGCTAATCGCCGAACGGGCCGCTGCTAAAGCGGCCTGAGTCACGCGGGCTTAGACGACCGGGGTCGCCCCGCCGTCCATGTTGATCGCCGTGCCGGTGGTGAAGCCGGCATGGTCGCTGCACAGGAAGCACGCCATGGCGGCGAACTCCTCGGCCTTGCCGATGCGCCCCAGCGGCACGGCGGCGCCCATCTTCGCGGCAAATTCCTCATAGGACACGTTGGACCCTGCCTGGGCGTGTTTCCGGCGGTGCTGGTCGGAGTCGATCAGGCCCACCAGCATGCCGTTGACGAGGATGCCGTGCGGCGCGCCCTCGCCGGCGAGAACCTTCATCAGCGCCATGCCCGCCGCGCGTGACACCGCGGTTGGGGCGCCATTCGCCCGAGGGGCTTTGGCGCCGCTGTTCAGCACGTTGATGATGCGGCCCCACTTGCGCTCTTTCATCCCCGGCCAGCACAGCCGGCTCAGCCGGATCGCGGCGAACAGCTTCAGGTCCAGGTCGTCCTGCCAGATCTCGTCGGTGATTTGGTCGGAGGGCATCGCGCGGGAGATGCCGGCGTTGTTGATCAGGATGTCCACCTGCCCAAACGTGTCGATCACGGCGGCGAACGTCTTTGAAATGTCATCGGCCTTCGACACGTCGCACTGGAATGTCGCGACCTTGCCCGAGGCACCGTCGGAGGCGAACGCCCGAGCCTCGGCGAGTGTGTCGGCGCTGCGTGCCAGGATGGCGACGTTGGCGCCGGAGGCGGCGAATTCCTTCGCCATGGCAAGACCCAGGCCTTTGCTGGCCCCGGTAATGATCGCGGTCCGGCCGTCCAGACGTACTTCCATCGGTTTTCTCCCCTGTCGATATCCTTACTTTGCGAGAGATACCCAAACCGCGCAACGCGTGCGAAGTGTCCCGGATGTCCTCGTTCGAATTCGTTTCCGTCCTGCTGCTGCTGATCGCGACCCTAGGGCTGGTCAATCACCGCTACCTGCATTTGCCGCGGCCGATCGGGCTGATGGCCGGATCTCTGGTGCTGTCGATCATCATTATTCTGATCGACCGATCGGTGGACGTAGTCGATCTGCGGCAGTGGTGGGGCGAATTGGTCGCGTCGATCGATATGCCGCATGTGTTCCTGAATGGGTTGCTGGCATTCATGCTGTTCGCCGGCAGCCTGCACGTCGACATGGACAGCCTTCGCGACCAAAAATGGACGGTTTTGGCACTGGCCACGATCGGCGTGGTGCTGGCGACAGGGCTTTACGGGACCGGCATCTGGTACGTCTTCGGCGGCTCCGTGCCATTGCCGTGGTGCTTCGCCCTGGGTGCCCTGCTTGCACCGACCGACCCGATCGCGGTTGGCGGGCTGCTGAAGGACGCCGGGTTGCCGCCCCGGCTGCTTGCCGTGGTCAGCGGCGAGAGCCTGTTCAACGACGGGGTCGCCGTCGTGATCTTCGCCGTCACGCTGGAGTGGGCCAATGGCCATGTCTCCACCGCCGGGATGATCGGAATGGAGCTTCTGATCGAGGCTGGCGGCGGTATCATTCTCGGTTTTCTCACCGGGTATTTCGCCTACCGGGCGCTGCTGCTGGCGGATGAGCCGGCGTTGGAGCTGACCATCACGCTGGCCCTGGTAACGGTCACCTACAGCGTCGCGGCGGCGCTTCATGTCTCCGGCCCGTTGGCGGTTGTGGTCGCGGGTCTGCTGACCGGGCACCGATCGACGCGATACGCGATGACGGATCGTTCACGGAGGGAGGTCGTTTTGTTCTGGGGCTTGATGGATGAGCTGCTGAACGCGGTCCTGTTCCTGCTGATGGGATTCGCGCTGCTGTCGGTGGAAATCAACGAGCGGCTGCTGGTCGCCGCGGCGGCCGGGATTGGGCTGGCGCTAGTGACACGGTTGATCAGCGTTGCCGTGCCGGCCACCCTGGTTCACTTGCGAAGCCTGCCGAAAATGCGCGGGATCGCGGTGCTGACGTGGGGCGGGCTGCGCGGCGGGATTTCCGTCGCGCTGGCCCTGACGTTGGAGCCTTCGCCGTATCGCGGGGCGCTGCTGGCGGTCTGTTATGCGGTGGTCGTGTTCACGATCCTGGTCCAGGGCCTGTCCATGCCGATGCTGATACGGCGGTTGTTTCAGCCTACAGCAGCCCTGCCACGATAACCGTCACCAAACCCAGCACCAGATTCACCCCGATCAGTTTGCGGATGCTGTCCAGGGTGGAGGCCATCCGGTTGCGGTCGGTGGTGCGGCGGAACTGGCGGTAGGGGCCGAAGAAGATCGCCAGGAAGACCGCGCCCATCAGCAGACCCAGCGCCATCATCGCGTTGATCTGCCACGGCGCGGTCGCCATGTCCCAGCGGATGCCGATCATCGCGAAGCCGGTGAGGATGGCGACGGGCATGGCGTGCCAGATCACCAGGAAGAACTTCCTGAACACCCGCGTATGCAGCATCATGCGTTGGGGCGCCTCGATCGCGGCCATGCTGGGGCGCAGCACGACATAGGCGAAGAACATGCCGCCCACCCATAGCACCGCACAAAGAAGGTGCAGCGCCTTCAGACCCGCGTAAACCGTCATCCGATCATCTCCAGTAACTCGCTCAGCAGGGCACGTAACTCATTCGCGGCGATTGATCGAGGGGCAGCTTCCGTCACACCGAGGCCCTCCGCGAAGGCGGCGGCGAAGCCCGTTCGGTTGCCGATCGTGGCAGTCAGCAGGGGTTTGCCGTCCTGCTGCATCTGGGCGGCCATGGTTTCGCGCAATTTCCCCGAGGAGGGGACGCGGTTGAGCACGATCGCGGCTTTGCGCTTCTCGTTGGCGGCCAGTTTCAGTGTCCCCTCGGCGGCCCAGACGTCCGGCGGGCTTGGTTGCACCGGGATCAGCACCAGATTGGCACCCCGGATCGCCAGGCGCGCATCGGTATCGATCTGTGGCGGGCTGTCGATGATCACGACGTCGTGGGCGGCTTTCAGCCGGTCCAGCTCGCCGGTCACGCGCCAGCCGGAGACATCGGAAAAACTGAGCTTCGCCGCGGTCTTGGGGCGCAGATCGTGCCAGCGGGTCAGGCTGTGCTGAGGGTCAATGTCCAGCAGTGCGATCTTTCGCACAGGCGCCAGGGCGGCGGCCAGATTGGCTGCCAGTGTGGTTTTGCCGGTGCCGCCCTTCTGCTGCGCGACGGTAATGACGATCGCCATGCGCCCAAACTCCTGCCGGTGAATGCAATACTGTTCCAGATGCGGTGATTCGGCGCCAGGACCCTGCTGACTTTCGCGGCTTCAAGGCGCGCTCGCTTTTCGCGAGACGGCGCCCTATCGTGTTGGCGAGGAAGGAACGGGACAGGCAGAATGCCAGCCGATCGGCCAAAAGGCGAAGGGTGTTACCGCCTGGATTCGCCGCAATGCGATCATGATTGGCAGGCGTATCACGGGATACGCCGGCGGGTGTTTCACTTGCCCAAGCCGGATGAGCCTGTTTCCTCGGATTGTCATCCGCTGGTGCTGTTCCTGCAGGAGAAGCCGATCGGCGCGATCCAGGTGGACGACCTGAAAAATCAGGCCGCGGCGTTGCGCCTGGTGGCGATCGACCCGGCATTCCAGGGCGGCGGGCATGGGCGCGTGATGCTGGAACATGCCGAACAGTTCGTGCGCGGACTGGGCTGCACGAAGGCCGTCGTGTACGCGACACCGGAGGCCGCGGGGTTTTACCAGTCCGTCGGATACGACGAGGAGGATTGGGACGAGGTCTGCATGGGCGGGATCGTGCAGATGTTGAAAAAGCTGGATTAGGAATTCATGGAATATTTCTTCTACTGCCGGGACAACCCGGATACCGGCGCTGTTCGCAAGGCGGTTCTGGAAGCTCATTGGTCGTTCATGGATGGTTACGCCGACCGCATGATTGCGCGCGGACCGACGTTGACCCCCGACCGGTCGGCTCCGACGGGCAGCATGCATATCCTCGATCTTCCGGATGATGCCGCGGTTCGGCGGTTTGCGTTCGAGGAGCCGTATTACAAAGCCGGGGTCTTCCGCGACGTGATGGTGCGGCGCTGGCGAAACGCCCTGGGGCGGACGATGTGGCAGTTCCGGGGAGATCCGGAGAACAACCAGCGATTTTTGGTGATTGGCCACGGCAAGCCGGGGGTCAGCAACACGCGCGACGGGCTGTTGGAGGCGCATCGGCGGTATTTCGTCGAAAACGGCTACCAGGAGCATTTTATCGCGCGCGGGCCGTTGCTGTCGGATGACGAGTCCGAGTGGGTTGGCAGCGCGATGCTGATCGAACTGCCGTCACGGGCGGCGGTTGAGGCCATGCTGGCCGACGAGCCGTATGTGCGGGCTGGCCTCTACGCGGATATCGAGATTTTGGACTGGCGGTTCGGCGGCCGTCACTGACCGCCGCCTGGATTGCCAACGTCCGCGCCGCGCGCGATCCTGCTTCGCAACGGAGCGGGGAGCGAAACATGCCGGGAAGCTACGACTATATCATCACCGGGGCGGGATCGGCGGGGTGCGTGCTGGCCGCCAGGCTGACGGAATCCGGACGCTACAAGGTCCTGCTGCTGGAAGCCGGCGGCAAGGACACCAGCTTCTGGATCCATACGCCCATGGGTTATGCCAAAACCTTCGTCGATCCCAAGCTGAACTGGAAATTCGAGTCCGAACCGGAAAAGGAACTGAACGGGCGGACGATGTATCAGCCGCGCGGGAAAGTCCTCGGCGGGACCAGCTCAATCAACGGCATGATCTATATGCGCGGCAACGCGGCGGACTATGATCAGTGGCGGCAGTTGGGGAACGAAGGCTGGGACTACGATTCCGTGCTGCCCTACTTCCGCAAGGCCGAGGACAACGAACGCGGCGCCGATGATTATCACGGGTCCGGCGGACCGCTGCGGGTGTCCAACCAGCCGTATGAATGGGAAATCGCCAAGGCGTTGCTGGAGGCCTGCCAACAGGCCGGCATCCCCTTTAACCCCGACTTTAACGGCGCGAAGCAAGAGGGGTGCGGCTATTACCAGACCACCACCAAGGACAAGCGACGCTGGAGCACGGCGGCGGCCTATCTGAAGATCGCCAAGACCCGGCCCAATCTGACCATCACGACGAACGCGCACGCCACCCGCGTGCTGCTCGACGGCAAGAAGGCGATCGGGGTCGAATTCCGCACCCCACGCGGACTGGAAACGGCGCTGGCCGGGCGGGAAGTGATCGTCTCGGGCGGCGCCTACGGCTCACCCCAGTTGCTGCAACTGTCGGGCGTTGGGCCCGGGCAGCACCTGACCGAGATGGGCGTGGACGTCGTGCATGACATGCCGGGCGTCGGGTCCAACCTGCAGGACCATTTCAACACCTACTGCACCTACCGGATTTCCCGGAACCTGTCGTTGAACGCGCTGCAATACAGCCTGCCGCACCGCCTGCTGGCGGGGGCACAATACGTGTTCCTGCGTTCCGGGCCGATGTCGGGCAATGGGATGTATGTCGGCGCGCTGGTGCGTAGCGACAAGCGGCTGGAACGGCCTGATTTGCAGTTCAACATCTCGGCCTGGAGCACGATCGACCGAACGGCGGACGGGATCATTTCTCATCCGTTCCCGGGAATCTCGATCAGCCCGGTGCATCTGGCGCCGGAGGGGCGGGGAACGGTGCGGCTGAAGGCCAACGATCCGTTCGCGCCGCCAGAGATCAAGTTCAACTTCTTGCGTTCGGAAAACGACATGCGCGTCATGATCGCCGGCGTTCGCATCGCCCGCTCCATCGCTCGGCAGCACGCCTTGCAGAAGCTGATGGTGGAAGAGACCGCCCCTGGCGTTGCCACGCGAACGGATGAGGAAATCGCCGAGGATGTGCGCCGGCGGGGCGTATCGAACCTGCATCCGGTGGGAACCTGCGGCATGGGCAGCGGCCCAATGGCGGTGGTGGACTCCCGGCTGCGAGTCCACGGGATGGCCGGGCTGCGGGTTGTCGATGCGTCCATTATGCCGGTGATCGTGGCAGGGAATACCAATGCACCGACCATCATGATCGCGGAGAAGGCGTCCGACATGATTCAGCAGGACGCGCAGGCCGCCTGAGGGGCGAACAACGGCGCTATGCCGCGTCGTGAAAGATGATGCCCAACGTGTGGCGCCGGCCGGAACGAACGCGGCTGACCCCGTGGCGCATGGTCAGCCGATACGGTCCGCGCGTGCCGATGGCAGGCCGGTGGTGTACCGGAAAAATGACCGCCTCGCCCCGGCGCAGCGGCACGACCATCCCGCGCGACTGGGCGCGCGGGCGCTGCTCTACCATAATGAACTCGCCGCCGGTGAAGTCTGCGTTTGGCTCGTTGAGCAGGATCGCGGCCTGGAGGGGAAACACCAACTCGCCATAGAGATCCTGATGCAGGCAGTTGAAGCCGCCCGGACCATAGCGCAGCAACAAGGGCGTCGGCCGGGTTTGGCCGGCAGCATGGCAGTGCGCCAGATAGGCATCCAAGGTGGCGGGGAAAACCCCGTCTTCTCCCAGGGTACGGCGCCATCCGTTTGCCACCTCCGCCAGGGCGGGGTACAGCGCGGCGCGCAACGCGGCGACCGGATCGGGCAACGGATAGGCGAAATATTTGTATTCACCCTGGCCGTAGGCACGGTGCTCCATCACAATCCGTTTGCGGAAGCGCGCGTCGTCGTCATAGAGCCCGATCATTTCCTCGCATGCCGTGGGCGAGAGCAGGTGGCGGGTTGCATAGCCTTCCGCCGTGATTTCCCGGGCCAAGGCGCTGGTGTCGAGATCAATTTTTTGCATGGTTTATCGTAGCGGGCTTTCCCCCGCCCCGCATCCCGCTTGTTGCGGTGGAACCAACGGCCCCGCCGAGCGTTACCTCACTTCCCCGGTAAGTTAGGAGGCTTGATATGGACGATGGTATTGAGGGCACGGCTCGTGAGTTTGGCGGTCGCGTGCAAGAGGCCGTCGGCAACGTCACCGGCGACGCCAAAACCCAGGCCCAGGGCCTGTATAATCAGGCGTCCGGCCAGGCACAGCAGGCAGCCGCGCAGTTCAGCGATGTGGTGAAGGCGCAGCCCGTTGTCGCCACGCTCGTCGCCCTGGCGATTGGCTACGTGCTTGGACGACTTACGGCTTAAATGGCCAGTAGCTGAAAAAGGGGGCATCGAGCCCCCTTTTTTTGTTCTCCGTCCGCAGAAGAGAGGTCTCGATGCCCCCCGCCCTTATCAAATCCCGTGTCAGTGAAGGTTCCTATCATCAACTCGGCGCAACCTGGGACGGACTGGGCGTCAATTTCGCGTTGTTCTCCGCCAACGCGACGAAGGTTGAACTTTGCCTGTTCGACGACGCAGGCGGGCGGGAACTGGAGCGGATTGAACTGCCGGAATACACGAACGAGGTTTGGCATGGCTATGTGCCGGATACGCGGCCCGGGACAACATACGGGTATCGTGTCCATGGGCCGTACGAACCGGATGCCGGTCACCGCTTCAATCCCAACAAGTTGTGCCTCGACCCATATGCCAAGGCGCATGTCGGGGCCCTACAGTGGGATCCGGCGGTATTTGGCTACATAATGGGGCAGGAAGACACCACGTTCGATGAGCGCGACAGCGCGCGGTTCATGCCAAAGTCCCGGGTGATCGATCCTGCGTTTACCTGGGGGCGAGAGCGGGCGCCGTCGGTGCCGTGGGACCGGACGATCATTTACGAAACCCATGTGCGGGGTTACACCAAGCTGCATCCGGCGGTGCCGGAGCATCTGCGGGGCACCTTCGCGGGCCTGGGACGCAAGGAGGTTGTCGATTACATCAAGACCCTGGGAGTCACCTCTGTCGAGTTGCTGCCGATCCACGCCTTCGTCAACGACAGCCACCTGCTGGACAAGGGACTGACCAACTACTGGGGCTATAACACGATCGGTTTCTTTGCGCCCGATCCCCGATATTCCGCCGTGCCAGACTTCGTGTTCGCGGAATTCAAGGAGATGGTCGCCCGGCTGCACGACGCCGGCCTGGAGGTGATCCTGGACGTGGTTTACAACCACACCGCGGAGGGTAACGAGAACGGACCGACCCTGTCATTCCGCGGGATCGACAACCATTCCTATTACCGGCTGATGCCGGACAATCAACGTTACTACATCAACGATACCGGCACCGGTAACACCCTGAACATGAGCCATGCCCGGTGTGTCCAGATGGTGACCGACAGCCTGCGCTACTGGGCGTCGGAGATGCATATCGACGGGTTCCGGTTCGACCTCGGCACGATTCTGGCGCGTGAATCCGATGGCTTCAACGAAGCGCATGGGTTCCTGCAGAGTTGCCTGCAGGATCCAGTTCTGTCCAACATCAAACTGATCGCGGAGCCATGGGACATCGGGCCTGGCGGTTACCAGGTTGGCAGGTTTCCACCCGGTTGGGCGGAATGGAACGACAAGTTCCGCGATACCGTCAGAGCCTATTGGAAGGGGGACCCAGGCAAGCAGGCCGAAATGGCGACCCGTATGTCCGCTTCGGCCGAGTCCTTCGCCCAGCGTGGGCGTAAGGCGTGGGCCAGCGTGAATTTCATTACCGCCCATGACGGATTCACGCTGAACGATCTCGTTTCGTACAATGACAAACATAACGAGGCGAACGGCGAAGACGGGCGTGACGGCAGTTCCGACAACAATTCCTGGAACTGCGGTGCCGAGGGGCCGACTGACGATCCCGAAATCTCCGCGCTGAGGGAGCGGCAGAGGCGGAATATGCTGGCGACCCTGCTGTTGTCGCAGGGCACGCCGATGGTGCTGGCGGGCGATGAGTTCGGACGCACGCAAGTTGGCAACAACAACGCCTATTGCCAGGACGATGAGATCAGTTGGGTCAACTGGAATTTCGGCGAGAAAGAAGTCGAACTGGCCGAGTTCGTTCGGAAAGTGATCGTGCTGCGGCAGTCTTTCCCGATCCTGCGGCGCACCCGCTTCCTGACCGGGGAATATAACGCCGATCTGGACGTGCGCGATGTTCGCTGGCTATCGCCGGCGGGCACCGATATCGAGGAAGCGCATTGGGCCGACGCCAATGCCCGGTGTTTCGGCATGCTGCTGGATGGGCGGGCGCAGGCCAGCGGGATCAAGCGGCCGGCGATGGATGCCACCGCGTTGCTGGTGCTGAACGCCCATCATGAGGTGGTCAACTTCGCGCTGCCCGAAATCGTGGGGGGACAGATTTGGCGTTGCCTGCTGGACACCAATATCCCCGACGACGTCACCAGGGAAACATTTCAAACAGGTGAAACCTACGAAATAACCGGGCGGTCGCTGGTGCTGTTCGTGCTGGAACCGGAAAGTAAACGATCCGTCGCGTTGCGCCGTGCGATTGAGGGATTCCGCCAGATGGCAGAGCGTCCAATTCCCATGGCGGCTCCTGAATCCGGTCCCGAAACGGAAAGAGCGATGGCTGAAGCGAGTGATGTAACGCCTCCGTGAATAACCGGATCAGGGTCCGACGGGCTATCATGCGATGCGGCGCCGCTGGAGCCGCGGCGATCCTCGGCCCGAAGGGACGAGGCTTTTTTCAGCGCATACGCGCGACCCCGAATTATCGATATAAGGACACATACCATGTCAGAAACGATAAAGAACAGCGAGAACGCAAGGAAGATGGCCGACCAGGCCCCGAAGTCCAGCCAGGGTTCAGCCGAATCGGCTGCCAGGGTGACGAGGGATTCGATCGACGAAACCAGCAAGTTCGCCCAGCACACCGCCGACCGGGCAAAGGACGCCGGTCAGGGCATGACAGAGACGGTGGCCGGGACGGTTCAGGCCGCCACGAATATGTCGTCGAAGATGGCTGAACAGAGCCGCGACGCCATGTTGATGGGCGTCCGCACCGCGGCCGATGTTGGCGGCAAGGTCGCAGATATCAACTTTGGCCGTAGCCATCATATGATGTCCTCCGCCGCGCATGCGATGGACATCTACCGTGACGCCGCCGAACAGTCCGCCGGGCGCATGCAGGCATTGATGACCAGTGCCATGACGCTGGGGCGCGGGCTGACGAGTATGCAGCATGCCTGGTTCGAAATGGTGGACCACAGCATGGAGGCTACGGCGCACAAGCCACAGGACCTCTTGCGCTGCAAGACCATGGTCGAAGTGGCCGAGGTGCAGCGTGACCTGTATCTGGACGCGCTCAACCATGCGTTCGAGTCGACGAACCG
This sequence comes from Acetobacteraceae bacterium, assembly GCA_003506895.1. Classification (GTDB taxonomy): domain Bacteria; phylum Pseudomonadota; class Alphaproteobacteria; order Acetobacterales; family Acetobacteraceae; genus Rhodopila. Next base: position 49,620 of record DNXO01000023.1, on the reverse strand, counting down.
GCTGCTGGAAATGGCGGGACGTACCGCGCAAGACGCGATGCGTCCGCTGCGTTCGCCGTAGTTTGTTTAACGCCTTCCTGTCGGATCCGCCGACGGTTCCTGGCCTTGATGAACCTGTGCCGTCAAGGAACGACCCCAGCCGATAACGCTCCGACCCGATCTGGGGCCGGAGCCCCGGGGGCGAGATGATGGGGCATGTATCAAGGCCGGGATGGCCGGGCGTGTTAGGCGGCCATCCCGGGCGTGCCGGCCTTCGCATCCTCCAGGATCATCGCGGCGGCTTTCTCGCCTATCATAATAGTGGGCGCGTTGGTGTTGCCGCCGACGACCACCGGCATGATCGAGGCGTCGGCAACCCGTAGCCCGGCGACACCGTGAACACGCAGGCGCGGGTCAACCACCGTGTTCGGCCCGTTGCCCATGGCGCAGGAACTGGTGGGGTGTTGGTTGGAGACGCCGGTACGGCGTACATAGTCCAGCAGGTCATCGTCGTTCTGAAGGTCCACGCCGGGGAATATTTCCGACACGACGTAGGGCCTCAGGGCAGGTTGCTCGGCGATCTTTCTCACCAGGCGCAGGCCGGCTAGCGCTGCCTGGATGTCGTAATCCGTCTTGAGATAGTCGAACAACACGGCGGGCCAGGCAAACGGATCGGGGCTCCCAAGTCGCACGGTGCCGCGGCCGTCCGGGCGGAGGTGGACGGGGGTCATGGTGAAGCCCGGGAACGGATGCGGGATCACCCCATCGCGGCTGCGCTCCTTGGTGCTCCATTCGAACAGGTTGATCTGGATATCGGGGCGCTCCAGCCGCATGTCGGAGCGGGTGAAAACTCCGGCGGTGATACCGTTGCTGGCCATGGGTCCGGTGCGGAACAGGGCATAGCGGATACCCGCGGCGACCTGACGCAACTTGCTGTTGTTCAGCTCGTTGAGGGTGATCGGCTTGCTGCACCGCCAACTCGCGGTGGTATTGAAGTGGTCGTGCAGGTTGGAGCCGACGGCCGGCATGTCCCGGACAACGTCGATGCCCATATCTTGCAGGTGCTGCGCGGGGCCCAGGCCGGAGAGCTGTAAAAGCTGCGGGGAGCCATAGGCGCCGCCGGAGACAATGACCTCATAGCGCGCTTCGCTGACCTGCCGCCCGGCCGGGCTTTGATATTCAACCCCCGTCGCTCGGCCGTTCTTGATGACGACCTTCGTCGCGTGTGCGTTGGTCTGGATCGTCAGGTTCGGCGGCGGATTGGACAGGTAGGCCTTGGCGGCGCTCCAGCGGCGTTTGTTGTTGGTGGTGGTCTGATAGTAGCCGCAACCCTCTTGGTTGGGGCCGTTGAAGTCGGGGTTGGCCGGGATGCCGGCTTGTTGGCAGGCTTCCAGCATGGCCTCGGAAAGTTCGCCTTTTTCCGACTGGTCATTGACGTGAAGCGGTCCGCCGGTGCCGTGATAGGCATTTTCGCCGCGCGCCTGGTTCTCGGCTTTCTTGAAATACGGCAGGACGGAGTCCCAGTCCCAGCCGGTGCAGCCGCGCTGTCGCCATTCGTCGTAGTCGGCGTGATGGCCACGGATGTACACCATGCCGTTGATGGAGCTCGATCCGCCCAGTGTCTTGCCGCGAGGGAGGTAGAGGCGGCGGTTTTGCATCTGCGGCTGCGGCTCGGTTTCGAACATCCAGTTCAACGACGGGTCCACATAGGTCTTTGCATAACCGAGCGGGATGTGGATCCAGGGGTTCTTGTCCGGCGGGCCGGCCTCAAGAAGCAGGACGCGATATTGGCCGGACTCGGCAAGGCGGCCGGCGATCGCGCACCCGGCGGACCCGGCGCCAGTGACGATGAAGTCGTAGGTGTCCGGCATGAGCTCGTTTTCCCCCGTGGATTGATTGAGGGAAGATTCGAGGATTTGGGGGCGGGAGGCAATGGCGGTTGAGATGGGCTGGGGACATCGAGCCCATCTCTCTGGCGCCGAATTATTCCGTAAAATGGGACATTGACCAACTATTGATCCATATTTGCTGGTTTTTCTTATTTCAAACCGTCGCGATTGGTGATACCAATTTGTAACCAATCGTTCTCGTGAACATTCGGGTGTCCGTTGCAGCGGACGTTTTTCCCGAGGACCAAACGGCCGCCGCAAATGGCGTGTCCGCGACTGCTTGGTAGTCTTGGTTGACCATTCTTACATGGGAGTTTTTCTGATGTCCATTCTTGATGTCGTGCAACAGCAGCCGTTGCTTCTGTGTGTAGTGATCGGGATCGCGTTCGCTACTTTTTGCGAGGTAAGGCTGATCCGCCAGAAGAACACGACGAACAAAAGCGCTTCATAGCCTTTCTATGGTGAGGCGCGGATTATGCCATCCGCGCCTTGTGATGCCCCAAAAATGATTTATGTATCGTCATTTGATATGACTGCGCTCCGCCTGTGGCACCGTCCGGAGCGAACGCGCGTGATGACGGTCTGAGCCGGTTCTGGCCCTTTTGTTGGCTCCGGGGGGATTTTGTTGGTCCGGGGTGCCGGGGCCGATTGGAATACGGCATCATGCGCCGACCCAAGGAGGAAAGCGCAATGCTCGAAGTCGAATGTCCGGCGGATATGAAGGCTTATATCGGTCAAAAAGTCGGCACCAGCGAATGGGTGCTGGTCGATCAGCCGATGATCAATGCGTTCGCCGACGCGACGGGGGATCACCAATGGATCCATGTCGATGTGGAGCGGGCGAAGCGGGAGATGCCGGGCGGCAAGACCATCGCGCACGGGTATCTGACGCTGTCGCTGCTGCCCCGGTTGGGTGAGACGGTGTATCGGATCCGGAAGACATCGCGGGCGATCAATTACGGGACGAACAAGGTGCGGTTCACCTCCATGGTGCCGGCCGGGTCCCGGGTGCGGCTGACCCAGGTGCTGAAGGGTGTGGAGGACGTGCGGGGCGGCGTGCGGATGACGTTCGAGAGCACGGTGGAGATCGAGGGCAGCGAAAAGCCGGCCCTGGTGGCCGAGGCCTTGTTCATGGCGTTCGACTAAAACGACGCCGTTCGGGCGCCATGTAGTTTGGGGTGCCGGGAATCGTGCTGGCCGGGAAGTCCTCGATGTTGGGAAGGCGGGCGACGCCAAGGTCCAGCAATTTCAAGCCCCCGTTGGGTTGCAGAATGACGTTCTCGGGCTTGATGTCGCGGTGGATGACGCCAGCGCGGTGCAACGCCGCCACCGCTTTGGCCAGTTTGGTGGCGATGGCGATGCCCTCGGCGCGGGACACGGGCGGGCTGCGGTGCAGTCGTTGTTCCAGGGTTTCGCCGTCATAGAGCGGCATCACGGTATAAAGAACCGAGCGGGGGTCTTCGATGACCTCGGCGATCCAGGGGCTGCGGATGCGTGCGGCGATCCGGGCCTCGCGCATGATCTTCCTTGTCGCTGTTGCGTGCAGGATAGACCATGTTCACCGGTTGGTTGCCATCCCGTGATGCAGTTTGACCTGCGGGTGCTTGCTTATTGGTCAAACGTGAACGATGCGGCGGGCTTTTCGCTGGCATGACCCGTGCAAGGCCGGGAGGGTAACAACGGGAGCATGGAGCATCATGGCAACGTCACGTAGGTTCGGTCGCCGATCCCTTCTGGCCACCGCGGGGATAGCGGCTGGCAGCGGGGCGATCACGGGCTTCCCGACGATCTGGGCGCAGAATATCAAGAATGTCACGTTGCGGCAGTTTGGCACCGGCGTGTCGAACCTGAATGCAGTGGCCGAGAAGGTGAAGTCCGACCTCGGGTTCACCCTGCAGATGACCGCGCTGGATACCGACGCGGTGATTCAGAAGGCGGTGACCCAGCCGAAGTCCTATGACATCGCGGATATTGAGTATTTCTCGATCAAGAAAGTCTTCCCCACCGGCGTGATGCAGCCGATGGATGCGAAGAAGATCAAGAACTACGACAAGATCGTGCCGATTTTCACCAAGGGAAAGCTGACGCCGGAAAGTCCGGTCGCCCAAGGCACCGCGCCGTATTCGGTGGGATACGTCGATGGCCCGAACGGGAAGGCCTTCGCAAAAGGTGCGACCGGTTGGATGACGCTGATCCCGACCATCTACAATGCCGACACGCTGGGCATCCGCCCCGATCTTGTTGGGCGGCCGATCAACAACTGGAAAGACCTGGTCGATCCGGCGTTCAAGGGCAAGGCCTCGATCCTGAACATCCCGTCCATCGGCATCATGGACGCCGCGATGGTCATGGAATCGCTCGGCACCCTGAAATACGGTGACAAGGGCAACATGACGAAGCCCGAGATCGACAAGACGGTCGCTTTCCTGATCGAGGCAAAGAAGGCGGGGCAATTCCGCGCGTTCTGGAAAAGCTTCGATGAGAGCGTGAACCTGATGGCCTCGGGCGAGGTGATCATCCAGTCGATGTGGTCGCCGGCGGTGGCCGCGGTGCGGTCGAAGGGGATCCAGTGCAAGTATCAGCCGCTTGCCGAGGGCTATCGCGCCTGGGCTGGCGGCCTGGGCCTGGCCAAGCATCTGAGCGGGTTGGAACTGGACGTGGCGTACGAATACATCAACTGGTATTTGTCCGGCTGGGTCGGGGCGTATCTGAACCGCCAGGGCTACTACAGCGCGGTGCTCGACACGGCAAAAGAAAACATGTCGCCGGATGAGTGGGGCTACTGGATGGAGGGTAAGCCGGCTGCCGCCGATATTCTCAGCCCGGAAGGCAAGGTGATGGAGAAAGCTGGCGCGGTGCGTGACGGCGGGTCGTTCACCGAACGGATGGGCCGGGTCGCGTGCTGGAACTCGGTGATGAACGAGGATCGGTATATGATCCAGAAATGGAACGAGTTCATCGCCGCGTAGCGGCCGAACCGCCGGGTTTTTCATCGCGAGGCGCTGCGTGCCTCGCGATGACGGTGGGGACGATCCGATCCAGCGCCGCCCGCGCCTTCGTCTGCGCGCTCGCCAGCATGTCCGGGCCGCGGGTCACGCCTTCCAATATCAGAAAATGAACATCCGTCAGGCCGATCGTGTTCAGCACGGCACGCAGGTACGGCGTCAGAAAGTCGGGCTGAGGCGGCGTTCCGGTGGGTGACGGGCCGGTGAACCAGCCGCCCGAGGCGACAACGATGAACACCGGCCGGTCTTTGAGTTTGCCGACCTTGCCGGAGGGTGTGCTGACGAACGTACGGTGGATGCGGACAACCTGATCGACCCATGCCTTCAGTACCGCCGGCACGGTGTAGTTGTGCATCGGGGTGGCGATGATAACCGCGTCCGCGCGGTCGAGCTCGTCGATCAGCACGTCGGAGGCGCCGAAGGCGGCGGCGTCTCCAGTGGGATTCATGATCGCGGCGCAGAAGGCGGCATCTACAAAAGGCGGGGTGGCTACCGTTAGATCGCGCCGGTTGAAGGTGGCCGATGGGTGCTGCTCGCGGAGCTGGGCCAGAACATCCTGTCCGAAGCGGTCGCTGATCGACGCGGTGCCTTTTGGACTGCACGAGATATATAGAATTTCCTTCATCGGTCAGTCCAATGTCGTGGCGAAGCGCAGGGCCGCGGGCAACATTCCATAGCGGAAGTAGAATCGCTGCCCGAGTAGGTTGTCCAATCCGGTGTCGAGGACCAGGCGGTCGATCCCCTGGGCACGCGCTTGGTCTGCTGCCGCGTCCAGCAGTCGTGCGCCGAGGCCGTCGCGCCGGTGCGACCCGGCGACGACCAGGTCGTCCACGTAGCAGAACCGCCCGCGGATCAGGTTTTCCTGTATCCGATAACCTGCGGCGCCCACGACCGCATCGGCCTTCCAGGCAGCGAGCAGGTGGTAGCCCTGACCGAACTGACGCATGGCACGTTCAATCAGTTCGGCGGGGCTTGTCAGGTGCGGACGCAATTCCCGCATCACCGGGAAGCAGGCCTCCAGCTCCGTTGCCGTGGTGACGGGGCGGATGTCGATGGTCATGCTGCCTCCAGATGGAAGCCGCCGCCGACCGCAATGCGGTTCCACAGATTGATCAGGCCGATCAGGACCGTAAGATTGGCGATTTCAACTGGGGAAAAGCTGTCGGACAGATGGTCGTGGGCGGCATCGGGCGGCGGCGCGGACGACAGGCGCGTCAGATGTTCGGTCCAGGCCAGGGCGGCGCGTTCGCGTTCGGTATAAAACGGCGTCTCCCGCCACGCATCCAGCAGATACAGCCGTTGCTCGGTTTCGCCGTGTTCCCGAGCGTGCTGGCTGTGCATGTTGAGGCAGAAGGCGCAGCCGTTGATCTGGGAGGCGCGCATTTTCACCAGTTCGATCAATGACTTTTCCAGCCCGCAACGGGTAATATAGGCCTCGACCCCTGATACGGCGCGGTAGGCATCGGGTGCGATTTCGCGCAGTGTGGGTCTTTGTCGATGGGACATGGCAAGTTCCTGTGTTTCTGGGCTCGCCTAATGGGCGCTTAAGGTGGCATAGCGTTAAGTGCCAAGAACGGGCATTTTGACTGGTCCATGACGCTGAACCTAACGCTTGATCCGACCGTGACCGAACCGCTGTTCCTACAGATCGCGGTGCGGGTTCGTTCGGCCATCGCCAGCGGCCACATCGCCGCCGGCGCGCGATTGCCGTCGGCCCGCGCGCTGGCTGCCCAGCTTGGCGTCGCTCGCGGAACGGTCGATGCGGCGTACGCGCTGCTGGCCGGTGAGGGCGCGGTTGTAACGCATGGGTCGGGCGGGACGCGGACATCCGGCGTGGCGGGCTCGCGGATCGAAGCGATCGCCCATACCCCGGATATGTTCGCCGAGGCGCGCGCGCCAGAGCGAGCTGGCCCGTTGCCGTTTCAAATGGGTCTGCCGGCGTTGGATATGTTTCCCCGGAAACTGTGGTCCGCGCTGACGGTGCAGGCGGCAAGGTCCGCGCAAGCGACGGATCTGGCGGCGGTTGACCCGACTGGTGTGACTGCTCTGCGCGAAGCGGTTGCCGCCTATCTAAGCGTCGCTCGGGGTATCCACTGTTCCGCTGGGCAGGTGCTGATCACGGCCGGCTATCAGGGCGCGTTGTCGCTGGTTCGGAATGTGCTGCTGCGGCCGGGCGATCCTGTGTGGGTGGAGGACCCCGGTTATTACCTGACCCGTCAGGCGCTGGAGTCGGCGGGCGTGCGCGTCGTGCCGATCCGGGTCGATCGGGATGGATTGCGGGTCTCATCCGGGATTACGACGGCGCCGAAAGCGAAGCTGGCCGTGTTGACGCCAACCCATCAATGCCCAACCGGCGTGGCGCTGTCCCTGCCGCGCCGGCTGGAGCTTCTGGCCTGGGCCGGGGACGGAGGATCGTGGATCCTGGAGGACGATTACGACAGCGAGTTTCGCTATGTCGGCCGCCCGCTGCCATCGTTGAAGAGCCTCGATCGCGGGCAGCGTGTGCTTTACGCAGGCACCTTCAGCAAGGTGCTGTTTCCGGCGCTGCGCCTTGGCTATCTGGTGGTGCCGCCGGAACTGGCAACCGCCTTCGCGCGGGCCGCCAGGCTGCTGACCCTGGGGCAACCGGCGCTGGAGCAGAATGTCGTCGCCACTTTCATGCGGAAGGGCCATTTTGCCCGGCATATCAGGCGGATGCGGATATTGTATGGGGAACGGCGGAAGGGCTTGGCCGCAGCCCTGGAAGCGGTGTTCGGTGCGCGCGTCAGTGTGGAGATGGCGGCCGGCGGGATGCATTTGCTGGCTCGCTTTCCAGGGTGCGAGGACGACGCGGCGCTGGCGAAGCGGGCGGCCGCGGCGGGTTTGGCGCCCTCCGCATTGTCCACGCTGACGATGGCACACGATCATGGTCAAGGGCTGTTGCTGGGGTTCGCCAATGTCGCGGTGGAAGACGCGCCCGCCGTGGTGGCGCGCCTGGCGGCGGTGCTGGGATGATGGCAGGGAAATTGCTTAGCTGATCGGGATTGAATCCATGGGGTAAGTGTATGGCGCGGCTAAAACCGGTTCCGTTTTTGCAGGCCGCTCCCCTTGCCTTGATATTGGTCTTCTTCCTGCTGATTCCGATGTTCGTCCTGGTGGTGGTCAGCTTCTTCGACTACGACAGCGTCCAGATTATTCCGGCATTCCAGTTGACCAACTACACTGACGTGCTGGGATCGGCGGTCACCTGGCGAACCTACCTGAACACGTTCCGCTTCACGGTCATCGTGTGGGCGGTGACCGTCGTGCTGGGGTTCACCGTCGCCTATGTGCTGGCGTTCGAAATCCGCAGCCGCACCACGCAAATGGTGTTGTTCCTGGTCTGCACCGTTCCGTTCCTGACCTCCAACATCATTCGCATGATCTCCTGGATTCCGTTCCTCGGGCGGGAGGGCTTGCTGAACAGCGCCTTGCTGAAGCTGGGGCTGATCCATCAGCCGCTGGAGTTCCTGCTGTTCTCCGACTTCGCCGTCGTGCTGGCCTATACGCATCTCTACGCATTGTTCATGGTGACGCCGATCTTCAACACCATGATGCGGATCGACCGGCGGCTGCTGGAGGCGGCCCTCGATAACGGCGCCGGCTGGTGGCGGACCATCACCACCGTGGTGCTGCCGCTTTCGAAGTCCGGCATCGCCATCGGATCGATTTTCGTCGTCACCATGGTGATGGGCGATTTTGTCACCGTAAGGCTCATGAGTGGCGGCCAGAGCGCGTCGGTCGGACTGATGATCTCCAATCAGATTTCCTTGCTGCAATATCCCGCGGCCTGCGCCAACGCGGTGGTTTTGCTGGCGATCGTGCTGATGATGATCGGGGCCATCCTGCGCATCGTCGATATCCGGAAAGAGCTGTGATGACCGGAACCTTTCGCCGCTACGTCCTGCTGGGCGTGCTGGGCCTGTTCATTCTGTTCCTGTACGGGCCAACGCTGACCATCCTGGTCCTGTCGTTTCAGGGACCGGACGGTGGGCTGACATTCCCCATGAACGGCGTGTCCCTGCACTGGTTCGCACGGTTGTTCCAGACCCAGGCGGTGGGCGATTTCGGCGGCTCATTGACCCGGTCGTTCACGCTGGCAACCATGGTCATGGTCACCACCGTCGTCGTTTCGCTGGCGGCGGGGATGGCGTTCCGGCGGAAGTTCTGGGGCGCGGGGCCGTTGTTCACGCTGACCGTCGCCAGCCTGATCATTCCCTCGATCCTGGTCAGCCTGGGCGTCGGGCTGTTGTTCAATCAACTGGGGTTCGATCCGGATTGGTACAGTTCGGCGTTCGGCGCGCAACTGACCTGGACGTTGCCGTTCGGGCTGCTGATCATGTTCGCCGTCTTCAACCGCTTCAACCGAGCGTGGGAGGAAGCGGCGCGCGACCTGGGGGCGACGCCATGGCAATCGTTCCGCCATGTCGTGCTGCCGATCATCCTGCCCAGCGTGATCGGGATCGCGTTGTTCGGGTTCACGCTTTCATACGACGAGTTCGCCCGCACGCTGCTGACCGCCGGTAGTGACAACACGTTGCCGCTGGAAATCTTCGGCATGACCACCAGCGTGACGACGCCGGTGCTTTATGCGCTGGGGACGTTGACGACGGTGTTCTCTTTCTTCGTTATCCTGGTTTCGTTGGTGATCGTGCGGGTGCTGGCCGCGAAACGAGGGGCGTGAGATGGCTGATGTGACGGTCCTGGATCATCCGCTGCTGCGGCACAAGATGACCCTGCTGCGCGACAAGAATACGACCACGGCGCTGTTCCGGCAGGTTGCTCGCGAAATTAGCCTGTTGATGGCGTATGAGGTCACTCGGGATCTGAAGTTGGAACCGCTGGAGATCGAAACGCCGTTGGAGACCATGCGCGCCGAACATCTGGCCGGAAAGAAGTTGTGCATCGTCTCGATCCTGCGGGCCGGCAACGGCATCCTCGACGGCATGCTCGATCTGGTCCCCTCCGCTCGGGTTGGCCACATCGGACTCTATCGCGATCACGCAACGCTACGGCCGGTGGAATATTATCTGAAGCTCCCCAGCGATGTGGCCGAACGCCTTGTGATTCTGGTGGATCCGATGTTGGCGACTGGATATTCCGCGGTTGCCGCCGCCGACCGGTTGAAACAGGCGGGGGTGACGGCGATGAAGTTCGTTTGCCTGCTGGCGGCGCCGGAGGGAATCGCGGCATTCACCGCGTCGCATCCGGACGTGCCCGTTTTCACGGGGGCGATCGACCGGGAGCTGGACGGCAATGGCTATATCCGTCCAGGACTGGGCGATGCGGGGGATCGGTTCTACGGGACACGCTGACCGGCCGATTGTTTCGAATAAGATCAGTTCTTGGTGAAATATTCGCATTTTTGTTGACTTGGTGTTCGTGCCGATCTCGATGCGGATTTATCGAAGCTTTCGCTTGTTGCTCACGATTTCGTGTGATTATCCTCTCCTCGCCGTGATCAATTGAATCCAAGCGGGGCTACGATGTCCGTCATCAGATTGCCTTCGAAATCCGTCAAGGGCCTTTCTTTCAGTATTGCCGAGCTGATTCTGATCAGAAGCTGGGCGGAGGCAAATGCCCTTCGGATGGTTGTCCGTTTGGATCATGGTTCGGAGACGGAAGAATACGAAGAAGTTTTGGCGCTTCACCTTGGGGCCAGCGATTTGTGTCGCTGGATCATGTGGCGGAATGCGGAGACCGTGTTTCTACAGCCGCTGATCGGCCCGACCCATCGCTACGATTCCGTGGCGGGGGCGTTTGAGGCGCTTGCCGAGAAAACGCGGTGCCCGCTGACGGACATCAAGTCGGCGTGCCGGCCAGCGTAGGTCTGATCGGTTCGAAGCCATATCATTATGTCTATGGATGGGAGTCCAATCAATGTCGGATGATGTCGTTACCGTTCGCCTGTCGCAGAAGCACGCCGCGTTTTTGCAGGCTAATCTCGCCGTGCTGGCGACCACGACACGCCAGGCGATGATGCGCCCGGGGCTGGAGGCGGAGCGCCGGACGGCGTTGGGGCATAGGGCGACCTTGCTGGAGCGGATCGAGGATGCGGTCCATGGTGCGATGCTGGAACCCGGCGGTAGCCGCAAAGGGACTGTGCGGATGGACAGCCGCCAAGGCGTGCAGGCCATCGGGCGGCAGGTGGCGGCCTAGCCGAACCGGTTATCCCGCGGGAGGAGCGTCAGGTGCGCCTCCCCGTGATGACCGCGCGGTCTTCGACCGTGAGTTCGACTGGCGTGCCGTTGCGTATCAGTTCGGCGAAGCCCTCGTTTGGGGTCATCATCGTCAGGCAATAGAGTTTGCCGGTGCCGGTATTTTCAACGACGTGTTCCGTGCCGGGGCGCAGAACCAACACATCGCCCGCACTGATGTCCCGGCTTTCCCCATCGCAAAGTGCTCGGCCGCTACCGGCCATCACGAAGAAGGCTTCTTCGGCGATGCCGTGGGTGTTGGGTGGGGTTTTGCCGCCTGGCTCGAAGATTTCCACCACCAGGGTGAACGACACGCCGTCGGCCAATGGATCCAGCATGCAGGCGAAGTAGTTGCTGTCGCTCGGGGCGATGCGGAAGGCACGCAGGTCGGCGGCACCCTTCACGACGAACGGGGTGGGCATCATCGTGACAGGCCTTCCAGGCGTGCGGCCAATATGATGGTAAATTCAAAAATATCAGATATTTTCACCAAGCTTCCTCCCGGCGAAAGTCGGGGTCGAAGGTTGGCGGCAGCGCGCGTTTCAGGCACGCGCCAGTCGTTGGTCATGGCGCCCCCACGACTGCGTCCATCGCGCGGAAGTCCGGCAGGGTGGTGTCGATGGGCTTTCCATTGCGCAAGACGACCCGGTCGGACTGTGGGCGGGCCAGCAACTCGGTCATGGATCGGCCCCGGAACAGAACCAGGTCGGCGGCCGCGCCGGAAACGATGCGGCGGCTGTCCGAAAATCCGCACGACGCGGCGGGGGTGGAGGTAACGGAGCTGGCCCAGGTGCCGAACGGGTGGTCGAGCTGGGCGATGCGGACCGCCTCCCGATAGACCTCCATCATGTCGTAGTCGCCATAGGCGTAGAACGGGTCACGGCAATTGTCGGAGGCGAACGAAACCGGGACCCCGGCCGCTCGGAATTCATGCACCAAGGTGATGCCGCGCCAGCGCGGCGTCCGGCCAGCCTGGCGGCCCTGCAAGTACATGTTGCACATCGGTAGATTGATCACGGTCAGGCCGGCGTCCGCACAGGCGGCTACAGTGGCGGATGCGTCCTCGTCTGTCTGGACAGATAAAGAGCAGACATGACCGACCTGGATCGGGGCTTTGAAGCCGCGGCGGATGGCGGTACGGGCGACGGTATCGAGCGTCCGGGAAGTCGAATCGCCGGTTTCGTCCAGGTGAAGGTCCAGGGCCAATCCGCGTTCCTCGGCCAGGGAGAAGAAGCGGTCGAGCAGGATCTGGAATTCGGGCGATGAGGCCTGTCCGCCCTCTCCGGTCGTGGTCATGCCCAGGATGCCCCCGGACTCGGCGACCTCGTTGGCCAGGGCAATGCCGTCGTCGCCGGCGAAACGCTCCAACGGGCAGATGCTGACGGCTTGCAGGTCGATGCGACCGGCCCATGCATCGCGGAGACGGCGGAACACCGCCCAATGCGGCTTGGCGGCCGGCCAATAGCTGTCCAGATGCGTGCGGATCGCGGCGGTGCCGTGCGCGAAGGCGCATTGCAGGCCGAATTCGAAGCGCGGTTCGATGTCGGCTTCGCTGTAGTGCTTGCCTCGGTCGGCAATGACGGCGGCCTTGGCGCCGGGGTGGGTCCCGGTTGCGTTGGGCTGGCGCGGCCAGGTTTGCGTTTTGTCGAGATGCACATGCCCATCGACGAAGCAGGGCCAGAGTTGGCCGCGGTCGAGGTTGATGCCGTCGGTCGCTGTTCCGACGGGGGCGACGGCGGCGATCTGGCCGCCGGTCAGGCGAATATCGACGCGGGCCAGGCCCTCGGCATCGCCCGCGACGCCGTCCAGCAGCGTCGCCGGGACAGTGGCGTTACGCAGCCAGATATCGGGCGGCAGGGTGGTAGGAAACCAGGAAGGCGTCATGTCGGCATCCGATTTGCTTGGGTCACGGTATGGAAAAACTTCTGGCGGAGCTTGGCGATATCCCGTGGACCACCAAACCGGCGCTGGTGCGGCAGAACAAGCCGTGCCGCTGGACGGCGGCATGGTGCTGGATATCACCGCGCTCGATACAATCGAACGGCAACGGCCGGGGACGGCGCGCGTCGGCGCCGGGCATAAGATGATCGACGCCGGTCACTTGGGGTTCAAGCGTCAGGCCGATCCGCTGGAGCTGTTGAATCCCGGGAAGATGCGGTGCTTTGTGCCACCGCACTAGATGGCCGTGGCAACGTAGTTCTTCGTCACCTCCGGGTCCTGGTGTTCCGTCAACAGCTCCAGCAGGCGGCGGCGCATGATCAGGCCGGGACGGTCGGAGGTCATGTGTGCCTCCGTCCGATGTGCCAGATCCAGCGCGGCATCCGGGTCGGTGGCTTCCAGGATGTCGCGGTCCTCGTAAACGACAGCGGCATCCCAATCGATCAGTTCCTGCGTGCTGCACTGTTCTTCTGTGTCGTTGCGGTAAAGCAGTTGCACCAACTGGATGCGCCCGTCGTCGATCGGGGTGGCGCAGTTGATGATGATGTGACGGATGCCGCTGGGGTAGGTCATGTCCATGCGGCGGCAGAACGGTAGATACCAGTGGTTTCGCATGGTACGAGTCGTTGTCGGTTCGGTCGTGCCCGTGACCCTGAAGGCCTTGGGCGGGTTGACGATGTCAACGACGGTGGTTGCGACGAAGCCGTAGTCGGTTTCCTCGATTTCGTATTTGCTGGGCTTCGGCTGCGCGTTGTCGCCAAACGTGCCGCGATGCACGAAGGCGAAATGGGCGTTGTCGAAACTGTTTTCCATCAGGCGAAGGGGGGCGGTCTGCCACTGGTCATAAAACTGGAAGATGCGGCGGAAACCGGGCGCACCGTCTTCGGGGATGTCGAACAGCGGCTGCAAGGGTTCTTCCAGCGCGACCCAGACGTAGCCGTAACGGGCCTGACAGTGAAACGACTCAACTTTGTGGCGCGGCAGGTTCGCGCCGGCGTCGTATTGCGGAATGCGAACCACCTTGCCGTCGCGGTCATAGGTCCAGCCATGGTATCCGCACACCAGATTGCCTTCGTCCATCCAGCCCTTGGATAGTTTCGCGGTGCGATGGCAGCAGCGGTCACGCAGCGCGGCCGGCTTTCCGTCGGCATCAAGGAACAGCACGATATCCTCGTCCATCAGGCGGAACGGTTTCGGCCCCTCGGTCAGGTAGCTGACCGGCATCGTGGCGTACCAGAACTTCCGCAGCGTCTTTTGTTGCGTGGTCAGCATTGCCTCACCTTTCCGTTTTTGCGGCACTGTCGTGCCAATGTCCGAGCAGAAGACGATCGAGTCCGACCATGAGGCCAAAGAGGACGACGCCGGTGACTGTGATCAACAACAACGCCGCGAACATACGTGGGATATCCAACTGGAAGCCCGATTGCAGAATTTCGTACGCCAGGCCGGCGCTGCGTCCACCAGTTCCCGCGACGAATTCCGCGACGACGGCCCCGATCAACGCCAGGCCACTGGAAATTCGTAGGCCGGCCATGAAGAAAGGCAGCGCACTCGGCACCCGCAGCCGCCACAGCGTCTGCGCGCGTCCGACCTTGTTCATGCGAAAATAAGCCAGCAGGCCGGGATCGACGCTGCGCAGGCCTATGGTGGTGTTGCTAATGATGGGGAACAGAGCGATCACCGTGGCGCAGGCGGTCAGAGCCAGCGGAGTGTTCTTGACCAGAATGATAATCAGCGGGGCAACCGCGACGATTGGAGTCACCTGCAACAACACCGCGTAGGGCAGAAGGCTCATTTCGATCCAGCGACTCTGGATGAACAGAAAGGCGGTCGCGACGCCCAGGGTCGTTGCCAAGGCGAACGCGGCGAAGGTGATCTTCAGCGTGCTTCCCAGCGCATGCAGCAGGTCGGGCCAATTCTCCAGCAGGCTTTGCGCAATATCGGAGGGCGCGGGAAACAGGTAGATGGGGATTTGGAATTCGCGGCAGCAGAACTGCCAGAGGCCCAGCAGCAGTGTGCCGACGACCAGCGGGGCGACGACCGGGGCGAACCATTCGCGATCCATCAACGGGCGCATCATCCGCGGCTCGCGAAAGAGGCGTCGCTCAGCAGCGCCGACAGGTCGCGACATAGCGCCGCGAAGCGGGCGGAGGCGCGGAATTCCTCGCCACGAGGACGCGGTTCATCGACGCTGAATTCGGCGAACACGCGGCCGGGGGCGGCGGCCATGACGATGATGTGACTGGACAGGAACACCGCCTCGTAGATCGAATGAGTAACGAATACCGAGGTCAACCCGCGCTCCCACGACAGGCGAGCCAGGTCCTCGTCCAACCGGTTGCGGGTGAATTCATCCAGCGCGCCGAATGGTTCATCCATCAGCAGCAGGTCCGGGTCGGTCACCAGTGCTCGGGCGATCGAAACCCGCATCCTCATGCCGCCGGATAACTGCCTTGGATAGCGACGGGCGGCTTGCGTCAGTTCCACCTGTTCCAGCGCGGCTTCTACCCGCGTCCGTGCCGCCGCCTTGTCCACACCGGCGAAATCCAGCGGCAGGCGCACGTTGTTTTCGACGCGCGCCCACGGCATCAGAGTCGGGTCCTGGAACACGAACGCCAGTTGCCGCCCCGCCTGACCGACCTTGGAGAAATCGCCACGCCACCATTGCACCCGCCCGTCGCTCGGTTCGATCAGGTTGGCGATCAGCTTCAGCAATGTGCTTTTGCCGCAGCCGGATGGGCCGATAAGGCTGACGAACGCGCCGCGCTGGATCGACAGGTCGATCGGCGCCAGGCCGCGAAAGCCGTTGGCGAAAATTTTCTCGGCCGACAGGACGTCCACGACCGGGACGTCCGTTATCGGGGCGGAAAAGTCGTTCATGGCATCATGATGTGCAGGTCCTTCACGAACTCCGTGGTGAAGGCGCTTTTCCAATCGGTGGAGGCTTTCAGCAGGTCGGCCTTGACCAGGAAGTCAAAGGTGCCTTTCCAACGCGCCTCGGTCATCACGCCGATGCCCTGGGTGGCGGCGGCGTCACCGTTGAGCAGCTTGATGTCCTGCATCGTCTTGATCGCGTAGTCGATGCGATCGTCGGTCATCTTCGGATTGTCGGCCTTGATCAGCGCATTCGCCGGGGCCGGATTGGCGAAGTAATCTTTCCAACCCTCCAGCGATGCTTTCACGAACGCCGCTGCCGCCGGCTTGTTTTTGGCGACGAAGCCGTTGGTGGTGACCATCGTGCTGCCATAGGGCGGGTAACCGTCCTTGGCGAACAGGAAGAACTTCAGGCCGGGGTCTTCCTTGCGTGCCTCAAACGGTTCGGATGTGGCGTAACCCTGTACGGCCAGGGTCTTGTCCAGCAGGAACGGTTGCAGATTGAATGTATAGGCACCCGCCATGTCATCCGTGAACCCGAAGCGCTGCTTCAGCCACGGCCAGAACGTGGCGTGGGAGGTGCTGGCGATCAGGATCTTGTGGCCTTTCAGGTCGGGGATCGCGCTGATGTCGCCGTGCGTCATCACGCCCTGCAGGTCGTACTGGAAAGACGTGCCGATCGTTACAACGGGCAGGCCTTTCGCGACCGCGCCCAGGGTCTGGATGTCGTAGCCCATGATGATGTCGGCGTCACCGCCCGTCAGCAGTTGCAGGCCGTTCACCTGCGGGCCGCCCATTTTGATCGTCACGTCCAGCCCGGCTTTCTCGTATAGGCCCGTTGCCTTGGCCTGATAGAAGCCGCCATGCTCCGCCTGCGCGAACCAGCTTGTCAGGAAGGTGATCTTGGTGGCAGCCCTGGCGGGCCGGGATAGGATGGCGGCCGAGGTGAGAGCGGCGCCACCAGCGAGAACCGAACGGCGGGTCGTCGTTGTCATTAAGTCACCTCGGAAAGTTGTCGTCGATGCCGAGATTGTTAGCAGGAAGCGTGCCATTGATTATTCAACCAGCAATAACGATCGGGTCGGCCGGCGGCTGCCATCAAAGTGGGCGGTTGCTTCATCCGTGGTCAGTGAAGGGCATTAAGACATGACGGTATCGAGGCATTGGCAGGACCTGACCTGGACCGATTTCCAGTCGCTGCCAGAGAATGCGGTGGCGATCCTGCCAGTGGCGGCGATCGAGCAGCACGGGCCGCATTTGCCGGTCAGCGTGGACGCGACGATCAACGCCGGCCTGTTGGCGGCGGCGATGGACCGCTTACCCCAGGATGCACCCGTCTTTGCGCTTCCGATGCAGTCGGTTGGGCTGTCGGTCGAACATATCCGGTTTCCCGGTACGCTGACATTGTCCGCCGAGACTCTGATCGCGGTGCTGACCGAGATCGGCCGCAGCGTGCTGCGCGCCGGGGTGCGGCGAATGGTGATCCTGAACAGTCATGGCGGTCAGCCTCAGGTGGTCGATATCGTCTGCCGTCGGCTGCGCGGCGACGGCATGTTCGCGGTTGGCGCCTCGGCAAGCCGGTTTGGAATGCCGCCGGAGGTGGCGCTCAGCCGGGAGGAGCAGGAATACGGAATCCACGGCGGATTGGTGGAAACCAGTCTGATGCTGCATCTGCGCCCGAACCTCGTGCGCATGCGGCACGCGACCGACTTCCGTAGTGCGTGGCTGGCCAAAGAGGGCACCACGTCGATGCTGACGCCCGAGGGCGGCGTCGGGTTTGGCTGGGAAACCCAGGACCTGAACCCCGCCGGTGCGCTGGGTAACGCCGGGGCGGCGACGGCCGGGATCGGCAAGCTGGTCCTGGATCATCAGGCGGGCCGGTTGGCCCAGCTTCTGCTGGAGGTTGGGCACTTCGACCTGGATAGCTGGATTCTGGATGGCTCGCAGATAACGCCGGTCTATTGCCCGTAGATTGGGTGGAGGCGGCTGGTGTCTGGACACCCCTGCTTCCCCCGGAGTACCGTGCCACGGCAATGGTGCATATCAAAGTCCAGACCGAGGATTTCGACGTCGGCGCCGAGATCGCCGCGCTGACGGCTGGCCGCACCGATATCGGCGGCATTGGCTGTTTCGTCGGCACCGTACGCGCCGACGCCAAAGGGTCTGGCTCCAAGGTCACTGGGATGACGTTGGAGCATTACCCGGGGATGACAGAGCGGGCGATCGCGCAGATCGCGGATCGGGCGAACGAGCGTTGGCCGCTGTTGGGATGCACGATCATCCACCGCGTCGGTCCGATGACGCCCGGCGAGAATATCGTGCTGGTGATCGCCGCCTCCTCGCACCGGCAGGCGGCGCTGGACGCGACGGCGTTCCTGATCGACTGGTTGAAGACGAAAGCGCCATTCTGGAAGCGCGAAGACTACGCCGACGGCAATGGCGCCTGGGTGGATGCACGGGAAGAGGACGACGTGGCGGCATCTCGCTGGGGCTGAAACAAAAAAAGCAGGGAGGACGGCAGAATGACAACAATACTGCCCATCGACCAGATGATCGACGCCGCCAGGGGTACGATCAGCCGCGATATCTTTGTCTCGCCTGAGTTCCATAAAGAAGAATTGGAAAAACTGTTCACCCGAGCGTGGCTGTTCGTTGGGCACGAGAGCCAGATTCCCAATCCGGGCGATTTCTTCGTTTCGCGCATGGGTGAGGAATCCGTGATCCTGTGCCGCGATACCAAGGGCGCGGTGCATGTGTTCCTGAACTCCTGCCGGCACCGCGGGATGAAGGTGTGCCGTTACGAATCCGGCAATACCTCGCTGTTCGTCTGCCCCTATCATTCGTGGAGCTATACGACCGATGGCAAGCTGCAAGGCGTGCCGCTGTATCGCGTTCTGTACGAAGGGCAGTTGGACCGCTCCGAGTGGTCACTGATCGAGGTGCCCAAGTTGCATCTGTATAAAGGCACGGTCTGGGCGTCCTGGGACGCAGAAGCACCGGATTTCATGACCTATCTGGGCGAGGCGGTGGACCACCTGGATCAGGTTCTGGACTGCCGCGATGGCCGGCCCGGCGGGTCGGAGGTGATTGGTATCCACAAGTGGATCCTGCCGGCGAACTGGAAGTTCGCGGCGGAGAATTTCCTCGGCGACACCTATCACAATCCGTCACACCGTTCGGTGGACATGATCGGGATCGGGCCGTCCGCGCGGGCGGGACAGACTGGACGGCGTGACAACGAATACAACAAAGGCCAGCATGTGTGGGTCAGCTACCCGCAGGGGCATGGCGTCCACAGCGTCTGGATGCCGGAAGAATTCGATTATCAGGCTGGCTATCAGCAGTATCCCATCGTCGATGAGTATTTCCGCCACTGCTTCCACGAGCGTAAAAAGCGGCTCGGCGACAAAGCCCGCATCATGCCGTTCACTGGAAACTTGTTCCCCAATACCTCCTATCACGGGCGGCAACCGCGTGGCTTGTGCGTCTGGCATCCGCACAGCCCGACGGAAACCGAGGCTTGGCGCTTCTTCCTCGTCGATTCGGACGCGCCCGCCGAAGTAAAGGACGTCCTGCGGCGTTTCTACATGCGCTATTCCGGTCCGGCGGGGATGACCGAGCAGGACGATATGGAAAATTGGTTGTACGCAACAAAGGCGAGCACGGGGACGATCGCGCGCCGGTATCCGTTCAATTACCAGCAGTCGATGGGTGCTTACAAACGCAACGACCAGATCCCGGGCGATGTCAGCGTGCAGATCACCGAACAGAACGCCCGTAACTACTACGATGTTTACGCCCGCTACCTGAAAGGCGACACCTGGGACTCCCTGCTGGGACGCGGCGAAGCCGCTCGGCAGGCCGCGGAATGACCGGCCGGCATACCCTGTCCTGGTTCGCGTTGAAGCAGGAGGTCGAGGATTTCCTGTATATGGAAGCCGATCTTCTGGATCAACGGATGTTCTGGGAGTGGCTCGATCTGCTGGCCGAAGACATCGTCTATTTCATGCCGATCCGTCGAAATGTGAAGTTCGGGCAGCACGCGGAAAAGGAAAACACCAAACAGGGTGAGGGCATTTCCTGGTTCGACGAAGACAAATGGACCTTGGGAAAACGGGTCGAGCAGATCCTGACCGGCGTGCATTATGCCGAGGAACCGCTGTCGAGAGTAACCCACATGGTCAGCAACGTCCGGCTGCTGGAAGTGTCTCCGTCACCCGAGGAGGCCACCAACGTGGTCGTCGGAAGCCGGTTCCTGGTTTATCAGAATCGCGTCGAGTACGAGACAAACACCTTCGTCGGCCGCCGCATCGACACCCTGCGGCGGAACGGCGACTCCTGGCTGATCGCTCGGCGGGAACTCATCCTGGAGCAGAACGTCCTGCTGGCGAAGAACCTGAGTATCCTGTTCTGAGGGAGTGCCGGGAATGTTGGATATCTATGAAGTAGAAGCCGGCACCAAATTGGTCATCGCCGGCGGCCTGACCGCCGAGGTGATCGAGAATATGGGTGACGGCGAATGGCTGCGCATCCGCCTTCTGTCGGGCGACCATCCCGGCGATGAGGAACTCTGTCACGCCACAGACGTGCTTGAACTGGCATGATGCGGATCGGCTTCCTGCCCAGCGACTTCAACCCAATGATCCTGATGCTGGGTGAGGCGGAGGACATTCGTGCGCTAAGCGGTGTGCTGCGCCGGTTCGCCCGGGATCGTGTGGATGTGACGTTCGGTGAACTGGCGTTCTGCCATGTCACCGGGGCCGATGTGCTGCTGACCGCCGCCGGGACGCCGGGCGTGCATGCGTGTGACCAACGACCCTTCCTATGGCGTGTCCCGCCGGACCTGGCCGCCGGGTTTGCCGACCGACTGGAGGATTTGGCCGAACCGGGGCGTGTCGCCGGCTCCGAACAACTGGACTGCGGGACGGAGGACGGGATCGCGGTGACGGTGTCGCGAGGCGAATACACCGACGACTTCCTCGATCGCGGCTGAGACAAACCACGCTATCGGCCGGGCAACCGATCAAAACCCCTTGGCAGGCGCCCCCGAACCGGCGCATTGTCCACGCGTCCCAGGCACCCGCCGCGGGAGAGCGCGGGTCACACCCCGCCGCCGAAGGCGCAACCGGCCCCCGGAAACGCTCAGGCATCAAGGACCGCAACGGGTAGGGATCTCTGGAAAGCCGGGCCGCGCGCGAGCGAGAGGTCCGCACCGACGGAGTAAAGGGTCCGAAAAGGCCCTGAATCTCTCAGGTACCGTGACAGAGGGGGGTCATCGCTGCCGGCATCCGCCGGTGGATGGCCCTGTTGACGGAGTTCTGCGTGGCTCAAAACGCCCTGCCAGATGATCCCACCCCCGCGCCCCTTCACACCACACCGCTCGATCAGTGGCACCGCAAGCATGGCGCCCGGATGGTCCCGTTCGCCGGTTACGCGATGCCGGTGCAGTACGATCTGAAGGGCGACCTCGCCGCCCGCTGCAAGGGCGGGGTGATGGCCGAGCACCTGCATACGCGGGCACACGCCGGGTTGTTCGACGTGTCGCATATGGGGCAGGCGATGCTGACGGGACCGAATGTCGCGATGGCGCTGGAAACGCTGGTTCCCGGCGACATCATCGGCCTGAAGCCCGGGCGCCAGCGGTACACGCTGTTCACCAACCCGGCCGGCGGCATCATCGACGACCTGATGGTTGCCAAATTGGCCGACGACCGCCTGTTCCTGGTGGTCAATGCCAGCCGCAAGGATGTGGATTTCGCGCATCTCGCCGAGAATTTATCGGAAACGCTGACGGTGATGGAAAACCGAGCGCTGCTGGCGTTGCAGGGGCCAGAGGCCGCGACGGTGATGGCGCGGTTGTCGCCTGAAGCGGCGGCGCTGCCGTTCATGGGCATCGTTGCGACAAAGATTGCCGGGGTCGATTGTCTGGTTTCCCGCTCCGGCTACACCGGAGAGGATGGGTTCGAGATTTCCATTCCCGCCGCCGAGGCGGAGGCGATCGCCGACGCGCTGATCCAGCAGCCGGAAGTCGTGCCGATTGGGCTGGGCGCGCGTGATTCGCTGCGGCTGGAGGCGGGGTTGTGCCTGTATGGCAACGACCTCGATGAACTGACTTCGCCGATCGAGGCCGGTTTGACCTGGGTCATCGGCAAGCGCCGCAAAATGAACTGGGATTTCCCCGGCGGCATGGTGATGCGCGACCAACTGGATAACGGCCCGGTGCGCCGCCGCGTAGGGATTCGCCCGGATGGGCGAGCGCCCGCCAGGGGCCAGACGACGATCGTGGCGGAGGATGGGACAGAGGCCGGATTGATCACCTCGGGCGGTTTCGGGCCATCGGTTAATGGTCCCATCGCCATGGGGTATGTGCGAAAAGACCTTGCCGCGGACGGGACGCGGCTGAACCTTATTGTTCGCGGCAAGACGATCCCAGCAACGGTCGTGCCGCTTCCGTTCACACCTCACCGATACATACGCTGAAAGGAACGCCCCAGTGGCCAAGAATGCGGATAAGCGTTTTACCAAAGAACATGAGTGGGTCATGCTGGACGGCGATATCGCCACCGTTGGCATCACCGACCATGCCCAGGAGCAATTGGGCGATCTGGTGCACGTGGAATTGCCGGAGCTGGAGCGCGCAGTCGTCGAGGGCGAGAGCTGCGCCGTCGTCGAAAGCGTGAAGGCGGCGTCCGACATCTATGCGCCGCTGGCGGGCAAGGTTGTCGAGATCAACGAAACGATCACCGAGGACCCGTCCATCGTCAACAGCGATGCCGAGGGCGAGGGATGGTTCTTCCGGCTGGAACTGGAAGATCCCGACGTGTTCGAGGCGCTGATGGATCAGGACGCCTACGACGAATATCTGGAGACGCTGTAAGCATGGACGTCCTGGCCGAACTGGCGGAGCTGGAAGAAAACGACGGCTTCGTGCGCCGCCATATCGGCCCGTCGGAATCCGAACTCGCGGCGATGCTGCATGCATTGGGTGCCGCCACGCTGGACGACGTGGCGGCCAAGACGGTTCCGGCATCGATCCGCTCCAATCAGCCGCTGAACCTGCCGCCCCCCGTCGATGAAGCCGCAATCATCGCCGAACTGCGGGCCTTGGCGGCGCAGAACAGGCCGGTGAAAAGCCTGATCGGCATGGGGTATCACGGCACGGTCACGCCCCCGGTCATCTTACGCAACGTCCTGGAAAATCCAGGCTGGTACACGGCTTATACCCCGTATCAGGCGGAGATCGCCCAAGGCCGGCTGGAAGCGCTACTGAATTTCCAGACCATGATCTGCGAACTGACGGGGATGGAGATCGCCAACGCCTCGTTGCTGGACGAAGCAACCGCCGCCGCCGAGGCGATGGCAATGGCACATGCTCTCAGCAAGTCCAAATCGGACGTGTTGGCCGTCGCGACGGACCTGCACCCGCAGACGCTGGCGGTTCTCGCCACGCGGGCCAAGCCGTTGGGAATTACGCTGACGCAGGTGGAGCCGGGCGATCTGACAGCGGTCGGGGCGGTCAATCCGTTTGCTCTCCTGCTGCAATATCCCGGAACGACCGGGGCGCTGCGTGACCTGTCCGAGGAAATATCCGCGGCGCACGACGCCGGGGCATTGGCGATTGTTGCCGCCGATCCGCTGTCGCTGGCGCTGCTGACGCCCCCGGGCGAGATGGGGGCCGATATCGTTGTCGGGTCGGCGCAGCGGTTTGGCGTGCCGATGGGATTCGGTGGGCCGCATGCCGGATTCTTCGCGACCAGGGATGCGTTCAAGCGCGCGATGCCGGGCCGGTTGGTCGGGGTGTCGCTGGACGCGGCCGGACATCCGGCGATGCGGCTGGCGTTGCAGACCCGCGAGCAACACATCCGGCGAGAAAAGGCGACCTCCAACATCTGCACCGCGCAGGTTCTATTGGCGGTGATCGCCGGGTTTTATGCCGCCTGGCACGGACCGGACGGCCTGCGCCGCATCGCCCGTCGCGTATCCCTTCAGGCTCGGATGCTCGCCGATGTCGCCCTGCGCGCGGGGCTGACGCTGCGGCATGATTCGTTCTTCGACACCATCGTTATCGAGGGCTCGGACGACCTGATTGCCCGCGCCGCGGCGTCCGGGTTCAATTTCCGCCGGGTGGATGACACCGGCGTTGGCATCGCGCTGGATGAGACCGTGACGAGGGACGAACTGATCGCCCTGGCGGCGTTGTTGGGCGGAGAACTGGACGGCGCGATTGCGTCCATTCCGGCAACCGTGTTGCGGGCCTCGCCGTTCCTGGCGGCGGCGGTGTTCAATCAGCATCACGCCGAACACGAAATGCTGCGGTATCTGAAGCGGCTTGAAGACAAGGACATCGCGCTGAACCGCAGCATGATCCCGCTGGGGTCCTGCACGATGAAGCTGAATGCCACGGCCGAGATGATCGCGATCACCCTGCCGGGTTTCGCCGGTATCCATCCATTCGCGCCGGCCGATCAGACGACAGGATATCTGACCCTGATCCGGCGGTTGGAGACGTGGCTTTGTTCGGCGACCGGATTCGCCGAGGTTTCGTTGCAGCCGAATGCCGGTTCCCAGGGCGAGTATGCCGGGCTGTTGGTGATCCGTGCCTGGCATGAATCGCGCGGCGAACAGCACCGGGAGGTTTGCCTGATTCCCTCCTCGGCGCACGGAACCAACCCGGCCAGTGCGGCGATGGCAGGACTGAAGGTCGTCGTGGTCGCGTGCGACCGGGACGGGAACGTCGATCTGGCCGATCTGCGAGCCAAGGCGGAAAAGCATGCCGACCGGTTGGCGGCGTTGATGATCACCTATCCCTCGACGCATGGCGTGTTCGAGGGCGGTATCCGCGATATCTGCGCCGTGATCCACCAGTATGGCGGCCAGGTTTACATGGATGGCGCGAACATGAACGCGCAGGTGGGGCTGACCTCACCGGCCTCGATCGGCGCCGATGTGTGCCATTTGAACCTGCACAAGACGTTCTGTATTCCGCACGGCGGCGGCGGGCCGGGGATCGGGCCGATCGGGGTTGCCCCCCATCTGGCGCCGTTCCTGCCCAACCATCCGCTGCGGGCGGATGCCGGTCCGGCGACGGGAATCGGGCCGGTTTCGGCAGCCCCGTTTGGCAGCGCGCTGATCCTGCCGATTTCCTACGCCTACATCCGCATGATGGGGGCGGGCGGCCTGAAGCGGGCGACCGAGGTGGCGATCCTGTCGGCGAACTACATCGCCCACCGGCTGCGCGAGTCCTATCCCATCCTCTATGCCGCGCCGAACGGGATGGTGGCGCATGAGTGCATCATCGACTGCCGGGGCTTCGCCGCCGAAGCCGGCGTTCAGGTAGAAGATATCGCCAAGCGGCTACAGGACTACGGCTACCACGCGCCAACCATGTCATGGCCGGTCGCCGGAACCCTGATGATCGAACCGACGGAAAGTGAATCGAAAGCCGAACTGGACCGTTTCTGCGACGCCATGATTGCCATCCGGGCGGAGATCGCGGCAATCGCGGCCGGGCGTCTCGACCGTGCCGACAACCCACTCAAGCATTCTCCCCACACCGCTCGGGAAGTCATGGCAGAGGCATGGACGCATGCCTATACGCGGGCACAGGCCGCGTTTCCGTTGCCGTGGGTGGCAGCCTCGAAATACTGGCCGCCGGTCAAACGGGTGGACAATGTGTATGGCGACCGGAACTTGGTTTGCACATGCGCCCCGCTGGAGACATACGCGGAGGCGGCGGACTAAGTCCAACCCAGCAAATCCTGACGGGCTGGCATCGGCCTTTCATCGTCATGGCAGGCGCAGGCCTGCCATCCACGCCTTTGGCTGCTGCGGGGAGAAGGCGTCGATGGCAGCCCTGCGGCCACCATGACGATGAGAGGCCAGTAGCCGATTTACCACCCGCGTCGTTGGTTCAGGTATCCGCCAGTGCCGCCAGGATGGCATCCCGTGCCACGGTGTCACCGGCCGCATGCACCGGCTGGATCGCAACGTGCGTCGCCCCGGCCGCGAAGTGGGCGCGCAGGCCGGCCTTGACCTGATCCGCCGTGCCCGACAGAACCATTTGGTCGATGAACGAGTCTGAACCACCGTTCGAAAGGTCGGACTCGGTGAAGCCCATGCCCAGCCAGGCGTTGCGGTAATTATCCAGCACCATGTAGCGAGACAGTTCCTGACGCCCCAGCGCCCGTGCCTTGGCGGGATCGGTTTCGATCGTGACCTTCTGTTCGATCGCCAGCCACTTGTTGGGGCCGAGGATCTTCGCGGCCTCGGCCGTGTGCTTCGGTATCGTGTTGTAGGGGATCGCGCCCTGCGTCATCTGTCCTGACAGTTTCAGCATCAGCGGGCCAAGGGCCGCGACGCAGATCGGAAAATCGGCAGCGCCAGCCTCGCCTTTCATGATCCCGTTCAGGTAGGACCGCATCGCCGGGATCGGCTTTTCGTAAACGTGCCCGCGGATGCCCTCGACCATCGGCATGTGGCTGACGCCCAGGCCCAGGATGAATCGGTTCCCGTAAAGCTGGTTCAGGCTGATCATGCCGCGTCGGGCGGTGAATGCGTCGCGTGCGTAGATCGAGGCGATGGAGCTGCCGATTTTCAATGTGCTGCTCTGCGAGAGCATGAATCCGGCAATGGTGAACGATTCAAATCCGCGCGATTCCGGATACCACAACGTATCGAAACCCAGCTTCTCCACGGTCTTGACGAAGGCGGCGACGGCCGCGGCGTCCGCGTGCTTATCGGCGGAGTACCAAACCCCTAAACGTCCCAGTTTCATAACGTATTGTCCTGTTCAGATGATCTTTGCCGAGCGGAAGCCGGTGATCTCGGCCGGAGTGTAACCCAGGTCGGCCAGAACCTCGTCATTGTGCTGGCCGAACATCGGCGGCGGCCGATCCACGCGTGGGCCGTCGTGACCAAACTTGAAGGCGGCGACTGGAACCGTGACCGGCCCGCTGATTCCCGGCGCGTGGTCGTGCCGGTGCAGCAGGCCGCGCGACTGAAGCTGGGGGTCGGCCAGCGCCTCGCCCATGGTGCGGACGCGGGAGGCAGGGACGTGGCTCTCCTGCAGGAACTCCTCCCACTCGGCGGCGGTGCGGGTCAGCATGATTTCGGTCAGCGTGCGGCACTCGCGGTCGTAATCGGCGTCGCGTTCGTCGTTGGTGCGCTTGATCAGATCGGCGCGTTCCAGCACCGTCCAGAGCCGCTTCTGCTGCCGCAGGTTGGAGGCGCCGAGCATTACGGTGCCGTCCTTGGTTTGGTAGGCCATGGAGGTGGCGTGCGGCATCCGATTGCCGTTCGGCTTGGGGTGCTTGCCGTTGCGCAGGTAGCCGGTGACGTGGCTGGCCATCAGGATCATCGCGACATCCAGCATCGCCATGTCGATGCGCTGGCCCTGACCGGTACGCTCCCGCTGGAACAGCGCGGCGGACAGGGCATAGGCGCCCATGGTCCCGGTGGCATAGTCGATCGCGGGGGCGCCGATCTTGATCGGGTTGACCTCGGGCGTACCGGTCATCGCCATGATGCCGGAGGTGGACTGAATCACGTGGTCGTAGGCCGTGCGGATGCGCTTCGGGCCGCCCTGGCCGAACGCCGAAAACGATGCGTAGATCAGTTTGGGGTTGATCTTGCGAAGATCGTCGTAGCCCAGGCCCAGGGCCTCGAAAGCGCCGGGTCGGTAGTTTTCAACCAGCACATCGGCGGTCGCCACCAGCTTCCTCAGTATCTCCCGGCCCTGCTCGGTTTTCAGGTTCAGGGTGATGGCGCGCTTGTTCGATCCCTGCGTCAGGAACCCGGTGCCCATGCCGGCATGGTTCAGGTCGTGGTCGGTGCCGGAATCCCGGCTTTGATCGGGGTCGTTCGGGTCCTCGACCTTGATGACGTCGGCGCCCATTAAACCGAGCTGATAGGCGGCGAACGGGCCGGCCAGCACGTGCGTGATGTCGATGATGCGGATGCCTTCGAACGGACGTCCCATCGGTTTCCTCCTGTCTTTGAAGGTACCGTGCCGCCTGGGGTTCGCAGCGTCAACCGACAGAGACGGGGGGGGTTACCGTCCGGCGTTGGGAACGAAGGGATCGGGGACCTGCGGCGGGATCGCTCCGGCGCTCTTGGCGCATATGCCGTGCTGCTCCAGCGCATCGCGGGCGCAGGCGTTGCCGTCGGCGTAGCCGCAATGGGTAAAGCCGATCGGCAGCATCATGCAGTATTCGCCAATCCGGCTGGAAGGCATCTTCATCTCCGCCGGATTGGGGATGCATGCGCCGTTCTGCCGGTTGGCGTCTTGCTGGCACTGGTTGCCGTCGGCGTACATGCACATGGGTGCGGCGCCGGTGATCTGCAGGCAAAAGGGCGCGGCCATCGCCGATACCGACGTGCTGGTGAACAGAATGGCGACGACGGCGAGCTTCCTCATGCGACACTCTCCTTACGCATTGCGCGTGAGGATAACGCCTCGGCCCCTGTTCACGGGCAACACGAAACCGTGCCCGGATGATCCTACCGGTATAATTACGGTCTTGTGTACATCATCCGCGCTTGATGACCGGCGACGGGATGCTTTCGATCATCACGTTGATGACGGCCGGTTTGCCACTGGCCAGGGAACGGTCGATCGCGCCGGCCAGGTCCCCGGCGTTTTCAACCAGTTCGCCATGTCCGCCGAGTGCGGTGGCAACAAGATCGTAACGGGTGGGATTGAGTTCGCAGCCATGGGTGCGGTTCGGGCCGTAGTCGCGGACCTGCAGATTGTACTCGGCGTTCCAGCGGGCGTCAGTGCCGACGACCGCGATATACGGCAGGTTGAGGCGAACCGCCGTCTCGATCTCCGACATATGAAAGCCGAATGTTCCGTCACCCATAACGGCGAAGACCGGCGCCGTTTGCTCGACGACCCGCGCGCCGGCGGCCATCGGCAGCGAGGAACCGATCGAGCCGGCAACGCCGTTAATCATGCGCCGGTCGTTGCGCAGGATGCTTTGGCCCCATTGCGCGAACTCGCCGCCGTCGCAGATCAGCACGCTGTCCGGCTGTCGCGACAGATACGTTTGCAGCGTATTGAACACCTCGGCCGGGTGCAGTTTGCCTGGGGTTTTGGAAACGAGGTCCTTCCAGGCGGCCGGGCGGTCGTCGAAGCAGGCGCGGGCATCGGCGAACCATGCGGAATCACCGGAGACCTTGCAGGCACCGCGCGCGATCAGGGCCTCGCCGGCGGGATATGTGTCGGCGACGCAGCCGAATGCCAGCATCGGTCCTTTGAACCGCGCGGCTCTGTCCAGCAACGCCCCGTCGGGATCGAGGGCGATGAAGCGGCAGTCGGCAGCGAACGGCGCCCCGCCGAATTTCAGGGTGAAGTCCAGGGGTTTGCCCAGCAGCAGGACCATATCGGCGCGTCGGGCGACGTCGGCATACGCACCCAGGCTGGCGTCGTTGAAGCTTCTCGGCCCCTCGCTGAGGCAGGCCGGAATGGTCAATGTCTGCTCGATCCGGCGCAGCAGGTCGCGTCCGCGACGGGTCGCCAACACGGGCGCGCCGATGACAAGGGGACGTTTCGCCGTTGCCAGCAGCGCGATGATCGCGTCGGCGGCGGGGTCGGCCAGGGGGATGGACGGATCGGTGAAGTCTGCTTCGGTCGGCCAGACCACCGCGTCGGCGGGCACCGTCGCGTCCAGGATGTCGGATGGCAGGCTGAGATGCACCGGACCCGGTCGCCCAGAGGTGGCGATGCGGATTGCCTTGGCGACATCCATGCCAACGCGGGCGGTATCGGTCGCCATCCAGGCGGCCTTGGTCACCGGCGCGGCCATGTCCACCTGCCGAAGTTCCTGGAATCCGCCGCGCCCAAGTTGATCGGTCTCGGTATGGCCGGAGATCAGGACCATCGGAGTTTCCTGGCCCAGCGCGGTGAACAATGCGCCGACCGCGTTGGCGTGTCCGGGGCCGCCGGTCACCCAGGCAATGCCCGGGCGTCCCGTCAAACGTCCATACGCGTCCGCCATGTGCACGGTCGCGGCTTCGTGGCGGACGTGCATCAGGGTCAGCTTCGTCTCGATCGCGGCGTCGAACAGCGACATGATGTGGTTGCCGGACAAGGTAAAGATGTCCGTATGGCCCGCACGTTCCAGAGTGCGCACAACAATATCGGCGCCGCGTAGAGTCGATGGCATGAACTGGTGATCCTGTGGTTATCTCGGCGCCAGGGTCCGACAAAGGCGTGGATGGCGGGCCTGCGCCCGCCATGACGAGAAAGTTAGATCGGATCCCAGGCGTACACGTCGCGGGTCCGTTCCAGCGGCGTGAAGCTGTTCTTCACCGCCGGCAGCCAATGTTCGGCCAGCTTCTCGGGGTTCCAGCCGTCGTTCCGCGCCATGATGCGGATCGGGCGGGGCTGGTTGTAGAGGTAAATCTCGTTCCCGCGCACCCCGAAGATCTGCCCGGACACGCTGGACGCGGCATCGGTGCCCAGGAACGCGATCAACTGCGCGATGTGATCCGGACGCGTCTTCGCGGCACGGGCCTGAAGCTGTTCCTCGGTCTGGCCGGGCACGGTTTCGATCATGCGGCTGAACGCATGCGGCCCGATGCAGTTCGACCGCACATTATAGCGCTGCATGTCCATCGCGATGTTCCGCGACAGGCCGGCGATGCCCATCTTGGCGGCGCCGTAGTTCACCTGGCCCACGCTGCCGATCAGGCCGGACGTCGAGGTGATGTGCGTGTAGCAGCCGCTCTCTTGCTTGCGGAAATGCGGAATGGCCGCGCGGGAGACGTAGAAGGCGCCATACAGATGGACCTTGATCACCGCGTCCCACTCTTCGATCGACATATAGTGGAACATGCGGTCGCGCAGAATGCCGGCGTTGTTCACCACGATGTCGATGCGGCCAAAATGGTCGATCGCGTCCTGCACCATGCGCTGGGCGTCTTCCCAACTGGACACGCTGCCGCTGTTGGCGACGGCCATGCCCTTGCCATGGGCCTGCTCGATTTCCTGGACGACGCGCTGCGCAGGGCCGGCATCATGGCCTTCGCCGGTGACCGTCGCACCGATGTCGTTGACCACGACCTTGCCGCCGTTCGCCGCGATCGCAATCGCGGTGGCGCGTCCGATACCGCCGCCAGCCCCGGTAACGACCGCGACTTTCCCATCAAGCATACCCATTGGTTTCCTCCTTCGAATTGGACCGCGCCACAATGCGTCAGAGCGCGATGCATGTCATCATCCAGGCCAGGAGGAACGAATCATGGAACTTGGATTTTTAGGGCTTGGGCAGATGGGTTCGGCCATAGCCGAACGGTTGCGGGACGCCGGGGCGACGCTGCACCTGTTCGATCCGAACAAGGCAGCGCTTGCACCTTTCGTCGCCAAGGGGGCGATCGCGCATGCCTCGCCGACCGGGGTCGCGGACGCCGCGCGTATCGTTTTCGCATGTCTGCCGAGTGGTGCGATCTGCGAATCGGTGGCGCGCGATGTGGCGAAAGGACGTGCCGTGAGGACGTACGTGGAGATGTCCACGATCGGCGGGCCGGCTCAGGCCAAGGTCCAGGCGATAGTCGAGGCGCAGGGGATTACGCTGGTGGACTGCCCGATCAGCGGCGGCCCGAAAGGCGCCAGGGCCGGGACGTTGACGGTGATCGTTGCTGGGCCGGAATCAGCCAAGGAAGACTTACGGCCGTGGCTGCGACAGATCGGCAAGAACGTGTTCGAGGTGGGGGAAAAGCCCGGTCAGGCGCAGCTGATGAAGCTGGTGAACAACCTGATCAACGCGGCGAACATGGCGACCGCGTTCGAGGCCCTGGTGCTGGGGGCAAAGGGTGGCCTGGACCCGGATCAGATGGTGGACATCCTGAATGTCTCGACCGGGCAGAACAGCGCGACGCTGACCAAGGTGCCGAGATCGGTGCTGCCGGGGACGTTCGACTACGGGTCCAGCCTGACGATCATGCTGAAAGACGTAGTGCTGGGGCTGCAAGAGGCCGAGGCGCTGGGGGTGCCGATGTGGGTCCACGGAACGGTCGGCCAGCTCTGGCGGTTCGCCGAACAGCAGGGGCTTGGGCCGGCCGATTTCACGTCATTGATCAAGGTGATGGAGGGCTGGGCCGGGGTGGAAGTGCGGAGCAGGCAATCGTAATCGCGCCTAAACAATCGGCTCGCGAGCGTTCAGCGCATCCTTATCGAACCCCGCGAGCCGTTTGTAGTTGGCTGCCGTGCCCTCCAGTTCCGCAGGGGTCAGCACGTCCTCGATCCGGGCGAACCCATTCGGCGCGCGCTGTTCCACCAGTTGCATAACCTGCTCCGGGCCGTTGGCGCGGTTGGCGAGCACGATCTTCGATGTCGCCGGCCGCCGCTCGGCCTCGTAGGCCTCAAGCGCCTTCGGTGTGGGGCCGGCCCTGCGGATTTCCCGAGCCAAGACGCGGGCGTCCAGAATGCCCTGTGATGCGCCGTTGGAGCCGATCGGATACATCGCATGGGCCGCATCGCCCAGAAGCGTGACGCGGCCGAAGGTCCAGTGGGGAAGCGGATCGCGATCGACCATCGGGTATTCGAAGCACTGGTCCGCAGCCTCGATGATGCTCGGGACGTCCAGCCAGTCAAACCGCCAATCGGCGAATTGCGGCAGGAAGTCGGCAAGTTCGCCGGGCCGGTTCCAGTCCTCGCGCCGCCAGGAATGGTCGGGTCGGAACTTGCGTTCGGCGATCCAGTTGATGACCGCATCGCCCCGGTCGGCGGCGAAGCGAGAGATCGGATAGGCGACGAACTTCTGGAACTCGTGCCCCGCCATGATCATGCTGCGCCCGGTCAGATACGGCGCTGCCCGCGTAGTGCCGCGCCAAAGGATGGCGCCGTTCCAGATCGGGGCGCCTTCCTTAGGGTAGAGTGTGCTCCGCACGACGGAATGGATGCCGTCGGCCCCGATCAGCACCTCCCCGTCTTCGTCCGGGAGTCTGCGGCCGGTGCGTTTGTCGGTGAACCGGGCGCGGACGCCGGTGGCGGTCTCGTCCCAGCCGTTTAGGTGGTACCCGGTCAGGATGTTGTGCGCCCCAAGTCGCTCACGAGCGGCGGCCAGCAGGATCAGTTGCAGCTCACCGCGGTGGATCGAGAACTGCGGCCAACGATAGCCTGCGTCCTGACCACGGGCTTCGGACCAGATGCGTTGGCCGTGCTTGTTGTAATAGGCGAGTTCGGCGGTCGGGATCCCTGTTTCGACCAATTCGTCGAGCAAGCCCAGCTCGGTCAGTTCGCGCACCGCGTGGGGCAGGACATTGATGCCGACACCCAGCGGGCGGGGCGAGGACACGGTTTCGAACACGCGGCATTCGATTCCGATCTGATGAAGGCTGAGCGCGGCCGTCAGTCCGGCGATACCGCCACCGGCTATCAATACTGTCATCGTAATCGGTCTCCAGGGTTGGCCGCCGGTTGTATTGTAGCAGGATCGTTGCAACTGGATAGACTCCGCATAAACGCCTATAATATGAACATTATATGTCCTGATATTAGTCATATAAGACTATTATAAGAGCACAATCGGATAACTCTGAAATTTAATGATCGAAAATTCATCATGCTGCGTTGCGGCGAATGAAAGATCCGGCTAGCGTCTGGCTCACGTTGGTTCCGCATCTAGCCGAGGGTAAAGGCATAATGGCGTCAGGCACCAGACAATCCGGTTCGAAAGGTATCTCCCGCCGCAGCCTGCTTAAAGGCGCGGCAACCGTCGCCGGGGCGGCGATCGGGTCGGACGCCATCCGCGGCTTCCCCACCATTTGGGCGCAGAACATCAAGGACGTCGTGCTGCATCACGCCGGCCCGCCGGTGACGGCGATCCCCGCGATCGCCGAGCAGGCGAGCAAGGATCTGGGGTTCACGGTGCAGATGCAGGCGTCGGAAAACGCCGACTTGCTGAACCGCTTCCTGTCGCAGTCCAGCGCGATCGACTGTGCCGATATCAGCCTGACCTACATGCGGTACCTGATCGGGCGGAACATCCTGCAGGCCATTCCGCTGGCGAAGTTCAAGCATTGGGATGAGACCATCCCCCTGTTCACCAAAGGTGAGTATCCCGACGGCCGTAAGATCGTGCAGCAGGGCATCACGCCGACGATGATCCTGTATGCCACGGACGCAACCGGCCAGAAGGCAACCAACGGTACACCGACCGACTACATCACTGGCATCCCCACCGTCACCAACGGCGACACGCTTGGTATCCGTCCCGATCTGGTCGGCCGCAAGGTAGATAGCTGGGCCGATGTTCTTAGCCCCGATTTCAAGGGGCGCACGGCGATCCAGGACAACCCCACCATCGGCATCATCGACGTCGCGATGGCCATGGAAGCCCGCGGCGACCTTAAGTACGGCAACAAAGGCAACATGACCAAGGCGGAGATCGACAAGACCGTCGATACGATGCTGGCAACCAAGCGGGCGGGCCAGTTCCGCTCGTTCTGGACCTCGTTCGACCAGTCGGTGAATCTGATGGCCTCCGGCGAGGTTGTCATCCAGTCGATGTGGTCTCCGGCCGTGGCCGCCGTTCGCTCCCGCGGCATCGCTTGCACGTTTCAACCGCTGAAAGAGGGCTATCGCGGCTGGGGCTACACGCTGGGTGTCATGAAGCATGTCGACGGCCTGAAGTTGGACTGCTTCCACGAGTACATGAACTGGTACACCGCCGGATTCCCCGGATCGTTTATTGCGCGGGAGGGCTATTACTCGGCTCAGCCGGACACCGCCCGCAAATACCTGGCCCCGGCCGAAGCAGCCTACTGGTTCGATGGCAAGGCCGCGGAAACCGACATTCTCAGCCCGTTTGGCAAGGTGATGGAGAAAGCCGGCAATGTCCGCGATGGCGGCACCTTATGGCAGCGGCTTGGGAATATCGCGGTGTGGAACTCCGTCATGGACGAAGACCGCTACCTGACCCGCCGCTGGAACGAATTCATCACGTCATAAGCCGGAGTATCCTGATGCAACTTGGTGTTTTCATTCCCATCGGCAACAACGGCTGGCTGATTTCCACCACGTCGCCGCAGTACAAGCCGACATACGACCTGAACAAGACGATCGTCGATAAGGCGGAGGCTTTCGGCTTCGACTTCGCGCTGTCGATGATCAAACTCCACGGCTTCGGTGGCCCGTCGCAGTTCTGGGACTACAACCTGGAATCCTTCACCCTGATGGCTGGTCTCGCGGCGGCGACAACGAAGATTAAGTTGTTCGCCACCTGTGCCGTGCTGACCATCCCGCCGGCGATCACGGCGCGCATGGCGGTTACCATCGACAGCATCTCCCATGGCCGGTTCGGCGTGAACATCATCTCCGGCTGGCAGCGCCGTGAATATACGCAGATGGGGATGTGGCCGGGGTCGGAGCACTACAAGCGTCGCTATGACTATTGCGCCGAATACGTCACCGTCATGAAAGAGTTGTGGGAAACCGGACGGTCGGATTTCAAGGGCGACTTCTTCCAGATGGACGATTGTCGCTGCCTGCCGATGCCGACCAGCAAAATACCCATCATTTGCGCCGCCCAAAGCGATGCCGGCACGCGCTACGCGGCGCAGTATGCCGACTACAATTTCTGCGCCAGCTTTGGCTACAACGCACCAACCGCGGTCGCACCCAGCGTCGCTCGGTTGGTGAAGGCGAACGAGGAAACCGGGCGCGATTGCGGTGCCCTGATTCTGACCATGATCATTGCCGACGAAACCGACGAAGCTGCCAACGCGAAATGGGAGCACTACAAGACTGGCGCCGACCTTGAAGCCCTGGCGTATCGCGATGAGCAGGCCAGGGACGATCCCAGCACCGACATCTACGCCCAGCCCAACCGGCGCACGCTGCTTGGCACCAACAAGCTACCCACCAACCAGGGCGTGCTGGTCGGTTCCTACGCCACAGTCGCCCGAATGCTCGACGAACTCGCGGAAGTGCCCGGCGTGCGCGGCGTGATGATGACGTTCGACGATTTCGTCGTCGGTATGGAGCAGTTCGGCACGCGGATCATGCCGCTTATGCGGTCCCGCAACGAGATCAAAAAGGCCGCATGACCAGCGCCGGACTCAGCTCGATCCTGCCGTTCGCCCTGCGCGGACGGCCGGTCGCGGAACCCGGCAAGCGCCGGACGACGCGCCTGCCGCCCTGGCTGGTGTCCTGGTTCCAGGTCGGGCCGCTGGCGTTGATCCTGGTTGTGGTGTTCGCGCTGCCCACAGCCCTGTTCCTGATCGTCAGCTTCTACGATTACGATCGCATGGGAATCTATCCGGCGTTTCTGTTGGATAATTACCGCGAACTTTTCACCACCCCAGCGACCTGGCGCGTCTATGCCAGTTCGTTGAAATTCGCGGTCATCGTCTGGGCGATCACGCTGTTTCTCGGTTTCAATATCTCATACTTCCTGATCTTTCACGTCCGCAGCGCCGTCATTCGCACCGTGCTGTTTCTGCTGTGTGCGATCCCGTTCTGGACGTCTGGAATCATCCGCACTATTGCCTGGATTCCATTTCTTGGTCGCAACGGCGCCTTCAATCAGATGCTGATGGGGCTTGGGATCACCTCGCATCCCCTGACCTTCCTGCTGTTCTCGGACTTCGCCGTCATCGTCACCTATGTGCATCTGTTCACGTTGCTGATGATTGGGCCGATCGCCAACTCCTTATCCAAGATTGACCCGGCATTGATGGAGGCGGCGGTCGATGCCGGCGCGAGCCGTTGGCGTACCATGGTCGATGTCGTCATTCCCCTCTCCAAAACCGGCATCACGCTCGGTTCGATCCTGGTCTTCACCCAGGTCATGGGCGACTACTTCGTAGTGCGGCAAATGAGTGGAGGCCAGAGCGCCTCGATCGTTTCGATGCTATCGACCCAGATTCAGGCGATGCAATACCCGCCGGCTTCGGCGAACGCGATGGTGCTGGTTATCTTCGTCGCGGTCCTGGTCGCGGTCATGATGAAGGTCGTCGATGTCCGCAAGGAATTGGTGAAGTAGAATGGCAGCCGGACGCATCAGCGACAAACGTCCCTGGACCTTCTACGCCCTGGCGACACTGTTCGGTGCCTTCCTGTTGTTCTTGTATGGCCCGATGTTCGTCATCTACGTGCTGTCGTTCCAGGGCGACAACGGAGGCGTGACCTTCCCGATGGTCGGTTTCTCCCTGACTTGGTTCAAGGAGATTTTCCAACCCGGGCAGATGGCGAACATTCCGGTGTCGTTCTCCCGTTCGATCGGGCTGGCCGCGGTGGTCAGCGGCCTGACGGTGGTCATCTCCGTCGCCGCCGGCCTCGGCTTTCGGCGGCGTTTTCCCGGTTCGGGCGTTCTGTTCTATCTGGCCATAGCCAGTCTGGTGATGCCCAGCCTGTTGGTTGGGTTCGGCATCGGCCTTAGCTTCCAGTTCCTGGGGGTCGAACCCGGCCTGTTTACCTCGGCGTTGGGGGCGCAATTGACCTGGACGCTGCCGTTTGGGTTGTTCGCGATGTTCGCCGTCGTGAACCGCTTCAACCGGTCGTGGGAGGAGGCTGCGACCGATCTCGGTGCCAACGCATGGCAACGGCTGCGGCATGTGACCATTCCGATCCTGTTGCCGGGCATCATCGGGGTGGCGATGGGGGCGTTTACCTTGTCTTATGACGAATATGCCCGCACCACCCTGACGATCGGGACGAAGAACACGCTGCCGCTGGAAATTTACGCGCTGATCTCTTCCGCGACCTCGCCCACCTTGTTCGCGATCGGCACCCTGACCACGGGCGTGTCGTTCCTGGCTATCACCATCTCGTTGCTGCTGGTGCTGCGGATGCAGCGCCGGCGCGCCTTTGCAAAGGCAGGATAATGGACAATAGATTCGACGTCGAACTGGTCAGTGTCACCAAGCGCTATGGCACCACGCTGGCGGTGGATGGCATTTCCCTGCGTATCCCGCGCGGCACCTACTGCTGCCTGTTGGGGCCCAGCGGCTGCGGGAAGACCACCACCCTGCGGATGATCGCGGGGCATGAGGCGGTGTCGGACGGCGACATCCTGATCCATGGCGAGAACGTCTCCGACTTGCCGCCGATCAAGCGCGGCACGGCGATGATGTTTCAGAGCTATGCCTTGTTCCCGCATATGTCCTGCCTGGATAACGTCGCCTTCAGCCTGAAAATGCGCGGTGTCGCCAAGAAGGAACGGCATACCCGAGCGCGCGAATACCTTGAACTGGTGCATATGGCGAGCTTTGCCGACCGGCTGCCGGCGCAACTGTCCGGCGGCCAGCAGCAACGCATCGCGCTGGCTCGGGCGCTGATCAATCGGCCCCGGGTTCTGTTGTTGGATGAACCGCTGTCAGCGTTGGATCCCTTCCTGCGCATCAAAGTGCGCGAGGAATTGAAGCGGCTTCAGCGGGAACTGGGGATCACGTTCATTCACGTGACCCACAGCCAGGATGAGGCGATGGCTCTGGCCGACCTGATGGTGGTGATGGAAGACGGGCATATCCGCCAGGCCGCCCATCCGCGCGAGGTTTTTGAGCATCCGGTCAGCCCGTTCATCGCCAAGTTCATCGGCAGCCACAACGTGCTGCGTCTGAACCAGGGACCGGTTGCCGTCCGCGCCGACCGTTGCCGCCTGGGTTCGGCCGAGGATGGCCCGCACGTCCATGGTCAGGTGATCGCGGTCGAGTACCAAGGCGCGATGGTCCGCGTGGCGGTGAAAACCGATGCGGGGGATGAGGTCTCGGCCCTGGTGCCGGATCAGATGTTCTACCGGAAACCGGCCGAACCGGGCGATCCGGCTACGCTGG
The DNA here is from genome assembly GCA_003506895.1 of Acetobacteraceae bacterium. Classification (GTDB taxonomy): domain Bacteria; phylum Pseudomonadota; class Alphaproteobacteria; order Acetobacterales; family Acetobacteraceae; genus Rhodopila. Next base: position 10,944 of record DNXO01000023.1, on the reverse strand, counting down.
TCTGGGCAGAGCAGGACACGCACGCGTTGGCGGAAGCCTGAGGCCCGGGCGTCCAACCACGACTTGGCGACACGTTGGCCTATGCCCGGCGACCGTCAACATTCACATATCGGCGAAGCGATCGTGGCAGCCGCTATCGTCCTGGCGGGCGAAGGGGCGCCATCCACGCCTTGGGGCTTTTTGGACCTGCACCGGCATGGATGGGGCCCCTTCGCCTGCCAATGACCGGAACCGGAAGCCTTGACCACCGGCCAACAGCACCCTAGATAATCGCCCTCCGCATTTTGGAATTCCGAATTCCATGCTCCAGGCGTTGCAAGCGACCCAAAGCCTGATCGATCGGACATATCAGCAACTACTGGATGCGATCGCCGACAGTACGCTCGCCCCTGGCCAGCGCATCCGGCAGGCGGAGCTTGCGGACACACTCGGCGTCTCCCGCCAACCGGTTAGCCACGCGCTGCATTTGCTCAAGCGCCAGGGCTTGGTGGAAGAATTCGGTCGCAAAGGCCTGCGGGTTGTCCCACTCGACCTGCTTCGGGTCACCCAGCTTTACCAGGTTCGCGAGGCGATAGACGGCCTGGCCGCCCGATTGGCCGCCGAACTTGTGGCCAGCGGTGCTGCCAACCCAGCCGAACTCGACGAGTTGAGGCAACAACTCGCGGCTGGGGCCGGCTTCGGCGCCTCGACCCCGATCCCGGTCCTGGTTCGAGCAGACACCGAGTTTCATCGCGGGCTCTACCGGTTGTCAGGCAACCCGGCGATCGAGGAAATGACCGCGCCGCTGTGGCCACACCTGATGCGCTCGATGGCGGCGGTGCTGCACACCCCCGGATACGCCGAACGTGTCTGGCAGCAGGAACACGCCGCGATCCTACGGCACATCCTGGCCGGCGACCCCGCCCGGGCCGAAGACGCCGCCAGTGCCCATGCCGCGTCAGCTTCCCGGCTGACGACGCAACAGCTTCAACCAAAAGCAGCTTAACGGAGGACTCACCCATGCTGACCGAAGCCCAAATCCGCCAGTTCAACGATGAAGGCTACCTGTTTCTGCCGGAGACCTTCTCGCAGACCGAAGTGGACATCCTGAAGTCGGCAGCCGAGGACATCTATCGCCAGGAACGCCCCGAGGTTTGGCGCGAAAAGTCCGGCGCCCCCCGCACGGCGTTCGCCGCGCATCTATACAACGAAGCGCACGGCCTGCTCGCTCGTCACCCCGGCATGATCAGCCCCGTCGAGCAGTTGTTCGGCGAACAGGTTTACATGCACCAGTACAAGATCAACGCCAAAGCGTCCTTCACCGGCGATGTGTGGCAATGGCACCAGGATTACGGCACCTGGGCGCGCGATGACGGCATGCCGGAGCCGCGGGCGATGAACATCGCCGTGTTCCTCGATGAGGTGATGCCGATCAACGGCCCGCTGATGCTGGTGCCGCGCAGTCATACGCATGGCGTGCTCGCGGCCGGTCATGACACCAGCACGACGTCCTATCCATTGTGGACGCTGGACGAGAAGACCGTGACCGAACTCGTGGAAAAAGGCGGGATCGTCGCCCCGACCGGCAAGCCGGGCGGGCTGCTGATGTTCCACGGCAATCTGGTGCATGGCTCTGCCGGCAACATCACGCCGTATCCGCGGAAGATCGTGTATCTGACGCTGAATGCGGTCTCGAACTACATCCGCAAGCCAACGCGGGCGGAATGGATCGCCCATACCGACTTCTCACCGATCGTCCCGACGGATGCCGGTGCGCTGACGCGCTATGCCCAAAGCTTCCGGCAGGCGGCGGAATAGGCGGGCCGACCAAGCACCGGACGAGGCAGGGCGGCTAATTGGGGAATGTGTCATGGCCGGAACAAGTCCGGCCATGACAAACATGATCAATCCGCGGCGTCAGCGTCGATCTTACGCTCAAACCGCTTGCGCTCATGCGGGTCCAGGTAGCGCTTGCGGAGACGGATCGCCGTCGGCGTCACCTCGACGAACTCATCGTCCTCCACATACGCAATCGCCTGCTCCAGGCTCATTTTCCGCGGCGGGATCAGCAGCATCGCGTCATCCTTGCCGGCGGCTCGGATGTTGGTCAGCTTCTTTTCCTTGATCGGGTTCACTTCCAGGTCGGATTCCCGGCTGTGCTCGCCCAGGATCATGCCCTGGTAAACCTTCTCACCCGGGCTCACGAACATCGTGCCGCGCTCTTGGATGTACCACAGCGAGTAATGGACGGCCTCGCCGCTTTCGGTGGAGATCAGCGAACCCGCGCGACGGCCCTCGATCGCACCCTTCCACGGGCCGTAACCCGCGAACAGCCGGTTCATGATGCCGGTGCCGCGCGTATCGGTCAGGAATTCGCCGTGGTAGCCGATCAACCCTCGGCTGGGGATGTTGAAGGTCATGCGGACCTTGCCGCCGCCCGAAGGGCGCATGTCGCGCAGATCGGCCTTACGTCGGCTGAGCTTTTCAACCACCACGCCGGTGTACGGCTCGTCCACGTCAACCAGGACTTCTTCCATCGGCTCTTCGCGTTCGCCCGTCTCCGGGTTCTTGCGGGTCAGCACGCGGGGGCGGCCGATGGTCAGCTCAAAGCCTTCGCGGCGCATCTGCTCGATCAGCACGCCCAACTGGAGTTCGCCACGGCCGGCGACTTCAAACGCGTCGGTTTCGTTGGAGTCCGTCACCTTGATCGCGACGTTGCCTTCCGACTCACGGAACAGCCGCTCGCGGATCTGGCGCGATGTGACCTTCTTGCCTTCACGGCCCGCCAGCGGCGAGTCGTTGATGCGGAATGTCATTGCCAGGGTCGGAGGATCCACCGGGATGGCTTCCAGTGGGCCGCCAAGTTCCGGTGCGCCGATGGTGTCAGGGATGGTGCCTTCGGACAGGCCGGCTACGGCGATAATGTCGCCCGCCATGACCTCATCCACCGGAACGCGGTCCAGGCCGCGGAAGGACAGCAGCTTCGTCAGCCGGCCGGTTTCCACCAGCGAGCCATCGCGGCGAAGCACCTTCACCGGCATGTTGACCTTGCCCGTGCCCTGCTCGACACGTCCGGTCAGCACGCGGCCGAGGAAGTTGTCGTATTCCAGGATGCTGGCAACCATGGCGAAGGGCAGATCGGGCTTCACCGTCGGGGCCGGGACGTGGCGCACCACCAGGTCGAACAGTGGGGACAGGTCCTTGCGCGGGCCATTCAGTTCCACATCGGCCCAGCCATTGCGGCCGGACGCGAACAGCATCGGGAAATCAAGCTGGCTGTCGGAGGCGCCCAACGCGGCGAACAGGTCGAAAACTTCGGTATGAACTTCGTCCGGACGGGCGTCCTGGCGGTCCACCTTGTTGACCACGACGATCGGGTGAATGCCACGCGCAAGGGCCTTGCCGACGACGAACTTCGTCTGCGGCAGCACGCCCTCGGCGGCATCGACCAGCACGATCGCGCCGTCCACCATATTCAGGATGCGTTCGACCTCGCCGCCGAAATCGG
>DNXO01000023.1:0-7190 GCA_003506895.1 Acetobacteraceae bacterium | reverse complement strand
TCGCCGCCGAAATCGGCGTGGCCAGGGGTATCGACGATGTTGATGCGCGTGTCGTTCCAAACCACCGAGGCGCACTTCGCCAGGATGGTGATCCCACGCTCTTTCTCAAGGTCGTTGCGGTCCAGCGCACGGTCGGTCACGGCCTGATGCTCACGGAACGCGCCCGACTGGCTGAGGAGTTTGTCCACGAGAGTCGTCTTCCCGTGATCGACATGGGCGATGATAGCGACGTTACGGATCTGCATACGGTCCTGGCTTTGGGATGGTGCGGCGCACACTTAGGCTGTAACCCGCCGTCTTACGAGCGAAAAACAGCCCGTTACGCGCGTTTCTGCCATGCTTAGCCAAAGCTTCATGATTTAATGCTTGAACAAGCGGGGATTTTTGGCGGTGCTGGCAGGTAAACAGGTGGTTTGATCCACCGCATTTGGGTTCCTCATGCGCCCCGGTACTCTGCGAAACCCACGTTCACGAAGGACATCTGTTTTGTTTGATAGCGCCAGCGACATGTTCATTGAGAACACTACGTTCGACGAACTTGCCATCGGCGATAGCGCCAGCCTGTCCCATGCCGTCACGCAGCGGGATATCGACCTGTTCGCCACCGTGACGGGCGATGTGAACCCGGCCCATGTCGATCCGGCCTATGCGGCGACCGACATCTTCCATCATGTGATCATCCAGGGCATGTGGGGCGGTGGCCTGATTTCCGCGGTGTTGGGCACCAAACTGCCCGGACCGGGCACGATCTACCTGGGCCAGGATTTGCGTTTCACCGACCCGGTCAGCATCGGCGACACTGTTACCGCCACAGTGACCGTCCGCGAGAAAAAGGCGGCCAAGGGCGACGTGGTACTGGATTGCCTCTGTACCAACCAGAACGGCACCCCAGTCATCACCGGCAGCGCGCTTGTCCGAGCTCCCACGGAAAAAATCCGCCTGAAGCGCGTGATCCTGCCCGAGGTACGCGTCGGCCGTCACGATCGCACCCAGGCGATGATCGTCAGAGCGGCCGAGGGCGAAGCTGTCGCCACCGCTGTGGTCTTCCCCGTCGATGCGCTTTCGCTACTCGGTGCGATCGAGGCGATGAACGCCGGGCTGATCGTGCCTGTGCTGATTGGACCAGCCGCGCTGATTCGTCAGCGCGCGACGGAGTGCGGTGCTGACATCGACGGGCTGAAGCTGATCGATATCGCCGATCCGGCCGAAGCCGCCGCCCGTGCGGTTTCCCTGGTCCGCTTGGGTGAGGTGCGCCTCGTGATGAAGGGGGACCTTCACACCTCGGACCTGATGCATGCCGTGGTCGTGCCGGAAGGCGGGTTGAAGACGCGGAAGCGGATCAGCCATGTTTACCTGATGGACGTGCCGGAATATCCGCGCCCGTTGCTGGTGACCGACGCCGCCATCAACATCACGCCCGACCTGATGGACAAGGCCGGCATCGTGCAGAACGCCATCGACCTTGCCCACGTCATAGGCATCGCCCAGCCGCGCGTCGCGATCCTGGCGGCGGTGGAAACGGTCAGTGACCGGATGCGGTCCACGATCGACGCGGCGGCGCTGTGCAAAATGGCCGACCGCGGGCAGATCACGGGCGGAATGCTGGATGGCCCTCTGGCGTTCGACAACGCGATTAACGAAGCCGCGGCGAGAGAAAAGGGCATTGTCTCGCAGGTCGCCGGACGGGCCGACATCCTGCTGGTGCCAGACCTGGAGGCCGGTAACATGCTCGCCAAGCAACTCACCTTCATGACCGGCGCGGCGGCCGCTGGCTTGGTGCTGGGCGCCAGGGTGCCGATTATCCTGACCAGTCGAGCGGACAGTGCCGAAACGAGGCTGGCGTCGTGTGCATTGGGTGTGCTGGTCGCTCGGGCTGGCGCGCGGGATTAGCGCCACTCGTGCAGGAAGGCCTCCAGCACCGACAGAAACCCGGCTGGGTTGTCGGCGTGGACCCAATGGCCGGCGTTCTTCACCGCGACGAAGCGGGCCGCCGGAAACAGGCTTCTGATGATCGGGCGATGTTCCGGCAATACATAGGTTGACCGAGCCCCGGTGACGAACACCGATGGGCCTTCGTATGTGCCGGGCAGGTCAATCCAGCCCTCCAGATCGGGGATCGCGGCGGCGATCTCGGCGAGGCCGATCTTCCACTCGGGTTGGGGGCCGAACCGCAGGTTTTGCAGCAGGAACGGCCGCAGGGTTTCGTCCTCGACCGTTTGGGCCAGCGCCGCGTCCGCCTCCCGGCGTGTCAGCGTCGGCGACAGCTTGATCGCCTGCATGGCCGTGGTGAAGGCGGTGTTGCCATGCTGGTAGATCACTGGCGCGATGTCGGACACCAGCACGCGGCCAACCAGTTCGGGCCATTGCAGGGCCAGCGCCATCGCCGCCTTGCCGCCCATCGAGTGCCCAATCACGGCGGCACGCTCGATCCCCAGCGACAGAAGGGTTTCGCGAACATCGTCGGCCTGTGTCGGATAGCGCATATCCACGCCGTGCGGGCTGTCGCCGTGGTTGCGCATGTCCAGCGCGACGACCCGGAACTTCGGCGCCAACGCGCGTTGAATCGCGCCGAAGTTGCGGGCCTGGCCGAACAGCCCGTGCATCAGGACGACCGGCGGACCCTCGCCGGCCTGGATCGCGTTCAGGATCATCTCGTTCTCCGTCCCGGCAGCGCCGCGAAGGCGACTCCGGCCATGATCAGCGCCGAACCCGCCAGCAGGTCCGCGGTAAAGGGTTCGTGCAGAAAGATGTTTGCCAGGATCAGGCTGATCGCGGGAGTGGTCAGGAACCCAACCGAGGACACCATCGCCGGCAGTTTCGCCGTTGCCTCGACGACGCACCACGTCCCGAACGGCCCGGCGATCAGCCCGATATAGGCAAGCGCCCACCACGATGCCGGTGCTGTGCCCAAAGTGCCATGCGGAGCCTGCCACCAAATCACGGGCAACAGTTCCAGCGAGCCGACCAGAAAGCACCACGGCAGCAGTTCGAACATCGAAAGGGCCGGTTTCGCCGCTCGTGTGACGATGATCGCGACCGACCATGCAAGGCCCGCGCCCAGCAGGAAAACATGGCCGATCAGGATGTTGCCTGAGGTCCAGTCGATCGACAGCGGATTGATCAGCACCGCCACGCCAGCCAAGCCAAGCGCGGCGGCGATCCAGCGGCCAGCGGGAATCGGTTCGCGCAGGAAGATCAACGACAGCGGCACGATCCAAATCGTTGTCGTGTTGGCCAGGATCGCAGTACGCCCGGCCGGCACCCAGGCCACCGCTTCATGCGCCAGGGCGAAGTACAGCCCCAGTTGCAGACCGCCGATCGCCAGGATCGCCGGCCAGTCGCGGCGCCTCGGCATCCGAAACCGCCCCGCCACCATCAGCAACACGGACGCCGTCACGCCCGACAGCACCGCTCGGCCTTCCGCGAACCACAGCGGCGTCGATCCGGCGGCCAGGGCGATTTTCGTCAACGGCCAGGCACTGGACAGCAGCACGACAGAGGCGATCAACTGAACGAAGCCGCCAAGCGGAACGGCGGGCGGCGTGGAGGCTGTCATCCTTCCAGCGCGGCCAGCTTTTCGTGCGCCTCGGCTTCTTCCTCGATTTGCAGGGCATCGTTGAAGCGGTTGAAGAACCCGCACAGGGTGATCCGCAGGGTCAGCTCAACGATCTGGGCTTCCGAGAAATGCTGCCGCAGTCGCTGGAAAACACCGTCCCGGATGCGGTTGGGCGTCTCCCACGCAAGCTGGGCGTACTCGATGACCAACCGGTCGATGTCGTCCAGTTCGGGGTTGTCCGGCTCCATCAGGCGGTCGATGCCCTCCGGCGAGATGCCTTCCACCGCCAGGAACGGTTTGTGATGGGCGACGCAGTAATGGCACTCGTTCAGCTTGGAGACGACGACGATCGCGATCTCCAGATACCGCTTCGGCAAGGTGGCGGCCTCGCGCAGTTCCATCAGCAGCGGCATCAGATGGCGCAGCGCCGCCGGGACATGGGCAAACACGGCGACCTGATTGCGGAACGGGCCATACAGTCCGGCGAACTGTTCGTAGATCGCGGCCTGCTCGGGCGGCAGTTCGGTGGATGGAATGTCGCGGACGCGGGCCATCGCGGGTTCCTTCGGTGTTGATTGGCGCGGATGTTGGCCGCCGGCCCGTTGGTTGCCAAGGTGGCCGGCGCAATCATGTAGCTTCGATGATGAATGTTCCCTTCGAACGCGGCAGCACGCCGGCAATCGTGTGTGCTCGGTTTGGTGCCGTTTATTGGCGCCGTTCCGTCGGATCGGGGCTGCTCATCCAGTCATCGCGAAGCGCGCGGCGCCGCGGTAATCCGATCCACGGCAACCAGCATGGATCAGATCGCCACGTCGCTATCGCTCCTCGCGATGACGGTTTTATCTACCGCGAGCCGGCCAACCCGAGGGCTGTCGGGCTCGCGATTGTGCCGTCGTTACCCGGCCGCCGTCTCCGCTCGGGTTGGCGGCTGGTACGGCTACCGGGCATCAAAGGCCGCACTGACCATGCTGATCCGCACGCCCGCCATCGGACATCGGCTCACCCGGAAGCTGGGTTGAACTACCGCAATGTCGCCCCGGTTGCCTTCGCCACGGCCGCGACGACCTTCTGACAGGCGGCCTCGATCTCGGGGTCGGTCAGGGTGCGGTCGCGCGGCTGGAGCGTCACCTCGACACCGAGCGACTTCTTGCCGGGGGTCATCCGCTCGCCTTCGTACAGGTCGAACAGCGTTACCCCGGTGATCAGCGCCCGATCCGAACCTTTTGCCGCCTTGACGACGCTGTCCGCCGCCACGGCACTATCGACGATGAAGGCGAAATCGCGCCGCACCGGCTGGAACTGCGGCAGGTCAGGCGCGGACTTCTTGCGCTTCTTCGGGTCGGAAACCGCGTCCAGGTTCAGCTCGAACACCACCATCGGGGCCGGCAGGTCCAGCGCGGCGAGCAGGCGGGGATGGATTTCGCCGAAATAGCCCATCACCGTCTTGGGACCCTGCCGCACCATGCCGGAGCGACCGGGATGCAGGAAAGACGGCGCGTCCGTGGTGACTTGCAAGGCTTCCAGCGGCACACCCACGGCGGTCAGCAGCGCCCAAAGATCCCCCTTGGCGTCCATGACATCCACCGCACGCTGCGGCATCAGCCAGTTGCGCGGGGTCTGACCGCACCGCAGGCCGGCGGCGACCAGTTTCTGGCCATCCGGCGCGTCGAGGGCGAAGGCCGGCCCGATTTCAAACAGTGAGACATCCGAATACCCGCGCGCCGCGTTCCGTTTCGCCGCCAGGGCCAAGGTCGCCAGCGGGGTCGGACGCAACTGGTCCAGGTCGGCGGCGATCGGGTTGCTCAGACGCAGCGCGTCCGGTGTGGACCCGAAGCGTTCGGCCTCGGCGCGCGCCATGAAGCTGAAGGTGACGCATTCCATCAGGCCGGCAGCGGCCAAAGTGCGCCGGGCAACGCCGTTGCGCTGCTGGCGCGCGGTCAGGGTCGCCTGCGGTACCGGGCTTTCACGTGGCAGCGACACTGGCGGCACCGCGTCCAGGCCGCGCAGGCGCAGGACTTCCTCGATCAGGTCGTTTTCCGCCTCGATCGCGATGCAGCCCTCGGCCGCCTTGGCGGCTTTCACCGGGTCCAGCGTCGGCGACTGATCGAGGCTGATGGCGGCGGCCACATCGTTGCGCCAGGATGGTACAGCGACGGTGACGCTCTCCGCGTCGCGCTGGCGGACGACGAAACCGAGGTGTTCAAGGGACGTCACCGCCTCATCGGCGGGAATGTCGGAACCACCGAAGCTGGCGATACGGGCGAAGCGCATCGTCGCATCGCGCTGCCAGGCGGGTTCGGCGCCCGCCATCGTCACGGTGCCCGGTTCGCCGCCGCAGAGTTCCATGATCAGCGCGGTCGCGGCCTGGATCGCGTCTTGCATCAGCGCCGGGTCCAACCCACGCTCAAACCGCTGGCGAGCGTCGGAGACGATCTGGTGGCGACGGCCGGTGCGGGCGATGCGGATGGGGTCGAACAGCGCGCATTCGACGAACACGCTGGTGGTGGATTCGTCGCAGCCGGTTGCCTCACCGCCGATCACGCCGGCGATGGATTGCACGCCGGTGGCGTCGCAGATGGCGCAGTCCTCGGGATCGACGACGTAGTCCTTGCCATTCAGCGCGCGCATGGTTTCGCCGGCGCCCCGGCGCAGCGTCAGCGTGTCGCCCGACAGCTTGGCAACGTCGAACACGTGCAGCGGACGGCCGAGGTCGAAGGTGAAGAAGTTGGTGACGTCAACCAATGCGTTGATCGGGCGCAGGCCGATGAAGGTCAGCCGGTCCTGGAGCCATTTCGGGCTGGGGGAGTTCTTCACGCCGCGGATGGTGCGGCCGATGATCCAGGGGCAGGCTTCCGGGAACGCGATGTCCCAGCGCGGGCCGCCATCGAACGCGGGCGGGATGACCGAGGGCGCGAACGGCTTCAATGTGCCCAGGCCCGCCGCCGCCAGGTCGCGGGCGACGCCGCGCACCGAGAAGCAGTCGCCGCGGTTGGGAGTCACACCGATCTCGATGATCGGGTCATTCAGGCCGGCCCAGTCGGGATAGGTCATGCCGATTGGGGCGTCGGCTGGCAGCTCCACGATGCCGGCGTGATCGTCGCCCAGGCCCATTTCGCGGGCCGAGAGCATCATGCCGGCGCTCTGCACGCCACGGATTTCGCCGACTTTCAGCGTGATGTTGCTGCCCGGGATGAATGCGCCCGGGGCGGCGAACACCACCTTGATGCCGGTGCGGGCGTTGGGTGCACCGCAGACGACGGAAACCACGCCTTCGCCGGTATCGACCTGGCAGACCCGCAGCCGGTCGGCGTTGGGGTGCTGAACGGCCTCGATCACATGGGCAACGCGAAAAGCCGCCAGCGTGGCGCCGGGGTTTTCGACGCCTTCAAGCTCCAGGCCGATCTGGGTCAGCGTGTCGGTGATCTGGGTCAGTGTGGCGTCGGTCTGAAGGTGGGACTTCAGCCAGGAGAGGGTGAATTTCATTGGTTGGACCAAGCCCCCGAGTCACGAATAAGTTGGCTAACGGTTGCTGTCCGTAGGGCTTGTGGTGAAAGGCCTTGTGGCGAAGCGACCGAGTCGTTCGAGGGAAGCCACCGGCCTTTCATCGTCATGGCGGGCGCAGGCCCGCCATCCA
>DNXO01000013.1 GCA_003506895.1 Acetobacteraceae bacterium | reverse complement strand
TTCGGCCTGACAGATCAAGGCGTGGATGGCGGGCCTTCGCCCGCCACGACGGTGAGGGGGCGGTGCCGGTGTGTCAGTCTTCGGCGGATTGGTATTAATAGGATTCCGAGCCTAGAATGGCATCAGGATGTCCATCATCTGCTGGCCCCAGCGCTCCCTTTGCAGATCCGTCAGTTGTCCCTTGCCGCCATAGGCGATGCGCGCTTCGGCCATTCGGTCGTGGAGGACGGTGTTGTCTGACGCGATATCCTGCGGGCGGATGACGCCGGTAACCCGCAGTTCACGGAGTTCGGCGTTGACCATGAACTCCTGCGACGCCGCCACGACCAGATTTCCGTTCGGCAGCACCTGGGTGACGATACCGGCCAGGCGGAGGGTCACGGCCTCGTTGCGCTGGATTTGTCCGGTGCCGATGTTGGTATTGGTGCTGCTCGCCGAGACCAGGCTGGCTGGGTTCACGGCTTTCGGCACTATCGCCTCCAGGCCGAAGAAGTTCGGGATGCCGCCGGACTCCGTGCTGGCGCGCGTGGCACTGGTGACGTTTTTCAGGTTGGCGGCATCGTTCATGTTGACCAGCACGGTCACGATATCCCCGACCTGGGCGGCCCGCTGATCCTTGAAAAAGGCGCGCGAGCCAGAACGCCACAGCGCATTCGCCTCGTTCGGCGAGGGCTGCGCGGCGGGCATCGGCATCGACACCGGTCGCCATTTCGGGTCCTTGGTGGGGTCCGCGGTCGGGGTCATCGGCGGATCGCGTCCAACTTCGGACAAGCGCTCCAGCGCCCCGCAACCGCCAAGACACACCAGCAACAACAGAATCCAGGGTTTCATTGGTTAAGCCGGCTGTCGTATCGGGCCGGCACCGTCGGCAGTGCGGCGCCGGCATTGGGCATGACCCGCACCTGCCCGGGTCCGGTTACCTCGGCGAACAGGAATGCCCTGGAGGTCAGGTTCTGCACACGGACTTTCTCGCCCTGGGCACCAGCGTCCAGCGCCACCGCCTGGCCAGTCACCGACAGGCCGCCGGCGGACAACTCGATCCGCACCGTGGCACCCCGCTGCACCAAGGGCGGCCGGATCAGGTCCGTGAGACTCAGCGGCTGGCCGGCGGCGAGCGGCCGGCGCAGTTCCATCCCGACGACCTGATCCAGCGAGCGGGCGACATCGTTACGCAGCAGCGCCGTGCGGACACGGGCGATCCGCACATCCTCGGCGCGCAACACGGTTTCCGGCAGCAACCGGGTCAGCGCGACCGGGGCATCCAGCATTTCCACGACCTGGCCGCTGACGCGCGTGTCGATCGGATTCATCCCCTCCCCCGTGACGGTCAGCGCGGCGTTGAACCGGCCGGTGGCGCGGTCGTAGTCAAGCCGCGACACGGTCGGAACCGCCGCCGCCTCCACCGGAACGACCGGGGGCGTGAAGCCGGGCATATCGATATCGATGTCATCCGCGGCACCGGCGGCGGTGATGGCCAGGCGCACGGCCTCGATGGCGTCCTCCTTCTTCATCGGGCGCCCCGGCCATTCCAGCACCGCCCGGTCGGCGCGCGATACCGATCGCCACCCGACATCGTATTGCCTGGCAATGGCGCTGAGTTGCGCGGACTCGACGATGATCCGTCCGCCCGGTTCGGGTCCCGGCCCCAGCATGCGGTCGGCGTTCGGCCCGGCATCGTCGAACAGGTCGCGCACATAGACGTTGGGGCCGTGCAATGTGGTCATGGAGCGCAACGAAGCGGCCTGGGCGTTGGCGCAGGCCAGCACGATCAGCAGCACGAGCAGACGACGCATGGCGTTACCGCAGGTTGGTCAGCGTGGACATCATCTCGTCGCTGGAGGTGATGACCTTGCTGTTCATTTCATAAGCGCGCTGGGCGGTGATCAGGTTGGTGATCTCGGTCACCACGTTGACATTGGAGGTTTCGATGAACCCCTGCTCCACCGATCCGAACCCGATGGCACCCGGATTGCCGGTGACCGGCGCGCCGGACGCCGCGGTCTGAACGAACAGGTTGCCGCCCTGGGCGTCGAGGCCTGCTTCGTTGGGGAATACCGCGAGCTGAAGCTGACCCACCGTCTGCGGCGCCGTCTGGCCTGTCAGGGTCACCTGCACCTGACCGGAGGTGTTGATGGTCACCCCCGCCGCCCCGGCGGGAATTTGCAGTCCAGGCTGCACGGTATAGCCGTCCGCCGTAACGATCGTGCCATCCGGCGCCAGCGCGAACGTCCCGTCACGGGTATAGGCGGTGCCGCCGGTCGGCGTGGTGACCTGGAAATAGCCATTGCCCTGAATCGCCAGGTCCAGGGTGTTCGACGTCTGCTGCAGGTTACCTTGCTCGTTGATCCGATAGATCGCGGCGGTCTTCACGCCCAAGCCGACCTGCGCGCCCGATGGCACCACCGTGCCGCTGTCGGAACTGTTGGAACCGACCCGGCGCAGGTTCTGATACATCAGATCCTGGAACTCCGCCCGCCTTCGCTTGAAGCCGGTCGTGGTCATGTTCGCCATGTTGTTGGAAATGACTTCGACGTTGGTCTGCTGGGCCAGCATCCCGCTGCCGGCGATATCGAGCGAACGCATGAACTGGTCTCCTGGATTGTTATCCGCCCGATCCCGCCGGCAGCAGTTTGTCGATGGTGCTTTGCTGGCGGTCGCCCTCGGCCTGGACAAGCTGGGTGACGAACTGGAACTGGCGTTCGTTGTCCATCATCCGCGTGACTTCCAGGACCGGCTGGACGTTGGACTCCTCGATCGCGCCCTGAACGATACCCGGCGAACCAACTGGCGCGGTGGTTGCGTCCGATATGAAGTTGGTTGCGCCCTCGGCCCGCAGCTTCATCGGGTCGGCTGGCTCAACCACGCCGATCTTGCCGATCTGGCCGTTTTCCGTGGATACCGATCCGTCGCCGGAGATCGTCACCTGCGTATCGGTCGGCGGGATCTGGATCGGCTTGCCGTTGACGTCCAGAACCGCGTTGCCGCTGCTGTCGGCCAGCGTGCCATCCGGCATCGGCCCGAACCGCCCGTCCCGGGTCAGGCGGGGTCCGTTCTTGGTGGCAACGGTAAAGTAACCATCGCCGCTGAGCGCGAGATCGAACGGGTTACCGGTGTGGGTGACCGAACCCGGCTGCGACTCCCGGTACGTCGCCCTGTCCTGCGTGTAGCTGATGCCCTTGACCCCTGGCACCGAAGCCGTCCGTGCCTGACGATCGATGTAGTCGCTGAACTGCACCCGCTCGGTTCGGTAGCCCGGAGTGTTGGCGTTGGCGATGTTGTTCGCCGTGATGTCCATCGCCCGCTGCTGGGCGATCAGACGGGATGCGGCGAGAGAAGTCGTGATGTCCATATGGCGTCTCCAGGGGAGTCCGCCGGGGATGTCAGCAAGGGCCGTGCCAGGAGGCGCCTTGCCGGATTAAGGGCGTGGATGCTGGGCCTTTGCCCGCCATGACGGGGCCGGCGGTCGTTGCTGGTCCGGCAAAGTTGGCAGGTGGGCAAAAAAATCCCTGTGTGTTGTCGTCAACCTTTCATTAACTCTTTCCTGCCACTCTGCGCGGCATGAGTTCGCCGCCCCCCGCCAAGACCGACGAAGCCGACGCGTCGGCCGCCAAGAAGGGCGGCAAGAAGAAGCTTATCCTGATCGCGGTCCCGGTCGTGCTGCTGCTGGCGGGTGCCGGGCTGTGGTTCACCGGCATCCTGCCGCATTTGTTGGGCATGGAGAAAAAGGACGACCAGGCCGCCGCCGAACCGGCCAAGCCGGTGCCTCCGAGCTATGTGGATGTGCCGGAGATGGTTGCCAACCTGAACAGCGCGAACCGCAAGCCCAGCTATGTGAAACTCGCCGCCCGCGTCGAAGTCCCCAAGCCCGACGATGTAGAAAAGGTAAAGGCCGCCCTGCCCCGCCTGCAGGACATGATGCAAACCTACATGCGCGAAATGCGGCCGGAGGAACTGCGCGGCTCCGCCGGCACCTACCGGCTGCGCGAGGAACTGCTGGCGCGCGCCAATGCAGCGGTGGCGCCGGCGAAAATCAGCGACGTACTGTTCACCCAAATGCTGGTCCAATGAGCGACACACCCGAACAATCCGACGAAGACCTCGCCGCCGCCTGGGGTGCGGCCACCGAGGCCGACAACCCGGTGGACAACTCACAGTCGGCGCGTGAGCTGAACCAGTCGGAAATCGACAGCCTGCTGGGCTTCGACAATGGCCCGGCCGACGGCGAAGCCCGCACCGGCATGCAGAAGATCATCAGCTCCGGCCTGGTATCTTACGAACGGCTGCCGATGCTGGAGATCGTGTTCGACCGCCTGGTCCGCATCATGTCGACCAGCCTGCGGAACTTCACCTCGGACAACGTCGAAGTCGGCATCGACAATATCTTGTCGTTGCGGTTCGGCGACTATCTGAACTCCATCCCGTTGCCCGCCATGCTGGCGGTGTTCAAGGCGGAGGAGTGGGACAACCAGGGTCTGATGGTGATCGATTCCGCGATGATCTACTCGATCGTCGATGTCCTGCTGGGCGGGCGGCGCGGAACGGCGGCGATGCGGATCGAGGGCCGGCCGTACACCACGATCGAACGCACGCTGGTGGAGCGGCTGATTCAGGTCGTGCTGGACGATTTGTCCACCAGCTTCGATCCGCTGTGCCCGGTCACGTTCCGGTTCGAGCGGCTGGAGGTTAACCCGCGCTTCGCCACCATCAGCCGGCTGTCGAACGCCGCGATCCTGGCGCGCCTGCGCATCGACATGGAGGATCGCGGCGGGCGGGTGGAGTTGCTGCTGCCATACGCCACACTGGAACCGGTGCGCGAACTTCTGCTGCAACAATTCATGGGTGAGAAATTCGGCCGGGATTCGATCTGGGAAACCCATCTGGCCGAACAGCTTTGGGGCACGGATGTCGAGCTGTCGGTGGTGCTGGACGAACAGACCATGCGGTTGTCGGACGTGATCAACCTCAAGCCCGGCCAGCAGCTTGTGTTGAACACGGCGCCCGGCGGGACGGTTTCGGTGCGCTGCGGCCCCGTCGCGCTGTTCGAGGGCCGGATGGGGCAGAAGAACAACAACGTCGCGGTCAAGATCGAACGCGAGTTGGTTCGACCGCAGCAGAGCGAACGTTTTTAGTGTGATCTCAACCTTTTATTAAGATTTGGCCGTCACGATGCCGGGCATGGAATGGACCCTTGAAATCGTTCTGATGGTGCTGCTGGCCGCGACGCTGTTTCAGGCGATCCGGCTGGAGCGGGCGCTGGGCGTCTTGAAGCGCGACCGAGCCTCGCTGGAGGCGCTGGTGGCGGGGTTCAATACAAGCACGAACCAGGCGGAAACCGGCATCCAGCGGCTGCGGGCCGCGGCCGACGGCACCGGACGCCAGATCGAGGTGCAACTGACGAAGTCCGTTTCGCTGAAAGACGATCTCGCGTTCCTGACAGAGCGCGGGGACCGCCTGGCGGACCGGCTGGAAGCGCTGGTCCGGACGGCTCGGCCGCTGGCAGCGGATCGCGCTGAAGCGACGGGAACCAATCAGGCCGAGCGCGATCTGCTGCAGGCGTTGCGGATGGCGCGATGATCGTCAACATCCCTACCCCGCGCCTGCTGCCGGCGACGATCGCGGCGATGGCGGCGCTGCTGCTGTTCAAAAGCGGCATCCTGCTGCTGGCCGCCGTGACCCACAACGGCAAACCGGACAGTGCGATGGTCGCCGCGGCCAACGCCGCGAGCACCGAACGCAGCGCCGAACATGCCCCGGAACACCCCAAGCCGATGCCTCCGCCCGCGCCGCCGGCGGTGGTGACTCCGCCCGCGCCAGCCGTGCCGGAAGGCCCACCGCCGGTCAGTGAAAGCGAGCGGGCGCTGCTGCAGGATCTGAGGCAGCGCCGCAAGGAACTCGATGCCAGGGCAGACGCGGTCAAAGCCCGGGAATCGTTGCTGGCCGCCGCCGAACAGAAGTTGGCGAGCAGGGTCAACGAACTGCGGACGCTGCAGAAGAAGCTGGAAGGACTTGATGCTGAACAGAAACAGAAAGAAGAAACCGGCTGGCAGGGGCTGGTGAAACTGTATGAGGCGATGAAGCCGAAGGATGCCGCGACGATCTTCAACGATCTTCAGATGCCGGTCCTGCTTCAGGTGATCGACCGGATGAAGGACGCAAAAGCCGCCGCCGTGATGGCGGCCATGAATCCCGACAAGGCTCGGGACGTCACGGCGGAACTCGCGCAGATGCGAACCGGACGAAACAGCCAGGCAGGCGGGTGATTTTCCAATGCGAAGGAGTGTTTAAAATGGCGATCGACAAGTCCATGAATATTTTGATCGTGGACGATTACAAAACCATGCTGCGGATCATCCGCAACCTGCTCAAGCAGATCGAATTCAACAATGTGGAGGAAGCGTCGGACGGCGCGGAAGCGCTTGCCAAGCTGCGGGGCGGCAATTTCGGCCTGGTGATCAGCGACTGGAACATGGCGCCGATGACCGGTCTGCAACTTTTGCACGAGGTGCGGGCGGACAACCGGCTGAAGGCGATGCCGTTCATCATGATCACCGCCGAAAGCAAGACCGAGAACGTCATCGCCGCGAAGGCCGCCGGCGTATCCAACTACATCGTCAAACCCTTCAACGCCGAAACCTTGAAGGACAAGATCGAGAAAGTCCTCGCCAATGCTTGATACACCCGAACAGCCGCCCGTCGCGGGGATCGACGCACTGAAACTGAAACTATCGGCGATCCGGGCCAGCCAGCCCCAGATCGAACCGGCCATGGTAACGGAGGTAGTACGTGCCGTGCTGACAACGATAAGCGACGACCTGACGGCGAAGGAAACCAACTTGCTGCGGGAGGTGGAGGAACTCGGGCGCACCATCGCGATCGCCAAGTCCGAGATCGCCGCGCTTCGGGTGGACGACATCACCGACCACGATATCCCATTCGCCACCGACGAACTGGATGCGATCGTGGATCACACCGCCCAGGCGACGAACGCGATACTGGAAAGCTGCGAAACGCTGGACGCGGTTTCGGCGACGATCAGCGGGGAACCGGCGGCCCGGCTGCAAGCCGCGGTCACCAGCATCTATGAGGCATGCAGCTTCCAGGACATCACGGGCCAGCGCATCACCAAGGTGGTGACGACGCTGAAGGCGATCGAAGCCAAGGTCGCCCACATCATCGGCACATTCGGCCCTTCGAGCGAGGGGGGGCGCCGGTCGGCCGCCCACGTCGCCAGCGACGACGACCTGCTGAACGGCCCGCAATTGCCGGCACTTGCGATGGACCAGTCCGACATCGACAAGCTGCTGGCCAGTTTTGAATAGGGTGCTGCGTTCCGGGGGGCGGGAAGCGCCTAGCTTCCGCCGCTCTTCCGCGGGCGTAGCGGTGGTCGCCACGGCGCTGATCCTCGCCGCACCGGCGAAGGCGGCATCTCCCGACCTCTCCGCCGGCATACGCTCTGGCAATCACGCGGATTTCGGCCGCGTCGTCATCGACACCAACGGCAGGACATCGTTCGTGCTGGACCGGGACGGCGACCATGCGGTGCTGCATCTGGCGCCCGGGATGATGCTGGGGCGGCTGCCCACGCCGCCGCGAAACGTGGCCGGCCTGTCCTTGTCCGGCAACGCGCTGGACCTTGTACTCAGGCACGGCGCCACGTTGCACGCAACGCGGATGAACGGGCGGGTGGTGCTGGACGTTTTCGATCCAGGTCCCGCACCGCTGAAGCCCGCGCCGGCCAAGGAGACGGCCAAGGAGACGGCCAAGCCGGCGGCCCTGAGCATGGCAAGCTCCCCAGAAATCGGTGGCCGCACCCCGCCGCTTCCCGTCGAACGCCCGGCTGTGGAGGCACAGCCCCTGCCCCCGCCGGCCGACCCGGAACCGCCGGTGGTGGAAACGGCACGCCCGCCCCCGCCGGGCCGCGATACGTTGCCGGAAAACGAGGGACCGGTCGGCTTGCGGGTGCGGCGCGTCAAGCTGCCGAAAGAACTCGACGGAACCGCCTTCCTGGTGCCGTTCGACGCCACCACCAGCGCCGCCGCCTTCGAGTCCGGCGAGGTCACGACCGTCGTCTTCGACGAGCGCCGGCCGGTGGATATGGCGGGGCTGACCGACGATCCGGTGTTTTCGGGGGCCTCGGTCCGGTTGCTGCCGAACGGCACCGTGTTCCGGATTCCTCACAAGCCGGCGCTGTCGATCGTGCTGACGCCGCTGCCCCGCGGCTGGCGGATCGCCGCGCTGACGGTGCTGCCGAAGCTACAACCCATCGGGGTGTCGGCCGCCGAGGGGCGGGTGAACCTCGCCGCCGAACAACCCGGCGACGTCGTCCCGATGGCGGATCCGGAAACCGGCGCGACCTTGCTGGTGGGAACCCAGCACCGTCCCGGCCAGGGCATCGCCTGGGCCCGCACAACGCCGGAGTTCATCCTGCGCCCCACATCGCAGGGCGTGGTTGTCGAGCCGCTGTCGGACGCCATTGCCCTGAGGCAGACACAGGCCGGCTTCATCTTATCTGGCGGGGCCGGCGGTCTGGCGATGTCGCCGCCGACCAGCCTGACCACCGCGTTGATGGATGCCGCACACCTGACCAGCCGGCTGCATTTCTCGACGATGCCACGCGAGGCGCTGCTGCGGCAGTCGATCCGGCAGTTGGACGACGCGGCCGCCACGCCCCCCCAGGCACGCGCACCGAAGCACCGCGCCGCCGCCGAGTCCTTCCTGGCGCTTGGCATGGCCGCCGAGGCGGAAGGCCTGCTGCGGATGGCCGCCGCGGAAGACCCGAAGGAAGCCGCGTCCGCCGACACCGAGGCGATGACCGCGATCGCCGCACTGCTGGCTGGACGGCCGGACGAGGCTGACGGTTTGGCCGACCCGAAGCTGGACGGGACCGACGACATCGCGCTGTGGCGGGCAATCCGCCTGGCGATGCGCGACGAAGGCTCCCCGGCGGCCGCTGCCGCGATCGCCGCCGCCGCCCCGCTGGTGTTCCAGTATCCCCAGCCGATCCAGGAGCATATCTTGCCGCTGATGGCGGAGACGATGATCGAAGGCGGGGAACTCGCGCCGGCAGCCCGGTTGCTGGCCTTGTCCAAGGACGACCCTCGCGTCGCCTATGCTCGGGCCCTCATGCGTCAGGCGGAGGGCGACACCGGTCAGGCCCTGACCATGCTGGACGCGCTCGCGGCCGGCCACGACCAGTTCGACCGAGCGCGTGCGGCGGTGCGTGCGGTGGAACTGCGGTTGACCTCCGGAGCGCTGAACAAAACTCAGGCGGCCGACGCGCTGGACAAGCTGCTTTACGCGTGGCGTGGTGACGGGCGCGAGCTTGCGTTGCGGCAGCGGGTCGCCGACCTGCGTGCCCAGACCGGGGCGTGGCAAACGGCACTCTCGGGTCTTCGCCAGGCGGAAGCCGACTTCCCGGAGCAAGCGGCACCGATCCACGCGCGGTTGAAAGACATGTTCAGCGACATGATCCACGACCCGGCGACGGAAAAGCTTCCCCCGCTCTCATTCATTGCCGCGGTTGAGGAAAACGCCGATCTGCTGAATGACATTGGCGGCGATCAGGGGGTTGATGCGCCGTTGGCGGAGCGGCTGCTGGCGCTGGATTTGCCCAGCCGAGCGAAGCCAGTGCTGGAGAAGCTGGTCAAACAGGCAAAATCGGCGGTCGCGAAGGCACGGTATGGCGCCAGCCTGGCGACGCTTGACGCGCGGGAGGGCGATGATGCCGGTGCGCTCGCGGTCCTGGATGCCTCCGAGTCCCCGGACCTTCCCGACGATCTGGCCGAACGGCGGCTAATCCTGCGAGCCGACACGCTGGCGCATCACGGCGATCCGGCCGCCGGTGCGGCACTGCTGGCCGCGGCAGGCAGCGCGGAAGCGATCCAGGCCAGGGCGCAAATATTGGAGACGGCGGGCAACTGGGCGGCGGCGGAGCAAGCATGGTCGGACTGCGTGGCGCTGACCCTGCCGGAGAGCGGCACGCTGGATGAGGGACAGGCCAAGATGGTGCTACGCCTGACCACCGCCACCGCGCGGGCCGGGGATGAAACCGGTCTGGCCGGGTTGCGTGAACGGTTCGGATCCCGCATCGGTTCCGGTCCGCTGGCCGATATGTTCCGCCTGTTGACGGCGGCACCGGTGCGGACGTCGGCGGATATCAAGCGTTCGCAGACGGAAATGAACCTCGCGGCTTCAATTCCCGCTGATCTGAAAGCGTTACAGCCGTCAACCGTGTCACGCTGATATTCATGCAGGGGGGATATGCGATTTTTGTGCGAACATCGCCAAAAAGAGGCTTGCGTCCCACCCCCCTTACGATCATGTTCCGCCGCCTTGGCCCCAGGGGACCGTGGGCGCGTTTTCGCGTGTACAGTCCAACAGGCCGTCTACTGGTAGGAAGGGGTACGCGATGAACGCACTCAGCCCACTGGGGATGGTCTCGGAACTTCCGAGCAGCAACCAGATGCAGTCCGACGCTGAGCGGGCGATTTCCGATGACACGGGCACGGAGGTCCAGAAGGACTACTTCGTCGAGAAGGATGGCGTGAAGTTCGCCGGCACACATTTGCTGGTCGACCTTTGGGGTGCATCCAATCTGGGCGATCCGGATCATATCGACCGTGCGCTTCGCGAAGCGGCCGAGGCCGCGGGTGCCACGATCCTGCACGGGCATTTTCACCATTTCTCGCCGAATGGCGGCGTAAGTGGCGTTCTGGTGCTGGCGGAGAGTCATATCTCTATCCACACATGGCCGGAGCGGGATTTCGCCGCGATCGATATTTTCATGTGCGGCGCGTGTAATCCTTATCATGGGATACCGGCGTTGAAGGCGGCCTTCACGCCCGAGTCCATCAACCTCGGCGAGCAGCGGCGCGGCCTGATCGTCTAAGACAACCGGCCTTCCGGCGCCGATTTAACAACCTTATCCTCATGACGTGTCCATTCCACCTGCTCCAGCCTAGTGCCGGTATCAGGCGGGACAGACGCGCCATGACGGTACAGGGTGGTCGCGGCGTTCGGTTCAGGTCACCTGTATGCGGAGTCAACCATGCCTACCGATAGCTGGATCAACGAGACGCTCTACCCCGACTGGGGCCAGCGCTTCCGGGTAACGCGCGAATTGGCGCGCGTTCAAAGCGAGTTCCAGGACATCGCGATCTTCGAAAGCGCCTCCCACGGCCGCGTTATGGTACTGGACGGGGTGATCCAGATCACCGAGGGCGACGAGTTCGTCTATCAGGAGATGCTGACCCACGTGCCGCTGCTGGCGCACGGATCGGCCGAGAACGTGCTGATCATCGGCGCGGGCGACGGCGGCGTGCTCCGCCGCGTCCTGCGACACGGCAATGTGAAGCGCGCGGTGATGGTTGAAATCGACGGCGAGGTCATCCGCCTGTCGAAGGAATTCCTGCCGAAGATCGCCGGTGACGCCTGGACCGATCCACGCGCGGACGTGATCGTCGGCGATGGGATCGACTACGTGAAGCGCGCGCCGGACGCATCGTTCGACGCCATCATCGTCGACTCCACCGACCCGATCGGGGTGGGCGAGGTGCTGTTCACCGACGAATTTTATCACAACTGCGCCCGCATCCTGACTAACCGCGGCCTGATCGTGAACCAGTGCGGCGTGCCGTTCATGCAGGCCGACGAACTGCGCGAGACCAGCCTGCGCCGGCGGAAGTTCTTCCCCCATGTCACCGCCTATGTCGCCGCTGTTCCGACCTATGTCGGCGGGTTCATGACCCTCGGCTGGGCGGCGAAGGACGCCTCGCTCGTGGCGACTCCGGTGGAGGCGATCCGGGCGCGCGCGGCCGAGGCTGGGATTGTCGGCACAACGAACTACTGGACGCCGGAAATTCACGTTGGTGCGTTCAACCTGCCGCCCTACATCGCGCGACACCTGCCGGCGGCATGATCGCGAACCATGACGGTAGGCGACAGACGCGGGACAGGATAGTCTGAACCCAGTCGATCATCTCTAAGGAAGCCCGCATGCGGTTCGTCGTTGCCTCTTCCCTCGTGGCGGCCCTTGTGCTGACAGCGCCACTGACGCCTGCCCGCGCGCAGGTGGAAAGCCGCGAAGGCATCGCGTTGCAGAACCAACTTTATCAACTCCGGCAGGAGCTGAAGTCGGTCGAGGATCAGTTGGCGCGCGGCGGCGGAGGGTCTGGCAGCCGCTTGCCTGCCTACGCGCCGCCGCCGCAGCAATCCGGCGGGAATGAGCTGGTCACCCAGCTACTGACGCGTGTGGACGCGCTGGAGGATCAGGTCCGTCAGCTTCGTGGCCAGATCGATGAGACGCAGAACCAGCAGCATCGGCTGAGTGACGATCTCAATAAGAAGATCGACGATCTGGCGTTCCAGATGCAAACGCCCGGCAAGCCAAGCGCGCCGCCGATGGGCGGACCGGCCCCGACGACTCTGACACCACCGCCGCAAGCTGCTGCCCGCCCGGCTGGTCCCCGCACACCGGAGGTCGCGTTGCAGGAGGGTAACGCCGCCCTGGCCCGCCGCGACTACCCAGCCGCGGAAGCCGCCGCGCGGGAGGTTTTGGCCAATCGCACGTCGCCCCGCGCCTATGACGCCCAGTTCCTGCTGGCTCAGGCACTGGCCGGGGAGAAGCAGTATCCACAGGCAGCGGTGGCGTATGACGACGTTTACAACCGAGCCCGCACCGGGACGCATGCGCAGGATGCCCGTCTTGGCCTGGCTTCCTCGCTGACGGCGATCAACGAGAAGAAAGCCGCCTGCGACGTGCTCAGTCGCATGCAGTCCGAGTTCCCGCATCTCCGCCCGGACGTGAGCGCCGGCGTGGCGGCGACATCGGCGAAGGCTGGGTGCCGGGGGTAGGAACGGACACATTTCCCTCGAAGCCAACCCGGGCGCCGGGGACCACCGCGACCATGTTCGGCCAAACGCCATCTGCCTTCGCCGCCGCCATGGACCATCTCGGTCCATATGAACCCGGCCCCACCTTGGCCGTCGCGGTGTCGGGCGGCGCGGACAGCATGGCCCTGGCGATCCTTACGCGAGACTGGGTTCGCGACCGTGGTGGGTCGGTTATCGCTCTTGTGGTCGATCACGGCCTGCGTCCGGCCTCCGGCGACGAGGCGCGACTGACCGTTGATCGGCTTCGGCGGCAGGATATCCCGGCCCGCCTGCTGACGATTTCCAACCTGACCCACGGCGCCGCTTTAGCCGAACGCGCCCGGATCAGCCGGTATGAGGC
Organism: Acetobacteraceae bacterium; assembly: GCA_003506895.1. Lineage (GTDB taxonomy): Bacteria > Pseudomonadota > Alphaproteobacteria > Acetobacterales > Acetobacteraceae > Rhodopila. The sequence goes on along the minus strand of DNXO01000013.1, from coordinate 1,257 downwards.
GCTGACAGCAGCCTGCGCGGAGGCCGGGATCGTGCATCTGCTGCTGGGTCATCACCTTGGCGATCAGGTCGAAACCCTGGCGATGCGGGTGCTGCGCGGAAGCCTGACGCATGGGCTCGCTGGAATGGCGGCGCTGCGGGAAACCACCCATCTGCGTTTGCTGCGCCCGTTACTGGGCATCGAGCCAGGCGAGCCGCGGCGGTTGCTGAACGCGAAGGGAATCGCGTGGGTCGAGGATCCCTCGAACCAGAACCTGCTGACGATGCGGGCGCGGATGCGGCAAGGGTTGGCCGCGACCCCGATGGCTGAAACGGGGCTTCGACAGGCACTCGGCGCGGCCGGCCGGCTTCGCGAGCGGGAGGAGGCCGCGACCGCCGCCGAACTCGCCGACCGAGCGGTGATCCGGCCGGAGGGGTTTGCGCTGCTCTCGCCCGGGCGGATCAGTGCTGGGGCGCTGGCGGCCTTGATCCAGGCGATCTCGGGCGCTGCCTATCCGCCAGGCATTGCCCAGGTGAGCGATCTGGCGTCTGACCCGAAGCCGGCGACCGTCGCGGGGGTTCGGCTGCTTCCCGCCGGGCGGTTCGGCGAGGGATGGCTGGTGATTCGCGAGGAAGCAGCGATCGGCGCGCCCGTGCCCGCGACGAACGGGGCGATGTGGGACGGCCGGTTCCGCACGAACGGCAGCGGTCCGGCTGGTGCCACGATCGGCCACCTGGGGGATGACGCGGTTCTGTTCAAACGCGGGTCCAGGCTGCCCGCGGCGGTGCTTCGAACCCTGCCAGCGGTCAGGATGGGCGAAATGCTGGCTTCGGTGCCGCATTTAGGGTATGGGTCCGCTGAAAATCTGGGCGGCATGACCGTTTTGTTCAGTCCGCGCCGACCCGCCGCCGCGGCATGTTTCGTGCCCGCGCTATGACGTGGCCGGCCTTGTGGGTTGTTATTGGTGCGGACTTAGTCAACCATCTTGCCTAGGCGGGGATGTAGGAACCTGATCCGCACACTATGTTAACGCTGTTTCGCCGGGCCGGTTATCGGCTACCCAATCCCGGCGTGCCAACCGGACTGTGAACGTGAGCAAAGTCATATGAGCAATTTTGGCCGGAACCTCGCGCTGTGGGTGATCATCGCCCTACTGCTCGTGGTGCTATTTAACCTGTTCCAGCCCGGGGTGACGCATACCAGCTCCACGCAAATCGCCTACTCGGACTTCATCAGTGAAGTGAACACCGGGCATGTGCGCGACGTGGTGATCCAGGG
>DNXO01000033.1:2913-3338 GCA_003506895.1 Acetobacteraceae bacterium | reverse complement strand
CCTCCACTCCCGGCGGCGCCAGCCGCGGTTCCGGCCACCCGCTTCTGCAGTTCCTCGTAAGCGGAGTCGGAATCGATCGTCGTATCGTATTTGCCCTTCACCGGGCTGTTGTCCATGATGGCCTTGCGTTCATCGGGCGTGATCGGTCCGATCCGTGCCGTCGGCGGCCGGATCATGACGCGCTCAACCATCGCCGGTACGCCATTCCCTTCCAGAAACGATACCAATGCCTCGCCCTTGCCGAGCTCCGTGATCACCTTGGCGGTGTCGAGCCCGGGGTTGGGCCGGAACGTCTGGGCAGCCGCCGCGACCGCCTTCTGGTCGCGCGGGGTAAACGCGCGCAGCGCGTGCTGGACGCGATTGCCGAGTTGGGCGAGCACCTTGTCCGGCACGTCGATCGGGTTTTGCGTGACGAAATAGACGCC
>DNXO01000033.1:2084-2581 GCA_003506895.1 Acetobacteraceae bacterium | reverse complement strand
GGCGCGTCGTCGAACAACAGATGCGCCTCGTCGAAGAAGAACACGAGTTTGGGTTTTGGTGGGTCGCCGGCTTCCGGAAGCTGTTCGAACAGTTCTGACAACATCCACAACAGGAAGGTCGCGTACAGGCGCGGGTTCTGCATCAGCCTGTCCGCCACCAGGATGTTCACCATGCCCCGACCGTCGCGATCGGTGCGCATGAAATCCTTCAGGTCCAGCGCCGGCTCCCCGAAAAACTTGTCGCCTCCCTGATTTTCCAGCACCAGAAGCTGACGCTGGATGGTTCCTACCGTCTGCTTCGAGACGTTTCCGTATTGTGTGGTCAGCTCGGAGGCGTGCTCGGCAATGAAAGCCAGGATTGCCCGCAGATCCTTCATGTCCAGGAGCAGCCAGCCCTGCTCGTCCGCCACCCTGAACGCGATATTCAGCACGCCCTCCTGGACGTCGTTCAGATCCATCATGCGTGAGAGCAAGAGCGGCCCCATTTCGGAGACGGT
>DNXO01000033.1:0-1780 GCA_003506895.1 Acetobacteraceae bacterium | reverse complement strand
AAACATCCCAAAACACCGTCGAAAACCGGTCAGGCTGGAAGCCGATGCCCATACCGCTGGCCCGCTTCAGGATAGCATCCCTGGGCTCGCCCACTTCGGAGATACCCGAAAGGTCGCCCTTGATGTCGGCTGCGAATACCGGAACGCCCGCACGCGCAAATCCCTCGGCCATCACCTGCAGCGAGACAGTCTTTCCGGTACCGGTCGCGCCGGTGACGAGGCCATGGCGATTGGCAAGTCCAAGCGTCAGCCACGCCGGCTGTTCACCCTTGCCAATAAAAATCCTCTCGCCGGTGTCGGCCATCGGAGTATTGGATGTCGCCATTACATCGCCTCGTCGGGCCCATCAGGTTCGCAATCGCCAAGCACCGGAATTATACAGCAACTTGCAAGCCGATTGAAACGGTCAACGCTCGCCGCGGATTGGAAACTCGTTTGGTCGGCGCGGGTTTCGACCGGATTTTTCTTGCCGTGCCGCCGAAAGCTGGAACGAAACTCATCCCGCCACGGCGCGAAAATCTGGATCTGCTCTTGCATTGCGGCAACACTCCCGGCGCGATCGCGGGTGAATCGCACGTTCGAATGCGGTGATCGCTTGTAATTCGTATCGCATCAGACCAAGATAAAATCACAAGCAAGGATCCGGCATGTAACCGGCTGAGGGGCGGGGTACTATGGACGAACTGATTGGACGGCTGGCCGACAAGGCCGGCATCGGTGATGCTGTGGCCGAAAAAACCATCGGCATCATTCTGGGTTTCCTTCGCAACGAGGGCCCTTCCGACAAGGTTCAGGCCTTGATTGACGAGATTCCGGGAGCGGAAGCCGCGATCTCCGCCTCCGGCAACGGCGGCAGTCTCGGAAGATTGATGGGCGGGGGCCTGATGGCGGTCGGCACCAAGCTGATGGGACTTGGTTTGGGAATGAACGAGATTCAGAACGTCGCGCGTGAACTTTTCCGGTTCGGCCGAGACAAAATCGGAGCGGATCAAATGGGCGAGATCATCGCAGCGACCCCGGGCCTCAGTCAGTTCGCTTAAAGCACCTTTCACATCGAGTACCATGACATACCCGATCTCCGAGATTGACGGCTTACCATCGTTCGCCGCTGCCAAACTGAAATCGCTGGGCATTCGCACGACGGACGGGCTGCTCGAGGCGGCGCGGACTGTAAAGGGCCGTAAAGCGCTTGCGACCAAGACCGGCATCAGCGAGCAGCAACTGCTCGAATGGGCGAACGTTTCGGACTACATGCGGATTCCCGGCATGGGCAAGGCAAAGGTCGGCCTGGTGCGCGCCGCTGGCGTCACCACGGTTCGCGAACTCGCCCTTCGCAACCCGGCGCGACTGGCCCAGAACATGAAAGAAGTGAATATCAGGCGCAAACTCGTCCGCGTCCTGCCCTCGGCAAGGTCGGTCGAGTTGCTGATCGAAAAAGCGCGCAAGCTTCAGCCCAAAATCACCTACTGACCGGGATCGGCTTCAGGCCCGCGCGGGCAGCCAAGCGCGCCGGCGCCACCTCGCCGCGGCTCGCATCTTGACTCCCCTGCGCCGACCGCGCAAAGCGACCGGCATGATCGCGACCTCGTCCAGAACCGCCCCCGCGGCCGATCGCCCGGCATGGCCGGCGCTCTTGTCCAGGCCCTGGCCGGCTGTGATGGGGGTTCTCAATATCACGCCGGACTCCTTTTCAGACGGTGGACAGTTCGCTGTGCCGGAGCGCGCGCTGGCACAGGCCAGGCGCATGGTCGCCGCGGGCGCCGACATCATCGACATCGGC
>DNXO01000069.1:148438-170528 GCA_003506895.1 Acetobacteraceae bacterium | reverse complement strand
ATGACTCCTCACACAAGATTCATGACAGGCTCTTCCCGCGAAGCGCCGAAAATCCAATCGTGCCGCCAACACATCGTTGAAAATCGACGAACGGCTTTGCGTGTAATCCGCGCGTGAATTCCCTAAATTCGCGATTAGTTCGTTTGTTTTTAGGAATGGTATCGGCCCCACAGTGGCATGCTCCAGCCAGTGAGCCTTAACCTTTTTCCCCGTATCGCATACCCTCCAGTTTGATCCCATCGGGATCAAGAAAAAAGACCGCATAGTAATCGTCGTAATACTCCCCAGCCGGATCGGCGATCCTCGCCTTCAGATCGTTGCGCAAAAAGGCATCGAGTTCATCCACATCCTTCCGGCTACGCAACCGGAAGGCGTAATGATGAATGCCCACATCGCCGATATGATGCTTCTTGGCCTTGGCATCCGCCTGCCCAATCCAGAACAGCGTGTGACCGTTCGACCATCCCATCGTATCGGGATACTCGGCCTCCACCTTAAACCCCAGGAACGCGAACAGGCGCCCATAGAAGTCCTTTGATTTCTGGAAATCGCTCACCCGTATCGACAGATGATCGATGCCAACGACCCGTGCCATTGCGGCCTCCATTGCTCCCTGATCGGATAGCAACGCACGGAACCGGGAAAACGCCCAGGCAACACCGCGTTACGACAGCCCCAGCAACGTCCTTGCCTGCGCGATGGTCGTGGCGGCCATGGCGGCCAGTCCTTCGTCGGACGCGCTGCTCACCGGATGGTCGATCACCGCGAACCGGTAATCGGGCATCCCCAGCACACGGCTCATTAACTCCGCGGCGCTGACAAAGCGCGTGGTCATCACCGCGATGGCGGGGATACCCAATCGTTCCGCTGTAATGGAGTCATGCAGACTGCACGACGAGCAGCTTCCTCAGTCGCCGATGCCGGTAATCACGGCATCCCAGTTGGCGATTTCCCCGACAATGTAGCCATCCGCCGGCGCGCTGTAGTTCGACTTCGTCCGGCTGACGACGTTGGCGACCCCGAACTCCTGCCGTAACTGGCGGTCCAGGTGGGCGAAGAAACCCTTCGTCCCTTCCTTGCCGTTGGAAATGAATCCCACGGTCTTGCCACGCAACGAACCCAGCCGCGGGGCCAACTGCCCCAGCGGCGGCGATGCCTCATTCGTCGGGTCGAGCACCTGGAAAACCATGCGCCGATTTTCACCCCTTCGGCGGTTCGCAGTCAACACAGGCGCCGATCGCCATCGTGACCGCCTTGGATTTGTTGCCCAGCCACGGCGGAATCACCGCGCCAAACCCACCCGCCGGGCCGCCGGCGGCGATGACCAGAAGATGGTCCGGCGAGTCCAACGCCGGATAGATGCTGTCGCCTCGGTCCCGCACCACCGCGCCCTTCCCCACGTCGGCCCATTCACGACGCGGAATCCGAGCGCGCTCGTGGATGAATTCGGCGATGTCGGCCTTGGTCCAGCCGGCAACCTGCAAATGTTCCCGCAACTGCTTCGGCACGATCAATGCGTAGTTCCCGGCATGCAACGAGTAATGCCGCAGGTTCGCCCGCATCTCCGCGGCGAAGGTCTCAAGGATTTCCCGGGGTTCGGTCGTCCATTCGTTCATGATCTGCCGTGGCGCGCCCGCCGCCATGACTGTCACGGCTGATACTTCCGGCGGCATGCCGCGATGCTGGGCCAACGGCAGCCATGTCGAGTCTTCCTCATCCTCCGCCACGCAATAGGTGAACTTCCCCGGGTGCCCGATGGTGGATCGGTCGATCCCGCCCGGCCGCACCTCCAGGATATTGATCAACGCCAGCCGTATCGCCCGCCCGATCACGCTGGTCGCCCGATCGGCGTTACCCAGCGCGTTGAAGGTGCCCGAGGCCCCAATCTCCCGCCGGATCGGCCCATTCAGCACCACGAACACCGCGCACCCGCCGGTTGAGGAGGTCGCGCCATGCAACAGGAACTCCGGCTGCAACATCGCGGTGAAGGCCGTCAGCACGACGGGAAAATGCATCGGCAGGCAACCCGCCATCACCGCGTTGATCGCCAGCTTCTCGGCCGTGACCGGCATGGCGCGCACCGGCTCGATCCCCACCAGCGTCTCGGGCGGGGTCATCGCCCAGTCCAGACAGGCTTCCACCGCGTCTTGCGTCGGCGGCACGATGGGCAGGCCATCCGTCCAGCCGTTGGCGTGATAGAGTTCCTGCACCGAACCGATATCGGCGGATTCGTAGGTCTTTGAGGCAAGGCGCATGGGCTTGATCCATCGCGAACTTTACTGGCCGCGCAGAATGATCGTGCTATCGCCGAAAGGCCAGAGCCGGTCCCCCGGGATCAGGCGGCTTTCTCGTCGATCAAGCGGGCCAACCGCCGCAGCGCGAGCTGATACCCCTGCGTCCCCAGGCCCGCGATCACCCCGTCCGCGCGCAGCGACACGAACGACCGGTGCCGGAATTCCTCGCGCTTATGCACGTTGGAGATGTGCACCTCGATCACCGGCGCATCGAACGTGTTCAAGGCGTCCAGGATCGCCACCGAGGTATGGGTGAACGCCGCCGGATTGATCACGATCCCACCCGCGGTTTCCCGAGCCTGATGGATCCAGTCGATGATTTCGCATTCGCGGTTGCTTTGATGGAACCGGATTTGCAGGCCAAGTTCGGCGGCCAACACCTGGCAATCCCGCTCGACATCCGCCAGCGTCTCGTGCCCATAAATATGCGGCTGACGCTTGCCCAGCAGATTGAGGTTCGGGCCATTCAGCACATAGACAAGCCGGCTCATGAGACTTTCCTTTCCGATCGTTTCCCCTCGATAAGGCGAATATCCACCATCTGAAAGGTCATGTCCCTGCTGAATCCCCAATCCCCGCTTGCCCGCCTGCTGGACGGCCCGATTCGTCCGGGTTCGGTGGCCTGGATCGGCGTCCGAGCGGAGCGCAGGCAACCAGTCATACCGGTCGCGCTGGCCGAGCTGGAGCCGGGCAACGGCATTCGCGGCGATCACGCACGCAGCCGCACCCGTCAGGTCACGCTGATGCAGGTCGAACACCTGGTGGCCATCGCTGCCCATCTCGGCCGTCCCGCGCTCGATCCCGCCCTGCTCCGCCGCAACATCCTGGTGAGCGGCGTCAACTTGCTTGCGCTCAAAAGCCGGACCTTCCGGCTGGGCACGGCGGTCCTGCTGACCACGGGCGACTGCCATCCCTGTTCGCGCATGGAGGAGGTTCTCGGTCCCGGCGGGTACAACGCCGTCCGCGGCCTTGGTGGCATCACCGCCAGGGTGCTGACCGCCGGGCAAGTTCGTGTGGACGACACACTCGACGTTATAGCCAATCCCACCCTACCCTGATCCGATGGACATCCCGCCGGCCCTTGCCACGGTCTTCCCCACGATCTTCGCCGCGCTGCTGGGCGCGATCATCGGGGCGGAGCGGGAATGGCGCCGCCATCCGGGGGGCCTCCGTTCGGCGGCCCTCGTCAGCGGCGCGGCCAGCGTATTCGCCCAAATGGCATTGACCTACGCCCCCGGTAGTCAGGGCGCGGCGCTCGGCGCGGTGGCCACGGGTATCGGCTTCCTTGGCGCCGGGGTCATCGTGCGGCAGGGCGATCACGTCCGCGGACTATCGACCGCCGCGACATTTTGGGCGGTTGCAGCTATCGGCAGCGCGGCCGGGGCACAGGCCTACTCGAAAGCCGTTGCCCTGGCGCTGGTGGTTTTCTTCGCCCACGTCGTTCTGCGGCCACTCTCGGCCTGGATCGAGGCGAAAGCCCCGCCCGAGGACGCAGGACCGCGTTAGATCAAACCCTTGACCCGCAGCAAACCGAAGGCCGCGATGGTCATTGCTTCCTTCACGGTGCCATCGCGGATCATCGCCTCGAATGCGGCCAGCGAGAAATCCTGGCAGATCATGTCCTGCTCGCTCGCCTCGCGGTCGGTTTCGCCCTGGATCAGATCGGTCGCCAAGAAAACGTGCCCGCGCTGATTGCAGTAGCCGGGTCCCTGGAACATTTCGCCGGCGTAGATCATCCGGCCGGCGATCAGGCCGGTTTCCTCTTTCAATTCCGCGGCCGCAAGGACGGCCGGATCAGTGCCGGGCGCTTGCTCCCACATGCCCATTGGGAATTCCCATATCCGGGCGCGGACGGGATAGCGGTACTGCTCGACCAGGGTGAGACGACCCTGATGCCAGGGCGCGATGACGACAAAGTCGGACCGTTCCACAACACCGTACAGCCCGGGCGAGCCGTCGGCGTGGCGGATCTGATCCTCCCGCACGCGGGTCCATCGGTTCTCGTAGGCGATGCGGCTGGATAGCGTGGTGTAAGGACTGGTCATCGCCGAAAATTGCCCGAGTTCGCCGATGCGGGCTAGCCGCCGCGACGATGTTGGCGGCAATCGATAACGCCCGCTAGGATCGCTGACCGACGCCACGGTGGGCCGACACATAAGCACCGGGCACATGGAGGGCGAGCGATGACCGCATTGAACGATATCCTGGAAACGACGACCCCGACGAAGGTGGCGTCAGGTTTTGTGTTCACCGAGGGACCGCTGTGGCATCCGGACGGCTTCTTCTACTTCGTCGATCTGATGTCGAATCTGCTTTACCGCATGGTGCCGGGACAGAAGCCGGAAAAGGTTCGCGACACACAGGCCGGGAACGGCACCACGTTCGACCTGCAAGGACGATTGCTCAATTGCGAAGGCGGTGCACGCAGCGTGACGCGGATGGAGCACGACGGATCGGTCACGACCCTGGTCGATCGTTTCGAGGGAAAGCGCCTCAGCCGGCCCAACGATGTGATCTGCCACTCCAACGGATCGATCCTGTTCACCGACCCGGATTTCCGCGTGCCGCTGGAACAGCGGGAAATCGGGCACGCCGCCATCTATCGCGTGGCACCGGACGGGGCCGTTTCCGAAGTCGTTCGCTGCGAATACCCAAACGGACTGGCATTATCGAAGGATGAGCGGACCCTGTTCGTCGCCAACACGCGATGGACCCAGTATATTCATGCGGTGGAACTGGATTCGGCCGGCAATATGGTGCGGCGCCGGGTATTCGCCGATATGTCCGCCGACGGCAGCAACGGCGTACCGGACGGGATGAAGATCGACGAAGCCGGACGGGTGTTTTGCACCGGCACCGGTGGCGTTTGGGTGTTCGAGCCGGACGGCAGCCTGATCGGGATCATTAAGATGCCAGAGGTCTGCGCCAATATCGGCTTCGGCGGCCCGGATCTGTGCACCCTGCTGCTGACCGCATCCACATCCGTATATACGCTACGCGTAAAGGTCCCGGGGTTACCGCATCCCTGGTATCGCCTTCGCGGATAGCCGCCCCCGTTCCGACTGACCTCGGCCGATGGAGCGATCCTCCAATGCCCTATAGCACGATCGACGACCTGCCGGACTCGATACGCAATCACCTGCCAGCGCACGCACAGGAAATCTATGTTGCCGCCTTCAACAATGCCTGGCACCAGCATGCGTCCGATCCTGACCGAGAGGCGATCGTGCACCGGATCGCCTGGTCGGCGGTAAAGCGACGTTACCGCAAGGCCGGGGATCGTTGGGAGCCGATCAGTCGGCCCCGGTCATTCTGAGTTTGCGGAATATCGCGGTCTTCACCACATCGAGGGCGAAGGCAAAGGCGGCGGTGGCGGCGAGTACAGCGGCGACGATATGCAGCGGCAGGGCCGCCATCAGGATCCCCCGGGTTGCCAGGGTCGCGATGATGCAGATATCCGTAACGGACGAAACCATCAGCCAGTTGCTGGGACGGGAGTGCCAGAGCCACCCTCTTTCGCGGACGACGTACATCACGGCCTGACCGCTGAACACCAGCACGACCGCTGCCAGCGTCTGCAACACCTCGGGACCAAGGCCAAGGCGGAATTTGCCGATCGCCAGAACGCTGCTGCAGAACAGCAGATTGAAACCGCCCATGACGATACTCGCGATCGTGACGTCGTTGATGTGCCAGGCGTTCGGCTTCGGCGACGGCCTGACGTTGTCGGTGGTCGCCGCCATCGCCAGGAAGTCGCCCGTCGTCATCAACACGACCATCAGCATCGGGGTCAGGATGGCATGGCCGGTCATCACCAAACCCACGGTCAGGAACAGCAACTGATCGATTTTTCCGGTCACCGAGCGAAGCGTGTAGGTCAGAATGCGCTGGAAGGTGATGCGGCCCTCCTTCACGGCGTTGACGATGCCGCCAAGGCCGGGTTCCGTCAGCACAATGCCGGCGGCGGACTTGGCGACGTCGGTCGCGGTCGAAACGGCGATTCCCATCTGCGCCTGACGTAAGGCGGGCGCATCGTTCGCGCCGTCGCCGCACATGCCGACCACAAGACCACCGGCCTGAAAGGCCTTGACGATGTGGAACTTGTCCTCTGGCAGAATGCCGGCAAAGACATCAAACTCGCGCGGCGTAACGCGTTCCGGAACCGTCCCGGGCGGACAGACCGCGCCGGACAGGCCGACCGCCCGGGCAACCACGGTCGCGGTCGTCGCGGCATCGCCGGTCAGCATCACCGTCTGCACACCCAAGGTGCGCAGTTCCGCGATCAGGCCGGCGGAGTCCGGCCTGGGTGGGTCACTGAGGGCGATCAGGCCGGCGAGACGCCCGCCCATCGCCACGGCGAGAACGCGGAACCCTTGCGCGCCCAGCGCATCGAAGTCGGCCGTCGCCGCCTTGGACGCGGGGGCAAGACGACAGACCGTGGCGAAGGCGCCCTTCACGATCCGTATCTCCTTACCGTCCCGGTCACGGGCCACCGCCTCGGACATCTTGTTGGCGGGATCGAAAGGAATGAAGCGGGTCAGGGTCGGCAGCCCGCTTGCCGGCTTCAACGCGGCGGCCGCTCGGGTGGCGGTGTCCACGGGGTCCTGTCCGCCCTCGGAACTTGCCAGCGCGGCGAGGCCGAGAACCAGCGCCTCATCGAAATCCGGCATCGGCCGTATCGCGGTAACCGCCAGTTCGTTGCGGGTCAGCGTGCCGGTCTTGTCAACGCACAGCACGCTCATGGACGCCGCCTCATCCACCGCCGAAAGCCGCGTCGGCAGCACGCCGTGCCGGGCGAGCGCCCGAGCACCCAATGCTGTGGCCAGGGTGAACGTGGCTGGCAGGGCAACGGGAATCGCGGCCAGGACCGCCGTCAGCGTCAGCGGCATGATCTGCATAAACGGCATGCCCAGATGGACGGCGTAAGCGATCTGGAGAAGCACGATCGTGCCGTTGAACATTGCCAGATTACGCACGACCCGCAGCACCGCGCGTTGCCGCGAACTCGTTACGTGTGCGGTGCGGATCAATTCCGCGGTGCGACCGAATTTGGTGTGGACGCCGGTTGCGGTGACCTCGGCCATCGCCTCTCCACGGCGTATCAGCGCCCCCGCATAGGTTTCAAAACCCGGCCCGGCTTCGACTGGCAAGGATTCGCCGGTCAACATGGACTGGTCAATCATAACGTCGCCGTCGGTCAGCCGGACATCGGCCCCGACGATGCCGCCCAAGGACAGTTTGACGATATCGCCCGGCACCAGATCGGCGACCGGGATGGTCGCCCAGACGCCATCGCGCCTGACCGAGGCGGACAGTGCCAAGCGGGATTTCAAAGCCTCCAATGTCGCCTGAGCCTTGGTTTCCTGCAGGAAGCCAAGCGCGGCGTTGAAGACGAGCAGGGCGGCTATGACCGCGGCCTCGATCGTCTCGCCCACAATGAGTTGAAGGACTATAGCGGCTTCCAGCATGCAGGGAACCGGGGCGAAGAATTTCCCCAGCACCCGCCGCCACCAGTCCGGCGCCGCATCTGGCATGGCGTTGCGGCCAAACGTCTGCCGAAGCTGGTTGACCTGGGTCGCCGTCAGCCCATTGGGCGGGGCGATTGGTGCCTCACCCGTCCGCATGTACGGTCACAGTTCTTTTTTGTCTCGCAAGCTGAGGATGTAGGCAGACAAATCATCGATTTCGTCGTGGCTGAGGTGCAGGTCGGGCATACGGTGATGCGGCGTTTGAAGGAAGACACGCAGAGCCATCGGCGTCATGGATTTTTGCGCGGCAATATCGCGGAAGCTGGGCGCCCCGGTGCTGGTGCCCCGGTCTTGGCCCGGGGCGACGACGTGGCAGTTGACGCACCACTTTTTTGCCAGGCGATTGCCGGCGTCCGGGTCTTGCGCGTGGGTCTGGGACAACGAAGCGGTCAGCAGCAGAAGCCCTATCGCAAATGCTTTTCCAGTCATTCGAATGCCCTCGCTGATAGTGCAAAGCCATGGATAGGCCCCTCGCCAGAGGGTCTGCATTGATCGCCATCAACAGGACGTTTTGTTGGCATTTCGCAATAGACTCTTGACTCACGTCAATGCGTCCCCGCCCTGGCGCGCGCCCCCTTTCGCCAAAATCATGCCGATAGCGAGGATCCCATGACGGACGCATCCGATTATCTCCGGTGGTTCAAGGATTTGCAATTAGACGACGTCCCGCTTGTCGGCGGTAAGAACGCATCCCTGGGGGAGATGTATCGTGACCTTAGCGCCCAGGGCGTGCATGTGCCCAACGGCTTCGCCCTGACGGTTCGCGGCTACCACGACGCGATAAGAGAATCCGGCGCGGGGCCGAAGCTGCATGCGCTGCTGGACAATCTGAACATCACCGACGTCACACTGCTGGCAACCAATGCCGCCGAGGCTCGGCGGCTGGTCTATGCGGCCACGGGTGAGGCCGCTCTCCGCGCCCGGATCGCCGCCGCATATCGGATGCTGGAGGACGAATACGGCGCCAATGTCGCGGTCGCGGTACGCAGTTCCGCCACCGCCGAGGATCTGCCGACCGCCAGCTTCGCCGGCCAGCATGAGAGCTTCCTGAATGTCACCGGCATCGACGACGTGGTGGAGGCCTGCCGCGAATGCTTTGCGTCGCTGTTCACCGACAGGGCGATCGTTTACCGGGTGAACAACGGGTTCGACCATTTCAAGGTTGGACTGTCGGTCGGCGTGATGAAAATGGTCCGTTCCGATCGGGCATCAAGCGGGGTGATCTTCACACTCGATACGGAATCCGGCTTCCGCGATGTTGTGCTGATAACGGGTTCTTATGGCCTGGGTGAAAATGTGGTTCAGGGCAAGGTCGATCCCGACGAATACTTCGTCCACAAACCGACATTCGCGCTGGGCCACAGAGCGGTACTGCGAAGGATACTGGGCCAGAAGCAGCTAACGATGGTGCTGGCGGACGGTCATATCGGATCGACGACCAAAGACGAGGCGACTCCGGCAGACAAGCAGGGGCGGTTTTGCCTGACAGATGGCGAGGTCATTACGCTTGCCGCGCATGCCATCGCGATCGAGAAGCACTATTCACACCGAGCGGGCCATGCCGTGCCGATGGATGTCGAGTGGGCGAAAGACGCCGATTCCGGGCGGCTGTACATCGTGCAGGCCCGCCCCGAAACCGTGGTGTCCCGTAAGTCCCCGACGATGCTGGAGAGTTACGCGCTGACGGGCATCGGGCCGGTCCTGGCGACGGGTAAGGCCGTTGGCGAGAAGGTCGGTTCCGGTGTCGTGCATATCGTGAAGTCGGCAGAAGACCTGAAGACATTCAAGCCGGGCGAAGTCCTGGTCGCGCGCTCCACCAGCCCGGACTGGGAACCGGTGATGAAAACCGCCGGTGCGATCGTCACCGATCATGGCGGGCGGACGTGCCATGCCGCGATCGTCGCACGCGAACTCGGCGTGCCGGCGGTGGTGGGCGCGGCGAACGCCACGACGGCATTGCACACCGGCGCGCGGGTCACGATCTCCTGCGCCGGCGGCGAGACCGGCGTGGTCTATGCGGGCGACATCCCGTTCGAGGTGACGCGAATCGATGTCGGCGCGCTGACGATGCCGAAGACCCAGATCATGGTGAACCTTGGCAATCCGGACCAGGCGTTTCGCACGGCGATGATACCGAATGCCGGCGTCGGGCTGGCGCGGATGGAGTTCATCATCAACGAGCATATCGGCATTCATCCGATGGCGCTGGTGCATCCGGAGCGGGTCCCACAGCGGGAACGGGTTCGTATCTTCGAACGCGTCGCGGGGTATGTCTCGCCCCAGGAGTATTTCGTGCGTAACCTCGCGGAGGGCGTCGGCACGATCGCGGCTGCGTTCTACCCGAAGCCGGTCATCATCCGTCTGTCCGACTTCAAAACCAACGAATATGCCGAACTTCTTGGCGGCACGACATTCGAACCGCACGAAGCCAATCCGATGCTGGGGTTCCGCGGGGCCTCGCGATACGCCCATCCCGCCTATGCCGAGGGATTTGCGCTGGAATGCGAAGCGTTGAAGCGCGTGCGGGATGAGATGGGGATGACCAACCTGATCGTCATGGTGCCGTTCTGCCGCCGCGTGCCGGAAGCGGAACAAGTGCTGGCGGAAATGGCGCGTCACGGACTGGCGCGCGGGACGAATGGGCTGGAGGTCTACGTGATGTGCGAGATCCCCAACAACGTGATCCAGGCGGACGCATTCGCCGCGGTATTCGATGGGTTCTCTATCGGATCGAACGATCTGACTCAGCTTACGCTTGGCGTGGACCGCGATTCTGAGATCGTTGCCTTCGATTTCGATGAGCGCGATCCGGGGATGTATGAAATGCTGCGGATGGCCGTGGCGGGGGCGCACCGCAACGGCCGAAAGGTCGGCATTTGCGGGGAGGCGCCGGCGAACTATCCCGACGTCGCCCGGTTCCTGGCCGACATTGGGATCGATTCGATCAGCGTGAATCCGTCCAGCCTGCTGCGTACGATCGCCATTGTGACCGAGGCCGAATCATTGAAGGCGGTGGCCTGACATGCCCCGAATCGTTACGCTGACGCTGAACCCCGCCATCGATGTGGCGTGCGTGGCGCCATATGTGCGTCCGACGCATAAAATCCGCTCGTCCGGGGAACAACTGGATGCCGGTGGCGGCGGGATCAATGTGGCGCGCGTGATCCACACCCTGGGTGGGGATACATTGGCGCTGGTCATGACAGGCGGGGCGACGGGCAACCTGCTGGAGGCGCTGCTGGAGGAGGCCGGCGTGCCATGGCAGGCGCTTCCTATCGCCGGGCGGAACAGAATCAGCATGAACGTGCATGATCAGGAAAGCGGACTGGAATACCGGTTCGTGCCGGAGGGACCGACCGTCGAACGCGATGAATGGGTTTCGGCGCTGACGGTGCTGGAGACCATCGAAGCGGATTGGATCGTCGCGAGCGGAAGCCTACCCCCCGGCGTGCCGGCGGACTTCTACGTCAGGGCAGCGGAGATCGCGGCCAGACGCGGTCAGAAGTTCGCCCTTGATACCTCGGGCGCCGCATTGCGCGCCGCTGCTTCGGCACGCATCGAATTGTTGAAGCCAAGTCTGGGCGAACTGGCGTTTCTTGCCGGTCGCCCGCTGCCAGATCCGTGTTCCCGGGACGAAGAGATCACCTTGTTGCTGCGGGCCGGGGCGATTCGAAAAGTCGCGGTAAGCCTTGGGGCTGGCGGCGCGGTGCTTGGCGGACCCGACGGCATCATCCACTCTCCGGCCATGCCGGTGGAAGAGCGCGGGGCGGTTGGCGCCGGCGACAGCTTCCTGGCCGGGCTTGTATTGGGTTTTGCGCGGGGACTGCCGGATCGGAACGCGCTGGCGTTCGGGATGGCCGCGGGTGCGGCGGCTGTCGCAACGTACGGAACCGCGCGGGTGGACCGCGAGCATGTCGAGGATTTGTATTGGACCTGGTACCAGAGCCAGTCGGACGCGGTTTGAACGCGGTATTACCGCGCCGGCGGGTGCCGCAACGTGACCAGAACCGGAGCAGGGTCCATCAAATTCCCAGGACGCCGCGAATATTCGATCAACTCTCCGCGATACCATGCAGCCGGCCGCGACAAGCACGCGCCGCATGCTATGCCGCGACCGCGGCGAGCCCGCAACACAAGGCCGAGGTTGATTTTGATCAATAGGACGCTTCGGGATCGAAGGATTTACGGGTGGCATATTACGTGGATTGGGTTGGTGATATGCCTTCTGTGGGCAGGCATCGGCCTTAATCTGCGCCATGAATACGATCACGCGGAGCAAGAGGCTTTGCATGACACCGCCAATCTCGCGCACGCCTTCGAAGAAAATATTACGCGTACGATCGAAGGCGTCGATCAGGCGCTTCTGTTCATGCGTGCAGCCCGCCAATATGGAACTGCTGGCCTCGGCCTGGGTCATTGGGCCGACACCCGCCCCCTGCTCGGCGACCTGCACGTACAAATGGGAATATCCGATCGAAACGGAAACGTAATATGGTCGAATCTGACTTCGGAGCCAACCCGCGTCAATATCGCGGATCGTGAGCATTTTCAGGCACCGAAAAACAGCTCCGAAGACAAACTTTTTATCAGCAAGCCCGTCGTCGGCCGTATATCGGGCACCAGGACTATTCAATTCAGCCGAAAACTCCTGGCCGCCGACGGATCGTTCAACGGCGTAGCTGTCGTCTCGCTTGATCCAGATTACCTGTCACGCTTCTACCGCTCGATCTCGATAGGCGATGGTTCAATCCTATTGACGAGGACTGACGGCTTGATCCTGGCCCGTTCGCCGAATAGCAACACCGTGCCCGAGTGGTTACCCCACTACGCGACGCTGCGGGTCTTGCATGCAACGGAAAATGGCAGCTTCCGGGGCGAAAGCAGCATCGACCGCGTCGAACGGATCTTCAGTTCGCGCCGTCTGCGGAACTATCCCTTGACGGTCACGGTCGGCCTGGCAACGAAAGACGTTTTCGCACCCTTTATTCGCAGCGCGCGAATATATGTCTCAGCCGGCGCGGCATTATCGATCGCGATCATTGTCGTCGGATTTGTCATGATCAGACAAAGAAACGCGCTTCTGGCTTCGCGTCAGGCTTTGGCCGTAACCCTGGAGCACATGTCCCAGGGCATCGTGATGATCGATGAAGACAGGAACGTGCGGATATTCAATCAACGGGCGCTCGACCTTCTTGGTCTGCCGAGGGCGTTACTCGATCCAAGGCGAACAGGGGGGCAAATCGTCAACTCGCACCTGAAACACGGCGAGTTCGGGAATCAGGAGATATGGAACCCGAACCTGTCGCGGCCGCGCGAGGCGTTTTGCCCCAATGGGGACTACATCCACGAAGGCGTTCATTCCAATGGTTTGGTTTTGGAAGTCCGCACGCAACACATTCCGGACGGCGGCATTGTGCGGACTTACACCGATATAACCGCGAGGAAGCAAAGCGAAGCGGATCTGGCCGCGGCGCAGGCCCGAGCGACACACGCCGAACGGATGCAGGTGCTGGGGCGATTGGCCGGCGGCATCGCGCATGATTTCAACAATATTTTGCAGGCCGTTCAGGGAAGCGCCACCCTGATCAGCAAACGCGTGGACGACCCATCCAGCATACGCCGTTTTGCTCAGATGATTTCAGATGTAACCGAACGGGGCGCCTCCATCACCCGGCGGCTACTTGCATTTGCCCGGCGGGGGGAGTTGCGGGCCGAACCGGTGGATGCGGCGGCGTTGCTCTCGGGGCTATGCGAAATCCTGAGCCACACGTTGGGCGGTTCGGTCACCGTGGAGACCCGGGTGAGCGGGGAGTTGCCGCCACTGTTGGCGGACAGGGGCCAACTGGAGACGGTTGTGGTCAACCTGGCGATGAATGCGCGTGACGCCATGCCCGGCGGCGGGACACTGACCCTGAGCGCCACCGCCGAAGCCGCCCCGGAACCGGGGACCTGCACTGTGGATTTGCCCGGTGGACGCTACGTTCGGCTCTCCATCGCCGACACCGGAACCGGCATGGATGAGCCCACATTGGTTCGGGCGATGGAGCCGTTTTTTTCAACCAAGCCGCCTGGGCAGGGTACGGGCCTGGGATTGTCGATGGCCAAGGGCTTCGTCGAACAAAGCGGCGGGGCTTTGTCGATCGACAGTGTCCCTGGCCGTGGCACGACCGTCAGTTTATGGCTGCCGGCAACGACACGGGCCGAGACCATTACGCCACCCCCGCCAAAGCCGCTGTTCCATGAGGAAAGTGGAACACGGATCCTGCTGGTTGATGACGAGGCGATGATCCGAGAAACGCTGGCGGCCTGTTTGGAAGATAGGGGATTTGAGGTGCTGACCGCCGATGGTGGGGCGGAAGCGCTGGACATTCTTGCCTCCCGCGCCAGCATCGATGTGCTTGTGACGGATTTGTCGATGCCCGGTGTCGATGGGCTGGCCGTGATCGAGAAGGCGCGACATCACCGCCCTGACCTGCCGGCGATATTGTTGACCGGGTACGCGGGTCATGGTGCCCAGCTTGCGGTTGGGGCTTCGATCAGCGGCCGGTTTACCCTGGTGAGAAAGCCGGTGAGCGAGGCGCAGTTGATCGACCGGATCGAGGCGCTGCTTGCTGTTGGGGTGTCGGAGTAGAGGGTGTTTGTGTGAGGCTGCGTGGCGATGGAGGGGAGGCGGCGATAACTTGTCGGCTGTGGGTCGTATGGGTCGATCGAGAAAACTGGCGGAGAGACAGGGATTCGAACCCTGGGTACGTTTTCACGCACACACGCTTTCCAAGCGTGCGCCTTAAGCCGCTCGGCCATCTCTCCAGCGACAGGGGGCGGTTGATACCAGACCGAACGCCAGACGCAAACCCTAAACATCACCCCCGGCGCACCATCGTTCACAGCGCCCGGTTGCCATGGACAACGCCCGCCAAAACGCCGACATTCACACCCAATCAGACCCCCGCTTGACGGAGATGGCACGATGAACGTCCAGGTCACCCAAAAGCCGCTGCCCCAGGCGCCGAACCAGTCGAAGCTCGCCACCGCCGATTGCGACATCCATCCGCAGCGCAACGACGACACAGCGCTGCACCCTTATCTGGAGCAGCGCTGGATCGAGCATATGCGGATGTTCGGCTCCCGCCCGCGTCAGGCGTATCAGGCCGGCCCGGCATATCCCAAGGGCCAGCCCAACGCGTCCCGCCGCGATGCCTGGCCCCCCGGCGGACGCCCCGGCAGTTCCCTGCCCTTCCTGCGCGAGCAGCTTCTCGACACCAACAACTGCGTGCTCGGTATCCTGAACGCCACCGGCGACAACGGCCAAAGCTTTCAGAACCGCGAATTCGGCGCCGCCGTCTGCCACGCGATGAACGAGTGGCAGTTGCACGAATGGCTAACCCCGGAACCGCGGCTAAAGGGGTCGATCGTCGTTCCGTATGAAGACGCCGAGGCCGCCGTCGCGGAAATCGAGCACTACGCCACCGACCCGCATTTCGTGCAGGTGCTGATGCTCAGCCGCACCAGCGAGCCGCCGGGCCAGAAGCGCTACTGGAAAGTCTATGAAGCCGCCACCGCCGCCGGCCTGCCGGTGGGCGTTCACGCCTTCGGCTTCGGCGGCTATCCCGTCAGCGGCGCCGGCTGGCCGTCCTATTATATCGAGGACATGGTTGGTCATGCGCAGTCCAGCCAGTCCTTCCTGACCTCCATGGTGATCGAGGGCGTGTTCGAACGCATCCCGAACATGCGGCTGGTGCTGATCGAGGCTGGCTTCGCCTGGGTTCCCTCGCTGGCCTGGCGGCTGGACAAGATCTGGAACCGGCTGAAGGTCGAGACTCCGCATTTAAAGCGATTGCCCAGTGAATACATCCACGACCACGTCTGGCTGACCACCCAGCCGATGGAGGAACCCGCCAACCGAGCGCATGTGCTGGATGCGATCGACTGGATCGGCTGGGACCGGCTGCTGTTCGCGACCGATTACCCGCATTGGGATTACGACGATCCCGCCCATGTGCTGCCGATGCCAATGGCGGAGGAGAAGAAGCGGAGGTTCTTCTTGGATAACGCGGTCTCGCTCTACACTCGGTCCTGATCGCCAGGGTCCTGATCGCCAGGGTCCTGATCGCCAGGGTCCTGATCGTAAGGGGCTTGACCGTGAGTGGCCTGATCGGACGGCCAGAAAAGGCCGGGCGGCAGGTGTGGCAGGAGGCCCTCGGCTGCATTGCGCGTCCCGAGGGACCCGGTGTCTTTCTGGCGAATGAGATGGACCGTTTCCGGCACGATTCGATGCTGAATTCCCGCCATGACGGTAGCGATATTCCAGGACCAGTCTTCGATGCCAAACCCGCATGCTGGATCGACCGCGCTGTAAGGAAACCGAAGGTGGAGGGCGCGTGAGGCAAAGACGTTGGCGGTCCAGAGGTTGTCGAGCGCGAGCAGGCGCCGGTCAAAATCCAGGTCTGTCGATGCCTGTTGCGAGGCGGTGAACGATTTCGCTTCCGGGTGCGGCGTAATGCCTGTGACGTGGCGGTCGAAATCGCTCTCGGCGAAGTAGTAAAGCCAGGCGGGGTGCCAGACGGCGTCGTCTGGCTGCTCCGCGGCGATGGCGTTGGCGTGCGCCGCATGCAGCCAGTCGCTGCCCCACAGATCGTCGCCGTCGAAGAATGCCAGGAACCGGCCGTCGGCACGTTGGACCCCGGCATTTCGCGTCAGGCCAAGGTCGCCGAAGTCGAATTCCTCGACCCTGTCCAGCCGGTCGGTGCAGGTGCCGATGATGTGGGCCGTCGCTGGGTCCGGACGATCTAGCATGGCCTGGGTCTGTACGATCAGGCCATGGGCGCGCGCTGCGTCGACCATCAGTTGGAAGGAGTCCAGGGCTGGGATCGCCAACGCCGCCTCCCGATGGAAGATCAGCGTCGCGGTGATGTCGGGTGTCATGAGCGGGTGAACAATCTGGCGGCGTTGTGCCGAAACGCCTCGGGCGCATGGCGGTCGTAGGTCTGCTGGTAGGCCGTCGTCACCATGCGTTCGATCCGGTCGGGCGGCAACAGGCTGATCTTGTCGAGTGCGGCGGCGAACGCTTCGGCGGCCGAGGGGGTGTCCGGTTCCACGAACAAGACCGAATCGGAGTCGAACGTTTCATCCAGGCCGCCGACCCGGGCCAGCGCCATCGGTATGGCGTGTTGTGCCATTTCAAGAACGATATTGGGCATGCCTTCGAACAGGCTGGTAAAGACGAACCCGTCATATTCCGAGAAGTCGGCGGCGGATACGTCGTCCAGAACCCCTCGGTAGCAAATGTTCGGTTGGATCAAGCCCAACGCCGGCAGGTCGGCCGAAGGCGGTCCGAACAAGTCGAATTCGTCATGACCGCGCAGCTTGGCCAGTTGGTTCAGGATCGCCAAGCCCTTGAATGGCTCGATACGAGAGATCCAAACCCACCGACGCTTCGTGGATGTTCGGGATGCGTGGCGAACGCGCGCCACCAACCGTTCCTCCCAAATATCGGTACCGGCGGGTTCGGCCATGGCCGGCAGCACCGCGATGTTTTGGCGCGGGAGCCGGTGGAACAGCCCCTGGAGAATCCGGGCGGTGTGCCCGTTGTCAGTGACGGCAGTCGCGAACGGCAATGTTGTACGGGGAAAGCGCCAACCATAAGGCGCACCCAATGCCCGCGGGCTGAGACCGAAGAACATGCAAAACAGGTTCGAACACTGAGACAGTCCCCGGCCATGGCGCGCGACCATATCGAGTCCAATTCGGCTGTTGATGACCACAACGATTTGCGGCGCCAGGCCCTGGATTACGCGGACCAGCAACGAAGCGTCGCCGCCTCCAGACTGGCAGTGATCGCGCCAGAAAACGACCTGCGCGTTACGCAGCGGCGCGAGGATAGACAAGGACCGCCAATTTCCGGCTGCCGCCGAGGACTGGTCCGTCACCAGGACCAAGGCTGGCGAGAGGCCGGCTGTCTGGAAAGCCTCGACGAGGTTGGCGGCGAATTTTTCGGACCCGCCGACGCCCAGGAACGGCATTAGCAACACGGCTCGCGGACGCTCAGGAATCTCGGTGAGAAGGTCAGCAAGGTCGAGGCCCTTGCGGGCGACCATGTCGCTGAAGTCCACCTCAGGCAGCGCCTGGATCGCATTCGCGCCCGGCGCCAGAATTGCCGCGTCTAACCGGCTTTGTTCGGCGATCTGGGCAAGGACGCGGTCCGGCAGGCCTGATGCCTTCACCGCGACAGCGACCCGCCGATGAGTGAAAGTCTGCCAACCCCCGGCTTTGCCCCGTGACACCGCGGAACCCGTGCGAACCTGAAAAGCGCGAGACATGGCCCGGCCTTCAAATATTCCGAAATCCAGCCAGTGCCGCATCGGATCCAGACCGGACCGGGCTACGTCCGGATGGCGGGCAAGGTAATCGGTCCGATCGAAGTTGTCCGCGACAAATTTCTTAAACGCATCGTCGTCGGGATCGGCTGGAGCGCGTCGCCTCAGCGCGTTCACTCCGGCCTTCAGTCGCCTCGCCAGAGAGGTCAAAATCAGTCCGCCCATTCCCTCTCTCCGATTGGTAGACGTGCATAGAACAGCCGGCGCAACGAATCCACAAATACCTGTCCCTTGCGGACGGCAGAGCATTGCTCTGTGCTGCTTAATCACAATGTCGAGAGCAAATAGTTTTGTCCGGTTTATGTAGCACATCGATTATCCGCTTGTTGCTTTTATGTACCGTGGCATGCACGAATTGCACACGCAACGGACAGGGCGGGATTTGCAGACTGAGCGTATGGACTGTTACCGTGTTGCCCTTTCCCCCCTGGCGGTCCTCCTAATCACACAGGATCTCCGTTAGGACGACTCCAGGGATCGCAACGAATGCCGATCCCTCCAGTTATGCCTGCACCGCGAACCGCGCATTATGGGCCCGCATATAGACCGTGCTGATAAACCGGTCGACGGCTTCAACCGTCGTGATCCCGGCCAGCCCCGGCTCCTTCATCGGACGGCACTGGGGCGTGTGAAACAGACGCTCCGATCGCCTACGGGCCTC
The DNA here is from genome assembly GCA_003506895.1 of Acetobacteraceae bacterium. Lineage (GTDB taxonomy): Bacteria > Pseudomonadota > Alphaproteobacteria > Acetobacterales > Acetobacteraceae > Rhodopila. Next base: position 151,672 of record DNXO01000069.1, on the reverse strand, counting down.
GGGCGGGTAAGCCGCGATATGGTCCACACCCAGATGCGCCAGCGCTCGGCCAACCTGCGCCAGACGGGTGCGACCGACCTTGTCGCCGGCCTCGGCGATCAGAAGTGATGGCTCCCGCGATCCGTGCGGATGCTCAGCGGCGGGCCGTGCGCGCCAAACACCTCCGGCAAGGCCCGGGACGTCGGGGCGGCCTTCCTCGGGAAGCAAGAACGCCGAGTATATCACACTCGTTGCATCGTCCATCGTCACAATCAGGTCTATCGGATCGAGCTCCGCCCACCACTCATGGCGTGAACCATCCTGGTGCGACATCATCCCGGGGATCGGCCGCCGCGGCCGCTTGCGACGGCGCGCACCGCGCAACTTGGCCCGCACCGGCAAGCTCTTCGACCGGAGGAATAGCTTGGTCCAGGTGTAGCCCCACCAAAACTGGTGGTCGCGTACAAGGTGTTCGTGAAAATGCTTCGCCGTGAACCCGTTGTAGCGCGTGCGATACAAGGCTTCGACTTCGCACTCGCGATCAACCGCGACCCTTTTGCCCGAGACACCGCCCAGCCGGCGGTCCAGCAGCCCGGCTTCCCCGGCCTTATCGTAGCGAACACACCAACGCCGAAATGTCCGCTCGCTCACTCCTGGCAATTCGGCCGCTTCGATCTGATTGAGCTCGCTCGCCTCATGGTGGTCCAAAAACACTCCGGAATTGAATCACGCGCGCACCCTGATGGGCTTCTGTCCGCCGCATCCAGTATCTCCAAAGAGCTCCGCCTCACGGGACATATCCTGTGCTACCGACATGTTGCCTAATCGCAATTGACCCTTCGGCCGGCAAACCCTACTATTGTCGGTTGGAGTGCAAGCGATGAACATGTCCGTCCCGCCACCCGGCCGCTTCCCTCGCTTCCAAGGCCGGACTCAGCCGTTCCCGGCGCCACCGCTGCCGCCCGGCCTCGATGTCCGGTCGGCCGCCGTGTTGCGCGAGATCGTCGAACAATATGTCGCGACCGGCGAACCGGTCGGGTCGCGCACACTTGCCCGCCGTCTGCCGATGACCTTGTCGCCGGCGACCATCCGCAATGTGATGGCCGATCTCACCGATTCCGGCCTGCTGTTTGCCCCGCACACCTCCGCCGGCCGCTTACCCACCGACCAGGGGCTGCGGCTGTTCGTGGACGGGCTGCTGAATTTCGGCGAACTGACCGAGGACGAACGCGAGTCGATCTCCGCCACCCTGGCCGCCTCGGGCCGCAGCCTGGAGGATACGCTGGCCGAAGCCAGCTCCCTGCTGTCCGGGCTTTCGGCCGCCGCCGGACTGGTGCTGGCACCCAAATCCGAAGGGGCGGTGAAGCATATCGAGTTCGTGCCCCTTGGCCCCGGACGGGCGCTGGTGGTACTGGTCAACAGCGATGGCCAAGTGGAAAACCGGGTGATCGAGACACCGCCGGGATTGCCGCCGTCGGCGCTCCAACAGGCCAGCAACTACCTGAATGCAAAACTGTCCGGCCGCCCGCTGGGAGAGCTGCGACGGCTGGTGGCCGAGGAGATGGCGGCGAACCGGACGGAACTGGACGCGTTGTCGACGCTGGTGGTGGCGGCCGGTCTGGCCACCTGGACCGGCGAGGGCCGCTCCGGCAGCCTGATCGTCCGCGGACAAGCGCGTTTGCTGTCCGATGTCACCCAGCTCGACCGGCTGACCGCGATCCAGACCCTGTTCGAGCGCCTGGAAGCGCAGGAGACGATGCTGCGGCTGTTGGAACTGGCGGAAAAATCGGATGGCGTGCGGATTTTCATCGGCGCGGAGAGCGGCGTTTTCAACACCTCTGGCGTGTCGATGGTGGTGGCCCCAGCCCGTAACGACGCCGGCCGGATCGTCGGCGCGATCGGCGTGATCGGCCCGACCCGGATCAATTACGGCCGCATCATCCCGGTGGTGGACTATACCGCCCGGGTCATCGGGCAACTGCTGGGCTGAAACAAACGAGTCGAAACGGGTTGTTCTCGGACGCGGCCTTCCCTAACTGAAGGCCGCACCTTAACACGTGTTCATCATGCCCACAGACCCTCAGCCCGATCAGGATACCATGTCAGAACAGACCGCGGCCGCCCCTGACGCCGCGCCCCCTCAAGAAGATCTCACCCCCGAACAGGCTCTGCATGCGGCGAACGAACGTGTCGCGGCACTTGAAGCCGAACTGGCGGAAATGAAGGAACGCTGGATGCGCGCCGAGGCGGAAAACGCCAACGTCCGCAATCGAGCGCGCAAGGATATCGACGATACGCGGCAATACGCGGTGCAGAAATTCGCCACCGATGTCGTGGAAACCGCCGAGAATCTGAAGCGCGGCATCGACAGCCTGCCGCCGGCCTCCGACGACCAGCCAGCCATCGTGTCGAAGATCCGCGAGGGCCTCGACAGCATGGAACGCAGCTTCGTCGGCACGCTGGAGCGGAACGGGATCAAGCGCACCGACCCGGTCGGCCAACCCTTCGACCCCAACCTGCATCAGGCGATGCAGGAGCAGGAAACCGAAACCCATGCACCCGGCACGGTCCTTCAGGCCTGGTCGCAGGCGTGGACTCTGAACGGCCGCCTGCTGCGTCCCGCGATGGTTGTCGTGGCCAAGGCCCCGGCCGCTGAACTCACCGGCCCCGCGAAGGGGTAGATATCCGGCATTTGTGACAAAATGGAACGGAAAATTCGCCTACAACCCTTGTCCAAGCCCACTGCCTCTCATACATCCCGAACATTCACAAAAGGGACAGCGCCGGTGCTTCGGGCCGCCGCCGTCCGCTGAAAGGAGCTTATTCAAATGAGTAAAGTGATCGGTATCGATCTCGGTACCACCAACTCCTGCGTTGCCATTCTGGAAGGCAAGGACGTCCGCGTCATCGAAAATGCCGAGGGCGCACGTACCACGCCGAGCATGGTCGCCTTCGCCGACAGCGGCGAACGCCTTGTCGGTCAGTCGGCCAAGCGTCAGGCCGTCACCAATCCGACCAACACGCTGTATGCCATCAAGCGCCTGATCGGCCGCCGTTACGACGATCCACTGGTTGCCAAGGACAAGGGTATGGTGCCCTACACCATCGTCCGCGCCGATAACGGCGACGCCGTTGTGGAAAGCCGCGGGGAAAAATACTCCCCCAGCCAGGTCAGCGCGTTCATCCTGGGCAAGATGAAGGAAACCGCCGAGGCTTATCTGGGTGAGCCTGTCACCCAGGCGGTCATCACCGTCC
>DNXO01000069.1:147928-148166 GCA_003506895.1 Acetobacteraceae bacterium | reverse complement strand
CGGCCTACTTCAACGACAGCCAGCGTCAGGCGACCAAGGATGCCGGCCGCATCGCCGGCCTGGACGTTCTGCGTATCATCAACGAACCCACCGCGGCCGCGCTGGCCTACGGCATGGACAAGAAGTCAGCCGGCACCATCGCGGTGTACGATCTTGGCGGCGGCACTTTCGACATCTCCGTCCTGGAAATCGGCGACGGCGTGTTCGAGGTGAAATCCACCAACGGCGACACCTTCCT
>DNXO01000069.1:147463-147664 GCA_003506895.1 Acetobacteraceae bacterium | reverse complement strand
CTTCCTGGGCGGTGAAGACTTCGACCTGCGCATTATCGACTATCTGGCCGATGAGTTCCGCAAGGAGCAGGGGATCGACCTTCGCAAGGACAAGCTGGCCCTGCAGCGCCTGAAGGAAGCCGCGGAAAAGGCGAAGATCGAGCTGTCGTCCTCCAAGGAGACCGAGGTCAACCTGCCGTTCATCACCGCCGACGCCTCCGG
>DNXO01000069.1:147030-147209 GCA_003506895.1 Acetobacteraceae bacterium | reverse complement strand
CCGCCGACGCCTCCGGGCCGAAGCATCTGGTGCTGAAGCTATCGCGCGCCAAGCTGGAATCGCTGGTCGATGACCTGATCACCCGGACGCTGGAACCCTGCCGAGCGGCTCTGAAGGACGCCGGCGTGACGGCGAGCGAGATCCAGGAAGTCATCCTGGTCGGCGGCATGACCCGCATG
>DNXO01000069.1:146625-146774 GCA_003506895.1 Acetobacteraceae bacterium | reverse complement strand
CGGCATGACCCGCATGCCGAAGGTGATCGACGCGGTGAAGGCGTTCTTCGGCAAGGACCCGGCCCGCAACGTGAACCCCGACGAGGTTGTGGCGATCGGTGCGGCGGTGCAAGGCGGCGTGCTGAAGGGCGACGTCAAGGACGTGCTGC
>DNXO01000069.1:146118-146309 GCA_003506895.1 Acetobacteraceae bacterium | reverse complement strand
TCACCCGGCTGATCGACCGCAACACGACGATCCCGACCAAGAAAAGCCAGACGTTCTCGACCGCCGACGACAACCAGCAGGCCGTGACCATCAAGGTGTTCCAGGGCGAACGGGAGATGGCCGCCGACAACAAGCTGCTGGGCAACTTCGACCTGACCGGCATCCCCTCCGCCCCGCGCGGCGTGCCGCAG
>DNXO01000069.1:139551-145869 GCA_003506895.1 Acetobacteraceae bacterium | reverse complement strand
GGCGTGCCGCAGATCGAGGTCACATTCGACATCGACGCCAACGGCATCGTCTCGGTCCAGGCGAAGGACAAGGCCACCGGCAAGGAGCAGCAGATCCGCATCCAGGCCAGCGGTGGTCTGTCGGAGGCCGACATCCAGCGCATGGTGAAGGAAGCCGAGGCCAACGCCGAAGCCGACAAGCAGCGGCGTGAGACGATCGAGGCCCGCAATCACACCGAGAGCCTTGTCCATCAGGTCGAGAAGAACCTGAAGGAACACGGCGACAAGGTGGGCGCGCAGGAACGCGGCGAGGCGGAAGCCGCCATCGCGGCAGCCAAGTCGGCGCTGGAAGGCACCGACACGGAAGCCCTGAAGCAGGCCTCTGACCGCCTGAGCCAGGCGGCGATGAAGATCGGTGAGGCCATGTATAAGGCCGAAGCCGCCGCCGGCCAGCAGCCTCCGGGCGGTGGCGATGCCGGTTCGCAGGCGCCCCATGATGACAACGTCGTGGACGCCGAGTTCGAGGAAGTTGACGACAAGAAGAAAAAGTCGGCCTAACTGAAGGGCCTGACTTGGGATGAAGGGTCGCGCCCGCGCTTCGATCGAAGGCGGGCGCGATTTCTGTTTTGGGCGGTGAAGTTTTAGGCGTGCTTCACAAGCGCGTGACGGTATAAGGGCTGAGATGGCCAAACAGGATTATTACGCCACCCTCGGCGTGGCAAAGAACGCGAGCGCGGACGACCTGAAAAAGGCGTATCGCAAGCTCGCCATGCAATATCACCCTGACCGCAACCCCGGCGACAAGCAGGCTGAGGCGAAGTTCAAGGAAGTCAGCGAGGCATATGACATCCTGAAGGACGACCAGAAGCGCGGCGCCTATGACCGCTTCGGCCACGCCGCGTTCGAACAGGGCGGCGGCGGTGGCGGTCCCGGGATGGGCGGGTTCGACTTCTCGGCCACCGGCGACCTCGGCGATATCTTCGACCAGATGTTTGGCATGGGGCGGCGCGGCGGCGGATCGCAACGCCCGCGCACCGGCAACGATCTGCGGCAGGGCGTGGAGATCGACCTGGCCGAGGCGTTCACCGGCACCAAGGTCAACCTGCGTGTGCCGACACGGGTCAAGTGCGAAAGCTGCGATGGCTCCGGCTCGCAGGACAAAGGCCAGGCGGCATCGACCTGCCCGACCTGCCAGGGCGCAGGCAAGGTGCGGGCACAACAGGGCTTCTTCCTGATCGAACGCACGTGCCCGACCTGCGGCGGTCAGGGACGCGTGATCCGCAACCCGTGCCGGGTCTGCCAGGGCGCCGGCACTGTGCAGCGCGAGCGCAGCCTGTCCGTCTCCATCCCCGCTGGCGTCGAGGACGGCACCCGGATCCGGCTGTCCGGCGAAGGCGAGGCTGGCGGTCCCGGGGCGCAGAACGGCGATCTGTATGTGCATGTTTCGGTTCGGGCGCACGAGTTCTTCCAACGCGAGCAAGCCAATATCCTGATGCGCGTTCCGCTCCGGATGACGCAGGCGGCGCTGGGTGACGAGGTGGAGGTTCCGGTCGTCGACGGGACCAGGGCCAAGGTGAAAATTCCGGCGGGCACGCAGACCGGAGACCAGTTCCGTTTGCGGGGGAAGGGCTTCTCGGTGCTGCGTAGCGCGGCGCGTGGGGACATGTTCATCCAAGTCGCGGTGGAAACCCCGCAGAACCTGTCGGCGAAACAGCGCGAGTTGTTGGAAGCGTTCGAGGCCGAGGCGATCAAGGGCACCAAGGGCAGCCCCGACCATGAGGGTTTCTTTGCTAAGGTCGCGGCCTTCTTCGAAGGCGGCCGAGGCTAGCGCCAGACCGCGGGTATTCGGCCCGGATCGCTCAACGCGATTCGGGCCAGGACATCGCTGTTTTTGATAGATAGTCAGAATTATATTTTCTTCGAGACGGTTGCCGCGGCTGTAGCAGGTCGCATGCCTCGATCGGCGGCGGCATCCCGTACTCGGTTGGCACGAGCTGAGCTGTCAGCGTCCTTCTAGCCCTAATACCGGGCCGAGCCGGTTGGCGGCAGCCGGCATCGAGATTCAGCCCCGGCAGTCGTCCAAACCGAACGCCGATTATTATTGCGAATTCGCACTAAAAAGCCCGCGTACGAAACGGTATTCGGCACGGAATAAAGGTATAAGTCAACGATTTAGCGGTCGCGAGGTGTAATAACATTTATTTCAGAACCCTTTTTTGGATTTCATAAATAGCATTTTTCCAAGCACTCGAAAGGCTTGGAAATGCATAAGGCTCAGCAGACAAAATACCAAAGCAGAAGAACGGTCGGCCGACCCAAAAACAGACTGCCGCACGATTACCATCGGTGGTGGTACGTTAACTTAACATCTCTATTATTCATATTCTGTTAATTCCGATATTTACATTGATATAGCAATACCATGCCACAATAGCAACAAGGTTCTGGAGTTCATGTGATGGATATTATACTGAACTGGGACGCAAGTGTCGCGACTGCTCCGGCCGGATTTAAAACCGCAGTAGAAGAAGTCGCAAACCTCTACGAGGCATTATTCGCAAATGCGGAGACGGTTGTCATCAATGTCGGTTACGGCGAGGTCAACGGCACGCCACTGCCCTCCACCGCACTTGGCGAATCGGTATCAGCGACCCTCGCGAACCCCATTCAGACAAATATTGGCACCGTCATAGTCAATACGGCCGAATATAAAGCGCTCGGACAGTCCATCAGCGTGCCCGTCGACGGGTGGGTAGGATTTACCAGCGCCAATTATTTCAACTTCTCGGACACCACCACCGTTGCGCCCGGCCAATACGACTTCCTCGCCGTCGCGGAGCATGAAATCACCGAGGTGCTCGGACGCATCTCGACGATCGGAGCGACAGGAACCCCATCAATACTGGATAAACTACGCTATTCTTCACCGGGAACGCTGGCGATCGCATCATCCACGACCGCATATTTTTCCTTGGATAACGGCACAACCGACCTTGGGGACTTCAATACTACCGCCGCGGGTGACCTCGGCGACTGGTCGACCGACGGCGCCCTTTCCACCGACGCCTACGCGGCGGCCGGAACGCCCGGCACGATCAACACACTCTCCGCCAGCGATATCCTACTGATGAACGCGCTTGGGTACACTTACAATCAAGCCATCGCGAATGCGATCATTACCGCAAATCCTGACTTGAATAACCAGTTGATCGGCAACGGACAGAACTTCGCGGGTATGGGCGGTACTGACATTTTTTTACTGAAGAACAACGGCGACTTTGGTTACGCCGAACTTGGTGCGACCGGCGCATCGCTGCAGACCGGCTGGTTCGAATGGCAATCCGATGGGGGCGGATCGCCGGAAGGAAATGCTCTTCTCCTGGCCCCCTCGTCCGTCGTCATTAGCACCGGCTTCAACATGCTCGGGCAAGGAGGCCAGGACATCACGGTAGCCCAGAATGGCGGCTCCGGTCCCACCGCCACTTATGAGTTCACGGCATCGGGTGGAATCTTCATATCCGGCAATGTGCTGTTCAACGGTTCGGGAGATACCGTCAACGCAGCCCACGGTACGTCAATCGAGATCGGATCGGGCACCCTGGACAATATCTTTCTGTCCGGCGGGACAGTCATGCTCGACAATGGCGTTTCGGGCGTGAATGTCTTCGGCGATGACAACACGATCGTCCTCTCAAAGGGCGGCTATGTGGGCCTGATCGGAGGCACCGGATATATCGTCACCAACGATACAACCGGGGCATCGGTTAACCTGACCAGCAACGCCTCCGCCGCGATCAATGGCAGCGGTGGTTACTGCGGCATTTGTGGGACCAATATCTCGATGGTCGCGTCGGACCAGACGGTCGCCACGATCGCCGGCGCCTCATTCACCCTGGCCGGAAATCAGGACGCGATCAGCCTCGGCGTAAACAGCACGCTCGTTTTGCAGGGCGGAGGCGGTTTCACCGTGTTCGGCAACCAGGCGACAATCGAGACCCAGGGCATAACCAGCTTGAACGCGATCGGGGGCACCAACACAATTGCCCTCGGTGACATTGGCGGCAACTACCTTGGTATTCTCGGCGGGTCGGGCTGGATGGTGAGCGGTGCGGGCAATACGATTGGGACATTGAACAATACAAGCGTCACGCTGAACCTGGAGGGCGGCACCAACACAATCTTTATCGGCGCAAACAGTGCGCTTCACATCACGGGTGGTATCGGCTTCATCAGCGGCAGCGCCGACAGCTTCGCGATTGCCGCGATGCCCGGCGCCCAGGCGATTGCGGGGTTCGACATGACCCGCGGCGACCAGATCGACCTGACCCAGATTCTCGGTGGCGTGCCGCTAACCCCAAACCTGAGTAATCTGAGCGACTACGTATCGGCGTCTGATAGCGGTTCAAGCACGATCCTGACGATCGCCGCGCCAAACGGGGCGGATATTCTGCTACTCGCGGGCGTCGGGGCACTTAGCCTGCGAACTTTGATCGACGGGAATGCGTTTGCGCTGCCGGCGCATTAACGCGAAACCTGCGCTGGACAGTCCGGGCCGAGGGCCACAGAATCCCGCGACCGTGGCAATCGGCGGAAGGAAATCATGACGACCACCATAGGCATCGCCGGCATCACCGGCCGAATGGGCCAACTCCTGGCCGAGGAAGCCGGAACCGCTGGCGCTACGCTCTCCGGCGGCACCAGCCGGGCAAACCCGGACCTCGCGGCGCTGGCGGCGCAATCCGACGTGATCATCGACTTCACCAACGCCGCCACCGCCCAGGCCACCGCAACCATCATGGCGGCATCCGGCAAGGCATGGATACTCGGCACCTCGGGCCTTTCGGCCACGGACGAAGCCGCCGTCGAAGCCGCGGCCCAGAAAATCCCCGTTGTCTATGCCTCTAACTTCTCCGCCGGGGTCAATCTCGTGCTGGCGCTGGCCGAACGCATGGGTGCCGCGCTCCCCGCCGACGCGTACGATGCGGAAATCGTCGAGATGCACCACCGCCAGAAGGTCGACGCCCCCTCCGGCACCGCGATCGGCATGGGCAGGGCGGTCGCCAAGGGGCGCGGCGTGATCCTCGACGAAGTGATGGAGTCAGGGCGTCACGGCCACACCGGCCCGCGCAAAACTGGCGCTATCGGCTTTGCCGCACTGCGCGGCGGCCAGGTCGTCGGCGAACACAGCCTGATTTTCGCGGCCGGCAGCGAGCATATCGTGCTGACGCACCGAGCCTTCGACCGGCGCACCTTCGCCACCGGCGCCGTCAGAGCCGCGTTTTGGGCAGCGACGCAACCGCCGGGCCTTTATTCGATGATGGATGTCCTGGGCATGGCGTGAATGGCTCCCAAGCTGAAGAGGTAGCACGTCCGCCCTCCGCCCCGAAATCCCACCCGCAAGGCCTGAAAGCTTGACCGTAACGGCTGTTTCCGCCACACACCCGCCGACTTCCGGCATCCTGCCAACCGCTATCACAGCGGGCATCAACCCTTCCTGACGCGAGACATAACCCATGCGGGACACGGGCGAGTATCTGTTTACCTCGGAGTCGGTATCTGAAGGCCACCCGGATAAGGTTGCCGACCGGATCAGCGACACCGTGCTGGACGCGTTCCTGACCGCCGATCCCTATGCCCGTGTCGCCTGCGAGACGCTGGTCACCACCAACCGCGTGATCCTGGCTGGTGAAACCCGCGGCCCGGAGACGGTCACGCCGGAACTGCTGACCCATTTAGCGCGCATGGCGATCCGCGACATCGGCTATGAGCAGGATGGCTTCCATTGGGCGAAAGCGGACGTCGCGGTTCACCTGCATTCCCAATCCAGTGACATCGCCCAGGGCGTGGACAGCGCCGGCAACAAGGACGAAGGCGCGGGCGACCAGGGAATCATGTTTGGCTACGCCTGCCGCGAAACCGACACGCTGATGCCGGCACCGCTGTATTACGCGCACGAAATCCTGCGCACGATCCGCGACCAGCGGAAGGCCGGCGACCGGACCGTCCGGGGCCTGCTGCCGGATGCCAAAAGCCAGGTCACCCTGCGCTATGTCGATGGCAAGCCGGTCGGCGCCACCTCGGTTGTCGTTTCCACCCAGCATGAAGCCGGCATGGAGCAGGCCGAGATCAAGCGCCTGCTCTGGCCGCTGGTCGAGACGATCCTGCCGAAGGGTTGGATGTGCCCGGAAGACGAGTTCCATGTGAACCCGACCGGCCAGTTCGTCATCGGCGGTCCGGACGGCGACTGCGGCCTGACCGGACGCAAGATCATCGTGGACACCTACGGCGGCGCAGCCCCGCATGGCGGCGGCGCGTTCAGCGGCAAGGACCCCACCAAGG
>DNXO01000069.1:137623-139304 GCA_003506895.1 Acetobacteraceae bacterium | reverse complement strand
TCAGCGGCAAGGACCCCACCAAGGTGGACCGTTCGGCCGCCTATGCGTGCCGTTATCTGGCGAAGAACGTGGTGGCGTCAGGCTTGGCGGATCGCTGCACGCTCCAGATCAGCTATGCCATCGGCGTCGCCCGCCCGCTGTCGGTCTATGTGGACCTGCACGGCACCGGTAAGGACGTGGATGAAACCAAGCTGGAGAAAGTTCTGCGCGAAGTGATGAACCTGTCGCCGCGCGGCATCCGCGAGCATCTGCATATGAACCGCCCGATCTACGCGCCAACCTCGGCCTACGGTCACTTTGGGCGCACGCCGGACGAGACGAAGGGCACCTTCACGTGGGAAAAGACGGATCTGGTGCCGGCGTTGAAGGCAGCGTTCGGGCGGTAACGCCCACACACCTGAAACCACCCCCGGATCGCCTCTACGGCAGGGCGCGCGGCCATAAGCTGCGCCCCCGCCAGGAGGTGCTTCTGGATGTAACCCTGCCTCGGCTGGCCCTGCCGGAAACGCTTCCGGACGGGCCGCTTTGGCTTGAAGTTGGCTTTGGCGGCGGTGAGCATGCCATCGCCCAGGTCCGCGCCAACCCTGGCGCGACATTGATCGCCTGCGAGGTCTTCGAAAACGGCATCTGCTCGCTGCTGTCCGCGCTGGTAGCGGAGGGCCAGGAGGCCGAGGGCCCGCTTCCACCCAATCTCCGGGTCTGGACCGACGACGCCCGCATCCTGCTGCGCAAGCTGCCGGATGCTAGTTTGGATCGATTGTTCCTGATGTTTCCCGACCCGTGGCCGAAGGCGCGCCACGCCAAGCGCCGGTTCGTCCACCCAGCCATGCTGCCCCTGCTCGCGCGCGTCCTGAAGCCCGGCGCCGAATGGCGTGTCGCCAGCGACGACCCGACCTATCAGGCCTGGGTCCGCGACGTGATGGCCGCCCAGACCCTGTTCACTGCCCCAGGTTCGGCAACAGAACCCGCCACGGAGCGGCCTACGGGCTGGCCGCCCACGCGCTACGAGGCAAAGGCGCTGCGCGCAGGCCGCCAGCCGCTGTACTGGACTTTCCGACGCAACGGCGCGGTTTAGCGTCGCCAGAAAAATCCTAAAAAATCCGCACGGTTACCCTTGATCCGGCGGAACGAGGTGGGTATACCCCCTCCCTCACCGGTCGGGGCCGTAGCTCAGTTGGGAGAGCGCCTGAATGGCATTCAGGAGGTCAGGGGTTCGATTCCCCTCGGCTCCACCAGTGATCCCGCAAAATAACCCAACATCGTTTTCTTGCCGCCATCGCAGGCGAGCCGTCGCCCCCTCGACGCGCCCCATCGGACACTCCATCTTTAGGGCCACAGGAGCCCCCGATGTCGCAGACCCTTGTCCGTTCCCCTCCCGTCTTGTTCATGCCGCAAAAGCAGGCCGCCAAGCCGATGACGAAGCGGCTGAAGGTCGTATCCGAATACGAACCCGCAGGTGACCAGCCAACGGCGATCAAGGAACTCGTCCGCGGGATAGACGCCGCGGAACATGACCAGGTGCTGCTCGGCGTCACCGGATCCGGCAAGACCTTCACCATGGCAAAGGTGATCGAGGCTGTGCAGAGGCCGACCCTGGTGCTGGCGCCGAACAAGACGCTGGCCGCGCAGTTGTATGGGGAAATGAAAAGCTTCTTCCCCGACAACGCGGTGGAGTATTTCG
>DNXO01000069.1:87088-137337 GCA_003506895.1 Acetobacteraceae bacterium | reverse complement strand
AAGCCTACGTCCCGCGCACCGACACGTATATCGAGAAAGACTCGCAGATCAACGAGCAGATCGATCGGATGCGGCACGCCGCGACCCAGTCCCTGCTTGAACGCAACGATGTCGTCGTCGTCGCCTCGGTATCCTGCATCTACGGTATTGGATCGGTCGAAAGCTACGCCCGCATGGTGGCGAAGCTGGAGGTCGGCGGCCGCATCGACCGCGATGCCCTGGCCAAGGCACTGGTCGATCTGCAATACAGGCGCAATGACGTAGCATTCCAGCGCGGTTCGTTCCGGTTGCGCGGAGAGATTGTCGATATCTTCCCCAGCCATTATGAGGATCGCGCCTGGCGGGTGACACTGTTCGGCGATGAGATTGAGGCTGTGCATGAATTCGATCCGCTGACCGGTGAAAAGACGGCGGATCTGAAGGAGATCACGGTTTACGCCAACAGCCACTACGTCACCCCACGCCCGACGCTGACCCAGGCGGTTCGCGACATCAAGGTTGAACTGAAGGCGCGTCTGGATGAATTCCACGCGAAGGGAAAGCTGCTGGAGGCGCAGCGGCTCGAACAGCGCACCACATTCGATCTCGAAATGATCGAAACGACGGGTTCGTGCAAGTCGATCGAGAACTACTCACGCTATCTGACGGGACGCAACCCGGGTGAGCCGCCGCCGACGCTGTTCGAATACCTGCCGGAAAACGCCCTGCTGATCGTCGATGAAAGCCATGTCACCGTCCCGCAGATCGGCGGGATGTATAAGGGCGACTTCAACCGCAAAAGCGTGCTGGCGGAGTTCGGGTTCCGCCTGCCCTCCTGCATCGACAACCGCCCGCTGAAGTTCGAGGAATGGGAACGCTTCCGGCCGATGTCGGTATTCGTTTCGGCAACGCCCGGCCCGTGGGAGATGGAGCGCACCGCCGGCGTTTTCGCCGAACAGGTTATCCGGCCCACCGGACTGATCGACCCAGTCACCGAGGTCCGCCCGGTCGAACATCAGGTCGATGATCTGATGCACGAGTGCAAGGAAGTCGCCGCCAGGGGCGGGCGCGTGCTGGTGACGACGCTGACAAAGCGGATGGCCGAGCAACTGACGGATTACCTGACTGAAAATCAGATCAAGGTGCGCTACCTGCACTCCGATATCGACACACTGGAGCGGATCGAGATCATCCGAGATCTGCGTCTGGGTGTTTTCGACGTGTTGGTCGGGATCAATCTGTTACGTGAAGGTCTCGACATCCCGGAATGCGCGCTGGTCGCGATCCTGGATGCGGACAAAGAAGGGTTCCTGCGCTCGCAAACATCGTTGATCCAGACGATCGGCCGAGCGGCGCGCAATATCGACGGCAAGGTGATCCTGTACGCCGACGTCATGACCCGTTCATTGCGGGCCGCGATCGAGGAAACCGAACGCCGCCGGAACAAGCAACGAAGCTGGAACGAGGCGAACGGCATCACCCCGGTTTCGATCCGTCGGCAGATCGGTCAGGTGCTGGAAAGCGTGTTCGAACAGGACTACGTGACGGTGGCGCCGACAAAGGACACCGGCACCACGGAATTCGTCGGTAAGGACCTGAAAGCCTCGATCGCCGATCTGGAAAAGCGGATGCGCGTCGCGGCCTCGAACCTGGAATTCGAGCAGGCGGCCCGAATCCGCGACGAGATCAAGCGGCTGGAGGCGATGGAACTTGGCCTGCCGGCGCCGCCGGTGGCCAGCGCTTTGTTGCGGCCAAAGAACAGCAGGACGCCGGAGCCGATGGGACCAGGCGGCGGCGGGTACGATCCGTCAAAGCGAAAGGGGCGCAGTGGGATTCGTCGCGGTCCGTAAGCCGCTGGTATCACACTGGAAACCGTTCCCGATATTCATGCGGCGGCACCGCCAGCACCCGCATAAAGCTGCGGCGCATGGTTTCCTCCGTCCCGAATCCGCAGTCGCGCGCGATCCGTTTGATCGGCAGGCTTGTGGCGCCCAACGCTTGACGGGCCGCCTCGACACGGACGCGTTCGACCGCCCGAGCCGGCGTCAGGCCGGTCACTTGGCGGTAGTGCCGCAGGAAACTACGTTCGCTCATGCCCGCCTGTTCAGCCAGCGCTGGCACCGCCAGGTTTCCACGCAGGTTTTGTTTCATCCAGTCGTGCAGCCGATCGAATGTGTTGTCCGATCCGCTCAGCGCCAGTCCCGCACTGAACTGGGCCTGTCCGCCCGGGCGCTTCGCGAACACCACCAGCCAACGCGCGATCAACGTCGCCACCATTCGGCCGAGGTCTGCCTCAACCAACGCCAGCGCCATGTCGATCCCGGCGGTGACCCCAGCCGAGGTCCAGATAGTCCCGTCATTGATGTAGATTGGGTCCTGCTCAACATGGATCGCCGGAAATCGCGCGGCGAGCTCCGCACAGCGTGACCAATGCGTCGTCGCCCGGCGACCGTCGAGTAAACCAGCCGTCGCCAGAACAAATGCGCCGGTGCAGACCGAAGTGACCCTGCGCGCCGCGGATGCCCGAGCAACCAGCCAATCCAGTAGAACGGGATCGTCGCAGGCCGACCGGGTCCCCGGCCCACCGGCAACAATCAGCGTATCGATCGGCTCCTGTTGAAGCGGCAGGGATTCGGCGAACAGCGTCATCCCCGAGGAGGATGTGACCGCCCCCGCCATGGGCGCGACGAGCTTCACCGCATAGGGCAACGGCCGGCCAGCTTGACGAGCAAGGTCGTTGGCCGTGGCCAGCACCTGGTACGGTCCGGTGGCGTCCAAAAGCTGCACGTCGGGGAATGCGACGATCTCGACCCGGCGCCGCTCTGGCGGAATGCGTGGGTTAATTGGCATTTCCGCCAGACCGTGGCATGCCATCGTGTCGCTGTCCAGAAAGATGGAGACACACGATGACCCAAATCCACATCGGCCTGCTGGCCTTCCCGGCGATGACGCAACTCGACATGACCGGCCCGCTCCAGGTGTTCACCGCCCTGCCGGGCGCGGATGTGCATGTGATCTGGAAGACGCTGGAGCCTATCCAAACCCAAGGCGGGCTGCGGCTGATCCCCGACACGACGATGGCCGAGTGCCCAAAGCTGGACGTGATCTGCGTGCCCGGCGGCCCCGGTGTGCTGGACCTGATGGACGACCCACAGGTTCTGGCCTTCCTGCGGGTTCAAGCGGAAACCGCGCGTTTCGTCGGCTCGATCTGCACCGGTGCGCTGGTTTTGGGCGCGGCGGGACTGCTGCGCGGCAGGAAAGCGACGACGCATTGGGCGTGGACCGACTTGCTGATCCCGCTGGGCGCGATCCCAACGCCGGGCCGGGTCGTGCGGGATGGCAACGTCTTCACCGGCGGCGGAGTCACGGCCGGGATCGACTTCGCATTGACCATGGTGGCGGAACTCGCGGGTCAGGACGTCGCCGAGAACATTCAGTTGGGCATAGAGTACGCCCCTGCCCCGCCGTTCAACGCCGGCCACCCCGATACCGCGCGTCCGGAACTGGTATCCGCCGCTCGCGACCGCATGACAGCGCTTCGTGCCGAGCGGGAAGCTCGGGTCGCGAAGGTCGCGGCAGCGTTGGTTTAGGTCGCGCGCCTTGTGCGTAGGGCGGCGGCGAGCGTGCCGTCGTCCAGCACATCCAGCGCGCCACCCATCGGCACGCCTTGTCCGACGCGGGTAATGGATACGCCGGTCGAGCGAAGCTGGTCGGTCAACCAGTGCGCGGTCGCGGCGCCATCGACCGTCGCCCCCAAGGCGAGGATTACCTCCGTCACATCGCCCTCGGCGATGCGGCTGAGCAAACCGGGAATGTTGAGATCCTCCGGCCCGATACCCGCCATGGCCGACAGCGTGCCGCCCAGGACATGATAGAGTCCGTGATGCACGCGGGCCCGTTCCAACGCCCACAAATCGCCGACACCTTCGACGATGCAGATGATGGACCGGTCGCGCTGCTCGTCCGAGCAGATCGTGCATGGGTCCTGGCTGTCCAGGTTGCCGCAGTCCGCACAGGGCCGAACCGCTTGGGCGGCCAGGGTCAGCGCGGCCGCGAGCGGCAGCATGCGGGATTCTGGTTGTTGTAGCATTTTCAACGCGGCCCGGCGGGCGCTGCGCGGGCCCATGCCCGGCAGTTTGGATAGCAGGCCGATCAGATGGTCGATTTCAGGGCCGCCCATATGCACTCTCAATCGTCACGACCGGGTGCGTCCCGGCCCTGACGATAAGTGGGAACTCAAAACGGCAGCTTCATCCCGGGCGGAAGCTGCAACCCGCCGGTCACCTTCTGCATCTCCTCCGCCGCGGCCGCCTCGACCTTGGACTTGGCGTCACGGAAAGCGGCCATGATCAGGTCTTCCAGCATCTCGGTTTCCGCGGGATCAATGATCTTGGGATCGATCTTGATCCGCTTCATGTCGGACTTGCCACTCAACGTCACCTTCACCATGCCGGCACCGGATTCGCCGGTCACTTCCATGGATTCCAGCTTCTCCTGCATGTCCTGCATCTTGGACTGCATCTGCTGGGCCTGCTTCATCATGCCGGCAAGGTTTTTCATAGGTCGATCTCCATCGGCTCTTCGTCGAAATACTCGGCGTCGGGTGGCGCGAACTCCGGCATATCGGGCGGCACCGCCGGCAGTCCATATGCGTCCGCGGTTTTATCATGCACCGTGTCGATACGCGCCCCCGGAAACGCTGCCAGAATCGCTGCCACCAACGGATGATCGGCGGCGGCGCTTTTGCGGGCGGTATCCGCGGCGTTGCCCTGTTCGGCGATCGTCGGCTCCCCCGCCTCGCGGGAGATGGCGATGGTCCACCGCGTGCCGGTGATCTCCGCCAACAGCGCCGCCAGTTTGGACGACAGGTCCTTCGGCGCCTCCGCCTGGGGGCGCAATTCGATAACCGGGGGCGCGAAGCGAACCAGATGGACGGAATGCAGCAGATGCGCGTGCAACATCGCCTCTTTCCGCTCCCCGACCATGGCCACGATCTCACGGAAGCTGCCCAGGCGGGGGCCAGGCTGATGCAGCGGTTCGGCCGAGATCATCGGCGCGCCATTGGCAACCGCGCGAGACCCACCCCCTCCGCCGCCACCGGTCGGTGCGGATGGCGCCGGACCGCCGGCGGTCAACCGCCGTATCAGGTCGCCCGGGGTCGGCATGTCGGACACATGGCAGAGGCGGATCAACACCATCTCCGCCGCCGCTCGGCGGTCGGGGGCGATTTCGACCTCGCCAACGCCCTTCAACAGCATCTGCCATGCGCGGGCCAGGACAGGGACGCTCAACCGATCGGCGAACGCGGCACCGCGGGTGCGTTCGGCTTCCGGCAGTTCCTGGCTGTCGCGCAGGCCGGGAATGGATTTCAGGCGGGTGACGGTATGTAGCAGTTCGAGCAGATCTTGCAGTAACGTGCCAAGGTCGGCGCCCCGTTCATACGCCCGGTCAGTGATTGCCAGGGCGGCGGCCGGCTTGCCGCCCATGACCGCGTCCATCAGTTCGAACACAGCCTCGCGGTCCGCCAGCCCCAGCATATCGACGACCTGGGCCGAGGTGATCGCGCCCTCGGCCTGGGCAATGGCCTGGTCCAGCATCGACAGACCGTCACGGACAGAGCCATCGGCCGAACGCGCGATCTGCTCTAGCGCCGCCGGCTCGATCGTCACGTCTTCCTTGACCGCGATGCGGGCGAACAGTCCGGACAGCTCCGCTATGCGGACGCGGCGCAGGTCGAAGCGCTGGCAGCGCGACAGGACGGTGATCGGCACCTTGCGGATTTCGGTCGTCGCGAACACGAACTTCACGTGCGGCGGCGGTTCTTCCAGGGTCTTCAGCAGCGCATTGAAGGCGTTGCGGGACAACATATGGACCTCGTCGATGACGAAGACCTTGGTGCGGGCCTGCATGGGGCGGAAGCGAGTCGCCTCGATCACCTCGCGCATGTCATCGACGCCGGTGCGGCTGGCGGCGTCCATCTCGATCACGTCGGGGTGGCGATCCGCCAGGATGCCGACGCAGTTGGCGCAGACGCCGCACGGATCAGCGGTCGGTCCACCGTTCCCGTCGGGACCGACGCAGTTCAGTGCTCGGGCAATAATGCGGGCGGTGGTGGTTTTGCCCACGCCACGCACGCCGGTCAGCATGAAGGCGTGGGCGACTCGCCCGGCGGCGAAGGCGTTGCGCAGGGTACGCACCATCGCCTCTTGCCCGATCAGGTCATCGAATGTCGTCGGGCGATATTTGCGCGCCAGCACTCGGTATGGGGTGGCGTGAACCGGTTCGGGAGTGGCGACCGGAAGCGCATCGCCGAACAGCCCGGGTCCGTCGGGCGGAGGGGGTGCGTCGTCTTGTTCTGCGGGGTCGTCCTGGAACAGGCCGGACATTCGGGGCGATCACCTTGTGAACAGGCGCGGGCCGTCCGGCGCGAGCGGCGAAGGGGGAAAAGTGGGAGACCGACAAACGACCCGAGCGGTGACCCGTTGCGGCTGCTTCCTTCCGGACCTGACCGGGTTGGCGAGGCGCCCGTCCACCGCCGATCTCCCGCGCGCTGCGTACCACGCGACGGGGGTTGGGGGCAAGGTGGGATCGCGAGCGTCTTGCAGGCAACGGTGAACCCGCCCACGCTGGCAGCAACAATAAGGGGAACGACCATGGCGCGGCTTCCGCTGATCACCCGCAAGGAGCAGCTAGATCCGAAGGACCAGCCTATTGCCGACGGCATTATCGGCAGCCGAGGATCGCTGGAAGGCCCGTTCTCGGTCTTTCTGCACAGCCCGGAACTGGCCGGTCGTATGGCCCATCTCGGCGCGTTCGTGCGATTCGAGGGGACGTTGGATATGCGGGTCCGCGTCCTGGCGGCGTTGACGGTCGGACGGGAGTTCGAAGCCGCTTACGTCTGGGGTGCACAGACGGGCATCGCGCGGCAGCGGAATGTGGCGGAAACCACGATCGCGGCGATCCGGGAAGACCGCTCCGACGGTATTCCGGCCGAGGACCTGATGGTGGTGGAATTTACTCGCGCACTGCTGCGACGGCACCGGCTCAGTGACGAGGCGGCGGCCGCAATGCGCCAACGCCTGGGCGACGATGGGTTTATCCAGCTCACCGGCGCAATCGGCTACTACAGCATGCTGGCGATGACGGTGAACGCCTGTGAACTGGACGCCGCGCCAGGCGCTGACGTGCTGAATGCTTGAGGAACGAGGTGCGTTCAGTGCGTCTGAACCGAAGCGGCACGGCCTTTGAGATAGAGGCTACGAGCGAGCCGCTGAACATCGGCCAGTGTCGGCCAGATCGACCCATCCAGGTCGTCCAGCTTCATGTCGGTCGCGATGAAGCGATAGCCGGTATCCAGGCGGATCGCGGCGCCGACGAAGGCGCCATCAATGTCGATAATGTGGGACTGCAACATGGCGCACGGTCCTTTCGGGGACCAAGAGGTCAGGGAAGCGGGTTGAAGGCCGGGGCTGCATTGAAGCGCCGACACCGCATCGACAGGCCACCCATGCGCGTGGCCATCGTAAACCGGCGGACCCGGGACGGCATGACGGCTGGGTAAGTCATCGGTCGTTCTCCTGCTGTAACCGGCACCGCCGGCTGACGAGGGGAATTGGAGCATATTTTTTCTCATTGGCGCAATATACGATGATAATAAAGATTTTATTTCTATTTATGATGCGGACAGGATGATGATCCGAACGGTTGCGCGGAACAACGCGAACCAAAATGCTCTCGATTTTGACAGGCTGAATATGTGGCTGCGGCAGGGCGGCGACGATGGCTTCGTTTGACGGACAAGCCCGGCTCACGCCGACAGCAACCGGCGCTTGCCGAACAGGGCGCCCGCTGCTCCTATCCCAGGAAATGACCAAGGGAGGGTGTGAGTGACTCAGGACAGCCGACATATCGTGATCGCCGGCGCGGGACATGCGGGCGGATCCGCCGCGGCCATGCTGCGGCAGTTCGGCTGGACCGGCGCGATCACTCTGGTGGGTGAGGAACCGATCCCGCCCTATCAACGCCCGCCGCTGTCGAAGGCCTGGCTGAAGGGTGAGGCGACCGCCGAAAGCCTCGCGTTACGGCCGGCCAGATTTTACCCGGACGCAACCATCGACCTGCGGCTGGAAACCAAGGTGACCGGAATCGACCGAGCGGCGATGACGGTGACGCTGTCGGATGGCGGAACGCTGGCGTACGATTTTCTGATCCTGGCCCTGGGCGCCCGCGCCCGCAAATTGCCTCTGGACGGCGTCGATCTTGAAGGTGTGCTGGAACTGCGGTCGGCGGCGGATGCCGACCGGCTAAAGGCGGCCCTGCATCCGGGCGCGAAACTGGCCGTGATCGGTGGCGGCTACATCGGCCTGGAAGCCGCCGCCTCCGCCCGCGCGCTTGGTGCCGAGGCAACCATTATCGAGCGCGAAAGCCGTGTGCTGGCGCGCGTCGCCTGCCCGATTCTTTCCGAGTTCTTCCAGAACTTCCACAGAGCGCAGGGCGTGACGATCGACGTGGATGCCCAGGTCGCGACCCTGGAGGGTGCGGAAGGCCGCGTCACCGGCGTGCGGCTGGGTGACGGCCGGCTGGTCCCGTGCGACGCGGCGCTGGTTGGTGTCGGCGCGGTGGCGAACGACGAACTGGCCCGCGAGGCCGGACTGACCTGCCACAACGGCATCACGGTCGATCTCTCGGCGCGCACGGACGATCCGGTGATCTTCGCCATTGGCGACTGCACCAGCCGCCCGTTGCCGCTGTATGACCGGACCGGCCGGCTGGAGAGCGTGCCGAATGCGCTGGAGCAGGCGAAGCAAGCCGCCTCGGCCATCTGCGGCAAGCCGGCGCCGACACCGGAAGTGCCCTGGTTCTGGTCTGATCAATACGACCTGCGGCTGCAAATCGCCGGAATGCCGTTCGACACGACCCAGGTCGTGGTGCGAGGTGACGTCTCGGCCGCCCGGTTCGCGCTGTTCCACCTGACCGCCGACGGCACCGTGCAGGCGGTGGAAGCGGTGAACGCCGCGCCCGAGTTCATGGGCGGTCGTCGCATTATCGCGAAGCGGAAGCAGCTCACTCGCGTACGGATCGAAGATATGTCAGTGTCGATGCAGGAACTCGCGGCCTGACCGCAAGCAACAGGGAACGATAAATGGCCAGGATTACCTATATCGAGCATAATGGCGCCCAACATGTCGTGGATGTGCCCGCCGGCAAGTCGGTGATGCAGGGCGCCGTGGACAACAACATCCCCGGAATCGACGCGGACTGCGGCGGCGAGTGCGCCTGCGCCACCTGTCACGTGTATGTCGACGCCGCGTGGCTGGACCGGGTCGGGTTGCCTGCCCCAGGCTCCCAGGAAGCCAGCATGCTGAGCTTCGCCGCCGTCACGCAGCCGGACTCCCGTCTGTCCTGCCAGATCACAGTGACAGACGCGATGGATGGCCTCGTGGTTCGCATGCCGGAAGGACAACATTAGAGCAAACAACAGGGACCCGGTTCAGCCGGGTCACCGACGAGGGAAGGGCCTATCCATGAACGCACCGGTCCATTTCGATCCGACCTCGGACGCCCATAACACACCGCTCGATCAGATCGATGTCAGCAATCCGCGCCTGTTTCAGGACGACGTCTATTACCCGTATTTCGAACGCCTGCGGCGGGAGGACCCCGTGCATTACCGCAAGGACGGGATGTACGGGTCGTTCTGGTCGGTGACCAAATTCAAGGACATCATGGCGGTGGAGACCCGCCCGGAGATTTACTCCTCCGCCGCGAAACTGGGCGGCATCACGATTCTGGACCGGCCGATGGAATTTCGACGCCCAAGTTTCATCTCCATGGATCCGCCGCGGCATGACGAACAGCGCAAGACTGTCAGCCCGATCGTCGCGCCCGCCAACCTCAACAACATGTCCAGCATCATCCGCGAACGGGTCTGCAAGGTGCTGGACGGCCTGCCGCGCGGGGAAACCTTCGACTGGGTGCAGCGCGTGTCGATTGAGTTGACGACGCTGATGCTGACCACCCTGTTCGATTTCCCGGTCGAGGACCGCGCCAAGCTGACCTACTGGTCCGATTGCGCCACAGCCGATGTCAACGCCGGCGGTGTGGTCGATTCCGAAGAAAAGCGGTTGGAAATCCTGACCGAGGCGCTGCGGACCTTCACCGGCCTGTGGCGTGAGCGTGCGGCGAAGCCGCCGGGGTTCGACCTCATCTCGATGCTCGCGCATGGCGAGGCGACGAAGGACATGGTCAACGATCCGCAGGAATACCTGGGCAACCTGGTTCTGCTGATCGTCGGCGGCAACGACACCACCCGCAACTCCATGAGCGGCGGCCTGTGGGCGCTGTGCAAGCATCCGGCGGAGTATCAGAAGCTGAGGGACAATCCCGGCCTGATCCCCAGCATGGTGCCGGAAATCATCCGCTGGCAGTCGCCGATCGTGCATATGCGCCGCACCGCCGTCGCCGATGCGGAACTGGGCGGCAAGCAGATCAAGGCCGGCGACAAGGTCGTCATGTGGTACATCTCGGGAAATCGGGACGAAGATTCCATCGACCGTCCAAACGAATTCATCATCGACCGGGCGCGTCCGCGCCATCACCTTTCGTTTGGTTTCGGCGTGCATCGCTGTGTCGGCAACCGGCTGGCTGAGATGCAGTTGATCATATTGTGGGAAGAAATCATGAAACGCTTCCCGCGGATCGAACTCGTCGAGGAGCCCAAGCGTATCTACTCCAACTTTATCCACGGCATTTCCGAGATGAAAGTGCGCATACCCGTATGATCGAAGTACTTCCGCCGGATGTTCTTCCGGCCGGTATCCGAGCCCGGTTCGTCGATGGCGTAAACGGGTTGCGGATGCATCTGCTGGAAGCGGGCGATCCGGGCGATCCCTGCGTGTTGCTGCTGCACGGATTTCCCGAGCTGGCCTATTCCTGGCGGAAGGTGATGCCGGCCCTGGCCGAGGCCGGCTATCACGTCATTGCGCCCGACCAGCGGGGCTACGGCCGGACGACCGGGTGGGATTCGGACTACGACGGCGATGTCGCGTCTTTCCGAACCTTGAACCTGGTGCGGGATATCGTGGGGTTGCTGGGTGCCCTGCATATCAAGACCGTGAAGGGCGTGGTCGGGCACGATGCCGGCGCGGCGGTCGCGGCTTGGTGTGCCCTACTGCGCCCCGACCTCTTTCAATCGGTCACAATGATGAGCGCGCCATTCGCCGGACCGCCAGGGTTGGCCGCAAGCACCGGCACGGATATCCACGCGGCCCTGGCGAGGCTCGACCGGCCGCGGAAGCATTACCAATGGTACTACTCGACGCGTGAAGCCAACGCGGACATGACGCGGTGCCGACAGGGGCTGCATGCCTTCCTGCGCGCGTACTATCATCACAAAAGTGCGGATTGGCCGGGCAACAACCCGTTCCGTCTGGCTGGATGGACGGCCGAAGCGCTGGCTCGGATGCCCACGTACTACATCATGGACCTGAACGACGACATGGCGCAGACGGTCGCGCGAGAGATGCCGACCCCGGACGATATCGCCGCCTGCGCGTGGCTGCCTGATCATGAGCTTTGTGTTTACAGCGGTGAATACGCGCGAGTCGGCTTCCAGGGTGGCCTGCAGTGGTATCGCTGCCGCACGCAAGGGTACGCCGGCTCGGAAGGGGGGATATTCACGGGACGTACCATAGATGTTCCATCGATGTTCATTGCCGGCGCCAGCGATTGGGGCATTTACCAAGTGCCAGGGGCGATCGAGCACATGCAGACAAGCGCCTGTTCGGATATGCGTGCCTGCCACTTGCTGGACGGAGCGGGGCATTGGGTGCAGCAGGAACAGCCCGCCGCCGTTGTTTCCCTGCTGCTGACGTTTTTGCGCGGTTGACGTACTAATTGCGGGTGATCTGGCATCGTTCTACTTTCATGCATCAGTTCTGATATTAAACTAATTGTCTGGAATCCAGCGATCTCGCCCTGTAAGTCGCCTGTTATGGTAAATATACGCAATATTATGCGACAATTTATCGCCCTTCGTCGCATCTGTGCTGTTTTTGGACCTCATCCGGAGCCTCCCGCAAGCTAGTTCGGTCTGGTATCAAAATGTTTCAAGTCGTCGCGGTACACGGAGAGTTTGGTTCCGAATGCCATCCTTGCCGCGTTAACGTCCCTATGTCCGAACGGCTTCACGAACCGATCGGAACCTGAAGTGCGTTGTTAGACGAAGGTCAGGCGACTCCTGTTGCGTAACACCTCCATCCGGATCGTCCCGCCAGCCTCGGCAGCGGGAACGCGATGTACGGGGACCGAGGCGATAGTGGGCCGCCTTCCAACAGGACAGGAACAGGACGAATGCCAGGTATGGCTGAAACGGATATAGCCACCGACATCGTCGCGTCGGCCTCCGGCCTATCGGGGGCTTTGGACACCGCTGCCAGCCCTTTCGCTCCTCGCCCTCGGTTGGCCATGCGGACATTAAGGCTGATTGGCCTTGATGCGGCGATAACCGCCATCGCCGGTTTTATCTGCTTCGCGATGTTTCAGCCGATCGGGCAGTTCACGTCCTCGCCGGTCGTGATCCCCATGGTCTGCCTGACCGTGTCGCTAATCCTTTGCTATTTTGAGCGGGGCCTGTACGCGCCATCAGAAGTCGTCAGCCGGCATCTACCTTGGCGCCGCGTGACTGTCGGTTGGCTTCAGGCCGTCGCGATCGGGACGTTCATAGCTGTTTGTGAGGCCACCCTCTCGGGGTCCTGGATCTCTGGCCCTACCGCCACTGTCCTGTTTGGCATGTGGTTGCCGACATTTCTGGTTGTCGGATATCTGGCTCTGGTCGCCGCTCGCATGCTCCGGCTACGGTTCCATGCCGGGTCGGAGCCGCTGAACCGGACCGTGATCATTGGCGAGAAAGCGCCGATTCACGATCTTCTGTTCCGCATCCGAACCAGCCGCCGCCGCGGCTTCGATGTGATTGGCATCGTTGAACACGGATTGCCCACGACGGAACGCCAGACAATGCTCGGCCTGCCAATGTTCGATGACATCGCTGTTCTGGAGCGCATGATCCGCCAGGATGCGGTCGATACCGTCCTGGTGGCATTGCCCTGGTCCGCGGGCGACGAAATGCGCGCGATCATCGATCGTATCTCCATGGCGCCGGTGGATGTCTATATTTATCCTGGAATGAACGGCTTGCACCTGCCGCTTCGGCAGGCGAACAGGGCATTCGACCTCCCTCTCTTGATGGCCTGCACCCGACCGATTGGCGGATGGGGCGCATCGGTGAAGCGCGCCGAGGACGTGGCCCTGTCACTTGCTTTACTACTCTTTATCTCACCCGTGATGTTGACCATCGCGGCGGCGATCAAGCTTACCTCAAAAGGTCCAGTTTTGTTCCGCCAGCGCCGGCTTGGTTATAACAACCGCGTGATAGAAGTATTGAAGTTCCGGTCGATGTTTACACATCTTTCCGACGCGGACGCATCGTTGCAATCGTTCCGGGGGGACAAGCGCGTCACCCCGGTCGGCGCATGGCTGCGGAAGTCAAGCCTGGACGAGTTGCCGCAGCTTTTGAACGTCTTAAAGGGCGATATGTCGTTGGTCGGCCCCCGCCCCCACGCCCTGGCTACCACCGCGGGTGGTTTGGCGCTGGAAGAAGCGGTCCCGATCTATTCCTCACGTCATCGTGTAAAGCCGGGCATTACTGGGTGGGCACAGGTCAATGGTTACCGTGGCGCACTCGATTCGGTCGATAAGATAGTACATCGGGTCAATCACGACCTTTATTATATCGAGAACTGGTCGCTGGGCTTCGACTTCAAGATTTTGTGGCGGACCGCCAAGTTGGTTTTCGCCGATGACAATGCGTTTTGATTTCGCAGCACTTCCAATAACCCTTAAGTTCACGCTCTGAACACAGGCCAGGTCATTTCGGTTGACGCCTAATTTAGATTTGGAGAAGTTCACGTGAATAGGCTATCGAACCCCGAGCTAACGATTTTTCGCAAACCAACCTCGGTCGTGCAGACGCCTGAAGATCAGGCTATTGCCCCGGTTCGGATCGGAATCGGCGCGATTGCCCGCCACCACTCGTCTTTTGTCCAACTTTACTATGCGATCGAGGCACGCCGAACGAGCGCGATGCCGCTGGTTATTCAGTTCATCTCCCCCACAACCGGTACCGGCGCCAGTACGGTCGCGTCGGGGTACGCACGGGTGGCCGCCGACGATTGCGCGCAGCCGGTGCTTTATATTGATTGCAATGCTTCCATCGCCAAACAAAAGCGCGGGCAAACAGAACTACAATCGCCGACACTGTTCGATGCATTGCGACGGGGCCTGCCACTGACCGATGCGATCACGCCGGCAAGGGATGCAAAGAACCTCCTATGGGCCCGTCTTGGCCCGGGCGATCGGCCGTTGCTCACTTTGGGCGGCGATCGGCTGCAGTCGATGCTTGACATGCTGCGGGCGAACTATCCCGTCATTGTGCTGGATACCCCGCCCGCCGACGCGCCAGAGTCGGCTGCAGTGTCACGTTACTGTGATGGATCGGTTCTGGTGGTCGCGGCCGGCCGCACGAAGCAGTGGGACATCGAAAACGCCAAGGCATTGCTGGAGCGTCTCGGCGGGCAGACAGTCGGTGTCGTGCTGAACCGAGAACAAAGTGTCCTGCCACGCTGGCTGGGTCGGCACTGACATGGAAATCGCGACCAGCCGCTCCGCGCCCTGGGCGGGTGCCGATTTGTGGCCCGCGGTTCGGCGCGCCCCCTTTGTGGTCGTGCTATCGGGAATCAATCGGTCCGAGATCGTCGATGCCGCCTTGGCGGACCCCGCGTTGAACCAGGTCGCGATGCCGCGATCTGAGCCGGGCTGCAGCGCGCCGTGCGATGCCCTGCTTTGGCGGCTGGAGACAGCCACGGGGGAGGGCTTGAATCAACCCGGATTGCTGGCTCGGCACTGGCACCGACGGCCCTATGCCATGACTCTGCGGCTTGTTCGCTATCAACCCGGCTCAACGGTTCCCGAAATCCTTGATGAGGGTACGTTGGGCACGCGCGGACCCTACTTGGCCTTCGCCGCCGCCGTTGACCGGTTGGCAATGCGATTTGTGCGTGACGCCGCATTGGGCCGGGGCCGGGGGCCGGCCGATATGGCGCCGGCTTCGGCGCCGCATGGGATGCCTGGCTGGTTGGACGCGACGATGGCGCGGTGGCAGGAACGCTTGATGACCGAGTGGTGGAGCATCGGCTTCACGACCGCGTCGATGGAGAGGGTTTTCTCGGGCGGCGGGCTTGGAGCCCTGTCCTGGTACCGGGCTGAGGCTGGCCACCGTTACCTCGCCGATCCATTTCCATGGCCCGGAACGAACCGTATCCTGTGCGAGGAGATGCCCTTGTGGGATGGTGTGGGAAGGATTGTGTCGGTCGGCGAAGCCAACGGCGCACTGACCACGCCGGCCATCCACATGGATGATGGTTATCACCATTCCTACCCCAACACGTTTTCCGAGGACGGCACGGTTTACTGTGTGCCGGAGTCAACCGAGCGGGGAATGACGCGCATCCATCACCTGCACGATGATGGAACCCTGGAGCCAGTTTGTGATGTTGCTCCGCATGCCAAACTTGCCGATCCGACGCTGTTTCGCTGGGCTGGACGGTACTGGCTGGCTTGCACCGACCTGGATCTGGGCAACCACGACAACCTTTGTCTGATGCACGCCCCGGCAGTGACCGGACCGTGGGCCCCGCATGCGCGCTGGCCGGTGAAAATCGATATTCGAGGCGCCCGGCCGGCCGGGATGGTGTTCAACCTGGATGGACGACTGTTCCGCCCTGCCCAGGACTGTGCCGAAACCTATGGCGCCGGCATTGCGATCCACGAAGTCCTGGCGCTGACCGAAACGGACTTCCGCGAGCTCCCGGTCGCCCAACTGCGACCGGACAGCGAGGGTCCGTTCCCGCACGGGTTGCATACGTTGGCGCATGATGGCGAGCGGTTCTGGGTGGACGGTAAGCGATTCGTGCTCGATCTCGGTCAGTTCCGAAGGAAGCTGCTTGGCCGCGCTTCCAAGATGTTTTCATAGCAGGGGGTGGACTGCAGATGTCCGTATCGGTCGCCGCCGCCACATCAAAACGTATTGCCGATGTCCCCATCCCCGCAAAGGCTGGCAGCACGACACCCGCGATGTCGGTTGCGATCTATCTGCATGACCTCGCGGGAGGGGGAGCCGAGCGCCAGAGCCTGATCATCGCCGAGGAGTTTCGGCGGCATGGTGCTGACGTCACCTTGGTGCTCCATCAGTTGCGCGGCCAGTTGCTGGACCAGGTACCGCCTGGCCTGCGCATTTTGAATCTGAACAGCCCGCGTACCTTGATGGACGTGCCGCGACTGGTGCGTTTCCTGCGCCGAGAGAGGCCCGATATCCTTTTGTCCAACGTGGATCTGAATAATGTGGCTGCATTGTTGGCGAAGGGCCTGAGTTTCAGCCCTACGAAGGTGGTGATCTGCCAACACAACCCGCTCTCGTCCGCATTTATCGTCGGAGAGCAATGGCTTTATCGCTATATTGCAACGTTCTACCGGATGTTATCGCCGCTGATCACTCGCGCGGTCGCGGTTTCCAGCGGCGTCGCGGCGGAGATTGAGTCGCTGGCTGGACTTCCGCGGGAGCGGATACTGACCATCCATAATCCCGTGGTGGGTCCGGATTTCCAGTCCCGAAGCGATGAAATCGCCTATCATCGATGGTTTCACCAGAG
Organism: Acetobacteraceae bacterium; assembly: GCA_003506895.1. GTDB lineage: Bacteria > Pseudomonadota > Alphaproteobacteria > Acetobacterales > Acetobacteraceae > Rhodopila. Next base: position 120,595 of record DNXO01000069.1, on the reverse strand, counting down.
CGGGCAGCCCGTTTTCGTGACTGCTGGGCGGCTGGTTCCGCAGAAGGATCACGAGACCCTGCTGCGCGGGTTCGCGCTACACCGGCAGCATGCGAACAGCCGTATGATCGTGCTGGGAAGTGGCTCCCTGGAAGGCAACCTCCGGGATCTGGCGGCGGCATTGGATTTGACCGAAGCCATCGAATTCCTGGGCTTCCAGCCCAACGCCCTTCCCTATATCCGCCAGGCCGACGCGTTCGTCCTAAGTTCCCGCTGCGAGGGATTCGGCAACGTCCTGGTGGAGGCAATGGCCTGCGGAACGCCGGTGATTTCCACGCGGTGCGAGCATGGGCCAGCGGAAATCCTGGGTGGTGGCGAATACGGCGTTCTGGTCGAGCCGCGCAACCCGGCAATGCTGGCTGCCGCGATGGACGAGGTCGCAACCTTGCGGACTCGCTTTCCCGCGGACATGCTTCGCCGGCGCGCCGATGATTTCAGCTACGCGGCTTGCGCGTCACGCTACTTGACGATGTTCAAGGCGTTGACGCCAAACCGGGCCTGGACGATCTGAGCATGAGAATTGCCCACCCATTCGGGCTGACGCTGAGCATGGACTCGGCGCGGGAAATCGCCCGTACCGCGATCCATACCCCAACGGTTGAGGGCGTGTCGCTGGTGGTGACGCCGAACATCGACCATATCGCGATGATAAGGCGATTACCGGCTCTGGCGCGCGCCTATGGCAGCGCCGCCCGTATCGTCTGCGACGGTTGGCCTGTTCAAGCCTATGCGCGCTGGTGCGGCCTTCCCGTTGAGCGCGTCACGGGCTGCGAAATTACCTCCGAACTGATGCGAATGGTGCCATACCCGTCCTGGCAACGGTTGTTCTTCGTCGTGGACTGTGACCGAACGATGGAAGCCGTCCGTGATTGGGCGGCCCGAACCGGGACCGTTTGCGACATAACGATTCCGCCGTTCGGGTTCGAACGGGACACCGGCTACTGTGCCCGGTTGGCCGAAACGATACGGCGGCACGGCACAACCACCCTGATCATGGCTGTCGGGGCACCTCGCAGCGAGGTCTTTGTCGATACACATCGCGCATTGCTACCGCCCTGCTGGGCTTTCTGCGTTGGCCAGGCGGTGAAGATAGAACTGGGGCTGGTCAAACGCGCCTCGCGCAGGTGGCAGGCGGTTGGGCTTGAATGGCTTTGGCGCCTGCTTCAAGAACCTTCACGCTTGGCGAGACGCTACGTTACCGCGACAATCGGCTTCGGCCGGGCGGTCGTTGAAGATCAGTTAAGTAACCGACCATGAGGACGCTATGGCGTCTGTTGTTCACCGCGATCCTGAAACGCGTCGGTCTTTTCTTCAAGACTGCATGCATGATCGCCATGACCGTCTTCCCTGGCAAAGTGCCCGCGATGTCGTTGCGTCGCCGGACGCCGCCCAGCCCGCGGCGCACCACAGAACGCCGTGGTGCCCGCCCGTCCCACGCCAACCTGGCAGGATTTAAACCATGAACGAAACGCTCGCTCTTCCGCCACGGCTTGTGATGCGGGACCTGTTTCTAACCGCATTTTCGCAGAAAGCCAGGATCGGGCTGATCTTCTTCTGCATCATGGCGTTATGCGTCCTGATCGCCATTCAGATTCAGCCGGACTACAAAGCAAAATCCAGCCTCTTGGTGCTGATGGGGACGGAGCACACCTTCCGGCCGGCGGCCGGACAGCAGTTCATGAACAGCGGCGGGGTGGACGCCGAGCAGGTGCTGCGCACGGAAGCGAGTATCCTTGGCAGCGACGATCTGCACAGAACAGTAATTCGGGAAATCGGAATCGGGAAAATGTACCCGAAATTACTGGAAAAGCCAGGACCGATTGCGAAGTGGATGCAGGACATCCGGCTGTTCATTACCGACTCGCTCGGCATGACCGAGAGAACAGCCGATGCGGAATCCGCTGATCCCATGGCGCGGGCTGTCGATGCTTTCGCACGCAACCTGACAATCACGGTGGACAAGAAGTCCAGCGTCATCGGCCTGGATTTCACCAATCCGGATAAAATGGTCTCCGCCGGCGCATTACGAATTCTGGAAGCGCAATACTTCGTGCTGAGAACGAAGCTGTATGGCGATGTGCAGGCTCCGATCGTGCAGGTTCAGCGAGATGTCGTCAGCAAACAGCTCACTGGCGCGGACACAGCTCTACAGGCGTTCAAGCAGCAGCACGACATCAGCAACTTCTCGGAACGCCGCGCGATCCTTCTGAAACAACAGGGTGATCTTGAAACAGCGCTGACCAAGTCCGAGGCCATGATCGCGGAACAATCGGCGAAGCTAGCGCAACTGAACCAGCAGCTCGGCCAAGTGGCCGGCACGAAGAAGGGCGCACCGAACGCGTCCGCCGCCTTGCAAGGAATGGTACAGGCCTATCGCCAGCGCGAGGAAGATGCACAAAGCCGTTATCGCGGCTCCCCCGCGGTCGACGAGGCGCGCCGTCAGGCTTTGGAGCGCGAAACCGACATCGCCCGCATGCAGGCCACGCAGGCTTACGGCGTGCAGGCCGACCGCAACAAGACCGAAGCCGACCTGCGTTCCAGTCTGGCCGGTCATGATGCGATCGCCACGCAACTCACGGCATTGAACAAGGTCATTGATGCACTCGATGCCGATGAATCGCAATTGCACCAACTGGAGCGCAACAGGGCGATCCTTGAGGACAACTACAAGGCGGTCACGAAAATCCTGGATGAGCGGCAGACGGTAGAAGCGGTCGAAGCACATCGCGAGTCTTCCGTGCGCGTCATCCAACCGCCGAATGTCCCGGTAACACCGCAGCCCACCCGGCATCTAATTCTTTTAGCCGGAATCGTGGTCAGCATGCTGCTCTCAATCGGGTCGATCCTGATGTCCCACTTCTTCCGGGCGATCTACTTGCGGCCCGAGGCGCTGGAGATGGATACCGGCCTGACCGTGCTGGCATCGGTGCCCGAGATGCGGACAATCGGCGGCCCGTCATCCTCGGTCCTGGTTGTGCCGGCCTGATGCTGCAACAATCGCGCCGGCAGGATCTGCTTGGCGTCCAGTGCCTGCGCGCGGTAGCGGCCCTGCTTGTGGTCGCCTACCACGCGGTAGAGCAGTGGACGACGCATATGCCCGGCTACCAGCCCGGAGATTACTGGCCAAACGGAGCAGCCGGCGTCGATATCTTTTTCGTCATCAGTGGCTTGGTGATGACGATATCCACGCAGCGTAACGCAGGGCGCCCGAACCCCGCGTGGACCTTCGCGAAGGATCGGCTAATCCGGATCGTTCCGCTGTACTGGCTTGTCACCACCACGAAGATCGCAGCCGTCCTGGCCCTGCCGGAGATGGTAGAACGTACCACGCTGGATCCGTTCTACACGATCGGATCCTACTTGCTGCTGCCCGTGCGTGATGCGACGGGACTTATCCGCCCCGTCCTACCGGTCGGCTGGACGCTGACATATGAGATGCTGTTTTACATATTGGTCACCGTGGCACTTCTCATGCGCGTCTCGCTCGGCCGCGTTTGTATCCCGGTGCTGCTGGCGTTCGCGGCACTTGCCTTCATCAGCCCGCCGGACGATTTCGCCAATACGATTGTCGCCGAGTTTCTCTTCGGGATCGCGATAGGAAACGCAATTCCCCGCCTGCAATCACTGCCGCCCGCGGTCGGCATGATCACCGGGTCGGTCGGGTTCGCACTTCTGCTTATGGTTCCGGTTGGCGACGGGTTGGCGCGTCCACTCACCTGGGGCGTGCCCGCGGCCTGCATCGTGGCATCGACAGTTTCCGCCGAGATGACCATCAGACGGCACCTGCCGCGATGGTTGCTGGCAGCCGGCAACGCATCTTATGCGACCTACCTGACCCATGGCTTTGTCATTCCGGTCGTCTTCATATTGTGCGCTCGGTCGATATCGTTTGATTGGGCCGGCCTTGGCGCCTCCATTATACTAAGCCTCGTTGTCAGCGCGATCGTTGGGCAAATCACCCACGTTGTGATTGAGCAGCCGTTACTGCTTCGCCTGCGCACCAGGCGGCCAGTTTCCACGATGCCAGCACCTGGATAAATCATGCCTGATTCAATCGATTATTCACGCAAGCCGGTGCTGATCCTGGGTGCATCCGGCTTTATCGGATCGCGCGTGGCCGCCGCGTTGGAACGAAGCCCGGTCTATCGGCCAATTGCAGCCTCGCGGCGGTCCATGGTCCGGGTCGACGCGACAAACTTGCAGTCCGTGCTTGGCGCCTTGCGCGATGTCGATTGCGTCATCAATTGCGTCGCCGGAAAGGAAAGCACGATGGTGCGGGCGACCCAGGTATTGTGCGAAGCGGCCCGTTCGCTGCCGCCGCGCCGGATCGTCCACCTCAGCAGCATGGCGGTGTATGGCGCCGCGACCGGAACGGTCACCGAGGACCACGTGCCGGTGGCGCCGATCAGTGGGTATGGCCGAGCGAAGATCGCGTGCGAAGAGATCGTGGGACGTTACGTCAGCGATGGCGGGGACGCCGTCATCCTGCGGCCCACATGCGTCTTTGGTCCGGGCAGCACGCAGTGGACGACACGGCTGGCGCGATTGCTTCAGGCTGGGCGCCTTGGTGATCTCGGCACCGTTGGGGATGGCTGCTGCAATCTCGCCTTCATAGACGACCTCGTCGCAGCGATCGTGTCGGCGTTGGACGCGCCCGAAATATCGGGACGGATATTCAACATTTCCAGTCCTGCCGCACTGACGTGGAACCAGTTCCTGATGGCGTTCGGCAAGGCGCTCCATGCCACGCCAATCCGCCGTATCCCCGCCCGGATGGTGAAGATCGAAACCAAGCTGCTCGCACCCTTCCGGCGCGTCGGTTCAAAGGTGATCAAAGCGCCATGGACCGTGGCAATCACGCCCTCTCTGACCGCGCTGTTCCAACAAGATATCTGGGTCGATAGCGCCGCCGCGCGATCAGCATTGTGGCTTGCTCAAACCCCGCCGGACCAAATGATCGCCGCCGTGATTCGGGACGACCGCATAAAGAAGGAGCGTGCCCTGTCATGAGTGAGCATCGGACGGTTTTTCTGGCCTGTCCCTACGGACAGGTCGGCGGCGGCATGGGCAGCATCATGGCCTATCTCGCATCACTGGGACAGGACCCGTCGGGTCGGTTCGATCTGAAGCGCCTTGAATCGCGTGGCGGCGGCCATATCGCATGGTCGCCGTTCTTCCTGGCAACGGCTGTGGGAAAGATCTTCCTGGAGGCGGCTCGCGGCCGTCTGGCGGTGGTTCACCTGAACTTGGCCGAGCGAGGGAGTGTTTATCGAAAGGCCGCGCTTCTGGGGGCAACGAAACTCGTGGGCGGGCGCGTGCTGCTGCACCTGCATGCCGCCCAAATCGTCCGGTTCCATGACTCGATGGGAAGCACCGGACGCGCCTTGCTGCGCTGGATGTTTCACAGCGCGGACCAGTGCGTCGTCCTCGGCGACGTCTGGCAGCGTTGGGTCATGGACACGTTTGGCGTCAAACCAAACCGGATCAGCATCATTTACAACGGGGTGCCGGCGACCGTTGCGGCGCCGCGCGCGTCGCGATCCAATGCGCCGTTCCGCCTTCTGTTTGTCGGCAATCTGCTGGAACGAAAAGGCGTATCCGATCTGTTGCGCGCCTTCTCCGGCCTTCGCGCCCACAACATAGAACTGACGATGGCCGGCGGCGGCCCGGTCGAAACTTACCGAACCATGACCGCCGATCTGGGAATTGCCGATCGAGTCAGGTTCACGGGCTGGGTCAGTCAGGATGCCGCCCGCGAACTGATGGTCGAATCGAACGCACTGATCCTGCCGGCCTATGATGAAGGTTTGCCGCTTGTCATTCTGGAGGCTCTGGCATCGCGCACACCGGTGATCTGCACGCCGGTTGGTTCGATTCCGGAAGTGCTGGAGGATCGGCGCACCGCGTTGTTCGTCTCACCGGGCGATCAGGCCGCCATCGCTGCCGCCATCTTGACCTTGCTGGAAGACCCGGCGCTGGGGACCCAACTGTCGGATGCAGGTGCCGCACTGTATGACCGGCTGTTCACCATGGACGCGTTCGCGCGCGCCGTAGGGTCGGTTTATGCCGCTCTGACACCACGCGACGGAAGCATGACGGCCGCCGCCTGGCCGCCCGTCGAGGAGGGCCGGCGATGATCCAAAGTGCCAACGACATCGTCTGCGACACGGTTGTCCAAGCCAATATCTGTATCGTCGGTGGCGGCCCGGCCGGCATCACCCTGGCACTGGAACTGGCAAAGACCGGGAAGAGCATCCTGCTACTGGAATCGGGGGGCGAGATGCCCAGCGCGGACACCCAGGCGCTCAACGCTGGCGAAGTTGCCGATGAAAGACTGCATAGTCCGCCCGACAGGTATCGGCAACGCGTGTTGGGCGGGGGCACATCCATCTGGGGCGGCCGTTGTGTGCCGTTTGATCCGATCGACTTCAACAACAGGCCATGGATCGACCATTCCGGCTGGCCAATCAGCTATGATGAGGTCGAGCGCCATTACGCCGCGGCGAATACCTGGTGCGAAGCGGGGGAATATGAATACGATGCCCGTCTGGCCACGCCTGGCGGTATGCGGCCCGTGCTGCGCGGCTTCGCGCCGCTTCACTTCGATACCAATGGGATCGAGCGCTTCAGTTGTCCGACGAACTTCGGCGACCGTTATCGCGCCAGACTCCGCTCAGCGCCAAATGTCAGGGTACTTTTGTCGGCGACCGTCACCCGCCTGCGTGCCGCGCGCGACGGTAGCCGGATCGATAGCGTCGATGTGCGCGCCACCCAGGACAACAGCTTTTCCGTCACAGCGGACCAGTTCGTACTGGCGATGGGCGGGATGGAAACGCCCCGCCTATTGCTGACCTCAGACGATGTTCATGCTGGCGGCATTGGGAACGCCAACGATCTGGTCGGGCGTTTTTATATGTGCCACATCGCTGGGACGATCGGTAGCCTGCGGGTGAATGGTGCGTCTGACGCCGTTTGGCACGGATACGACCTGGCAGCGGATGGAACCTACTGCCGCCGGCGAATCGCGCTCCGTCCCACGGCCCAAGCGTCGATGGGGCTGGGCAATGCGGTTTTCCGGCTTCATCACCCCCGGATCGCGGACCCTCGGCATGGCACGGGTCCGCTGTCCGCGATCTTTCTTGCGCAACGATTTATCAGCTACGAATATGCCAAACGCTTGGTCAGCGATGTGCCGCCCAGCTACAGAACCTGGCTGCGCCATGGCATGAACGCGGTCATCGACTCACCCTCGACCGCTCGGTTTTTGTTTCACTGGCTGAAAGCACGAACCTTGGCCGACCGAAAGTTCCCGTCGGTCATTATCCGCCCCCGTACCAACCTGTTCAGCCTGGATTTTCATGCGGAGCAGGTGCCGAACCCAGACAGCCGGATTGGGCTGGGCAGCGGCGTCGATCGTTTCGGTAACCGGCAAATTCGCGTGGACTGGCGGTATGGTCGCCAGGATGTGGAGACCGTCGCGAAATCGTTCGATCTGCTGAGCCAGGAGCTGGCGGATCAATCGATCGGCCGACTTTCTCTTGCATCGGACGAAATCGATATCGAAACCGTCGTACGCCGGGACGGCGCCTATGGCGGCCATCATATCGGAACAGCGCGCATGGGCAGCGGCGCGCGGTCGGGGGTCGTCGACCGGGACTGCAAGGTCTTCGGCGTCAATAATCTCTATGTCGCCGGCAGCTCCACCTTCCCAACCTCCAGCCAGGCGAATCCGACGCTGACAATCGTTGCAATGGCGGTGCGCCTTGCCAAACACCTTGGCCGGGTTGTTACCCAGGTTCCCTCGATCCAGGAGGCAGTGAGTTAGCCATGGCGGACATGATCAATCGCCTCTGGGGATTGGCGTGGGAGCACCTGTCGCGAGAGGACGGGATCACGCTGGTGATGTTGTGGGCAACGGTGCTGTTCGCGGCGATCGTTACCTACATAAGGACGTCGCCCGACCGGTGGTCTTTGCGGGGCTTCATTCGGCACTTTTTGCCAGCCGAGATTTTCAGGCACCCCTCGGCGCGGGCGGATTTCTGGTTTTGGCTATCGAGGCGGATTTTCATGCCGCTTCTGGTGCTGCCGTTGGTGGTTTCGACTGTGGCAGCGGGAAAATTCGCGTACTGGGTGCTGACCGCGATGATCGGGCCGCCCACCCATCCGCCCGCCGCCGCGGGCCCTATGCTGTTGATCGCATTCACAGTCAGCATGTTGATCGCGTACGATCTGTCGTATTATCTGTACCACCGAATGCAGCATCGCATCCCGATCCTATGGGAGTTGCATAAAGTCCACCATTCCGCGCAGGTGATGGTCGGCGTCACCAAGGATCGCGTCCACCCGATCGACGAGATCATGAATCACTGGTGGGACGGGCTGATCCCCGGACTTTGCTACGGCGTCTGGATGTTTTTTGCCCTCGATCCGGTCGAAGTCACCGTCTTCGGGATCAATGTCTATGCCCTGCGCAATATCATCCTCATGATGGACTTCGTGCGTCACACGCACCTGAAACTTTCCTATGGCCGACATCTCAGCGCGGTTTTGCTGAGTCCGCATTACCATCAGCTTCACCACAGCATCGCCGAAAAGCACTGGGACAAGAATTTCGGCCTGAGCCTGAGTATCTGGGACCGGATGTTTGGAACCCTTGTCGTGCCGGAGCCCGATGAGGACTTCGTGTTCGGACTTACCGACGACGAACATGACGAGTATCAGTCGCTCTATCGTCTTCATGTCGTTCCGCTGCGGAAGATCGCCGTCAGGCTGGGCCTCACCCGCCCAAAGGGCAATCTCATTCGGCCGAACCGCCATGCCGGAGAAACTGTGTGATTTTTCGTGTCGAAATTGTAACCGATGTCGCTCGGTTTACCGCTGTGCAGGGCGCGTGGCGGGCGTTGTGGGAGCGAACCGGAGCGTTCATTTTTCAGGATCATGCGTGGATCGGCGGTTGGTTGACAGGGATGCGGGACCGCCGGGAGATGCGGCTCCAGATCGCCCTCGCCTGGGACGGAGACCGCCTTTGCGGCGTGATGCCATGCGCCATACACCGCCGGTCGGGCTTGCGGGTGCTGACCTGGGCGGCGCAACTATTCAGCGATTACTGCGATTGCCTGATCGACCCGGCTTACGCAGGCTCAACCGTGTTCGCGGCGTTGTGGGACGGCTTGAACCGCTTCGGTGGTTTTGATCTGATATCGTTACAGCAGATACGTCCGGATTCCCAGTGCCTTCCCTTTCTGGGCCAGGGGCGGCTTCAACCCGCGGATCGTAGCGAACGCTGTATGAGGATCGATAATGAATGGGCCGATGGAGAGGCGTTTTTCCGCTCCCTCAACAAGAAGGGCCGCAACAATCACACACGGGGCAAGCGCATCCTGGCTGAGCTGGGCGGCGACGTCTCGTTTCGTTTTGTGGATAAAGGCGAGGAACCGGCCTCGCTGTTTGATGAGATTATCGCCCTGAAGCACGCCTGGTTACGGGTCAACGATCCCACCTCTTCGCTACTCGGCGGGGATGGCGTTGTCTTGCGTGCAATTCTCGATCACATTTGGCGATCGGGCCTGGCGATGATCTTCATCCTGGAATGCGGTGGAAAGATCGCCGCCGCGTCGGTGAATTTCGTCTATCAAGGGCGGATGGAGGCATATTTCACAGCATATGACGCCGCGTTCGACCGCGCATCGCCGGGCACGATCCTGATTGTTGAATATGCGCGGTGGTCGTTCGATCACGGCCTGAAGCACGTGGATTTTCTTCGTGGCGAGGAACCCTTCAAGTTCCGCTTGGCTAATAATGAAACATTGCTGAGCAGTTTCTCCGGCGCCCGCACTTTCGTAGGTCAGATGGCGATATCAGGCCACCGCTGGCTTGCCCGCCGCCGGCAGCGGCAAGAGCTTACAAACCCTACGCAGTCGGACGAACTTGAAGCGGTGGGGTGAAATCACAACCGTCTCATCCAGCCGGTAATCGCTTTTCTTTCCATTCCGCCTGTGGTCTTCTGACGTACGAGTAACAGATCATCCCATATACAGGACGGATGTCAACTTGTCCATGAACTCATTCGTCCATGATGATAAGGACACGCGGGCTGTGACCGTCGGATTTACGCCGACACTCGGGGATGGGCTGCCTGCCTCGCGGCTTGAGGTTCCCGGCTCGGATCGGACCGCCGCCGCGGCACCTCATATTTTGCTGGCGACCACGGGCCAGTTACCTTCAACCGCTCGACTGGCGATGGAGCTTCGGGACGCGGGCGCCCAGGTCAGCCTGATATCGCCATCCAACCACCCGGCTCGGGCCTTGGATCTCATTAACGATCGGTTGATATACCGAGCATGGTCGCCGCGTGGAAGCCTGGAACGCGCGTTACGTCGGCTTCGGCCGGACATGGTGGTTCCGTGCGATGAAATAACGGTGCGTGATCTGCACGCGATCGCTCAGGCCACGGCCGACCGTTTTGTTAAGCAGGTGATCGTCCGATCAACGAGTTCGATCAGTCAGTTTCCTATCATCACGTCGCGGGCTGCGTTGTTGTGCCTTGCCAAACGGTTGGGCGTTCGGGTTCCAGCGTCACGGCCCCTGCCGGAGAACGGGACGCTGGACGAGTGGATGAAGGAGCACCGCGCGCCGTTCGTACTGAAAGCCGATGGCAGTTGGGCTGGTTTCGGTGTGCGCATCGTCTCCAACGCCGCGACCGCCAAAGATGCCTATGCCAACATGACCAGACCGGCGAGCGGGCGCCTCGCTGTCAGGGAGGCCCTGCTGGAGGGTAATTATTTCGGCATCCGGCCCTGGCTGCGGGGTGAACGACCCGCCATGTCGGTGCAAGGCTATGTCGACGGATGGCCGGCGAATATCGGCGTTGCCTGCTGGCAAGGCGAGGTGTTGGCGTCTGTCTGCGCTGAGTCCGTCGCCACGACTTCGGCGACCGGTCCCTCGACAGTCGCGCGCATTATCCGCAACGCGGAAATGGAGGAAGCCGCTCGGCGGGTGGTCGGGGCACTTGGCTTGTCGGGGATGATTGGTTTCGACTTCATGATAGAAGCGGCGACCGGAGATGCCTACCTGATTGAAATGAACCCGCGTAATACGCCGATTTGCGCGGTTCGCCTGGGCGCCGGTCGCGACCTGGCCGAGGCCCTTGTCGCCCGCCTCGCAGGCAGACCGGAACGGGAGCGTTCGCCGAGAACTGAGCAGGATATTGTGGTATTTTTCCCGGATACATGGAAGGAAGATCCGACAAGTCATTTCTTACGCAGTGGATACCATGATGTTCCGTGGGAAGAGCCCGAACTGGTTCGCGTGTTGATGCAACCGGAACGCCGGGAACGGTATGGTATTCTCCGCGCGCTCCGTCGGCTGTGGTTAATGGTGAATTCTGATCGGGAAAACCCCCGGTGATGTCCTGTCACCGGGGGTGCGTGGATCAGGTGATCGCGTGAGCGAGAAGCGAAGTTAGATCGGTGGTCGTCGCCCCGTTGATGGAGGCGATGCCCACGCCAGTCCCGCCAGACTGCGTCGAGATCGAAAGCACGGCCCCCTGAGAGGTGTCCGTAACGCTCAGGAACTTCGAAAGGGTAGAAGCCGACCCGGTCCACTGGGTCGCCGCGAGTGCGGTGCGCAGATCAAGCGTGTCGTTGATCGTCAGCACGTTGCTGGTGAAAGCGTCATACCCTTTCCCCGCGGCTGGGATGACGTAGGTGTTGCCGCCTCCAGTATCCGTGATCGTATCGGTTCCGCCAGAGAGTCGGGCGGTATCGCCTGTCCCCGAGATGAACACCAAGTGGTTGCCCGCTGTAGCCGTGATCGTGACCTGATTCAGGTTGATGGTTGCGCTCGTCTGGGTCGAGGGAATCGTCACCGAGGTTGGTAGCGGGCTCGTGCTCGTACCCGCGTTGGGTGACCAGGAGTCTGTTGGGCTTGTCTTCCCCCACCACAGGTTGCTGGCGTTCTCCTGCCAAACCTGTCCGTTGACATAGGCCAGTTCTGTCACGTTCGCGGTCGTCGTGTCGGTTGCTCCATTCACCGCGATTTGGCCGTTCGCATTGATGGTCCACGCGTTTCCGCTTCCATCAACGATGGCGGTTGTCGAACCAGCCTTCACCACGGTGTCGTTCGCGGACGGCGTCGCGGTTGGGGTTGGGGTTGGGGTTGGGGTGGGTGTCGGGGTCGGGGGCGCCGGAAGTGGGCTGACTGCCGTTCCCATGGTCGGCGCCCAGGACGCATTCGGCTGGGTCTCGCCCCACCACAGGTTGGCGCTGTTTTCCTGCCAGATTGTTCCGTTCACGTATGCCAGTTCCGTCACGTTCGCGGTCGTCGTGTCGGCGGCGCCGTTTACCGCGACCTGACCGCCCGAGGTGATGGTCCACTTGTTCCCCGCCGCATCGACGATCGCCGCGTTGGAGCCGGCGTTCACAACGGTGTCGTTCGCGGACGGAGTGACGATGGGCGTGGGGGTCGGAGTAGCCACAGGCGTCGGAGTCGGCGTGGGCGTGGGCGTGACGGGAAGTGGGCTGACAGAGGTTCCCGCCTGGGGCGACCATGCAGCGTTCGGCTGGGTCTCACCCCACCACAGGTTGCTGCTGTTCTCCTGCCAGATCGTGCCGTTCACATACGCAAGTTCGATGACATTCGCGGTCGTGGTATCGGCGGTGCCGTTGATCGCGACCTGTCCGCCCGCGGTGATCGTCCAGGCGTTGCCGCTGGCATCCGTGATGGCGGCCGAAGACCCAGCCAGCACCACCGTATCGTTCGCCGACGGCGTGGCTGTCGGGGTTGGAGTGGGCACCGGAGTCGGGGTCGGGGTCGAGCCGGGATGAGACGCGATCCACTGCGCCACTTCCTGCCCATAGGCGGTCAGGTTTCCTGATCCATCTGTCAGGTTGTCGTTTGCGCCCGAATTCCAACCCCATGCCGCGGTGCCAGCGGTCTGCCCGCTGGTGGCCGAACCTTGAACAGCCTGCAGCACTTGATTGGCATTGGCGTCAGTGTTCTGGCCGTCCGTGGCCGGTCCGTATTCGCCAATGATGACAGGCACCGTACCGTCCGCGCTGGTAATCGTTTGTGCAGCCGTGACGGCGGAAGCCAGGGCTTGGTCAACATCCGACTGGTTCGTGGAGTAGCCGGACACCCAGCCGTAATAGTGAAGATCCCAAATGATATTGGTCATGCCCGAATAGTCCGACGCGGTCATTCCGGCCCCGGCGCCGATCGTTCCAGGGTTACCGCCGCCAACCAGTTCCATCAGGACTGGACTGTTGTTTCCGGCGTTACGGATGGCGTCATAGGTCTGCTGTTCCCATGTCGACAGCGCCGCGGACGACGGATTGTTCGGCGGCTCATTGTTGGTACCGAACCAGACATATGGATTGTTGGCATAGGCGCCAGCAACCGATGAATACCAGTTTAGCTCATCCGTCAGTTGCGAACCCGTGAACACGGACCCAGAGCCGCCGCCAGCATTCGAGCCATTGCTGTTGGTGTGGTCCTCAAGCTCGACCACAATACCCTTGGACGTCATCGTTTGAATGAAGGCTGAATAAGCGCTGGGATCCTGATAACTGTAGACGTTGAGCCGAACGAAATTAAGCTTCGGAAAGTCCGCCAGTATCTGAGATGCGTCACCCATCTGCGCATCGTAGACGTTGATCCCTTCGGCCGTGAAAGCACTCCCGTTGGGGTCGATGATTTGGCCGTTCACAATCTTGAACTGTCCGGTGGACGTCGTTCCGCTCATGAAGAAACTCCCGAAGACGTGATGTCGGCAGTTTGATTTCACGGCAATGTGATGCGGGTCAACACGAGTTTGTGAAGTTACGGGCGGCCCATGGGAGGGTTTTCATCATATTTCATAACACGATTGCGTATTATTCAGATTTTTTTCATGATAAATTGTGGGGCCTTAGGATATATAAGTTATAATATCGCACCAATATGTCCGAATAAAACCGGATTTATTGTATTTTTGTTTATATTCCCGCTATATCGATATAGTTCCGATCTGCCGGACGTTTCCTGTTTATTTCCCATCAATGCGGAACCGTTTCGGTGTGCCGCCAATTCTCCCACTTGTCGTTCACATGATTGGGACACGCCGATAAGACACTGGCGCACATACCCACATATGATGCACCTCGGAGCTTCACCCCTGGATCCCGACATGCGCCGGCCTCCGAATTTGATGAAGAGCATGGCGGCGGAACCAGCCCCTGCTACAGCGGGCCCCGCCCCGCCTATGAACTATCTGGACCTGTACGGGTTGGCGAAATCTCCGTTCGGCGCCCCATCCGACGAGTCCGTCTTCATCCTTTTCGGCTCCAGGCGGCGCGCGTTTGAGTTGCTGGCCGATCATTTGGTCAACGGCAGCGGCGTGGTTCTGCTGGTGGGTGAGGAAGGAACAGGCAAATCCGAGACACTGCGATCGGCCGGCGCGATCGCCGCGGAGGCTGGAATAGAGGTAATCACCGCCTCCCGCCCAGTTGGGGAACGCGTAAGCCAGGATGTCCTCGCATCCGCACTCGAACGCCTGAGCGGCCCACCCCGTAAGGCAGGGCTGGTCGACGATGTCGATTTGCTATCGGACGACTGCCTCGGTCTTCTGGTGGGAGCCGTAAAACAAGGACCAACCGACAATGCCGACAACCCGATTGTGTTGAGTTGTTCGGAAACAGGATTAGCAAGACCAGGCGTTTCCGAACTCGCGGGGCTTGCGCGAAACGTCATCCGGTTGGGCCCGCTCAATCCGTCGGAAGCCCATCAGTATATCGAACGGTCGTTGTGGATCGCCGGCGGAACGACCCGGCGGCTTATAACACCGGACGCGCTGAAGCTCTTGATCGCCCGCTCCAACGGGATACCCGCAACGATCAATCGCCTGATGGAAGCCACCTTTAATGCCGGTTTCGCTCGGGGCGACCCAGCGATTACCGCCAAAACCGTCGCCGCCGCGGTTGGTCCGATCGCTCCAAGGCAGTCCCATCGGCTTCCTTCCGCACCGAACCACGCCGGCCTGGCCATGCAAATCGTGGCGATCGGCTTGCTGGTGGCCGGCGCATCCATTTTCCTTTACAAAGGATTTTCCGAGCAGCCGCCGCCATCAGTACCCATCCGGGCTGCCACCACACAGCCGACCGAAAAGGTGCCGATCGCCAAGGCCCCCGAACCGATGTCGCCGAATTTGATGGCGGCGCTGATCAAGCGCGGGAATGAAGCGCTCGATCTCGGGGATGTCGCGGCGGCCCGCTTGTTGTTCCAGCGCGCAGCCGAGGCCGGCAATGCGGCGGCCGCCACTGCGCTGGGAAAGACCTATGACCCCCGCGATCCACAAAAGGCTGCGGAATGGTACACAAGGGCCGTCAACCTCGGCGACAGCGAAGCCGCCGGGTTGCTGAAGCGCCTGCCGACCCGATCTAAGGGTTCCTGAATTCGATATTCTGCGCGCCCTGCCAAAGCGTCATCTTCCCCAGCGGCACGAGATTTTCGAGGCCCTCGACGATGGTCAGGAAATGATTGCCGGCAAGCTGACCCATTTTGCTGGCGAACTGAACGCCGCCATAGGCCAACAGTATCTCGGTTTCGGAAATGCCGCCCGGATACAGCAGAAACTGGCCGGGGGCCGGATAACTGGTATGGTTCTCGTACCCCAGCCCCAGATCCAGATCGCCCAGCGGAATCCAGCAGCCCTCGCCGGACCAGCGCACATGGATGATGCGCTCCTTGTATGGCAGCAGGGAGCGGAACTTCGCGCAGGTCTTCGGCGCGTTCTCGTCCTCGAATTTAGCCTTGAACGTATAGGGGCCGGCGATGATGTCGATCAGGCTCATGTATGGGTGCTCCCGCTCAGACCAGGAACGCGCTGGCGTCGAAGCCAAACGGGACGTTACCGGTGGGTTTGATCATGTCGTAAGGGCCGCGCGCCAAGAACTGGCCGCTGCCGGGTTCGGCCTGCACCTTGCCATCCCGCATCACCACTTCGCCGCGGCGAATCGTGGAGACGGGCCAGCCGGTGACCTCCAGGCCTTCATAGGGGGTGTAGTCGATCACATGCTGCATCAGGTTGTTGGTGATCGTGACCTGTTTCTTCGCATCCCACAGCACCAGGTCGGCATCGGCGCCCGGCGCGATCGTGCCCTTGCGGGGATACAGACCGAACAGGCGGGCCGGGTTGCTCGATGTCAGACGCACGAACATACAAGGGTCGATACGGCCCTTCGATACGCCCTCGCTGAACATCACCGGCAGGCGCGACCCCAGGCCGGGCACGCCATTGGGAATATCGCGAAACGGCGCATCGATGCCGTTGATGCGCTTCCCAACTTCGGTTTCATAGCTCCAGCCGCTATGGTCCGAGGACGTCACATCCAGCACGCCGTCGGTGATCATCTTCCACAGGCCCTCGCTGGCCGCGGCGTCGCGCGGCGCGGGGCTGCACATGAACTTCGCACCCTCAAAGCCCGGCCGATCCATATGGTCGGCGGAGAGCACGAAATACTGCGGACAGGTCTCGCCCCAGACCTTCAGCCCGCGCGCCTTCGCCCGAGCGATTTCGTCCGCGACCTCAGGGCAGGAGACGTGAAAGACCTGGATCGGCTGATCGACCATTTCCGCCAGCGCGATTGCCCGATGAGTCGCCTCACGCTCGATCATGCTGGGTCGCGACCATGCGTGGTATTTCGGTTCCACCCGGCCATCGGCCAGCAATGCGGCAGTACGCCAGTTGATCGCCTCGTAGTTCTCGCAATGAACCGTCACCAACGCACCGGTGCGGCGCGCGGCGGCAAGCACGCGGATGAACTGCCGGTCGTCCAGGTGCAGCGGATCGTAGGTCAGGAACACCTTCAGGCTGCGAACGCCGGACGCGACCACCTGCGGCACTTCGTTGAAGATCACATCGTCCGTGGCGTCGGTGATGATCTGGTGGAAGCTGTAGTCCACCATCGCCTTGGCCGCGCGACGGCGGTATTCGGTCAGCGGCTCCAGGATGCCACGGCCCTTGAACTGGGTGGAAAACGTGATGACGCTCGTCGTCCCCCCAGCCAAGGCTGAGGTGCTACCGGTCGTCCAGCTTTCCTCGTCCGCTCCGCCGTCGGACTGCAACTGTTCGATATGGCAGTGCGAGTCGACACCGCCCGGCATCACCAGCAAACCATTGGCATCGATAGTTCGCTCGCCGCGCAAATTCAGCCCGACGGCGGCGATGCGGCCACCCACGATGCCGACGTCGGCCTGGAACATATCGGATGCCGTGACCACCGTACCGCCGGCGACCACCAGATCATAATCCGCCATTTGGGCGTCCCCTATCCTGCGTGCAGCGCTTTAGCCGCCGCAGTGTGTCGCCGAACCAGGGCCGCCATGTCCAGCCCCGGTATCGCGCCATTCTCCACAACCCAGCGCCCGCCGACCATCACCCGGTCCGCCGTGTGCGCGCCGCACACCACCAGCGCGGCGATCGGGTCCAACGCGCCGGAGAACCGCAGCTCGTCCAGCGTGAACAGCGCCAGGTCCGCCTGCATGCCCGGGGCGATGCGACCCAGTTCCGGCCGGCCGATACAGGCCGCCGATCCTTGCGTTGCCCAGCGCAGCGCGTCCGTATGGCTGACCTTCTCCACGCCGTACCGCCCGCGTTGGAGCAGAAACGCCGCCCGCACCTCCTGGATCATATTGGAAGCATTGTTCGAAGCCGATCCATCGACGCCCAGGCCGACATTCATCCCGGCCTGTTCCATTTCGCAGACCAGACACGTCCCAGACGCAAGGATCTGATTGCTGCACGGGCAGTGAGTCACGCAGGTCCCGGCCTTGGCCAAACGAGCGATCTCACCGGCATCGAAGTGGATGCCATGTGCCAACCACGTTCGGTCGTTCAACCAACCCACCGATTCCAGGTAGTCCAGCGGGCGGCAACCGAATTTCGACAGGCAGAAGGCTTCCTCGTCGGCCGTCTCCGCCAAGTGGGTATGCAGGCGCACCCCCGTCCGATCCGCCAAAGCCGCCGTCGCCGCCATCAGCGATGTCGTCACACTGAACGGCGAACACGGCGCCAGCGCCACCTGCACCATCGCTGCCGGCGAAGCGTCGTGATAGCGCGCGATCAGCCGCTCGCTGTCGGCCAGGATGGTGTCCTCGTCCTGGACAACGCTGTCAGGGGGCAATCCGCCGTCACGCTGAGACAGGTTCATCGAGCCGCGCGTCAGCACCACGCGAATGCCGAGGCGCTGGGCGGCGGCAACCTCCGTGTCGATCGCGGTTTCCAGGCCGGAGGGGAAAACATAGTGATGGTCGGTGGTCGTCGTGCAGCCGGACAGCAGCAGCTCGGCCATCGCCACGGTCACAGCCGCATCGAGCGCTTCCGGCGTCAGGCGCGCCCAGATCGGATAAAGTGCCTGCAACCAAGGGAACAGTTCCCGGTCCAGCGCCGCCGGGGTGGCCCGCGTCAGGGTCTGGTAGAAGTGGTGATGGGTATTGATCAGCCCGGGCAGGACCACATGCCGGCTGGCATCGAAAACCATCTTGCACGGCGTCGTCGGTTCGGCGCCACGCGCCACGCATTCGACGATGCGTCCGCCATCGACCACCACACCGCGTTCGGCGCCCTCGGCAAGAATCCCAAGCGGATCCTTGATCCAAAGCGTCACGGCGCGTCGATCACGCTGACATGTGCCGCCACCACCCGCCAGCCATCCGGCGTGCGCGCCCAGGTCTGCATCTGCCGTCCAACCTTGCCGGGAACGGTCTCTCGATGAAACAATGTCGAAGCCGTCGCGAAATCGTTTCCGTAAGTCGTAATCACCGTCCGCGACGTCGTCCGAGCCAACCCGACCGGAGACCGAGCGGCTCGGAAGGCGCCGATTTCGTCGTAGCCGTAGAGATTTTCGCCGATACCGTAACGGATTGTATGCGGGCTGTTCCAGAACAGCGACTGCAACGCATCGACGTCGTTGGTTACCAGCGCTTTTTCATAACGGGCAAAAGCCTCTTCGACCTCGGCTTTGATTTCGGGAAGGTTGATGTCCATCGGTCAGGCTTCCAGTTTCGCAACGGGGGCAACAGCGGCGCCCGAGGCTTCAAGCGCGCGTGCGATCCGCAGCGCGATGTCCTCGCGCCACGGGGCGGTGATGATCTGCACACCGATCGGCAGACCCAGCGATGTCGGCACCGGCACGGCGACGACCGGCAGACCAATAAACGAGATCGGTTGTGTGTAGATACCGATGTTGGGGCGAACCGGCATTTCCTTTCCGTCCAGCACGAAGGTCTTCTGCCCAATCAGCGGCGCGACGCACGGTGTCGCCGGCGCCAGGATCGCGTCATACCGTTGAAACAGCTTCAGCATTTCATCGCGGAACCAACGGCGGAATTTCTGCGCCTGAACCACCGCGGCGGCTGGAACCAACGCACCCGCGATCAGCCGATCCCGCACATCGGCATCGAAATCATCCGGGCGGGTCCGCAGGCGTTGCATGTGCAGCGCCGCACCCTCGGTCGTGGTGATGACATAGGCCGAACTTCTCGCACGCTGCGCCTCCGGTATCATCACGGTTTCGGCGCACCCCAGCGCCGCCGCGATGCTGTCCAGTGCCGTCAACGCCTCGGCCGATGCACCAGCCCGGAAATACCCGCCTGCCGAGGCGATCCGCAAACCATCGACGCCGGAATCCAACAGCCCGCTAACCGGTTCCACTGGCCGATCCACACACGCCGGATCGGCCGCGTCGTATCCCTGCATCGCGTCATACGCGACAGCCAGATCGGCGACAGACCGCGTGAACGGCCCCAAATGATCCAAACTCGATACAAACGGAAAGCTTCCCGCTCGGGTGAGCCTCCCATATGTTGGTTTCAAACCAAACAATCCGCAGAACGACGCCGGCACGCGGATCGACCCGTTCGTATCGGACCCCAGCGCCAAGGGCACCAACCCGCCGCCCACCGCGCTGCCCGATCCACCCGAGGAACCGCCGGACATGCGCGCCGTGTCGAACGGATTGCGCGACGGACCTTCGTGGACGTTCTCGCCGGTAAAATCATAGGCATACTCGCCCATGTTCAGCGCGCCGACCAGAATCGCACCCGCTGCCTCCAGCCGCTGAACCAGAGGCGCGTCCTCGGCGGCGGGTGGGTGGTCCCGGTTGATCTTCGACCCAGCCAAGGTCGGCAACCCGGCGACGTCGATCAGGTTCTTGACCGCGAACGGCACGCCCGCCAACGGTCCCGGCTTTGCACCCGACGCAATCGCCGTGTCCAGCGCGGCCGCTTTTGCCAGGGCCCGTTCGGCCGTTACGGTGGTGAACGCATTCAGCACCGGATTCAGCCGGCCGATCTTGTCCATACATGCCGTCATGACATCCGTGGCACGCGTGCGGCCCGAACCAACCGCCGAGGCGATTTCAGTTGCGTGCGTCATGCCCGAAACACCGGCGCGGGGTCGAGGTGATCGGGCAACGGCGTTTCCAACACCACCGCGGCATGACCCAGCGAAATCGTCAGGTGCATGCGCACGGCGGCGCGCCACTCCGGCTTCATTTCAATCCCCAATAACGTCGTTCCGGCATCGATCATCGCATCCAAGGCCGCTTCGTCCATCGTCAGTCTCCGGATCGCAGCCAGGCTCGCCAGCCGCCAAGATGGGTGATTTCTCGTGCATCCGCCACGCCGGCGGATTCTGCCACAAAGCCCAGGCACGGGCCATCGTCCAAGGTCACGGTGCCGAAGCCCAGCGGCGGAGGCACCTGCGCCAGCAGCGCGCCGATGGAAGACGTCGGCAGCGCCCAGACCTCGCCCGCGATCGCCGCCCCGTCATCAGCGCGTATCATGCCCGGGCGATTACCCAGGGCAAACAGCCGGTAGGCCGGTGCCGTCCTGGCTTCCCGGATGAATCGCCCGCCCAGCGCTGTAATCTGCGTGTTCAACGGCAATCCGGCCATATGGGCGCCGATGCAGAACAATGCGGTTTCACCGGCCTCAACCCGGTCGGGTTCGGCGCTGACGGGCAGAGCCTGTCCGGTCGCGCCAACCGTTGTGGCGAATTTCCGGTGCAGTGCATCCGCCAGCGGGGCCAGACGGCCCTCGGACCACGCGGGCCCTAGCAGAACACCGCCGATCGGGGTGCCATTCGGGCCGAATCCGATCGGCACGGCGAAGCCCGCCATGTCGCACAGGTTCGCGAAGTTGGTGAAGGTGCCCAGCCGGCGATTGGGTCCCAGCGGGTCGGCTTCGACCTCGGCCAATGAGGGGCAGAACGGGGCGGTGGGTAGCAACAACGCATCGTATTGGCTGAACAGAATCGCGGCCTGCCGGCGCGCCCGTTGCAGCAGATGGAAGGCGTCGAAGGCATCCACCGTCAGCCGGGCCAGACCCAATTCCAGGATCGTGCGCGTGGCAGGATACAAAATGTCGGGCGTCGTCTCGACGACAGACCGCAGTGCCGCGGTTCGTTCCGAAACCCACGGCCCCTCGTACAGCAAGCGCGCGACTTCCAGATACAGCGTCATATCGACCGGCGCGGCGGTCAGGAAGGCGGCGGCATCGGCATAGGCCGCCGCGACATCGGCATCGCACAACGCGGCGACATCGCCCATCGCCACACGGCCGGCCGGCAAAGCCGACCGCCGCAAATGCGGGAACGGAGCCTTGCGCGCATAGGCATCATCGCCATCGAACACCGCGATGACACGTTGGACGGCAAGCGCCTCGTCCACCGAACGAGCGAGGACCGAAATCGTATCGACCGACCGGCACGCGGGTACCATGCCCCGGGCGGAAACGCTGCCGATCGTGGGTTTCAGCCCGACGATATTGCCAAACCCAGCCGGCACCCGGCCCGACCCGGCAGTGTCTGTACCCAGTGCGAACCGGACGATGCCGGCCGCGACCGCGCAGGCCGACCCCGACGAAGAACCGCCCGGCACCAACGCCGGATCGAACACGTTGCGCGGCACGCCGTATGGGCTGCGCGTTCCAACCAGACCTGTTGCGAACTGGTCCAGGTTCGTCTTGCCGATCAGCAGCGCACCAGCATCCAGCAGCCGCCGGACGGCGGGGGAATCCGTGTCCGGCGTGTAGGCGAAACCCGGGCATGCCGCGGTCGTTGGTATCCCAGCGACGTCGATGTTGTCCTTTACCGCGAACGGCACACCCCACAGGGGGCGGCCCCTCGGCCCTTCGGCTTCCAGCGCCGCGGCATCGGCCAGAATCGCTTCGTCAGACCGGCGGGTGATCCATATCGCCGGATCAGCGTGGGCGCGGTCAGCGGCAATCGCCGCCTCCGCCATCTTCACAGGCGTCAAGCGGCCTCCCTGGCGTGGTCGGCGTGCAGCAGGGCAGCCAAATGACGGCGGATATCGTTGAATTGGGGGGATGACACGTCGCGGGGCCGCTCCAAGGTGATACGCTCTTCTGCCACGATTCGGCCGGGACCGGGAGACATCACAACCACACGGTCAGCCAAATAGATGGCTTCCTCCAGCGAGTGGGTGACGAAGACGACACTCAGCCCGGTGGCGCGCCAAATCGTCAACAGTTCCTCTTGCAACCGTTCCCGGGTCATCGCGTCCAACGCTCCGAACGGTTCGTCCATCAACGCCATCCGCGCGTCGTTCGCCAGCACGCGGCCGATGGCGACCCGCTGCTTCATGCCGCCGGACAGTTGGTGAGGGTAGCTGTCGGCAAAACGATCCAGCCCCATCATCGAAACGAAGCGGTCGGCCGTGGCCATGGCCTCGGCCTTGGATTTGCCGCGGGCAATGGGGCCGAACGCGATGTTTTTTCGAATGGTCAGCCAGGGGAACAGCCCGTAGTCCTGAAATACCATCCCTCGATCCGGCCCCGGCCCGGTGACTTCCTTGCCGCGCACAATGATCTGGCCGGAGGTGACGGTTTCGAATCCCGCGATCATCCGCAGCAGCGTGGATTTTCCGCAGCCCGACGCGCCGATCAGGCAGACGAACTCCCCGGGCGCGATGGTCAGGTTGGCATTACGCAGGGCCTCGATTCCACCAGGGTAGATCTTGCCCGCGTTGATGGCGGAGAGGACGGGTGGAATCATGAGTTTATGTCACGGCTGGGCGCGGTCGTTCCGGACAACCCCATGGTCTGCCGGCGAATCGCGTCAACCATGCTGCGGACTCCAGGCCAGCAATTTCCGGCCAAGCATCAGCACCGCATAATCCGACAGAAAGCCCGCCACGCCGATCACCGCCATGCCGGCGATCACGATCTCCGTCCGGGACAACTGCCGAGCGTCCATGATCATCGCGCCCAGCCCGGTCTGCACGCCGGTCATCTCACCGACGACGATCACCACCCACGCCAGACCCAATCCTAGCCGCAACCCGGTGAACATCCCCGGCAAAGACGCCGGCAGCACCACTTTCGGGAATAGCCTGGCCGGGGAAACACCCAACATTTGCGCCGCCTCAAACAACCGGGGTTCCACACTGCGCACAGCGAAGATCGTGTTGAGCAGGATGGGAAAGAAAGACCCCAGCGCCACCAGAAAGAACGCCGATTTCGGCCCAATGCCGAACATGATCATCGACAGCGGCAACCACGCGGTCACCGGCACCGGACGCAGAACCTGCAAGGTTGGTTCCAACATCTCCCGCACCAGCCGCAACCGGCCGATCAGCATGCCCAACGGCAGTGCGACAGCCGCCGCCAAAACGAAAGCGCCATAAACGCGGCTGGCGGAGGCGATCAGGTCGGGCAACAGCATCTGACTGAACGCATCGTCGTTGATGCCGCCGAACGCCAGATCCCACAGTGCAACGCCAACCTCCGACGGCGCGGGAATCAGCCCGCCCGGATGCAACGCCGTTTCGGCCCACCATCCCATGAGCAGGACCACCGGCACGACGATCCGCAGCAGCGGCGTCGCGTCGATCCGTGCCGGCGCGCGTTCGAGCGGAAGGGTCTCTACGGCTTCGCTCATACGGAAAGCTGGTCGGAGATTTTCGTATCGAAGAATGCCCCAAAATCCGGCAGCGCCCGGATTTGCTTCAATTCCAACATATGCTGGGCGTAGGTCTTGCCAGCCTCGATCATCTCCGGCGTCATCTTCCAGTTCAGCTCGACATTTTGCACCGACAGATCGACAGCCTCACGCTTCATACCCAGTTTCGTGACCGCCATATCGACCATCTCGGATGGATGCGCGGTCGCGTACTCGCTACCCTGCTTTTGCAGGTTCAGCACGACACGCGCCAGATCCGGCTTTTGTGTAATCGTGTCGCGGTGAGTCGCCATGATCATGTTAAGGCTGCCCATCGGGGTGGAGTAGGGATACTCGACAATTTTGCCGACCCCGCTGAACAGCGAAAGCCCCGGGCCGGGTTCAGCGCCGACATAGGCATCGACGTCACCACGCGCCAACGCCGCCGGCATTTCCGAGAACGACACGCGGACGGACTCGACGTCGCGGATGGTCATCCCCTCCATTCGCAAGCGTTCCAGGATGAAGACCTCCTGCGTGGAACCGGGCCAGATCGCGACACGCTTGCCCTTAAGGTCTTTCAGGGTGGAGATCGCGCCGTCCTTGCGGGCGACCACCGCCATGCCCTTGTTGCACGCGGACCCAAAAACCACCACGGGTTCATGGGCCGCGGCGCCGAGGATGCCGGCGGCGATGCCGAACGTGCCGAAATCAACCGACCCCGTGACGACGGCGGATTTACAGTCGGTCGGGCTCTCGAACGGGATGATATCGATCTTATAGCCGGCCGGCAGGAAGCGCTCATAGAACCATGGCGTGATCGAATGGATCAGCTTCAGCGACCCCATTCGTATCGTCACCGTATCCGCCTGAGCGCGGGTTACCCGCATGATCGCTGGGGCAGCCAAAGCGGTCGCCAACAAGCCGCGGCGGCTCAGAGGGAAAGTGCGGCGGGACTCCATGGTCTACTCCTGCTCGTCATCTGCTCAGCACTGAACCGACCACCGCCCATCTTCTGGGCAATCGACGCGGGTTGCGCGTCTTGTGTCAGCACAGGCAGGTCAGCATATGCAAGAACGGGGCCAAGACCTATCCCCGCACCCCCTCAGCCGCCTCCCAAGGTGGTTCCGCGATAACCGCCGCTTGGGGCCGATCCACACCGGCTGGGGCGAACCTGG
This sequence comes from Acetobacteraceae bacterium, assembly GCA_003506895.1. Classification (GTDB taxonomy): domain Bacteria; phylum Pseudomonadota; class Alphaproteobacteria; order Acetobacterales; family Acetobacteraceae; genus Rhodopila. Next base: position 95,443 of record DNXO01000069.1, on the reverse strand, counting down.
AGGCCGACCACCCCGCCATTTCCTCGTAGGTCCGGTATTTCTCCAGGATCGCGGCCTGCGCCGCATCCAACAGGCGGGCGGAATCCGCTGGCCGGGTCTGCGCCAGCGACTTGTAGCGCATCTCGTTGCCGGCGTAGGCGCGGAACGGCAGCGTCGGCCGTGGACTGTCCAACACGAACGGATTGCTGCCGAACGCCCGCATAGCCGGGTTGTAACGAAACAGCGGCCAGTAACCGCTGGCGACCGCCAGATCCTGCTGCTTCATGCCGAACTGCATGTCGATCCCATGTGCGATGCAGTGGGAATAGGCGAGGATCAGCGATGGCCCATCATAGGCTTCCGCCTCCCGGAAGGCCTGCAAGGTCTGCTGCGGATTGGCGCCCATCGCGACCTGGGCGACATAGACGTTTCCATAGGCAATCGCCTGCAACGCAAGATCCTTGCGCGCCACGCGTTTGCCGGCGGCAGCGAATTTGGCCACGGCCCCCAGCGGCGTTGCTTTCGAGGCCTGGCCACCCGTGTTGGAGTAAACCTCGGTGTCCAGCACCAGCACGTTCACATCGCGGCCCGTCGCCAAAACATGGTCCAACCCGCCATAACCGATGTCGTATGCCCAACCGTCGCCGCCGACGATCCAGATGCTCCGCCGCACCAGATGATCGACGAGCGACAGCATATCCGCGGCGTCCGGCCGATCGCCCAGGGCCCGCACCCGCTCCACCAACAACCCCACCCTTTGCCGCTGGGCGCGAATATCGGACTCCCGCACCTGCGGGGCGTCCAGGATCGCCTGCACCAATTCGCTGCCGACCTCGGCCTCCAGCTTCACCAGCAGCGACCGCGCCAGTTCCAGATGCTGATCGGCGGCCAGACGGAAGCCCAGGCCGAATTCGGCGTTATCCTCGAACAACGAGTTCGACCAGGCCGGCCCCCGGCCCTCCCGATTCACGCCCCATGGCGTGACGGGCAAATTGCCGCCGTAGATCGACGAACATCCCGTCGCGTTGGCGATCTGCGCTCGGTCGCCAAACAACTGCGACAGCAACTTCAGGTATGGGGTCTCACCGCACCCGGCGCACGCCCCGGAGAAGGTGAACAACGGCTCCAGGAACTGCACGCCGCGCACATTGGCGAAGTCCACCCTGGCTCGGTCGTTCACCGGCAGCGTTTCGGCGAAGGCGAGATTGGCGCGGGCGTCCTGTAGCAACGGCATCTTGTCCCGCATCACCAAGGACTTGGCTGGTTCGGTCGGGCACGCCTCGGCGCACAATGAGCATCCGGTGCAGTCTTCCATCGCGAACGACAGGGTGAAACGGACGTTCGGGAAGCCGCGCACATTGATCGGCGCCGACATGAAGCTGGCGGGGGCCGATTCCAGGCGCCCCGCATCGAAATACCGCGCCTGGATCACCCCGTGCGGACAGACGAAGCTGCACTGGCCGCACTGGACGCACAGATCCGGGTGCCACACCGGGACCGTCTCGGCGATATTGCGCTTCTCCCACGCGGCGGTGCCGGAGGGCCAGGTGCCATCCGCGGGCATCAGACTGACCGGAACCTCATCGCCGCGCCCTTCCAGCATCAGCGCGGTGACACGGCGGATGAATGCCGGCGCATCCGCCGGAACAGGCGACTGACGTTCCCACGTATTGGTTGCGGCGTCCGGAATGGCGACCTCGAACAGCCGAACCAATGTCGCATCGACTGCATGGAAGTTGCGCTGAACCACCGCATCCCCGCGCTTGCCGTACGTCTTCTGGATCGCGTGCTTGATCTGCTCGATCGCCCGTTCGCGGGGCAGCACGCCGGACAGGGCAAAGAAACAGGTTTGCAGGATGGTGTTCGTACGCCCGCGCAGCCCGACATCAGCGGCCACCTTCGAGGCGTCGATCACATAGACACGCAGTTTGTCCGTGATGATGCGGGCCTGCATGGCGCACGGCAGCTTGTCCCAAACGACATCCGCCGCGAACGGCGCGTTCAGCAATACCGTCGCACCCGGCGCCGCCATTCGCAGCACATCCTGCCGCTCGATAAACGCAAACTGATGGATCGCGACGAAACTGGCTTTCTGGATCAGAAACGGCGCCCTGATCGGCGCCTGCCCAAACCGCAGGTGGGAAATCGTCTGGGCACCGGATTTGTGCGAGTCATAGACGAAGTAACCTTGGGCATGCAGACCGGCATCCTCGGCGATGATTTTGACCGTGTTCTTGTTGGCGCCCACCGTCCCGTCCGAGCCCAGACCATAAAACACGGCGCATACGGCCCCTGGCGGATCGCAGGGAAATGCAGGATCGGGCGGCAGGCTGGTGTGACAGACGTCGTCGTCGATCCCCAACGTGAACCCGGTCTTCGGCACAGGCCTTTCAAGCTCATCGAAGACCGCTTTCGCCAGGGCCGGCGAAAAATCCTTCGACGACAGCCCGTACCGCCCGCCGACCACACGCGGAAGGAAACTGCGTTCGCCGGTCGCGACCGCCCGGGCGAGTGTCGCCACGACATCCAGATACATGGGTTCGGCCGGCGCGCCCGGTTCCTTGGTCTGCTCCAGCACCGCGATCGAGCGCACCGTTTCCGGCAGCACGGCCAGCAACGCGGCCGCATCGAACGGGCGGAACAGGCGAACCTGCAACACGCCGACCTTTTCACCGCGCGCCTGCAAGGTTTCCACCGCGATCCGGGCGGTTTCAGCACCGGTTCCCATCGCCACTACCACCCGCTCCGCGTCGGCGGGTCCGAAAAAGTCGAACGGATGGTATTGCCGTCCGGTCAGCGCCGCGAATCGGTCCATGTGCTTCTGCACGATTCCCGGCAACGCCGCGTAGAATGGGTTCGCGGTCTCGCGCGCCTGAAAGAAGGTATCCGGGTTGTGCGCCGTGCCCCGAATGAACGGATGCTCGGGATTCAGCGCCCGCCGACGATGGGCGCGGACCAGATCGTCATCGATCATCGCCCGGATCTGCGCGTCGGTCAGCAGGTCTATGGTGTTCAGCTCATGCGAGGTCCGGAACCCATCGAAGAAATGCAGCACCGGAATCCTGGCCTCCAGCGTCACCGCCTGGGCGATCAGCGCCATATCGTGCGCCTCTTGCACGCTGGCCGAACAGAGGAAGGCGAAGCCGGTGGAGCGCACCGCCATCACATCGGTATGATCGCCGAAGATCGACAACGCCTGGGTGGCCAAGGCGCGCGCCGCCACATGGAACACCGCCGGCGTCAGCTCCCCGGCGATCTTGAACATGTTCGGAGTCATCAGCAGCAATCCCTGCGACGCCGTGAACGTCGTGGTCAGCGCGCCGGATTGCAGGGCGCCGTGAACCGCGCCCGCCGCCCCGCCCTCGCTTTGCATCTGCTGGATGATCGGGATGTTGCCCCAGATGTTCCTGATGCCCAGCGCCGCCCACTCATCCGCGAGTTCGGCCATCGTGGAGGATGGCGTGATCGGATAGATCGCGCAGACCTCATTCACCCGGTAAGCCACATGCGCGACCGCGGTATTGCCGTCCATCGTCGCGTGGGTTTGGGACATCGAAGTCTCCTTCAGGCGATCCATTGTTGGGTCGCAACCACCATCTGGATCGCGTGGCAGGGGCATTGGTCGAAACATGTCGCGCAGCCGGTGCAGCGTTCCTCGTTCAGGCGATAACCATTCCCCGGCCCCAGTTTGACGATCGCCTGCTCCGGACAAGCCGCGAAGCAGTTGTCACATTCGAAACAGACGCCGCAGCTCAGGCAGCGTTGCGCTTCATGCCGAGCGGCGGGTTCGGTCAGTCCGGCGAGGATTTCGGTGAAGCCGGCAAGGCGGTCTTCCGCGGCGAGCCGCGGCTGGGCGGCGGGATCGACGTCGCTGAACACCGGCAGATGCAGCATGTCGAATGTAACAACCGGCGCTTGGTCGGGCGGCACATAAGTCTGTCCCCGGAGCCAGGCGTCGATATTGCGGGCGGCCAGCTTGCCATGGCCCGTGGCGGTGGTGACGGTGCGCTCACTTGGCACCATGTCGCCGCCCGCGAACAGGCCGGGATGCCCGGTCATCATCTGCCGATCGACGACCACCGTGCCGTCGGGTTTGGCCTCAATATCGGGGAAATTCCGCAGAAATCCGCTATCGGTCTGCTGACCCAGGGCGAGGATGACGCTGTCGGCTTCCAGCGTATCGAACTCGCCCGTGGGATGCGGACGGCCCTTGTCGTCCAGTTCCATGCGCTCGACCGTCAGGGAGGGCCCCACGACCTCCTTGATGCTGGTCAGCCATCGGATTTGCACGCCTTCCTCCAGCGCCTCATCCGCCTCAAATCCATGCGCGGGCATATGCGCTCGGTCGCGCCGGTAGATGATCACCGTTTCCTCGGCACCCAGGCGCCTTGCCGTGCGGGCGGCGTCCATCGCCGTGTTGCCGCCGCCATAGATCACAACCCGCCGCCCGAGTGCGGGTTTTCCGCCATTACCGACATCGCCCAACACGGAAACCGCATCCAGAATGCGGGCCGCGTCGTTCGCGGGAATCTCCGCATGATGCGCAACATGGGCGCCGATGGCGACGAACACCGCGTCGAATTTGCCCTGAACCTGTTCGGCTTTGACGTCGCTGATCGGGTGGTTCAGCACGATTTTCACCCCAAACCGCTCGATCCGCGCGATTTCGGCGGCCAGTTCGGCCCGCGGCAAGCGATAGGCGGGAATCCCGAACTGAAGCATGCCGCCGGCGACGGGGCCAGCTTCGTGGATTTCGACCTCATGACCAAGGCGTGTCAGATGGTAGGCTGCGGACAAGCCGGACGGACCCGCACCAACAACCAGGACGCGCTTGCCGGACCGCGGCGCGGGGGCCGGATAGTCCCAGGCCTCGGCGGTGGCGCGATCACCCAGGAAACGCTCGACTGCGTGGATCGACACCGGCGCGTCCATTTCCCCGCGATTGCAGCCGGTTTCGCACGGGTGATAGCAGACGCGCCCATGGGTGGCCGGCAGCGGATTATCCGCGACCAGGGTTTCCCATGCCTTGCGGTAGTCCCCCGCCTGCGCCAGCGCGAGCCAGGCCTGAATGTTCTCGCCCGCCGGGCAGGCATTGTTGCAAGGTGGACGGAGGTCGGACCAAACCGGATGGCGGGTGCGGAACGGTCCGGTGCCTCGGTCCAGCGTCAGATCAATGACCGGTGTCAGGTCACGCGAAGTGCCTTGTGCCATGCGGCGGGGTCTCCCGGCTTGCTTGACCAGGAGGAAGCACGGTTAAGATGCGGCGGCGTTGACGCCGGTCAAACGGTGCCGTTTCACCGAATGCGCCGGGATGGTTAAGGGCCGGCTGCGGAATAAACGAATCGTTCGACGGAAGCCAACGGCCTTTCATTGTGATGGCGTGCCTCTACCGCATGGGCGCTAAGACGGAGTGGCGATCCTTCGGCTTTTTGTCCCGCCAGTAACGCGGTTGACCGTCGATGGATTTAATAACACTTTGGCAGAAAGTGGTTTTTCCTCTCCCGTTATGGCCGTGTCTGCTGCGGACCCGATGGATGGGGCAGATCGTGTTCCGCCAACGCTTTATCCCGGTGGACATCGGGGGCCTGAACATCGGCGCACCCTATTTCAACGCCCGTGCGTCCATAGAAGCGATTATTTCGCCACCAGCCCTGTAGCCCCAGCCAGCCAGATACCGACTGGTGCAGCCGCAAAGTGCATCTCTGCGATCTCTGCGGTTCTCGGCGATCTCTGCGTCACAAAAAGGCAACCGCATTGCCCTATCCGTTAGCCCCCAGGGAAAAAGGGCCGTCGGCCTGGACGACGGAGCGTTCGTTTGCGGGTAAGCCGGAGCGGTAGGGGCTCCCTCTTGTGTCATGGCCACCGCCCGGCTTGGCCTCCTTGGGTGCCTTCCGTTGCTGTTATTAGACGGTGCGCGACATAAGCCGGCGGGGGTGGGCGATAGTCCGCTTTTTGTGACGCAGAGATCGCGGAGAACCGCCGAGATCGCCGAGAAGGGCGTCTTACGGGCTGCGGCGGAATAAACGGATCGTTCGATGGGAGTCGCGCCCTCTCATCATCAGGGCCGTCCCAGTCGCGGCTATGACGGTCTCCATCGGACGTGCGTCCATCGAAGCGGTTATTTCGCCGCGTATCCTAGTACTCGATTTTATCCGGCTTGCGGTCCCACTCCTCGAACGCGGCCCAGCCCTCGGCCCGCAACAGCGGTTGGATCGGAATAGAACGCTGCTCCAGCGGCAGCGGGATCTCATGGTATAGGAAATCGTCCCGAAACCCGATCTTCGCGGCGTCTTCGCGATCGTTCGCGTAATAGATCCTGCCAAGCCGAGCCCAGTAGATGGCGCTGAGACACATCGGGCAGGGTTCGCAACTGGTATAAATCTCGCAGCCGGTCAGATCGAATGTGCCCAGTGCCTGACACGCCAGTCTGACGGCGACGACCTCGGCATGCGCCGTCGGGTCGTTTTTGGAGGTGACCTGATTGAACCCCTCGGCGACGATCCTGTCATCCTTTACGATCACCGCGCCGAAGGGTCCGCCGCGGCCGGAGCGCATCATTTCCAGCGACAGGCCGATGGCACGCCGCATGTGGTCCTCGGCCGGCATCAGCGCCGCCCCTGCGTGGTCACGGGCGGGCAGACACAGTCGCCGCAGCTTCGTTCGGTCTTCGGCATCGGGGCGATGCTCCGCTCTGTCGTTGGAAGGGACACATTGAGTTGCATAATCTGCGCGGCGACCGACAGCGCGACCACGGCGGGTTCCTTACCCTCGATGCCGGGCAGCCCAATGGGGCAGATCAGTTTATCGGTCGGGATTCCCTGGCGGGCCAGACGGCTTAGAAACCGAGCACGCTTGGTGTCCGATCCGATCAGGCCAACCGCGCGCAAATCGGGGCGTCGCAGCGCCGCGACGACGATGTCGAAATCCAGTTGGTGGTCGTGCGTCATCACCAGAACCACGCTGCCGGATGGCAGGCCGGCAATCGTCTGCGCCGGCTGGGCAGTCCGCACCGGGATCACGTTCGACGGCAAATTGGCTGGCAGCGCCTCGGGGCGAGGATCAATCCACTGCACCCGGCATGGCAGGTCCGCCAGCAACCGTACCAGCGCCGTGCCGACATGTCCTGCGCCGAACAGGGCGATTTGCAGTTTGGGCGGACGCAGCACCTCAAACAGCACCGTCACATGGCCGCCGCAGCATTGGCCGAGGCTTGGCCCCAGCGGGAAATCCCGCGTCGAAGGCCCCTCCCCACCCGAGGCCAGCAGGTCCCGCGCCGCGGCCTCGCACTGATATTCAAGGTTGCCGCCGCCGATGGTGCCGGCCAGGCCGTCGGCGGATACCACCATCTTCGCCCCAGCCTCCCGCGGCGTGGAGCCCTTGGCGGCCAACACCGTCACCAGCACGGCGGGCTGGTTGTCGCCTTCCGCCGCGGCCAAGGCATCCAGCCACGCCGCCATCAGTCAGCCGCCTGCGCTTGCGGCACTGCCCCGGCCGCTCGGACTGTCTCGATCGCCATCAGCACCCGTTCGGCAGTCGCCGGCGCGTCGAAACGGGGCACGGTCCACCCATCGCCACAAGCCGCGACCGCATCGCGCAGCGCCTGGAAGACCGCGATACCCAGCATCAACGGCGGCTCACCCACCGCCTTGGAGCGATAGACCACGTCCTCTTTGTTTCGCCCCGCCTTGAACAGCGACACGTTGAACGCCGCTGGAATGTCGCCACAGGCGGGGATTTTGTAGGTCGAGGGCGCGTGAGTACGCAGATGCCCCTTGTCGTCCCACCACAGTTCCTCGGTCGTCAGCCAGCCCATCCCCTGGACGAAGCCACCCTCTACCTGCCCCAGGTCGATCGCCGGATTCAGCGACTTGCCGGCATCGTGCAGGATATCGACGCGCCGCAGCCGGTATTCGCCGGTCAGGGTATCGACCTCGACTTCCGAAACCGCCGCACCATAGGCGAAATAGTAGAACGGCCGGCCCTGATGGATCTTGGTGTCGTAATGGATTTTCGGTGTGCTGTAGTAACCGGTGGACGACAACGAAACCCGCGCCCGATGCGCCAGCTTGGCGACTTCGCCAAAGGTCAGGTCCTGACCGCCGGCACTGACCTTACCGTTGGCGAATACAACTTCGGCCGGCTGGACACCAAACGCGATGGCCGCGACGCCAGCCATACGCTGCCTGATCGTCCGCGCCGCCGTCTGTGCCGCCTTGCCGTTCAGGTCGGTCCCGGACGATGCGGCGGTTGGCGAGGTATTGGGCACTTTGGCGGTTGTGGTGGCGGTGATCTTCACCCGGTCCAGACCGATGCCGAACTCCGCGGCGACGATTTGGGCGACCTTCAGATAAAGCCCCTGCCCCATCTCGGTGCCGC
>DNXO01000069.1:53449-86855 GCA_003506895.1 Acetobacteraceae bacterium | reverse complement strand
CCCATCTCGGTGCCGCCGTGGTTCAACTGCACGCTGCCGTCCGTATAGACATGCACCAGCGCGCCAGCCTGGTTCATATGGGTCAGCGTGAACGAAATCCCGAACTTGATCGGCGTCAGCGCCAGCCCGCGCTTGACCCATGGGTTCGCGGCGTTGAACGCCTTCACCTGCTTGCGGCGCGCAGCGTATCCGGATTCTCGTTCTAGCTCCGCCACCAGTTCGGCGATGACGTTGTCTTCCACCGTCATGTGATACGGCGTGATGTTGCGGTCGCGCTTGCCGTAGAAATTGCGCTTACGCACCGTCAGCGGATCGATGCGCAGGTGGCGGGCGATCTCATCCACCACATGCTCGATCCCCACCATGCCTTGCGGGCCGCCGAAGCCACGAAACGCGGTGTTGGACACTGTGTTGGTCTTGCAGCGATGCGAGACGATGTGAACGTGGTCCAGATAATACGCATTGTCGGCATGGAACATCGCTCGGTCGGCGATCGCACCCGACAGATCGGGCGAGTAGCCGCAACCGATTGCGTGCATGAACTTGATGCCCAGGATGCGGCCGTCCTTGCCGAAGCCGACATCGTAGTCGATCCGGGCATGGTGGCGCTTGCCGGTCAGGATCATGTCGTCGTCGCGGTCCAGCCGGTGCTTCACCGGACGCCCGGTTTTCTGCGCCAGCAGCGCGGCCGACACGGCGATCAGCGACGCCTGCGACTCCTTGCCGCCAAAACCACCGCCCATCCGCCGCGTCTCGCACACCACCGAATGGTCCGACAGATTCAGCGCTCGGGACACCAGATGCTGCACCTCGGTCGGGTGCTGGGTGGAGCTGTGGACCAGCATGTCCCCGTCCTCGCCGGGGATGGCCATGGCGACCTGGCCTTCCAGGTAGAAATGCTCCTGGCCGCCGACATCGATCCGGCCCGACAGCCGCAGCGGCGCGTTCGCCAGCGCGGAGTCGGCATCGCCGCGCTGCATCACCTGGGTCGGCAGGACAAAGGTTTGCGCCGCCAGCGCCTCATCGATCGTCAGAATGGGCGTCAGGATTTCGTATTCGATCACCGCCTTGGACGCGGCCTCACGTGCCAGCGCCATGCTGGTGGCGGCGACACCGAAGATGGATTGCCCGTGATACTCCACCAACCCGTCGGCAAAGATCGGGTCGCCCTGAAACGCCGGCCCGACATCGTTTACACCCGGGACATCCTTGGCCGTCATCACCGCCGCCACGCCGGGGGCCACGATCACCGCGCTCAGGTCGATGGACTTGATGCGGGCATGGGCGTGCGGACTGAGCGCGAGGTATGCGTGCAGCAGGCCGGGCGGCTCCGGCATATCGTCGATATAGATGGCCTTGCCGCTGACATGCTTCGACGCGCTGTCATGCGGAATGGAGACGCCGACGGGCGTGATCGCGTTCATGCTGGTACCAGCCGGGTCACGGCTGCCTCCTCGCTGGTTTCCAGGAAGCATTTCAAAAGCAGGTTGCGCGCGACGGTGCGGCGATAGGCGGAGCTCGCCCGCATGTCGGACAGCGGTGACATCGCGCTGTCCATGACCGCTTGCGCCGTCCGAATGGTCGCCTTGGACCACGGGCGGCCCATCAACGCATCTTCCACCGCCGTGGACCGAACCGGCGTGGCCGCCATACCGCCGAAGCCGATGCGGATATCGCGAACGATGCCATCCTCGATCCGAAGACGGAATGCCGCACACACAGCGGAGATGTCCTGATCAAAACGCTTGGAGACCTTATAGCAGCGGAAAACCTCCCCCGCCTTCGGCAGGGGCACATCGATCCGCTCGATGAACTCGCCCGGTGCCAGAACCGTCTGCCGGTAGCCGATGAAAAATGCGTCCAAACTGATCGTCCGCCGCGTGTCGCCGCGACGCAGAACGACGGACGCATCCAATGCCAGCAACGCCGGTGGCGAATCCCCGATCGGCGACGCATTGGCGATGTTACCGCCGATCGTGCCGCGATTGCGTATCTGGCGGGAGCCGATGCGGCGGATCATCGCCCCCAGGTCCGGGAAATGCTTTTCGAGGACCGGCAGCGCCTCGTGATAGGTCACACCCGCGCCGATCCTGATCGTATCGGCTGTTTCCTCGATCCCGCGCAGGTCCGCGACCGCATCCAGCGACACGGTCACCGGCAATTTCCTGTGCTGCTTGGTCACCCACAGCCCGACATCGGTTCCCCCGGCCACGATCGTCGCATTCGGATTATCTAACAGCACCCGGGCCAGTTCGTCGGCGGACCGCGGTGAGAAGGAGAGTGTCTCCCCGAACGACAGCGCCAAGCTTCCCTCGGTCGGCGGCAACGCTGCTGCCGCCGACTCTGCGTGACCGGTGCAAACATCCATCGCCGCATCGACGATCGGCCGGTACCCGGTGCAACGGCACAAATTCCCCGCCAGGGCTTCGTTGATCGCAACCCGATCCGGCTTGGCCTCGGTGCGCAGCGCATACAGCGACATCACGAAACCCGGGGTGCAGAATCCGCACTGGGAGCCATGACGTTCCACCATCGCCTGCTGCACCGGATGCAACGCGCCGTCTGGCCCAGCCAAATGCTCCACCGTCAGCAGTTGCCGCCCGTCCAGGGCCGGCACGAACAGCACGCACGCATTCACCGCCTGATGCCGCCCTTCCCCGTCCACGAGCACAACGGTGCAGGCGCCGCAGTCGCCCTCGGCACAGCCTTCCTTGGTACCGCACAGCCGTTCTGGCCCGCGCAGATATTCCAGCACGGTCATCGTCGGGTCGACGTCCCGCAGCGTCCGGTCTTCGGTGCCAAGGCGGAAGTGAATCGTGTCGCGCATCGCGCTGCCAGTCCTTTCAGTCGTCGTTCTTCGGTGCAGCGGTACAGACTGGAAGCTAAGGACAGGTTCGGCGGGATGGTCAACGAGGAAACGCGGCCAAAAGCAGCTTAGTTTTGCGAACCAATCACCGGACGGTTACCCATTAACCATCGAGTGGCCAATAAATGGCAGAATGGGCATTCGGTAAGCACGCCGTCATACACCTGTCATGAGTATTCATCCGCCAGGGCCGCCGCGACGGGGATATCGCATGCCAATGAAGCGCTGCGAACCCCGTCATTTCACGCCATAATCAGTTCAGCTTCGACCCAGCCACGATCCATGATCCCAACGCCGAACGCTCGGCATCGGTAATCTCCGTGACGTTGCCCAACGGCATCGTATGGGTCTTTACCGCTTGAGCCATGATTTGCGGCGCCAACTTTTTGATCTGCGCTGGCGTATCGAACACCACGCCCTTGGGTGGTTCAGCGAAACCGGGAAATTTCGGCTTCGCCGCATGACAAACATGGCAGCGCTGATCGACAATCTGCTGCACCTCGGCAAAGCGAACCGGCGCTGCGCCGGCGTCGGCAACCGGTACCGATGGTTGCCCCAGAATACCAAGGGCAATCGCACACATTACGGGCACGGCCGCCGCCGGCCACAGGCGCCAATCGGGCTTCTTTCCGGCGTGCATCGTGTTGAACCAGTGCCGCACCAGGAAGCTGGCGATGAAGATGCAGGCCAGGATCAGCCAGCTCCATTTCGGCGATGAGTAGGTGAACCCGTAGTGGTTGCTCAGCATCGTGAACACCACCGGCAACGTCAGATAGTTGTTGTGTACGGACCGCTGCTTCGCGACCTGGCCATGGATCGGATCGGGCGCCTCGCCCTTCAGCAGGGACGCGACTGTCTTGCGCTGGCCGGGAATGATCACGACCAGAACATTCGCCGCCATGATCGTGCCAACCAGGGCACCGACCTGGATGAAGGCACCGCGCCCGCTAAAGACATGTGTATAGCCATAGGCCGCGGCCAGGAACAGGATGAATCCCGCAACCGCGAGGCGTCCGGTTTCCCGTCCGAACCAAGACTTGCAGAGCAGGTCGTAGGCGAACCATCCGATCACCAAAGATGCGGCAGCCGCGGGAACCGCATCCGCCGGCTCGATATTCATCACCGAGGTGTCGATCAGATAGACGCTGGGGTTCAGATAATACGTCAGCACCAGCAGCGTGAATCCAAAGATCCAGGTGCCGTACGCCTCCCATTTGAACCAGGTCAGGTGCTCCGGCATGAACTCCGGCGCGACCGAGAATTTCTGGATGTTGTAGAAGCCGCCGCCGTGAACCTGCCAGGCTTCACCTTTCACGCGCGGGTCAAGCCGAGCGTTGGGGGCCAAACCGGCATCAAGGGCGATGAAATAGAAAGAAGAACCGATCCAGGCGATACCGGCGATGACGTGCGTCCAACGGACCAGCAGGCTGACCCAGTCAAGCAGCAAGTCGATCATCGGTGTTTCCCTCGGGGCTAAAAAAGGCGCGGCGATCCGGGGATCGCCGCGGCAACTCTATCAGAAGTGGTATTCGACGCCAAACACCGGTGAAACCTCTTGCGAGCCCGAATTGCCCGCAAGCGTATGGTCGTTGCCGAACTTGTTGTTCCACAGTTCGACCTGGAAGAAGGCATACAGCTTGTTGGGCTTGTTCATCACCATTTTGCCAACATCCAGATAAAGCGACGGACGAGCCAGGACTTCGGTCGCTGTCTGATTGCCGAAACCATCCTTGCCCTTGGGCAGCACGATGTTCGTGAAGCCCCGGAAGTCCAGCGGCAGGCCGGTGAACGACAGCGGGAACAGCCAGACAACTTCAAATTCCGCCGTGGTATCGAAGTTCACGGGTCCGCCGTGGCCCCCGTTGAAAATGCAGTTGCCGGGGGCGGTGCTGCCGTTGCAGATGCCGTTGTTGTTCCACTCGTGGTAAACATGCACGCCGACATTCAGAAAGCCAGCCGGCACGGCAAAGTGGAAGTTCGGACCGGCCACCAGCGCCTTCTTATCCGGCGCGAACTGCGTATTTTCGGCTTCCGCGTCACCGCCAAATTCGAAGTTAATCGCCTGGAACGGCCCAAATTTGGTATTGATGCCCAGGAATTTGTCCGGGCTCAACTGACCACGGTAAACCGCATAGAATTCGGTGGAGCCGCCGGCCGAATTGTTCGCGGGTTCGTTGGCATTGGAAAACAGCGCGTCGACGCTAAAGAAATTCGAACCGTAATCGCCGGCGTCGAAGTGCCCGGCGTTCGTAATGATCTTGTTGACGTTTCTGCTGCCCTTTTCCGCACCGACGTTCGAGATCGTCGTGCCATCGCGCACACCCATCCAGGTGTCGCTAAAACCCTGAGCCCGCACTTGGGTGGCCGTCACCGCCAGCGTCGCTGCCGCGAAAATTAAATGTCTAAGCTTCATCTTCTGTCCCTTTTGTTTAGCACCGAGGGTCCATCTGCCGTCCATCTATGGCGACGCAGGCATGGTTTCTTCGCGCAACGTTCGGAACAGCAATCGATGTGCCAACCAACGCACCTCCGACCAATCGGCGCGTTGGTCATGTCATGGTGCGGCAGGCACGCAACAGTTTTGGTGCCGATGCGGCTTACCCGCCCGTCATGGTTTGGCCATGTGCAGACGACGCCCATCCGGCGTGGGCCTTGATACGCGCCCGCATCATAAGACGTCGGGCCAGGCCGGCGATATCCGAGGCGCGCTTCGCCTCTTTTTCGTCAAGATGCCGCTTTCGTGAGCAACACGGCCGCAACAGAGCGGAAAATTAGCCGAGGCCAACCGCTCAAGGGAGTGGCACGCCCTTTGCGTATCAAAACGAGAACCGGGACCGTCCGTCCAGGTCCGCAGTGCCGCGCCAACCGCTGGCCGGCGCAGCTTCTTAGTATAACGGGGAAGAGCATGTCTTTGACGCCACCGATTTCTACAACCTTGTCGCGCCGCCGTCTGCTCCAAGGTACCGCCGGCGCCGCCGGTCTCGCCGCGATGGGCCTGACATCCGAACAAGCGCGGGCCGCCAAGGACCTGACCGTCGGTTTCATTTATGTCGGACCGAAAGACGATTACGGCTACAATCAGGCCCACGCCGAAGCAGCAGCGATGCTGAAGAAGATGCCCGGCATCAAGATCGTCGAGGAAGAGAAGGTTCCCGAAACCGACGACGTCTCCAAGACCATGGAGAGCATGATCAAGCTGGATGGCGCCACCCTGCTGTTCCCGACAAGCTTCGGCTATTTCGACCCGTACATGTTGAAAATGGCGGCGAAATATAAGGACATCCAGTTCCGCCATTGCGGCGGGTTGTGGCAGAAGGACAAGCACCCGATGAATACCGGGTCGTATTTCGGCTACATCGGGATGTGCCAGTACCTGAATGGTATCGCCGCCGCCCACGCGACGAAGACCAAGAAGATCGGCTTTATCGCCGCCAAACCGATTCCTCAGGTGCTGATCAACGTCAACAGCTTCGCCCTCGGCGCCAGGTCGGTCGATCCGACCATCACCACGTCGGTCATCTTCACCGGCGAATGGTCGATGCCGGTCAAGGAAGCCGAAGCCACCAACAGCCTGATCGGCCAGGGCATCGACGTCGTCACCTGCCATGTGGACGGCCCGAAGGTCATCATGGAAACCGCCGAACGCCGCGGCATCTACTCGTGTGGATACCATGCCGATCAGTCCAAGCTGGCACCGAAAGGCTATCTGACCGGCGCCGAATGGAACTGGATCACAGTCTATAAGCAGTACATCGCCGACGCGCAGGCCGGCAAGCCGCTTCCGAACTTCACCCGCGGCGGCCTCGCCGAGGGTTTTGTGAAAATGTCAGCGTTCGGCCCCGCACTGTCCGAGGCCGGCCGCAAAAACGTCACCGCGGTCAAGGCAGAGATCATGAAAGGCGGTTACTCGGTCTTCAAGGGCCCCCTGAAGGATAACAAGGGCAACGTCGTCGTTCCGGCCGGTAAGGCCTATCCGGAAACGGCGATCGAGCTCGAATCCTGCAACTATCTCGTAGAAGGGGTCGTTGGCTCGACCTCATGAGTACCACGACAACCGTAACAACCGCACCGGCGTCCGCGCCGGTGCAGGTCGGCGACCAATGGTATCCAATCCGCCGCACGGCGGAGGCATTGCTTGCGCCAATCGCCGCGCTGGCCGGCGCGGCGATATTGTTTTCGATTTTCCTGCTGTGTCTCGGCGCCTCGCCAGCAGATTTCCTCGATCTGGTCTGGCGCGGCGCATTCGGAAGCTGGTTTTCCATCCAAAATACGGTGCAACGGGCAGCTCCCTTGCTGCTCACCGCCCTATGCGTGGCCATTCCCGGACAGCTCGGCTTGGTCATCATCGGCGGCGAGGCGGCCGTCGTGCTCGGTGGTCTGGCCGCGACCGTCGCCGCATTGCCCCTGATCAACACCAGCCCGATCATTGTATGGGCAGCAATGGCCATCGCGGGGTCGGCCATGGGTGCATTCTGGGTCGGCATCAGCGGTTGGCTCCGCGCCAAACTGAACGTCAATGAGGTCATCGCCAGCCTGGTGCTGTCCTATATCGGACTCGCGCTGTTCAATCATTTCGTTGAGGGCCTGCTGCGCGATCCCGCCAGTCTCAACAAACCCTCCACCTATGGCATCGGCGATGAGAACATGCTCGACACCGTGCCCTGGCTGGATGTGCATCCTGGCCTGCCGATCGGCATTCTGGCCTGCCTGATCTGCTGGGTGCTGATCTATCGCACCAGCTTCGGCTTCGCCTCCCGCGTGACCGGCGGCAACATCCGCGCTGCACAACTCCAAGGCTTGCCGGTAACCAAACTGATCCTGCTGGCCTGCGCCATCGGCGGCGGCTGCGCCGGTCTGGCCGGCGCGATCGAGGTCGCGGCGGAGTACGGCCGATCGAACGCGTCGCTGAACGCGGGATATGGATACACGGGGATACTGATTGCCTTCCTCGCCCGGTTCAATCCGCTGGCGATCATGCCCATGGCAATCCTGCTGGGCGGCCTGGGCGCCGCCGGCGGGCTCTTGCAACGCCGCATGGGCCTGCCCGACGCCACGATCCAGGTGCTGCAAGGACTGATCTTCGTTTCGATCCTGGCGAGCGACACGCTGTATGGACGCTTCCGCTGGTTTCAGCCGCGTGGAGGCGCATGATGGAGGCGATCGGCACCGTTCTGCTAGCCATGCTCGCCGGCAGCTTGCGCGTCAGCACCCCATTCCTGTTCGTCAGCCTGGGTGAGTGCCTGACCGAGAAATCCGGCCGCATCAATCTGGGCAACGAGGGTGTTCTGGTCCTCGGCGCGATGGTTGCGTACGCAACGTCCTATGAAACGGGCAGTCCCTGGGCGGGTGTGGCCGCCGCCGCTGTAGCCGGCCTGCTGCTGGGCGGCCTCCACGGTGCGATCTGTTCCCTCGCTCGGGTCAACGACGTCGCGATGGGCATCGCGATCATGCTGGCGGGCACCGGCATCGCATTCTTCTTGGGCAAACCCTACGTCCAGCCAAGCGCCACGCTGCTGACGGGCATCCCCTTCGGCTTCTGGTCCGACAATGCCCAGGTTCGCAATGCATTGTCGGTCTGCCCGCTGTTCCTGCTGGGGATCGCGGCGGCCATCGCCCTGCATTGGTGCTTCAATGCCACCCGAGTCGGATTGCGTGTCCGCATCGTTGGCGACAGCCAGGACGCGGCCCTCGCGCTTGGCCTGCCGATCGACCGAACACGCTTCCTGGCGACAGCCTGTGGCAGCGCGCTGGCGGGAATCGGCGGCGCGTTCCTGTCGCTGTATTATCCCGGAAGCTGGAATGAGGGCCTGTCGTCAGGCCAAGGGCTTATGGCCGTCGCGCTGGTGGTGTTCTCGCGCTGGAACCCGATCAACTGCATCTATGCGTCGCTGCTGTTCGGCGCGGCCGGCGCACTCGGGCCGTCATTGCAGACGGTGGGAATCACCTGGGGTTACTACCTGTTCTATGCGGCACCCTACATCTTCACCCTTGTCGTGCTGATCATCACGGCCCGGGGCGGCCGTTCCCTGCGCGGCATGCCCGGGCAATTGTCGATCGGAAGGTAACAATGCCAACAATTGCGTCCGACCCGTACCCGTGGCCGTTCGACGGGTCTTTGCGCCCCGACAACACCGCGCTGATCGTCATCGATATGCAGACAGATTTCTGCGGCGTCGGCGGTTACGTGGACAAAATGGGCTACGACCTGTCACTGACACGCGCGCCGATCGTCCCGATTTCCGCGCTGCTCGCGGCCCTGCGGCCGAAGGGCTATACGATTATCCATACACGGGAAGGCCACCGCCCGGACCTGTCTGACCTGCCGGCCAACAAACGCTGGCGCTCCCGCCAGATCGGCGCCGGCATCGGCGATCCCGGCCCGTGCGGCCGCATCCTGACGCGCGGCGAGCCGGGGTGGGAGATCATTCCCGATCTGGCGCCGCTGCCGGGTGAAATCGTGATCGACAAACCCGGCAAGGGCAGTTTCTACGCCACCGACCTCGAACTGATTCTGCGAACCCGCGGAATCACCAACATCATCCTGACCGGCATCACCACCGACGTCTGCGTCCACACCACGATGCGCGATGCCAACGACCGCGGCTTCGAGTGCCTGCTGCTATCGGATTGCTGCGGCGCCACCGATGCGGGCAACCACGCTGCCGCGCTGCACATGATCAAGATGCAGGGCGGCGTTTTCGGCGCCGTCAGCGACAGCAAGACATTCCTGGCGGGATTGCCATGACCCACGCCATCAGCGTGGAGGCCGTGGGTATAGGCAAGCACTTCGGCACATTCCACGCCTTGTCCGATGTATCGCTAAAGGTCACGCCCGGAACAGTGCATGGCCTGCTAGGTGAAAACGGCGCCGGGAAATCGACCTTGGTGAAGTGCCTGCTTGGCTACTACAAGGCCGACGATGGCGGATTCATCGTGGACGGACGCGAGGCTTCCATTGAACGCCCCGCCGATGCTGATGCCTTGGGTTTAGGCATGGTCTACCAGCACTTTACCCTGGTTCCGTCGATGACGGTCGCCGAAAACCTGGTGATGTCGCGCCAAAATGTGCCAAGCGTAATCAACTGGCGGTCCGAGATCGCCGGCCTGAAGCAATTCATGGAACGCATGCCGTTCAAGGTGCCCCTCGAAGTGGAGGTCGGCAGTCTGGCCGCCGGCGAACGGCAAAAGACCGAGATTATCAAACAGCTTTATCTCGAACGAAAATTCCTGGTGCTGGATGAACCGACGTCTGTCCTTACACCCCAGGAAGCCACCGAGATGCTTGGTCTGGTGCGCGGCCTCGCACATTCCGGCACGCTGACCATCGTGATCATCACGCACAAGCTGAAAGAAGTCGCGGCATTCGTCGATGAGGTCACGGTGCTGCGCCGCGGGCGCATGGCCGGTTCGGGCCTGGTCAAGAATCTAGGCCCGTCAGACCTGACCGCGATGATGATCGGCGAACCGCATGCGCCGAAGAACCCCGAACGGAAGGGCGCTCCGTCCGGCGAAGCCCGTTTGGCGGTATCCGGTCTGCGCACCGCCGAGGACAGCGGGCGCAAGGGCCTGTCCATCGACTCCCTGATCGTGCATGCCAACGAGATCGTTGGAATCGCCGGCGTTTCAGGCAATGGCCAGAAGGATCTGGTGGAAGTCCTCGGCGGCCAGCGTCCGATCGCCAGCGGCTCGATGCAGGTTGACGGCGCGCCGTATGACGCGAGCCGCGAACAATCGCAGGCCCACGATGTGCGTGTGCTGCCCGAGGAACCGCTGCGAAACGGCTGTGTCCCGCCAATGACGGTGGTTGATAACCTCAATCTGCGCAGCTTCGATCTGGGTTCGGGTAAATCGCGCCGATCCTGGTTGGACCGAACCGGTATGGCGACCCGTGCCAGGGACATGATTGCCGCCTACGGTATCAGGACACCATCACCGCAAGCACCCATAGGCGTTCTTTCCGGCGGAAATGTTCAGCGCTGCGTGCTGGCCCGCGAACTGGACGGCGACGTCCGGCTGCTGATCGTCGCCAACCCATGCTTTGGGCTGGATGTGAAGGCCGTGGCGGAAACCCGCGCGCGCATCATGGCCGCCCGCAACGGTGGTACGGCAGTGCTGCTGATTTCCGAGGACCTGGACGAAATCCTTGAGCTCGCGGATCGGGTTGCCGTGATGCACGAGGGCGAGATCGTCCATGAAATGCCTGCCGAGGGCGCCGACCCACAGGAAATCGGCCGTCACATGCTGGGCCACCACGGCTGATTTAATCCCGCTTGCCTGTGGCTGTCGCCGTATCAGCCGCCGCGGGCTTCACCGCGAAGCGAGCCCTTAGGGCCGCACCGGCATCCGCCATTCCAGCCTACACCTACACCGAAACCCGGGATGGGACGTCCAACCGCGACCGGCACCAGTGCTTCCGGTCATGCCGATGTCCACCGATGAGCTTTCGTGAAAGGCGCCCCATTACGATAAAATTATCGTGACGAGGTAGCGCCCCGCCGAGAACCGACACCTCACCGCACTTGACCTGGAACGCCAGTGTGATCTCCTCCAAACCTGAGGCGCCGCAGAGCGCCCCACGACAGGAGGATCCCCATGGAACTCGGGTATTTCACAATGCCGTCGCACCCGCCGGAGCGCGGCCTTAAAGCCGGCCAGGACTGGGATCTACAAACCCTGCGATGGCTGGATGAGCTCGGTTACACCGAAGCCTGGATCGGCGAGCATCACACCGCACCGTGGGAACCGAACCCCGCCCCGGACCTGCTGGTCGCGCAGGCGCTGCTGCAAACGAAGCGGATACGCATCGGACCGGGCGGCTTCCTGCTGCCGTACCACCACCCGGCCGAACTCGCGAACCGCGTCGCGATGCTGGATCACCTGTCGGAGGGCAGGCTGATGTTCGGCGTCGCCGCATCGGGGCTACCGAGCGACTGGGCGATGTTCAATGTGGATGGAATGTCGGGCGCGAACCGGGAAATGACTCGGGAGGCGTTGGACATTATCCTGCGGATGTGGGGCGACGAACCCTCGTTTCACTATGAGGGCAAATATTGGAAGGTGGACAAGCCCGAGCTGATGTTCGGGTTCCTGAAGCCGCACATCAAGCCGCTTCAACGGCCGCATCCGCCGATCGGCGTCGCGGGCCTTTCGAAGAATTCCGACACGCTGAAGATGGCGGGCGAGCACGGATTCCTGCCGCTGAGCCTGAACCTGAACCCGGCCTATGTCGGCACCCACTGGGCGGCGGTCGAGGAAGGCGCCAAACGCACCGGACGTACGCCGCACCGGCGCGATTGGCGCATGGTGCGAGAGGTCTTCGTCGCCGACACCGATGAAGAAGCGATGCGCCTGTCCGTCGGGGGCATGATGGGCCGGATGATGCGCGAATACTTCCTTCCATTACTTGGTCAGTTTGGATTCCTGGAATATCTGAAGCACGATCCGTCGGTGCCGGATTCCGATGTCACGCCGGAATATTGTGCCCAGCACAACTGGCTGATCGGCTCGCCCGCGACCGTCGCCGAAAAGCTGGAGCGTGTTTACAATGACGTCGGTGGCTTCGGCAATCTGCTGGTGTTCGGCTTCGACTATGCCGAAAACCCAGGCGTCTGGCACAACTCGCTGCGGCTGCTGCAACAGGAGGTGGCGCCGCGGATCAAACATCTGACCCCGGCGTAAAAGGACGTGATTCCCAGCGGAGGATTGCATATTCCTCTTGCTTGCCTGGAACGCTGGCTTGGGGATCGGCCGATCCCGGCCTAACGAATGCCCACGGTCCGCGCAAGCGGAGCCCCGCGGACCGTGGGGTAAATGGATCCTTTTTGCCGCTACGGCGATAGCACAGGGGCTGGACCGTTGGGTCTGGCCCCGTTCTATTTCTGGTCCCGTTTGGGCAGTCGTTACAGTCCTTCAGTCGGGAATCCCATTCGATCCCTTCTCCCAGTCAAACAGCGAACAGCCTCTGAGAAGCATTCGCATCATTACGATCCCCACTTGACGGATCAGCCATCTCGGCCACATTCCGCGCCATGCGCAATTTCTCCGACCTGACTGAACGCGAAATCCTCGCCCTGGCCATCGCCAACGAAGAAGAAGATGGCCGTATCTACCTCGATATCGCCGAGGGCCTGCGGACCGATTATCCGGGCAGTGCCAAGGTATTCACCGAAATGGCCGGCGAGGAAGGCGATCATCGCCGCCGCCTGCTGGACGTCTATCGCTCCAAGTTCGGCGAACATATCCCGCTGATCCGCCGCCAGGACATCCGTGGCTTCATCCAGCACAAGCCGGTCTGGCAGATGGCGCCGCTGAACCTGAATGCCGTCCGCAATCTCGCGGAAAGCATGGAGACGGAAACCCAGGGATTCTACCGACGAGCCGCCGCGCGCAGCGAAGATGTCACCATCCGCAAGCTGCTGGGTGACCTCGCCGACGCCGAGGTCGAACACGAACACCGCGCCGACCAACTGACGGAAGAAAACCTGCCCGACGACGTCCGCCGCGACGAGGACGCGCACGCCCGCCAATCCTTCGTCCTGCGCGTCATCCAGCCCGGCCTGGCTGGCCTGATGGACGGATCGGTGTCCACGCTGGCCCCGGTTTTCGCCGCTGCATTTGCCTCCAACAACACCTGGGAGACGTTCCTGGTTGGGCTGGCGGCATCGGTCGGTGCCGGTATCTCCATGGGTTTTGCCGAGGCGCTGTCGGACAACGGCAGCCTGACCGGCCGCGGCGCCCCGCTGATCCGCGGCGGCATCTGCGGCCTGATGACCACCGCCGGCGGCATCGGCCATACCCTGCCATTCCTGATACCGTATTTCTGGACCGCGATGGCGGTGGCGATCGGCGTGGTAATCATCGAACTGGCGGTGATTTCCTGGATTCGCTGGAAATACATGGACACCCCACCGTTGTCGGCGACCTTGCAGGTGGCCTTTGGCGGGGCGTTGGTATTCGCGGTCGGAATTCTGATCGGCAGCAGTTAACACGGCGCGGCACTCTGCCGCATAGTGCGTCTCCGATAGGTCACGAGAGGGAAACGCATGGACTGGCCGACGCAGCAGGGCATTTACGAAGCGGGTGACATCACCCTTCAATCCGGCGCACGCATTCCCTCCGCGAAGCTGTCATGGAAGGCGCACGGCACGCTTTCCCCGGCCCGCGACAACGTCATCGTCTATCCTACCAGCTATGCCGCCCAGCACCCGGACCTGGAGTGGCTGATCGGTCCGGACAAAATCCTGGACCCGACCCGCTGGTTCATCGTCATTCCGGACATGTTCGGCAATGGACTGTCGTCGTCACCATCCAACACCGACAACTACCCAACCGTCGTCACCATCCACGACAACGTGCAGGTGCAGCGTCGCGCCCTGGCGGAAATGTTTGGCATCGACCGCGTCGCCTGCGTCTATGGCTGGTCCATGGGCGCCCTGCAGGCCTACCACTGGGCCGCCCTGTTTCCGGATGCGGTCGAAAGGATCGTGGTCAACTGCGGCGTCGCTCGTACCGCCGTTCATAACCAGGTGTTCCTGCGCTCCTTGATGGCCACGCTGGAGGCCGCGCCGGAGCACGTCGGCAACGGCCGGTTCTCGTCCGAACCCCGCGCGGCGAAGCGGGCATTCGGGCGCATCTATGCGGCGTGGGCGCTCAGTCAGGATTTCTATCGCGCCGGGCTGCACCTTGGCTCCGCGCCCAAGCCGAACCTGGGGGCCGTCGATCTCGAATCCTTCCTCAAGACCGACTGGGAGGACAGATTCGGCATTCGTCCCGCCGCCAATCTGTACGCCCAACTACGCACCTGGGATGCCTCCGACATCAGCGCCAACGACCTGTATGATGGCGACCTGGCGGCCGCGTTGGGCGCCGTCAAGGCGCGGGTGTTGCTGATGCCCGGCGCCACGGACCTGTATTTCCGCACCGCCGACAACGAGGCGGAACTTCCATTCCTGGCAACTGCGTCACTGCGGGCGATTCCAAGCATCTGGGGTCATCGCGCTGGTAATCCGGTTGCCAATCCTGCTGATATGCTGTTCATCCAGAATGAAGTGCGGGCCCATCTTGAACGGTGAGTCGCGCACAAGAAAACAGGGAGAGATGACATGGCCGCTGAAGTCACCAAGAGCAACCCCGCCGCCGTCGCGACACCCACGGGCTATACACACGCGATCCAGATCACCGGCGATTATCGTCGCCTGATCATCTCGGGCCAGGTGGGCATGGCGCAGGACGGTTCGGTGTCCGCGTCGCGTGAGGCCCAGATCGCCCGAGCGCTGGCCAATCTGCGGGCGGTGCTGACCGCCAACGGCATGACGGTGGAAAACATCGTCAAGACCACCGCCTTCCTGATCGATCACGATCTGCTGCCGGCTTACCGCAAAGCCCGCGCCGGGTTCTTCGGCGATCACGCCCCCGCTTCCACGCTGCTGATCGTCGCCGGCCTGGCCGATCCGCGCTGGGTGATCGAGATCGAAGCCGAGGCGGTGGCCTGACATGGACCTGATCCGTCGCAACACGGTCGGGGACGCCCTGCGCCGCGCCGCCCGCCTGTTTCGGGGCCGCTCGGCCCTGGTCTTCGGAGACCGCGACTGGTCCTTCACCGCCCTGGACCAGGCCGCCGATCGCGTCGCCGGGCACTTCGCTGCCCTGGGGCTGAACCCCGGGGATCGAATCGCTGCCTACGGCCGCAATTCAGACGCCTATTTCATCGCCTTCCTGGCCTGTCTGCGCGGCGGTTTCGTGCATGTCCCGGTCAACTACGCACTGACGGGCGAGGAACTGTCCTACATCGTCAACCAGTCCGGTTCGCGGCTTGTGCTGGTCGGGACCGGACTGGAAGCCAACCTGAAGGCACTCGACGTCCGGTCGCGACCGATCATGGACCTGATCCCGGTCGCGCTGGACCCAAACGCCCCGGTTGGGCAAGAGCCAGATCTGCAAGACGATTCCCTCGCACAGATCGTCTATACATCGGGCACCACTGCCGCTCCGAAAGGCGCGATGATGACCCACAAGGCCATGATGTCGCAGTACTATTCGGTGATCCACAATATGGACTACACCGAAACCGACCAGAGTCTGGCCGCCTTACCGCTTTATCATACCGCGCAGATGCACGGCTTCATGCTGCCGCAAATCCTGGTCGGTGTCCGCAACATGCTGATCGAGGCCCCGGCGCCGGAGGTCGTGCTCCGCCTGATCGAGCAGGAGAAGATCACCTCGTTCTTCGCTCCGCCCACCGTTTGGATCAGCCTGCTGCGCCACCCCGACTTCGCCACACGCGACCTGACCTCGCTGGAAAAAGTCTATTACGGTGCGTCGATCATGCCGGTACCGGTGCTGCACGAACTGCGCGAACGGCTGCCAAAAGCTCGTCCCTACAATTGTTATGGCCAGACCGAAATCGCACCCTTGGCGACCGTGTTGCGGCCCGAGGAACACGATGCCCGGCCGGCCTCCTGCGGGCGCCCTTGCCTGAACGTGCAAACCCGCGTCGTCGATCCCGACATGAACGATGTTCCGCCCGGCACACATGGAGAGATCGTCCATCGCTCCCCGCATCTGATGGTGGGCTATTGGGACAAACCCGCTGAAACCGTGGAAGCCTTCGCCGGCGGGTGGTTTCATTCCGGGGACGTCGGCTACTTCGACGCGGAAGGTTACCTGTATATCGTTGACCGCATTCGCGACGTCATCAACACCGGCGGGGTCCTGGTGGCCAGCCGTGAAGTCGAGGAAGTGCTGTTCACCCACCCCGCCGTGTCAGAAGTCGCCGTGGTCGGCCTGCCGGACGACAAGTGGATCGAGGCTGTCTCGGCCTTCGTGGTCCTGCGCCCCGGACACCAGACCGACGAAGCCACCCTGATCGCGCTCGCTCGGGAGCATTTGGCGCCCTACAAACTGCCCAAGAAAATCCTGTTCGTGGATAACCTGCCGCGCAACACGGCAGGCAAGCTGCTGAAGCGTGAGCTGCGGAAGCAATACAGCTAAACAAGAAGGGAAACGTACCAATGTTGTTGTTCGATTCAATTGGACCCAACCCCAAGGTCGTGCGGATGTTCATGGCGGAACGCGGGGTTTCCGGTATCGAGGTGCAGAAAGTCGATCTGCTTGGCGGCGAAAATCGGCAGGAAGCCTATATGGCGAAGAACCCGACCGGAACCTTGCCGGCACTACAACTGGATAACGGCAGTTACCTCAGCGAAATCACCGTGATCTGTGAATATCTTGATGAGATCGCCACCCGCGGTCCCAGCCTGATCGGCTCCACGCCGGAAGAGCGGGCCGAGACCCGGATGTGGGTCCGCCGCATCGACCTGGGGATCATCGAGCCGATGGTGGCCGGGTTCCGTTACGCCGAAGGGCTGAAGCTGTTCTCCAACCGTATGCGCTGCATCCCACACGCAGCGGAGGATATGAAGGCAATCGCCCAGGAAAAGCTGGCGTGGCTGGATAGGCAAATCGCCGGACGCACCTTCATCTGCGGCAACCGCTTCACACTCGCGGATGTGTTCCTGTTCGCGTTCCTGCAATTCGGCGCGACCGTGAAGCAGGGCCTGGACCCAGCGAACACGCACCTAGTGGCCTGGTATGACCGGATGGCAGCGCGGCCAAGCGCGGCGGTGTGACGGAAGCCCGGTCGGCCCCTAACGCGATAGCGGGTGAAGGCCCGCTATCCACGCCTTCACCCGCCCAGACCCAACAACGCGACACCACGCTTCGTCGAGCGCGCCGGATACCAGCTAAAAACTCAACGCCCCATCCAGCACCGGTGTCCAGCGCTTGCTCTTGACCACCGACAGGAACGACCGGCTCGAAGCATGATGGTCGGTCGGGCTGAGCGACAGCGCTGGGCCGTCGAAGATGTCATGCCAGTCCTTCATGCTCTCCATTCCCCCAATGAAGGTGTCCAGCGTCAGATCGCGCCCGGCCTTCTCCAAGGCGGCGATGGTAAAGGTGGCGCAGGTATACCCGGCCTCACCCAGATAGTTGACATCGAAACCAAACCGCTTGCGATACTCGGCGGTAAAGGCCTGCACTGCCGGCTTCGGGTCGTCCGGATACCGATACAGCGCGGGCGCCATTGAATAGAACCCCTCCGCGGGCTGGCCTGGCGCCTCTGCCACCGCGGTGGAGTAGCTGGCGAACTGCCCGCAAAAATCGACGCCCCAGCCCACCTTCCGAGCGGTTTGCAGGATGATCGTCGTGTCCTTCACGATCGTGCCCATGCAGATAAGGTCGCAACCGGCATCACGCTGGCGGGCAATCGCGGCATTGAAGTCGGTGTCGGTTGGCCGGTGCGCGGTTTCCGCCGCGAGCTTCAACCCCATTGCCTGAAGCTGCGCCACCACCCCGGCGTGCACGTCCCGGCCGAAGTCGGTGTCCTGATACATCGACCCCACGGTCTTCTTGCCGCCGTGTTCGACGAAATACTTCACACCCGCCCGCATTTGGTCGTAATACGAAGAGAATTGACCAAATTTCAGCCGGTTGAAAGGCTCGTACATAGACCGAGCGCAAGTCAATGGAAAGACGTTGGGAACTTTTTTCTCGAACATGGAGGGCATGACTGCGTCATTGTGCGGCGTGCCGCCGTTACCGATAGCGAAGAAAATGTTGTCGCGGTTGAGAAGCTTGTTCATCGCCTGTACTGCCTTGGGGACAATGTATTCCATGTCCTCCACCACCCATTTGATCTTGCGACCATGGATGCCGCCCCGGGCGTTGACGGCATCGAAGGCCATACGCATAGCGTTGGCGTTGTTCACGCCCTGAACAGCGGTCACGCCCGAAAGGTCGGTCATCGTCCCGATGGTAATCTCGGTGCCTGTTACGCCGCGGGTCGCGGCGGCAGTTCTACCTATGACAGCGGGCGATGCGAGAAGACTGATTCCACCGGCCAGCACACAGCGGCGCGGAAACGCGCTTGTTGTTTTCATGACGGAGGCTCCCTGACGCGGCCGGATTTTTCCGGCCGTCTTGTCGTCCGGGCATCCTGCGCCTACTCCGCGACTGACGTAAAGCAAATAAGAAGACAGGTTCGACCCTCCGGAACCGCCGTCCCGAAGGGTCTTTGTCGCGTCCGTTACCGAGGCTTACTCGCAGCGTCGATCCGGGCGATCGAGTCCGCATCAAGGTCGATCTCCGCCGCCTCGACCAATTCCGCCAACTGCTCCAAATTCGTTGCGCTTGCAATCGGCGCCGTTACGCTTGGTCTTGCAATCAGCCACGCCAGCGCGATTTGTCCCGGCTTCGCCTCGTAGCGGGCAGCGACCTCATCCAGCGCCTTGATCACGCCGAAGCCATAGTCGTTCAGGTATTTCTCGACCCGAGGTCCACGAATCCGGCCTTCCATATCCGCTTTGGACCGGTACTTCCCGGTCAGAAACCCGCTGGCCAGGGAGTAGTATCCGATGACACCAATTTTTTCAGCCAGACACAGATCTTCCAGCGGACCTTCGAACTCGGCGCGCTCTACAAGGCTGTACTGCGGCTGCAGACTCTGATACCGCGGCAGCCCCTTCGCGGCGCTGACCTTCAGGGACTCAGCCAGACGGTCCGCCGAGAAATTCGAAGCCCCGATTTCACGAACCTTGCCGGCCTTGATCAGATCGGCATACGCCGACAGTGTCTCTTCAATCGGTGTTTCCGGGTCGTCGCGGTGCGACTGGTAAAGATCGATGTAGTCCGTCTGGAGCCGACGCAGGGAGTCCTCGACCGCGGTCTGCATATACGCGCGCGACAGGCCCTTCTTGTTCGGCCCCATCTCGATACCGAGCTTGGTTGCCAGCACGATTTTGTCGCGGTTGCCGCGGGCCTTCAGCCACTTGCCGATAATCGCCTCGGACTCGCCGCCGCTGTTGCCGGTGTGCCAGCGCGAGTAAACATCGGCGGTGTCCAGGAAGTTGAACCCAGCATCGACCCAGGCATCCAGTAGAGCGAAGGATGTCTTCTCATCGGCCGTCCAGCCGAACACGTTGCAGCCGAAGGTAATCGGCGACACTTCCAAAGATGATTGACCCAGACTACGTTTTTCCATCATTATTCCCCGGTTCCATCGCATAAAAATGGGCGGTACCTGATGGCACCGCCCATCCCATCCGTCAACGTAACTCAAACGGTGCGGGCGCGCACCAACCTGCCCGGTGTAGCGCCCGTATAGACACCGTTCTCGAAGGTGGACGTGCCCGAAACGAACGTGTTTCGGTAGCCATCGACACGCTGCACCAGGCGCCGCCCGTTCATCGGCAGGTCGTAAACGACTTCGGGAATGTGCAGGCGCATCGCCGCGTAGTCGATCACGTTGACGTCAGCTTTCTTGCCCACGGCCAAACGACCCCGGTCATGGAAGCCGAAGAAGTCGGCCGTCTCGCTGGTCTGGCGCCGCACCATCGTCTCCAGCGGCAACCGCGGGCCGCGCGACCGATCACGCGCCCAGTGGATCAGCATCCAGGACGGCACGCTGGCATCGACGATCGACGAGCAATGCGCGCCGCCGTCGGAAAGCCCGAGGATCGTGGCATCGTCGGTCAGCATCGTGTGAATGATGTCCAGATTATCCTCGTTGTAGCCGACGATCGGGAAGAACAGGAACCGCTCCGCTCCACCGGCAAGGTAGTCGTATGCAACCTCATCCGGCGTGTGGTTCGATCGGGCCGCGATCGCCGCGATGGAGTCCTTCTCTTCCGGTTCATAGTTCGGCGGATCGGCCATCGGGAACATGCGGTTCCAGCGGGTCACGATATGCTGGCGAAACTGCGACAGCCGGTTCAACAGTTGCGGCGACGGCGCCTCCGACAACACCCGCGCACGAAACGCCGGGTCCTGCATTCGCTTGATCCGTTCCGCGACCGGCAATTGAAGCAGCGCCTGGTAGCTGGGCCGGATGGAGAACGGGTTCAACGCCGTATCGATCCCCAACATCACCCCGACCGGCCGGCCGGCGATCTGCGCGGTGACCATCGCACCCTGCGACCGAGCTTTATGAACCCCGTCCATCAGGCGGCGCCAGCGCACCGTGTCGGTGGGCCGGTCGGTCAGCAGGAACCACACTGGGCGCCCGGTGTCCTGGCCCAGTTTGGTCATCCACTTCAACTCTTCGGCCTCATCATCGAAGTCGCTGTTCACCCCGAACGCGCCGTGCTTCAGACCCTTGAACGCAGAGCCGATGCCCAGCAGTTCATCCACATCCGAATACCGGCCCGGCACCATCTCGCCCGTCGGCGTCTTGTGCGAATTGGTCCGCGACGTGGTGAACCCGAACGCCCCCGCCTCCAGCCCTGCCCGCACCGCGTCGCGCATCGCCGCGATATCATCGCCAGTCGCCGGTTCGCGATTGATCGCTCGGTCGCCCATCACATAGACCCGCAGGGGATGGTGCGGAATCTGCGCGGCGATATCGATTGCCCGTGGCAGATGGTCCAGCGCATCCAGATATTGCGGGAACGTCTCCCAGTTCCATTTCAACCCGTCGGCGAGGGTGATCCCGGGAATTTCCTCGATTGATTCCATCATGCCGATCAAGGCCGAATGATCCTCGTTCCGCACCGGCGCGAACCCGACACCGCAATTGCCAAACAGGATGGTGGTCACACCGTGCCAGGAGGACGGCGCCAGCACCGGGTCCCAGGTAGCCTGACCATCGTAGTGGGTATGGACGTCCACCCAGCCCGGCGTCACCAGCAGGCCGTTCGCGTCAATCTCCCGCTTCCCGGGACCAGCCTTGCCGCCGACCTGGGCGATCTTGTCGCCGTCCATCGCCACATCGCCAGTATAGGCTGCTTTCCCGGTACCATCGACGATGGTGCCGCCTCGGATCACCGTATCATGCATTCGCCCGCTCCTGGTTTCGTTCTTCCCGGACGATATGGGAAACCTGCCAGGATAATCGGTCAAGTTTGGGGATGTATTGCCGGGAAACCGTTTCGGACGTACCAACCATGAACCGCCGTAGAAGCGGCAGGTATAAATGGGAGGTTTTAACAATGCGCATCGCCGCAACAATCATCGCCGCTCTTGCACTTGCCGCGCCCCTGGCCCACGCCCAGGCGCCGGCAGCCACCCCGGTGCCTGTGCCGGAAGTCATGCCGTTCGATATTCCCTATGGCACGCCGATCGGCATGGATGCGGCGCAAAAGGCGATCATGGCGGCGGCGGCCGAAGCCAAGAAGCATAACTGGAAGATGTCGATCTCGGTCGTCGATCCCGCCGGCAATCTGGTGGCGCACGCGACGATGGACGGCACGCAGTACGCGTCCATCTCGATCTCCCAGGCAAAGGCGCGCACCGCCGCACTGTTCCGGCGTCCATCCGGGGTGTTCCAGACCGCCGCCAACGGCGGGTCCCCGAACATGCTGAGCCTGCTCGCGTTGAATGGCGGGGTTGCCAGCGAAGGAGGCTTCCCGATCGTGATCGACGGCAAACTGGTGGGCGCGATTGGCGCCAGCGGGGGCATCTTTACGCAGGACGCTGTGACAGCGAAGGCCGGGCTGGAAGCGTTAGGTGTGAAGTAGCCCCTTCTTGCCCCTCACAACCCCGGGCGCTACGCAGGCGCCCGGGACCTGGGCAAACAGAAGGACGACTGAACCATGGCGACGCGACCGGTGATGCTGGTGATCCTCGACGGCTTCGGCTGGCGGGAGGTCAATGCCGATAACGCCGTCCGCCTGGCCAAAACCCCGACGTTCACCGGCCTGTGGGAGAATTGCCCACACGCTTTCCTGCACACTTCCGGCCGCGATGTCGGCCTGCCGGACGGCCAGATGGGCAATTCCGAGGTCGGGCACCTGAACATCGGCGCCGGCCGCGTGGTGAAACAGGAACTGGTGCGCATCGGCGACGCAGTGCAAGACGGCAGCATCGCCCAGATGCCGGCCTTCGTCGAACTGGTGGATGCGCTGAAGAAGACCGGCGGCACCTGTCACCTGATCGGCCTCGTCTCGCCCGGTGGCGTCCATTCGCACCAGGACCACGGCGCGGCCATCGCCGGCTACCTTCACAAGGCCGGCATCAAGACCGCCGTCCATGCCATCACCGACGGCCGCGACACGCCCCCACAATCCGCCGGCGAGGACCTCAAGCGCCTGCAAGCCGCACTGCCCGACGGCGCTCCGGTCGCCACCGTGATCGGTCGTTACTTCGCCATGGACCGCGACAAACGGTGGGAGCGTGTCTCCCAGGCCTATAATGCCATCGCCGAGGCCGACGGCGCGCACGCCGCATCGCCCGAGGCGGCGATCGAAGCCGCTTACGCCGCCGGCAAGTTCGACGAATTCATCCCCGCCACCGTCATCGGCGACTACGCCGGCATGAAGGACGGCGACGCAATCCTGTGCTTCAATTTCCGCGCCGACCGGGTACGCGAAATCCTCGCCGCCCTGCTGGATCCGGCATTCGCCGGGTTCCCGCGCAAGCGCGTTCTGACGGTCTCGGCGGCGGTAGGCATGACTCGTTACTCCGACGCGCTGGCGCCGTTCCTGGGTGTATTGTTCGCGCCGGATCACCTGGATAACATCCTGGGCGAAGTCGTCTCCAAAGCCGGCAAGACCCAGCTTCGGATGGCGGAGACGGAAAAGTACCCGCACGTCACCTACTTCCTGAACGGCGGCCGGGAAATCGCCTATCCCGGCGAGGACCGCATCATGGTCCCCTCGCCCAAGGTCGCCACGTACGACCTGCAACCGGAGATGTCCGCCCCCGAACTGACCGACAAGGCTGTCGAGGCGATCGATTCGGGGAAATACGACCTGATCGTGCTGAATTATGCCAACCCCGACATGGTGGGCCATACAGGCGTTCTGTCCGCCGCGATCAAAGCGGTGGAGACAGTCGATACCGGCCTGGGCCGCATCGCCGCCGCGATCAAGCGCCAGGGTGGCGCGCTGCTGGTGACCGCCGATCATGGCAACTGCGAGCTGATGAAAGACCCTGAAACGGGCGGCCCGCACACCGCGCACACCACAAACCCGGTGCCCGTGGTACTGATGGGCAGCGGCGCCAACGCGTTGCATGAGGGCCGTCTGGCGGACCTCGCCCCGACGTTGCTCGCGCTGCTGGGGATCCCGCAACCGAAGGAGATGACCGGGCACTCGATCACCGGAGCATAGACCCGATGACAACCACTCGCCCCCACTCCCTCCCTTCACACTCGAAACCGCTCGGCAGAAAGTCCGGGCGGCGGAGGATGGCTGGAACGGGCGGAACCCCGAGAAGGTGTCGCTGGCCTACACCGAGGACAGCGTCTGGCGGAACCGCAGCGAGTTCCTGCAAGGCCGGCCCGCGATCGTGGCGTTCTTGACCCGGAAGTGGAACCGCGAACTGGATTACCGGCTGATCAAAGAGCTGTGGGCATTTACGGATGACCGGATCGCGGTGCGGTTTGCTTACGAATACCGCGATGATTCGGGGAACTGGTTCCGAGCTTATGGGAATGAGAACTGGGCGTTCGACGCACACGGGCTAATGCGCGCGCGACACGCGAGCATCAACGATTTGCCGATCGGCGCGGAGGATCGGTTGTTT
The DNA here is from genome assembly GCA_003506895.1 of Acetobacteraceae bacterium. GTDB lineage: Bacteria > Pseudomonadota > Alphaproteobacteria > Acetobacterales > Acetobacteraceae > Rhodopila. The sequence continues at coordinate 62,470 of DNXO01000069.1, read as the reverse complement.
CGTTGGGATGCCGGCGGACCTAGGCCGGCGGACCACCCGGGGCTGAGCGATCTGGGTTTATAGCGGATCGGCACGCCGGCCGATTCTGGCCGGTCGTGCCCAAACGCTTCTCGTTACTCGGTGATATACTCACACTTGAACCCATCGCCCCACCGCTTGATGTAGCCGCGGGACGGCGTGGGGAAATGCGCGAAGCAGCATTGCGTATTCGTGTCACACAGCGACTCCAGCAGTTTCCAGCGCGTGGCGGAACTCTGAAGCGGATCGTAGTCGATGCGCATCGCCAAATCCGGCCACTTCGCCTGCAGCGGCGTGTGAATGAAATCGCCAGTGAAGATCGCGTCCTTGCCGCCCTTGCCCAGCGTGACCGCGTAATGGTCGATCGTGTGGCCAGGCGTCGGAATCAGCGACACCAGATCGTTCAGCGCATGGTCGCTGGTCACCAGGTCATGCCGCTTGGCTTCGACAATGGGAATCACGCTGTCGGCGATCGGCGGGACCGTCGCCTTGTCGTTCTCCGCCAGCCAAAAGTCCAGTTCGGTCTTGGAGAAAAGGTAACGCGCCCGAGGGAAGGTCGGCACCCAGCGGCCGTTCTCCAGCCGCGTGTTCCAGCCGACATGATCGACGTGCAGATGCGTACACAGCACGAAATCGATGTCGTTGACCGTCAGCCCGATTTCTTTCAACCCGTCCATGAACACGCTGTCCGTCTTCATGTGCCAGATCGGCCGCGCCGGGCGATTTTTGTCGTTGCCGACGCAACTATCGACCAGGATCGTGTGCTTGCCAGTACGGATGATATAAGCCTGAAAACACAGCACCAGACGATCTTGCTCATCCAGCGCCATCGGGTTCTTCATCCACTCCCGGCTGTCCGCCAGTTGCTGGGGCGTCAGGGTCGGCAGGAATTCAAGCGCCGGCGTGAACCCGCACTCCATCTCGATGATGCGGTGAACGATGGTGTCTCCGATCCTGAACGTCTGTGTCGCCATGCTGATTCCTCCCGAGCTTTATCTTAGCGGCCGATGTTAGCGGTGAAGCCGCATTCATACAAACCAGGGCTGGCTCGAGGCCAGTAACGCCAGAGACGAAAGGGAGCGGCATCAGCCGGACATGCACTTAACGCCCACCCAACCTCACCTAAATGTGAGGACAACCCTAACCGATTGGAATCGGGTTTACCGCCTCCTTCACGGCGGTCCAATCCCGTGCCATCGGTTGCCGACCGCGTACAGCCGTATAGAGTGATCCTATGAATTCCATCCGACCCACAGCCAAAAAGATGACGACCACCGAGATTCTAGAGCGGCTGGTGTCCTTCGACCCCCCCAGCCGCAACTCCAACCTCGGCTTGATCGGCTTCATTCGCGAATACCTCGACGGATTTGGGGTGCGCTACCGCGTCAGCACCGATCCGTCCGGCGAGAAAGCCAACCTGCACGCGATCATCGGCCCCCAGCAGGCGGGCGGCCTGGCCCTCAGCGGCCATGTGGACACAGTCCCGGTCGATGGCCAAGCCTGGACCGGCAACCCGTTCTCCCTGCGCAAACGCGACGGCAAACTGTTCGCGCGCGGCAGTTGCGACATGAAGGGCTTCGTGGCCGCCTGCCTGTCCGCCGTTCCGGACTTTCAGGCGCGCCCGTTTGCCCGGCCGCTGCACCTGTTCATCAGCTACGACGAGGAAGTCGGCTGCCACGGCGTCCAGCGTCTGATCCAGGATATGGGCGAGTCCGGATTGCGCCCCGAACTGTGCGTGGTCGGCGAACCCTCCGGCATGAAGCCGATCCTGGCGCACAAGGGCAAAATGAACCTCAATGTCACGGTTCGTGGCCTTCCTGGCCACTCCAGCGAACCGGCCAAGGCGGTCAACGCGGTCCAGGCCGCCGGCGAGGCAATCGCCTGGGTAGCGCGCGAGGCCCGCCGTCTGCAAGCCGAAGGGCCGTTCGAGGACGGGTTCGATCCGCCGCACACCACGATTCATGTCGGCACCGTTCAGGGTGGCACGATCCTCAACATCGTGCCCGAACATGCGGCGTTCACCATGGAATGGCGCCCCATACCCGGGGATTCACCGTATCGCTACCTGGACACCATGCGCACCTGGATCGCCGAGACTATCGAACCGGCGATGAAGGCCGTTCATCCATCCTGCGGCTTCACTTACCAGATCGAACTGGAAATGCCCGGCATGGCATTACCGGCGGACCACGATCTGACCAGCGTCGTAAAGCAGATCACCGGCTCCAACACCACCGGCAAGGTCGCCTATGGCACCGAGGGTGGCTTCTTTCAGGAAGCTGGCATACCGACCATCATCTGCGGGCCGGGACATATTGCCCAGGCGCACCAGCCGGACGAGTGGATCGAGGAAACCGAGCTGGAATCGTGCGACCGATTCATCCGGCGCATCGCCGACCGGCTGCTCATTTAGGTAACACGATGGGCCCGTTTCCCTCGCCGCTCCCGTTGCCTGAGTTCAAGGTGCGTCTGTCGGCCCCGGATATTACACCATGGCTGGAGGGCAATACCGGCATTACCGGAATCACGACACGCGATTCTGGTAAGCCTGGCCCTCACGTCGCACTGTTTTCGTTAATGCATGGCAATGAACTGGCCGGCGCGATCGTGCTGGACCGTCTGCTTCGGGCCGGCCTGCGGCCGGTTCGGGGAAAATTGTCATTTGGGTTCCTAAATCTGACGGCATTCGGACGATTCGATCCGCAACGCCCAACCGCGTCGCGCTTCATTGATGAGGATATGAATCGGGTCTGGGACGATACGATCCTGAACGGGCCGCGGCATTCGATCGAACTGGACCGGGCGCGGGAAGTCCGTCCCTTCGCCAATACCGTCGATGTGCTGTTGGACCTGCATTCCATGCTTTGGGCCTCCGAGGCGCTGATCCTGAGCGGAGTCCCCGCCAAGGGCCGCGAACTGGCCAAGGCGATTGGCGTGCCTTCGTTGGTCGTCGCCGACCACGGCCACGCCAACGGCCGGCGCCTGATCGACTTTCCACGCTTTTCCAACACCCAGACGCCTTTTGCAGCCTGCCTGGTGGAGGCCGGTCAGCACTGGGAGCAGTCAACCGTGGATACGATGATGGCCAGCGTGGCAGGGCTGCTGAGGCACCTGGACCTCGTTGCCGCCGACGCCCCGTTGCCGCCGAAACCGCTGAAACCGACGCCCCGCATCGCGACAGTCACGACGGCGGTCACGGCCATGACCTCCAGCTTTGCGTTTGTGCAGACCTACCGCGGCGGCGACATCATCCCCCACCGCGACACGCTGATCGCGATGGACGGGGAAACCGAGATCCGCACGCCACACGACAACTGCCTGTTGGTTATGCCCAGCCTGCGGCCGAGCCGGGGACACACGGCGGTGCGACTGGGGCGGTTCGATCCCTGCTGATCTTTCGTCACACCAAACCCGCCCCCGACAGCCCGCCAAACACGCCCAGCGCACAGGTGGCCGCCGCGACCACAGCCACAAGCCAGAGATAGGCCCCCTTCAGCCGGTGTGCGCGCGGCAGCGCCTTGACCGCCAGCGCGATCAGGAATCCCAGCACCACCGGCAGCATGAACGCGTTCATCACCTGCACCGCGACGTTCAGCGACACCAGATTCGGCCAGACCGCCACGACCACCGCACCGAACACCACGCAGATCGCATAGACGCCGTAAAACCAGTGTGCCTCGAACGGGTGCAGCTCCAGTGACCGGCGGTAACCGGTCACCTCACCCAAACCCCAGGCGAACGCGAGCGACACGACGATCGCTGCCACCATGCCAGCGCCCAGCACGCCCAGCCCAAACACTAGGTTTCCCATCTCGGATCCCAGGAACGGAGTCAGCGCCTGTGCCATGTCGCCAACCGTTGCCAGGGTCGCATTGGGGTTGCCACGCCCGATGGTCGCGGCGCAGGCGATCAGCACTGCCGCCATGATCAACTGCGTGATCAGCGCCCCGATTGCGGTATCCCAGCGCGCCGCCGAAAGATGCTCCGGCCGCAGCCGCTTATCGGCCACCGCGGACTGCTGGTAGAACACCATCCACGGCATCACCACCGCCCCGATATTCGCCGCCGACAGATACAGGTAATCGGGGTTCCGGTAAGGAATATCCGCCGCCCCCCGCAGCAGATCGGCCATCGACGGATGCGCCGCCCAGGCGACGAAAAAGAACGCCAGCTCGAACAACCCCACGGCGATCGCCACCCGCTCCACCCGGCGATACGAGCCGGTCACCACCACGATCAGCAACGCGATGGCGGCCACAGCCAGCGATGCATATCGGGGCACCCCGTACAGTTCCCCGACCCCGGCCACGCCAGAGAATTCGGTCAACAGCGCCCCGACGCAGGCGACACCCAGGCCGATCGCCGACACCCAGGCCCAGACTGGCCCGAACGTATCCCGGATCAACTCACCATGACCCCGGCCGGTGAAGATCGCCAGGCGCACCGTCAGTTCCTGCACCATGAACAGGATCGGCACCAGGACCACTTGCAGCAGCAACAGGCGGTAGCCCCATTGCACCCCGCTCTGCCCGGCGGTGATCACGCTGCCGACGTCGGTATCCGCCAGCATCACGACCAATCCAGGTCCGAAAACCGCCAGGAAACGCCGCAAACGGGTAGCCGTCTTCTGGGTAGCTTCGGGCGTCAATGTCTTCAGCGGCATCTGCGAGTCATTCTCAACACAAACCCCGTGGCTACCGCCCCAGACCACACGAGTCAAATCGCGTTGCGTTACCGCCGGCTTTCGCGGACAAAGCACGCCGCCGACAATGGACCGCACGATGCCAGACCTTTACCTGCACAACAGCCTGACACGCCGTAAGGAGCGGTTCGAACCAGCCGATCCGGCCAACATCCGCATGTATGTGTGCGGACCCACGGTCTATGACCTCGCGCATCTCGGCAACGCCCGCCCGGTCGTCGTCTATGACGTCGTCGCCCGCCTGCTGCGGCACCTTTATCCACGCGTGACCTACGTCCGGAACATCACGGACGTGGATGACAAGATCAACGCGCGCGCCCGCGAATCAGGCGAGCCGATCAGCGCCATCACCGCCCGCACCACCGCCGACTTCCATGCCGACATGGAAGCGCTTGGTGCGCTGCCGCCCGACGAAGAACCACGCGCCACCGCCCACATCGCCGAGATGATCATGATCATCCAGCGCCTCATTGCCTCCGGCCACGCCTATGCCGCCGAGGGCCATGTGTTGTTCGCCGTGTCCTCCGATCCCAGCTATGGCAAGCTTTCCGGCCGAAGCCAGGACGAACTGCTGGCCGGCGCCCGCGTCGATGTCGCCCCGTATAAGCGCGACGCCGGCGATTTCGTGCTTTGGAAGCCCTCGACCGGCGACCTGCCGGGTTGGGACAGCCCTTGGGGCTATGGCCGCCCCGGCTGGCACATCGAATGCTCCGCCATGTCGTGGAAATACCTTGGCGAGACGTTCGACATCCATGGCGGCGGCAGCGACCTGATTTTCCCGCACCACGAAAACGAGATGGCGCAAAGCCTGTGCGCCTTCCCCGGCAGCCGCTTCGCCCGCACATGGATGCACAATGGCATGTTGCAGGTGAACGGCGAGAAGATGTCCAAGAGCCTGGGCAACTTCTTCACCGTGCGCGACATCCTGGCGAAAGCCCCCGGCGAGGCGATCCGTCTGCTGCTGCTGCGCACGCATTACCGGTCGCTGTTGGATTTCTCCGACCAAGGGCTGGCCGAGGCGAAGCGCGAACTGGACCGTTTCTACCGCGCTTTGGAGCAGGCACAGGACGCGCCGGCCGGCGACCTTCCGGCCCCGGTGCTGGACGCCCTGTGCGACGACATCAACACCCCGCTGGCGATTTCCGCGATGCACGCCCTGGCCGACGCGGCGATGACCGGCGACCGGGCGGCTGCCTCCGGCCTGCGCGCGGCGGGTGCGGTTCTTGGTATCTTGCAGCGATCCCCGGAAGCCTGGTTCCGCGGCGACGCGGATGACTCCGCCGAGATCGACGCCGCCATCGCCGACCGCCTCGCCGCACGCAAAGCCCGGGACTTCGCCCGTGCCGACGTGATCCGCAACGAATTGGCGGCTAAGGGAATCCTGCTGGAGGACGGCCCAAAAGGCACCACTTGGCGGCGGACGACCTGATGACCGGACGCGACGGCGGCGCCGACCTGCATCCGATCGGCAACAGCCCGGTTGTCATCCTGGTTCGTCCGCAACTGGCCGATAACGTCGGTGCCTGCGCTCGGGCGATGGCCAACGGCGGACTGTTTCACATGCGCCTCGTCGCGCCCCGCGACGGCTGGCCGCAGGAAAAAGCCTGGCGCATGGCCTCCGGCGCCGATCGCATCCTGGACAACGCGACGGTGCATGAAACCGTGGCCGACGCCGTGGCTGACCTGCACCATGTCTTCGCCACCTGCCCGCGCCCGCGCCACATCGTAAAGCCGGTCCTGACCGCCAGGGGCGCCGCTGCCGAACTGCGGGAGATCACCAACCGCGGGCTGCGCGCCGGCCTTTTGTTTGGTCCCGAACGCGCCGGCCTGGACAACGACGATATGGCCGAGGCGGATGCGCTGATCCGCTATCCGCTGAACCCGGCATTCATGTCGTTGAACCTCGCCCAGGCGGTGATGGTCATGGCCTATGAGTGGTGGACGGCCGAGGACGACACCCCGCCGCGCAGCCTGATGACGAATGAGTCGCAGGTGGCCACCAAGGGCAAGCTGGACAATTTCCTGACCCATCTGGTCGATCAACTCGACGCCTGCGGCTTCCTGCGCAACCTGCCCAAGCGGCCCGGGATGGTGCGGAACATCCGGCATCTGTTCCAGCGTGGCGAGGTAACCGACCAGGAATTGCGGACCCTGCATGGCGTGGTGACCGAACTGGCGATCGGCCGGCGTCAACGTGGGCGGATGGAAACAGAAACCGAGCCCCGGTAGGCGTGGGCAGTAGGCGATCCTGATTCCCGCTGATAGAACCGTTCCCATCCACTAGGAGGAACGATCAATGGATTTGGGACTACAGGGCAAGAAAGCCATCGTTTGCGCCGCCAGCAAAGGCCTCGGCAAGGCCTGCGCGATGTCGCTGGCGCGTGAGGGCGTCGAACTCGTCATCACCGCCCGCACCGCCGAGACGCTGGAAGCGACCGCCGCCGAAATCCGCCAACTGACCGGGGCGAAAGTCACCGCCGTCGCCGGGGACATCACGTCGGAGGAAGGCCGCGCCGCCACCCTGGCCGCCTGCCCGAACCCGGACATCCTGGTGAACAACAATGGCGGCCCGCCGCGCGGCGATTTCCGTGAATGGGACCGCGACATGTGGATCAAGGCGGTGGATGCCAACATGTTGGCGCCGATCTTCCTGATCAAGTCGGTGATCGACGGCATGATCGGTCGCCAGTTCGGCCGCATCGTCAACATCACCTCCGGTTCCGTGAAGTCGCCGATTCCCGAATTGGGCATGAGCAACGGCGCCCGTGCCGGCCTGACCGGCTTCGTCGCGGGCCTGGCCCGTCAGGTCGCGAAGCATAACGTCGTCATCAACAACATCCTGCCCGGCCCGTTCCTGACCGACCGTCTGCGCGGCGGGTTTCAGGAAGCGGCCCGCAAGAGCAACCGCCCGGTGGATGAGATCGTGGCAGAGCGTCTGTCCACCAATCCGGCCGGCCGAGCGGGCGACCCCGCCGAATTCGGCGATGCGTGCGCGTTCCTGTGTTCCGCGAAGATCGGCTACATCGTCGGGCAGAATCTGCTGCTGGACGGCGGTGCGTTCAATTCGTCGAGCACCTGAAATGTTGCGGGCGCGGCGGCTCCAGCAGTCGTCGCGCCGTTCTTTCCACACCTGCTTTGTCCGCCGTGGCGGGTGTCCTGCTAACTGCCAGCCGCCTGGTTGACGGCACGCGACAAAGCGTCCTGCCCGTCCTCACGCAGCCCCTCGACCACGCCGGCGATATCGGCCGCCGGGCGGTTCTGGCTCATTTTGATTTTGCCCTCCAACCGAACGATCGGAAGGGCGATGCCGACGATGCCGCGCAGCATGCCGTGAACGAAATCCGCTGGTGCGTCGGAAACCGCCCAGGGTTTCGCCCGCGACGCCTCATGCCTGTCCGTCAGGCGCGTCACCACCGCCAGCAGCCGGTCGGGATCGTCAAAGACCTCCAGCGTGCCATAGGCGTGGACCGCGGTGTAGTTCCAGGTCGGGACGACTTTGCCGTGCTCTTTCTTGGCGGCGTAGTAGGACGGCGTGATGTAGCCGTCCGGACCCTGGAAGATCACCAGCGTCCGCACGCTGTCCAACGCTGCGCCCGCATGGGGATTGGCCTTCGCGAGGTGCCCGATCAATGTGCCGTAGGGTCCGGGCTCCGGGTCCAGCATCAACGGTGCATGACTGGCGATCATGCCGTCGGCGGTCATCGACACCAGCGTGGCGAGGCCGCTCGCACGGATGAAGTCATGAAGGACGTCGGTGCGGGGCTCGTTGAAATGGGCTGGGATGTACAAGGCCGTAGACTCCGGTTTGGAACCGTCATGCACCCCAATCGGTCAGACCAGAAGGAACGATTCCGCCCCTTCCGGTCAGTCCAATCCTACAGCGCGCCGCCGCGCCGACCCGCCATTGCGCCCAGGCGCAGCCGCAGCGCGTTCAGCTTGATGAAGCCTTGCGCGTCCACCTGATCGTAGGCGCCCTGGTCATCCTCGAACGTCACCACCTTCATCGAATACAGGCTGTTCGGGCTTTCCCGGCCAATGCAGGTGACATTGCCCTTGTAAAGCTTCAGCCGCACCCGGCCGGTCACGCTATGCTGGCTGGTGTCGATCAGCGCCTGAAGCATCCGCCGCTCCGGGCTGAACCAGAAGCCGTTGTAGATCAGCTCCGCATAACGCGGCATCAGGCTGTCCTTCAAATGACAGGCCTCACGATCCAGCGTGATGCTCTCGATCGCCCTGTGGGCCGCCAGCAGGATCGTGCCGCCCGGAGTCTCATACACCCCGCGCGACTTCATGCCGACGAA
>DNXO01000069.1:22127-53196 GCA_003506895.1 Acetobacteraceae bacterium | reverse complement strand
CTTCATGCCGACGAAGCGGTTTTCCACCAGGTCCAGCCGCCCGATGCCGTTGGCTTTCCCTAGTTCGTTCAGCTTCGTCAGGATCGCGGCCGGGGATAACGTCACCCCGTCGATCGCCACCGGGTCGCCGCCCACGAAATCCATGCTGATCACCGTCGGGGTATCCGGCGCATCCTCCGGCCGGATCGTCCGCTGATAGACCGCTTCATCCGCCTCGACCGCGGGATCTTCCAGGATTTTCCCCTCGGACGACGAATGCAGCAGATTCGCGTCAACCGAGAACGGCGCCTCGCCGCGCTTGTCCTTGGAAATGGGGATCTGATGCTTCTCGGCGAACTCGATCAGCCTTGTGCGGCTGGTCAGCTCCCATTCGCGCCACGGGGCGATGATCTTGATGTCGGGCTTGAGCGCATAATACGACAGCTCGAACCGCACCTGGTCGTTGCCCTTTCCGGTCGCGCCATGCGCCACCGCGTCCGCGCCGACCTGCTCGGCGATCTCAATCTGCCGCTGGGCGATCAGCGGGCGCGCGATCGACGTTCCCAGCAGATACTGGCCCTCATACAGCGTGTTCGCCCGGAACATCGGGAACACGAAGTCCTTCACGAACGTCTCACGCAGGTCGTCGATGAAGATTTCCTTCACGCCGGCCATCTCGGCCTTCTTGCGCGCCGGCCCAAGTTCCTCGCCCTGGCCCAGATCGGCGGTGAAGGTCACGACCTCACATCGGTAGGTCGTTTGCAGCCATTTCAGGATCACGCTTGTATCCAACCCACCCGAGTAGGCGAGAACGACCTTTTTCACATCCTTGACGGCCATGGCGGCTGATTTCTCCAGACTTTCAACGGCGGGGAGTAGCGCCCACCACGCCCATCGCGCAAGCCGTGAAGCAACCGCTTCGACAAACTTGGTGTTTCCAGGGCTTCAACCCCGAGAAATGCCGGTGCGGTTCATCGAAACCGCGGACAAGACCACCCCGTTCTGCAAAGACGGGGCATCCGGCAAGCTGGTCGTGGTCATCCACCGGTCGCGGCTTCGGCCGGTCCAGCCAGCACCGGAGCGGCTATGACCACGACACCATGGCCGACGAAATAGATGATGTTGTTCGTCTCTTGCCTTTCTATGACGGCGAAATGCCCGTCGGGCAAAAGCCAAAACTCCGCAACGAATAACACCGTGGTTTCAACAACCGGGGCCTGATTGCGAAGCGGGTCGCTCCGGTGCCCATGGCAACCGTTCAGCAACCGCGCCGTCTTAAGCAGTTGTTAACCCATACCGGCGATCATCGCCCGTATGCCCTCACCCACCCCAACATCGTTCGTTCCGTCGGCCCCGCACGCGATCTGGCGCGGCCTTCCCCCGGTTCTGCGGCGCCAACTGATGGCGCGAACGAGCGGTTTGATCGCCCCCAAACCCGGGCCGATCGCCGCCCCGGTCACCCCCGGCATCGCCATCGTCGGCGAGTTATCCAAGGCATCGGGGCTTGGCGAGGGCGCCAGGATCATGGCGGCGGCCGCGCGGCAGTTAGGTATTCCCGTCTGGACAATGGACCTGCCGCCCCCGATCGACCGACTTCCAGAAGTCCCAGTAAGCCAATCCGCACTTCCGCCACCGAATGTGCCGCTCGTCCTGCATATCAACGCGCCGATGCTGCCCCTCGCCCTGCTGCGTCTGCCAGCGACCATCAGCCGCAACCGGCCCATCATCGGCTACTGGGCCTGGGAAATGCCGGAGGTTCCGCCAGAATGGCGCCCGGCACTGGCTTGCGTCAATCAGGTCTGGGTTCCCTCGCACTTCACCGCCGCCGCTCTGGAGCCGCTGTTGCCCGGGCGAGTGAAGGTGGTCCCGCCGGCGTTGGGGCTTGCCCCTCCAGTCCCGTCGGAGGCGTCCAGAGCTGATTTTGGTCTGCCGGACGACGCCGTCATCGTGCTGGTGTCGTTCAACCTCGCCTCGTCATTCACCCGGAAGAATCCGTTCGCCGCCATCGCCGCCTTTCGTGGCGCCTTCGGCAACCGGCGCGATCGCGTGCTGGTGTTAAAAGTCAGCCACCCCGAACACGCACCCGCCGACTTCGACCGCCTGCGGCAGATGGCCCAGGCGCCCAACATCCGCATCGATACCAGAACCCTGTCGCCTGGTGACCGCCACGCCCTGACCGCCTGCGCGGATATCGTTCTGTCGCTGCACCGTGGAGAAGGCTTCGGCCTGGTCATGGCCGAGGCGATGCTGCTGGGCAAACCTGTGATCGCCACGGGCTGGTCCGGCAACACCGACTTCATGGACAGCACCAATGCCGCCCCGATTTCCTACCGCCTCGCCCCCGCTCGGGATGACCGAGCGGTTTATCGCGGCCTGTGGGCGGAACCCGACGTGGCCGAGGCCGCATCGATCCTGAGAGCACTGGCCGACGATCCAGCCCGGCGCCGATCCATGGGCGAGCGTGCCCGAACCAGCCTGTCGGCGAAGCTCGGGGGAAAGCAACTGGTCGCCGCGCTGGAGGGATTGCGGTGAAAATCCTTGTCTGGCAGTGGGGGCGCCGCGGTGCCGGCCCCCGGTTCGCGGCCTGCCTGGCCGAGGCGCTGCAAGGCCGTCCAGGTATCGGTGCGTCTCTGTCGCTCTGCCAGGACGCCGAGATCCTGGCCGGACCCAACCCGCCGCCATGCGCGATGCAGGTCCACACCTACCGCGGCATGGCGTCCTGCCTGGCGCGCCTGGTCACCATTCCCCTGGCGCTGCCATTCATGGCCTGGAAGCTGCGCCGGATCGCGCCCGATCTCGCCATCTGCGCGATGCCCGGACCGCTGGATTTGCTGATGGCCCTGGCCTTGCGCGTTCTGGGCACGCGCCTGGTGGTCGTGGTTCATGACGCCGATGCCCACCCTGGAGACGGGTTTCCCGGCCAAATGATTCTACAACGCTTGTTGTGCCGCACCGCCGACGCTCTCGCCGCGCTGTGCGAACCCGTGGGTAGCCGACTGCGTGAGCAGCGGCTGACAGATGCCGCCCGGCGACCACTGATCCTCTTCGAGCATCCGCCGTTCGCCTTTGATGTGCCCTCGGGAGGCCGGCTCGATGGGCCTCCGCGCCTGCTCTTTTTCGGCCGGTTGCTGCCTTATAAAGGGCTCGATCTGCTCGCGGAGGCATTGACCCGGATGAACGGGCAAGCAGCACTGGAGATTCGGGTGGTGGGAAGTGGCCCGGAAACCCCAACGCTCGGCAAGCTAAGGGCCTGCCCCGGCGTGCGTGTCGAAAACCGCTGGGTGCCGGAAACCGAGATTGGCAGCCTGCTGGCATGGTCGGACGCGCTGATCCTGCCCTACCGCGAGGCCAGCCAGAGCGGTGTCGCGGCGGCGGCGCTCGCGGCCGGCCGGCCGGTGATCGCCACCCGAGTCGGTGGGTTGAGAGAGCAGCTTTCGGGGGCGCCCCAGGGCGTCTTCTGCGAACCGAACGCCGACAGCCTAAGCCGGGCCATCGGCCTGTGGCTGGAGACTCCGCCTGTAATCAGTGCCCCCGCGGATGCGGCCGAAGCATGGCGAGAGGCTGTCTCGGGCCTTTTGGCGGCGATCGGGACCGCCATCCCGGCGAAGCCGATTAAGACGCCAACGATCCCCTTCTTCTTGTCCGGCAAACGCCAATGGCGCACGACATCAAGACGATGACTAGGTGTTTGGTCCCGGAGCGTGGTGGTGCGTCATCTGCCCTGACCCGCCCGGGCGAGGACGCATTGGTACGGAATGGTTGATCCAGCATTGCCACCGAACGCCGGGGGCAACATGATCCGAGCCAGCCCTTAAGGATCGACCTGCCTTCCATGACTGTTCGTGCTGTCTGCTTCGATGTTGGGGAAACCCTGATCGACGAAACCCGCCACTGGCTCGAATGGGCCGAATTCCTGGGCGTCCCAGCAATGACGCTGTTCACTGCCATTGGGGTCACGATGGAGCGAGGTGAGTCCCTCCGCCGGGTGTTTGAGATTTTCCGGCCGGATATGGACCCAGCCACAGCCCGAAAGGTTCGCGCCTCGCAGGGCTGGGTTTATGATTTTTGCGCCCGGGATTTGTATCCGGACGCGATCCCATGCCTGACCGCGCTGCGGACGGCCGGTTACAAGGTGCTGATCGCCGGCAATCAGCCAGTCGAGTCGGAAGCGGCGTTGGCGCGGCTGGAACTGCCGGCCGACCTGATCGCCAGCTCCGCCGGCTGGGGCGTCGCCAAGCCAGATCCGGCGTTTTTTTCCAAGATCGTCGATGCGGCGGGCGTTCCGGCCGAATCGATCGCCTATGTTGGCGACCGGCTGGACAACGACGTGCTCCCAAGTCTGGCGGCGGGAATGAAGGCGGTCTTCGTGCGGCGAGGCCCCTGGGGATGGATGCACGCGGACCTGCCGGAGATGGACCGGGCGCATATCCGGCTGACCAGCCTTCTGGACCTGCCGGCCCGGCTGGCCGCGCTATGAGCGGCTACGATCACGCTGCCGATGGGTGGCGCGCTCTTCCAGGGGCTCCGTTGCCCGGGGGCCTCGGTATTCCCTGGGCTAAGAGGGTCGATGGGATTTGGCGCTATGGGATGCCGACCGAAGCCGACCATGCGAACAACAACGGCGTCATCCATGGCGGTGTGCTCATGGCCTTCGCCGATCACGGCCTGAGTTTCATGGCGTGGGAGGCGGCAGAGCGCGCGCCATGCACGACGATCCAGCTCAACACCCATTTTCTGGATGCCATCAAGCCTGGGGAATTCATCGAACTCCGCGGCGAAGTGACGCGGCGGACGCGGGGTCTCGTGTTCCTACGCGGGACGGTCGGGGCGCGCGACGATCAGAATGTTCGCGACGTCGGCGCGGTTGACGGAATCTGGAGGGTGCTTCGCCCTCGTTGACCTTTCGCTTTCCCCGGTGGAACCCCATCTGGGCAGCAGCAGCGAGGAAACACGACCCATGGATATCAATCCCGACCCGCCACGCAAGGCCGGTCCGCTTACCCTGGCGATCGATATCGGTGGCACCAGGTTGAAGGCGGGGTTGCTGGATCAGTATGGCGCGATGGTCGCCGGCCCGAATCGGGTGGACACACCGCCGAACCCGGTTCCTCAAGTGGTCGTGGATGCGCTGGTCAATCTGGCGAACCCCTTGAGCCATTTTGACCGGATCTCGGTCGGTTTTCCAGGTGTGGTTCGTGGGGGTCAGGTTCTGACCGCCCCCAATCTCGGCACACCGGACTGGCGGCATTTTCCCCTGGCCGCGTCGCTAACCGACAGGCTCGGCAAGCCGGTTCGGATGCTGAACGACGCCGAGGTGCAAGGCCTTGGTGTCATCAGAGGCAGGGGCCTGGAGTGCGTGATTACCCTGGGTACGGGAATGGGCTTCGCACTGTTTCAGAACAGCCGCCCGGCTCCCCATCTGGAGTTGAGCCAGCACCCGATCCACAAGGGGAAGACCTACGACCAGTTCATCGGCGCCGCGGCCCTTAAAGAGGTTGGCCGAGCGCGCTGGAATCGCCGCCTTCGGCGCGTGCTGGCGTGCATCACCACGCTCGTCGGGTTCGATACGCTCTATATCGGCGGCGGCAGTGCCAAGCAGGTGGACTTGGACTTACCGGCCAATGTCCAACTGGTTTCCAATGAGGCGGGAATTACCGGCGGCGTGAAGCTTTGGGGAAAAGCACTCGACCCGATATTCGCGGCCGGAGGGTAACTTAAGTCGAATGGCCCGGACTGCGCCGGGCCATTGCGGACGCAAGGATCAAGCCGCGCGACGGGCGGCCAGGGCCGTCGGTAGCTGGTTAATAGCCTGATCAATCAATACGGCATCAGCTTCGACACTAAGACCGTGGGCAATTACCTGCCGAGCGGCGGTGGTCGCGACGTCGGCGGCGGCAAGGCGAACGTCATCGACAGCGGCCTTCTCGGCGGCGGCGATACGGTCGATTGCCATCTGCTCCCGCCGCTTGGCGGAGGCTTCGGCTTCGGCGGCGGCGGCGGCGCTTAGGCGTGCGGCTTCGTGTTGCGCGCCCTGTATCAGGGCCTTTGCTTCCGCCACTGCGTCCGTGCGTTGCTTTTCCGCATCGCGCAGCATCGATTCGGCTTCCCGACGGAGCCTGGAGGCTTCCTCGAGCTCCGCCTTCACCGTTACGGCACGGGCGTCAAGCATGCCAGACAGGGCGCCCCAGATCTTCTTCCCGAACAGGATGAAGAACAGGAAGAACGCCAGGACGACCCAGTTCCGGGGTTCGGCGAAGAAGCTTGCCTCGTGATGCATCGTGGTCTGCTCCTGGTTAGCCGAGACCGCGAGCAGCCAGGGCCGACCCAACGGCACTGTCTACCTGGGCAGCATCCGGCGTGGCCCCGGTCAGGCGGGACACGACCGTCACGGCCGTCTCGGTTGCCACCTGACGAATCGCGCTCATGGCCGAGGCGCGGGCCTGGGCGATTTGCGTCTCGGCGTCATGCAACTGCTTTTCGAGCCGTGCATTCAGCGTCTCGGCCTGAGCTGCGGCGGCTTTCTTGGCTTCTTCCAGCGCGGCGTTGATGGCCGACTGGGATTCGGCACGAGCCTTGGCGGTCGCCTGATCGGCTTCCGCCATGCCGGCGTCGGCGCTGGCCTTGGCGGCCCGAGCCTCATTCAGGTCTTTGGCAATCTTCGTCGCACGCTCTTCCAGGACCGACGCCACCATCGGCAGGCCGGTCTTGGACAGCATGATATACAGCACGATGAAGATGATCGCGCCCCAGACAACCTGACTGAGGGTCAGCGGAGTCGAGAAATCGAGCTGAGGCATGCCTTCCGCCTTCGCGGCGGCTGGCAGCATCAACAGACCTGCCGCCAAAAGCGGAACGATCCGGGACAGCTTCATGGTGCCAAGCTTCTTCATAATGATTGCCGGGCGCACACGCGGTACGCCCGCCTTTATCAGACGAAGAGGATGATGAAGGCGATAACCAGCGCATACAGCGCGACGGCTTCTGTCAGCGCGAAGCCAAGAATGGCCAAGCCGAACACGCGGTCGCGGGAAGCGGGGTTACGGGCCACGCTGGTCACCAGCGAGCCGAAGATCGTGCCCATGCCGATGCCGACCCCGGCGAGAGCGATCATAGCAATGCCGGCACCCAGCATCTTGGCGGAAGCGACGTCCATAGTCCGAGTTCCTTTCGTTATCCGGTCGCGCGGGCGGAGGAGCCCACCCGGTTGGTACAGAGGTTGTTAGAGGGATGTCAGTGCAGGTGAACCGCGTCGTGCAGATAGATGCAGGTCAGGATCGCAAAGACGTAAGCCTGCAGGGTTGCCACCAGCAACTCGAACCCGATCAGCAGCGTATTGACACCGAGCGAGAGAGCGGCCGGGAAGTAGCCCAGCAATCCGAGGCCGCCAAGCATCACGATGAAGGATCCGAAGACCTCCAGCATCACGTGGCCAGCCATCATGTTGGCAAAAAGACGAACCGACAGGGAGATGATGCGCGAGAGGTAGGAAATGACCTCGATCGTGACCATCAGCGGTGCCAGCGCCTTCGGGATGCCTTGCGGCACGAAATAAGTGAACCAGTGCAGCCCGTGTTCCTTGATGCCGACGACGGTGACCAGGATAAACACGGTCAGCGACAGCGCCAGCGTCACCATCACATGGCTCGTGAAGGTGAAGAACAGCGGGAATACGCCCATAAGGTTCCCGAACAAGATAAAGAAAAACAGGGTGAACACGAACGGGAAGTATTTTTTTCCCTCATGTCCGCCGATGGTTTCGACGCACATCGACATGATGGTTTCATAGCCCATCTCGGCCGCGGCCTGCAGACGGCCTGGCACCATGGCACGGGGCTTCATGCCCAGATACAGAAAGGCCAGGATCGCCACGCTGGCGATCACCATCATCAGATTCGATTGGGTGAAGTTCACCGAACCGCCAATGGCGCCCAATGCCGGATGAAGCTGGAACTGCCCCAGCGCGTCGATGCTGTTCGAACCCTCGGCCGCCACGCTGTGCGCTCCTACCTATCAGACTTCTTTGGCGCGAACAGGCGCCAAACATTCATAATGCCAGCCGCACCGCCCAGTGGGACGAACACGACGGTTAGAATTGGGGTGGTGTGGAAAACGTGGTCCAGCCCGTACCCGATGGCGACCGCCACCACAAGGGCTGCAACAAGTTCTACCCCAACCCGCGCGCCGATTCCCCACGCTGAACCACCGAGCTCGCCCTGATCGTTCAGGGGGCGCTTCGGCGGGGCGTCGAGACCCTGCTTGCTTCTGGCCACCTTCAACCTCTCCTCGAAAGAGGGGTCTGGGCCGCCGGTATCCTGACTCATGCTCGCTCCTGGCAACATTACATGCCGGAAAGCCGGGGCTAGCTACCGACGGGGGAAACAGGTGTCAAGAACGCCGAGCCACTTTTATGGCCAGAGTGAACATGGGCGTGGCGCCGGAGACACTGAGTCAGGCGTGCACCGTCGTCCGTAGCCATGCGGTGACCCGATCGATAACCGCCTGTTCGCGTCCTTTATAGAAGTGATCACAGTCGGGAATGATATCGACGCGGCAGGGGCCGCCGGCGCGGACCTGGAATTTTTCGGCGGGGTAGTTCTCGGCGCTTTCCTGATCACCGCGGATATACAGGACAGGGCATTTGATCTGGAATGCGAATTCCAGGATGTCTGGCATCTGGGTGTTGCGGTCCAGGAAACTTTCGGCGGTGATGACATACCACCAGCCCGGCATCAGCATCAGCTCCTTGCCGCGGCCCGCCGCGACAAGCGCTTCGGCCCCGGCGATCATTTCATCGACCCGCTCCGCCGCCATCAGACCGGCTCGGCTGGTGCGCCGCAGCCCGTCGCGGCCGCCGCCATGCGCCGAGAGCAGAACCAGTGCCGGCGTGTCAGGATGAGCCACGACGTGGGGGACGGACAGCATGCCCCCGTTGCTGTGGCCGATGATGACCGGTGGGGGGAAACCCCGCGCCGCCATCCACGCGGCAGCGGTGCGGTTGTCGTCCATGCCTTCCCGGGTGAGCTGGAACGCGGCACCCTCGGCCACGCGGCTGTCCCGGATGGAGAGAATATCGTGGCCTCGGCGGTTGAACGCCAGGCAGGCGTAGCCCATCGCGGTCAACGCCGGCGGCAGGAACCTGGGCGCACCGGTGTAAAAGTTCATGGTGTTGCCGTGGAAAAGCAGGACGGCGCCGGTGGCTGGGCCGTCGGGCAGGTGCAGGGCGCCGTCCAGAGGGACCGTTTCGGTTGGGATGGAGATCAGTTCGGTGCGCACGGATCAGGTTCCGAAGCGGGCTTGAAGCACTTCGGGCAGGGATTGGGTGGCCGGGGCGACGGCGCCGCCGCCTCGGACCTTGTATGCCGCCGGATGGTTAAGCGCTCTTGGCGGGTCCCCGGCGGCAAGGGCCTTGGCCGAGTCCAGGATCAGGCGGCGGAAGCGGATGATGCCCATGTCGGTTGGGCCGAGGTGTTCCGTGGTTCGGTCGGCGATCAGGCCCTGGCTGTCCTGGATGCAGGCGTCCTGTTCCGAAACGCCGTCTATACCCGTGTAGGTCTCGTATTTTTGTTTGTTTCGGTCCAGCAGATATTCATTCTCCCGGCGGCGGATGGGAATGTAATGGGCGTCAACTTCCGCATGGATGCCTGAACCATTGGCGAAGCGGTCCCGTTCCGCGTTCGACAGAGGGCGATCGGGGTTCCAGGTGTAGTTATAGATCCAGCAGGAGACATCGTCGATCGGGACCCAGCATTGGCCGTGGTAGTTCTCGCCGGGGAACGCATTGGGGGTCAGGCCGTGATTGGGCATCAGGAATTGACTGATGCGCCAGTAGTTTTCGTTCGGGTCGCCGCGGCGGGCGGCCCCGAGGATCAGGCCGGCCGCGTGGTCGAGGATCGTGAAGCGAGGGGCGCCATCGTTACGCATCCAGCGGACAGTGTCGGTGTTGGAAGACACCTTCGTCAGTAGTTTCGCTGTGGCGTCTTCCCCATCGTCCAGGGCCATGTGGAGGAAGGAGAAATGGGCGGTGTCCAGGCCGCCCTCGCAGGCCTGCGCCCAGTTGCATTGCTGGAGCTTCTTGGAGACGTAGGTGTGGGATGGTGGGACCGTGGTGAATTCCAGTTCCGGGAATGGCGGCACCTGGCCGGGCGGGCCGAGATAGGACCAAATGAAACCATTCGCTTCGCGGGTGGGATAGGCATTCAGGCGGACGTTTTGTTCGGCTTTTTCGCGGGCCGGTCCTGAGTCCATGGTGGGGAGTTCCTGGCAGCGCCCATCGGTGCCGAACTTCCAGCCGTGATAGACGCAGCGGATGCCATTGCGTTCGTTTCGACCGTAGAAGAGGTCGGCGCCCCGATGGGGGCATCTTGGGGAAACCAGACCGACGGTTCCATCGGTTGAACGGAACGCGCGCAGGTCCTCGCCCAGGATTTTCAGGCGCATGGGTGGGCCGTCGGGTTCGGGGAGTTCCCGGCTGAGCGCGACGGGTTGCCAGAAGCGGCGGAACAGCGCGCCCATTGCGGTGCCAGGGCCGGTGCGGGTTAGCAGGGTATTGTCTTCCTGAGTCAGCACGGTTGGTTCCTCCCGTTTTGGGTAGCTTGGGGCGGGAGGTTGGGTGGGGTCAACGGCAGTGGGCCTTGCGCGGGGGCCTCAAGCGGCCGGACGGCTGGAGGCGTTACGCTCCTACGATACCCTCGTTACCGCCTGAGGCCTGGCCTTCGATCACCTTGCGCGTCTGGCGAGCGTTTACTGGCTACCGCTATCGCTCCGGCTCACCTCAGGTCAGTCCATACCACGCGCCGCGCGGTACGAGGTGCCGTCCCTTTGTCAGTGCCTTGAGGTGATCGCGGACGCCGCCGCGGCTTTGGCCCGTGAGTCTGACCGCCCCGGCGACGGTTACGCGGTCCTGTTCCCGCGTGAATTCCAGGATTTGAACGGATGGTTCTGTAGGAGTACCGAGAACCAATTGCCTGGGGTTAGCCAAGGGCAATGTAATCCGATAACGCGCCACGGCGCCCCAGTAGGCGGCAGGCTTGCAGCGCGGAATGGATACTGCCGACAAAGCGTCCTGGACGCCACGAAGGAGCTCACCCGATGAAACGGCATTTCTTCACCCTCGATGTCTTCACCGGACAGGCGCTGGCGGGGAATCCGTTGGCGGTTGTGCTGGAAGCGCAAGGTTTGACCGACAGCCGGATGCAGGCCATCGCTCGGGAGTTCAACCTGTCCGAAACCGTGTTCGTCGCTTTCCCGTCCAACCCGGCCAATCGATCCAGCGTGCGTATTTTCACACCCGGCCGCGAGGTCCCCTTCGCCGGCCATCCCACCGTCGGAACGGCCGTATTGCTCGGGCTGCTGGATCGCGACGGCAAAGCCGGGGCGTTGGGCATCACGCTGGAGGAAATGATCGGACCGGTGCCATGCGCGGTCGAGGTGGAGGGGCCGGAACGCGGCGCGGCGACGTTTACCCTGCCACGATTGCCGGAACGCGTCGGGTCGCTGCCGGATCGGGCAGTGCTGGCGCTTGGCCTGGGGCTCGACGAAGCGGATATCGGTTTCGCTACATACCAGCCCGCGATCTACTCCGCCGGCAATCCATTCCGCTGCGTGCCGTTACGCACCCGTGACGCCGTCACGCGGGCGCGCCCCAACGGAGAGGCATTCGAGATCGCGTTTGGCGCACCCAACGATGGCTTCACCAATGCGTTCGTTTATTGCGCCGACACGATCGACCCCACGAACGCATTCCATGCCCGAATGTTCGCCCCAGCGGTCGGTGTGCCAGAGGATCCGGCGACCGGTTCGGCCGCCGCCGCGTTTGCCCAGGTGTTCATGGATTTCGAGAAGCCCGCCGATGGGCGGCACAGCTTTGTTGTCGAGCAAGGGGACGCGATGGGACGGCCATCACGGATCACGGTGTCTTTGGATGTCAGCGGGCAGGCGCTGCTGGAAGCGCGGATCGGCGGTGAGGCGGTGATCGTCAGCGAGGGATGGCTGCGTGTTTGATCGCCGGTCGTTATTCTCCCGCCTTTTGCGCGTGCCGTCCCGTCAGGTCATCCCCCGCGTTGGCCGGCATCATGAACCCGATCGGCACCGCGGCCAGCGTCATCATCCCCACGACGACGAAGGCGGCGCTGAAGTCCGACGTCTCGGGCGTCAGGTGATGGGCGAATGTCCTGGCGGCTTCCAGCGCGAGCGCGCCGATGGTGACGCCGATCGTGGCGGCGAGTTGCTGGCCGGCGGTGTACAGGCTGGTCGCGGCGCTCATTTGCGGGCGGGGCACGTCGCCGTACGCCAGGGTGTTATACGCGGTGAATTGCAGCGATCGCAGAAAGCCGCCGACCAGCAGCACCAGATAGATCGCGGCAGCCGGCCAGGTTGGGCGGAACAGCGCGCACGCGGTCAGCATGATTCCCGACAGAATGCCGTTCCAGATCAGCGTATCGCGGAAGCCGAACAGCCGCAGGGCATGTTGCGCGGCCGGTTTCATGACCAGCGCCCCGGCGGAGCTGGCGAACGTGACCAGACCGCTCTGTGCCGCCGATTCGCCAAAGCCGACCTGCAGCATCATCGGCAACAGGAACGGGATCGCGCCGATGCCGGTGCGGAACAGCATCATGGCGCTGAATGACAGCCCGAAGGTCGGCAGCTTCATCAACGTGAAATCCAGCAACGGCGCCGGATGGCGACGGGCATGGAGGTAATAGACGAACCCGATAGCCACGCCCGCCGCGATCATGCCCTCGGTAACGATCGGGTCCACAAGACCCCTGCCAACAGTCTCCATGCCGAACATCGCGCAAACCAGCGCCCCGCCGGTCAGGATCAGGCCACGCAGGTCAAAGGCGCCTTTTGGCGGCTCGCGGAAGTCCTTGATGAAAAGACTGACGGCGATCAGGCCAATCAGTCCGACGGGCACGTTGATGAAGAACGTCCAGCGCCAGTCGAAATAGGTGACGATAAACCCTCCAACCGGCGGCCCGACGACAGGACCGAGCAGGGCCGGCACGGTCAGCCAGGCCATCGCGGCGACCAATTCGGTTTTCGCGGCGGTGCGCAGCAGCAGCAAACGGCCAACCGGCACCATCATGGCGCCCCCAAGACCTTGCAGGACGCGGGCGGCAACCAGCTCGATCAGGCCCTGCGACAGCCCACACAAAACCGAGCCGATGGTGAAGACGATGATCGCACCACGGAAGACGTTGCGGGTCCCGTAACGATCGGCAACCCAGCCGCTGGCGGGGATAAAGACGGTCAGGCTGAGCAGATAGGACGTCAGCGCGACGTTCATCCGCACCGGGTCGTAACCGAACGCCCGGGCCATGGTTGGCAGAGCGGTGGCGATGATCGTCGAGTCGAGATTCTGCATGAACAGCGCGCAGGCAACGATCACAGCCGTCAGGCGGGTCTGGCGCGAAACGGCGGCCGCGCGGAGTTTGGGTTGAACCGGCATCGGACGATTGTCGCGCGATAGACGTTTCGGGGAAAGCCCCGCGCGGGCCCCCCGGAAGATGGGACACATCCCCGCATGCCGCGTAAATCATTTATTATCTAATTTGTGCCATCGGAGGAGGGACTGACCGAGAACCTGGAGCCTTGGCCGTGCAGCGCCCCATCGATGACGTAAAGAACTGGATGCACATGTTCCGCTGGATCGTGAAACTGATTCGCGACGACCATACGGTGGACGAAGCGATCCTGACACGGTCGGCTGTGCTTGAAAGCGATTGCGGGCTGACCATCGAGCAGGTGGAAGGACTGCTGGATACGATCGCCGATAGCTTTGAGCTTCGGTTTCCGCGGGGCACGCTGGATGAAGTCGTGAAGCTGGAGGAACTGTGCATGCTCGCGGCCTGGATGCGGGGTCTGTACAAACGGCCGGAGTTCATTTCGAGCGACTTCGAAATCCGCTGCCGGGGGTTGAACGCGGCGTGTGGCTAGCCCCGTCATTACTGAACCTTCAAGAGCAAGCCTGGATCAACGGCGGTATCGCTGCCGACAATCAAACAGCGGGCGGATGCTGGTGGAATCCAACATCGTCCGATCCTTGACCCCCGATTGAAACCGGATTGGCTCCCATCTGGCCCCACGCCAGCCGGAGAGGGATTCGCGGCACTGTTGCAAACCGAGAACGGTCTCGTCATTGGCGCCGCTCGCCTATCTCCTTGACCCAGCCACGTCGGATGTGCCCAAGATTATCGGCTTCGCGGAACGATCGGCTTCGCCGATCTTGTGTCTAAGAAATTAACTCCGTATTGCGGCACGATCGATAAGGGATCTGAGGAAAATGTTCCATCAACTGCTGACGCCGGTGGCAAACAGCCTGCCGCTGTCCTTCCTGGTTGCCGTTCTGCCTATCGCCGTCGTGCTGGTCATGCTTGGGGTGCTGCGCCGACCGGCCTGGCAGGCGTCGTTGGCAGGGCTGGTTGTGGCCTTGCTGATCGCCGTCACTGCTTGGGAGATGCCCGTGGGCTTGGCGCTGGACAGCGCCGCCGCCGGAGCGGTGTTCGCGCTGTGGCCGGTGATGTGGATCGTCTTCAACGCGTTGCTCCTCTACAATATTGCCGTCGCTTCGGGCCGGTTCGATGCCTTTCGGGATTGGGTCCTGGATCATCTGCCGAATGACCGGCGGGTCGTGCTGGTGGTGATCGGATTCTGCTTCGGCTGCCTGCTGGAGGGTATTTCCGGTTTCGGCACACCCGTGGCAATCACGAGCGCTCTTTTGATCCTGGTCGGATTCCCGCCGCTGGAAGCGCTGACCTTCACATTGATCTTCAACACCGCCCCGGTGGCGTTCGGGGCGCTCGGCGCCCCGGTGACCGTCCTGGGCCAGGTCACCGGCCTGCCGGCGGCGCAACTGGGGGCGATGATCGGGCGCCAGTTGCCGTTCCTGGCGATGCTGCTGCCATTCTACGTCATCGCGATTTATGGCGGCATGCGGTCGGTCAAAGCCCTGTGGCCGGTGCTGCTGGTGTCCGGAGTTAGCTTCGCGGCTGGGCAGTTCGTGTCATCCAATTTCCTGGACTATGCGCTAACCGACGTTCTGTCCTCGATGACCGCGCTGATCGTGACGCTGCTGTTCCTGCGAGTGTGGAAGCCAGCCGCCGATCCCGCATTCGCGATGAGCGCCAAGGTCGCCGGCGCGGCCCGTCAAACGGCAGTTCCCGCTTGGCAGGGTTGGTTGCCATGGATTGTCGTGTCGGTGGTTGTTATCGCCTGGACGCATCTCAAGGTGTTCGCGATCGGGCAGCAGGCGATCCCCTGGCCCGGGCTGCACAATCAGATCGCGATCACGCTGTATAACGATAAGCCATATGCCGCGCTGTGGGTGTTCCAGCCCCTGGCGACCGGAACCGCGATCCTGCTGTCGGCGATCATCACCGCGGCGCTGGTTGGCATTGGGCCGGGGCGCTTCGTCACGGCTGTTGGACAGACCTGGCGGCAAAGCCGGATCGCGATCCTGACCGTAGCGCTGATCGTTGGGCTGGCTTACCTGATGAACTATTCCGGCATGAACTACACGCTCGGCAAGGGTGTCGCCTCCATGGGCTTCATCTTCCCCCTGGTCTCGCCGTTCCTTGGCTGGGTGGCGGTGTTCCTTTCGGGCAGCGATACCTCGGGCAACGCGTTGTTCGGTAACCTCCAGGTGGTGGCTGCAAATCAGCTTGGATTGAACCCCGTCCTGATCGCGGCCACGAATTCCTCAGGGGGCGTGATGGGCAAGATGATCTCACCGCAGAACATCGCAACGGGCGTGTCGGTGACCGCCCTGAAGGGACAAGAGGGCCTGGTGTTTGCCCGGACCTTCAAGCACAGCATCGCGTTGACGTTCCTGCTTGGATTGCTGGTCGTGTTGCAACAGTACGTCATGCCGTGGATGATCCCATGATGCGGCGGGCCTTTGCCGCACTGGGGGTTGTCCTCGCCGTCGGCGCGCCGGCGCGAGCCGAGGTGCCAGAGGTCCGGTTCGCCCGGCAGTATTCAATGGGCTATCTGCAGTTCAACGTCATCGAACATGAACACCTGATCCAGAAGCATGCGGCGGCCCTGGGCATTCCCGAGGTGAAGGTCTCGGGCGTGCGGTTCAACGGGCCGGCGTCGATGAACGACGCGTTGATCTCGGATTCCGTGGATATCGTCGGCGGTAGCCCAAACGGAATGTTCACGCTGTGGGCGAAGGCGCGTGGCACACCGCAGGAGGTACGGGCGATCACCGCGCTGGTGACGCTGCCTTATATGATCACCAGCAACGATCCGGAGATCAGGACGATCGCCGACCTGGGCAAGTGCAGGAAGATCCCGGTCCCGTCAGTGCGGGTATCGTCGCCAGCGGTGACGTTGCAGATGGCGGCGGCCAGGCTTTATGGGATCAAAGAGTACAACCGCTTCGACGCGGCGACGGTGACGATGTCACCGGCCGACGCAACCGTAGCACTGCTGACGGGCAGTGGAGACGTGAACTGCGTGATGGCCCTGCCGCCATATATGCAACAACAGTTGGAACATCCGAACATCCATGTCGTCGCTTCGTCATTCGATCTCGCCGGCGGGCCAACGACGTACACGGTGGCCTATACCTCCGTGCGATTCCACGACCGGAACCCGAAGCTGTATCAGGCGGTCTACGAGGCTCTGAACGAGGCGACCGAAATCGTGCGAACGGATGTACGCCGCGCCGCGCGCTACTGGATCGAGGACAGCAATTCCAAACTGACCGAGGATTTCGTCACCGCCGCCGGCTCTGGCCCGGGCACCGAGTGGACGACGGTTCCGCTGGACACGATGAAGCAGGCTGCGTTCATGGCGGCGATCGGGACGATCAAGGTTAAGCCCGCATCGTGGAAAGATTACTTCTTTCCTG
Source organism: Acetobacteraceae bacterium (assembly GCA_003506895.1). Classification (GTDB taxonomy): domain Bacteria; phylum Pseudomonadota; class Alphaproteobacteria; order Acetobacterales; family Acetobacteraceae; genus Rhodopila. Next base: position 36,362 of record DNXO01000069.1, on the reverse strand, counting down.
AGGCTTACGGATTGCCGGGGAGTTAAAACCCGACTGGGGCGGGTCACCCACGGATTCGCCGGCCGGTCGCCTTGGCTTTGACCTATCATCTGGAATGAAAAAAGCCCTCCTCGGATATTCCGGGGAGGGCCTTTCGTATGCGAAAGCCGATTGGTCTTTACTCTTCGGTCTCTTCTTCCCGAACCTGCACCGGACCGCTGTCCTTGCCCTTGGCTTCCGGGTCGCGATCGACCAACTCAATAACCGCCATGTCGGCTGCGTCGCCGTAGCGGACGCCGGCCTTCAGCACGCGCGTGTAACCGCCAGCGCGGGCCTTGTAGCGATCTGCCAGCGTGCCGAACAACTTGGTGACGATCACATCGTCACGCAGTTCGGCATACGCCAGACGCTTATTGGCCAGACCGCCCTTCTTACCCAGGGTGATCAGCTTTTCGGCAACCGGCCGCAGCTCCTTCGCCTTGGGCAGGGTCGTGGTGATCTGCTCATGCTTGAGCAGCGCATGCGCCATGTTCCGGAACATGGCGAGGCGATGGGTGGAGGTAACGCCGAGCTTCCGGCCGGCAACACCGTGACGCATTGATCTGTTTCCCTAATTCCGGCCTAGAACGGCTCTTCAAGCCGCTTGGCGAGGTCTTCGATATTCTCCGGCGGCCAGCCCGCGACGCTCATGCCGAGGCCGAGGCCCATGGAGGTGAGGACCTCCTTGATCTCGTTCAGCGACTTGCGGCCGAAGTTCGGCGTGCGCAGCATTTCCTGTTCGGACTTCTGCACCAGATCGCCGATATAAACGATGTTATCGTTCTTAAGGCAGTTGGCGCTACGAACCGACAGTTCCAGCTCATCAACCTTGCGGAGCAGGTTGCGGTTGAACGGCAGGTCGTCCTGCGGCTCTTCCAGGCGAACCTGTTGCGGCTCATCGAAGTTGATGAACAGTTGAAGCTGGTCCTGCAGGATGCGGGCGGCCAGGGCCACGGAGTCTTCCGGGGTCACGGCGCCGTTGGTTTCTACCGTCAGCAGCAGCTTGTCATAGTCGGTGACCTGACCCACGCGGGTTGGGGCAACGCTGTAGGACACACGGCGCACCGGGGAATAGATACTGTCAACCGGGATCAGGCCGATCGGGGCGTCTTCCGGACGGTTGACGCTGGACGGCTGGTAGCCCTTGCCAAGGTTGACCGTGAACTCCATGCCCAGCTTCACGCCATCATCCAGCGTGCAGATAACAAGCTCGGGGTTCATGATGTCGATGTCGTGGCCGGACTGGATCTGTCCAGCACGGACTTCGCCAGGACCGGTCGCGGTCAGCGTCATCCGCTTCGGGCCTTCGCCATGCATCCGCAGCGCGAGCTGCTTGATGTTCAGCACGATATCCGTCACGTCCTCACGAACGCCAGGCACGCTGCTGAATTCGTGCAACACGCCGTCGATCTGAACCGCAGTGACCGCCGCGCCTTGCAGCGAGGACAGCAGGATGCGGCGGATGGCGTTGCCGAGAGTCATACCAAAACCGCGTTCCAGCGGCTCAGCCACAACAGTGGCGACGCGCGACGGATCGGCGCCTGGCTCAACTTCCAGCTTTTCTGGCTTGATCAGAGATTGCCAATTTCTCTGAATAACTGCGCTCTGCCTCATACTACCAACACCTTTCGAACCGCGTCTTGCGCGGCTGATGTCCCCTGGACAGTGTCAAAACCTCGGCACCTCGTGCCCGCCCCTGGCCGGACGGCGCCGGCTGACGCGAACGATAATCTCAGACGCGCCGGCGCTTCCGCGGACGGCAGCCATTGTGCGGAATCGGCGTCATGTCCCGGATCGTCGAAACGCTGAACCCGACCGCCTGCAACGCGCGCAACGCGCTCTCACGTCCCGAACCCGGCCCGCTCACCTCGATCTCCAGCGTTTCCATGCCGTGCTCACGGGCTTTCTTGCCGGCGTCCTCGGCGGCGACCTGGGCGGCATACGGGGTGCTTTTGCGGCTACCCTTGAAGCCCTGGCTGCCGGCGGACGACCACGCAATCGCGTTGCCCTGGGCATCGGTGATGGTGATCACCGTGTTGTTGAACGTAGCTGCAACGTGCGCCACGCCAGCGATGATGTTCTTACGCTCTTTGCGGCGAGGCCGAGCGGCAGCGGCGGGTTTCGCCATGTTCTTTGATCCTGCTTCAACTGCCGACCGCGCCGAAAACCGACGCGGTCGAATGCTTCCAAAAGACGGGCCGGAAGGCCTGCCTTATTTCGTGACTTTCTTCTTGCCGGCGATCGCCACCGCCTTGCCCTTACGGGTGCGGGCGTTGGTATGGGTCCGCTGACCACGCACCGGCAGGCCCCGACGATGCCGCAGGCCGCGGTAGCAGCCCAGGTCCATCAGACGCTTGATGTTCATCGACACTTCACGCCGAAGGTCGCCTTCCACGCGATACTCACGGTCGATCAGTTCGCGGATGCGGAGGACTTCCTCATCCGAAAGCTGATTGACCCGGCGATCGTCGGGAATGCTAAGCTGCTCACAAATCGCAGCCGCCTTCGCGGGACCGATGCCATAGATATAGCGAAGCCCAATGGTCACTCGCTTATTCGTCGGGATATTCACGCCGGCAATACGCGCCACGCTCGACTCTCCTGTCGCCCGGCGTCTGATCCGGGCCTGTAACTGCCCCGAAGGGCTGAAATACGCGCAAGGGCGCCAAACCCGCATATGGGGTGGCGCCAGAGCGCGGGACTATAGTTTCCGCGACGCAGGAGTCAACGAAGACTTATCAACTCTGCGTGAAGAACTCAACATCTGTGTCAAACCGTGGCCAATACAGCATCGAGTTGGCGAGCCACCTCGTCAATATCGGCCATGCCGTCAACGGATTTCAGAATTCCAGCAGCCGCGTAGTGCGGGATGATCGGTGCCGTCTGCCGGTGATAGGCTTCCAACCGAGCTGCCACTGTTTCCCGGTTGTCGTCCGCCCGACGGGTGAAGTCGGTCGAACCACACGAGTCGCACACGCCGACCTTGGCGGGCGGTTTGAACTGGTCGTGGTACCCGGTCCCGCACTTCGAACAGGTGAAGCGACCGGCGATGCGGTCGGTTAATGCTGCATCGTCAACCTTCAGCTCAACAACCGCGTCGAGCTTCAGGTGCTTATCGGCCAACATCCGGTCAAGCGCCTCGGCCTGGGGCACCGTGCGAGGGAACCCATCCAGGATAAAGCCCTTGGCGGCATCTGGCTGCTGCAGGCGGGAAGCAAGCATCCGCACAAGGATGTCGTCGGAGACAAGCTGACCCGCCTCCATGACCGCCTTGGCTTCCTTGCCTACCGGGCTCCCGGCGGCAACCTCCGCGCGCAGCATGTCACCGGTGGAGATCTGCACGATCCCGAACCGCTCCTCCAGGCGCTTGGCCTGGGTGCCCTTCCCCGCGCCAGGCGGGCCTAGAAGAATAAGTTTCACCGACGTCCCTTCGCCCGTGTCTTACGGATAAGACCTTCGTATTGATGTGCGAGAAGATGCGACTGAATCTGCGTCACAGTGTCCATGGTAACCGAGACCACGATCAGAATCGAGGTTCCGCCGAAATAGAACGGAAGGCCGTAATCGGTGATCAGAATTTGCGGCAGCAGACAGATCGCCACGAGGTAAATGCCACCAACGGTGGTCAATCGGGTCAGGATCCGATCGAAGTAGTCGGCGGTGGCACTGCCGGGCCGGATGCCAGGAATGAAGCCACCGTATTTCTTCAGATTGTCGGCCGTCTCCTCCGGATTGAACACAACCGCGGTGTAGAAATAGGAGAAGAAGATAATCATGAACGCATACAGGCCCAGGTAGAGCGGCTGACCCTGCCCAAGCTGGGCCGCGATCACCTGCAACCACGGCGGCCCATTCGTCGCGAAACCGGCGATCGTGGCCGGGATCAGAAGGATGGAGCTGGCGAATATCGGCGGGATAACGCCAGATGTGTTGATTTTCAGCGGGATGTGGGTCGAGTCGCCGCCGAACATCCGGTTGCCAACCTGGCGCTTAGGATACTGCACCGCGATCCGGCGCTGGGCGCGTTCCACGAACACGATTATGGCGATGGTCGCGACCGCGATGACCAGAAACAGCAGGATGAAGAACGGCGACAGCGCCCCCGTGCGTCCCATCTCCAGCATCGATGCGAAAGCCGTGGGAAGGTTAGCGACGATGCCGGCCATGATAATCAGGCTGGTGCCGTTGCCTATGCCGCGGGCGGTGATTTGCTCCCCTACCCACATCAGGAACATCGTGCCGCCAACCAGGGTGATCATGCACGAGAAACGGAAGAACCAGCCGGGATCGATCACCGCGTCGCCGAAACTGCCATGCATCGTCTCAAGGCCCACGGCGATACCGTAGGACTGGAACATGGCGATCAGCACCGTGAGGTAGCGGGTATATTGGTTCAGCTTCTTGCGGCCCTGCTCGCCTTCCTTCTTGAGCGTCTCAAGCGTCGGAATGGCAGCGGACATCAACTGGATGATGATGCTGGCACTGATGTAGGGCATGATGTTCAGCGCGAAGACGGTCATGCGCCGCAGCGCGCCGCCGGTGAACATGTCGAACATGCCGAGGATGCCGCCGCCATGCTGCGACAGCATTTCACCCATCACCGAGGCATCGACGCCCGGCACCGGGATGTAAGTGCCCAGGCGATAAACGATCAGCGCCCCCAACGTAAACCAGATGCGCTGCTTGAGCTCGGTCGCCTTCGAAAAGACGCCCATATTAAGATTGGCTGCAAGCTGTTCGGCAGCGGACGCCATGAGATTTCCCTTTGTCGAGGCGATCTAGTCTAGCCCGGGGCGAGTGTCGGCTGAGGCGGAATTGGGCGCAAGCCGTATGGCGGTCAAGCAAAAAGCCACGCAGGGGATGAAACCGCCCGCGTGGCTTTTGCTTTAGCGCATCCCGGACCTCAGGCTGCTTCCGCCGGAGCCGCTTTTGGCGCAACCGTTGTGGTCACCGAACCGCCAGCCTGCTCCACCGCCGCCTTGGCCGTCGCCGAAGCACCGGACACGGTAACGTGGATCGCCTTGGTGATCGCGCCGTCCGCGAGAAGCCGGATGCCGTCCTTACCGGTGGACGCCAGGCCGGCCGCGTAGAGGGTCGCCTCGGTGATCGCCTGAGCGCTGTCGATCTTGCCCGACTCAATCGCCGCTTCGATGGCGCCGACGTTGACCGGAGCATATTCCTTGCGGAAGTGGTTGTGGAACCCACGCTTCGGCAGGCGGCGATAGATAGGAAGCTGACCGCCTTCGAAGCCGTTCAGTGCCACACCTTCCCGAGCCTTCTGGCCCTTGACGCCTTTGCCGGACGTCTTTCCCTTGCCGGAGCCGATACCGCGGCCGAGCCGCTTCGACTTCAGGCGCGCGCCGGGATTGTCGCGCAGTTCATTAAGGTTCATGTCAGGAAAGCTCCTCCACCTTAATCAGGTGGGCGACTTTACGGATCATGCCGCGGATGGAGGGGGTATCCTCCAACTCACGCGTGCTCCGCAGTTTGTTCAGGCCCAGACCGACCAGGGTTTCCTTCTGGCCGGGCAAGCGACCCAGCGCGGACTTCGTCTGTGTTACGCGAACCTTAGGCATTGGCCTGAGCCTCCGGAGCGGCGGGCGCAGCGGCTTCACGGCGACCGAACAGTTCCGGTACCTTCTTGCCACGGCGCGTGGCGACCGAACGCGGGCTGGCGCATTTCTGCAACGCCGCGAAGGCAGCCTTCACCATGTTATGCGGGTTCCGGCTGCCGAGGCTTTTCGCCACGACGTCGCCGATTCCCAACGTCTCGAACACCGCGCGCAGCGGACCGCCAGCAATGATGCCCGTGCCGGCTGTCGCGGAGCGCAGGATCACGTTACCGGCGCCGAAGTGACCTTCAACGTCGTGATGCAGCGTGCGACCTTCCTTCATCGGCACCCGGATCATGCCACGCTTGGCACGTTCCGTGGCCTTGCGGATGGCTTCCGGTACTTCACGGGCCTTACCGGCGCCGTAGCCGACTCGACCTTTTTGATCGCCAACGACAACCAGTGCGGCAAAAGCGAAACGACGTCCGCCCTTCACCACCTTCGCGACGCGGTTGATGGTGACCAGCTTGTCGATGATGCCATCATCCGGTTCACGATCGCCACCGCGCTCGCGATCTCGACTCCGGCCGCCGCCACCTTCTCTCGGTTCACGTGCCATGTGTGTTTCCTTAGAAGTCCAACCCGCCTTCGCGGGCGGCATCGGCCAGGGTCTTGACCCGGCCGTGATAAATGTAAGACCCGCGATCGAAGACCACCTGCTTGATGCCAGCAGCCAACGCCCGTTCGGCGACCAGCTTGCCAACAGCCGCGGCAGCGGCCTTGTCGGCCCCCGTCTTCAACTCGGCCTTCAGGCTGGCGTCCAGCGTCGAAGCAGCGGCGACGGTCTTGCCAACCGTATCGTCGATGATCTGGGCATACATATTCTTGCCCGAGCGGAAGACCGACAGGCGAGGGCGCCCGTGCGACTTCTGCTTGATCTGGTAGCGCAGCCGGCTTTTGCGGCGAACAGCGAGATCGTGCTTCGCGCTCATTTCTTCTTGCCTTCCTTGCGCCGGATGGTTTCGTCGGTGTAGCGCGCGCCCTTGCCCTTATACGGCTCCGGCGGACGGAACGCCCGAATCTCTGAAGCGACCTGACCAACCTGGCGCTTATCCACACCCTCGACCTTGATCGAGGTCGGTTTCTCACAAGTGATCTTGATGCCTTCCGGCACCGGGTAGATCACGGGATGCGAGAACCCAAGATTGATTTCCAGGTTCTTGCCCTGCACCGCGGCGCGATAACCAGTGCCGGTGATTTCCAGCGACTTGGTATAGCCGACGGAAACACCCTTCACCATCGTCGCGATCAACGCCCGCGTCGTGCCCCACATCATGCGGGCCTTCGCTTCGTTGCTGCGCGGTTTGACGCTGACCTTGTTACCGTCAATCGTGGCTTCAACCAGATCGGTCAGCGGCAACTTCAGCTCACCGAGCTTGCCCTTTGCGGTCACCATGCCCCCGGCGATGGCAACCTGCACACCGGCGGGAACTTCGACCGGATATTTTCCGACGCGTGACATACGCGACTATCCCCTTAGAACACGCGGCAGAGGACTTCGCCGCCAACATTGGCGGCGCGTGCCTCGGCATCGCTCATCACGCCTTGCGGCGTGGACAGGATGGAAATGCCCAGGCCAGCATAGACCCGCGGCAATTCCTTGATCTTCGCATACACGCGGCGGCCGGGCTTGGAGACGCGATTGATCTCCTTAATCACGGGCTCGCCTTCGTTGTACTTCAGCTCGATGCGCAGTTGCGCAACGCCTGGGCGAAGCTGCTCCGAGGCATAACCCCGGATGAAGCCTTCGCGCTTCAGGACACCCAGCACATTCTCCCGCAGTTTAGACGCGGGCGCCACGCAAACAGAGTGACGTGCACGCTGTGCGTTGCGGATGCGGGTTAGCATATCCCCGACGGGATCGGACATTGACATCGTACCGTTCCCTTACCAGCTCGCCTTGACCATGCCCGGAATCTGCCCGGCGCTGGCCAGATCGCGCAGGGCGATACGGCAAAGCTTGAACTTGCGATAATTGCCGCGTGAGCGGCCGGTCAGCTCGCAGCGCAGGCGGACGCGAACCGCGGCCCCGTTACGCGGCATTTGTGCCAGCTTCAAAGATGCGTTGAAGCGATCCTCAACCGGAAGCGTCTTGTCCATCAAGACGTCCTTAAGAACCTGGCGCTTCGACTTGTCGCGCTTCGCCATCTTCTCACGCATCTTATTGCGGTTGACCTGGGAAGTTTTGGCCATCCTGTTTAGATCCTCCGGAACCTACCGATGAACGATCGGGGGTTTTCCAAATACTCAGTTGGCGAAAGGAATATCGAAAGCCTTGAGCAAGGCCTTCGCTTCGGCATCGGTCTTCGCGGTGGTCACGAACTGAATGTCCATGCCGCGAATCTGATCCACCCGGTCATAGTTGATTTCCGGGAAGATGATCTGTTCCTTCAGGCCCATGGCGAAGTTGCCACGACCGTCGAAACCCTTGCCGGTGATCCCGCGGAAGTCGCGCACACGCGGCATGGCGATGGTCACTAGACGATCAAGGAATTCATACATCCGCGCCTTGCGAAGCGTGACCTTACAACCGATCGGCAAACCCTTACGGATCTTGAAGCCGGCGATCGCCTTCTTGGCCACGGTCTTCACCGGGCGCTGACCTGCGATCGCGGCCAATTCGGCCACGGCTGCATCCAGCTTCTTCTGGTCGCCGGTCGCTTCGCCGACACCCATGTTGAGGACGATCTTTTCCAGCTTCGGAACCTGCATCTCGTTCGCATAGCCGAATTCCGCACGCAGCTTCGCACGAATTTCTTCGCGGTAGCGCTGCTGCATACGCGGCGTTTCGGACGGGGAGGCAGAAGGGTTGTCAACGCCGACAATCTCTACCCGGCGCGCGGCGCGCTGGGCTTCCTTGCCGGCGGGCGGGCCGCCGGCTCCACGGGGGGCGCTGGCCTTACCCTTGGGTTGGTTCTTGGTTCCGCTCATCGTACTAGCCTTCGATCACTTCGCCGGTCGCCTTGGCGACACGGACCTTGCGACCGCCGTCAAGAACGCGGAACCCGACCTTGGTCGGTTTTTCGCTCTTGGGGTCGATCAGCTTCAGATTGGACAGGTGGATCGTCGCCTCACGGTCGATGATTCCACCGGGTTGGCCCATCCCGGTCGGCTTCGTGTGGTGGCGCGCCATATTGGCGCCCTGCACGAGAGCCCGTTCGGCATCAGGGAACACACGCAGCACTTCGCCGCGCTGGCCCTTGCTTTTGCCGGTCGTCACCAGAACGGTGTCGCCCTTACGAATACGCGCGGCCATTATAAGACCTCCGGCGCGAGAGAGATGATCTTCATGAACTTGCGACCACGCAGCTCACGCACGACCGGGCCAAAGATGCGGGTGCCGATCGGCTCCTGCTGCTTGTTGATCAGTACGGCGGCGTTGCGGTCGAAGCGGATCGCGCTGCCGTCGGCCCGGCGAACCGGGAAGCTGGTGCGAACGATCACCGCCTGGTGGACGTCACCCTTCTTCACTTTGCCGCGGGGAATTGCTTCCTTGATCGACACGACTATGACATCGCCAACAGACGCGAACCGGCGCTTGGAGCCGCCCAGCACCTTGATGCACTGAACGCGGCGGGCACCGGAGTTATCGGCGACTTCGAGATTGCTCTCTACCTGGATCATTGCGCGTCTCCCTTAGCCGGCGGACGCGGGCGAGGCTTCGGCGACGGTCTGACCGTTGCGCTCAACCAAAGTCCAGGTCTTCCGCTTGCTGATCGGGGCGCACTCTTCGATGCGAACCAGATCGCCGATCTTGCATACGTTCGCTTCGTCGTGCGCGGCGTACTTCTTCGACTTGCGGATGAACTTCTTATACAGCGGGTGCATCACGCGGCGATCGACAAGAACCGTAATGGTCTTGTCCATCTTGTCGCTGGTTACCCGCCCTGTCAGGACGCGCCTTGGCATCGCCCTACTCCTTACTGCTTACCGGCGGAACGAGACTTTTCCGCCTGGATGGTTTTCACGCGCGCAATTTCGCGGCGAACTTCACGCACCCGACCGGTGCCTTCCTGCTGGCCGGTCGCACGCTGAAAGCGCAGGTTGAACTGCTCCTTGCGTAGATCCAACAGCAGGCCCGACAGCTCATCCGGCGTCTTCGCACGGACATCGCTGGCCTTGTAGAGAGCATTCTTGGCCATTACGCGTCTCCGATCCGCGCGATGAACTTCGTCTTGATGGGCAGCTTCGCCGCACCAAGGGTCAGAGCCTCACGCGCCAGTTCCGGCGTCACGCCGTCGATCTCAAACATGATGCGGCCAGGTGCCACCCGCGCCACCCAGAATTCCGGCGAACCCTTGCCGGAGCCCATGCGGACTTCGGCGGGCTTCGTGGAAACGGGCACATCCGGGAAAATCCGGATCCACACGCGGCCAGCACGCTTCATCGCCCTGGTGATCGCCCGACGAGCGGACTCGATCTGGCGGGCGGTAATGCGCTCCGGCTCCAAGGCCTTCAGGCCAAATGTGCCAAAATTCAGCGCGGTGCCACCCTTGGACAAGCCATGGATGCGGCCCTTGTGCTGCTTGCGATATTTAGTGCGCTTCGGAGAGAGCATTTTCTAAATTCCACTTACCGCTGCGGCGCCTGTTCGGCGGCCTTACGGTCCTGAGCCATCGGGTCGTGGGCCATGATCTCGCCCTTGAATACCCATACCTTCACACCGCATGTGCCATACGTCGTCTTCGCCGTCGCTACACCGAAGTCGATGTCCGCGCGCAGCGTGTGCAAGGGCACCCGACCTTCACGGTACCATTCCACACGAGCGATTTCGGCACCGCCGAGGCGGCCACCGCAATTGATCCGGATGCCCTGGGCGCCCAAACGCATTGCCGACTGAACCGCGCGCTTCATCGCACGACGGAAGGCCACACGACGCTCAAGCTGCTGGGCGATATTCTCGGCCACCAGGGTCGCATCGATTTCCGGCTTGCGGATCTCGACGATGTTCAGCGACACCTCGGCCTTCGCCATCTTGGTGAGATCCTTCTTCAAGGTCTCGATGTCCTGGCCCTTCTTGCCGATAACAACGCCAGGGCGGGCCGCATAGATCGTGACGCGTGGCTTCTTGGCCGGGCGTTCGATCACAACGCGGGAAACGCCAGCGCCGCGCAGCTTGTTGCGCAGATGCGCACGAAGCTTGAAGTCCTCGTGCAGCAGCTTGGAATAATCGGTGCCGGCGAACCAGCGGCTGTCCCACGTGCGGTTGATGCCGAGGCGCAGACCGATCGGATTAACTTTATGACCCATATTATGCGGCCCCCCCTTCGGTGCCGGTTTCTTCCTGCGCACGTTCGGCGACGACGATCTTCAGGTGGCTGAACCACTTCTCAACACGCGACGCGCGACCGCGGCCACGTGCATGGAACCGGCGCATCACGATGGACCGGCCAACTTCCGCACGGGCGACGACCAAACGATCGACGTCGAGCGAATGGTTGTTTTCGGCATTCGCGATGGCGCTTTCCAGCGCCTTCTTCACCTGATGGGCGATACGGCGCTTGCTGAACGTCAGCGTTGCGACCGCGCGGCCCGCGGGCAGGTTGCGGATCATGGCAGCTACCAGGTTCAACTTCCGCGGGCTAACCCGCAGATTGCTGACGATGGCCTGTGCCTCGGTCTCGGGGAGACCCCGATCATGCTTCGGCTTGCTCATGTTAGCCGCGCCTCGCCTTCTTGTCGGCCGCATGACCGCTGAAGGTGCGGGTCGGCGAGAATTCACCGAACTTGTGGCCGACCATATTCTCGTTCACCTGCACGGGCAGGAACTTATGACCGTTGTAAACCCCAAAGGTCAGGCCAACGAACTGCGGAAGAATCGTCGAGCGGCGCGACCAGATCTTAATGATCTCGTTGCGGGACGAAGCCTTCGCGTTTTCGGCCTTTTGCAGCAGGTAACCGTCGACAAACGGTCCCTTCCATACGGAACGCGCCATCTTACTTACCCTTGTTACGGCGGCGGATGATCAGGCTGTCCGTCCGCTTGTTGCCGCGCGTCTTGTAGCCCTTGGCCGGCTGGCCCCACGGAGAAACCGGATGACGGCCGCCCGAGCTCCGGCCTTCACCACCACCAAGGGGATGATCGACCGGGTTCATGACGACACCGCGGTTATGCGGCTTGAAGCCCAGCCAGCGCATACGGCCGGCCTTGCCCAACTTCTGGTTCATGTTGTCCGGGTTGGACACAGCGCCGATCGAGGCGATGCATTCGGACCGCACAACGCGAAGCTCGCCCGACATCAGCTTGATCTGCGCATAACCGGAGTCCTTGCCGACCAACTGCGCGAATGTCCCAGCCGAACGGGCGATCTTGCCACCGGCACCGAGCTTCATCTCGATGTTGTGGATGATCGTGCCGACGGGGATCGCCGCCAGAGGCATAGCATTGCCCGGCTTGATGTCCACGCGTGCGCCGGCGATCACCTGGTCACCGACCTTCAGACGCTGCGGCGCCAGGATGTAGGAGAGTTCCCCATCCTGATACTTGATCAACGCGATGAACGCGGTACGGTTCGGATCGTATTCCAGACGCTCGACGACGCCAGGGACGTCGAACTTGCGACGCTTGAAGTCGACAACGCGATAGGCCTGCTTGTGTCCACCGCCGCGAAACCGGCTGGTGATACGGCCGTGGTTGTTACGTCCGCCATGGCTGTGCTGACCTTCGGTCAAACCCTTAACGGGCTTGCCCTTCCACAGCTCGGAACGATTGATCAGCACGGTGCCGCGAAGGCTCGCCGTGACTGGATTGAATTGCCTAAGTGCCATCTTCCGCGTGCCTTATGCGAGGCCGGAGGTGAAATCGATCGACTGGCCGGGCGCCAGGGTCACGATGGCTTTTTTGACATCAGAGCGTACGCCCGGACGTCCCTTAAAGCGCTTGGTCTTGCCCTTCTGGATCAAGGTGTTCACCGAGGTGACCTTGACGTTGAACAGAGCTTCAACCGCGGCAGCGATCTCCGGCTTGGTTGCGTCGGTGGCAACCTTGAAGCCGAATTGATTCTTCTCCGTCAGAAGCGTCATCTTTTCGGTGATCAGCGGGGCGCGGATGATCTGATACATCGCCTCTTTGGAAAGAGACTTTTTCGGTGCGGCGGTCATGCGGCCTCTCCTGTCGCGGCGACCCCGTTGATGCGTGCCTTCAGACCCTCGAGGCCGGCGGTGGTGATCGCCAGAACGTCGTGGTTCAGGATGTCGTAGACATTGGCTCCGACCGTCGGCAGCACATCCAGGCGGTGGATGTTGCGGCAGGCGCGCATGAAGCCATCGTCAACCGAACCGTCGATGATCAGCGCGGACTTCCAGCCCAGCGCCTTGATCTTCTTGGCCAGTTCCGCGGTCTTCGGCGCGTGCGTCGCGGCGTCCAGGACCACCAGCTTGTTCTCGGCCAGCTTCTGCGACAATGCGGAAATCAGGCCAAGACGGCGAACCTTTTTGTTCAGGCTATATTCGTGCGAACGAACAACTGGACCATGAACGACACCGCCAGTGCGGAACTGCGGCGAGCGCAGGCTACCCTGACGGGCGTTGCCGGTGCCCTTCTGCTTGTAAGGCTTCTTGGTGGTGCCGGAAACCTCCGCCATCCCCTTAACCTTGTGGTTGCCGCCGCGGCGCTTCGACAACTGCCAGTGAACGACACGCGCCATGATGTCCTGGCGCGGCGTGGTGGCGAAAATGTCGTCCGGTAGCTCCGTGCTGCCGGTCGTCGCATTTTCAAGCGTGATGATATCGACTTGCATCTGCCTGTTCCTCAGCCGGCTGCCGGCGCGTCGGCAACGGGGGCTTCGATAAGCGCCGCCGGATAAGCTGCATCGGCCGGACGAGCGCGCTTGATGGCATCGCGCACCAGCACGTAGCCATTCTTGCTGCCCGGGACGGCGCCCTTGATCATGATCAGGCCCTTTTCCGCGTCCACGGCCGCCACTTCCAGGTTGAGAGTGGTGATACGCTCGACGCCGAGATGACCGGCCATCTTCTTATTCTTGAAGGTCTTGCCCGGATCCTGACGGTTACCGGTCGAACCCAGCGAGCGATGGCTGATCGACACGCCGTGCGAGGCTTCAAGCCCGGCAAAGTTCCAGCGCTTCATACCACCCGCGAAGCCCTTGCCCTTCGAGGTTCCGCAGACATCGACCTTCTGGCCGGCCGCGAAATGCGCGGCGGACAGGCTTACACCCGGCTCCAGCAGCGCGTCGGGGGCAACCCGGAACTCGACCAGCTTCATCTTCGGCTCGACCTTCGCCTTGGCGAAGTGACCGCGCTGCGGCTGGGTGACGTTCTTCACCTTCGCCTTACCGAAACCGATCTGGACAGCATTGTAGCCGTCCTTCTCTTCGGTGCGCGCGGCGACAACCTGCACCTGGTCCAGGTGCAGCACGGTGACGGGCACATGGGTGCCGTCATCCTTGAATATCCGGGTCATACCAAGCTTTTTGGCCAGGAGACCGGTGCGGAGTGGCTGGGTCATGGTCTTAGATCTTGATCTCAACATCCACGCCGGCGGCGAGGTCGAGCTTCATCAGCGCGTCCACCGTCTGCGGGGTCGGCTCCACGATGTCCAACAGGCGGCGATGAGTCCGAATCTCGAACTGCTCGCGGCTCTTCT
>DNXO01000069.1:20798-21873 GCA_003506895.1 Acetobacteraceae bacterium | reverse complement strand
CGCGGCTCTTCTTGTCGACGTGCGGGGAGCGGTTCACGGTGAAACGCTCGATATGGGTCGGCAGCGGGATCGGTCCGCGAACCCGGGCACCCGTGCGCTTGGCCGTGTTCACGATCTCCTTTGTGCTGTTGTCGAGCACGCGGTGATCATAGGCCTTAAGCCGGATACGGATATTCTGATTGTCCATCGTTCGCTCTCAAGTTCCCCGCCGAAACGGAAGCCGGCGTCCACCCGTCCGCCAAGACAATCTTGGTACGGGCGAGACGCCGGCAGCGCTTCGTCTCTTACTTCTGGATGCTGGCGACCACGCCGGCGCCGACTGTGCGGCCACCTTCGCGGATCGCGAAGCGCAGACCGTCGTCCATCGCGATCGGCGCGATGAGCTCGACGGACATAGACACGTTATCGCCCGGCATCACCATTTCCGTGCCTTCCGGCAGCGACACCACACCCGTCACGTCAGTCGTACGGAAGTAGAACTGCGGGCGGTAATTGGTGAAGAACGGGGTGTGACGACCGCCTTCTTCCTTCGTCAGGATGTAGGCTTCGGCCTTGAACTGGGTATGCGGCTTGATGCTGCCCGGCTTGCAAAGCACCTGGCCGCGCTCGACGTCCTCACGCTTCGTGCCGCGCAGCAGGGCGCCGATATTATCGCCGGCCTGGCCTTGATCGAGCAGCTTGCGGAACATCTCGACGCCCGTGACGATCGTCTTCACGGTGTCCTTGATGCCGACGATCTCGACTTCCTCGCCAACCTTCACGATCCCGCGCTCAACACGGCCAGTCACGACGGTGCCGCGGCCAGAGATCGAGAACACGTCTTCGATCGGCATCAGGAACGGACGATCCAGCGTGCGCTCCGGCTGCGGGATGTAGGCGTCAACCGCCTTCATCAGCTCCAGGATCGCATCATGGCCCAGTTCGGGGCTCTTGCCTTCCAGCGCCATCAGGGCCGAACCCTTGATGATGGGGATATCGTCGCCGGGGAACTGATAAGAGGACAGAAGCTCACGCACTTCCATCTCGACCAGTTCCAGCAGCTCAGGGTCATCGACCATGTCGCACTTGTTCAGGA
>DNXO01000069.1:20422-20543 GCA_003506895.1 Acetobacteraceae bacterium | reverse complement strand
TCGCACTTGTTCAGGAACACCACCAGCGCGGGAACGCCGACCTGGCGGGCAAGCAGGATGTGCTCCCGGGTCTGCGGCATCGGACCGTCGGCGGCGGACACAACCAGGATCGCGCCGTCCA
>DNXO01000069.1:19919-20086 GCA_003506895.1 Acetobacteraceae bacterium | reverse complement strand
TTGGCCGTCTCGTATTCCACGTGGGCGGTCGAGATCGTGATGCCACGCGCCTTCTCTTCCGGCGCTTTGTCGATCTGGTCGTACGCCGTGAAGGTAGCGCCGCCGGTTTCGGCAAGCACCTTGGTGATCGCGGCCGTCAGCGACGTCTTGCCATGATCGACGTGGCC
>DNXO01000069.1:10627-19631 GCA_003506895.1 Acetobacteraceae bacterium | reverse complement strand
AGTGCGGCTTATTCCGCTCGAATTTCGCCTTACCCATCGTAATCTCCGTAGATCCGGAACGGGACCTGTTGAGTGGTGTCTATGGTTACCAGCGGTAGTGACTGAAGGCCTTGTTGGCTTCAGCCATCCGGTGGGTATCTTCACGCTTCTTCACCGCGGAACCGCGATTGTTTACCGCGTCCAGCAGCTCGTTCGACAAACGATCCTGCATCGTATGCTCGCCACGCTTGCGGGCGGCATCGATGATCCAGCGGATCGCCAGCGCTTGGCGCCGTTCCGCTCGGACTTCGACCGGCACCTGATACGTGGCACCGCCGACCCGGCGGGACCGGACTTCGACAGCCGGCTTCACGTTATCCAGCGCCTCATGGAACATCCGCACCGGATCGGCGGCATTGCCGCCACGGCGCTTCAGAACGTCGAGCGCATTGTAAACAATGCCCTCGGCGGCCGATTTCTTGCCATCATACATCAGCGCGTTCATGAAACGGCTGATAACGACGTCGCCGAACTTCGCGTCCGGGAGAATTTCGCGCTTATCCGCGCGGTGACGACGAGACATACGATCGCCCTCTTACTTCGGCCGCTTCGCGCCATACAGCGACCGGCGCTGACGGCGCTTCGGCAGACCCTGGGTATCCAGGACGCCGCGCAGGATATGGTAACGAACGCCCGGCAAATCCTTCACGCGCCCACCGCGGATCAGAACGACCGAATGTTCCTGAAGGTTGTGACCTTCACCAGGAATGTAGCTAACCACTTCGTAGCCGTTGGTCAGACGAACCTTTGCCACCTTACGCAGCGCGGAGTTCGGCTTCTTCGGCGTCGTGGTATAGACGCGCGTGCAGACGCCGCGCTTCTGCGGGCAGCCCTGCAGAGCCGGAACCGAGTTCCGGGTCTTCGGCCGCTCGCGCCCATTGGCGATAAGCTGGTTAATGGTCGGCATGGACCTCTTTCTCTTCTCCGTTCGCGCTTCACCAAGGTTCTTGGTTCGATCGCCGATTAACAGACCAAGCCCGCCGGCATGGGGCTAACGCCCATCCAGCGGGGTGACGTAGGCAGACGGCCTAAGCTTCTCCGTAGAGGGGAAGCGGCGCCGCATGCGTCGTTTGCCTGCGAACCAGCGACCATCCCGTAGAAGTAAAACCCAGGGTCGGCCGAGGGCGCGATCTCTAGAAGCCCGGTTGCGTCGAGTCAAGCGCTCAAGCAAAGGGATTTTACCGATTCGTGCATGGCGGATATTCGCGGCATCTGGAACATCCTCATGACGGGACAATTTGCAGCCAGTGCGCTATGCACGTACGGCCTTGGCGGTTCGTCAATCGGAGAGACTTTATAATATGTGCGGCATCGCTGGGCTGATCCTTTCTTCCGGCGCCGCGCCCCCGGATCCAACCGTGCTGTCGAAACTGATCGGTGCCCTGCATCATCGCGGGCCCGACGGCAGTGGACACGCGGTGATGGGCCGCGTCGCCCTGCTGCATAACCGGTTGGCGATCATCGATCTGGTGACCGGCGATCAGCCGTTTTTTGCTGGTCCAGCGACCTTGGTCGCGAACGGAGAGATTTATAACTATCGAGAACTGCGCGACTCGCTGCCAGGCGTAAACTTTGCCACCAACAGCGATTGCGAACCCCCTTTGCACCTTTGGCTAAGGGACGGCGCGAACTACGCGAAGCAGCTTCGCGGCATGTACGGGATCGCCATTCACGAACGCGTGCGCCGGTCAGTGACCCTGACCCGTGATCCGTTTGGTATCAAGCCACTCTATATCGCGACAATAGACGGTGGTCTCGCGTTCGCATCCGAACCGCAGGCGCTGCTGGAAGCCGGTCTGGTGAAGCGAAAGGTGCGGCCAGCCGCGGTGGAAGAGTTGCTGCAGCTTCAGTTCACGACCGGCGCCGATACAATATTCGAGGGTATTCAGCGCGTCCTGCCCGGTGAAACCATTACGTGCGCCGATGGACATATTCTTGAGCGCAGGCGGATCAATCCAATCCCGGCCGCCCCGCCCGAGGACATCGACGAAGAAACCGCGATGCGGCGATTGGATCAGGCGCTGATGGAAAGCGTCGACCTGCATCAGCGCAGCGACGTCCCGTATGGGATGTTTCTGTCCGGCGGTATCGACAGTGCGACCCTGTTGACGCTGATGTCGCGGCTGAACAACGAACCGGTGCTAGCATTCACGGCGGGATTCGATGCCCCCGGCGCGACGGACGAGCGGGAACAGGCGGCGGCAATTGCTCGGGCAACCGGAGCCAGACACGAGTCGATCGAAGTGACGGAAAAGATGGTCTGGCAGCATTTGCCAGAGATTGTCGCGGCGATGGACGACCCCACGATGGACTATGCCATCATCCCCTCCTGGTTCCTTGCGCGCCGAGCGCGCCAGGACGTCAAGGTCGTGCTGACAGGTGAGGGTGGCGACGAGATTTTCGGCGGCTACAAGCGGTACCGCCAGGCCACGCTGCCGTGGTGGCGCGGCGGCCGGACGATGTGGGCCAGCGGCAGCTTCGACAAGGTGCCGGTCCTGCGCTCCCAGCCCGCTGCCTGGCGGGACGGCATGGCGGCGGCGGAACTCCGGGCGACAGAGGGTGGGCGGTCGCCCCTGGCCGCGGCTCAGGCGCTGGACATGGCGGATTGGCTGCCGCACGACCTGCTGCTGAAGCTGGATCGCTGCATGATGGCGCATGCGATCGAGGGACGTACGCCGTTCCTCGATTCGGGCGTGATGGCCGCGGCGTTCCGGTTGCCCGATTCGATGAAGCTTCGGCGCGGAACGGGGAAATGGATCCTGCGCAAGTGGCTAGAGAAAAATCAGCCGGCGGCGCGGCCTTTCGCCCCGAAATCCGGGTTCACCGTGCCGGTTGGGGAGTGGATAAAGGCGCAAGGCAGCCGACTCGGCCCACTGGTCGCCGCCCAGTCAGGCGTGGCGGCGATCGCCCATCCAGACAAGGTGGAGGCACTCTTCCGTGACATTCGCCGGTGGCGGCACGGATTCGCATGCTGGAAGTTGCTGTTCTACGCGCTGTGGCATCAACGGCACATCATGGGGCTGCCTGCATCGGGCGATGTTTGGCACGCACTTTCAGCACGGTAGGTGTTGACTTCGCGCGTCTCTCCGATCATTAGGGGCGCCTCGCGACCGGCGTTTTATCAGCGCCGCGAAACCGGCGATGGGGCTGTAGCTCAGTTGGGAGAGCGCCTCGTTCGCAATGAGGAGGTCAGGGGTTCGATTCCCCTCAGCTCCACCACCATCCCCGGTTCGCTTCGGCCGTCGCGTTCACCGCTTATGTCAGAGCTTCTGTGATCCCGTTGCGCAAGGCGGGCAACAGTTCCTCGCCGAACCATGGATTCCGCCGCTCCCAGGCCCCGGTGCGCCAGGACGGGTGCGGCAGCGGGATGATCGCCGGACCCGTTTCCCGCCAGCGCATCACGCGGTCGGTCATCGCGCCCTTTCCCAGCCGATTGCGCAACGCATAGGAACCGACAAGCAGCGTCAGTCGTATCCGCGGCATCAGCCGGATGAAGCGATCCAGCCACAAAGGCGCACATTCCGGCCTGGGTGGCGCATCGCCGCCATTGCGAAGCCGGCCGGGATAACACAGGCCAGTGGGCACCAGCGCGATCCGTGAGGTGTCGTAGAACAGGTCCCGGCTCATGTTCAGCCAGCCCCGCAGGCGGTCACCCGACGCATCATTGAAGGGCAGACCCGTCATATGGACCTTGGTCCCGGGCGCCTGGCTGATAATCAGCACCCGGGCGGTTTCAGAGACATGAAAGACGGGTCTCGGTCCCAACGGCAGGAAGGCTTCGCAGACCCGGCACGCTCGGGCATCATTTATGGCGCTGGCGAGGGTATCCTCAGGCAATGATGCCACGGGCGCGCAGTGACGCCACGACTTCGTCCGCCAGCACATCCGGCGTGCCCTCCAGAGTGCGGAGGCGGATTTCGGGGTCCAGCGGCTCTTCATACGGGGCGTCGACGCCAGTGAAGTTGCGTATCTGACCAGCATCTGCCTTCAGATAAAGGCCCTTCGGGTCCCGTCGCCGGCATTCCTCGACTGGCGTATCGACGAATATCTCCAGGAATTCCTCATTCCCAACCCGATCCCGTGCAAGCATGCGTTCGGCGCGATAGGGGGAGATGAACGACACGATGACGATCAGGCCCGCCTCGACAAACAGGCGGGAAACCTCAGCTATGCGGCGGATGTTCTCAACACGATCAGCCTCCGAGAAGCCAAGGTCGCGGTTCAGGCCATGGCGGACATTATCGCCATCCAGGATCATGGTGTGGTGGCCCAGCGCATGGAGGCGCTTTTCAACCAGATTGGCGATGGTCGATTTGCCGGCGCCGGACAGACCTGTGAACCACAGCACGGCCGGCTTCTGGCCCTTCAACGCCGAGCGCGCTGCCTTGTCCACGTCCAACCGGTGCCAGACGATGTCGGCGTTGCGTGTCCGGATCGCGGTGACCATGCCGGCGCCGACGGTGCCCCGGGTCAAACGATCGATCAGGATGAAGCCACCGAGTTCGCGGCTGGTTTCGTATGGCTCGCACACCACCGGATGGGTCAAGGAGATCGACACGCGGCCGATTTCATTCAGGGCCAGTTCGCGGACGCTGACTTCCTCCAGCGTTTCCATATCCAGCCGGGTGCTGATGTCGGTCACAGTCGCAACCACCGTGCGACTTCCCAGCATCAACAAATATGCTCGGCCGCGAAACAGCGGGGTTTCGTCCATCCAAACGACCCAGGCATCGATCCCGTCCGCGGCCGCTGGGGCCGGATCGGCGGACAGAACGTCACCGCGGGAAATGTCGATCTCGCGGTCCAGCACCAGGGTCACCGGATCCCCCGCATTTGCCTCGGTCAGATCGCCGTTCATGGCGACAATGCGCGAGACGGTTGCTTCGGTGTGGGCTGCGGCGTTGACCAACCGATCCCCCGGCTGCACCCGGCCGGTGGCGATCGTGCCAGCGTAGCCGCGGAACGTGTGGTCGGGGCGATTGACGTATTGCACCGGCATACGGAACGGCCCGGTCTGGGCCGACGTCGGCGTCGCGGCTTCCAGTGCCTGTAGCAGCGACGAGCCGGTGTACCACGGCATGCGAGTGCTGGCGCTGGTGACGTTGTCGCCGTCACGTGCGCAGATCGGGATCGGCGTGATCCGGTCGAACTCCAGCTTACCCAGCAGGGCGCGGAAATCATGGCGGATCGAGGCAAAAACGGACTCCTGGAAGTCCATCAGGTCCATTTTGTTCACCGCCAGCACGACCTGCTTGATACCAAGCAGGGAGGCGATGGCGGCGTGCCGGCGGGTTTGCGGCAGGATGCCCTTGCGCGCATCGATCAGCAGAATGGCCACATCGGCGGTTGACGCGCCGGTGACCATGTTGCGCGTGTACTGCTGATGGCCCGGCGTGTCGGCCAGGATGAATCGACGGGCCGGCGTCTCGAAGAACCGGTAGGCGACGTCGATCGTCACCCCCTGTTCCCGCTCGGCTTCCAGGCCATCCACCAAAAGGGCGTAGTCGGTCGCCCCGTCAACCGTGCCGAAACGCTTGGAGTCGCGTTCTAGCGCGGCCATCACGTCGTCTGGGATTGTACCGCACTCAAACAGCAGGCGACCGATCAGGGTCGATTTACCGTCATCGACGCTGCCACAGGTCAGAACACGCAGGACTGAATCAGGCATTAGAAATAGCCCTCACGCTTCTTGCGTTCCATTGAGGAGTCCTGGTCCTGGTCAATCAACCGTCCGGCGCGTTCGGAGTCTCGGGTGGTGCGCATTTCGGCCAGCAGCGAGTCCATGTCGGTCGCATCGGAGAAGACGGCGGCCGAGAGCGGGTAGCAGCCGAGAGAACGGAAGCGGACCATGCGATCGACGGGTTCCTCTCCGGGTTGGAAGCGCATGCGATCGTCATCAACCACGATGATCTGGCCCCCGCGCATTACCGTTGGCCGCATAGCGGCGAAATACAGCGGCACGACGTCGATCTCTTCCGCCGCGATGTAGGTCCAGACATCCAGTTCGGTCCAGTTGGACAGCGGGAACACCCGCATGGTTTCACCCGGCGCCAGTTGGCCGTTGTAGAGGTGCCAAAGTTCGGGGCGTTGGCGCTTCGGGTCCCAGGCGTGGCCGGGCGCACGTATCGAGAAGATACGTTCCTTGGCGCGCGAGCGCTCCTCATCCCGACGCGCCCCGCCGATGGCGAAATCGTAGTTGCCGGCCGTCAGCGCCTGCTTCAGCGCGTCGGTCTTCATGATCTGTGTGTAGGCACCGCCATGGTCGAACGGGTTGATCCCGTCGCGCAGGCCGTCCGGGTTGGTATGACGACGCAGTTCCAGGCCGAAGCGGCGGATGGTTTCGTCACGGAACTCGATCATCGCCCTGAATTTCCAGGTCGTGTCGATGTGGACCAAGGGAAACGGCGGCTTTGCCGGATAAAACGCCTTACGGGCGAGATGCAGCAGGACGGAGGAGTCCTTGCCGATGGAATACAGCAGAACCGGGCGTGCGGCCTGGGCGGCGACCTCGCGGAAGATCTGGATGGCCTCGGCCTCCAGTGTGGCGAGGTGGGCTGGACGTGGGTTACTCATGTGCTGATACCCTTTCTATCATGCCGGGCATCAGGCCGGGCGTCCTGAGGTCTGGTATCGTGATCGGGATGATCGGACAGAACTGATGCTTCGCAAGACCACGACGAATGGGACGCACACACTCACACTTGGCGGACAATGTAGGTTTTCTCCAAAGCCTCGACGATCGAATTGGCATGAAGCTTGTCGCGGGCTTCGACCATGACCTCAAGTTCAGCGGCCTGGACCGAGGATGAGGCGAACAGCCGCTGATGTGAAACCTCAATGATGTTGCCGCCGGACTCACCGATTTTACCCGCTATGTCGGCCAGAACGCCGGGACGATCGGGAATCTGCAGATGCAGGCGTAGCAGCCGGCCGTCGCGCAGAAGATCGCGCAGCAGGACATTGGAAAGGATCCGGGCGTCGATATTGCCACCGGTAATGGCGACGCCGACTTTCTTACCGCGGAATCGTTCCGGATGGGACAGCAGCGCCGCAAGACCGGCGGCACCGGCACCTTCGGCCACGGTCTTCGCGGTTTCGACCAACAAGCCGATGGCCTCCTCGATCGCGCGTTCCGGCGTGATCAGGATGCCGGCGATGCGTCGGCGGACCATCTCGAACGGAATTTCCCCAATATCGCGGACGGCAATGCCCTCAGCGATGGTGGCGCCACCGACGGAAACCGACCGGCCTGCCACACGCTGCGCCATAGCGGCGTAGGTCTCGACCTCAGCGCCATACACGGCGATGCCCGGGTTCAAGGCGGTCGCGGCAACCAAACAGCCGGCCAACAGGCCGCCGCCGCCCACGGGGATGATCAGCGCGTCAAGGTCCGGCGCATCCTGAAGCATTTCCAGCGCCATCGTGCCCTGGCCGGCGATAATGCCCGGATCATCGTAGGGGTGGATAAAGACCAGAGACTGCGCCGCGGCCAGTTCGTGGGCGTGGGCCGCGGACTCCGCCAGCGTTTCGCCAACCAGCACGACATTGGCGCCCCACGCGGCGGTGCGCGTCACCTTGGTGGAGGGCGTGAATTTCGGCATCACGATGGTGGCGCCGATGCCCAGCAGGCTGGCGTGCCGCGCGACCGCCTGCGCGTGGTTGCCGGCGGACATGGCGATGACGCCGCGCGCCCGCTCCTCCGCCGACAGCATGGACAGCCGGTTGGCCGCCCCGCGTTCCTTAAAAGCCCCGGTTACCTGTAGATTGTCGAGCTTAAGCAGCACCTCGGCGCCGGTCAGGCGCGACAGCGCATGACTTGGCACCATGGGTGTCCGCAGCACACGCCCAGCAATCCGCTCGGCCGCCCGCTCAACGTCCTCGAGCGTGATCATCGTTTTGAGCGTTTACGCTCAGATGAACTTCACTTCCAGAATTTCGTACGACCGATCGCCGCCCGGGGCCGGGACGGAGATTGTATCGCCGACCTTCTTGCCGATCAGCGCCTTGGCCAGCGGGGATGAAATCGACAAACGGGCGGCTTTGATGTCCGCCTCGTAAACACCGACGATCTGGTAGGTGGATTCCTTATCCGTCTCTTCATCCACCAGTTTGACGTGGGCGCCAAACTTGACATGGGAGCCGGACAACGTCTTGGGATCGATAACCTCCACCCCGCCGACGATCTCCTCCAGCTCCTGAATACGGCCTTCAATGAAGGACTGCCGCTCCCGCGCCGCGTGATATTCGGCGTTTTCAGACAGGTCGCCATGCGAGCGAGCTTCAGCGATGGCACGGATGATCGCCGGACGTTCCTGCGAGCGCAGGGTCCGGAGCTCCTCTTCCAACCGCTGCAGCCCGGGGGCAGTCATCGGAAACTTCTGCACGGCGTGGTCCTTTAATCCTAGATCAACGCGAGTCCGTTATGTGACACCGCCGCGGCTAGGTCATCCCCCACCGCGGCGTACTGGCTCAAAACGAACCGCGAAAGTAGGACTGGAGCGGCGCAACTTCAAGCGTCCCCGCTTTTAATGCTGCGATTGCATGCACAGCGGCCCGCGCACCCGCCAGGGTTGTATAGTGCGGGATGAAATGCGTAAGCGCACCGCGGCGGATGGCGAAGCTGTCAGCGACCGACTGCGGCGTGGAAGCGGTATTGATAACCAACTGAATTTCGCCGGAGCGGATGGCGTCAACGCAATGTGGCCGCCCTTCCAAAACCTTGTTGACCACGGTGACCGGAATGCCAGCCTCGCGGATGCGGGCAGCGGTGCCCCGGGTCGCCACGATGGAGAAGCCCATCTCGTTCAGCCGCCGAGCCAGGGCCGGCAGACCTTTTTTGTCGGCATCCTTGATCGACAGGAAGACCGTGCCTCCCATGGGCAGGATCACCCCGGCACCAAGCTGGGCCTTGGCGAAGGCACGCTCGAAGCTGGAATCCAGGCCCATCACCTCGCCGGTGGATTTC
>DNXO01000069.1:9974-10370 GCA_003506895.1 Acetobacteraceae bacterium | reverse complement strand
GGTGGATTTCATTTCCGGCCCCAGGATCGTATCCACGTTGGGGAAGCGGGCGAACGGGAACACGGCTTCCTTGACCGCGACATGCGGGGCGATCGAATCGTCATCCAGCTTGAAGTCGGTCGCGAGCTTCGCGCCGGCCATGACACGGGCACCAATCTTGGCGACGGCGACGCCCGTGGCCTTCGCGACAAACGGCACTGTGCGGGAGGCTCGGGGGTTCACTTCCAGCACGTAGATCGTGTCGTCCTTGATCGCGTATTGAACGTTCATCAGACCGACGACGCCGAGCGCCTTGGCCATCGCCTCGGTTTCCGACTTCAGTTCGGTGATCATCGCGGGTGACAGCGAGTACGGCGGCAGCGAACAGGCGGAGTCGCCGGAGTGGATGCCGGCTTC
>DNXO01000069.1:9142-9719 GCA_003506895.1 Acetobacteraceae bacterium | reverse complement strand
GAGTGGATGCCGGCTTCCTCGATATGTTCCATCACCCCGGCGACATAAACGGATTCGCCGTCGCAGATGCAGTCCACGTCCACTTCGATCGCGTCGTTCAGATAGCGGTCGATCAGGACGGGGTTCTCGCCGGAGACGCGGACGGCTTCGCGCATGTAGCGGTGCAGACCGGTGCGGTCGTAAACGATTTCCATCGCCCGCCCGCCCAAGACGTAGCTGGGACGGATGACCACCGGGTAGCCGATGCGTTCGGCAATGGCGTCGGCTTCCTCGGCCGAACGGGCAATGCCGTTATCGGGCTGCAGCAGTCCTAGCTTGTGCAGCAACTGCTGGAAGCGCTCGCGGTCCTCGGCAAGGTCGATCGCGTCGGCGGAGGTTCCCAGGATGGGGATGCCCTCACGGGATAACGCCTGCGACAACTTCAACGGCGTCTGGCCGCCGTACTGGACAATGCAGCCAAGGACGGTGCCGTTCTGCTGCTCGCGGCGGACCAGGGCGATCACGTCTTCCTCGGTCAGCGGCTCAAAATACAGGCGGTCGGAGGTGTCGTAATCGGTGCTGACGGTTTCCGGGTTGC
>DNXO01000069.1:8049-8891 GCA_003506895.1 Acetobacteraceae bacterium | reverse complement strand
TTGCAGTTGACCATGATGGTCTCAAACCCGGCGTCCTTCAGGGCGTAGGCGGCGTGGACACAGCAATAATCGAACTCGATCCCCTGCCCGATCCGGTTCGGTCCGCCGCCCAGGATGATGATCTTGGTGCGATCGCTGGGATCGGCCTCGCAGGTCGGGACGCCGTAGCCGCCCTCGAAGGTCGAATACATGTAAGGGGTCTTGGACGCGAACTCGCCCGCGCAGGTATCGATGCGCTTATAGACCGGTGCAACGCTCAGGGCCTTGCGGGCACCGTGAACCGCGGCCGGGGTGGTGTTGGTCAGTTGCGCGAGGCGCTTGTCGGAGAAACCCAACGCCTTCAGACGCCGCAGCGCACCGGCCTCCTTCGGCAGGCCCTTGGATGCAACCGCCCGCTCGGCAGCGACGATGCGTTCCAGCTCTCGCAGGAACCACGGGTCGAATTTGGTGGTTTCGTGGATGTCCTCGACGCTCAGGCCGGCACGCAGGGCCTGCGCGGCCATCAGCAGACGGTCGGGCGTCGGCGAGGACAACGCCGCGCGGAAGGCGTCAGGCCCGCCATCACCCGGCGCGTCAACCTCATCCAGGCCTGACAGGCCGGTTTCCATGCTGCGGAGACCCTTTTGCAGGGCCTCGGGGAAGGAGCGGCCGATGGCCATCGCCTCACCGACCGACTTCATGCTGGTGGTCAGCAGCGCCGGGGTGCCGGGGAATTTCTCGAAGGTGAAGCGGGGGATTTTGACCACGACGTAATCGATCGTCGGCTCGAAGCTGGCGGGCGTCACCATGGTGATGTCGTTGGTCAGCTCATCCAGCGTGTAGCCGACGGCCAGCTTGGCGGC
>DNXO01000069.1:7501-7750 GCA_003506895.1 Acetobacteraceae bacterium | reverse complement strand
CCGGTGGCCTTGGACGCCAGGGCCGAGGAGCGAGAGACGCGCGGGTTCATCTCAATGACGACCATGCGGCCATCAGCGGGATTCAGGCCGAACTGCACGTTCGATCCGCCGGTATCGACCCCGATCTTGCGCAGGCACGCGATCGAGGCGTCGCGCATGATCTGGTACTCTTTGTCGGTCAGCGTCAGCGCCGGGGCCACCGTGACCGAGTCGCCGGTATGGATGCCCATCGGATCGACGTTTTCGATC
>DNXO01000069.1:6680-7222 GCA_003506895.1 Acetobacteraceae bacterium | reverse complement strand
CAGATGATGATGCAGTTGTCCGCGCTGTCGCGCACGACCTCCATCTCGTACTCTTTCCAGCCGAGAACGGATTCTTCGATCAGGACTTCGGTGGTGGGCGAGGCTTCAAGGCCGCCGGCGACGATCTGTTCGAACTCTTCCTTGTTATAGGCAATGCCGCCGCCAGTGCCGCCGAGGGTGAAGCTGGGGCGGATGACCGCAGGCAATCCGGTCATGGCCAGGGCCTCACGCGCCTCATCCATCGTGTGCGCGATGGCGGAGCGGGGGGATTCGATGCCGATTTCCGCCATCGCGTCACGGAATTTCAGCCGGTCCTCGGCGCGGTCGATGACGTCGGCCTTGGCGCCGATCAGCTCCACGCCGTGGCGCTTGAGGGCGCCGTTGGCGTGGAGTTGCATCGCGGTGTTCAACGCGGTCTGGCCGCCCATGGTGGGCAGCAGGGCGTCGGGTTTTTCCCGGGCGATGATCTTTTCGACGATCTCGGGGGTGATCGGTTCGATATAGGTGGCGTCCGCCAGACCGGGGTCGGTCATGATGGTGGC
>DNXO01000069.1:981-6320 GCA_003506895.1 Acetobacteraceae bacterium | reverse complement strand
TGATGATCGGGCCGGCGCCGATGATCATGATGGATTTGATGTCGGTGCGCTTGGGCATCTCGGATTTCCCGTCTGCGGCTGGCTGAAAATAAAAGCGTCAGGCGTTAGCCGCGTTGTTCCATCATTCCGACGAAACGCCGGAACAGGTGATGACTGTCGGTCGGCCCCGGGCTGGCTTCCGGGTGGTATTGGACGGAGAACGCCGCCCGATCGGTTGAAGCGATCCCCTCGTTCGACCCATCGAACAGCGACACATGCGTCACCTTGACGTTCGCCGGCAGTGAGTTCGCATCCACAGCAAAGCCGTGGTTCTGACTGGTGATCTCCACCTTGCCGGTCGCAAGGTCCTTCACCGGTTGGTTGGCGCCGCGATGGCCGCGGTCCAGCTTGTAGGTCTTGGCACCCAGCGCCAGCGCCAGAAGCTGATGACCCAGGCAGATCCCGAAGATCGGGGTGCCGCTATCCAGCACCTGACGCAGCACTGGCACCGCGTATTCGCCAGTCGCCGCCGGGTCGCCTGGACCGTTGGACAGGAAGACGCCGTCGGGCTCGTGCCGCAGAATGTCCTCGGCGGTGGCGGTGGCCGGCACGACGGTGACCTTGCAGCCGGCCGAGGCCAAGCAGCGCAGGATGTTTCGCTTCGCTCCGTAATCAACCGCGACGACATGGCGTTTTGGCGCTGATTGCCGGCCGAAACCGGTGGGCCAGGACCACGCGGTCTCATCCCAATCGTAGGTCTGTCGGCAGGTGACCTCTTTCGCCAGGTCCATGCCCTCCAGCCCGGGCCACCCGGCCGCCTGGGCGCGCAGCGCCGCCAGATCGAACTTGCCGTCAGCAGGGAAGGCCAACACGCCTGTCGGCGCGCCGCCATCGCGGATGCGGATCGTCAGCGACCGCGTATCCACGCCGGAAATACCGGTGATTCCCTGGGCCCGCAGCCATTCCTGTAGCCGCTGCGTCGAGCGCCAGTTGGATGGTTCGGTGACGTCCTGGTTCACCACCAGGCCACGGGCCGCGATCGTGGTGGCCTCGATATCCTCGATATTGGTGCCGACGTTGCCGATATGCGGAAAGGTAAAGGTGATAATCTGCCCGGCGAAGGACGGGTCGGTCAGGGTTT
Source organism: Acetobacteraceae bacterium (assembly GCA_003506895.1). Taxonomy (GTDB): domain Bacteria; phylum Pseudomonadota; class Alphaproteobacteria; order Acetobacterales; family Acetobacteraceae; genus Rhodopila. The sequence continues at coordinate 5,200 of DNXO01000069.1, read as the reverse complement.
CCTGATACCCCGTCATCCCGGTGCTGAAGCAGACCTCGCCCACTGGACCGACGCCAGAGGTATGCGCCCCGAACCCGCGCCCCCAAAACGCGGCGCCATCCGCCAACACCAGAACGGCGGTGGCGCCAGCGGGAACAGTATCGGTCGCGTTTTGCATCGTCGCACTCGCCTGGTCTGGAGACTCGGTTTGCAGGTCGGCCATGGTCAGGCCGGTGGCCGCGATCACCGCAGGCCAGTGGCGAGACGGAATCGCTCGGCTTTGGCGCCATTTGCGCACAGCCTCGGTTCCCACGCCGGTTAAACGTGAGGCAGCTTCAGCGCCGCCCATGCGTTCTATAATATGATCGATCGAGATCGGCATGCGGGGAGTGTATGGGAAAAAACTTCCCATCGCAACCGATAGGTCTAAGATTGGGAAATTCTTTCCGTCAGGAAACACCGCTGGCTGAGCGCACCGTCCCACTGACGCACCCCACGCCCTATAGTATAGGGACATTCTTTCGCGCAGGAGCGCCGCAATGACCCTAAGAGACCAATTCACCGACCAGATGAAGGCTTCCATGAAGGCCGGAACGGCGGATCGCACCTCCACCCTGCGCATGATCATGGCCAGGCTGAAGGACGTCGATATCGCCTCGCGGCCCAAGGGCATCGACAAGGTTCCGGACGAGGAAATCCTCGGCATGCTGCGCGGCATGGTCAAATCGCGCCGGGAGTCGGTGGAACTCTATACTAAAGGCAACCGCCCGGAACTCGCAGCCAAGGAAGAGGCGGAGATCGCGGTCATCGAGAGCTTCCTGCCCCAGCAGATGGACGCGGCGGCGATGGAGCAGGCCGTGGCGGGGGCCGTGGCAGAAACTGGCGCGACGAGCATCAAGGATATGGGCAAGGTCATGGCAGCCCTGAAAAACAAACATGCCGCCAGCCTGGATATGGCGAAGGCCGGGCCGATGGTTAAAGCACGCCTGGGCGGCTGATTTCGGAATAATTGCGCGATGGCGCTGTCGCCAAACTTCCTGGAAGAACTGCGGATCCGCACGCCTCTGGCCGGGTTGATCGGCCGGCGGGTCAAGCTCGCGCGGTCGGGGAAGCAGTGGAAGGGCTGTTGCCCCTTCCATGGCGAGAAGACGCCCAGCTTTTATGTTTACGACGACGGCTATCACTGCTTCGGCTGCGGCGCGCATGGCGACGCCATCACCTTCGTCATGCAAAGCCAGGGCCTGCCGTTCATGGATGCGGTCCATCAACTGGCCGGCGAAGCCGGGTTGGAAGTGCCTAAAGCCACGCCGGAGGCTGCTGAAGCGGAGCGGCGGCGATTGGATGTCATCGGTGTGCTGGAAGTAGTGCAGGCACATTATCAGCGCCGGCTGGCACTCCCGGAAGGCCGTCAGGGCCGCGACTACCTGTTGGGCCGGGGACTGACCGAGGAGACCATTGCCCGCTTCGGTTTGGGTTGGGCTGGGGAGCGCGGCGGTCTGACGGCGGACCTGTCACGGCAAGGAATCGACATCGAACAACTTACTGACGCGGGATTGATTCGCCGTGATGAGGAAACCGGACGCACTTTCGAACTGTTCTCGCAGCGGGTCATGTTTCCGATCCGGGACCGCCGCGGCAGAATCATCAGTTTCGGTGGCCGCATCCTGGGCCCGGGGCAACCGAAATATGTAAACGGGCCAGAGACATCGGTGTTCTCGAAACGCCGCAATCTTTACGGCCTGGACTTGGCTCGTGACGGAGTGCGCAACGGCGGGACGCTGATCGTGGTTGAAGGATACATGGACGTCATTGCCACCGCCCAGGCCGGATTCACCGCCGCCGTCGCGCCGCTCGGAACAGCGCTGACCAACGAGCAGCTTGAGGAGCTGTGGCGTGTATCCCCCTGCCCGATCCTTTGTTTTGACGGCGATAGCGCCGGCGCCCGAGCGGCCTCGCGCGTGATGGAATTGGCGTTGCCGACGCTGACGCCGGAGCAATCATTGAAATTCGCGACCCTGCCGACCGGCGAGGATCCGGACAGTCTAGTGCGCAAAGGCGGTGCGCCCGGGTTCCAGGCCGTGCTGGACGCGGCACAGTCTCCGTCGGACGCGCTTTTCGACATGGTGCGCGGTGAGGTCGGCGATGGAACGCCGGAGAAACGCGCCGCTTTTCGGTCTCGGCTGATCGAGGCCTCGGGCCGCATCGCCGACAAATCGCTGGCCGCTGAATACCGCAGCGCCTTGTTGGACCGGTTCTTCGCCAGCAGGCCACGCCCGATGAAAGGGCAGGCCGGCAAGTGGGACAAGCGCGGCACAGTCACCGGAGGACTGCGTGCTCCAAGGCCGCAACTCCATCACGACAACACAACCACCGAACGGGCGCGTATTCTAACGGCAATTCTGCTGCGGCATCCGTTTTTGTTGAACGACGTGGGGCACGCCTACAGTACTTTGCCCTTGGATCCGGCCTTGGTGCGCCTGCGCGATGCTATTGAAATTTGGGCGGAAAGCGCCGAAACCCTTGACTCTGCTGGTCTGATGGACCACCTCACGAAATCTGGATTTGAGCATGACGTTCAGCACGTCCTCGCCGAAGCGCCCATGCCACTTCCCGCATGCGCCTCTGCCGGGGCCATGCCGGCCGAAGCGGAATCAGGGTGGTGGCATATTTTTGGCTTTCTCAATGTGGAACATCTGCGCGAGGAAGTCGCTTTGGCTGAGGCCGATGCTACCCGAAACTTGACACCGGACACCCAGCGCCGCCTGACGGCGTTGAGCGAGGCGTTCAACAAGGTTCGCAGCGGCGAACCCGACGGGGTCGGGTTTGCTGATGCATAATGATAGTGGGGTTTCGGTTTGCGCGAGCCGGGACCCGTCGGATGAAGGAGTGCCCTGAGCGATGGCCACGAAGCCCATGGTCGCCGGCGATACCGCCACGGCGGAAGCGGATGCCGAGACAACCCTGCTGGATGTGACCGCCGCCGGCGTGAAGCGGTTGATCGCGAAGGGCAAGGAACGCGGCTACATCACGTTCGATGAGCTGAACGCGATCCTGCCGCCGGATCAGAACAGCTCCGAACAAATCGAAGACGTGATGGCCAATTTCTCGGAAATGGGCATCCAGGTCGTCGAGAGCGAAGAGAACGAGGAAGGCGAGCTTCCCGTCGCCAAGGCCGAAAAGGCCGAGGAAGAGGAAGCCGAAGAGCAGACCGGCAACGTCGATGAAGCCAGCCTGGGCCGCACCGACGACCCGGTTCGCATGTACCTGCGCGAGATGGGCAGCGTGGAGCTGCTGTCGCGTGAGGGCGAAATCGCCATCGCCAAGCGGATCGAAGCCGGCCGCGACATGATGATCAACGGGCTGTGCGAAAGCCCGCTGACGTTCAAAGCCATCATCACCTGGCACGATCAGCTCAAGGCCGGGCGGATGCTGCTGCGCGACATCGTCGATCTGGAAGCGACGGAGGGCGCCGGTGCACCGACCGCCGACGTGACCGATGCGCCCGACGTGCCCGCCGAGGGGTTTCCCGCGAACGACGACATGGACGGCGACGACGAAGATAGCGGCCCCAGCATGTCGCTGTCGGCGCTGGAAGAAAAGCTAAAGCCCGAGGTTCTGGCGAACTTCGAGGAAATCGAGAACCTGTACAAGAAGCTGCACAAGATGCAGCACCGCCGGCTGGAGACGATCACCAGCGGCGAGGAAATGAGCACGCGGTCCGAAAAGGGCTACGAGAAGATCCGCGAGGAACTGGTCGAGAAGGTCGGTCAGGTGCGGTTGCACAATAACCGCATCGAGGAGCTGGTCAGCCAGCTCAAGCTGCTGAACCAGCGCCTGACGACGCTGGAAGGCCAGTTGATGCGAATGGCCGAGAGCTGCAAGGTCAACCGCGAGGACTTCCTGAAGAACTACCGCGGCGCGGAGCTGGACCCCAATTGGTTCGACCGCGTTGGCCGGTTGCCGGGCAAGGGCTGGAAGGTGTTTGTCATCAAGCACCCGGACGACATCGCCAAGATCCGCAACCAGATCGGCGCGGTGGCGACGGATGCCAGCCTGCCGATCGCTGAATTCCGCCGGGTTTACATGACCGTCTCGCGCGGCGAACGTGACAGCGCGCGCGCGAAGAAAGAGATGATCGAGGCGAACCTGCGCCTGGTGATCTCCATCGCGAAGAAATACACCAATCGCGGCCTGCAATTCCTGGATTTGATCCAGGAGGGCAATATCGGCCTGATGAAGG
>DNXO01000069.1:427-591 GCA_003506895.1 Acetobacteraceae bacterium | reverse complement strand
CATGATCGAGACGATCAACAAGCTGGTTCGCACGTCGCGGCAGATGCTGCACGAAATTGGCCGCGAGCCGGCGCCGGAAGAGTTGGCCGACAAGCTGGGCATGCCACTGGAAAAGGTCCGCAAGGTCCTGAAGATCGCGAAGGAGCCCATCTCCCTCGAGACGC
>DNXO01000069.1:0-126 GCA_003506895.1 Acetobacteraceae bacterium | reverse complement strand
ACTTCATCGAGGACAAGGCGGCGGTAATCCCGTTGGATGCGGCTATCCAGGCGAACCTGCGCGAGGCGACGACCCGCGTGCTGTCCTCGCTGACGCCGCGTGAGGAACGCGTGCTGCGCATGCGCT
>DNXO01000119.1:1120-3646 GCA_003506895.1 Acetobacteraceae bacterium | reverse complement strand
GTCGGCGTAGCCGTCGTCAACTACAAAATGCCGCGGCTGCATACCAGGGCGGAGGTGCTCGACAATGCCCGCAAGATCGCCGATATGGTGGTCGGCATGAAGACCGGCCTGCCGGGCATGGATCTGGTGATCTTCCCGGAATACTCCACCCATGGCATCATGTATGACTCGAAAGAGATGTATGAGACCGCCTCGTCGATCCCGGGTCCGGAAACCGACATCTTCGCCGAAGCCTGCCGCAAGGCCAAGGTTTGGGGCGTGTTCTCGCTCACCGGCGAACGCCACGAGGAGCACCCGCACAAGGCGCCGTACAACACCTTGATCCTGATGAACGACAAGGGCGAGATCGTCCAGAAATACCGCAAGATCATGCCGTGGGTGCCGATCGAAGGCTGGTATCCCGGCAATTGCACCTATGTTTCCGAAGGTCCGAAAGGCCTGAAGGTCAGCCTGATCATCTGCGACGACGGCAATTTTCCGGAAATCTGGCGTGACTGTGCCATGAAGGGTGCCGAGTTGATCGTACGCTGCCAGGGCTACATGTATCCGGCCAAGGAACAGCAGGTCCTCATCTCCAAGGCGATGGCCTGGGCCAACAATGTCTACGTCGCGGTCGCCAATGCCGCTGGTTTCGACGGCGTCTACTCCTACTTCGGTCACTCCGCGATTATCGGCTTCGACGGCCGCACCCTGGGTGAGACCGGCGAGGAGGAATATGGCATCCAGTATGCCCCGCTGTCGAAGAGCCTGATCCGCGATTTTCGCCGCACTGGCCAGTCGCAGAACCACCTCTACAAACTGCTCCATCGCGGCTACACCGGCACCATCAATTCCGGCGAAGGCGCGAGTGGCGTTGCGGTTTGCCCCTACGATTTCTACAAAAAGTGGATCGCCGATCCGGACGGCACACGCGAAATGGTCGAGGCGATGACCCGCTCGACCGCAGGGACCGACGAATGCCCGATCGACGGTATTCCGAATGAGTCGACCTCGACCAATTTTTAGGCCACGGAGCGAGAATCGGATCGGCTCGCGGGTCCCGTTCGGGCAAGTCTTCCCGCCTTGTGAAGAAAACAGGAGCGGCGTGAAAAGCGCTCCAACGGAGCATCCGAGGATGATCAGCCATCGAGTCCCGCGTCGAGGCTTGACGGGATGATGCTTCAGGATCCCGCGATCACCGAAGCATGCCCGTTGCCGCCGGCCGGGAGATTTTGACGATCGCCAAGCAGCGGCGCTGCCCCGTCTTGCATCAGCGGCACTGATAGCCGGCAGATCAGGCCTTCCGAGCGCCAGTCGAACTGGGCGTGGCCTCCCAGTTGCGACTCGATGCTGGCGATCACGCTTCTTGTCCCGAAGCCGCGGGATACCGGCGCTTCCACCGTGGGGCCATTCCGCTCTTCCCACAACATCTCAAGGGCGTCAGCCTGGACCTCCCATTTTATCGTCAGGCGGCCAGATAGCGTGGATAGAGCGCCGTACTTTGCCGAATTCGTAACCAACTCGTGCAGGGCCATGGCCAGCGTTTGAGCGGTCGCGGGTTGCAGCTGAATGTTTGAACCGCTGAAAGAGATCTGATCGCCCATGGAATACGGAGCGAGTTCTTCGTCGACCAGCTTTATCATTTCCGCGCCTTGCCAGCTCGACAAGGACAGAATGGTATGCACACGCGCCAGCGCGCTGATCCGTCCCTCCACCGCCTGTATGTAAGCCTTGACGCTTTCGCCCCGGGTCAGTCTGACAATCGATTGCGCCAGCGCCAGCGCATTCTTGGCGCGGTGATCGACTTCCCGAGTCAGAAGATTTTGTCGTTCTTCCGCCCGCTTTCGTTCAGTAATGTCGACGGTGACCCCGCTGACGCGTATGACGCGACCGGCCTTGTCGACGGTCGCGGCCGCCGTGCCGACGCACCAGCGAATCTCACCGTCGGGTCGGATGATTCGAAACTCGGCTTCGTAGGATCTGGCGTCTTTGTTAAAATGAGCCATCGCCTCGCGCAATTCATCAACATCGTCCGGATGCAGCAATGCCTGAACATTTTCCGGATTGACGGCAAAGCTCTGCGAATCCACGCCGAAGATCCGGAATTGCCCTTCATCCCACATCCAGTCCCCGTTGACCCAGTCCCAGTCCCAGGATCCCATTCTTCCCGCCGCAAGCGCAAGGCTGCGCCGCTGCTCGCTTTCGAGAAGTCTTGCATTCGATTCTTCGAGTTCGCCCGTGCGCGCGCGGACTCGATCTTCCAGTTCGGTATTGAATCGCTCCAATTGCCGGGTCTTGCGATAGAGTTCGGCGAAAATCCTGATCTTCGCGCGCAAGACCTCCGGAATCACCGGCACCGGCACGTAGTCCACCGCACCCATCTCGTAGCCGCGAAGGCGGTCTAGGTCGCTGACCTGAATGGCGGAGATGAAGATCATCGCCGTTTGCTGGAACCGAGGGTGCTCGCGGATCATGGCGGCAAGCTCGAAGCCGTCCAATTCCGGCATGCACACGTCGACCAAGATGACCGCAACTTCGTTCTTGAGC
>DNXO01000119.1:0-715 GCA_003506895.1 Acetobacteraceae bacterium | reverse complement strand
ATCATTTGGCGACCAATCAGCGATGTAGCCACATGCGTATCGCAAGCAGCAACTGTTCAGTGTTGACGGGTTTCGCGAGATAGTCGGAAGCGCCGGCTTCGAGGCATTTCTCCCGATCCCCCTTCATCGCCTTGGCGGTTAGGGCGATGACGGGGAGTCGCCGGAATAGCGGGTTCTCCCTGATAACGCCGATGGTTTGATAACCGTCCATCTGCGGCATCATGATATCCATCAGGACAATTGCGATCTCGGGATTCGACCCCACCAGCGCGACGGCCTCGCTGCCCGTCGTGGCTGTGAGTACCTTCATGCCGCGACGCTCCAGAACGCTGGAAAGCGCGAAGATGTTGCGGGCATCGTCATCGACCAGAAGCGCGGTCCGACCAATCAGGTCCTCATCGGAACTGTTGAGTTTTTCAAGCATTCGCTGCTTCTCGGCAGGCAGTTCCGTGATCACGCGATGCAGGAACAATGATGTTTCATCCAGCAGGCGCTCGGGTGATTCCACGCCCTTCACCACTATGCTTCGTGCCATCGCATGCAGATCCATATCTTCCTCGACCGAAAGCTCGCGGCCGGTGAATACGACGATCGGAACGCCGGACAACGAATCGTCGTTGCGGATAGATTCCAGCACCTCAAAGCCACTCATGTCGGGCAGCCGCAAATCGAGGACGACGCAGTCGCAGGGGCTCTCGCGCAACATGGAAAGCGC
>DNXO01000138.1:26524-57070 GCA_003506895.1 Acetobacteraceae bacterium | reverse complement strand
CGTCATCCCAAATCGAGAACTGCTGGATTTGCGTTGACCTGGCGGCGGCATCTGTGGTCGGAGCGGGTGGATGATACGCCACATACTGCTTATTGTTTTCGGACTTACCTTGGTTATGCTGGGGCAAGCGGATGCTGAAAAGCCTTCGGGCGGAACCGGCTTCCCGCCGGCGATTTCGGCCGATCAGGCACGAGTCGCATTGGACGTTCTCAACGATCCGGCGAAGCGAGCCGCTTTTTCGGCCACGCTGAACGCAATAATCAAGGCCTCGCCGCCGAGCGCCGCCGCCGTTCCCACCCAAACCGCCCAATCGTTACCGAGCAAAGCCACGGTCGATGGCCAAATCATACCCTTGGCGCCGGACAGTTTAGGGGCGGAGATTTTGCTCTCCGCTTCCGCGTTCGTCAACCATGTCGGCACCCAGGCAATGAATGCGCTGGAGACAGTGCAAAGCTTACCGTTGCTCTATGGCTGGGCCGTTGTCATGGTGACTAATTCGGTTGCGCGGGACCTATTGGCCGATGTTTCCTGGCGTGTGGGGCTCTTTCTGATCTGCGCCGCCGGCGCCGAGTATTGGCTACGCCGGGCTATGCGTCGACCGATCTTGACCCTGGAGCGTTTGGCGCCCGTCGTGCGCCTCGCCGATCCAAAGGAGCCGCCGCCGATGGACGTGGAGGCTGATGCCCTGGCCCGGGCAGAAGCGGGCGAGCTCGAAGCGCCGGCGCCGAGAAAAATTCCGCCGCCGGCGTGGACATTGCTCAAACGGGGACCACTGGTTTTGACGCGCCTGGTTCTGGAACTTTTGCCAGTCCTTGGGATCGTGCTGATTGGGCATCTGATGGCAGGGTCAAGCCTTGGTGGGCAAACGGCAAGCCGGCTGATCATCCTTGCAGTCGTCGATTCGTACGCGCTCTGCGCGGCGCTAATGTGCTTCGCGCGGATGCTGCTCTCCCCGGAGACGTCTCGGCTGCGGTTGTTTCATCTGCGGGATTCGTCCGCCGCGTATCTCATGCGCTGGGCGCGGCGGCTAGTCTTAATCGCCGTGATCAGCTATGCGTTAGGAGAGGTCGGCCTGCTGCTCGGGTTGTCTGAGATCGCCCACGATGCGATGCAAAAGGCGATCGGCCTTGTGCTCCAGATCCTCCTGGCAACCATCGTCATCAGGAATCGGCGGGCGATGCGGCACTGGCTGCAGCCACCAGTTGGAGCGACCGGCGCTATCGCCGCCCTACGCAACCATTTTGCCCGCGTTTGGCACTGGATTGCACTTTTCTTCTTGATTGCAGGATGGCTGATCTGGGCGGTGGAAGTGCCGCATGGCTTTGCCGAAGTATTACATTATTTCATCGTAACCGCGTTGATGCTCATCGGGGCGCGTCTCGCGTTGCTGCTCTTGCTCGGGATGGTGGACGGGATCATGCGCCGTCCGACTGAATCGGAGGGTCTCTTTCCAGGGATGAATGCCCGGTTGCGGGCCTATCATCCTAGCGTCACGACCGCCATTCGCTTGACGGTATATTTGTTCTGCATGTTGGGTTTACTGCAACTCTATGGCCTGAATACCTTTGTTTGGCTCGTAGAAAGCGCATTGGGCCAGCGCATTCTGTCGGCAAGTGCAACTCTATTGATAACCGTCATACTGGCCTTTGGGGTTTGGGAGGCGATCAACGGTGGGGTCCAGCGGCATCTGAGCCGGTTGGAGCGAGATGCTCAGACGGCAAAGTCCGCCCGTTTGCGAACATTGTTGCCTCTACTACGAACAACGCTGCTGATAACCATTGCGATCGTCGCCGGGCTAATGATCCTAAGTGAGATCGGCATCAATATCGCGCCACTTCTGGCGGGGGCCGGAATCGTCGGCGTGGCGATCGGCTTCGGTTCACAGAAGCTGGTGCAGGATCTGATCACTGGCATTTTCCTATTGCTGGAAAATGCGATGCAGGTCGGTGATTGGGTTACGGTTTCCGGCCTATCGGGAACGGTTGAGGCGCTATCGCTTCGGACTATTCGGCTGCGGGCGGGAGACGGGTCGGTCCATATCATTCCGTTCAGCGCCGTCACCAGCGTTACCAACGTCAACCGAGGTCTGGGCAACGCATCCGTCAGTGTTAGCATCGCATATGACGAGGATACGGATCGTGCCGCCGACGTAATCAAGGCGATCGTGGTCGGTATGCGCTCCGATCCTGACTTGTCAGCGAAAATGTTGAGCGACTTCCAACTTTGGGGGGTGGATAAGGTAGATGGCGCAGCCGTGACGATTGCCGGTCAGGTGGTCTGCACCGATTCTGGCCGCTGGGCCGTGCAGCGCGAATTCAACCGTCGCATGAAGCGCCGGTTTCAGGAGGTTGGGATCAGGATCTTCAATCCAGTGCAGACGATCGCTCTGAGTGTTCCGTTCCAAGCCTCTTCCCAGAAAGGAGGTAGCGATGAAAGCGCAACGGCCGCTCACTGAGGCGCTTCGAGCACATGGATATGCATTCGTGACTGATGCCGAAATGCGAGAATGGCTTGAGCATTTAGGCAACGTGGAGGACTGGCCAGCCTTCGCTGACAGCTGGAACGACCTTGGTCCAGACACTTATATGGCTGACGGCGGCAGATATCGAAAACGGCGTTACGCCGTGTTCACTGTTACCGCTGGCGAAATCGCGCGTCAGCCCGCCCAACCTCATTATCAAAGCCGCGATTACAATACCCTGAATGGCGGAATTGAACGCTGGTTCGAACCGGTCCGGGAGGCGATTGGGTCTGGGGCCACGATGACCACGGTCCTGATGTTTTGCCGGGCGTTGTTCGGCATGGCCGGGCCAGCCCATGCATGGCATGTGGAGGTCCATCAGTTCCGTATCGAAGCCCGGCGCGGCGAGGAGGGGCGACCGACGCCTGAGGGTGTGCACCGTGATGGCGTGGACTTTGTGCTGGTGCTGCTGGTCAACCGCAAGAATATCGTTAGCGGCATAACGTCAGTGCACGATCTGGCCGGTAATGAGCTCGGGGCGTTCACCCTGACTCAGCCCTTCGAGGCCGCATTGGTCGATGATGCGCGCGTGATGCACGGCGTTACGCCGGTCGAGCCGCTCGACCCAGACGAGCCGGGGTATCGAGATGTGCTCGTTGTCACCTTTCGGCGAGCGTGATGGCGACGTGGCTTCTGGCTGGTTAACCAACGCGCGGTGGTATGGCGATTCTCTGCTGGCTCCGATTTGGGTGGGCAGGGCATGGGCGGTAAATCCCCGATTGTGGCGAGCGACGGACAGCAGGGCAATCGAGTCAAGGAGCAGGTCAGGGCTTCGAACTCATGTTACCGCCTATAGACAGCGCAACCATTGGTTGATTCAATGCGGCATGTTTGGTTTCGGAGCCACATGCCATGTCTGGAGCCTGTCAGGAATGTCACGCCTTTCTGTTCTTCTGGAACACCTTTCCACCATCGATGACCCACGGGATGTCCGCCGGATCCTTCACCCGCTGGCGGAAATCCTTTTCCTGGTTGTCTGTGGCACGATAGCGTCCGTCAACGTGGTGGAAAAATTTTTAGCTAGAGCGCGATCGCCTGAGGTTGATCCAACCTCAGACGTGAATCGCCCTCTCAAACAAAGAGAGCTGGAGCCGGATGGGTTCAACCTGAACCTATCTGGCTCCAGCTGATGCGGTCATCTGATTAGGCGGTCAACGTGAGTGTAGTGTTATCGGTTATGCCGGCGCTCAGTTCGGCCATTCCCTCGATCTGCATGTAACGGTGTTGCATGGTCCATTCATCGTTCTGCTCCAGCAGCACGGCGCCGACAGACGAACGATCGAGGCCGCATTTGGGAAGATGCCCACGACATCGGCGCGTCGTTTGACTTCCTTGTGCAGTCGCTCGATCGGGTTGGTCGAATGGATCTTCGTCCTGTGTTGCACGGGGAAGTCGAGATAAGTCAGCACGTCGGTTTCGCTGTTGTCGATGAAGGTGGAAGGCTTCGGCCACTTCGCCTTCAACTGATCGGCGACATGACGCAGGGCCCGGCTGGCGGCGGCGCGGTCGGGCTGGCTGAACGCCTGACGCAGCGCGGCCAGGACCATACTTTGCTGGGTCTTGGCGACATAGCTCAGCGCGTTGCGCATCCAATGGATCTTGCAGCCGCTGCCAACTAGCGTTGAAGCTGCGGCGGATGGCTGCTTTCACCCCTCATGGGCGTCCGAGATGACCAGTTTGACGCCCTTGAGGCCGCGGCGGTACAGGGTTTTGAGAAAGCCCGTCCAGAACGTCTCGGCTTCGGACGGGCCGATGTGCAGACCGACGAGTTCGCGCTTGCCATCGGTGTTCGCGGCCACGGCGATCATGGCCGCGACGCTAGACAATGCGGCCGCCTTCGCGCTGTTTGAGGTAGGTGGCATCGAGCCACAGATAGGGCCATTCGCCTTCCAGCGGCCGGTCCAGAAGGGCGTTCACCCGTTCATCGATGTCCTGGCACAGGTTGCTGACGGTGCTTTCGCTGATGCCGGTGAGCCCCATGGCCTGCATCAAGTCTTCCACGCGGCGGGTGGACGCACCGCCGATCCAAGCCTCCTGGAACACCGCGACGAGAGCTTTTTCCGAGGTCTTCCGCAGCTCCAGGAGGGGCGGGAAGTAACTGCCCTGCCGGAGCTTCGGGATGCGCAGTTGAAGCGCGCCGGGACGGGTATCGAGGCTGCGGTCGCGATGGCCGTTGCGATAAGTGATCCGTTCGCCGGTGCGTTCGCGGCCGGCGGCGCCGATCAGGCCTTCGACATCGGCCTCCATCAGCATCTGCACGACGGCTTCGGCGGCACTGCGCAGAAAATCCAGATCGCCGGCTTTCGCCAGAAGCTCGGCAAGGGGTAGGCTTTGCTCGGTCATCGGGTCCTCTCTCTGGGGCAGGTTGAAGCTTCGCAACTCCACCTTAGCCCGCCGATCCGATGACCGGCTCAAGTCTGCCGGCTGGTGCCTGCGCTGCTCCTCCGGGCGGCTGCGCCACCTTTCAGACCAGCCCAGGCACCAGCATCGATGCAATTTCCACCACGTCCTCGGACGCTAACCCCGCCCGGGATTTAAGCCCATGCCCATCGATCCAGAGAAGGAAATTGGGCGATGGGACGGGGTGAGCAATTACTGTTTGGCAGTATCTGCAACCGAACATATTCAGCAACACCGTCTGGGAAATTTATGAGGCGATCTCCGACGCCTGCTGTGATGCCTCTAACGTCCCGATTGCCAAACCCGATATCATCCATTCGATAGGGACCAAAGAGTGGACACAAGTTAAAATTTGGCCCGGTTGGTATGGCAGGTCCGTCATGGCGCTTGCTTTCACCCTGCACCGATCTCAAAGTGGAAAAAAATACGGGGAGACAACACTATGATCAAACCATGGTTGAGTAGTACAGCGCTGTCTGTGCTGTTGTGTATCGCCCCGGCGCTGGCCCAGAAGACCGTCATTGGTGTCACCGCCACCGAAATCAAGATCGGTCAGAGTGCCCCATTCAGCGGTCCCGCCAGTGTCTATGGCCAAATCTCAACCGCCGAATCCGACTACTTCAAGATGATTAATGACCAAGGCGGCATCAACGGCCGCAAGATCAACCTGATCGCTCTTGATGACGGCTACAGCCCACCGAAATCGATCGAAGTCGTCCGTCGGCTGATCGAGGAAGAGCAGGTCGCCATCCTTTTCCAGACCATTGGCACGGCGCCGAACGCAGCGATCCGAAAATACGTCAACCAGAAGAAGGTTCCTGATATCTGGTTGGGGTCCGGCGCCTCGATGTTTGTCACTGATCCAAAGGAATATCCTTGGAGCATCCCCTTTCAGCCCAGCTACCGCCTGGAAGGACAAATGTATGCCAAATACATCCTCGAGAAGTTGCCCGACAGCAAGATCGGTATTCTGTACCAGAATGATGATCTTGGTCGCGACTATGTAAACGGGCTGAAAGACGGCCTAGGCGACAAGTTCGATAAAATGGTCGTCAAGACGCTGTCGTATGAGGTCACGGACCCGACTGTTGATTCACAGGTGCTGCAATTGCAAGCGGCCGGTGCAAATGTGTTTTTCGACGCCAACACCCCAAAATTTGCAGCAATGACGATCCGCAAGGCAGCCGATATAGATTGGCATCCCTTGCATATCATCGATTCCAACGGGGCGGGAGTTAGGCCCGCCCTCGAGTCCGCCGGGCTCGACAAATCGGTTGGCGTGATCACGGCGCAATACCTGAAAGACCCCACTGACCCCGGCTGGACCGACGATGCCGGCATGAAGGAATTCCAGGCATGGCGGACGAAATATGCCCCTGAGAGCGATCCGGCCAACCCTGTCTGGGCCTACGGTTACACGATGGCACAGGCGATGGTCGTCGTGCTTAAACAGGCCGGCAACGATCTTTCGCGAGAAAACATCATGAAGGCAGCCATCAATCTTCCGGATACGACGAAATTGCCGATGGTACTACCCGGTATCAAGATTAGCACAAGTCCGGAGGACTACCGCCCGATGAAAAGCATGCGGTTGGTTCAGTTCGACGGAAAGATGTACAAACTTATGCCAGAATGACGTGAATCCGTAATATTATGGTTAACTCTGGATTTTGGCCGGGCCCCTATGGGCAGTCGCTAATCCCGCACCCGCGATAGCATCGCCGGGGTGCTGGTCTGACAACGCGAAGTGTACGGCTTTCGGCACCGAGGCACCATTGGCCCTGGCAGTACTGACCACCGGTTGGAAGATTGCATAGGTTTCGACGCCCCGTTCGCGACGGAAACGATTGGTGACCTTGCGGAAGATCACGTTCGGCCGGCGGCTCCGAGGAGCCTCCAAGCCCGGCCGGTAGTTCAATCCGAGAGCAGTCGAATGGCTGAATCCAGCCACAGCAGCCCGCCGCTCCCAATCTGTATCACGCGAAAACCGCGATAGACCAGCCGACCTTACTCCAGGTGGCAGGCTGATAGATGCCCATCGCCGACTGGTTTCAGTACAGGCTCCTCCTCCCGGCAGCGATCGAATGTAAACGGGCACCGCGTGTGGAATCGGCAACCCGAGGGTGGATTGATCGGGCTCGGAACATCACCCTTCAGAATGATCCGCTGCCGCCTCGCTGTCGGATCAGGCACCGGCACGGCTGACAGCAATGCCCGCGTGTAGGGATGATGCGGTCGGGCAAACAGCGTCCGCCGATCCGCCAACTCGACGATCTTACCCAGATACATCACCGCGACCCGGTGGGTCAGATGCTCCACCGTCGCCAGGTCGTGGCTGATAAACAGCAGCGCGAGGCCGAGTTCGTCCTGTAGATCGGCCAGAAGATTGATGATCTGCGCCTTCACTGAAACGTCGAGCGCGGACACCGCCTCATCGCAGATGATCAGATCAGCCCCTGGGGCCAGTGCCCGAGCGATTCCGATGCGCTGGCGCTGGCCGCCGGAAAATTCGTGCGGAAAGCGGTTGATGGCGTCACGCGGCAGACGGACCTTGTCCATCAATGCCTCGACCTTCTCGGTAAGGTCTTTGCGGCCATGCACCATGCCGAAATTGACGAGCGGCTCCGCCAGGATATCGCGCACCTTCATGCGTGGATTTAGACTGCTGAATGGATCCTGGAATACAACCTGGACCCGTCGGCGCATCATCCGCAGGCGATGAGCCGGCATGTTATCGATACGCTCCCCGTCCAGATAGACCTCCCCGTCGGTGAGCTTGAACAGCCGCAGAACCGCCTTACCAACGGTCGACTTCCCGCAGCCGGATTCGCCCACCAGCGACAAGGTTTCGCCCCGCTTGATGGTGAAGGTCACCCCATCGACCGCATAAACCCTGGCGGTGACCTGTCCAAGCAATCCGCCATGGATCGGAAAATGCTTCTTGAGCGCGTTCACTTCCAGCAAGGGACGATCCGGAGTCATGCCATCACCTTCTGTCCGGCGTAGTGACAGGCAACACTATGGTTCGGGGCTTTCGGTTCGATTGCCGGAGCAATACGCCGGCACACATCGGTCACCATGGAGCAGCGACCCGCGAATGCGCAGCCGATGATCGGCTTTCGGAGACTGGGAACGAGGCCAGCGATCTCGGCCAGCCTGGTACGTCCACCCTCATCCAGCGAAGACCCCAACTTCGGTACGGCACCTAGCAGGCCGCGCGTATAGGGATGCATCGGCCGGGCAAATATTTCATCGACCGGCGCTTCTTCCACCTTACGGCCAGCGTACATCACTATGACCCGCTGGGCCATTTCCGCAACGACACCGAGGTCGTGGGTAATCAGCATGATCGCCGATCCCAACCTAGTCTTAAGGTCCCGCATCAGATCCAGGATCTGTGCCTGAATGGTCACGTCCAACGCGGTCGTCGGCTCGTCGGCAATAAGCAGCCTGGGATTACAGGCAAGTGCCATCGCGATCATCACCCGCTGCCGCATGCCGCCCGAGAGCTGATGTGGATACTCCCGCACGCGCCGTCCTGGCGCAGGAATGCCCACCAGCGTCAGCATCTCCACCGCCTTCGCTTCGGCATCTCTCGCATTCATGCCCTGGTGCAGGCGGACCGTCTCGCCGATTTGTTTCCCGACCGTGAGGACCGGGTTCAGGCTCGTCATCGGTTCTTGGAAAATCATCGAGATCGCATTGCCGCGAATATCCCGCATCTCCTGTTCCGAGGTCTTCAGCAGATCGCGGCCCTCGAACAGGATGCTACCGGCGATCTTTCCTGGCGGTTCCGGAATCAGCCGGAGAATTGACATCGACGTAACTGATTTACCGCAGCCAGACTCGCCGACGATGCCCAGGGTCTCCCCGGCATCGATATGGAACGACAGTCCTTCAACCGCTCGGACGACGCCGTCTGGCGTGCCGAAATGCGTTTGAAGATTTTCGACCTCAAGTAGAGCCATCGGTTACAGCCGCTTCGCCAAACGGGGATCGAGCGCGTCGCGTAGTCCGTCCCCCAATAAATTCACCGCAAGTACGGTGATGGACAGAAATATCGCCGGGAAAAACACGATGTAGGGTTTCACCTGCCATAGTGCCCGCCCCTCAGCCATGATGTTTCCCCAGCTTGGGATGATCGGCGGCGTGCCCGCCCCAATGAACGACAAGGTCGCCTCGGTGATCATGGCGGAGGCACATATAAACGTCGCCTGCACCATTAGCGGCGCCAATGTGTTCGGAAGGATGTGCTTCCATATGATCACGGGAATCCGAGTCCCGGAGGCAATCGCCGCCTCGACATAGGGTTGCTCGCGCAGGGAAAGCACAACACCTCGCACCAGTCGGGACACGCGCGGGAATTCGGCGATGCTGATCGCGACGATTACGTTCTGAACCGACGCTCTGGTCAGCGCCATCAGGGCGATTGCCAAAAGGATAGGCGGGATCGACATCAGCCCATCCATGACCCGCATTATGACCGCATCGATCTGGCGGACGAACCCCGAAATCAGCCCGATAAAGGTACCCAGGATCGAGGCACAGAATGCCACCGAAAATCCGACCATTAGCGAAACGCGTGAGCCATACAAAACACGGGAATAGACATCCCGACCCAGCATGTCGGTCCCAAACCAATACAGGGCGGATGGTTCCCGTGTTCGGCGAGCCGGTGCCAATGCAGTCGGGTCCTTTGTATCCAAGTAAGGGGCGAAGATCGCGATAAGAAGCATCAGCGCAACGAGAAAGCCGCCCACCGCAATCGTGGGATGCCGATAGATGAAGCCGGCGATCCGTCCGCGCTCCTTCGGAACGGGCAGAATTCCCGGAAGGTCTGGGGCGGCTGCGTATTCGGGCGTAGTGGCGCTCAATAGCGTATCCTCGGGTCGAACACGGTGTAGAGAAGGTCAACGCCTAGGTTCACGAGCACATAGACGAAGCTGAACAGCAGCACGACGCCCTGGATAACCGGGTAATCTCGCCGAAGAATGGCATCGACGGTCAGCCGCCCGAGGCCCGGGATCGCGAATACGCTTTCGGTAACTACCGCACCGCCGATCAGGGCCGCGAAGCCGATACCGACGATGGTGACAATGGGCACCGCCGCATTCTTTAGCGCATGGACAAACAGCACGCCGCGCTGCCCCACACCCTTGGCCTTGGCCGTTCGAACATAATCCTGCGCCAGCACGTCAAGCATCGTGGCTCGGGTGATGCGGGCGATTAGCGCCATATAAACCAGTCCGAGTGCGACCGACGGCAGGATCAGGTTGCGCAGGAACGGCCACAAGCCCTGGCTGATCGATGTGAACCCCTGGACAGGCAGCCAGTCTAGCCGCAGCGCGAAAATGTAGGCCAGCACGTAACCAATGACGAAAACTGGGGTGGAGAATCCCAGCACCGCCGTCATCATCACCGCCCGGTCGATCCACGTCCCGTGTTTCCATGCGGCGACCACTCCCATCGGAATAGCGCAGCCCAGCGACAAAATGAGCGTGAGGGTCATTAGCGACACAGTCGGCTCGATCCGCTGCGCAATCATGTGAGTGACCGGCAGATTGGTGAAGATCGAGGTGCCGAGGTCACCCTGCAAGACGTGCCAGAACCAGTCGAAAAACCGAACCAGGAACGGCCTGTCGAGGCCGAGCGATGCCCTGATTCGGTCCACGTCTGCGGGCGTTGCCTGATCGCCAGCGATGATCGCCGCCGGATCTCCGGGCGCGATGTACAGCAGACTGAAGACGAACAGCGCCACCATAAGGACAACCGGGATCGTGGCGACGACCCGGCGGACGATGTAGGAGAGCATTAGCGGGCGCCCCTCACGCCTTGGTCACATCCCAGAAAACCGGGAACGGCGCCTTCACCACACCAGAGATATTTTTCCGCCATGCCTGATATTGCTTGAAGAACCCGGTCGGCACGTAGACGACGTGATCCATCGCTGCCTTGTTCAACTCCGCGATGACTGTCTTCTCTGCCGCGAGATCCGGTGCAGCATACCAGGCGCCGATCTTCTCCTGCACCAGGTCGGATTTCGGCCAGCCGAACCAAGCGGTGTCCCCGCTGGCATCCAAGGCGATGTACGGTGCCGGGTTCACGCAATCCGCGCCTGCGTGCCAAGTGTGGAAAATGTTCCATCCGCCCTGCGCCGGCGGATCCTTCTTCGCGCGACGCTGCCCTACCGTGCCCCAGTCCAACGCTTGGTAGTCCACGTTGACCCCGATCCGTTTCAGCAAGTCCGCCGTGACGTCGCCCTGCGACTTAGTGATGCCGACGTCGGTCGCGACCAGCAGCACCACTGGCTCACCTTTGTAACCGGCCTCCGCCAACAACTTCTTTGCCAGTTCGTAGTCGCGCTTGCCTTTCAGGGGTTCGCCGCCGACTTCGGTATAGAGCGGTGTGTCAGGTGTGAAGAATCCCGGGATCGTCTTCCACAGCGATTCATCGTCGCCCACCACCGCACCCATGTAGTCTTCCTGGCTTAACGCGATCTGAATGGCCTTCCGGGCTCGGACATCGTTAAATGGTGGATGGAGATGGTTGATCCGGAACGACCCGATATTGCCCAATGGATCGGCGATATCGACCGCCACATTCGGGTTCTTCTTCAACAACGGCACCAAATCGGACGACGGTGTCTCCCACCAATCGACTTCGCCATTCTGGAGCGCGGCCGAGGCCGTCCCAACGTCCGGGACGATCTGCCACTCGATGCGGTCGAAGTTGATCCGCTTGCCGCCGGACAGCCAGTTCGCCTTCTCGCCACGTGGCGTGTAGCCCTCGAACTTGTCAAAGATCGCTTTGGCGCCTGGAACCCACTCACCCTTGTTGAAGCGCATCGGGCCGGAGCCGACGTATTCAGAAATCTGCTTGAACGGATCTGTCGCCGCGATACGCTCCGGCATAATGAACAGGCTGGGCGTGCTGCTCTTGCCGAGAGCGAACAACATCTTCGGATAGGGCTTGTTCAGGCGAAACCGGAAACTCCGGTCATCCACCGCTTCCAGCGCATCCATTTGCCGCTTGATCGGCCCACCCATGGTGGCGTCACGCGCCATCCAGCGTAGGATGCTGGCCGTCACGTCCTTGGCCAGCACTGGCTCACCATCGTGGAACTTCAGGCCCGGGCGCAGTTTGAACGTCCAGGTCTTGAAATCCGGGCTGGCTTCATGGCCCTCGCACATCTGCGGCTGGGGCTGGAGCTTATCATCCACGCCATACAGCATGTCCCAGATCAGCAATGCACCGTTGCGAACCACGTATTGGGTGGTCCAGATCGGATCCAGGTTCGCCAAATTCGCCTGCGGGATAAAGCGCAATGTCCTTGACTCGGCCGCCAGCGAAAGCCGCGGAGCCGCCAATGCACTGGTTGCCGCGACAGCGGCCGTCTTCAGGAAGCCCCGACGATCCATTCTGTTATCATCCCTGTTTGCCCACGGGCGGTTGCATGCAAGTCGCAGACCAAGCAGGTGCAGCGTGCCCCATGGCGCGAGGAAACGCTATAGAGCTTCTTGTGATACGCGCCGCAAATCCCAGAACTGGGCGAAGCCGCCTGTCCGACGATCAGGACGCTCCGAGTGGGGTCAGGCCGCGTGTAAGTGCCAAACAGGACGTATGCGACCTTAACGAGTGCAATCGTGCGGAATTTGCGCGCGGATCGCTCCCCAGGCCACACATCAGACTCATTGAACCTATTGTGTCCGCATAGCTCCCAGCCCCCCTAATCGATGGCTAACCGAACCATGCGGCTGGCACGCGGGCCCGAACTAGCGGATGAGCGACGGGTTCGGCGGAATCGAAGCGGAGGAAATAGGCTACTCGACCGTCTGAATGACCTCGAACCCCTCGAATTCCGGGTGACCCAGGTAAAGCGGCTTATTTCCTCCCGCGCCGCGGTGGGCTTGGCGGAAGGCTTCCGATTGCGTCCATGCCTCAAACGCCGCCTTATCCCGCCATAGGGTGTGTGAGGAATACAGGATATGATCATCCCGAACTGGCCCGCGCAGAAGATGAAACGACAGAAACCCGGGAACACCGGGCAGATGGGTGTCGCGGGAGGTCCAGACCTCCTCGAACATCGTCTCGGCGCCCGGTAGGACTTTAAAGCGGTTCATGGCGATAAACATGTTCGTCTCCATCCAAGATTCGCGTTGCTAAAACCAATGGCGGCAATGAGCGAACTATGGTCGGTTGCCGAACCGGGCTGCATCGATTCTAAGCAGATCGCCGATCGCATCAACGGACAGATCGGCGGGCCGCCGCTTGCGCGATTCTTCCGGATCGAGCGCGTAGTGCCCTTGCCGGGGAAACACCGTCGTTACCCGATCGCCCCATTGCTGCTTCAATGCCTCCAGAATACGGAGTTTGTCGTCGATCATGACGTAGTGGCGCGCCGGATACAGCCGCTCCACGTCCTCCAGCGCTTGCTCCTTATGGACGTAGATCAGCACGTTGTCCGAGAATGCACCCCACAACCCGGATCGCTCAACCTTGCGCGGCTGGAAGGCAGCATCGCCATCCGACAGGATCACGGTTGGGCCGCGGGCACCAAGATGGCGAACAACATCCAACGCATGCGGGTAGAGGCGGTCGACGAACGGATAATCCGCCAGCCAGTTGGCGATCCGTAGGATTTTCGGATTATGCAAATCTTCCAGCCGGTAGCGCTGAAGCGCGCCAAGATAGTCCGCATATCCAAGTGTCCCGCGCAAATCCTCAAAAAGCGCCCAATATCTATCTCGAGCGGCTTGCCCGTAATGTTCGGTCAGGTGATCGCTCAGGTCCCGCTGGACACGGTCGTTGTCCAGCAGCGTGTTGTCCACGTCGAATAGAAAAACCACGTCGTCCATGCGGATAGTAACGCATGGATCAGGGCGTGCCGACGATGACCTCTTCAAGGAGTTGATCGATTTCCCGCCCATTCTCCCATTTCAGCCCTACGCCGACCACCGTTACTTGGTCCCGGATCGGCTGCGGCAGGCGCACGGCATCCTTCGGTGTGGTGACCAGGATGGCTTTTCGCTGGCGAGCGTGGTGAATCAAGCCGTCCAGCTCCAGATCCGTGTAGGCGTGATGGTCCGGGAACGGCCAGGCGCCAAGCAAGACGGCGCCCGCCTGACGAAGCGGGCTGAAGAATTTTTCTGGCAGCGCGATACCAGCGAATGCGATCACTGGTTGGCCGACCAACGCCGTGATGGACGAGTCCTGGACAAGGCTTGCTCGTAAGACGGTCAAATCAGGCGGCAAATTGGCCATGGCCCCGGTCGCATCCGGCCCGATCAGGACGGCCGCGCTGCAGCGCTCAACGGCAGCGGCAACGGGTTCGCGCAATGGTCCTGCCGGTAGCACGCGGCCATTGCCAAAGCCGGTGCGCCCATCAATCACTAGGATTGACGCGGTCTTGGCCAGAGTGGGATTTTGCAGCCCGTCGTCCATCAGCAGGATTTTCGCTCCGGCGTGAATCGCCGCCCGCGCGCTGGCTGCTCGATCCGCCCCGGTCCAGGTCGGCGCCACCTGAGCGAGCAGCAGGGCTTCATCACCCACCAAAGACGCCAGATCGGTCGACGCGACCCGATGCACGCCCCGTGAGGAGCCCCCATAGCCACGCAACAGGATATGCACGCCCCGGCCGGCCAGTCGGTGCGCCAAGTCAAGTACCAAGGTGGTCTTCCCCGCTCCGCCGACAGTGACATTGCCGCAGCAGATTACTGGCACCGGAGCCACCCAACCTGGACGGGCCACGCGGCGAGCGGTCATGGCCGCGCCGATCGCGGACAGCGGCGACAGCGCCTTGGCGATCAGACCATCCCGCGACCAGAATGCCGGCGCCGCAAACATCCTCATGCCTCCGGCAACAACGAAAGCAGCGCCTCCGCGCTGCGCTCGGGCAAATCTACCTGACGGCTAACGGAGGCAGCCGCGCGTTCGCCAAGTCGAAGCCGCTGGCCGGGATTATCGAGCATGACGGAGACGAACCGGGCAAGTGTGCCGACCTCGGCAACGATCACAAGGCCGCCCGCATCGCGCAGCAACGCGACATGTTCGTTGAAATTGTTGGTGTACGGGCCGACAGCCACCGCACAGCCCAGCCGCGCCGGCTCCAGTGGATTCTGCCCGCCTCCAGGCGGGATCAAACTACGTCCCACAAATGCGATCGGGGCCAGACGATATAATAGCCCCAGCTCACCCATCGTATCGGCGATCCAAATGCCACCCTCGGCTGGTGGGTCTTCCCCGGCACCCCGCCGCGGCGCGTTGATTTCGGCGGACAAGGCGGGACCCCTTTCCGGATGCCGTGGCGCAATGATCGTCAGAAGGTTCGGGTGGGTCCGGGAAACAAGATGATGAACGGCGGCGATGAGTTGTTCCTCGCCTGGATGCGTGCTCGCCGCGATCCAAAGAGGGCGACCGGCCAAAAGGCCACGCAGGCGGTCCAGTTCCGCCTGATCTACCGGAAGAGGCGGTGCGGCGAGCTTCAGGTCGCCGGGGCTATCGACATGAACGCCGCCCAACGCGCGAAGGTGTGCGGCATCCTGCTGGCCACGTGCCTGAATCACGGAGAAGCTGCCAATCACCCGACGCGCGAAGCGCGGTGCGCGTTGCCAATGTCGAAAGCTCCGATCGGACATGCGGGCATTCAGCAGCATCATCTTGATACCGCGCGCCTGACATGCCGCCAGTTGGTTCGGCCACAATTCGCTCTCTACAAAGCAAGCCGCGTCGGGTTGCCAATGGGTCAGGAAGCGGTTGATCCACGAGGGCACATCCAGCGGCGCGAACCGGTGCAGCACGTCGCCGTGTTTCGGAAGTCGTTGATCCAGAAGGAGCTGCGACGTAACTGTGCCCGTTGTCAGAAGCACCTTTGTCCGGTGGTGCAGCGCCCCCAGCACCGGCAGGATCGACATCGTCTCCCCAACGCTGGCAGCGTGAATCCACAACAGCGGTCCATCAGGGCGCGGCGTGGGATCTATGCCGAAGCGTTCAGGCAAGCGCTCCGCGATCTCCTTTCCCTTCGCCGCACGACGCATGAGATTGAGCCGAAGCGCCGGCGCGAGAAGTGTTGCCGCGATGGTCCAACCAGTCCCCAAAAGACAACCCGTCATGCCAGGCACAAGCGGTCGGCCCGGGCAGCCGCCTCATCCAACGCCGCGACTACCAAAGGCACGCTCTGTTCCCATGCATCGCGGGGCACATTGATCGCTGGGCCACATACAATGACGCCACGGCCGAAGGGCAGTGGGACTGGCATCCGGTCCCACGTATTGAGTTGGATACGAAGGCGGGTCCGCGCGGCGAGGGGCACAATGGGCACGCCGGACAGGGCGGCAAGTTGTGCGACTCCCGGCGCGGCCTGACGTCGCGGGCCCTTTGGACCGTCCGGCGTGATCCCAACAAGGTGGCCCTGACGGAGCACCGCCAGCAGATTCCGCAACCCACTGGCACCGCCGCGAGTCGAGGAACCCAGGATAGGGTCGATCCCGAATCGGCGTACAACCGAGCCGATAAAGCGACCATCGCGGTGTTGGCTGACAAGAGTATGGATCGGAGTCGGGCGGTAAAACGGCAGCTTGCGGGCGATGATGGAAAGTCCGGGCATCAGGGGAAGAAACTCGTGCCAGAAAGCGAACACCGCCGGGGCGCCCGCCCCGTGCGGAGCAAAATGCTCCTGTCCATCCAGCGTCCAGCGCGTGGTACGGAGTGCGAATGCCAGATATAGGCCCAACAAGGCCGCTAGTATGGCCTGGGCTCGAGGTGTGCGCAGCAGGAACTTCATCGCCGCGCCCGGTAGCACGCTGGGGCGATGTTACGGAAGTGCGGTGCGCCCGCTCGATCGCCGGATCTATGCCCCCTTTGCCATCACCCGCGGCACCTTGCCTCCAGCTCGGCTGCGTCGAGGGCCTTCCGCGACACCTGCCGATCATCATCGAGGGTCGATCAAGCATGCCCGGACGGCGCCGGCGGCACGAGCCTCGTCAACTGTCCGTGCCGCCTAAACGGTCAAATACCGCCCGCGGATCTCTTCCTCCTCCGCCCGGAACACCTCCGGCGAGGCCACATAAACGATCCGGCCCTTGACCATGATGTGAAGTTCGTCCGCCACCGCCTCGGCAAGCTTCATGTTCTGCTCAATCAGCAGAATCGTGACGCCCTCGGCACAGAGGCGCTTGATCACTGCCGCCAGTTCCCGCACCACCAACGGCGCCAAGCCCTGACTTGGCTCATCCAACAGCACCACGCGCGGGTCACTCACCAAGGCTCGGGCGATAGCGAGCATTTGCTGCTCCCCGCCAGACAACTGCCATCCGCGGTTGCCCGATCGCTCCCGCAATGACGGGAACAACTCCAGCAGACGCTCCACGGTCCAAACCTTGGCAGGGCGGCGTTCACCCACCCGGATGTTCTCCAGCACCGACAGGTCGGGAAAAATCAAACGCCCCTCGGGCACATACGCAACACCAGCCCGGGCGACCAGATGCGGCGCCCAGCCCGCGATGTCCTGTCCATCCAGCAACACGCGGCCGGAGGTGGGCGGCACCAGGCCCATGATCGACCGAACCGTGGTCGTCTTACCCACCCCGTTGCGCCCGAGCACCGCGCAAATCCGGCCTCGGGGGACCGCAAGATCAACCCCTTGCAGGATATGACTGGGTCCGTAATGGGTATGGAGCCCCTCGATCCGTAGCATCAGGCGTATCCACCCAGGTAAGCCGCCTGCACAGCCGCGTCTTGCTTCACCACCGAGGGGATATCGTCAGCGATCACTGTTCCCCGATGCATGACCGTAATTTTCTGCGCGAGGCGGAAGACAACCTCCATGTCATGCTCCACCAGCAGCACGGTTAGTGTTCCGTCGGCAAGCAACCCAGCCAAGGTTTCAACCGCCGTCAGGGTTTCCTCGACCGACAGCCCCTGCGTCGGTTCGTCCAGCAACAGTACCCTGGGGCGTTGCGCCAGCGCCATCGCTACTTCCAGGAGCCGCTGATCGCCATGCGACAGGAGGCCTGCCGGGCGCCCGGCTATCTCGGTCAGTCCCAGTCGCTCCAACGCTTCATCACCGCGGGCCGAGGCCTCGCGGAACACTCCGGCCCCGCCCCAGGGTTGCCAACGACGGCCCAACCTGGCTTGCGCGGCCACACGACAGTTCTCCCGCGCGCTCATTTCAGGGAACAGTGATGTCAACTGAAACGTCCGCGACAATCCCGCCTGGCACCGCTGGTATGAAGACATCCCCGACAGCGACCGCCCATCGAAACGAACCTCGCCCGAGGTTGCCACCACAACCCCGGTGATGAGGTGAAACAGACTTGTCTTCCCTGCCCCGTTCGGGCCGATGACCGCGCGGACTTCCCCCGCTTCCACCCGCATCCCAACGCCATTGACCGCCGTTATGCCCCCATATCGCTTGGTCAGGCCATCGAGTTCGAGTAGGGCCATATCAGACCCTCGCCCGCCGTCTCATCAGTCCCCAGATGCCATCCGGAGCGAACGTCACGAAGCCAATGAAGATTAGCCCAAAGAACAATGCCCAGGACTCAGTATAAAGGCTCAGGACATGCTCCAGCAACATGAAGAATGCGGCACCCAAGATGGGCCCGATCAGTGTTCCCTTGCCGCCAACGATCACCATGATCAATACCTGACCGGAGAATAGCCAAAACAGCAGGTCTGTATTCGCGAAACCGGCGAACGGGGAGTAAAGCGCGCCGGAAAGCCCACCGAGCGCGAATGAGATCGCCACGACCGCGATCTTGTATAGGCGCGTATTGTATCCCAGCGAGAGGGTTTTGGGCTCGTTTTCCCGGATGCCGCGCAATACCGCGCCGAATGGCGATTGAACCAACGACCGGCAAAACGCGTAAGCACCCAGCAGGCAAGCCAGCACCAGATAATAATACCCATTCTTGGTTTGGAATACGGTCAAACCGAACGGTCCGGCGCGCCGAGGGATTCCGGCCAGACCGTCCGATGCCCCGGTCACCGCCGTCCATTTGAATGCCACGGCGTACAACAACTGAGCGAACGCCAGCGTCAGCATCGAGAACGAAACACCTTTAGCCAGCGTACACGTCCAAGCCACGCCGATGGCGATGACACCCGACGCTAGGGCGGCCGCCAACACGGCGAACGGCAGCGGCAACGTCGTGTGCAGCAACAGGTCGCCGCAGGTATAAGCCCCCAGGCCATAGGCCGCGGCATGTCCAAAACTGATCAACCGCGTATAGCCGACCATCAGATCCAGGCTCATCGCCAGCAGCCCAAGGATCAGCGCCTCGGTCAGCAGCGTCATCGCAAAGGGCGGCAGGCCCAGGGGCGCGGCCGCCAGAACGATCACCGCGATTATCAAACCCCGCACTTAGGCCTCCTTGCCCAGAAGGCCGCCGGGCCGGACGACAAGCACCAGAAGCATCAGCAGATACATCGCCGCCAGCGCGAAATCCGGGAAGTAGTAGGTGCCAAACACCTGCACGAAAGCCACCAGCACCGCCGCCAGCAGCGACCCAAGAAAACTGCCCATCCCGCCGATGATCACGATCACAAATGCATCGATAATCGCATTCCCCGCCATGCCCAAAGACGCTGTCACCAGCGGCGCGGCCAGAACCCCACCCAGCGCGGCCAGTCCACACCCGATTCCAAAGATTCCAGACCGCACCAGGTTCACATCCACGCCCAGCGCGTGAACCATTTCGGCATTTTGGCTGGTCGCCCTGATCAACAGCCCCAGCCGCGTGCGCTCCAGAAACTGCCAGATCGCGATTGCGACCACGACACCGGCCCCGGCCAGGAACAGGCGGTACACGGGGAACGGTTCATCGAACAGAAATACGATTCCGGCAAATGCATCCGGTACGGCTACCTGCAACGCATCGACGCCCCACAGCAGGCGGATAATGTCGCCCAGAACCAGCGTCAGCCCAAACGTAACCATCAGGAATGCGCTGTCGTCTCGCCTGTACAACGGGCGCAGCAATCCAACCTCGAATGCCGCCCCGATCCCGCCGGCGATGATCGGTCCGACGATCATGGCCAACCAGAAATTGCCACTCAGCCGCGCTGCAGAGTAACCCAGGAAGGCGCCGAGCATATAGAATGTGCCATGGGCGAAGTTAACGATTCGCATGATCCCGAAGATGAGCGTCAGCCCAACCCCAAGGAAAAACAGCAGCGCGGCCTGAGATAACGCATTCAGGCACTGCACCAGCAAAAACGGTAGAAGGTCCATCAGTCGCTAGTCGTCATAAGACATCTTGTTGCAGGCTGGCGTGATCCGCTTGGCCGGATAGGTGGCGATCACTTCCGGCACGGGACGCTCCATCCCTGCCTTCTTGACGACCTTGACCACGAAACCGGCCTGTTCTCCTTGGTGATCGCATGCGCGCATCTCGACCCGGCCCTTCACGCTGTCGACGACCAGTCCCTCCATGGCCGCTCGGACCTTCGCTGCTTCGATGCTGCCGGCCTTTTCGATAGCGGCCTGCAGGACAACGCAGGACTGGTATTGATCGCCTTCGAACATTTGCGGCAGCCGTCCATATTCCTTCTGCCACGACGCGACGAAGGCCTTGTTCGCAGGGTTGTCCAATGTCGCTGGGTATCGCGACCCGCCCACCAGCCCGACAGCCGCATCGCCTACTGCATTTATCGAACCCTCATCCACCTGTTCCGTCAGCAACTGCACCTTGTCGCCCAGGCGATATTGATTGGCCTGCGAGAGAAACGCATTGTTGTCGTCACCGGCCAAGACCAGATAGCAACCCTCCGCCCCGGACTGGCGGATCTTGGTGATATAGGTCGAAAAATCCTTCGTCCCGGTTGGCGAGAACACCGCGCCCAGGAACTCCTTTCCTGCCCGCTTCGCCTCCCGCTCGAATACATCCATGGAGTTGTGACCCCAGGCGTAGTCCATGCCGATGCCGTAGAATTTCTTCATCGGCGAATCCCGCAGCCATAGCGTGACCGCGCGTGTTCCCATTGGGCCCGAGGTGTTGGGCCGAAAGAAATTCGGTACCAGGGATTCGCCGGTCAGGCGCCCGTCGCCATTATCACCGGAAACAAAGATCGCATCCCACTCTGCCAGCTTGGGTGCCACCGCCAAAGCTTCGTTCGATGCCACGATGCAGGTCAATAGCCTGACCCCGTTCCGCTCCACCATTTCCTGCGCCTTGCGCACGGTGTTGGATGGATTGCCGGCCGTGTCCTCGATGATCAATTCGACAGGACGTCCGAGCAGTCCACCTTTGGCGTTGACCTGCTTGGCCCAGAACTCACACGCCTGCCGCATCTGGGTTCCGATGCTGCCGAGCGCCCCGGTCAGCGTGACTGGCATGCCGATCTTGATCGGGTCCACGGCTACAGCCGAACGGCCCCCCCCAACCAGGGAGGCAGCAGCGGCGGACTGAAGCAGAATTCGACGCGGTACGCTGCTATGCGTGGTCATGCGTTCCCCCCCAAGTTTTTTTGGACGTTTTGACGCCGGGGAGTAGGACCGGTTTCTGTCCGAAGGTCAATCGGGGGAGGCATCAATCTGTGGTGGTGCGGCCATCAGTGGCACAAGATGAGATAGAAATATCTCGGCACAGGCGCGCCAGGAGTAACGCTCCGCATGCGCCCGACACGCTTTCCGATCCGCGTTCAGTGCTTCCAGGGCGGCAACCTTCAGATCGGTATGAGCGACGCCAACCTTCCCAGTGGCGTTCGCCAACACATCTTTCGGGCCCGTCACCAAGAATGCCGCGACGGGGGTGCCGCATGCCAGCGCTTCGAGAATTACCAAGCCGAATGTGTCTGTCAGGCTCGGGAAGACCAACACATCCGCACTCGAATAGGCTCGGGCAAGTGCTTCGCCATAACGTGGCCCAGTGAAGGTCACATGCGGATATTCGCGCTGCAATGCCGCCAGTTGAGGCCCGCCGCCGACCACGATTTTCGATCCCGGAAGGTCGAGATCGAGGAATGCTTCGATATTCTTTTCTACCGCCACACGGCCGACATAGATAAAAATGGGCTTTGGAAGATCTGCGAATTCGGTCTTCGGATAAGGCTTGAACAGTTCCAGATCGACCCCCCTCGACCAGGACCGGATATTACGAAAGCCACGCGCGGCCAGATCATCGCGCAGCGATTGGGTTGCTACCAAGGTGCCCTGGCCCGCGCCATGGAAGCGCCGCATCCAGGCGTAGATCGGCCCTACCGGGAAGCCAGTACGAGCTTGCACGTATTCTGCAAATCGCGTGTGGAAGGCCGTTGTAAAGAGAAAACCATTTCGTTTCGCCCAACTTCGGGCCGCCATGCCCAGTGGCCCCTCGGTCGCGATGTGCAAGGCGTGCGGTTTGAACGCCTCGATCATCCCGACCAGGCTGCGCCGCGGTAGCACCGACAATGAGATGTCGGGGTAGGTGGGGCACGGGAACGTGCGGAACCGGTCAGGGCCGATCACGTGGACCGTGTGCCCCATATCCCGTAGTTCCTGAACCACGGTGCTCAGCGTCCGGACCACGCCGTTAACCTGAGGTTTCCATGCATCTGTTACGATCAGAATGCGGTGGGACAACGTCGGCGGCAGCATATCGTCAATATCCGCGAGGGGAAGAGAATCAGGCTGCTTCGGGAACCCTTACCTGACGCGGCGTAAAGAACGACAGCCGGTTCAGCGCCGCCCAGTCCACCAACTCCAGACGTCCGTCGTGGTGTTCGACAAGAGCGGTGCAGCTTTCGACCCAATCACCGCAGTTCAAATAGCTGACGCCCTGCACATCCCGCATCTCCGCATGATGGATGTGGCCGCAAACCACGCCGTCGAAACCGCGCCGGCGCGCTTCGGAGGCCAGGGCGCTCTCAAACCGGTCGATTGCCTTGACTGCTTCCTTGACCTGCCGTTTCAGCCAGGCGGACAGCGACCAATAAGGATAGCCTAACCGGCGCCGCACCGAATTGAACCAACGGTTGACGACCAGAGCCGTGGTGTAGGCCCAGTCACCCAGCAGAGCCAGGAACTTGGCGTATCGTACTACACTGTCGAACTCGTCGCCGTGCATGATTAGCAGGCGCTTGCCATCGGCGGTCGTATGCTCAGATTCGCGGCACATCCGGATGCCGCAAATTTCCAGCCCTATCGGCAGCCATTGACGGAACATCTCGTCGTGATTGCCTGGGATATATGTAACATCGGTACCAGCGCGGGCGTGACGGACGATCTGCTTCAGCACGTCGTCATGCCCTTGGTCCCAGTACCAGGATTTGCGGAGGCGCCACCCGTCGATGATATCACCAACCAAAAAAAGATGGTGGCAACTACACTGACGGAGAAAATCCGCGAGAAATTCGCTTCGGCAGCCACGCGTCCCGAGGTGCGTATCCGAAATGAAAATCGTCCGGTAGGCGGGCGGAAAGCCGATTGGGGACACTGCGTTCATTTCGGTCGTTCATTTCCAGTCTTGCGCTCTCGACGCAACTGATACTGTTCCCGAAGCTTCAGAGAAGTTAAGATTCGATGACGGGCCATGTATTTATCTATTTGCCGAAAGATATTCGTATAGTCACCGGACTGTCACGGAGATGACACGGCATCGTGGCATCCACCGCTATTCCCTCAAGGCCCATGTCCGATTCACAAATGGTCATCATCTTCAATCCCGTCGCCGGACGCCGACGCGCAAACCTTCTATGGCGTGTGCTGGACATCCTTGTCGCCAACGGGGTTAGACTGGACCTCGCCGAAACACATCGTGCCGGCCATGCGGAGGCGCTGGCGCGGGAGGCCTCGCGACGAGGCGAGCAGATGGTTGTTGCCGCGGGCGGAGACGGTACCATCGCCGAGGTTGCTAACGGACTAATGGGGAGCACTGCGCGTCTCGGTGTTATCCCCTTGGGTACAGCCAATGTCCTCGCTCACGAACTGGGCCTGCCTTTCGCTCCCAAGTCGGTTGCGGCAGCACTTGCGTTTGGACGTACGCGCACCCTTTGGCCCGGCTTGGCGAACGGCCCCGATGGCGTTCGCGTGTTCGTGCAAATGCTCGGTGTCGGTTTTGATGCCCACGTGGTTCACAACCTGCCATTTCCTCTGAAAAAGATGTTCGGCAAGGGCGCTTACGTGATGCAGTCCCTCCGTGAACTTGCCCGTTACAATTTTCCGGTGATCCGACTGCGGATTGATGACACAGTGACCGAGACAGGTAGCGTGATCATCAGCAAAGGCCGCCTGTATGGCGGCAGGTTCCGCCTGGCAGCCGATGCCGCGCCGGGCGAGCCGGGCTTTTCGGTCGTTCTTTTCGACCACACAGGGCCCGGTGCGGCCCTGATGTATGGTACCGCTCTGCCCTTGAACCTGCTCGGCCACGCGCCGGGCGTGCGACATGTCCGTGCCCAAAGAATCGACTTCTTGCAAAATATCGCCGTGCCCGCGCAAACCGACGGTGACGATGCTGGCCCTTCGCCGTTGTGGGTGTGCAACGCGCCAGGACCAATTCAGGTGGTTATGGGGTAGAATAGTCGGGCGATCGTTTCGTGGTGAACAGATGTCATGGAACGCCGGTCTCCCTTAACCATGATCGCGGAGCCGCAGGCGGCAGTTCGAGAGTGGGTGCGCTCTGAGGTTCGTGAAGAAATAGATCGGGCAGCCCCATCCTGTTGATGGGTTTTTTGTTGGACGAGACTGCACATCGCGAGAGCCCTTGGTTTGACGGCGGCGTCCGTCAATGAAGCAGGGGACATGGATTTTCAGCGACTGGGCGAACCGCCTCCGCACCCGGAATCGTCGCAATCAGCTTGTAGTAATCCCAGGGCTCCTTCGATTCTGCAGGGGCCTTTACCTGAAACAGATAGTGGTCACGCATGATGCGGCCATCAGCACGAACCTTGGCGCCGTGCGTGTAGAAATCATCGACCGGCAGTTCTTTCATTTTCGCCGCGACGGTGGGTCCGTCATCCGTGCCGGCCGCCTTGACCGCCCGCAGATAATGGAACACCCCGCTATACACCGCCGCCTGAGCGAAGGTTGGCTTTCTTCCGCGATGCAGCGCCGCGAACCGCTTGCTGAACGCGCGGGTCTTGTCGTCCATGTCCCAGTAGAATGAATTGACCAGGTACGTGCCCTTCGCCACCTCCAGGCCGATCGAATTCACATCCGTGATGTACAGCAGGAACGCCGCAATCTGCTGACCACCTGCATCAATGCCGAATTCATGCGCTTGCTTGATGGAGTTGATCGTGTCGCCCGCACCGTTCGCCAAGCCAATCACCTGTGCACCCGACGCTTTCGCGGCAATAAGGTACGTCGAAAACTCACTCGCATCGAAGGGGTGCAGCACCTGCCCGATCAAGGTTCCACCCGCCTTCTTGACTGCGTCAGCGCCGTCGGCCGCGAGGTTTTTCCCGAATGCGTAATCGGCAGTCAGAAGAAACCAGGTTTTGCCACCGGCTTTCACGACCGCGTTCGCGATGCCGTGCGCCAGCGCATAGGTATCCGTCGCCCACTGGAAGCCTGTCGGGATACAAGCCTTGCCGGTAATATCGGCAGCCAAACCAGTCGAGGCGATAAAGATCTTCTTGTGGTCGTCAGCGACTCGTTCGACGGCAAGCGCGACGGATGAGTTGGGCAGGTCGATGACCATCTGAACGCCATCCCGGTCAAACCACTGCCGAGCGATGGACGCACCAATATCGGGCTTGTTTTGGTGATCACCGACAACGACTTCGATAGGCCGGTTGAGTACTGTCGGCCCGAAATCCTCGACGGCGAGACGGGCTGCGACCACGGATCCGGCGCCGGAGATATCGGAAATCATGCCATTGATATCGGTCATGACGCCGATGCGAAGCGGCTGCGCATCGGCCAGCGATGCACAAAAAAGAGCGAAACAAGCGGTGATAACCGCAAGCCAAGGTTTCATTGGTCGTTTCCCATTTCGAAGAAAGTCTTGTCCATCCGCAAAGGGAGGGCAGGGTTAGGTCACCCGACTGTGGCAAGCTCATGGAATGTCGGGATTGTGTGGCTCGTGGACTGCCCGGTCATGCGGCGTGAGGGGGTGGTGGCGCGAGCCAGCAGGCGCTTTGCGTAACGCAAGAAGCGGCCGCGCCGGTCAAAGTCACAGCGACGGAGTGCGTCAAGCGTAGGTGGAATCACGCCTGCCGGTAAACCGTCTTAGCGTTGTCCAGAAACACCGCCCGCTTTTGCGCTTCCGTCAGTTTCAACGGAATGGCATGGGCCGGATCGTCGAAGTCCCAGTGCGGGTAGTCGGTCGCGAACAGGACGCGGTCCCAGCCGATCCAGTCGATCGCTTCCGCCAGGTGCGTCCGGGGTTCGGGTTCCTCGATCGGCTGTGTGGTGAACCACACGTTCGTCTTGATGTATTCCGACGGCGCGCGCTTCAGATGCGGTAATTCCCGCTTCAGCTTGGCCCACTGCCGGTCCATCCGCCAACCCAGCGCCGCGGCCCATGCAAGCCCGCCTTCGACCAGGACCACACGTAGGTTCGGCACGGCCTCGAACACGCCTTCCAGGATCATGCTGACAAGCAGCGCCTGCTGCGCCTGAGAGTGGCCGACCATCTCTTCGATGTAGTAGCTGCCCCAGCCGCCAGCCGTGTTCGGCCAGCCGCCGTTGCCGAAGGCGTGGATTCCGACGGCTAAATTGGCTGCTGCTGCTGCCTCATAGATTGGCCAGTAGCGGCGTTGCCCGAGCGGTTCGGCGGTGCGGGACAGGAGCAGAACCTGGGCGAAGTTGGGATCTCCGGCGCGAAGTTCGATCTCTTTCACCGAAGCCGCCGTGTCTTCGTAAGGGACCACGACCGACGCGCGCAGGCGGCTGTCTTGC
This sequence comes from Acetobacteraceae bacterium, assembly GCA_003506895.1. Lineage (GTDB taxonomy): Bacteria > Pseudomonadota > Alphaproteobacteria > Acetobacterales > Acetobacteraceae > Rhodopila. Next base: position 30,332 of record DNXO01000138.1, on the reverse strand, counting down.
GACGTCCATTCCGCCTTCTGCCATTCATTCGTCGCATGCGTGATCGCATCCGACAGCAGCGGGTTGGTCGCGCCCTGGCCGCTTGTCAGCGGGTTCAGGATACCGAGCGCAATATTGTTTGGGTCCAGGTGTTGTTCCGCCATGAAGCGCAGATCGCTGCCGGGCGAGCGGCCATCGGGAAGGAAAGCATCACGGCGGCAGGCTTGGGGCTGGGCCTTGGGGTAGGCAGAGCCTTTCTCCCATGGTTGCCGGTAGGTAATGCCGAATTCCTCGACATGGTTGATCCAGCGCTGCGAAAGGTAGGGATACAGCGACTTGCTGACGCCACCGATACCCACGCCAGCCGGGCGAGGATGAATGTCGCAGTCCGCAATGGCGAGCTTCGACATCGACGCGGCTTGCAGGCCGGTGCGGTTGAGGATGTCCACATTCATGGCACGATCTCCCGTTCTTTGAGCCGAGCATAGGTCTTGAGCGGGTTTTCCGCCATGATCTTCTGCGCGAGCGCCTTGTCCAGCCCCTCGGGGATCGGACTGTCTCCGTCGAACTGATAGTGGGGATAGTCGGTGGAAAACAGAAGCATCTCGTCCGACCCGATATGGTCGATCAACCGCATCACGGACGAGGCATCGGGCGGCGCATCAAACGGTTGCAGTGTCAGCCTGACACGGTCGCGCACAATGGAGCTTGGCGGGTCGGAAACCCACGGAATTTCGCTGCGCAGCCCTTTCCAGAATTTGGTCAGGCGCCAAAGGTATGCCGGCAGCCAGGTTACGCCGGACTCCATCAGCACGACCGTCAGATCAGGGAATTTCGCGAACACCCCTTCAGCGATCAGGCTGGTGAGCTGGGATTGGAAGGCCGTGGCCTGATTGACGTATTCTTCGGTGAAGGTGGTCGGCCAGCCGACGGGCGTCATCGGGTGGCGATACATGCTGCCGGCATGGATGCCGATTGGCAGCCCGTGGCGTTCGGCTGCCGCATAGATTGGCCAATTTTGCCGGCGGCCGAGCGTCACGTCGCTGCCGACGAGCAGCATCACTTGAACGAAGCGGCGGTCGGCGGCGCAGCGGTTGATTTCGTCCACCGCCATTTCGGTGTTCTGCATCGGTACGACAATCGAGGCGCGCAGCCGGGAGTCCTTGTCCAGCCACTCCTTCACGATCCAGTCGTTCAGCGCTCGGGCGAATGCGGCGCCCAGATCCTCGGAGTATTGTGCTTGAACGCCGTACAGGCAGTTGCAGATGGCGAGTTGCGTGCCGAACGGGTCCAGCGCCTGTCGCCCGAGTGTGGTGACGTCGGTGCCTGTGCGGCCCGATGCATCGCGCCACTCTTGCTTGAAGCTGAGCGGATTCCGCGTTGGGTATGCAATCGTCGTCAGGTCGTCGATCCCGCGACGGATGACCGTTTCGCGCCAGTGGTCGTCCAGGTAGGGCAACAGGGCAGCGATCCCCGGCACGACCGGGTGGAGGTCGCAGTCGATCGGGGCGGGGCTGGTCATTGTTTGAATCCTCCCTGGCGACCCATTTTCGCACCGTTATGGCCGTACGCGTTCCCGTGCATCGGCCTGAAGTCGAATGACGGGCCCATGCCCGGCCATGACGGTGGGGACATCATCCGGGAATTTGGACCAGCAGATCGTCGCCCTCGGCCTTCACCGGGTAAACGGAGATATCTTCATCCGCCGGTGCCGACAGCGCTTTTCCCGTGCGAATATCGAATTGCGCCGCATGCAGCGGGCATTCTATGCAGCCGTTCTCTAGCCAGCCGTCCGACAGCAACGCGTATTCGTGGGAGCAAACATTGGCTGTCGCGCAATATTCGCCGCCGGGCAGATGGTAGATGGCGACTTCCTTATCGCCGACCCGCACGCCGATGCATGCACCTTCCGCGACGTCGCTCTTCGCGGCGACCCGTACCCACTCACTCATCGTCGTCTCCCACAATCAATTTCGGTAGCATGCCAGCGGTTTGCCGGAAGGCCAAGGTCCTGCCAACGGCATTTAGTCGTCCTGTCGTTTGCCCGATCGGCCTGTGTCAATTTCCCGCGAAACGGCCGTCTAACAGGTGTCTCAAATCCCACGAAATGGCATTCTATCCCATTTTAAGGACTTTTTGCCTGCTGCGGCGGTCCACCTTGGCGATGACGGCATCGTTGCTGGCGACCGACGCTTGTGTAGTTAAGGCGGCGGCAGCCTCGCACGGACAGGTGAAGCGGCGGGCTTGCGAGGTACGGCTGCAAACAGGCGCGTATGTTGCGATGTGTAGATATAATTAGGAAAAAAGTCAACCACGTTTCCGGCTGGCCGCCGGACAGTCGGGTTCTCGAAACGTTGGCAGGCGGTCTATCCAAATGTGATGGCTGGCCTTGTGTGATGGCGGGGCGGAGCACGGCCATGATGGGGCAACATCCGGCCTCACAGGCTTCACCTGATTGGCCTGCATGCCAGCCCGCTCACCCGTTGGTTTCAGTCCAACCGTATGACCCCGGTTGCCGCCATCTGGTCGATCTCATCGGCGGCATAACCGGCCGATTCAAGAATGTCGCGTCCGTGTTCGCCCAGCGACGCGGAGAATCCGCTCACCCGGACATGGGCGTCGGACATCCGAAACGGCGGGTTCAGCACCTTGAAGCTACCGCCCTTGTCCTGAACCTCGGCAAAGGCTTCGCGGTGCGCGAGTTGTGGATCGGCCATGACCTCGCGAACCGTACGGTACGGGGAGGCTGGCACGCCGCTGGCGTCGAACGCCGCCTGGCACTCCGCTGTGGTCAATGTGGTTGACCAAAGCTCCAACTCATCGACGAATACCCCCCAGTTGTCCCGCCGGTTGGCGTAAGCGGCAAAGCGCGGGTCGGTGATCCATTCCGGATGACCCGCGGCCTGGCACAGGCTTTGGAATGTTTTCTCGCTGGCGACCGCGGGCATGATGAAGCCATCCTTGGTCCGCACCGGCCCAAACATCGGCCGGCCGGGCGGGGCCACCGGAAACTGCGCGGTTTGGACCTCGCCGACCAGCAGACTCAGCATCGTTTCAAGCATTGAGACATCGACATGCTGACCGCGGCCGGTGACATGCCGTTGTGCGAGCGCGGCCATGGCGCCCGCGAACGCATAGGTGCCACTGACGATATCGGCGATGTAAATACCGCAGTTGTCGGGGCGGTCGCGCCCCGGTTGATAGGCGATATGCGCCATGTCGAAGCCGGATGCGGCATGGATGGCCGGTGCGTAGGCGGGCAATCCTGACGACGGGCCGGTCTGGCCGTACCCTGAAATCGAACAGTAGATCAAAGCCGGATGTCGCTTTGACAGGGTTTCGTAGTCCAGATTGAACCGTTTCATCACACCGGGGCGGAAGTTCTCGACCAGGAAGTCCGTGGTTGGCAGCAGGCGGCGTATAACCTCCTGCGCTTCCGGACGCTTTAGATCCAGGACGATGCTCTGCTTGCCGGCATTGAGCTGACCGAATGACGTCGAGGCGCCGTTTCGCAGCGGCGGTCGGCTGCGCATCATGTCGCCGTCCGTCGTTTCGACCTTGATGACCTCCGCGCCCAGGTCCGCCATCATTCGGGCGCAGTAGGGGCCAGCAATGGTGGTGGTGAAATCCACGACCCGCATACCGAGCAAGGGACCTGTCGCCATGGGTTTCCGCCTCTGGTCTATGTTTCCGGCAGTTGTAGTTGGCAGCGGGCCAACAAAAAAGCCCCGGACCTGCGCCCGGGGCTTTTCGTCAACCGATCCGAAGCCTCTAGTTCAGCCAACCCGCCAGGACCGCCAGCATCAGCAGCGCCACGATGTTGGTGATC
>DNXO01000138.1:24891-26269 GCA_003506895.1 Acetobacteraceae bacterium | reverse complement strand
TTGGTGATCTTGATCATCGGATTCACCGCCGGGCCAGCGGTGTCCTTGTATGGGTCGCCCACGGTATCGCCGGTCACCGCCGCCTTGTGCGCGTCGGAGCCTTTGCCGCCATGGTTGCCTTCCTCGATATACTTCTTCGCGTTATCCCACGCGCCGCCGCCCGAGGTCATGGAGATAGCGACGAACAGCCCCGTCACGATCGTGCCAAGCAGCATCGCACCCAGGGAGGCGAACGCCGCCGCCCGCCCAGAGATCATATCAATGACGATCCACAGCACGATCGGCGCACCGATCGGCAGCAGCGACGGCAGGATCATCTCCTTGATCGCGGCCTTCGTCAGCAGATCGACGGCCTTGCCGTATTCCGGCTTGGCGGTGCCCTCCATGATTCCAGGGATTTCCCGGAACTGACGGCGAACTTCCACCACGACCGAACCGGCCGCTCGCCCCACCGCCGTCATGCCCATCGCACCGAACAGGTACGGCAGCATACCGCCGATGAATAATCCGACCACGACGTATGGATTCTGCAGCGCGAAATCGACGTGCAGATTGGGGAAGTAATGCGTCAGGTCCTGGGTATAGGCCGCGAACAGCACCAGCGAGGCGAGGCCCGCGGACCCGATCGCATAGCCTTTGGTCACCGCCTTGGTGGTGTTGCCAACGGCGTCCAACGCATCGGTCGTGACCCGCACCTCCTTCGGCAGGTCTGCCATCTCGGCAATGCCGCCGGCGTTGTCGGTCACCGGACCATAGGCGTCCAGGGCCACGATCATGCCGGCCAACGACAGCATCGTCGTCGCCGCCACCGCGATACCGAACAGACCGGCCACGATGTAGGTGAAGATGATGCCCACACTGATGACGATCACCGGCAACGCCGTTGATTCCATCGAAATCGCCAAACCCTGAATCACGTTGGTGCCGTGACCGGTGGTGGAACTTTGCGCGATCGACTTCACCGGGCGGTACTCGGTGGAGGTGTAATACTCGGTGATCACGACGATCAGCCCGGTAACCACCAGGCCCGCCAGGGCGCAGAGGAACAGGTCCCAGCCGTTGACGGAACCGCCGCCGATCAGCTCTAGCGGTGTCGCGAAGCCGGTGGTGACCTGGATGATCACCGCGATGCCGACGATGGACAGCAGGCCGGTGACGATCAGGCCGCGGTAAAGCGCCTTCATGATCCCGTTATCGGCGCCCAGCTTCACGAAGTAGGTGCCGACGATGGAGGTTAGGATGCAGATCGCGCAAATGCTCAGCGGCAGGATCAGCAGCGCGTCACGCACGGCGCCGGTGAAAAAGATCCCCGCCAACAGCATGGTTGCGACGATCGTCACGGCGTAGGTTTCGAAAAGGTCGGCGGCCATGCCGGCGC
>DNXO01000138.1:7800-24642 GCA_003506895.1 Acetobacteraceae bacterium | reverse complement strand
CCGGCGCAGTCGCCGACGTTGTCACCGACGTTGTCGGCGATCACGGCCGGGTTGCGGGGGTCATCCTCGGGGATGCCGGCTTCGACCTTGCCCACCAGGTCCGCGCCCACGTCGGCACCCTTGGTGAAGATACCGCCGCCGAGGCGGGCGAAGATGGAAATAAGCGATCCGCCGAAGCCCAGCGCGACCATTGCTTCCAGCACCTTGCGGAGTTGGTCGTCGGTGATCGGGCCGCTGTAGCCGGCGCGAAGAACGAAATAATAACCGGCAACGCCCAGCAGGCCCAGGCCTACGACCAGCATCCCGGTGATGGCGCCCGCCTTGAACGCGACGTCCAGGCCAGCGGCCAGGCCGCGACGCGATGCCTGCGCGGTACGGACGTTGGCGCGAACCGACACGTTCATGCCGATAAATCCGGCAGCGGCCGACAGCACGGCGCCAATGAAGAAGCCGATGGCGGTGTGAATTCCCAGAGCCAAACCCAGAATGACCAGGATGACCACGCCGACGATGCCAATGGTGGTGTATTGCCGGTTCAGATAGGCGCGGGCGCCTTCTTGAACGGCCGCCGAGATTTCCTGCATGCGGGCCGTTCCGGCATCCGCGGCAAGTACCTGCCGGCTTGTGATCAGACCATAGACCAGCGCTGCGAGGCCGCAGGCTATGATCAGCAATTGCGCCGCACTCATTTAGGGTTTTTCCCTCCTCATTGTTTCGTTCAGGCGTAAGCCAGGCAACCGATTCTTTCGCGCGGCGCCGTCTCGCGCGTATGCCAGAACCACGTGCATCCGGCAAATCCGGGATTAATTTCACGTTAGTTAATACACGGCATCCGCAACTTCCTGCGCCATCGGGAATCGTCCAGTCGTGCCCCGGGCCGGGTGTTAAGCCAGCCGGTGGGGATTTCGAAGGCTGCGCTACCGATTTTGGGCAAACCGGCCACGATCCGGAATTGGCAGTCTGGATGTTGCACCGCGCCATTCGATATCACCCACATCTTTTGAGCGTTCCTCGCTCTTTCATGCATCGTTCTAGCTTGGCAGCGACGGCTGCGATGGGCCACAAAGACGCTGTATTTGGATGCAGGCCAATGAACGAAAACCGTATCGTCCCCGTTATCCTGTCCGGCGGCTCCGGTACCCGCCTTTGGCCGGTTTCGCGGGAGAGTTTCCCCAAGCAGCTTTGGCCGCTCGTATCAGAGCGGACGATGATGCAAGAAACTGCCTTGCGGGCAAATGCCCCCGGGTTCGCCGCGCCCATCGTCGTGTGCAACAACGAGCATCGCTTCCTGATCGCGGAACAACTCCGGGCGGCGGGCATCTCGAACGCGCGAATCCTTCTTGAGCCCGTGGGCCGTAACAGCGCACCGGCGATCGCCGCCGCCGCCGTGCTGGTCGCCGAGGAAGACCCCGACGCAGTGCTTTGGATGATGGCGGCCGATGCCTCGATCACCGACAACCAGGCCCTCCACGCCGCGCTTATCGCCGCGGCCGCGGCCGCTCGGGCCGGGCAGGTCGTGACATTCGGAATGAAGCCGACCGCGCCCGAGACGGGTTATGGTTACATCGAGATCGGTGCGCCGCTGGCGGGAGCGGGTGGCGTTTATTCCGTTGCCCGCTTCCTGGAAAAGCCGGACCCGGAAACCGCTGCCCGCTTTGTGGCCGATGGCCGCCATTTGTGGAACTCCGGCATGTTCGTTTTTACGGCGCGGACGTTGTTGGAGGAATTGGAGCGTCACGCCCCGGATGTTCTGCCGCCCGTCCGAAGGGCCGTCGCGGAACGCAAAGCCGATCTGGACTTTATCCGGCTGGATGTGGACGCGTTCACGGCCTGCCCGTCAATTAGCATCGATTACGCGGTGGCGGAGCGGTCCGACCGGGCAGCGGTCGTGCCGGCGGACCTGGGCTGGTCGGACGTCGGGAGTTGGAGCGCGCTTTGGGACCTCGGCACCAAAGATGCCGCGGGCAATGTGGCGCTGGGTGATGTGGTGCTGGAGGGCGCGGAAAATTGCTACGTCCGAAGCGACGGTATGCTGGCCGCGGTCGTCGGTTTGAAGGACGCGGTGATCGTGGTCACGGCGGATGCTGTTTTGGCAATGCACCGGGGACAGGCACAGGACGTCAAGAAAATCGTCGAGCGCCTAAAGGCGGCGGGCCGATCTGAGGCGGTTTCCCACAATCGCACTTATCGGCCTTGGGGTTATTATGAGAGCCTGATCCAGGGCGACCGGTTCCAGGTCAAACGGATCGTCGTCACGCCGGGTCGGCAGTTATCGCTGCAAAGCCATTTCCACCGGGCCGAGCATTGGGTGGTGGTGAACGGGACCGCGAAGGTAACGCGAGACTCCGAAACGCTGGTCGTGCGCGAGAACGAGAGTGTCTATTTGCCGTTGGGCTGCGTTCACCGGCTGGAAAACCCCGGCCGGATTCCCTTGACCCTGATCGAGGTTCAATCCGGCGCGTACCTTGGGGAGGATGATATCGTTCGACTGGAAGACACCTACGGGCGGGCCTAACCGCCCGCCATGGGCGGGCGGCACACGATCACAGGCCGGCGATTAGCTGGACGTCTCAGGTGCGCCGCGCCGAGCCAGCGGCTCGATAAATTGCGGTTCGGTGTCCCAGGGGAACAGTATCCAGGTGTCCTGGGACACTTCGGTAACAAAGCTGTCCACGGTCGGACGGCCTGCCGGTTTGGCATAAACACAGGCAAAATGCGCTTTCGGCAGCAAGGCCCGGACGACGCGCGCCGTGGTGCCTGAATCAACGAGGTCGTCCACGACCAGAAATCCGGTCCCGTCGCCCGCCGCGACAGGTGGCTTGGTCACCACCGGTTCGCCGCGCTGTTCGTCCTGATAAGTGACGACGCACACACTCTCGACCAATCTCAGGTCGAGTTCGCGTGCGATGATGGCCGCTGGGATCAATCCGCCCCGGGTGATCGCAACGATGCCGGTGAACGGGCCAATCCCCATCAACCGCCAGGCGAGTGCTCTGGCATCGCGGTGAAGTTGGTCCCAGGTAACGGTGTAGTAGTGACTGGCCATGAACACTTCTCCGCGAAAATCGGGTGCCGTTGCAAGAGGGTTTCAGTATCCGCGGCTATCCGCGTGACCGCGGGATTCGGCATAGTGACATTTTGGTCCACACCGTCTTTGATGCGCCGATGGATCTCCCCGCCGCGTTGCCCGAACCCCAGGAAAGCAGCCCATTCCGCCTTCTTGCGCCGGAGCGTCCTTTCGCGCCGGTGATCTTCACCTCCGCCCATTCCGGCCGTGCGTATTCGGTCGACCTGATGTCTGGCGTTCGGCTCTGTCCGCTGAGTTTGCGACGCAGCGAAGATTGCTTCGTGGACGAGTTGTTCGGTGCCGCCCCCCATCACGGCGCCGCTTTGCTCGCCGCGAACTTTCCCCGTGCCCTCTGCGACGCCAACCGTGAGGCGTGGGAGCTGGATCCCGGCATGTTCTCGGATCGATTGCCGGACTGGGTCAATACCACCAGTTCGCGGGTGAGTGCCGGCCTGGGCACGATCGCGAAAGTCATCGCGTCGGGGGAGCCAATCTACGGTGCCAAACTGTCCTTTGCGGAAGCCGAACGCCGGATCTTCACGTATTGGCGGCCATTTCATCGGACGCTGACGCACCTGATCGAAGATATCCGCGGGCGGTTCGGCTATTGTCTGCTGATCGACTGTCATTCCATGCCCTCCGCCACTCAGGGGCGGCGGACGACCACGCGGCCGGTCGATTTCGTGTTGGGCGACCTGCATGGATCGTCCTGTGCCTCCCGTGTTACGCGGGCGGCCGAGGGATTGTTGAGCAACAAGGGATACCTGGTGCGCCGCAACGATCCATACGCGGGCGGCTATATCACCCGGCATTATGGGCGCCCGGCAGACGATGTGCATGTCTTGCAGATCGAGATCGCCCGAGCGCTGTATATGGACGAAGCCCGCATCGAACGACTGCCTGCTTTCACCTTTGTCCAACAACAAATGACCGATCTGATCGCCACGATGACGCGGCAGGTTCACGACCTGATCGGCTGACACCCAGGGTAGGAAAATCAATGAGCGACGTCCTCGTGACCCAGACTGGCCCGGTGTTGGAAGTCCGGTTCAACCGGCCGGAGAAAAAGAACGCGCTGACCCGGGCTATGTATGCCGCGGTCGTGGATGCGTTCCGGCGAGCCGATGAGGATGCTGCGATCCGCGCCGTTCTGTTGACCGGTGCCGGTGACACGTTCACCTCCGGTAACGACATCCGCGATTTCCAGAGCCGCGCGGCGACGAACGAGGAAACGCACGCCTCGCCGTTCCTGACCGCATTATCGTCTTTGACCAAACCGATGGTCGCGGCGGTCAATGGTCCGGCGATTGGCGTTGGGACTACGATGCTGGCTCATGCCGATATCGTGATCGCGGCGCGTTCCGCGACATTCCGGATGCCGTTCACCAGCCTGGGGCTGGTTCCGGAGGCCGCGAGCTCCTTGCTGTTTCCGCGTCTCGTTGGGCACCAGCGGGCCAGTGCTCTGCTTTTGCTAGGCGATTCGCTGGATGCGGAGACCGCTCGCGATTGGGGTTTCGTAAACCAGGTCGTCGCGAACGAAGACCTGATCACGGCCGCGCGCGATGTGGCAGCCAGGATGGCGGCGCTGCCTCCGGCGGCCATGCGGATGACGAAGAACCTGATCAAGAACGGCCGCGACGATGTCCCCGGTCGGATCGCCGAGGAGCTGGTGTTGTTCAAGGAGCGTCTGCGCTCCCCCGAGGCAGCGGAGGCGTTCCAGGCCTTCGTCGAGAAGCGAAAGCCGGACTTTTCTAAATTTTCCTGAACGCCCGCTGGCGCTGTTCTTGCTTCACCGTTGGCGCAACCAACAGGTGAGGCGGGCATGCAGATCGGCGTTTTCATCCCCATCGGCAACAATGGTTGGCTGATATCGGAGAACTCGCCCCAATACTGGCCCAGCTTCGCGTTGAACAAGCAGGTGACCCTGACGGCCGAGCGGTATGGGCTGGATTTCGTGCTGTCGATGATCAAGTTGCGAGGCTTCGGCGGGAAGACGGAATTCTGGGACCATAACCTGGAGTCGTTCACGCTGATGGCGGGGCTGGCCGCGGTCACGACGCGGATCAAGATATTTGCCACCTGCGCCACCCTCGCTATCCCGCCGGCCATTGCGGCGCGCATGGCATCGACGATCGATTCCATCTCCGACGGGCGGTTCGGGCTGAATCTGGTCACGGGCTGGCAGAAGCCAGAATACTCCCAGATGGGGCTGTGGCCAGGCGACGAATATTTCGGCCGGCGATATCAGTACCTCTCCGAGTACATCCAGGTTATGCGGGAGCTCTGGGAAACCGGCCGCTCCGATTTCAAGGGTGACTTCTTCACGATGGACGATTGCCGGCTCAGCCCCCGGCCCCAGGTGCCGATGAAGATCATCTGCGCTGGGCAAAGCGAAGCAGGAATGGCGTTTTCAGCCCAGTATGCGGACTACAATTTCTGCTTCGGCAAAGGCGTCAATACACCTGTGGCGTTCGCGCCTACCGTGGCCAAGTTGACTGCCGCGGCTGCCCGGACGGGGCGCGAGGTGCGCGCTTATGCCTTATTCATGATCATCGCCGATGAAACCGACGCCGCCGCGCGCGCGAAATGGGAGCACTACAAGGCGGGCACGGATCAGGAGGCGGTTGCGTGGCTGGTCGGTCAGTCCGAGGCGGACAAGTCGTCCGGGGCCGATACCAATGTGCGGCAGATGGCCGATCCGGTTTCCGCCGTGAACATCAACATGGGCACGCTTGTGGGATCCTACGAAACGATTGCTCGGCTGCTGGATGAAGTTGATACCGTGGAGGGCTGCGATGGGGTCCTGCTGACATTCGACGACTTCATCAAAGGAACCGAAGATTTCGGATCCCGCATCCAGCCGCTGATGAAGACCCGCCAGCATGTGGAGATCGGGTGATGACCGGATATCGCCAGCCCAATACCCGTGGCGAAAGCGTGACGCTGCCGGCGCGCCCGGAAGCGCTGAGCCTTAAGCCCAGCGAGACGGCGGTCATCGTCGTCGATATGCAGAATGCGTATGCCTCGGAAGGCGGATACGTCGACATCGCAGGATTCGATGTGGCTGGCGCGGCGGGGGCGGTCGCCAAAACGAAGGTGGTGCTCGATGCCGCCCGAGCGGCCGGGGTGACGGTGATCTTCTTCCAGAATGGTTGGGACAAGGATTACGTCGAGGCGGGAACGCCAGGCTCCCCCAACTGGCATAAATCCAACGCGCTGAAGACGATGCGTGCGCGCCCGGAACTGGCTGGAACGCTGCTGGCGAAGGGAACCTGGGATTATGCGATCGTCGATGCGCTGAAGCCGCAGCCCGGCGACATCGTCATTCCCAAGACGCGATACAGCGGCTTCTTCAATACGAACATCGATAGCGTTCTGCGGGCGCGCGGTATCCGCACCCTGGTGTTCACCGGCGTGGCGACGAACGTCTGTGTCGAATCGTCGCTGCGCGATGCCTTCCATCTGGAATATTTCGGCGTCGTGCTGGAAGACGCGACCCATCATCTGGGGCCCGACTTCATCCAGCAGGCGTCACTCTACAATATCGAGAAATTCTTCGGCTGGGTCTCGACCGTTGCCGATTTCTGCGGTGCCGTCGGTCAGGTCGCGCCGTCCTCCAGTACATAAGGTTACATCATGCCCAAGACCATTATCCTGCCACCCGGCACCAGCACCCCGATCGCACCATTCTCGCCCGGCACGATGGCGGATGGTGTTGTCTATGTTTCCGGCACCCTGCCTTTCGATAAAGACAACAACGTCGTGCATGTGGGCGACGCGGCGGCACAAACCCGGCACGTTCTGGAGACGATCAAATCCGTGATCGAAACCGCGGGTGGAACCATGGAGGACGTGACGTTCAATTCGATCTTCATCCGCGACTGGGCCGACTACGCCGCGCTTAACAAGGTCTATGCGGAGTATTTCCCGGGCGATAAGCCGGCGCGCTTCTGCATCCAGTGCGGGCTTGTGAAGCCGGACGCGCTGGTGGAGATCGCGACGATCGCGCACATAGGGAAGAAGTAGCCGCGTCGTGTATTACGAAATTCATGGTCGAACCGATGGTGCACCAACGGTGGTGCTGTCATCGGGCCTGGGTGGCGCCGCGCATTATTGGGCACCACAAATCCCGGTGCTGGCGCAGCATTTCCGGGTCATCGCGTACGATCAGCAAGGTACCGGCCGTAGCGGCGGAGCGGTGCCAGAGGGGTATTCGATCGGTGACATGGCGAACGAACTCGCGGCGTTGCTGGACGAACTGGGCGTCTCCAGATGCCATTTCATCGGCCATGCGTTGGGCGGCCTGATTGGGTTGCGGCTTGCCCTGGACCGGCCGTCGATGATCGACCGGATGGTGCTCGTGAACGCATGGGCCAAGACGCACCCCCACACCCTGCGCTGCTTCGCTATCCGGAAGAGCCTTTTGCTGGATACCGGACCGGAGGCTTACGTCCGCGCTCAACCGTTGTTTCTGTATCCAGCGACCTGGCTGGCGGATCGCCAGGACTGGTTGTTGGAACAGGATGCGGCAGGCATCGCGCATTTTCCGCCGACCGAAACCGTACTCCGCCGAATCGGCGCGGTTGAAGCATTCGAGATCGGCGTGAGCACGATCGTTGCGCCTACGATGGTTATTGCCACGCGTGATGACGTGTTGGTGCCTTACTCCTGTTCGATCGAGTTGGCCGATGGGCTGCCCAACGCGGAACTTACCTTGATCGATCACGGCGGGCATGCCTGCAACATTACCGACGCGGCAGGCTTCGATGCGATGGTGTTGCGCTTCCTTCTTGAGCGATGATTCGGGGTTGCCGTCAGGTCGCCGCAACGTGTGATGTGCGGTGCCGTTATGTCCGTTATGTGCACGTCGAACTTTGGAGGCTTGATACGTAGACGCACGGAATCTCTCGGTGGGGCCTCATTCATCTGGCTCGGATTTTCGATAAGGTCGGTCTCGCGCCTGGATCTCATGAAAGGCATCGTGCTCATGTGCCTATCGGGGGGGGGGGGGGCGTTTGGGCCGATGCACCGAACGATGAAACCCTTTTGCGCCCGGCATCGGCCCTTGGGGCCGCTGGCGACATGCCCGCCAGGGGCTGTATATGGCCGGCTGGGTCTTTGCCACCGATGAGGTCGCGCGCTTGCTGGTCGAGTTGGGGGATCTTGCGCGTAGTTCGATGCACGGGCTGATAAAATAGGAAGGCCGGGTTGCCCGACCTTCCGCAATTCAAAGTCAGTCTGCTTCTGCCGCCACCTCATCAAGGTCCAGTGCCATCGGATGGAACTCAGCATATTTCGAGCAGTAGAACAGGATTCCCGCGACCACGAGGTAGGAAACCGCGACCGTGGGCGATTGTCCGATCCCAATACCGTTCGCGCCGTGGATGAACCCGAAGAACGCCAGCACCGCCCCGGCGAACGCAAAGGCCGCGGCCTTCTCGAAGGCGCGATCGATGATGAACACCGTTACTGCCCCCAGCATGATACCCGCCAGAGTCGCTCCGCCACCTAGAGTTGCCAGCCCGTCATAGAGCACGCCGACCTGTGCAAGCTTCGCGGTGCCGACGGTGGCCACGTTCGTTCCGGCTGCGGCCAGGGCGTTGTCGATCTGTGTCTTGCCCCACTCGGCGATCTGCGGCAGCAGCGCCAGTATGATGGCGGGGGCATGGCGATGCGGCGACTCCTGAAACGCCTGGGAGCCGATCAGCATGCCGATGTAGAGCAGGATCGGCAGGATCGCGACCACCGGGATCAGCGCACTGATCACCGCGATGATGCCGAACCAGGTCAGTACCAGCACGATGATACCGGTCATCGCGGAATAGCCAATGCGGCCGCCCATCGCCTTCCAACCGGGATGGCCGATGTAAACCGCGTTGATGAACGGATTGCCCAGCAGGCACCCGATCAGGCTGATCACGCCATCGGCGGTCAACACCCGGGTCGTGGGGAAGCTGTCCCCCGCCGCAGCGGCGCTTTCGACGTTATCCAGAGCCTCGATCAGATCGTAAATACCGAATGGGATGGCCGTCACCAGAATGACGCCCAGGTATTTGAAACCGTCGAACGTATAGCCGACCGCCGGGATCGGGAACGAAAAGCCGAAGTTGGACACCGAACCGACGAGCTTCGCCAGAGTCAGGTCGCCATAGCCGAGGCCCAGTACGGTTGACCCCCAGGCGATGGCCGTGCCGACGGCGATCGCCACAAGGCCGCCGGGGACGTCGCGGAAATAGCGCACGCCGCCGAACCAGTTGGCGAGAATGACCGCAAAGCACACGACCCCGATAACGGGGGTGGTGAACACCTGGGCCGCCGGGCTCATGGAGATAAAGGTGATGGAGATGCCCGCGAGGGAGCCCAACAAGGCCGCGCGCGGGGTGATCTTGCGGATATAGGGGCCGATAAAACCGCCGGCCATCAGAACGAAGCTTTGGATGAACACCCAGGTCAATCCGGCTTCCCAGGCCTGGATCGGGTCGTTTGTCGCCAGCTTGATCGGCAACATCACGACAAAGGTCACGACAAACATATGCGGGACGCTGATGCCGGATGGCAGGGCGCAGACATCCGTGCGCCCAGTCTTGCGGGCGAGGTTCCAGGCAAGGAATGCGTAGTAGCCGGTGCTAAGGCACAGCATCAGCCCGAGCGCGGGAAGAATGCGGCCGAAGACAATCGCATCGGGCATTTTCAGTACGAAACGCAGCAGGCCCGTCAGCACCAGCACGTTCACCAGGATGTTGGTGCCGAATCCAAACAACGCATTCCAGTCGCCGGGCACCCAGAACCTTGGGCGTGCACCCATTGCCAAATTTTCACTCATTCTGCCGCTCCATTGATCACGTCGATCCCCGCGAGCGCCTCAATGACAGTGGCTGAAGGCGCGACCCAGCCGAAGATGCCGCCTTGCGCGGCAATCATACGCAGTCCCATCTCGTGGAATTCCGGGAAGTAGGACCCGCAGCAATCGGAGACGACCAGGCAATCGTATCCACGGTCGTTGGCTTCCCGGACCGTGGTGTTGACGCATACCTCGGTTGTTACGCCTGTCACCACAAGTTGGGTAATGCCCCGGTTCTGCAGGATCGCGTGGAGGTCGGTGGCAAAGAATGCCCCTTTCCCGGGCTTGTCGATCACCGGCTCCCCGGCGGCCGGATAGAGTTCGGGAATGATGTCATGGCCCGGCTCGCCGCGAACCAGAATGCGGCCCATCGGGCCAGGGTCGCCGATGCAGGTCGCGCTGCGGCCGCGGACTTTCTTGGCCGGCGGCAAATCGGCAAGATCGGGGCGATGGCCCTCACGCGTGTGGATCACGAGGCCACCGGCCGCTCGCCATGCGGACAGTAAAGCCTTGTTCGGTTCGATCGTCCGTCGCAGTTGGGAAACGTCGTTGCCAAGCATTTCCCCGAACCCGCCGGGTTCCAGGAAGTCTCGCTGCATGTCGATGATCAGCAGCGCGGCAGTCGGAAAGTCCAGACTGTACTCGTAGGGTTTCGCGTCCACCAACATGCTGCCGCCAAGCGAGAAGTTTATACTTCTCTGGCATGCAAATTA
The DNA here is from genome assembly GCA_003506895.1 of Acetobacteraceae bacterium. Taxonomy (GTDB): domain Bacteria; phylum Pseudomonadota; class Alphaproteobacteria; order Acetobacterales; family Acetobacteraceae; genus Rhodopila. The sequence goes on along the minus strand of DNXO01000138.1, from coordinate 14,021 downwards.
CGGGCCAAATGGCCCCATTCTGTCAGGCTCTCCGGGGCGATCGGGTGAAGATTGAGGTGCTGCATTCAGCCGTCCGGTCGTTTGCCGGACTGGTCGGTGTCGCTGTGTCCCGGTTTCGCCGTCTAACGGGCTGTCTCGTTGGGCGCGAGATGGTATGGACCGGCCACGACGGGCGAAGGGCGGTCGGACATCGACGCCACGGGCGGCATAGGGCACCATCCGGCGCATGCACTTCGACCTGAAACTGTGGCGCATGACGGCCGGCCTTCGTGGCCGTATCGTCCTGTCAGCCGGCATGGGGCTGCTCGCGCTGGCGGTCGGGATCGCGCGTTTCGCTTTCCTTGGCCGGTTCCTGGCAGACGTTTTTCGCGGAGAGCCTTCGGCCGTTCCGCTGGCCGGGGCGGCCGCCGCGATCCTGCTGCGTGGTCTGCTCGACCACCATCGTACGATGATCGCCCACCGCACCGCTGCCCGTGTCCAAGAGGCCTTGCGCTGCCGGTTGTTCGACAAAATCATCGCCCTCGGCCCAGCCTGGTTCGGCACGGAGCGGACCGGAGGCGTCATGCTGTCGATGGTCGATGGCGTCGAGCAGCTTCAATCCTTTTTCGGCCAATACCTGCCGCAAGTGACGATCGCGATCTGCGCGCCGTTCGCTATTTTTCTGTTCATCGCCTGGTGGGACATCCCGGTCGCCGCGGTCATGCTCGCCGCCGCCTTGTTCACCCTTGTTCTTCCGGCGGCGGTCCACCGCAAAACCGCCGCCGCCTCGCGCGTTCGGCAATCCGCGTTCAAATCGTTCGGCGAGGAGTTCCTCGATGCCGTCCAAGGCCTCCCGACCCTGAAGGCATTCGGTCAGAGCGCGGCCTATGGCCAGATGCTGGCGAGGAAAGCCCGAGCGTTGTCGGACAGCACATTCTGGGTGCTGTCGCTGAACGTGCTGACCCGGGGCTTCACCGACCTCGGCACTGCCCTGGGCTCCGCCGCCGCACTCTCGCTCGGTGCCTGGCGGGTGCGGCACGGCGACATGAGCCTTGAAGCATTGCTGATCGTCCTGATGGCCGGCACGGAAATCTTTCGCCCCCTGCGTGACCTGCGCGGCGTCCTGCACCAGGGTCTGAACGGCCAGGCGGCGGCTAACGGCATCCACGCGTTGCTGGATACGCCAGTCAACGTGCCAACCGGTGCGCCAAATCCGGGCTTGGCGTCCGAGATCGTGTTCGATGCGGTAGCCTTCGCCTATCCCGGTGGCAGGCGTCCGGCCCATACCGGCCTGACATTCCGCATCGGCGTTGGCGAGCGTGTCGGCATCGTCGGTCCCAGCGGTTCCGGTAAGTCCACCATCGTCCGGCTGTTGTGCCGTCTGCATCAGGCGCAAAGCGGCACGATCCGGATCGGTGGCCGCGACCTGCAAGACCTGGACCCGGCTCAGATTCGTGGAATGATCGCTGTAGTCTCGCAGGATACCTGCCTGTTTCATGGCACGGTGGAGGAAAACCTGCGCCTGGGTCGTCCCGAGGCCACCCATGCCGAACTTGTCTCCGCGGCCACTGCCGCCAACGCACACGGTTTTATCGGCGCCCTGCCAGACGGCTATAGAACGGTGATCGGCGAACGAGGCACCAGCCTGTCCGGCGGTCAACGGCAACGTCTGGCAATCGCCCGAGCGCTGCTGCGGGATTCGCCGATTCTGGTGCTGGACGAGGCATTGTCCTCGGTCGATACGGAAAACGAGGCGATTATCCAGCAGGCGCTGGACCGGTTGATGACTGGGCGCACCACCCTGATCCTGGCGCACCGCCTGTCGAGCGTGATTGGTGCCGACCGGATTCTGGTTTTGGACGATGGCACCGTCGTGCAATCCGGCCACCACCGCGATCTGATCCAGCAGGATGGCCCATACCGGCACTTGATGGGGCCGCAACTCTGGGAACGCGACGGTTTGATCGCGCCGCCGACAGCCGCCGAAGTCCCGGGGCCCGACGCTCAGTCAAACAACCCCGCAGTCAGCAGCCTGTCGGAGGATGCCGCCCGGGTCTCCTGGCCAGATACGATCCGCACGCTGCTACTGGTTGTCCGCCCCTATTGTGGGCAGTTGGCCGTCACGGTCCTGACCGGCATCGGCCGGGTCGTTGCCTTCATTGGCGTCAGCGTGCTGGGTGCTTTGGTTCTGGCCGCTGTCCGCGATGGCGCGCCGACCGCGACGTTGATCGCGGCGCTGTTGGTTACCGCACCGCTCGCCGGACTGCTCCATTGGCTGGAGTCCTGGATCGCGCACGCCATGGCCTATGCGCTGCTGGCAGACATGCGAATCGACCTGTTCCGCAAACTCGACGCGCTCGCGCCAGCCTACTTATTACGCCGCCGCTCCGGCGATCTTGTGGCGCTGGCGACCCAGGATGTCGAAACCGTTGAGTATTTCTTCGCCCACACCATCGCCCCGGCGATCGTCGCCGTTCTTGTGCCGGTCAGTGTGCTTGCCGCGATGGCCTGGATCGCGTGGCCGGTGGCGGTGGTTCTGGCGCCCTTTCTGCTCTACGCCGGCGCATCCCCTGTCATGGGACGCGAACGCATCGACCGGCTGGGGTCCGCCGCCCGAGCCGCGCTGGGTTCGATGGGCGCATTCGCCACGGAAACGATCCAGGGTTTGGCGGAACTGGTCATGTTCGGCGCGGCCGAACGCCGTCGCGAGGGCTTCATGACGGCGGTACGTACCTACCAGAGCCTGCGACTTTCCCTTCTCACCGATCTGTCCCGCCAGGCCGTGATGCTCGACGCGTTGACCGGGTTGGGTAGCCTCGCGGTCGCGGCGGTCGGAGCAGTTCTGGTTGCCCGTGGCATGATCGCCGCGACGACACTCCCGCTGTTGGTGTTGATTTCCGTCGCGGCTTTCCTGCCGGTGTCAGAAATCGCACAGGTCGGCCGGCAACTGGCTGATACGATCGCGTCCACCCGGCGTCTGGCCGTCGTCCATGATGAACCGGTGACGATCACCGGCGGCCCGCGCGCCCCGGACGGCGACAGCGAACTCCGCTTCGACCACGTCACCTTCGCGTATCCTGGTCGCTCGGTCCCCGCGTTGCGGGACATGTCGTTCGTCGTGCCGGCCGGGAGTACCGTGGCCCTGGTCGGCCCATCCGGTGCGGGCAAAACGACGGTTGCGAACCTTCTACTTCGATTCTGGGACCCGTCGGCCGGCGCGATTGGGCTTGGCGGCATCGACCTGCGTGATCTGACGCTTGATGGCCTGCGGCGGCACATAGCGCTCGTCGCCCAGGACACCTACCTGTTCAATGACACGCTTGGCGCGAATGTCCGGCTGGCGAAGCCCGATGCCTCCGAGGAGGAGGTGGCTATCGCGTTGACGCGAGCCGCGCTGGCGGGTTTCGTCGCGGACCTGCCCGACGGTCTGGCAACGCGGGTCGGCGAACGCGGGGTCCAGCTTTCCGGCGGACAGCGGCAGCGGATCGCCATCGCGCGCGCCTTCCTGAAGGACGCGCCGTTGCTGATCCTGGATGAGGCGACATCGCATCTTGATACAATCAGCGAGCACGCCGTGCGTGGCGCACTGGATGCGCTGATGTCCCACCGGACAACCATCGTGATCGCACACCGGTTGTCCACCGTGCGGGCAGCCGATCTGATCCTGGTCTTGCGGGACGGGCGGTTGATCGAAACTGGCACCCACGACATGCTTCTTGCCCAAGGCGGCTTCTATGCCCGGTTGGTCGGACATCAGATCGCCAACGTCGCGGCCTGATCGCGGTAGCGTGAATTTCGTGCCGTACCAATAACAGAAACGTGGGTTTCGGTAGCGGCTCGTTCCGGTCATTGTCTGCGCGGGCTGGTAGCTCAGTGCCAGAGCACACGCTGGATAAGCGTGAGGTCGGACGGTTCAAATCCTCCCCGGCCCACCAGGGACTTTTGGATTTGCCGCGTGAAATGATGCGGAATGACTCCAGGAAATCGGGAGACGATCAATGCGGCCGCTGCTGGTTTTTCTTTCGCTATTGATCATTCCGATGTCGGTATATGCTCGGCCGGCTACACTGGGCGATGGATATCTCGGCACACGCGGCAGCCAGATTGTCGATTCCCACGGGCAGCCCGTCCGTATCGCGGCGATCGGATGGAATGGCGCCGATGGGCGCGGCAACGTCCCACAGGGCCTCGACAGCGTCAGCCTGCGTCATACGGTGCAGCAGATGGCGGCAGCCGGCTTCAATACCGTTCGGATTCCATTCAGCGACAGGATGTTCTCCGGATACCCAGCGTATGATGCGATTGACCGACTGCGAAATCCGGACCTGATTGGTCTGAATGCATTGGAGGTTTTGGACAAGGTCGTGCGGGCCGCCGGAGCGGTGGGGCTGCGCGTTATCCTCGATCACCACAACAACGAAGGCGGACCCGCACCCCTGCGGCTGGGCGGCCGGCAGCTAAATGGCCTGTGGTTCGACCGCGGAGCGGGCAGTACCGGAGAGGACAGTGGGGTTGGATCCGGCAACCCCGGAGGGGTCACGGCTGAAATCTTCCAGGCCCATTGGGTTGCCCTGGCTCGACGGTATGCCAACAACCCGACGGTGATCGGGTTCGATCTGCACAACGAACCGGCAGCCGGTCCGAAGGGCAACGGTATTAACTGGGGCAAGGGCGGCCCAACCGATCTTCAGGCCATGTGTACGACGGTCGGTACTGCGATACAGGCGGTGAATCCGGACGTGCTGATTATTTGCGAAGGCTACCAGGATTTTGCATCCGGATATCCGGAGGGCGATCTGCGTGGCGTGGCGACCAAGCCGGTGGTGCTGCCCGTGCCGAACAAGGTCGTTTACTCGGTGCACGAATTCCCGACCGAGATCTCCCACTTCACCCCAGCTTCAGGGGCCGCCGCGATACGACGGATGAACCGGGCATGGGGGTATCTGATCACGGAGGACATCGCGCCGGTGTTCGTCGGCGAAATGGGGAGCTCCATGCTCACCGCCGAGAGCGCGGCATGGGCCAAAACGATGGTGGAATACCTGAACGGCACGGCCCCGGAGGGTATCCGCCTGGCCCGTTGGCAGGTGCCGGTGTCCGCGGGCTGGTGGGTGTGGGGCGACCTAACCGGCGAAATGCCCCAGGGCGTGCTGCGTGGAGGGTGGGAACCATGGATGAACAAGTTCCGCCCCGAACAGAAAGCGGTCTGGAGCCAGTTGCAGTTCGATGCTCAGGCCAAGCCGATCGAGAGCGCTACACGTTGAAGCGAAACAACAGCACGTCGCCGTCCTTGACCGTATAGGCCTTGCCTTCGATCCGCATCTTGCCGGCCTCCTTCGCGCCCTGCTCACCACGGCCGGCAACGAAATCCTCGTAGGCGATGGTTTCGCAGGCAATGAAGCCGCGTTCGAAGTCCTTATGGATCACTGCCGCGGCCTGGGGCGCCTTGGTGCCCTTGGTAATGGTCCAGGCATGCGTTTCCTTCGGACCACAGGTGAAATAAGTCAGCAGTTCCAGCAGGTCGTACCCGGCCCGGATCACCTGATCCAGCCCGCTTTCCGCCAGACCGAGCGTTTCCAGGAACTCGTTGCGGTCGGCTTCGGGTAGCTGGGACACCTCAGCCTCGATCGCCGCCGATACCACGATGGTTGGCGCGCCTTGCGTCGCGGCCCAGGTGCGCACGCGTTCCGAAAAGGCGTTTCCGGTCGCGGCCGAGGCTTCCTCGACATTGCACACATACAATACCGGCTTGGAAGTCAGGAGTTGTAGCCGCTTCACGGCTTCTTCCTCACCCGTCGGGATCGCGGTGCGGGCCGGCTTGCCGTCCTGTAGCGCAGCGACCAGCGGCTCCATGATCGATACCAGCCCAATGCTTTCCTTGTCGCCACCCTTGGCGCGCTTTTGGGCCTGGACCAACCGGCGTTCCAGGCTGTCCAGGTCCGACAGCATCAGCTCGGTCTCGACGACCTCGATATCGCGCAGCGGGTCGATGGAGCCTTCGACATGGGTGATGTCGCTGTCCTCGAAGCATCGCAGGACATGGATAATCGCATCGACTTCCCGGATATTGGCCAGGAACTGGTTGCCCAGGCCTTCGCCCTTGGAGGCGCCGCGCACGAGTCCGGCGATATCGACGAACTCCAGGCTGGTTGGGACGACCCTGACCGACTTGCCGATTTCCGCCAGCACATCAAGGCGCTTGTCCGGAACGCCGACACGGCCGACATTCGGCTCGATCGTGC
>DNXO01000138.1:0-7540 GCA_003506895.1 Acetobacteraceae bacterium | reverse complement strand
TCGATCGTGCAGAACGGATAGTTCGCTGCCTGGGCCGCGGCCGTCGCGGTCAGCGCGTTAAACAGGGTCGATTTGCCGACATTGGGCAGCCCGACGATGCCGCAGTTGAAACCCATTACCGTATATCCTGTGTATGCAATGCGACGTTGCTCATGAAATCCGGATGCTTGCCCTGTGCCAGCAGGCCGGCGGCATCAGCCACGGCGTCCAGCAGTCCGATCAGCCACGGCTTATCCTCGGACCCGAAGTTGCCGAGCACGTAGCCGAGGACGCGTTCTTTCGATCCGGGATGACCGATACCCAGGCGGACGCGCCAGTAGTCCTGACTGCCCAGCATCTTGTCCATACTGCGAAGACCGTTATGTCCGGCCGCGCCGCCACCCTTCTTCACACGCATCTTTCCGGGCGCCAGATCCAGCTCATCGTGGAATGCGACGATCGCCTCGGAGGGCAGCTTATAGAAAGCCGAGGCTTCCTGAACGGATTCGCCGGAATTGTTCATATAAGTCAGAGGCTTTAGCGCCAGAATCTTCTCCCCGGCGATATTGCCTTCGGCGAACAGGCCTTTGAAACGACGCCGCCACGGCGAGAAACCGTGGCGGGTCGCAATCACGTCCAAGGCCATGAAACCGATATTGTGCCGGTTGGCCGCCATCCCAGGTTCCGGATTGCCGAGGCCGACCCAGAGCTGGGTCATATCGGCCGCCTCTCGGCGTCCGATATGGAGTCAGGGGTTGGCGCGTGGCCGCCCGGCATCGTCCCGGGGCAACCCCGCGCGCGATGCCGGCCCGCCGGTGTCATCCTATCTAGCCCTTCTTGGCAGCCGCCTTACCAGGCGCCTTGGTGCCGCCCTTGGCCGGCGCGGCAGCCGCACCGCCCGGTTCGGCGACCACTTCGATCTTTGTCGGTGGCACGACGGTCGCCACCACGAAGTCGCGGTCGATCACCGGCTTGACGTTTTCGGTGCCCTTCAGGTCATGCCAGCGGACGTTGTCGTTGAAATCCAACGGCCCAAGGTCGGCGGTGAACTGGTCGGGGATGTGCTCCGCATCGCAGTAAACTTCCACGGCGTGGCGCACCACGTTCAGCACGGCGCCGCGCTTGATGCCGGGGCTGATCCCGTCGTTCTCAAAGTGGACGGGGACCGCCACCTTGATGCGCTGGCCAGCGACCAGACGCTGGAAATCGACATGTTCCGGGGCGTCGGAAACCGGGTGGAACTGCACGCCGCGGATCAGCGCTCGGATTGGTTCCGCACCAGCGGTGATCTCGTACAAACGAGACTGCCAGCCGGCACGATGCAGCTCGCGGATCACGACCCGCGGGTCGAGTTGGATCAGGTCGGGTTCCTGCTTGCCGCCATAGATAACCGCAGGCACTTTGCCTGCGCGCCGAGTAGCCCGCGCCGCCCCCTTACCGCTTCGCGCGCGTACCTCGGCCTCGATTGTGACAACGTTGGCCATAGTATGCTCCTGAATGACAAACGCCGGCCTCCAGGGGTGCCGACGCGCGGGGGCACTTAACCCAGGGCGCGCCTGGGGGCAAGCGTTAAGGTCTGCCAAGTTAGCGCAATGTAGGAATGTCCCCACCGTGCGAAGTTAAAATGCCCCGTTTGGTCGCCGTCGAGCATGGGGGCGTCATGGTGGATTTGGGGTTACGGATGAGCGATCGGGACCGTGAGCATGCGTATGTCATGCGCCAGACGCTGGAACGGCTTGGCATCAGCCTTCGCCCCGGTGTTCATGCCGCTTTGGGACGAGAAATTCGCTGTATCGCCGCGCACCGGCCATGACGCGCACCGGCCATGACGCGCACCGGCCATGGACGAAGACGGCCGGTCAGATGTATTTTTCGTTGCCGTTCAGAAATATGACAGTCGCACCGTGGCGGGGCAAATTGAATCACTTCCCCGGTGCCAATTCAGTCCCCGCTGGCACGTCAACATATACGACTCGGTCTCGAAAACCGGGATAGTCAGCGAACCTCATGATAACCGTTCCTTCAGTTGCCTGAGCGCGTCCGCTATCACGACCTCCGAAGATTTGCCGACGTCCACGACAATAGGATGCTCTTCCGGTCCAGGCTCCTCTAACGCGGCGAACTGACTGTCCAACAATGCTGTCGGCATAAAGTGGTCCTTTCGCGCCATCATGCGTTCACGGATCAATTCCTTGGAACCGCGCAGGTAGACCAGCACGGTTTGGGGGCGGCCGCCGAACAGGATACCCCGATAGGCGCGTTTTAGCGCCGAACATGCGACTACGGCTGATTGTCCGGCGGCCAGCAGTTCGTCCTCTTTCTCGGCAATGGCCTGGAGCCACGGCCACCGATCCTCGTCGGTTAGCGGCTGACCCGCCTTCATTTTGGCAATGTTGGCTGGAGGGTGAAACGAGTCACCCTCCAGCAGGATCCAGCCTTCCTGTTCGGCGATGCCGAGGGCGAGCGTGCTCTTGCCGCTGCCGGACACGCCCATCACGATGGCGATCGTCACTTCTTGGCTGGCTCCACATGGCCTCCGAAGCCGAAGCGCATCGCCGACAGGACCTTTTCAGCGAAGGTGTGTTGCTGACGTGAGCGGAACCGCGTGAACAAGGAGGCTGCCAGAACATCCGCCGGCACGGCTTCCTCGATCGCCGCTTCCACCGTCCAGCGACCCTCTCCCGAATCCTCGACTTCGCCGGAGAACGCGTCCAACTTTTCGTCCTTCGCCAGCGCGTCGGCGGTCAAGTCGAGCAGCCAGGACGTCACGACACTGCCACGGCGCCAAACTTCCGCGATGTCACCCATGTTCAGGTCGAAACGCTCATCTTCCGGCAGTTGTTTGGAGCTCTTGTTGCGCAGGATGTCGAAGCCTTCCGCCATCGCCTGCATCATCCCGTATTCGATGCCATTATGGATCATCTTAACGAAGTGGCCGGCACCGACTGGACCGGCGTGGATGTATCCCTGTTCGGCACGCGGATCGCGGCCGTTGCGTCCCGGAGTCCGCTCGATTGTACCAATGCCGGGTGCCAGCGCGGCAAAGATCGGATCGAGATGCTTTACCGCGTCCGCATCGCCGCCGATCATCAGGCAGTAGCCGCGGGCCAGACCCCACACGCCACCCGAGGTGCCGACATCCAAATACCGGAGACCCTGCGCGGCGAGCTTCTTCCCGCGGCGAATGTCATCCTTATAGTAGGTGTTGCCGCCGTCGATGATGATGTCGCCTGCGCCCATCAGGCCAGAGAGCGTTTCGACGGTGTCATCCGTGATCTTGCCATGCGGCAGCATGACCCAAACAGCTTTGGGTGATTCTGTCAGTTTTCCGACAAGATCCTGCAAATCGCTCGCGGTGGTCGCGCCGTCTTTCCCGACAGACTCCACTGCTCCGGCACTCGCATCCCATACCACGGTGGAATGACCCGCCTTCATCAGCCGCCGGGAGATATTCGCCCCCATACGTCCCAGTCCGACCACGCCGATCTGCATTTCGAAGAGTCCTTCCTCACTGATTTTCCGGTTCGGCGCGCACCCTGCCATATGCAAGCCGCAAGGCAAGTCGCCACTCAGGGAACGAATCCGCTATATGGGTTGCCGTAGGTGGGTTTCCCGGTTCCCTTTGCCCGGGCCGCATGCATCTAAAAATTTTCTTCGATTTGACCGAACCTGAGTCCGCCGACGGGTTGCCGCCAATCGGCCGCCCGTTGCCGGCGGCGGCGGTGTGCGCCGCCTCGACAGCGGGGTTGAGTTGGCTGCGGGTGATCCCGCGTTAACGCGGGCTATCCTCTACCAGTACCACATGCAGCCGACGCGGCCCATGTGCTCCTAACTCCAGCGTCTGTTCGATATCCGCCGATCGAGAGGGCCCGGTGATGAACATCACGTTTCGGGGCATCGCTCCAATCTCGGTCCGCAACCGGTCCCATCCCTCCTCGTATGCTCCCAAGACAGCGGATGCTCGCAGCACCACAACCTCGGTATCCGCCAGCAAGTTTAATGTCACTGGACGGTCCGGGGCGGACGGCAACATCAAGGTCCCGGTTTCCGCAATTCCAGCGAAGGCGTGCTGTACGCTGACCGCGTCGGTGCCCTCCGCCCGTCCCTCGCGGATTTCCAACAATGGCCGAGCAGACCACGGAATTGCCTGCAACTCGGCATGGGGCGCCATGACCATTCGGCCAGGAAGGTTCTGTGCGGCAAGGTAATCCGCCACCGCGCCCGGCACCGAGTCCATATCCGGAACCCGGGTCACAGACCCAAACTCCTTCTCCACATTCCGCACGAACAGCTCCACTTGTTCCGCGTGCGGCAACCGGGACCGCGCCGGGATCAGGTGCCGTGGATGCTGGGCCAGACGGCCTCGCAGCATTGTGGTCTGGTCCGAGGGCAACGGTCCCCGCTTCAGGCCCCGGCGAATAGCGGTTAGGATCGACTGCTTGCTCATCAGATCTGCCCTACGCGTTGAGCCTTGGCGTATCTCGCGAAGAACGTATCCCCCTCGGGTGCCGGCAGGTCGCGCCCATTGGTCCAGCCGCTCGCCATCGGCATTTTGGCGAACCGGCCCTTCTTGCGGCCGAACAACCCCATCCCGACGGCTGCCGCCCGCGTTGCCAGCCGGTACAGCCCCGGCCGGCGGGCGAAGAATGCCCACAGCGCCAGGTTCGCCCGCTGTGCTGTCGGGCTCAGGTGCCGCTCAAACTCCCGTTCGCGCCAGTGTCGCATCAGCTTGGGCAGCGGAATCCGCACCGGACAAACACTCTCGCACTTCCCGCAGAACGTGGAGGCATTTGGAAGGTGCCCCGCTTTATCCACCCCAATCAGCCCCGGGGTGAGCACCGAGCCCATCGGACCAGGATAAACCCACCCGTAGGCATGCCCGCCGACCGCCCCATAGACCGGACAATGGTTCATGCAGGCGGCGCAGCGGATACACCGCAGCATCTCCTGAAACTCAGTCCCCATCATCGCCGACCGCCCATTGTCGATCAGCACCACATGGTATTCCTCCGGCCCATCCAGGTCCCCCGCCCTCCGTGCGCCGGTTGAAAACGTTGTGTATACTGAGAAATCCTGCCCCGTCGCCGACCGCGCCAGCACTCGAAGCAAAGACGTCGCATCCTCAAGCGTCGGCACGCATTTCTCGATACTGGCGAGCACAATGTGGACGCGCGGCAGGGTCTGGGTCAGGTCCCCATTGCCCTCGTTGGTGACGATGACGCTGCTGCCGGTCTCGGCGATCAGGAAGTTGGCGCCGGTAATCCCGACATCGGCCGCCAGGAACTTCGAACGCAATTTGGTCCTGGCCTCGATCAGCACATCGCGCCGTTCGTTAAACTGGCGGTCGGAGGGCAGATCAGTGTGGGTTTTGCGAAACGTATCTTCCCAATCCTCCAGATTGAGATGAAACGCAGGCGCGATAATGTGGCTCGGCAGTTCGTGCCGAAGCTGGATAATGTATTCGCCCAGGTCGGTTTCGATCGGGGTGATGCCGTGCCGTTCCAAGTGATCGTTGATGGCGATCTCCTCGCCGATCATCGACTTGCCCTTTGTCACGGTCCTGGCGCCCGCGGCCTGGCAAATCGCCAGAACGGCCTGACGAGCTTCCTCGGCATCGGCGCACCAGTGGACCTTGCCGCCGGATTCCAGGACTTTCGCCTCGTAGGCCTCCAGGTAGAAATCCAGGTTCGCCAGCGTGTGGTTCTTGATGTCCCGCGCCGTGTCGCGAAGCTTTTCGAATTCAGGCAACCCGGCCACCGCACTCGCCCGGCGCGCAATGAAGCTCGGGCCACTGCGGGCGAGTGCCTTCTGCAGGCCGGCATTCGCCAGCGCCACATGGGCATTCTCTTTAAAGGCGGGGGAGGTCGCGATATGCATGGCGGTTCTCGTTCAGGCCTGATTTACAGATAACCCCGCGTGCGCCGGATTGCCATGGGCCTTGGCGTGCGGCGCCGGCAGCGTTATCCCTGGGAGGAATGCTACCCGAGGAAACAACCCCATGACGCGCACGCACAATATCGCGGTTCTCCCTGGCGACGGGATCGGCAAGGAAACCGTGCCGGAGTCCCTGAAAGTCATCGACGCCGCCGCGCGGCGCTTCGGCTTCGACCTGAATCTGACCCACTACGACTGGTCGTGTGAGACCTACAAGGAAACCGGTATGATGATGCCGGAAGATGGGTTGGACCAATTGGCGAAATCCGACTCGATCCTGCTGGGCGCTGTGGGTTGGCCCGGCGTGCCCGACCATGTTTCGCTTTGGGGCCTGCTGATTCCCATCCGCCGCGGGTTCGACCAGTATGCCAATGTGCGGCCATGCAAATTGTTGCCCGGGGTGAAGACACCGCTGGCTGGCCGAACCGAGGCGGATATCGACTTCTACGTCGTGCGTGAAAACACCGAGGGTGAATATTCATCCGTCGGCGGCCGTATGTTCCCCGGGACCGACCGCGAGTTCGTGTCGCAGCAGAGCGTGTTTACCCGCCAGGGCGTGGATCGCATTCTGAAGTATGCGTTCGAACTGGGGATGACCCGGCCGAAGAAGCACGTCACTTCGGCGACCAAGTCGAACGGCATTATCCACACCATGCCCTACTGGGATGAGCGATTCGCCGAGATGGCGGCGCAGTATCCGGAAATCCGGACGGATCAGTACCACATCGACATTCTGTGCGCGCATTTCGTACAGCACCCCGACTGGTTCGACGTGGTTGTCGGTTCCAACTTGTTCGGCGACATCCTGTCCGATCTGGGTCCGGCGGTGGCGGGATCGATTGGTATAGCTGCCAGCGCGAACATCAATCCGGAGCGCAAGTTCCCCTCGATGTTCGAGCCTGTGCATGGTTCCGCGCCGGATATCGCCGGAAAGTTCATCTGCAATCCAATTGGGCAGATATGGTCCGCCGCGCTGATGCTGGAGCATCTGGGTGAGGCGGATGCCGGCAAGGCGATCGTCGATGCGATCGAGACGCTGCTGCGGGAGAGTGGCCCAAAAACCCGGGATATGGGCGGTCAGGCCGGGACTTCCGACGTTGGGACGGCGATCGCGCAACTCGTGGCAGCCGGCTAAGCAGCTTCTGGCTGGTTGACCAACGCGGTGGTTTGGCGATTCGCTGCCGGCGCTGATAGCGGGGCGGGGTATGGGCGGTTGTGGCGAGCGACGGACAGCGCATGGCCTTGACGGCGCTCGCCAGGTCGTGATCGCGGGGAGGCAGACCGGGTACACGCGGTGCTGCTGACCCTGTCCCGCTATGGCACAGCGATTTTGGTCGGGGCGGCGTGGATGCGGTGAGGGCGGGCATCGTGCCCGGGCCGGCGCCGGTGAAGTGCGACACGGCGTCGCGCGCGGTCGCCCCTTTTCTCGAAGTGCCTGTTGCGGACAGCCCGAACTGGACGATTGCCCGCCTGCGCGCCGGGAGCGAGGCGGGTGAAGGAGTCCGCATCAGCGGGTCGCAATCGCCCAAGGCGTTGCTCGGCTCAGTCGATCACGTCACGCGTCAACTCATACCAGCGGCCCCATGGGCCGACTGGTATGCGCGCGGGGTTGGTGGGGCGGCCGCGC
>DNXO01000091.1:103269-173546 GCA_003506895.1 Acetobacteraceae bacterium | reverse complement strand
CTCAATAAGTTCCGGGACGGACACTAAGGGTCCGCTGCGAAATAACCGCTTCGATGGACGCACGGCCGGTGGAGACCGTCATGGCGGGCGCAGGCCCGCCATCCACGCCTTTTCCCCGACCAGCACTGCAAGTCGTGGATGGCGGGCCTGCGCCCGCCATGACGATGAGACGCCGACGGCTTCCGTCAAACGATTCGTTTATTTCGCCGCGTATCCTAAGTGGATGCAAGATCGGCCTTCTGCTGAATTTCAATGTGGTCTCCCTGAAGGACGGCATTCGCCGCCGCGCACTTTAAGGACTGGACGTATCAGCGCCGCCCCCAGCTTCGCAGCCAGTCCTGGGCCGGGCGTTCGACCCACCGGAAAACGCCAACCGCGACAACCAGGACCGCCCCCAGATAGGCCAGCATGAACCAGTCATCGTAGATCCACGACCGCAGCAGCGTCGGTCCCACAACCAGCATGGCCGCCAACTGCATCGGGAAGTGCAGCATGTAACTCGCATAGGTCAGGTTTCCGAGGTCGGTTAGCCACCCCCTGATCCCGGCACCCCGGGGTCGGATCGCAAGTTGCACCAGAAGGACAGACGCCGGGAAGATAACCAGCCCGCCGCCCGCGATCGCCAGGGTCCGGCGATAGACCAGGCCGGAGACGATCATGATCGCCACGGCACAGCCAAGTGCGACAAGCTGCCGCCGGCGCGGGGCAAACATCTCGATCCAGCGGTAAAGGTGCAGGACCAGTGCGCCTAAAAAGAAGAACGTGCCCGCACCGGTGAACGCCAGCTTGATACCGAACAGGGACCGGACCACCGACGCGCCGATACTGAACGCGCCCATGGTGATCAGATCGGCCTTCCATCCCGAACCGGCCAGACGGGAAACCCAGAAGAAAACGATGTAGATCAGCACCTCGGCGGAGACGCTCCAGGATGGCCCGTTGAAGGATTCTCCGAGTTGGAAACCCCACCAGTTCGCGAAGAACAGGCTCAGCAGGAAATGCCTGGCATCATTGAAAACATAGACGAACGTCTGCCCATACCGCGCGAAATACACCGCCTGAAGGGCCGCGACGATCAGCAGCGTGGCCAGATGCAACGGATACAGACGGGAAAACCGCAACCAGACGAAACGCCCGAATGACAGCCCCGCGCGGCCGATCCGGTCGCCGTATTTCCAGGTAAAGATGAAGCCGGAGATGCACCAGAAAAGCTCCACGCCCTCATACCCGTAGGTGTAGAATGGTGCGAGCAGCCAACGGAACGGCAGGCGAGCCGGGTCCCAAGGCGTCCCTTCATGACCAATGAACATGAAATGCTGATAGTGCCAGACCAGCACGCCGATGGCGGCGAGGAAGCGCAGCACTTCAAGGCCAATCAGACGCGACCCGGCGTCTTGCTTCCCACTATCGGACATCAGTCAGACCGGCAGCCGGATGCGGGCGCGCAACCCACCCAGGGGACTGTCTTCCAATATAATCTCCCCCCCATGTGCACGAACGATATCGCGGGCAATGGTCAGGCCCAGGCCGGTGCCGCCGGCCGACCCGCTCTCGAACGGACGGAAGACGCTTTCGCGCTTATCGGCTGGGATACCCGGACCATCGTCATCGATGGTTACCAGAACCGACCGGCCTTGCGCGACGGCGGCCAGGGCCACATGCCCTGCATGCCGGCGCGCATTGTCCACCAGATTGGTGATCGCTCGGCGGACGGCGTCGGCACGCAGTTTCAACGTCAGGTCGGCGGGCACGTCCAGCACCAATGAGGCTCCCGCCCGTCTCGCCCCGGCCGCCACATCATCCAGAATACTCGCCAGATTCACTGGTTCGGCTTGCTCCGTCCCCTCGCCGCGGGCGAACGCCAGGTAGCCGCCGATCATGCGGTCCATTTCCTCGACATCGGCGGTCATTTCCGCGACGTCCTGGCGGAGTTCGTCGGTGTGCGGCAGCATGGCCAGTGCCAGACGCAACCGGGTCAGCGGGGTGCGGAGGTCGTGGGAGACACCGGCCAGCATTTCCGTGCGTTGTGCCAGGAAGCGGCGGATACGCTCTTGCATGCGGTTGAACGCGGCGGCCGCCTGGCGAACCTCAGAGGCACCCTCGGGGCGGATCGGCGGCACATCGCGGCCCATTCCGAAGGCCTCGGCGGAACGGGCGAGCCGGCGAATGGCGCGTATCTGGTTGCGCATGAACAGCGCGGCGATGGCGAACAGCAAGAGCGCGGAGCCGACCACCCAGCCGACAAAGAGAAAGATCGTGCCGATCGCAAGGCGCTTGCGCGGCGCCTGAACGTCCAGCACGCCATCCGGAAGTTGCAGCCGGATCAGGACAGAGCGTGGGTCGGACGACCAGTCCATGTTGAACGGCACGTTGAATTTCTCGGTCAGCGCGGCGGCCAGGTCGTCATCCATCGGGCCAAGCACGTTTTGCCGCTTTACCGGCTGCAGATGCGCGCCGGGTTCCAGCTTGATGCCCAGCGTGAACTGATCGCGGGCCATTTGCAGCACCCATTCGCGGTCCGCCGGGCTTTGAAACTGCCGCAGCAATTCCACGGTGTAATAGATTTCCCCGGCGATCGCGCTGGACAGGCGCCGGGACACGACCCCCAGATGGTTGCCATAGAACAGTTGCAGCGCGATGGCCTGAACGAGCACCAGCGGAATCAGCATGATCAGCAACGTGCGTCCGAACAACGAGCGCGGCATCAGGCGCTTGAACTGGTTTCCGAATGGCAATGGGATGCGCGCGCGCATATCAGGCACCCGGCTTAAGAATGTAGCCCCGCCCGCGAACTGTGTGCAGGAAGCGCGGCTCCCTGGGGTCGGCCTCGATCTTGCGGCGCAGGCGCACCACCTGAACGTCGATCGCGCGTTCGCCGGAATCGTCCATGCCCAGGGCTTCGGCGATGTCCTCGCGGGACAGCACTTCGTTCGGCTTGCGGGCAAGCGCGGTCAGCAGAGCGGCTTCGCCGCCGGTCAGGCGGATCGAACCGCTGGCGTCGCGTAATTCGCCACGGTCGATATCAAACTCCGCTTCGCCGATCCGCACCGGGCCGGCGGGCGCTTCCGGGGCGGACGGCGGCGGGGCACGGCGCAGCAACGCCCTGATTCGAAGCACCAGTTCGCGCGGTTCGAACGGCTTACCCAGATAGTCGTCAGCCCCGGCCTCGAACCCCGCGATACGGTCCTCGGGCGCGCCGCGCGCGGTTAACAGCAGGATCGGCAGATCATGGCGACCGTCCTGGCGCATCGACTGGGTCAGATCCAGGCCGGTTTCGCCCGGCATCATCACGTCCAGAACCATCAGGTCCGGGTCGATCGCGCGGAGTTTCGTCCTGGCCTCACTCGCGTCGCCGGCGGTGGTCACGCGGAACCCCTCGCTGCTCAGGTAGCGCGCCAGGCGCTCGCGCAGGCGGGGGTCGTCTTCCACGACCAGGATGTGACAATCGTCGGGCATGCTGTCAGGCGTCCTCCGCCGCTCCGGTTCCATCCATATAGTCACGCGCCCCTTTGTCCATGATGCCCCGCATAACGCCGCGAAACCCCTGAACGGCCTGGGGTCCCGCGCGCTTGTAGGCCTGGGATATCCGGTTACGCTGCGCGTCGAACAGGCGCCTTTCCAGGGCGGCCCCCTTCTCGGTCAGCGTGAGCAGGCGCAGGCGGCGGTCCTCGAACCCCGGAGCCTGGGCGACGAAGCCCTCGTCCACCAGGGCATTCAGAACGCGGGCAAGCGACTGCTTGGTGATGCGCAGGACCGCCAGAAGGCTGGATACGGTGATCCCGGGATTGCGGCCGATGAAATGCAGCGCCCGATGGTGGGCACGTCCCAGGCCCAGTTCCTCCAGCACCTGATCGGCGACGTTGGTGAAATCGCGATAGGCGAAGAACAACAGATCCTGCGCCATACGCATTTCGGCGTCGCTGAGATCGACAACCGGAGTCGGCGGGGGCAGTTTGGGCGGTGGGACGAAGCGGGTTTTGTCTTTAAGCATGCCAGTCATTCGATTCCGAAATGGGTCAGCATTGTTGACTTAAAACGCAGGTGCGTTTTAAGCTGGCGCCGCTGAGAGCAACAAAATTACGGAGAAGGCGGCCATGACGCTACTTCCTTTCGACGACCGAGACGGCTGGCTCTGGTTGGACGGATCGCTGGTTCCCTGGCGGGAGGCCAGGCTGCATGTTCTATCGCATGGATTGCACTATGCCAGTGCGGTGTTTGAGGGCGAGCGGGCGTACTCCGGTAACATTTTTCGCCTGCGTGACCATTCGGAGCGGCTGATCAACTCCGGCCGCATCTTGAGTTTCGAGATTCCCTACACGGCCGAGGAGATCGATGCCGCCAGCAACGCGGTGCTGAAGGCCAACGGTCTGACCGATGGGTATGTCCGCCCGATCGCGTGGCGCGGGTCGGAGCAGTTGGCGGTCTCGGCGACGGGAACGTCGATTCATCTGGCGATCGGCGCGTGGCCGTGGCCGAGCTATTTCGGGGCGGAGCGGATGCAGGGGATCAGGGTGGGTCAGGCGGAATGGCGGCGGCCGCCGCCGAACACCGCGCCGATCAAGGCCAAGGCCTCGGGGCTGTATATGATCGCCTCGCTGGCGAAGGTGAAAGCGGAGCAGGAAGGATATTCCGACGCCCTGCTGCTGGACTGGCGCGGGCTGGTGGCGGAGACGACCGGAGCGAATATCTTCTTCGTGATGGATGGTGAGCTGCATACGCCGACGCCGGACTGCTTCCTGGACGGGATCACAAGGCGTAGCGTCATGAGCTTGGCCAAGCGCAACCAGATGAAGGTCGTCGAACGGCAGATCGAGGCGTCGGAGTTGGCGCGGGCGACCGAGGTATTCCTGGCCGGCACCGCCGCGGAAGTCACCGCGGTGCGGGAGATTGGCCCGTATCGCTACACGCCGGGGCTGATCACCGAGACGTTGATGAAGGACTACGACAGTTTAGTGCAGTTCTCGCCGGAACAGGTCGCGCGCGTCGTCGGTTGATCGTAATGTCGGTGTGACGAGAGCGCGATCGTCCTCTCAAACAAGCGAGCCAAGCCGAAACAAAGGAGTACCGCTTGACCGATACCCACGTGGTGATCATCGGGGCCGGCCTCGCGGGACTGGGGGCTGCTGCCGCCTGCCGGGACGCGGGGCGGCGGGCGGTGGTGCTGGAGGCTTCCGGCCGGGTCGGCGGACGGGCCTGGACCGATCATCCAAAGGCGCTGGGTGGCGTGTGGTTCGACATGGGCGCGGTCTGGTTCCATGACGCGGAACACAACCCGATGGTGCCCATCGCGCAGGCGGCGGGCGACACGCTGCTGCGTTCGGATGAAATCCGCAAGGAACGCACATTCATCGGCGACCGGATTGCGACGGAGGCGGAACTGAACGCCTACGCACAGGCCTGGCCACATTACGAGGCGGCAGCGGAGTCGATCATCGCCGCCGAGGGCGATGTGCCGCTGGCCGAGGTCACCCGGCGGCTATCCGACGATCCCTGGGCGGCGACGATCGAAGCCTGGGAGGGACCGGTCATCTGCGCGGTGGACGCCGATCGCTTCAGCACCCTGGATTGGCGGCGCAACGCCCTGGGGGGCAGCAATCTGGTGCCGGATGGCGGCATTGGCGCGTTCGTGCAGCGGCGCCTGACCTCCGGTCTGGACATCAGGCTTCATACCCCTGTCGTTCGGGTGCGCTGGGGCGGCCCGAACGGACAGGTCATCGTCGAAACCGCCAGCGGCTCGATCACCGCCGAGGCCTGTATCGTCACCGTCTCCACCGGAGTGCTGGGATCGGGCAGTTTGGTGTTCGACCCTGCTTTGCCGGCCTCGGTCACCGAGGCGGTGCATGCGCTGCCGATGGGGCTGGCGATGAAGGTCGCGCTGCGCGCAACCGGGCCGGATCGGCTCGACCTGCCGCTGCACTGTTCGGTCGATCGCATCCTGGAACGCCAGGGCGAGGCGCTGATGCCGTTCCAGTGCTGGCCGTTCGGACGGGATTACGTCCAGGGCTGGATTGGCGGTTCGGTGGCCTGGGATCTGGCCAAGGCCGGCGAGGCGGCGGCGGTGGACTACGCGCTATCCTATCTGCGCCGAGCATTCGGCGGCCGCGTGGACGGTTTGTTCGCGGGTGGTGCCTCGCTGGTGACGCACTGGGACGCCGACCCGTGGGTCCGGGGCGCCTATTGCTACGCGATCCCCGGTTCGGCGCTGGCCAGGGACCGACTGGCGGAGCCGGTTGCCGACGGGCATTTGATGTTCGCCGGCGAGGCCTGCCATATCGGGTTCGCGGGCACCGTGGCCGGCGCCTGGATCAGCGGGCAGTCCGCGGCCACACAGGCGCTGGCAGCTATCGGCGGATAGCCCCTGCTCGGCATAATGCGACCGAGGATGCGGGCCGTTCCGCAAACGAAGGGGGAAACACATGGAAGTTCTTGGTCTCGGCCTTTATTTCGAGGACCTGCCGGTCGGACGCCAGTTTCGCACCATCGGACGGACGTTGACCGAGGCCGATCTGGTCAACTTCATCGGCGTGACGGGCATGACCGAAGTCCTGTTCTCAAACATCGAGTTCCTGAAGACCGAAAGTGACATCACGCAACGGGTCGTTCCCGGGGCGATGGTCTACTCCTTCGCCGAGGGACTGCTGGTGCATGCGACGATGCAGCACACCGGATTCGCTTTCCTGAACATGGAACTGGACGTGAAGGCCCCGACCTTCGCCGGGGATACGATCCATGTGGAGTGCGAGGTGGTCGAAAGCCGGCGCAGTGCGAGCCGCCCCAACCGGGGGTTGGTGCGGACCTTCAACCGCGTGGTGAAACAGGACGGGACGACGGTGATTACCTACAACCCCCTGCGGATGGTGAAGGCGAAGACCAGCGGCGGATAGGGCCCCGTCACCCCCTGCCCGGCGCGATAAACGGCCAGGGGGCGGTTTCCTTGCTGATATCCGTCATCACTTCGATGAAGGTCGGCGTTTGCGCCGTCAGCGCCTGCTTCAACGCTGAGCGAAGTCCGTCGGCGTCCGTCACCCGCCAGGCTGGAACTCCGAAACTCTTGGCATACGCCAGGAAGTCCGGGTTGCGCAGGGCGGAACCGGAATCGCGGCCCTCGAACATCCGCTTCTGGTCGCGCATGACGTTGCCGTAGGCGGAGTTGTTGAAAACGATGGTGATCAGGTTGATGCCGAACTGCATTGCCGTGGCGAGTTCCGCACCGCCAAACAGGAATCCGCCATCGCCGTTCAACGAAACGACCGGGCGGTCCGGCATCGCCACCTTCACGCCCAGCGCGGTCGGGAAACCCGCCCCCAGGGTGCCGGAAAACCCTGACGTTATCAGCGACCGTGGAGTGTAAAACGGAAAACCGAACCAGGAAACGTACCCCGCCTGGGTCATTTCATCGCAAAGGATTCCATTCTCGGGCAGGACCTCGCGGATCGCGTTGAGAAACGACATTTGCGGCTGAACGCTTTGGATTTCCGTCAGCGTTTCCGCCTTCGCCCGCGCGATCACCGCGGCCCGAACCGGATCGTTGCGCTGTTCGACCACAGCGGTCAGCGCGCGGGCGGCATCGGCGGTATCCGCGACGATTCCGATATCGACCTTCAGGCGCGGCATCTCGGCGGGGTCGATGTCGATGCGGGCGACCTTCAGCCCGGCGGGCATCTTGCCCCAGCGGCTGGTCGGCACCTCCAGCCGCGTGCCGAATGCAACCAGCAGATCGGTTTCGGGCCACAGTTTGTAGGCCGCCGGGATGGTCAAACCGAGCGGATGACGGTCATCGACAATGCCTCGTCCGTTGCGGAAAGAGACGACGGGCGCGCCGATGCGTTCGGCAAGTGCCAGGATTTCGGGCGCCGCATGCAGCGCGCCGCCGCCGACCCAGATCATCGGCGCCTTCGCGGCGTTCAACAGTTTCGCCAGCGCCTCGATCTTCTCCGGGTCCGGCACGGGATTCGGAAACGGCGGCAACGGGTCTTGCGGTGTGACATCCGCCGTCGCGGTGAACTGGTCCCACGGCATTTCCAGCGACACCGGCCCTCGGCGCCCGGAGGTCATTTCCTGGAACGCACGGGCGACAAGATGAGACGCCTGCGACGGATGCTCGATCCGTTCGGCCCATTTCACCAGGGTCCGCATGGTCGCGAGTTGGTCGGGCAGTTCGTGCAACTGGCCACGGCGGCGGCCGATCATGAAGCTGGGCACCTGGCCGGTCAGGCACAGCACAGGCGCATTCACCCCCCAGGCGGTGGCCAACGCGGCAGTGGTGTTCAGGACGCCGGGTCCGGGCACGACGGCATAGGCCGCGGGGCGGCCGGTAGCGCACGCGTACCCAAGGGCCATGTACGCCGTCGTCTGCTCATGCCGGGCATTGATCAGCCGAATGCTGTTCGACGCTCGGGCCAACGCATCGAACAGCCCATAGGTCTGCACGCCCGGCAGCCCGAATACCGTATCGATTCCGTGCCGGATAAGGCCATCGACGATCGCTTCTCCACCGGTCATGCGCGTCATGGACTGTTTCCCCCGTGGTCTGATGGACCGAGGTTCGCATGCCAGACTACCAGAGGGAAGACGCGCTAACTGGAAGACTAGACCATGCCTGTTGGATATTGTTTGAGATTTTGGGGAAGATACGGCCCAGGCGGGCAGATCGGGGATGCCCGCACCACAGCCGCCCGTAAGCGATCGGTGAGAGAGGCCGACATCTCCAGGCCAGGCGGGAGTTGCCGCGGTTTGCGTTCCAGGAGTGTCCAAGGACAATCGGCCCAAGGCTGATGCGCCACCCCCGCCGCATCAGGACTCCCTAGTGCAGGAGGCGCTACAAAATTCACACCCAGTTTTGCGAGGTGGTCAGTCATCCAGGTTAGCGAGCAATCGGAAAGGGCGCTCTCTCCGTTGGAGATCGGATAGCCGCCACCTACATCGGCATGCGCCCCCGGAAACAAAGCCTGGGTGATACGCCCGTCCTGATCCCAGAGGGTCGGCGTGAAGTCGCCACGTTGTTCATCGACGGCAATTGCGTGTAATCCATTCCTCACAACATCGCTCAGCTTCAGATCGGCGAACTGGAACGGATCGAGCCGAGTGGCCTGTAGCGTGTACGCCGGGATGCCCAACGCCCCGACGGTATCCCAGACGGCTACGGCCTGGATGTCGACCGTAGAGATGCGTAGATCGGCTGAAGGTGGCTGGGTGAAGAATAAGGGCATATCAACGATTAAGTCTGCGAGATGGTCCAGCCAATTTTTGGAAGCCACGCTCTTACGAAAAGCATACCAAGCACCGGCACCCAACCGATAAGCCTTTGTCTTGTCGGAGAGATCCACCTTCGTCGCATCCAGCAAGCCCTGATTGCTGATCAACCCGGCGAGCGCTCGGGCGGTGTAGGCGCCTCGGCTGAATCCCGTGATGAAGATACGGTCTCCCGAGCAGTAGTTGCGCGAAATGAAGGTGTATCCACGCACGATACGGGTGATTAGGCCGGCCCCCATCGCGCCTCCTAGCAGCTTGACCAGGAAATTATTTGAATCGCCAACCCCATGGATATACTTCGCGATCTGGGCGACCGAACCATCAGGGGCGTTAAACCAGCGCTCCTGCTCCTTGGCCAGGGCGATAGTGTCAGGTGAATCCCTGCCCTCAAGGTTCAAGAAGAGCTTGAAAACGTTCGTGGCCGGGGCCGCATTATCGTCGGCGTCTGCTTCGCCCGGGCCGTTCCATGTGCCGTCGGCGCAAAAGACTATATTTTTCGCCATGATCGTTCCCCCAAGAATTCTATTTCTTATATGACTCGAACACGAAGATCCCGCAATCCTCCCGTTGCAAGTAGTCGCATGGCTGGTCTCCGGGTCATTCGTCCCTTAGCATCGAGCAAACCGAGGAAACCGCTCACTAAGGCAGCAGATGATACCACGCATTGAATTCGACCCGACCGCCCCTGCCCCGCTGGATGGCATCCGCGTGGTCGATCTGTCCCGGCTGGTCGCCGGCAACATGGTCAGCCTGCAACTCGCCGATCAGGGCGCCGAGGTCATCAAGATCGAGGACCCGAAAGTCGGTGACCCATTGCGCGCATGGCGCGTGAACGGGCTGTCGCTGCACTGGAAAGTCTATGCCCGGAACAAGAAAAGCCTGGCGATCAACCTGCGTCCCCAAGAGGGGCGCGACGCGCTGCTGGACCTGCTGGCGACCAGCCATATCCTGATCGAGAACTACCGCCCCGGCACGCTGGAGCAGATGGGGCTCGGCCCCGACGTGCTGCACGCCCGCAATCCCGGACTGATCATCGTTCGCATCACCGGCTTCGGCCAGGACGGTCCATATCGCGACCGCCCCGGCTTCGGCACGCTGGTGGAGGCGATGTCCGGTTTCGCGGCGAAGAACGGGTACGGCGACCGGCCACCCGTGCTGCCGCCTCTCGCGCTGGCCGACATGGTCTCGGGCCTGTACGGCGCCTATGCGGTGATGGTCGCCCTGCGCGTGGTAGAGCGTGGCGGTCGCGGGCAGGTCATCGATTTGCCGCTGCTGGAGCCGATGATTTCCGTTCTGGGGCCGGACGCGGCGAGCTATCGCGTTTCAGGCGAAAAGCCGGTGCGCACCGGAAGCCGGTCGCTGACGACCTCCCCACGTAACGTCTATGGCACCAGCGATGGCCGGTTCATTGCGATTTCCGCGTCCATACAGGCGATGGCGGAGCGGCTGTTCAGAGCGATCGGACGGCCGGAGGTGATCGAGGATCCGAGGTTCAGGACGAATACGGATCGGGTTAACAACATCGACGCCTGCGATCAGATCGTCGGCGACTGGATTGCCCAGCGGACGCTACCGGAGGCAATGGCCGTATTCGAAGCGGCGGAGGTGACGGCGACTCCGATCTATGAGATCGACCAGTTGCTCGACGATCCCCATGTGCAGGCCCGCGGCGTGATCGTTGAGGCGCCTGACGAAGAGGCGGGGTCTGTGCTGATGCACAACGTCATCCCACGGCTGTCGGACACACCCGGCAAATTGCGGATTCCGGCCCCGAATTTGGGCCAGCACACACGGTCTGTTTTGGAATCGATTGGCTACAGCGCGGACCGGCTGGCGGCACTGACCGCGTCCGGCACGATCAAGGAGGGTTGAAGATGCGTGACGATCTACCGGTTTGGCGGTCCATGATGTTCGTTCCGGTGACGGCGGAGAAGTTCGTCCGCACCGGTGCCGACAAGGGGGCCGATGCGATCATTCTGGATCTGGAAGATGCGGTTGCCCCATCCCAGAAAGAGCATGCCAGGACGTTGATCGAGGGCGCGATCCCCCAGGTTGCCCGCAACGGCGCGGATGTCGTGGTGCGGGTGAACCGGCCCTGGCGTCTGCTGGTGCGCGACCTGGAGGCAGCGGTCATCCCTGGCGTCGCGGCGATCATGCTCACGAAGGTCGATAGTCCGGAACACGTTCATGCCTGCGCCGACATCGTCGCGGAACTGGAGACGGAGCGCGGGCTGCCGCCCGGACGCATCAAGTTCATTGCGCTGGTAGAGAATGCGGTTGGTTTCTTCCGTATCGACCAGATCGCGAAGTGCCATCCAAGGCTGGTCGCGATCAGCCTGGGATCGGAGGATTTCGCCGCCGATGTCGGCATGCAGTCGGAGCCCGAGGGCCTGCTCTACCCCAAGCAGCAAACCATCTTCGCCGCCAGGGCCGCCGGGATCCTGCCGATGGGCTTCGTCGGATCGATCGCGGACTTCCGCGACCAGGACGTGTTTCGCGCGATCGTGCGGCGCTCCCGCAGGCTGGGCTTCATGTGCGCGAGCGCGGTGCATCCGTTGCAGGTCGCGGTGTTGAACGAGGAGTTTTCTCCAGACCCGGCGGAAGTGGCCAAGGCGGAGAAGATGATCGCCGCGTACGACGATGCCTACGCGAAGGGACTGGGCGCGGTTCAGTTTGAGGGCGCGATGATCGACGTGCCGGTAGTGGAACGCGCCCGGTCCGTGGTGAAGCGCGCGGCGGCGTTGCGCGGGCGGGTGAAGGGGTAAGAGCCTACCGGCCCCGGATCGCGCGGGTGAGACTTCGCAGCGGGGCCGTTACGCGCCAAAAACCACTGTTTTCAATGGCAAGCCGCCGGCGGTCGGAGTCAGCGAGCGCGGCTCTGAGTACCGCGACCTCGTCGGACAACGTCGCGGTGCGTTGACGCGCGACGTCCCGCTCGGCGGTCAGGGTGTCCACTATCACCATGTCCGGCATCAACCGGGATTCCATCCCAAGCGGGCCGGGTGGCGCGTGGATGTTGACGGCCGGGACATGGTCGGAGATGCGGCCTTTGCCGACCCATGGCGCGCCGCCGGCTTTGCGGAACACCGCGACAAAGTCCGCCCAGCGTTCGGCTCGCGGCTGTCCGACGAAGGATTCCAGCAGTTCCATCTGGATGCCCCGACGGGCCGCCCATCGAACGAGGGCAACGCCGGCGTCCGGGTAGAACCGCCAGCAGTCCAGCGGATAGCGATGGAATTCGCCATTGCTGGGGGCGTTGACATACAGCAGCCCGCCAGGGCGCAGGATGCGCGCGAGTTCCAGGAACGTCTCCCAGAAGCAGACGTCATGCTCGAACGCCGAACTGGTAACGACGGCGTCGGCGCAATCCGTGGCGAGGGGTAACGGGGCGTCGGGATCGACGATCAGGTCGACGCCCTTGGCCGCCATGACATCCAGGCCGACGTAATGAACCCCGGGCGGCGCGTGATCGCGCAGGGCGCCGTTGACGTCCTGGCTTCCGAGCTCGACGACCGTTCGGACGGCGTCGGAACAGTAGAGCTCGAAGAACAGCCGGCCGTGTTCGTAAGCGGTGTCGTGCAACGGTGACCCCGTGATGGTGGGTGCGGACGCACCATGACGGGATTGGTCAGAATTGCAATCTAAAGTTGCATTTGGTCGATGCGGGCCGGGCAGCCCGACGGCTTTGCAAAGCAGCGGTTCGCGAGTGCCGGGGGTCGGGATGGTCGGCCGCTTGGAGGGGACCGGAGCTTCCCTTGGTGTGTTGGCTTGCGAGGGGAAATGCCCACCGCCGGACTTGAACCGGCACGTCCTTTCGAACTGCGGATTTTAAGTCCGCTGCGTCTACCATTCCGCCAGGCGGGCACGCTTGGGCGAGTCTTCTAGCGGGCATGGCGAAGCAGGGCCAGGGGTGTTGCGACGGTCGCTACCGACTAAATTTCGTCATCCCGAAAAGCGCCCAGGATGTCCCGATGCCCTTCCAGGATGTTCACGACTTGCAAAGCATCATCTTCATACCGGAACA
This sequence comes from Acetobacteraceae bacterium, assembly GCA_003506895.1. Lineage (GTDB taxonomy): Bacteria > Pseudomonadota > Alphaproteobacteria > Acetobacterales > Acetobacteraceae > Rhodopila. Next base: position 160,270 of record DNXO01000091.1, on the reverse strand, counting down.
GAATCAGGTAATTCTTGAATGCGAAACTGCGAATATCGTGCCTTATCTCTGGGCGCGGACGGCCCAGGATTGGCGGCAATGACGCCATCTTACGGCACTGTTGCATCAAAACATCGACGAAGCGCCTCGCGACCACGAAACTTCCGCTTGTTTGGACCACATACAGCAGAATGTCGTTCAGATCCCGCCGCGCCGATGCCAGATAGACAAGTTGGCGCACTCAGGTGCCGGATTTCGCCAACTCAGCGACCCTATCGTCAAGGAACTTCTGGACATCCTCGTCCGAGTATCGTCCCCCTTCGGTGATCGAAGCGTTTACGGTGTCACGCAAAGCCTGGAGCTTAGCCTCCCGTTCCTCGACGAGGCGGAGCCCTTCGCGCACAACCTCACTGGCCGAACCGTAGCGGCCGCTTTTGACGGCATTATCGACGAAGCCTTCCCAGCGCTGACCTATGGAAACGTTCATGCAGCCCCTCCTGACGGGCGGGAGGATACCTCAATAACAGATTTTGCGCTATATGTGTTATTCTTTGAAAATGTATCTCCGAGGATAAGGTTAGCGATGAAGGGGCGGCACGCGATTAGCCCGCCGCCCCTCCCGTCCCTATCGAATCTCAAGCAACTCCACGTCAAAGATCAAATCCGCATTCGGCGGGATCACCCCACCGGCCCCGCGCGACCCATACCCAAGCGCCGCCGGGATCAGCAGCGTACGCTGGCCGCCGGGCTGCATGCCAGCCACGCCCAGGTCCCAGCCGGAAATAACCTGATGCACGCCGATCTTGAAGCTGAACGGCGAGCCGCGATCACGGGAGCTGTCGAATTTCGTGCCTTTCTTGCCGGCGTCGTCCAGCCAGCCAGTGTAGTGGACGACGACCGTCTGGCCCGTGTGGGGCGTCGGGCCGGTGCCGACCTTCTCATCAATGTATCGCAGGCCGTTATCCATGGTCACAACGGTGGGGGCGGATTCAGCATTCATGGCAAACAACGAGGCTCCAGCAGAGAAAAGGACGGTGCGGCGCAATAGCATTGGCTTATCCAAAACGGCACGGGCGGACGTGGAATCGACCGCCGCGAACCACCCTAGAGGAATTCGCGACGCACGGGAAACCGAGACTGCACGGCACCCGGGATGCCATTGACTTTTTTCCTATTTATATCTACAAATCGCAACCTACCGCCTGTTGTCAACCGTGCTTTCGAACCCTCCGATGGGCCTCATCACCGCTTACGCCGTCGCTCCAGGGCGCGCTGGCACGCAACGATGCGGCCAGTCGCAACAAGCAAGAGTATCAAAACCATAACAGAGTATCATATCGTGCCTCCTGAGACGTCCGTTAGACGCCCGAATGGGAACAGATCGATACGGACCAATCAGACAAACAACAGAAGCCGACCTAAATGTTCACTCTCTCGCCGCGGCCTCGGGGCGGCTCAGGGCAGTCAACAGCCCCTGCCCCGACGCGAACAGCTACAACCCGCACGCGATATCCAGCGCCATGCGGATCAGTTTGTCGCTCGCCTCGGGCGTGCGGAACGCGCTGTGGGCCGACAGGGTGACGTTCGGCAGCTTCGTCAGACGGTCCCCCGCCGGCAGCGGTTCCACGTTGAACACGTCCAGCGCCGCGTGGCGCAGATGGCCGGAGTCCAGGGCGGCAATCATCGCGTCCTCATCCACGATCGCCCCTCGCGCGGTGTTCACCAGGATCGCGCCCTTCCGCACCTTGCCCAGCCGCTCGGCGTTCAGGAAACCACGGGTTTCATCGTTCAGCAGCAGATGGATCGACAGCACGTTGCTCTCGGCCAGCAGCGTGTCCAGATCGACGAACGTCACGCCCGGCGCGGTCTTCGGTGTCCGGTTCCAGGCCAGCACCTTCATGCCGGACCCGCCGGCGATCCGGGCGACCTCGGCCGCGATACCGCCAAACCCCAGCAGACCGATGGTCTTGCCGGTCAGTTCCATGCCCTCGGTACGGAGCCAGTTGCCTTCGCGCATCCCGCCATCCATCCTGGCGAGGCCCCGCGCGGCGGCCCACATCAGGGCGATGGCATGCTCCGCCACCGCCGTGTCGCCATAGCCCTTGATGATATGAACCTTGATCCCAAGCTCGGCCAACTCCTCGGGGTTCATGTAGCTACGGGCGCCGGTGCCCAGGAAGATGACGTGCTTCAGGCCCGCGCAGTTGCGCATCGCCTCGGTCGGCATCTGCGTGTGGTCGTTGAAGCAGAAGTCGTAACCGGCCAGCAGCGCGGGCAGTTCGGCTGGGCTGATGTCGCCTTGCTCGTTCACCGTCATCGGCGGGTCTCCGGCGCGGGAGACGTTACGGAACACCGTGGCGAGATCGTCCACGGCATCCAAAAACAAACCTTGCATACTTACGCTCCTGACGCAGAACCGCCACAAGTTTGGGCAACGATCCAGCGCGGGGCAAGCGGGAGCATCGATGAGTCGCGAAATCAGGCCGCTGACCGGCATCCATTGCGGCCAGTGCCGGCGCGCCACCGGCCGCGATCCCTGGCCTCGTTTTTCGCGATGACACGCGAGCATCGCCCGCGAATCTGCTAGACCTGATCAGGATGCCCCGCCCCGCCCCGACAGTTCCCCGGTTCGATCCGCCTCGGCAGGCGTTTGCCAAGGAAACGGTCGCCGTCGCGCCTTCTCTCCCGTCAACCCGCCCGGCGCGGTCATGGCGGCGGCGCGCGCTGTTCTGGGCGCTGCGGTGGGGCTTCATCGCCTCGATCTGGCTGACACTGGCAGCGGCGGTGATGGTGCTATGGTATGCGCGCGACATCCCGCGCCCGGACTCCGCGCTCGACGCCGTCCGCCGGCCCAGCCTGACGCTGGAAGACCGGTCCGGGCAGGTCATCGCGACGTACGGCGACCTGGTCGGGGAACCGCTGCGCCTGAAGGATTTCGCCCCCGCCCTGCCCGCCGCACTGATCGCGGTGGAGGATCGCCGGTTCTACCACCATTTTGGCATCGACCCGGTTGGGTTGCTGCGCGCCCTGTGGATCAACGTCACGGCCGGGCGCGTCGTCCAGGGTGGCTCCACGATCACCCAGCAGGTGGCGAAGACGCTGTTCCTCACCAACGCTCGGACCACCAAGCGCAAGGTGCAGGAAGTTCTGCTGACGCTGTGGCTGGAGCGGCATTTCACCAAGCAGGAGATCCTGGAGATCTACCTGAACCGCGTCTATCTCGGTTCAGGCGCGTGGGGCATGGATGCGGCGGCCAAGATGTATTTCGGCGTTTCCGCCCGGCGGGTGTCGCTGGCCCAGGCGGCAGTGCTGGCCGGGTTGCCGCGGGCGCCGTCGCGGTTCAATCCCCGGGTCAATCCCCAGGCGGCGTTGGCACGCGGCAAGGACGTGCTGAATGTCATGACCGACGCGGGGGTCATCACCACGGACCAGGCGCAGGCCGCGGCGGCGCAGATCGTGTTTCCGCCCAGCCCGACCGCGCCGGGGTATTTCGCCGATTGGGTCGCGGAACAGTCGCGGACGGTGTTGTCGCCAGACGCCGATGCGGTGTTGCGCACGACACTGGATAATCGTGACCAGGCGGTGGCGGAAAGCAGGCTGGCGGCAATTCTGGAGGGTCCGGGCGTGGCGGCGAATGCCGGCCAGGGTGCGGTGGTGATCCTCGATGCCGCGACCGGCGCGGTCCGGGCCATGGTCGGTGGCCGGAATTTCCGCGAGAGCCCTTACAACCGAGCGGTGCTGTCTCGGCGGCAACCGGGGTCGTCGTTCAAGCCGTTCGTGTGGCTGACCGCGCTGGAAAAGGGCATGACCCCGGACGACACGGTGCTGGATGCCCCGCTGCGCATCGGCAACTGGAGCCCCTCGAACTTCGAGCGTCGCTATGCCGGGGAGATCACGCTGGAAGAAGCGCTGGCGCAGTCGGTCAACACCGCCTCGGTGCGCCTGCTGATCACGGGCGGCGGCGCGAAAGCAGTCGCGGCGACAGCGTTTCGGTTGGGCATTGCCGACCGGTTGCCGAACGATGCATCGCTGGCATTGGGCACGGGCGAGGTTGGGTTGCTGGAACTCACCGCCGCCTATGCTCCGTTTTTCAATGGCGGCAACCGCGTAACGCCGCATGGCCTGGATCGCATACCCCATCCGACGGAGCCGGTGATCGCGCCGGAAGAAGCGACGATGATGGCCCGCATGCTGGGGGCCGTGGTGAACCGCGGCACCGGCCGAGCGGCGGCGGTGCCGGGACGCGTGGTCGCCGGGAAGACCGGCACGACGCAGGATTATCGCGATGCGTGGTTCATCGGATCGGTAAAAGGTACGCTGATCGGGGTTTGGTTGGGCAACGATGACAACCAACCGATGAAGGGCGTCCTGGGCGGAGGGCTGCCCGCGCGTTTGTTCCACGATATCGCGATGGGGATCGATTGAACTGCTCCCGACGGTTGCCATCAGGCGCACTGGCGGCCGATCGAACCGGGGCAAGTGGGAATGGCTCGCGGGCTGGCGGACAGCCCCTGGTGTGTCGGAAATATTTACGAGTCAGCCTCGCAGTTACCGCTGGAATTCCATTAACATATTGATTTAACGGACACTATTTTGGTGGCATGTTGTATGCACCTTTTGTCCCGCTGTCTGTTTGGGGAAACCGGCAGCACTATAACCGAGGGGAGATTTCTGCCTATGCGGAGCGAGGACGAGTCGCCCGGGCCGGTGTCGTTAGTCGGCCCGCCCATCACCGTCGCGGTATGTGTACTCATGCTATACATGCTGCCGCATGCAGTAATGGTAGTGTTGACAGTATGGACGCTGGGCTCGTTTCCGATCGGCGTGCTGATCGGCCATTGCGTCCTGAGCGAAGAGTAGAACCAGCCAGGGTCATCCAGCGCGCCAATGTTACATCGCCGGTGTCGGGATCGGACCGAGCCTGCCTGTTAGTATCCCATCAATCCCGCGTAACGATCCCGGCAAAAGCGCGTGTCGCCAAATGTCGCCTGTGCGACACGGCTGCGCTTCATGAAGAAGCCGATTTCATGTTCATCGGTCATGCCGATGCCGCCGTGCATCTGAACGCCTTCGTTTCCACACAGGAACAGCGTTTCGTTGGCCTTGGCCTTGGCCAGGCTGACCAGGGCAGCAGCGTCGTTGGCACCGCTGTCCAGCGCGGACGCGGCGGCGATCACGGCGGATCGGGTGATCTCGACCTCGCAGAACATGTGTGCCGCGCGGTGCTTCAGGGACTGGAAGCTGCCGATGACGACGCCGAACTGCTTTCGGTCCTTCAGGTATTGGATCGTGCGGTCGAAGGCCTCTTGGGCGCTGCCCAGCATTTCCGCGGCCAACCCGGCGCGAGCGCGGTCCAGCGCCAGATCCAGGGCGGGGCCGCGGCGCAGCATCGCCTCGGGGCCTACGGCGACGTTATCCAGGCGGATGCGGGCGGCGTTGCGGCTGTCCACCATGGTCAGGCGCGTCCGGTCGGCCGCCTCGCCGGGAACGAGGAACAGGGCCGGACCGGCATCGGTGCGCGCGGCGACGATCAGCGTGTCGGCGATGTGGCCGTCGAGCACAAAGGTCTTCTCGCCGTTCAGGCGGTACCCAGACCCGTCGCGTTCGGCCATGGTCGCGATCTGGTTCGGGGCATGGCGCGCGCCCTCGTCCAGCGCGAGAGCCATGATATGCTCGCCGGCCAGCAATGGCGGCAGATATTCGGCCTTCTGGTCGTCCGTGCCGGCCAGGGACAGCAGCGAGCCACCCAGCAGCGCGGTCGACATCAAGGGCGACGCGGTCAGGGTGCGGCCGGCGGCCTCCATCACCTGGGCCAGGCCGGTCATGCCAAAGGCCGACCCGCCGTCGTCTTCATCGACCAGGAATCCGGTCCAGCCGAGTTCGGCCATCTCGCGCCACAGGTCGCGCGAGAACCCGACAGGATCGTTGTCGTCGCGCAGTTTGCGCAATGCGGTGATCGGACTGCGTTCACGGAAGAAGCTCAGCGCCGTTTCGCGCACCATCTGGGCTTCGTCGTTCAGGATCAGGGCCATGGGCTTAATCCGGCAGGCCAAGCACACGCTTGGCGATGATGTTCAATTGGACCTCGGACGTGCCGCCCTCGATCGAGTTGGCCTTGGAGCGGAGCCATTCGCGGGTGAACCGAAGTTCGTCGCTGGTGAACCCCTCGCCCTCCCAGCCGAGACCCTGGAACCCCTCAGCTTCCAGCAGCATCTCATAGCGGCGCTTGTTCAGTTCGGTGCCTTGCAGCTTGAACATCGCCGACAGCGGGCCGGGCGGCGCACCGGCTTCCGCCTCCTCGGCCGCTCGCCGGCGGGTTAGCTGGAAGGCGTGAGCGTCCATGGAATAAGCGGCGACGCGGTCGCGCAAGACGGGGTCGGCGATTTTGCCGTCCTGTTCGCCGGCGAACCGTTTGGCGACGGCTTCCAGCGGGATCTCGAACTTGGCGGCGTTACGGGCGGCGATGCCACCGATACCTTTGCGTTCGTGCTCCAGAAGACGTTTGGCGATGGTCCAGCCCTTGTTGAGCGGACCCACCAGATGACTGGCGGGCACGCGCACGTTTTCGATGAAGGTTTCGCAGAAGACCGAGGCGCCGCTGATCAGCCGGATCGGGCGCGGGCGGACGCCGGGATCGGCCATATCGATCAGCAGGAAGCTGATGCCCTCGTGCTTCCTCGCCGCCGGGTCGGTGCGAACGAGGCAAAATATCCAGTCGGAGACATGGGCGTTCGACGTCCATATCTTATGGCCGTTGACCAGGAAATGCTCGCCTTGCAGGACGGCGCGCGTGCGCAGACTTGCGAGGTCGGAACCGGCCTCGGGTTCGGAGTAGCCCTGGCACCAGCGGATTTCACCACGCACGATCGGCGGGATGTGGGTCTGGCGCTGTTCTTCCGTGCCGTATTCCAGCAGGACGGGACCGAGCATCGACAGGCCCATGCCGCGCAGGGGAATGCGGCAGCCAAGGTCCTGCATTTCCTCTTCCAGAATCAAGGCTTGCTCGTTGGTCAGGCCGCCGCCGCCATATTGCTTGGGCCAGGTCGGCGCCGTCCAGCCTTTGGCGGCCATACGGTCGAGCCATATCTTTTGTTCCGGACGGACGTATTGGGCTTGCTTCCCGCCGGCGACCTGCTCGTTTTCCGGCATGAAGGTGCGCATCGCCGACGGGCAGTTTTCCTCCAGCCAGGCGCGCGTTTCGGCGCGGAAGTTGGACATGGTCGGTTCCTCTTTGTCTTTCCCAGAACCGGAATGGGAGCATTATCCTGACGCGGCGGCAAGCCTCCCACAGTGGGTTAGCCGGAGCCTCGGCGGACCGCTTCCAGGCGATGGTCCGGGGGCGAATGCTCCGGAAGACGCTTGTTGGCCTGTTGCCGGCGTAGCCGATTTAGGGGCACGATTTTTTGTTGATATCCCGCAACCAGATATCTATGTTTTTTCCCCAGAATTTATCTCTGGTTGGATCGCATGACACGGACCCGTCTGGTTAGTTTCGCCCATGATCCGTAACCGAGCAGCGCTGGAGGCGGAATTTCTGAAGATTTGCCGGGAGCGAGGCCAGGAATGGATCGAATCCGTAATACGGCCGCTACGATTGCATGGCGCCGTTATAACACCCGCTGACGTACCGCTGCCGGCGCTGGGGGCGATCGTGCGGCTGTTCGGCGATGTATCGCATCCCGCACGAGGCGTTGCGGCGATTTAGGCCCTGCACCCCCTTTATGGTCCGTTAAGCGAGGCGGATTGAACCCACGCCATCCGGCTGGCCCCGATCTCCTGCATCGTTTCGACCGCAACGCGGGTCCAGGCGGGCGTTCGCTCAACAAATCGCGACATACCCGCCTGGATCGGCGGCTTTTTCATTGCGATATAGGAATTTCAAAATTTCGCCCTTCTGCCAGCCCACCACGCGCTTTAGGTCGGACGCGAACGTCGTCTGATTCCCAGGAGCGGAATTCACCCTTGATCGCTGTCGCCATACTGCTGCCCTGGCTCGCGCTGCTCGTATCTGGGCGTTTCCTCCCGGGGTTTCTCTGTCTGATCCTTCAGGTAACCGTGCTGGGGTGGGTCCCGGCCGCGCTATGGGCGGTGCTGGTGGTCAATGAGGACCGACGGGAGCGCCAGTATCAGGAGATGCTGCGTATCCTGCGCGGGCGATGATCCGCGAGCGGGTGCCGGGTGGCAATCCACTGACAACGACCCTATCCTGCGATGATGGAAACCAGCACGAGCAAACCCGCCGAATTGCCCAGCCGTCCCCTCGCTCCGAGGGCTTACGACATGGACGACTGGCGCACCGTCGCCAATCATCCGGCGATGGCGGCCGCGACAAGGGTCACCAAGCTGGTTGCCCGGGGCCTTATCCTTTTTGCGTTCTCGTTCGTCGAAATCATCGCGGAATTGCTCGCCCCAATCGTTCTGGTGTTCGGGATCGGCTGGGCGATGCTGCCCGGTATCGTGTCGATCGTTGGACCGGAGGGCCAGGCCAGGGAGTTCGTCACCACGATGGTGCAGGCTATTCCAAGGGAAATACATTTTGGACGATCGGTGGTGACGCCGATGTCGTTGATCGTGGAAGGGGTGCTGCTTGTCGCGGTGGTCGCATTGTGCCGAACCGTGCAAACCCTCGCCAGCAGCGGCGACTGATCACGCGACCATCGTCATGGTCGCCTGCAACATCTGGCTGGCGGTCATCACGACCTTCGAGTTCGCCCCGTACGCCTGTTGCGCCACGATCAGGTTCGAGAACTCCTTCGCGATATCGACGTTCGACCCCTCCACCGAACCGACCACAAGGTTGCCGGCGCCGTTGGTGCTGGCGACCTCGGCCAACGGCGTGCCGCTACCTAAAGTCGCCGTGAACGCCTGGCCGTTCTGACCTTGCAGCGCATTGGGATCGTTGAAGGTGACGACCGGGACCTGCGCGATCGTCCTGGTTTGGCCGTTGTTGTAGTTGACGACAACATCGCCGTTCGCCTGGGTTGTAACGCCCGAAAAGCTACCGGGCGGCACGCCGTTCTGGGTTAGGCCCAGCAAGCTGTAAGCGCTACCGGCATATTGGGTCACGCCAGTGGTCCCACCATAACCACCCAAGTTAAGCTGGATGGTCTGACTACCAGACCCGAAATCGGTGGTGAAGTTCAGCGTCGCGGGCTGTCCCGGCACATATCCCGCGCTTGTCACGGTGCCCGGATCTGTTGTCGAGGTGGAAACCTGGCCGATCGTTCCCTCGGGCACCGGGTTGCCGCTTAGTGAACCGAACTGTACGGCGGCCGACCCCGCGTCCGTGGTGCCGGTCTTGGAGTCAGGGACGCTGACCTGGACGGTCCAATCGTTAGCCGCGGTCTGTGCCCAGTTGAGCGTTACCGTGTGGGCGGTGCCAAGGGAGTCGTAAACGGTGATCTGCGAGGATAGCGGGGACGAGCTAGTGGCGGTGCCGGCGGTGGGGGTCGCCGGCAGATTAGCCGAAAGCGTCACATTGGTTGTGGCGACAGGATTATAGGTGGACTGGCTGACCTGGATCGGTGCAAGCGCGTTTTGGTTCACCACCCCGCTCGATGGGTCCACCGTCCAACCATTCAGATACTGTCCGGCTCCATTTACCAGATAGCCGGTCGAATTCATCGTGAAGTCGCCAGCCCTGGTATAGAATTGCTGCGGATTGAATGTTGGGATGTTGTTGACCTGACCGGTGGCCTGCGAGACGGCGAAAAAGCCCTGCCCGGCAATGGCCATGCCCAGCGGATTATCCGTCTGAGTGATCGATCCCTGAACATTGTTGACGTAGTCTGGTCTGGCTACCACGGCCCCGGGCGTGTTCTGGGTCGCGTCGCTGGTGGTAAGGTAGTCCACGAAACTGGTATCGACTCGCTTAAATCCCGTGGTCTGACTGTTCGACACATCCTCGCTGATATTGCCGAACGAGGTCGATTGAGCGGTGAGCCCGCTGATGGCGGTGTTGATCGCACTGAACAAGGACATGTTTCAAACGCTCCGGGACCTGGCAATGGGGCTTGAACAGCAGAAAGCGTGCCAAGCAGCAAATGACGGATTTCTTGGGCGGTTCGCGATAGAATCCAGTCGGCATGAATTGCCGACCGGCGTGGACAGATAGGTTTTTCTTACCCGGTTGAGGGTCGTGGTTGGATGGCCCGCCTCACGATCTCACTTGGCCCGGACATTGCTTGATCGACCGATAGCCGTCTGGATGTCGTTCGGACGCAGGAGAGAGCGTTGCCCACCGTCCCAAGCCTCGGCCCTGTTGAAATTGCTTCAACCCCACCGGGCACCGTTCCCGACCCGGCGGGCGGCGCCGCTACGTTTGGGGAGGTACTTAGCTCCGTACAAAACAGCGCACCACTGGCACCTACCCCGGTGCCGCTGACGCAGCCATCGGCGCCCCCGCTCCCGCAAGTCGAAGCAGAGCCAATTCCGGGGCCGGTGCCCGCTTCGCCGGCACCTTCCGTTCAACGGACCAACGCGCCCCCGAACCAGAAGAACGGGGAACATCGGGCAAAAAGCGCATCAAACCCGGACGGCGAAAACGGCAGCGGTCTTCCCGCGTCTGTCCCGGTTGCAGCCACGCCCTTACCCGAACCCGCTCCGCCCCCGACCATCGTGGCGGCTTCGGTCCTGCCCTCCACGGCCACCGCGCGGACGCCGGCACCCGCCATGGTTTCCGGCCACACATCCCAGGTGACAGCAGGCACGTCCAACGAACCGAACGCGGCGGTGCCGACACCACCGACGGGCGATTCGGTTGGGCTCGATCCACCCAAGGATCAGGCTGGGGTTACACCAGAGACCCCCGCCTCACCGACAAAGGATGCGAGTAACGCCGCGGTGCCCGCGACCAGCAATCCGCCGGCATCGCCACGCGGCCTCGGCATGCCGGCGGATCCTGCTCCCCATTCCGGGCCACCGCATGTCGTCCTCCGGGAGTCTGCCGCCACCGCGACAATGTCGGCGGATCGGAGAGAGGCGCCGCATTCCGACACTGCCGCACCTGTCGCGGCACGAGCGGCAAGCGTTTCGGTCACTCCCGAACAACCGGCGCAGGCAACCAGTCCATTGGTGGCGGCCACCCCGGCGGGTTCAACGGCCATCGTGAGCGCACCAGTTCATCCGACCCACCCGGCAATGCCAGCGGCACAGATAGCACCCACTCTGCTGACCCTGGCGAAAACAGCGGACGGCAATCAGCAGGTGACCGTCCGGCTCAATCCGATTGAACTTGGCATGGTGCAGATACGGCTCGATCGGGCACCGTCCGGCACGACGCACGTCCAGATCGTGGCGGACAGGCCGGAGACGTTGCAAGCGCTGCAACGGGACCAGCCGGCGTTGCACCGGACCTTGGATGAAGCCGGCATTCCCGGCGCCGGGCGAACGATCGCGTTCCATAACGCACATTCCGAACCCTCCGCCTCCGGCAGCAACGGATCTCCACAGGGCAGCAGCCCGCCGCACAGCTCGGCCGGCCGGAGCGCCAGCAGCGGTCCCGGCGGGTCTTCCGGCGGGGCTAGCAGCCGGGGCGGTTATCCCGGCCGGGGCGCGAATCCATCGTCCAGCAAGCCGGCCACAGGGGCGGCCGCCGTAACCATGGCCGCCGATACGACGCTTTATCGCATCGGGCTGAATATTACCGCCTGACCATTCAACAGGAGCGTTATCAATGTCCGGGACTGTTTCGCCATCGTCCACCACGTCGTCATCGTCGGGCTCTGCCATCTCGCAGGTCGGCACCTCGGCGCTCGGCAGTCTTAGCAATAATTTCTCCAACTTCCTGTCGCTGCTGATGACGCAGCTACAGAACCAGGACCCGACCACGCCGCTCGATTCGAATCAGTTCACCAGCGAACTGGTGCAATTCACCAGCGTGGAGCAGCAGATCAGCACCAACAGCGACCTGACACAGCTTATCCAGTTAACCCAGGCCAGCCAGATCGAACAATCGGCGTCGTTGATCGGCAAGCCGGTAACGGTCGCCAGCACACAACTGTCGTTGCAAAACAGCACTGGCGAGGTCAACTTCAACACCGCCACCGCGGAGCCGGTCGGGATCGCGGTCTACAACAGCGCGGGTACCCAGGTGCAGACGGCGACGCTGACGAGCACCGCCGGGGCCAATAACTGGAAATGGAACGGTCAGAGCGCAACCGGCACGACGATGCCCGACGGGGCCTACACCGTTACGGTCACGACCCTGGGGGCGAATGGCTCGTCATCCAACGTCCCGTTCACGGTGACCGCCACGGCCACCGCGGTCCAGAACAACAGCGGGACGGTGGAGGTGCAGATGGGCGGACTGACCCTGCCGTTCAGCGCTGTGCAGTCCGTGGGGAATTAGCCACGGGCCGGGTGTATCGAGTGGGCACCATAGCCATCGCCGAGCACCTGACGCGTTGGTGGCACCGGTTGCAGGTGACGCATCCAGCGCGGGGGGAGTGCGATGTGGCGGAAGGTGGCGACGCGGGGAAGCTGTTGTGTATCTCCGAGGGTATATTTTTCATATCCACCAAGGCCGGCGATTGACCGCGGCGGCGATTTCATCGGATAACGCATAATTCCTATGCTGCGATGCAGCATTACCAACCCCTGCCCGACGTAGCATCTGTCTGACGAAGCGCATGACCGTGCTCGACAGAATATGGAAACCATCGATGAAGAAGATGCTTCTTGCCGCCTTCGCCGTTATGAGCCTTGGGATGGGCACGGCTTTTGCAGTGGGTGGATATACCACCACTGATCCCCAATACGGCACGCACGCATTCCCGAACCAGCAGTACCACACCGGGACGGTTTTCTCGGAGATCTATCACGGGATTTTTGGTTACCGGAGTTGTGATCAGGCGTCCGTGGCCCGTACCGCCGACAGCCGCGAGACGGCGAACGCCAGCCGCAAGTAGTTACCAAAAACCGCGATTTTAGAGGTAAGGATTGCGAAGCGATCCGCCTCCGAGACGGAATCGAGACGTGATAAGATCGACTGCCACCTCTCTTTTCGCCGCGTTTTCGAAAATGTTCACCGCCGCCGCCAAGAGCGTTCCACGGGATGTTTCTGGTCGGCGACAATCCGCCCCGTGGCCCGCCGCAGGTGATCAATTCTATCCGGGCGCTGCGAGAATTCGCACGACTGCTCGCGCGAACTCTTCTTAACTAGAGCGTGTTATGCACTCTGCATGAAGTCAGCGGCCCCTGCTAACATGAGGCATACGAACACTACTATATGCAGCCCGGCGAGAGTGGAAGCATATACTTCATAATCCTTGACCAATCGGCGAAATCTGGTTGCCCAACCAAACGATCGCTCGACGACCCAGCGTCTTGGCAACAGAACAAAGCCACGCTTCGCCTCGGGCAATTTCACCACCTGCAACTCGATACCCTGTGCGCGGGCGGCAGCCGCCGCGTTTTCGCCGGTATAGCCCTGGTCGACATAAGCCAAGGTCACGTTCTCACCGGTGACGTCCTGGACAGCCTCGGCGAGACGGCCGACTTCCTCGCGATCCCCGACATCGGCAGGCGTGACATGCAGGGCTAGCAGATGGCCCAGCGTATCGACGGCCATATGCACCTTCGAGCCACGCTTGCGCTTGGCTCCATCATACCCAGCACGGGCGCCGCTTCCTGGCGTGGACCGGAGCGTGCGGCTGTCGATCACCGCGGCGGTTGGGTCACCTGGGCGTCCTGCCGCCATCCGCAGCACGGCCCGCAGATCTTGCGCCAAAGTCTCGAAACAGCCCGCAGCCAGCCAGCCAGCGTTGCGTTTGCTGGTAAACCGCCGACCACGGCGGCAGATCATTCGACATTGCCCGCCAGGCGATGCCATGACGAACCACATAGCGGAGGCCATTGAAGAGTTCTCGCAGCGGATAATCCCGCTGCGGCGCCTCCTCGGTCATCAGCGTCAGGTATGGAACTACCAACGACCATTCGTCGTCGGAGACATCGGACGGGTAGGACTTACGATCATGGGTCATCCGACTCCATTAGACCGCGTCTCAGAAAAAGTACATAACACCCTCTAAGCTGCGGTCTCGATTAGGGCGGGCTCGAACATTCCATAAGCGCGACGGAACATATTTTCGACGACCAGCGATGGGGGGGCCGAGGCTTAAGCGGAGGCGTATCTCAACTGCCGGTGAGCGCGGTGGACTCATTTCGGGCATCGATCACCGAACCTTAAGCGACCCCGGATCGTGGCACCTTACCCGCCAGCGATTCCCTGGTATCCGGTGAATACAGTGGGTTAGCGATCTGAGGTAAGCCCAGGACGCTCTCAATTGCTGCTTCGTAGCTAGAGCGGCTATTCTCCAACCGCAATCGCTCCAGGGCACCGCTTCGCAACCTTTGCCACACGGCGTCATCGGTGTGGAGTGTAACGACCTGCTTGGCAAACGCAGCGGGATCGGCAGCCTCGGCTGTCAACAGCTCTTGATCATCTACCCAGCCAAGCTGCGTGCGCAACAGCCTCGTCGCTACCACCGGCAGTCCGAATGAGGCCGCCTCGCAGATTTTGTAGGGTGTGCCAGCCGCAATGCGGGTTGGAGCAACGAATAAACGATGCGAGTCGTAGAGTGACGCAAGGTTCGAAACTCTGCCGCGCAAAGTCACCCGGGGATGGTCGCGGAACCGGTCCAAACTAACATCCGCACTTGTGTAGCCGACTACGGTCAGCCGGGTCCGCCATCCGAGTTGCTTGTCAACGAGCGGCAGAACTTCATCAATGAACCAGCACAGACCGTCGTAGTTTGGACTGTCCATCCGATGAATCGCCCCGACAAACAGCATTCCTGTTCGCTCAGCGACTGGCCGTGGCGTCGGGTTAAGCGCCCGCATATGACCGATCACGGCGACGTTGACGAGGCCAATCTCGCGAACCGCCGCGGCCTCTGATTCGGTGACTGCGACAATTTCGTCGCAGAAAGGCCCGTTGGAGAGTTCCTGCCTGATAGCAACGTCAGCGTCGAAGGTCTGCCCCGCAAGCGCCGCCCGCTCGAGGTCACGAAACGAGGCAATCGCCTCGGTGTCGAGTACCACGCGCGGTCGGTTGCCCGAAGCGCCTGCAACTCGTTCAAGAATGGGCCGAACCGCCTCCAGATTGTGAGTCCGGGCAATCCATATTACGTTATAGTAGTCCTGCCGCGCCGCCAGGAATTCTTGCAGTCTTTCGATGGAATGATTGTACATTACCTCAACGTTATCAGGCATGTCGGCATAAACCGTGGATAGATCGAAGGCGCAGCCATTGAGTGGATAAATGGTTATCTCATAGCCCATCGAAGCCATTACTGTCACAAGGTCGTTTGATCTTATGAAACCGGACCCGATCATACGAAGCGGGACAGTGTCCTCCATGAAAAGCACCCGCCTTCGCGAGGCGTCGGTCATACGGGCAAACACCTCAACGCCACCGCCGCGAGCACGACGATTGGCAAGCTCACCAACGTGCTTCAGCGCAAAGATTTGGTGAGCTCGACGCATCTCCGTCTCAGCGGCGTGGCTGTCGGTGGCGCTTCCGTACTCCACGTGATGAACGACCACCGCTGGATCATAAACAACTCGGTATCCAGCCTGCGTAATGCGGAAGCAAAGATCGACGTCTTCGTAGTAGGCTGGGGCAAAGGCTTCATCAAAACCACCCAGCCTGAACAACAACTCGCGGCGTGCCATCAGGAAGACGCCCGAGCAAAAATCGACGTCACGGACGAAATTTGCTTCGGGCGCCAGCGGTGAAGCGTCACGCATGTATCCCTGGGTCGAACCGTCGCACCAAACGATGCTCCCGGCCTCCTGAAGGACGTTATGGGTCCTAAGAATCATACCGCCGACAGCGCCAACGGTCGAATTA
Source organism: Acetobacteraceae bacterium (assembly GCA_003506895.1). Classification (GTDB taxonomy): domain Bacteria; phylum Pseudomonadota; class Alphaproteobacteria; order Acetobacterales; family Acetobacteraceae; genus Rhodopila. The sequence continues at coordinate 144,438 of DNXO01000091.1, read as the reverse complement.
GTCGTCAGTCGGTGCAGTGCGGCCGCTATTGCACCGGGCCCGAGCTCGATATCGTTGTGAAGGTACACGACCACGTCGGCAGAGGCGATTGTCAAAGCCGCGTTGCAGCCGCGCAGATATCCGATGTTGCTATCGAACCGCAGATGGTGCGCGCCGTGGACGCGACTCTCAATATATTTGGTCTCATCATTTGACCCGGAATCGACCAGGATCAGTTGGATATCGCCGGGGTAGTTCGTTCGCAACGAACTGAGCGCCATCATGGTCAGATCGAACTGGTTGTGTAGAACCATGATGACACTAAGCGCCGGTTCAGAGGCCGTTCGGAAATTCAACCCCATTCGACTGGATGATACCGAAACCAAACGCGCTCGCTCGCGAAAGAGCGCTTTGGCCTGTGCCTCGGTGATCGGCTGTTGCGGCAATGGTGCCGAACGCAAGCCCTGGAGTTGGCCTATGGTCAGCCAGTGGGCGAAGGCGTCGGATACAGATCCTTCGTCGATCTCTTGCCGCACGGTCTCCTGCTTCGCATACCAGGCCAGATCGATTGGTTCGCTCGGCGATCGTCCCTCGGCCAAGCCGTGGCGGAGGAAATGGGCGTAGCCGTTGCGGAAGTGCCTATGCTCGATCATCCCAGCGACGTTGGGGGTGTGTGCGACGTAGTATGCCTCGGAAAATGCCGGGTTGGGATCGAACGCGGTGGGTGTGTCGTTGCACAGGTAATGTTCCAGCGCGCATCGCCAGGTGCCGCGGTCAATCGCGTCGGCCACCTCGGGATAGCGTTGCCGGTACCAGGTGGGATCGAAGTATAGCGACGTGGGCACCTCTGGCGCCCGCCGATCAAGCCGTTGCAGGTAGTGGCGGAACGGCCCGTCCGTCGAGGCGGCATCGGCCTCGGCCGGCGGGAGATGGGCGAGGTAAACGGATGGATCGAACAGCATGTGGGCGATGCGGCCCTCTGCGCTTCCACGCCATAGGTAATGGTCGTAGCCGTTGACCAGCCCCCGTTCCGCCAGGACTGCATCCGTCAGGTCGGGGTTGCGGCGGCGGTACTCGGCTTCGTCGAACAGCCAGTGCGGGGATCGATCGAGGCAGCCGCCGCGGCAGTAGGCGTCGAAGGCGGAGGGGTATTTTCCAGTCTGAACCAAGGCGGCGATGGCGGGGTAAGCGCGGCGGTGCCAGTCCTCGTCGAACAGCATGTTGGGGGAGTGGTAGAGGGATTGGCCGGTCTCGAGGTAGAATTCTAGAACCCTGTCGGGTAGGGCGCCAACGAGGGGGGCGGTGTCGGCTAGGTAGGTGGCGCGATACCAGTCAGCATCGAACACCGCCCAGGTGATCCATTTCTTTCCGGGCAGCTTGAGAAGTTCCCGCGCTGGCAGGCTTAGAGGCCGCTTACCAATCATGGCGCGATGGAACGGGATGTCTGCGGACGGCAGTTCACGTGCCATGCCACTATGTCGTGCCGCGTTCCGGTCGGTCCATTCGTTCATCGAACAGGTTGCTCCATCGTATCGTGTCTAGATGCTATTTAGTGCAGATACGCGCTGCGGCGCCAGAAAATGGATGGGCGGCGTCGAGGGTTTGCCGAAGAATCTATTTCAATCGGTTGGGTGACCTGCTACGCAGCCTCAGCGGGGGGCAATTTCGTTCGGCGGTGCCTCGCTTTGGCCTGTTCCGGTGTTCATGGGCTGGACCCCCTGAGACAGATCTGGCTACGGTGCGTGAGAGGTATTTGATGGATGTCGTTGATGAACCGAAGCTGATTCGGATCAGACCCTTAGATCACGATACGGCGGCTCCTCCGCCATCTCGGGATGTATGGGTAGAAGTTAGGTCCGCCGATCTGGACGGCGGCCCAGCCCCCAGGACGTGGGGGTTCAAACAGTCCGCAGACCTACTGGTGCCGACGCTGCTCGACCTCCCGGCCCGCACGCGGGGCGACTTCAGCGAACTGGCAGTCGACCTGCTGGCGCCGTTTTTTCCTGAGCACCCTGACTACATATTTGAGGTCACGCTGCTGCTGAGGGGTGAGGTCATAGACAGCAAAGTATTTCGGAATTTTACGCAGAGACATCAATTCATCGTCCCAACGCAGATCCTGTTCGACGATACCAATGTTCTAACACTAACGGCTCGGCTGGTTTCGGGCGGCCTGGAAACGCCACGATTTTTCGTGCGGGTGTTCTATGTCCAGAAGGACCGGTTGGTTCGTATGCTGGAGAGCAACAGCATATGGATCTTTTCGACCGCCCGCTCCGGCAGCACGTGGCTTGCCAATGATATCCTGTGCTGGAACGGCCAAGTGCGACCTATGGACGAGCCAGGCGTCGGCAAGATGTTCGCGCCGATTAGCTGGATCGCGGAACGATTCTACGATTTGGCGAACAAAGCCGGGTATTTCGAAAGCGGCATAAATTTCGAAACCGGCGCCAGCGTCAGGGATGATGTGTCGGTGATCGCCCCGTTTGAGCGGGAGTTCATATACGAACGGCAGGAGAACCAGATCTGGAGCCCGCAGAACCGGAAGATGTATCTCAGCCTCTTGAAAGAAACGGTCTTCCGGCACGTCGTGAACGAGTGGGGGTTCATTCACTACAAAAAAGTCGCATTCAAGATGCCAAACGATTCGCATGCCGCCGATGTCGTCATGCAGGCGTTTCCGGGGTCCTTCATGATTTTCCTGATGCGCGACGGGCGCGACGTGATGAAGTCCAGGTTTTCGCCGTTCGCGTCGATGAAGTTAGCAAAGACGACTGATCCACAATTGCGCCTGTATGCCATTGCGTTTTACTCGCATTTTTGGAATTTCCAGGTCGACATCGTGCAGTCGGCCTTCGACGCCCATGCGCCCGAACGACGGTTGCTGTTGCACTACGAAAAGTTGCGCCGTAGCCCCCGAGCGGAGTTCCGCCTGACGTTGGACCGGATCGGGATGCCGGTGTCCGACGAGCAACTGGATGCGCTGGTCGCGAAGACGGTGCTGGAGAATATGCCCATCGCCGAGCGGGGGCCGGACAAGCCGAGGCAGACCGGCGAGATAGGGAAATATGCCAGGGTCTTTTCGCCAGCGGAGATCGAGTTGATGGAGGCCATTATGGGAGCTAATCTGCGGCGGTTCGGATACAGGCTCAGCAGCGATGCCAAGGAAGATACCGCGAGCGCTGGCGCACCCGATACTGGGCGTGCGCCGCAGGATACAATCATGCTGTCGTAACAGGTAACGGTTCTTCCCATTTCGCCTCCAACGTGCGAAATGGCGCGGATCGAGAATGTCGCGGCTCCTCCCCAGATTCCGCCGAAGGATAAATACGCCATGGCCGACCTAGACGAGATCGTTGACCCGCTGCTGACTAATCAGGCTGGACAGCTCCGTAGCCTGTTCGATAGGGCGCAGCCGTTCCGCCACCTGTGCATCGACGGGTTCCTTACGCCAGCTGCGGCGGCGCAGGCTTTGGCCGATTTTCCGTCGTTCAAGGCGGAGAACGCGGTCAATGAGTTCGGGGTCGTCGGCGGTAAGGCGGTTGAGACCAAGATGGCCAGAGTCAGCCCGTTCTATAAAGACATCTACGATTGTTTCTGCTCCCAGCCGTTCCTGGACCTGATGTCGGCGGTCACCGGTATCCCCGATCTGCTGCCCGATCCCGCTCTCTTCGGGGGCGGGACGCACGAAAATCGTGACGGACAAGAGCTAGACCCGCATGTCGATTTCAACCGGATGGAGGATCTGAGTGCTTATCGCCGGTTGAACCTGCTGATCTATCTGAACCCTGGCTGGCGCCCCGAATGGGGTGGCAACATCGAACTGCACTCCGACCCGCGGCATCCGGAGACCAACAAGGTCAGTTCATTCGAGCCGATCTTCAACCGGGCAGTGATCTTCGAAACGAGTGAGATCAGTTGGCACGGCTTTCCGAAGATCCGGCTGCCGGAGAACAAGAAGCATTTGTCGCGCAAATCAATATCGATCTACCTCTATACCAAGACGCGGCCGGAGGAGGAGATCGCCGCCCCACATGCGACGTTCTATGTGCAGCGTCCAATGCCGGCGTTCCTGGTTCCTGGGTACCCATTGACGGCCAGCGACGTGACAGAGCTGAAGGAGGGGCTGACCAGGCGCGACTCATGGATCGAGCACTATCAGAACAAGGAACTGGACCTGACCAACCAGGTGGTGAGCGGGCGAAAGTTCCTGGAAGAAGTGCTGGAGAATCTACGGGCGCCGATCACCGGATATGGGGTTCAGGATGGCAAGCTGACCGGGATGTACCACGACCGGTGGGTTGGCACCAAGGTGGGACTGACCATTCAGCCGAAGCGGGCGGTGACACGCGTGGCGGTGCACGGCTGGGTGCCGGACGAGATGCCGCTTGGCGGAAAGATCACGTTGCGGGCTGGCGATCAGACCGAAGTGCGGGATCTTGCTCCAGGATCGTTCATGTTGTCTGTCGCGATTCCTGGTGACAACGAAGCGGCGATTCGGGTTGAGGTGGAGGCCACTCAGTCAGTGATGCCGGAGGGAGCGGGGGGGCGAACTTTGGTGTTCGTGCTGCAGGAGATTGAGTTGGGGCATGGTGACTGACGATCACGCCCGCGGGCGCGTCGAGAAAATGTCCTTCTTGAGGTGTTGGCCGCAAATCGCGGTCCTGCTGCAGGTTATCGTCCACTTTATCGCTCGATCCGCGCCAATAATATTGACGCCCCGAGCTGATATAGGTCGTCTACCAGATGTTTGGTGCACTTAGAATTTTTGAGGATACTGGCCGATGGCTGATGATTATGGCACGAGAGTAGCGGCGCAAATAGCGCAGTTCAAGGATGGTGTTCTGGATCAAATGCCGGCGGCTTTTCGGTATTGGAGTTGGAATTATATTTCGCCGCGGTTAGAAAAGGCCTTTGGGACCAACAATATTGCTGAAATATTTGCTCGACTTTTGACAAATTACGGGACCTTGGCGCTGGATACGCCGATTTTTGCTAGTCTCGGCGCGGGCGACCTTGCTCAAGAGGTCGCTGTTGCGAAGCGACTTCAAGAAATGGGATTCAATTCTTTTAGGATCGACTGCTTCGAGTTATCCGAGGGGCTGCTTTCAAAGGGGCGGGCGCTGGTCGAATCGTCAGGGCTGACAACTAATTTTCGGTTTATTCAAAGAGACCTCAACGAGAGTCAGCTAGAGGAACCTTATGATGGTATTATGGCACACCACTCATTGCATCATATTGTTAATCTAGAGGCCGTTTTTGACTCCGTAAGAGCTAATCTGCGCCCGGGTGGAACCTTCGCTGTTTACGATATCATTGGGCGAAATGGCCATATGCGATGGCCGGAGGTTTTGAAGGTAGTTGAGAACCTCTGGAGTATGTTGGATATCTCGAAAAAGAAAAACCATCAGCTCAATCAGGTATGGGAAAACTACGTCAACTTCGATTGCTCAGGTTCGGGTTTTGAGGGCATCCGGGCGCAGGATATCCTTCCGTTATTGTTGAGCAGGTTTCATTTTTCTCATCTCGTAGCGTTTGGCGGCTTGACTGAGGTGTTTGTGGATCGTGGATTTGGTCACAACTATGATCCCAAAAGGGAAACCGATAAGGGGTTCATAGACTTCCTTGAATTCATGAATTGCCTTCTGATTGACTGCGGCCATATCAAGCCGACAATAATGTTTGCTGGATTGTGCTTGGATCCGCCGGGCGATTTTAAATCGGACAAGGAATATTCTCCAAGATTCTGTCTCAGACCGCCGGATTTGGCCGCTGAATAGACTCTCTGCGGGGTCATTATATAGAAGTCGGCGAGTACTTGTGATATCTTGGGCGCCAGTCGGTGTCATGATATCATAAACGCCACGGATGCGCGTACTACGCACCCTGTGCGTGTAGGCGCATCACGGGGTGATTTAGCGTTACGAGACTGGGTGCTCCATACTCTCATTGGGCGCCGGCGCGGAGTTTATCCTGCCGACCAAGCCGACTACCGCAGATCCGGCAGGCATGGCGGCGCTGGGGTTCCCCGTTTATTCTTTGGTCTGCGGGATTGGCGTCGAGCCCAGCGCACCGGAGCGGGTATACGGAGGTGGAACGTCAACTCCGCAATCATTTGCTGAATTTTTCAGTGGCCAGAACAGAATGCTCTCGACCCGCACATCAACTGCCTCCAAGGCACTAAGCAGTCTATTCGTGTAGCTTGGGAGACCAAAGTTTGTCTCCCCAATGACCAGAGGGGCTGACGAGTTACCCAAGGCATGCTTTAGATTTAAGGCTATCGCGTTGATGTCGATCGTTGAGTTCTCATAGGCGTGAATTTCGTAGAAGGACGGCCCACTCCCCGCAGCCGCGAACGTCTCGTCGAGACGAGGGCGTGCTTCGGCGAGTCGCCCGATCGAGCAGGACACCGTTACGTTGTCGCGCGGAAATTGGTGTCTGTATTCGGCAACTAATGGCCGGATGTAGCTCTGGTAATTCTCGGCGAGAGGCCTCGCCATTTCTGGTACGATGCAGGCCTCGTTTGCCAAATCAAACCGGAGTTCAATTCCGGGCGGCGGAGCGAGGCCTCGTCGGACTGCAGTAACGAACGCTATATTTTGAGCGATCGTGGCATTGTTAAAGCAATCTCCCCAGCGTTCCTTGCGACAGGCAGGATTCGCTCCAGCCTGAGAACTGAACGCGAGCTCCAGGTGATTAAAACCAGCTGCTGTCACATCGCTTACATATTCTGCAACTAGGCGCGGTGCGTCCTGCGTCGACAGGCCGCTATCGAACCAATCGGAGAATCGCGACGGGCGATCAGCAAACGCGACGAGCGTGCGAATTGAAGAAAATCCGGATTGCCGCAGTTGTCCCAGTTCGTCCTTGACGCGTTCACGTATTAGCGGATCTGAATATTTGGGGAGGAACATGGCGCCACGAAAATTAATAGAGGGGTCCTTTGCACAAGCATCGGCGCCGTGCATCTGCGGGTCGAGGAAGGAGAAGTTCATTCCGACGAGCATCGCCATCGCCGGGGCGCTCAAGGAGCTCATCGTTCGGTTTGCTCCGATGAAATAGGGCGCCAGATTACCCATTCCCCAACCCACAAGGCATCCGGCTATGCTTGCGGCGCGTCATCGCGGCAAAAGATGAAGAATGAACAGTCCCCGCGATTTTCCGCTGCGAATCCGGGTTTAAGGATGTACTGTTCCATCGCTTTTTGTCGGTCACCGCCCAGGTAATAATACGCGAAAAATGCTTCAAACTTAACCAGACGCATTCCATTGCGCGCGCAAAGATCAATAACGTCCTGCGGCGAATACTCCTTCACATGCGGGTAGAAAGTAAGTGGGTTTTTATACTCAACTAAATTTACCAAGGAGTGCAATGAACAGATGTTTGGCGTCGTGATAACTAAGGTGCCGTCACGCTTCAATAAGCGCCGGCATTCTTGAAGAAATCTGTTAATGCCAGAAAAATTGAATATATCTATATCAGAGATGAAGGTAGAATCCTGATCCTTAACGTGCTCGAAGACCTCGAACGCAAATAACACATCTGCAGTCTCGGGGGCTCCCTCCAGTTTATATCGGAAATCTCCCAAGCAAGGAGTAACATTATAACCGCAATTCTTCATAAACCTAGCCAACAGTGAAAGGTGTCCCACCTCTACCAAAGCTGTATCTTGGTCGGGGGCTAGGTGCTTCTTGACTCGAATGAACGTCTCAATGAATCTGACCATATGGGAGGTGAGGGCATGGGCCTCATCTATGGTCGCGGCCATATCCGCGTTGAGGAAATCAAGCAATTCCCAGACTTCCGGGTCCTCGACGCCCTGCAATGGCCCCTCTTTGAGGCACCTGTTGAGGTACTCAAGTTTGCGGGCTACAGCTTCACTCGTCATCAAAAAAGTCCTAATTCATATCAAGAGATTAGAGGCTCTTGCCGTTATGTTATAGCGCGACTCTCATACGTCTTGATGGCCAATCCTCTAATCATCTGAGCCTTGCTGACAGTAGATGTCAACGCAAAGTTGAACCGCTGGTCGGTGTCGGGGCTACGTCCGTCGCCTTCTCATCGCAGTCACTAGCTTGCCGCTTGGCGGCCGCGAGCGCCTCCACTTGGCGTTGGCGCGCTTCTTCACAGTTTGGAAATCGCTCACACACTAGCCCCCATCGGTCTGCTGCAACCCCCCAGTCTTCGCGTCGGTGAGCATTCCGAGCATACTCGAGGTGTACGTAAATGTCCGATTGAAACCGATTCACCGCGAATGTCAGGAGTTCGTCAGCTTGCGCTATCCGTCCAATTTTGTTCATCGTTTCCGCGGCTCGCGGATATGCGACGATGAGACCGGGAAACCGCGTTAGAACACGCTCCCAGCGGCGAACCGCCTCCTCGAGGTCTCCCTTTGCCGTTGCTAGATCGGCGGCTTCGGCAAACAACCAATCGGATTTGTAGAAGGTTTCGCAGGCGCCGCCCAAAATCTCTTCCGCTTCCGCAAATCTTCCCATTTCCCTTAGACATTGAGCGACGCCTAAAGGCCCGAGCCATTGGTCCCTGAATTGATCGCTCATGACTTTCCAGCGTCGCAGGGCCTCGGGCCAGTCGCGCCGCCACATCGCGTTCCGGGCGTACTGCTTGTGCATTTCAAAATCGCCTGGTGCCTTCGTAAGGCCCTGGGCGATCACCGCTTCCGCGTCATCTTGGCGGTTGAGGCCGAAGAGACAGGCCGCGGCGACTGTGTAGCCTTCGGCGACGTGAGGGAATTTGCGACGGAGGATTGTGCAAAGATCAATCGCCTCTTGCACGTCTCCTCGCTGATAAGCGATCCGCGCCGAACCTGCTGAGAGGAACGCTGGCTGATCGGCGGAAAAGGAACCGGCGTTGGCTCGGTAGCGCCTCCGCCCCTCTCGCATCAACGCCTCCGCCTCATCGTAACGACCCAGTTCAAGGAGGAGGTTGAGGCCCCTTTTGGTAGTTACTGAGAGAGCCGGAAAGCGCAGCCGTGTCTTGGTCCAGATTTCATATGCCTGTTGGTGTGCCCCACGGTCAAACGCCTCGTACGCGATCTCGACCTGCTCCAAGAAGAAGGGCTTGAAATCGCGACCAATCTTTTCACGCACCTGTATCTCGCCCAGGGCCGCCCGCCGTTCAAGCCAATCCTTCAGACCCTGAAACACCTCTCCCGCCCCATCACCCCGCCACCGCAGCCCGCAACGCCTCTTTCACCGCATTCGCACTATGCCGCCGCTCGATATAAGCCAGCGCCGCCTCGGATAGTTCGCGGTTGAACGCCTCATCCTCATGCACCCGCGCGACCTTTTCCGCGAACTCCGCGGGGGTGCGGGCGACCAGCCATGCCAGATCCTTCGGCAGTTCCAGACCCTCCGCCGCCACTTCGGTCATAACGCAGGGCAGCCCGTGGGCGAAGCTTTCCAGCACCTTGCCTTTGATGCCCGCGCCATAGCGCAACGGCACCACGGTCAGGCGCAGCTTGTGCAACACGTCCCCCAGCACAGACACGAAACCCACCGGCACCACGCCCGGCACCCGCATGGATGCCATATCCTCCGGCATCTTGCTGCCAATCAGATAGGTCGTGCCATCCGGCAACTTCCGGCGCAGTGCCGGCAGGATGTCGCTGACGTAATGACGCACCGCGTCCACGTTCGGCGGATGGCCGAACCCGCCGACGAATGCCATGCCGGCGCGTTGGGCGAACGGCAGCGGCGTCGGGCGCGGGCGCACCGTCCACGGCACCACTTCCAGGTGAAGCGAGGGTTCGGCCGCATGCAGCATCCTGGCCTCCACCGGGGAGTGCAAGATCACGCAATCCACGTTCAGCATCGCCGTCATCTCTTCGCGGCGCTGCTGCGCGACCTGGGCGGTGCTGATGGTGCCGGATTCAACCTCCGCCTGACGCTCCATCCGCAGGAAGTGCAGGTCGGCGACGCTGTAAACCACGCGGCAATTGGGGAAATAGCGGCGGACCATCGTCGCGTATTTGCTCGCGTTGGTATAGCGGTGCAGATACACAAGGTCGGGTTTGTTCGTGGTTTTGCGGAACACTTCCTCCACCGACCAGAAGTGGGGGTAGTACTGGCATTCAACGCCCAGCTTCTGAAGCTGGGCGGTATAGGGGTCGATCTTCGCCATGTTATCGGCCGGCAGGAAGGTGACCTTGTAGCCGAGCGCCATCAGCGCGCGCATGTGCTCGATCGCGGCGTTTGACCCGGCGTCCTGGTCCGGCGTCGGCACCGTATCGTCGATGAAGTAGGCGCGGCGGCGCACGTTGCGTTCAGCCTCCAGCTCCGGCTGCATGCCGTTGAACCGGTGGGTGATCAGCGTGTCCTTCCAGCGCTGATAGAACTTCGCGTGGTTGATGACCTGGTAGCGCTTCATGCCCGGGCCGGAGGTATCGGTGCCGGAGCTGACACCCTCCAGGTGGATGATCTCCGACGCCGGCTGCATCACCACGCGCTTGCCCCGCGCTCGGACGCGGAAGGCAAGGTCGGTGTCTTCATAATAGCCGGGGGCGAAGATCGGGTCGAAACCTTCCAGGTCGTTGAACATGGTGGCCTCGATCATCAAGGCCGCGCCGGACACCCAGTCGGCGTCGCGCAGATAAGAGAAGACGGGTTCAGAGGGATCGCGGCCGCGTCCCCAGTTCCAGCCGTCGCCCATGCGCCAGATGATGCCGCCGGCTTCCTGCAGCTTGCCGTCGTCGAACAGCAGCTTCGATCCGGCGATGCCGATGTTCGGCACCTGCTCGAATGTTTCGACCAGCTCATCCAGCCAGCCTTGTTTCACCAGCGTGTCGTTGTTGAGGAACAGCAGGTATTTGCCCTTGGCGACGGCGGCACCGGCGTTGCAGGTCCGAACGAAGCCGAGGTTGCTGGCGTTTCGCAGGATCCGCACGGCGCCGGAGAACACCAGGGCGGACACCATCGTCTCATCATCGGAGCAATCGTCGACGATAATGATCTCGAAACCGCGTTTCGGCAGCGCCTCACTGATTGATTTCAGGCAATTATAGGTCGTGGAAAACTTGTTGTAGACGGGGATGATGACCGAAACGACCGGCTCATTCGAAGGTTCAAAGTACAAGGGCGCGAAGGTGTAGCGTATTTGCTCGACCAGATCCCGAGCCTGGCCGGCCAACTGCCCTTCGGCGATTTCGGCCATCGCCACCTGCGGCACGCTCTTCTGCATCCGAGCGAGGTCTTCCCGCGCGTTGATCAGTTCATTCAGCAGGCGTAGCAGATGCGCGAGTGGTTGAGCCAGATCGTCCGCCTTGGTGGCCGCGTGCACGGCCGTGAACATCACCTGATCAATGAAATCCACCGCTCGGTAGTCCAGGCCCGGCTGACTGATCCAGGTCGGCGAGTCGGGGAGGTCCACTCCGTCGCTGGCGCGACGAATACGTACGCGATGGCGCGACAAGGGAAAGACCCCGACCAAATTTTTGACCGAGAAGCCATGATACCCACTGCCGACACCGGATTCGACGAGATCGGGCCGAAATTGATCGGCTGGGATTTTCAGTACGACGACGCCGTCGTCGAGAATCTCGATGTCGATCGACTCATCCGGGCGGTTCGGATCCCATGCCCAGCCGGCAATCTCTTCGTAGTCGATCCGATCAATATTGCCTATTGGCAAAACTTTACCGGACTTAATGGTAATGGCTTTTTTCTGCGTCGCCAGCTTAAGGGGGGGATTGAGTTCCCGTGTAGCTGGCATCGCAACTGAATCCGCCGCATCTAGCTCTATTCCGCGAAACGCGGTTTCAGTAGCGATGAGCGCGTGATGTTCGGACTTCCCACTATCGCCCTTGTCCGGGTTAGCCGTGGGTGCCGGGCGCACGAATGAAATTGGAGATCCGGGTAGCTCCAGACCGTCGTAAGCGCGGCGTGCGGTTATGATGTTCGTATCCGCGAGAATATACGCCTCTAAATTTTCCACCAGAAAACCGTGACGCCCGTTTCCGATTCGCGCCGCCAGAAGGTCATCGCGGAATCGATCGGCACGCACCTTCAGAACGACAACATCGTCACAGAGGAACTCAACGTCGATAGCCTCGTCTGGCGTATCAGCATGCCAGACCCAACCATGAATCCCCTGAGAGTTCACCAGATCCACGTTGCCTATAGCGGGCCTGCGCACTTCATCACTTTGCGCCGGATCATCGGCGTGCACAGCTTCTGCGGTGGTACCTTCCGCGGTCAGCGCGGACACATCCGAAGCCTGACCGGCATCATCCATCTCCGAATTGGTGACTTTCGAAACCTCTGCAGCCGGTGTCAAATCGTCATCGTTTCTAGATTCTATCGGTGCGCTTTCATTACCTTCAGTCGCTCCAATTTTTTTGGGGGCCGGACCAGCGCCTTCGTTGCGGCGCTTCGGCAAACGCTTCCGCTTCTGAACGTCTAGGACACTTGTAGTCTCCGGCTGCGCCGCGGAAGATCCTGATCTATAGACCATGCCGAATTCCACCCACCCAAAAATTTCGAAGGCAGCCTGTTACGGCTTGCTTGTTAACCGGCCGTCTTAAAGACAATTGCGTTAAGATAAATTCCAAGTTCACGCATGTCTTCGCTGAGATACGACGCGCTGGGAGATGTCGCATTTGGTAAAACGAAACACATCCGACCCGGCCGCGCCGCTATGACGTTGCGTGCAATCGGTAGTGTTTTAACGTCGTGGCCTCGTAGCATGTAGAATCCGACGAACAGGCCACCGAGAAACACGAACACCTGCTGAACCGGGACCAGTTCGGGAACGAGAAACGGGGACGCCTCGATCTGGACAAAAACATCCTGACGCGCAGGTGGCAGTTGAATATCCATTTCGGCGACCGCCGCGCTCGTCCAAGACTGGGCTCCATCTTCAGAAAAATCTATCCCCGTGCAATTTAATCCCTTTGCCGTACCGTTTCGCCCGAAGGTAATGGGCACATTGTAGCTAATAGCCATCAGGATTTCCTTACGATTACGAATGAGCAGAGTGATCCTGTCAGGATTCACCCCGGCACGATCTCAGTGGACTGACCACTCCCATGGCGCACTCCTGCGGCTGAGGTCAACAGCTTTTAGCGACCAATGGGAGCGGCGTCCAGAATGTTTCGGTTTGCTATGCTCGTCATCCAGGCGGCGGCAAACCTCGCCCCCTCAGAGCCCATCGGCTGCTCATGTGGACTTGGTTCGCACGGGATTGCCATAGTGGCAGCCACAGTGCTGCCTGATCTTCAACACAGTGGCTACGCAACGCACGCACACAAAGGCCCGTCTCAGTCTAGGGCCCCTGCAGCGGTCGCTTGACCATGCCGCGTGGTCGACAAGTTCAGCAATTAATCCCGACCAACCCAGACACTGACCGTTGCCCACTTCCTTGTACCGATCGACCGGATACGGTTCCTATCATTGGCCAACCAGTTCCATGCTTCTCCGCAACCTTCCGAAATGACATCGCAGCCGTCCCAGGTCCCAGCGGAGAGTATGTTGGCGCAAAGGTAGTCCAGGGCGTTCGCCATCGGGTTCAATTCCGGGGAGTAGGGCGGTAGCGGCAATAGCGCAATGTTGTCGAACTGTTTGATTTCGTCGCCGCGCTGATGCCAACCGGCCCCATCGTCGATCGGCGCGCAGATCGAGCCCGTCGCAACCTGGGCGCTGATCTCAGCCAGGTGGAGGTTCATGCATTCCATGTTGAGTGCCGATATCGTGAGTGCGCCGACAACGCCCCGTGCGGGACAGATCGCACCAACGATATACGCTGTGTCGGGGCGGTTGTCGCGCGCCATCGGCGGACGCGAGCCAACCGCCCCCTTTTGTCCCATCCAGGCTTCGTGCTGAAACCAAATTTCAACCGCAGTCGTAACGGTGGTGCCGCACAAGACTTCCTTTAGGCGGGCACCTGAGTTTTTTTGAATCCTCCCGTGCCGCCGCATCCTTCTTGGGATGACATGGCCGAGGCTGCAGCTGAGTGACCCTAAGCTTACGACGCGATTTGCCGATCCTGCGTTCTGGTACGGTGACCGAGAAGCGCCTTGCCACTTCCGCCCGCAGATCGACGCAGCGCCAACGTATGACCTTATGGGTTTTGGGATCAGGGGCAGCGAGAATCAACTCGCGCGGTTCTGCCATCTGTGCTTTTTCCAGTTTGGGATACGCCCCAGATGGCCGCGGTCGATGGGGATAATCTTGATCGCTACGCCCATCCCGTTCTCCAATGCGGCGAATCGCCGCTTCAGAGGAACCGAGCCGCATTTTCGGGGTCTTGGGAATCGGGGGGAGAGTCGTCGTCAGCGGCGGTTGGTATTACTTTCCAGCCCAATTCGCCAATCCGACCGCGGAATCGACCCCTGGGTCAACATGGGGTCTCCAGGCTTTCTATTCGCGATCGAAATTTCAGCCTCTCAGGTGTTAGGGGCAGAGCCTGGGCAAGGGTGCGCTTCTTGCTCGCTCCAACGCTGGCGACTCGGATTCGGGCTGTGTGTGAGCCCGCCGGAAACCCTTGATAGCCTGTCATCTGCCCGGGTGCGGGAGCCGGTGGTAATTTTGTTGGGCTAGGTTTCCGCCGCTTCATCAGTTGGGTGTCGAGTAAGGGGCCGAAATCGCTCGGCCGAAGGGCTTGACCGGGACCACCATCGCCGCGCTCCCCGATGAAACCGAGGGCCATTTCGAATCGCCACCCAAGGGGCTCAGTGGGGCAACATCCACGCGCACGAGCACCTTGGTCGATACCGTGCTGCTGAGCGACGACGTCGGCAGGCAGGCCCGGTGCTGGGTGCATGCGGAACGTCTGTTGCATTGGCTGGAAACCTTCACCGATTTGCATCGCACCGCTCAACAGCGGATGCGCAAGCTGATCTGGAACTTCTCCGCCGATCTCAAGGTCTATCCGGACAACCCTGGCAAAAGCCGTCATCTCGCCCTGCGCGCGGGGTTCGATCGCATCTTCCATCATCGCACCGGTTTCGTCACGCTGGATCGAAGGCCGAATTCCTGATGGGGCTGGAGCGTGCGGAAATCCCGCTCCAAACCAATGGCTCCGAGCACGACATCCGTTGCCAGGTCACCCGACGCAACGCAACTCCGGAACACGCAGAGCCGTCGGGCGCGATTGCCGCGACGCTTTCCTCGGCCTTGCCAAGACATGCGCGAAGCATGGCATCGCATGCTGGGATAATTCAGGCAACCGCCTCAACATTCAAGGCCAGCCCGCCTGATACCGAGACATGCTCGGGGTTTGGCCGCTGTTACGAGGAATGCTAATCATTTGAAATCATTGGTGGGCGCACAAGGACTCGAACCTTGGGCCCGCTGATTAAGAGTCAGCTGCTCTACCAACTGAGCTATGCGCCCGCACCAACGACGACGCGGGTTCTACCAACCTTTCCCCGCAATGCAACCCCCTTATCAGGCTCCGGTTAAAATCGCGTCCGCCATCTTTTCCGCCGTCATCAGGACCGGGAAGTTGGTATTCGCGCACGGCACCACCGGAAAGACCGAGGCATCGACCACACGCAGCCCCTCCACGCCGCGAACCCGGCCAGCCGGGTCGGTCACCGCCATTGGATCGGTGTCGGCCCCCATGCGGCAGGTGCAGGACGCATGCCAAACGCCGACAGCGGCCTTGCGCACGAACGCCTCCAGCTTATCGTCGTCGGTCAGCACGTCGTGCAGCGAGACGCCTTCCATGACCAGGTTCTCGATCAGATAGCGCCGGATCGCGGCGGAGCTATCCAGCGCCTTCGCCAGCACGCCGGTGATCAGCTTGTTCTTTCGGCTGTGCAGGCCGACCTGGCGTACCTTGTCGCTGTAGCTGGCGGGGAACGGGTTGTCGGTGACGCTCTGCATGATCGGGGTCAGGTGCATGGCGCCAAACTGCCGCACCCCATCCATCATCCGTTGCAGGTCGCGGTGGTCTGACAATAGATTGAAATCGACCTGAGGTTCGTCAGACCAATTTCCGGACCGAAGCCTGACCGAGCCCGTTTCCGAGTAGGTCTTATAAACCGTGACGATAAACGAGCCGATCTGCTCCCCGACCGCGTGCCAGGACGTCTTGTTCGTCACCACGGTGAACATGTCCCCCGCCGGAATGTTCGGCAGGTTCGAGGAGTAACGCAGCGCCGTATAAATGTGGCGGCGCGAGTAGTCGTGAATGATACGGGCATGCGGCTTCAGGAACGCCGCGACGGCCACGGCTGGGTGATCCTGCAGACGTTGGCCGACGCCGGGCAGCGCGGCACGCACCTCGATCCCATGCTCCCGCAGGTGGGCGGCCGGGCCGATGCCAGCACGCATCAGATGCGCCGGGGAGTGGATCGCGCCGCAGGACAGGATGATCTCCTTGCCCCGGAACTCTTGCGGCTTGCCCGCCACGACCGCCTTCACCCCGACACAACGCTGGCCGTCGAAGATCAGCCCGCTGGCCTGGGTGTCGGTGGAGATCGTCAGGTTCTCCCGCAGGCGCGTGCCGGGATCCAGGTAGCCGATCGCCGCCGAAACCCGGCGTTCATAGGCGTTGGAGATCGTGATGGGGAAATACCCGTCCTCCCACTCGGCGTTCTGGTCCTGGATGAACTTCCAGCCCGCCTGCTCGAACGCCTTTCCGACCGCCTTGGCGTGTTCGGGCCACAGGTCGGGAAATATCCGGCGAACCGGGATGCGGCCTTCCTTGCCATGCCACGGACCGTCGAAGTCCATGTCGCGCTCCACCTTCTTGAAGTAGGGCAGCACGCTGTTCCAATCCCAGCCGGTGGCACCGCTGGCGGCCCATTCGTCGTAGTCGGTCGGCGCGCCGCGGTTGGCGAGTTGCCCGTTGATCGACGAGCCGCCGCCCAGAATGCGCGCCTGCTCATAGGTGCGCAGCGGCGGGGCTTTCTCGTCGGGATTGTTATGCGAGATCACCTCGGTGGTGACCTTCAGCTTGTTCCACGTATAGTTCGGGTTGAGGTAGGCGGTGCCCGGATAGGAATCCAAGACAGCGGCGGGGACCTTGCCGTGTGGTGTGTCCTGCCCGGCCTCCAGGAGCAGCACCTTGTTTTGGCTGCGAGCAGAGAGCCGGTTGGCGAGCACCGACCCGGCGGATCCACCGCCCACGATAATGTAGTCGAACATCATGGACGGCACGGCATTTCCCCCTGGTTTTTCGGTTGTCAAAAGGATCACCCGGTCAGACAGGGATGGCAAGTCCATTCAAGTTGCCTGGTATCCGATCGCAGCGAAGCGTGAATCGGGTACTTCGAACCGAAGCCGACGTATCGCGCATCCACTAGTCCTTGATTTGGTGGGCTGATTCACCCGACCGAAAGGATGTTGCTATCGGGATCGTACCACAGGGGGCACCGCGGAAGAAGCGGGATCATCGCGGACTGGTATCATCTTCCATAGCGTGCAGCTTCGCGACCCGACGGCGCATGTCCTCGTCGGTGGAGAAAGCGGCCGTCAGGTAAGCCGCGATCAGATCCTTCGCCAGCCACGGGCCAACGATCTGAGCGCCGATGCACATCACGTTGACGTCGTCGTGCTCCACGCATTGATGCGCCGAATGCACATCGTGGCATACCGCCGCTCGGATGCCCTTCACTTTGTTCGCGGCGATGGAGGCCCCTACGCCGGTACCGCAGATCATCAGGCCGCGATCCGCCTCGCCGGACTTGATCCTGGCGACCAGCGCCCGGGCGATGTCGGGAAAGTCAACCGGCCTGTCGTCGAACGATCCGACATCGATGACCTCATGACCAAGGGACTTAACATACGCCAGCACCTCCCGCTTCAGCGGCCAGCCGGCATGATCCGATCCAACAACGAGTTTCATCAACAGATCCTTTCAATTTCGCCCGGGGGCTTACAGAAACCCGATCGAAAGCCACGGGAACGCCGCGACAACGATCACCGCGATCAGCAGCGCGCCAAGATACGGCCAGATCCGCCCCATCGCCTCGTCGGGCGAGGCACCGCCGATCGCGCAGGAGAAGTAGAAGCCGATTCCGAACGGCGGCGCGAACAGACCCAACCCCATCGCCAGCACCGTCACCATCGCATAATGGACATCGTGGATACCGATGGCGCGCGCGGCGGGAAACAACAAGGGTCCCAGCAGAACGATGGCGGGAATGCCCTCCAGCAAGGACCCAAGCACCGCGAAAACGACGATCGAAACCGCCAGGAATCCCGCCCTTCCGCCCGGAATGCCGACCATGGCATCGACCAGTGTGTGGCTGAAACCGGACTGCGTGATCGCCCAGGCCATCGAGGTTGCCATGCCGATAATCAGCATGATCGCACCGGCAAGCGCGGCGGTCGCGGTCAGCATGGGATACAGGCGCCGCCAGTCATGCTGGCGGTAAATCACCAGGCCACAGACGACAGTGTAGAGCACGCCGACCGTGGATACCTCGGTTGCCGTCGCAACGCCTTTCACCACCGCCGTGCGGATCAGGAACGGCAGCACGATCGCGGGGATCGCGACAACCAGCCGCCGCAGCATGATTGCAACCGGCGGGCGAACAGCGAGGCTGACATCGTCGTTGCGTGATCGGAAGTAACACAGTGCCACCAGCGCCAACGCACCAACCGCGGCCGGCAGCATACCGCCGGTGAACAGCCCCGCGATCGACACGCCCGCCGACGACCCGATGGTGATCAGCACAAGCGAAGGCGGAATCGTTTCGCTCATCGCACCTGACGCGGCGAGTTGGGCGACCAACTCTCCCGGGTGCGCCCCGCGCCGCTTCATGTCGGGGAACAGGCTGGGTGCGATGGCGGCCATATCGGCGGCCTTCGATCCGGAAATGCCGGAAACCAAATACATCGCCGCCAGCAGCACATAGGACAGCCCACCGCGAACATGCCCGAGCAGACTGGCGAAACAATCGACGAGCGCCTTGGCGAGACCCATCATCTCGATCAGCAGACCCAGGAAGATGAACAATGGCACGGCAAGCAGGATCAGCTCCGACATGCCCTCATCCATCCGGTTCACCATGACAGACAGATCGACATCCGTCGTGGCGGTCAGATAGGCGATCGTGGCGGCCCCGAAGGCGAAGGCGATCGGCGTGCCGATGGCGACGCAGAAACTGACCATCCCGACAAAGAAGATCGCGAGGTTGACGTTCCCCAATGGCTCCAGCACCGGCTGTAGCAGAACGATCCCCCCTGCCCCGCCGGCGACGAGCAGAATAGCGACCATGGCTTGCGGCACCGTCGCCTCGCGGGCCAGGCGCAACAGCGCGACGCAACTCATAAGCACCCCGCCGACCAGGATCGCCGCGACCCGCAGCCCATTGTGGATGTGCAGCGCCGGGGTCATGACGATCCACTCGTCCTGGATGTAGTCCCAGGCTGGCGACAACAGCACAAGCATGCAGGCGGCAACGATGGTGGAGGCGATGGCATCCAGCCAGCCGCGCAAGCATTTCGGCGTGCGGTTCACGAAGGCCGTCAGCCGCATGTGCTCGCCACGGTGCAGGGCGATCACCGCGCCGAACATCGCCAGCCAAAGGAACAGTGCCGATGCCAATTCATCCGACCAGACGATCGGGTGGTGGAACACGTATCGCGCCGTGACCCCCGCCGACAGCAACAGCAGTTCGGCCAGCACCAGGCTGGCCGCGGCGAATTCCGTCAGCCGGCAAAAGGCTGATTCAATCCTGGCGATCAAGGTCAGGCCAGCGTGGAGGTGTATTTTTCCAACAGGCCCCAGCACTCCGGACCGAACTTATCGCGCCACTTGGCGTAGTAGCCTGCCTTTTGCAGCGCCAGCCGGAACGGCTCCCGATCCGGCTTGTTGAAAACCATGCCGGCCTTTTCCAGATCAGCCTGCAGCCCCTCATTCAGTTTGCGGATGTCGGCGCGCTGGTCCTCGGCGGATTGGTCGAGGTTAGCCGCCACGATCGCCTGCATGTCCTTGGGCAGTTTCTCCCAGGTACGCTTGTTGGCGGCGACCCAGAAACCGTCCCACATGTGGCTGGTCAGGGCGCAGTATTTCTGCACCTCGAAGAACTTCCAGTTGTAGATGATGGAAAGCGGGTTCTCCTGTCCATCCACCAGACGGGTTTGCAGCGCGGAATAGGCCTCCTTGATGTTGATCGCGGTTGGGGCGGCGCCATAGGATTCGAACAGGGAAACCTCGATCTCCATCACCGGCACGCGGATCTTGAAGCCCTTCAGGTCAGCCGGGCTGTTGATCGGCGCGGCGGAGGCGGTCATCTGCCGGAAGCCATTGTCCCAGATCTTCGGGAAGACGTTCAGGCCGACAGGCTCCATTTGTGCCCGCAGGTATTTGCCGAAATCCCCGTCCATCGCGGCCCAGACGGTGTCATAATCCTTGAACGCAAAACCGACCCCGTTAGCACCCGCGACGGGTACGATGGCTTGCAGCAACAGCCCGGAAACCGGGAAGAAATGGATAGCGCCGCTGCGCAACTGGCTCACCATGTCGGTGTCGCCGCCAAGCTGGTTGTTCGGGAACAATTGCATGGCGATACGACCGCCGGACTGGTCGCGAATGCGGTCGATCGCCTCCTGCGCGCGGATGTTCATCGGATGCCCGACGGGCTGGTTGGTGGCGAACTTGTAGTTGAACTCGGCGGCGTCGGCGGGATGGCGAAGGATCGCTGGTGCGGCTAGCAGGCCCGCGGCCGACAGGCCAAGGGTTCTCCGGGTGATGTTCATGGTTTCGTTTCCTCCAGTTCTTATCTCGCGTTCTACGTTCTGTAGATACGCTTTGCGTTGTCGTGCAGCAGCAGGCGTTGATCGTGTTCGGGCCGATCGCCGATCGCGCGAAGGAAACCATCGACGATGGTGTCATAATCGGCAACCAGGCTATCGACCGGGAAATTACTGGCGAACATGCAGCGTTCGGGACCGAAAATGGCGATGGCGTCGCGGATGATCGGGCCATTGGCCTCGAAGGTCCAGGGGGCACCCGGCTGGCCAAGGCCGGAAATTTTCAACGCGACGTTGGGCGCTTCGGCAACACGCGCGAGAGCGGCACGCCACCCGGCCAGCGCCTCCGGTGAACGGTCGGACGGCAGCGCGGTGTGGTTGATAATGACCTGCGTCGCGGGAAAGTCCCCGGCCAGATCGAAAGCCGCATCCATGTGACGCCAGGCGGTTTGCAGGTCGAACGACAGGCCGTTGCGTTCAAGCAATGCGTATCCGGCGCGCCAGATGGGGCAGTCCATCGAACCAGCCGCGCCTCGGGCTGCCGCTTGCCTCGGCTTGTGCCGGATACCCCGGACCATTGGATGGGCCGCCTGGGCAGCCAGAACCTCGGCGACGTCTTCGCGATCCAGCCAGGCCTGAGCTACACAGACACTGGGCAGGCCCTCGGCTGCTTTCAGGGTGGTCAGCCACTCCGTCTCACGGACCGGGTTGGCGGGGTCGAACTCCGCCTCGATATGCACCGTGCCGACGATCCGATGGCGGGCGGTGTCAGTCCGGAAGTCGGGCGGCAGATAGTTGCGCCGGATCGGCGTGTAATCGCCGTAGCGGAAGGGGATCAACGGCGTATCGTTCAGCCATGGGTGGCGGTTGCGCTGCAAATCCCAGAAATGCTGGTGCGCGTCGATGATCGGAAGGGCGGTTGTGCGCATTGTTGTTTCGCTCGGAACGACCTCTGGTAGGCCAGTGTCTTTGAAATCGTCAGCCCGCGCAACAGACCCGCGCGGCATACCGGCCGGGACCGCCGGTTGACGCACATGGTGCGCGTGGCACTATCCTGCCCCCGAAGGAGTTAATGGTCATGAGCGCAACCGCCCGCTTTCAGGCCCTTGGCCTGACGTTGCCGCCGCCGCCCGCGCCGATCGGCAACTACGTGCCCTATCGCATCGGCGGCGGCCTGCTGTTCCTGTCGGGCGTTGGTCCGCGCAGGCACGACGGCGGAATCATGACCGGGAGGCTCGGCGCGACCGTCTCGATCGAGCAAGGGTATGAGGCGGCGAAGCTTTGCGGCCTGAATCTTCTCACCAACATCATCACCGCGCTGGGGTCGCTCGACCGCGTGGACACGATCCTGAAAGTGCTGGGGATGGTCAACGCGACGCCCGACTTCCGGCAGCACCCGAAGGTGATCGACGGCTGCACCGATCTGTTCGTTGCGGTGTTCGGCGACAACGGCCGGCCGGCGCGATCGGCGGTTGGCATGGCCAGCCTGCCGCGCGACATCTCGGTCGAGGTCGAAGCCGTGGTGTTGATTTCCTAACGCGGTCTGTCGCCCGCGAGCGTGATGCGATGCATGATCCGGCGAAAGCCATGGTAGTCGTTGATCGGATTGTGCTGCGCCGCGCGGTTGTCCCAGAACGCCAGCGAACCAGGCTGCCAGACGAACCGGCAAGTGAACTCCGGCTTGATCTGGTGTTGGAAAAGATAGGCAAGGATCGGCGCGCTTTCCTCCTCGGTCATGTCGCCGAAGCGCACCGTATGCGCGGTATTCACATATAGCGCCCGGCGTCCCGTCTCCGGATGCACCCGAACCGCCGGGTGTTCGGCGGATAGCTCCTTGCGGGCCTCCTGCGTGCCCGAACTCTTGATCCGGTCTTCCCGGGTGCGCGAGACATCCGCTTTGCTGGAACTGGAGACTCCCGTGGTCCCGTCGAGAAAGCGCTGCATTCCCGCCGACAACGCCTCGTAGGCGAGGTACTGGTTGGCGAACAGTGTATCGCCACCATAGGGCGGCAACTCCCGTGCATACAGAAGCGAACCCATCGGCGGCTGTTCCAGGTAGGTGGTGTCCGAGTGCCACACTCCGCCGAAATTGACGCGCTCATGCTCCAACTTCGCCACTTCGATGATCTCGGGAAATCCGTCGAGCCCCTTGACGAACGGATAGGCGACGGGATCGCCAAAGCGGCGGGCAAAGCCGGCGAACTGGGCCGGAGTCAGCGTCTGGTCGCGGAAGAAGATGACGAGATGATCGAGTAGCGCCTGGCGGATCGCGCCGACGCAGTCCGGATCAAGGTTTTTCGACAGATCGATGCCGCCGATTTCCGCCCCCAGCGCGCCGGCGATGGGTTTGATCTCGAGTTTGACGTTGGCCATCGCGCACTCCGGTGCTTCAGAATAGGGAATCTTATTTCAGCATACAGAACTTCTCAAGCCACAGAGGGACGTCCCGAGATACATCAGCCGCGCAACTCCGCGTCGATTCGCTGAAGCGTATCGCCGGCCTTCCGCAGCGCGGCGAAAATGGCGGTGGAACGGGCCTCGATGCGGGCCATGGGGCCGGCGACGGCGACGCCATAGGGTTCTTCGCCCACCGTACGGACGATCGCGATCGCCATTACATCCGGCACGTTCTCGCCGCGGGTGACGAAGAAATCACGCGCCCTGCCCTGCTGGATATCGCGGATCAGATCGTTCGCATCCTTGATGGTACTTTCCGTAATCGCGGGCAACGACAGCTTGCGAACCAGTCGGGCCAACTCTGTATCCGTAAGAACACCCAGCATCGCTTTGCCAATCGCGCTGGAATGCAGCGGCTTCACGTCACCCGGGTTGGCCGCGTAGCGGATGGTCTGGCGGCTTTCCATCACCTCCAGATAGGTGACCGCATTGCCTTGGCGTTTGCCGAGGATAACGGTCTCCCCGGTGTCGGCCTGCAACGTCGCCAGCACCGGGCCGATCCGCTCCAGCACCGGGTCGTTCTGGGCGATCTGCTGCGCCATCATCAGGAGGCGCTTGGTTGGATAGACCCTTTTGCGCTCGTCGAGGATGTAAACGTAGCCACGAAGCTGCAACGTCCGCACCAGCGCGTGGCAGCTAGACACCGGCGAACCAAGCCGAGCCGCGAGTTCGGTGAGCGTGAGGGGGCCTTTTACCGCGGCAAACACTTCGAAGACATCGAGCGTCCGTACCGCCGTCTTGACCGGATCCTGGTGTGACATCGACACTCCGTGCGTTCCAGCGGGCCGGCCCCGCCCTCAACCAGCCAGAAGAGCGTCAGTATCGGTGAGCACCACCCGCCCGGTGATCTGCCCATGCTTAAGCAGTTCCAGTCATCCACTTCCGGCCCTATAGCGGGCTTCCCAGCAACCTTGGCACCGACAACGTGATCCACGGCACGAACGCGATCAATCCAATCGACAGCACCAGAACGATCAGATACGGCACCATCTCCCGCGCCGAGACTTCGACACGGGATTCGGCGACCGCACAGGCGACGTAAAAGCCGACCCCAACCGGCGGCATGAACGCCCCGACACCCATCGCCAACAACAGCACCGTCGCATACTGGACGCCGTTGATCCCGAATTGCGTTGCGATCGGCATCAGCAACGGTGCCAGGATAATCAAGGCTGGCAGGCCCTCCAGCAACGATCCGATCAGGATCAGCATCACGATCGAACCCGCCAGGAACACATAGGAATTGTGCCCGGCCGCATCGAGCAGGCCGACCAAATGCTGCGGCAGGTTGGCCGCCGTAAGCGTCCAGGCGAACGACGCCGCCGAGGCCAGTACGAACAGCACCATGCCCGCCGTCCCGGCGCATTCCATCGCCAGCGGAAACACTTTTCGAAACGGCACCGCGCGATAGACCAGCACGGCAAGACCGAGCCCGTAGAGCACGGCGAAGGTTGAAACCTCGGTCGGTGTCGCGATCCCGAATTTGATGCCGGATACCATCAGCACCGGCATCGCCAAGGGCAGAATCGCCGCCGGAACCGCGGAAAGCCGGCTTCCGGTCGAGGTTTCGCCCCCGTGCTCGGAATTACGCGACCGGAACCAAATCAACACCATCAGGCAGGCCGCAATGACAGCAGCCGGCAACAAACCGGCCACGAACAATGTGCCGATGGAAATCGGCGTGACCGACCCAAGCACCAGCATCGCGATCGACGGTGGAATGGTTTCCGCCATCGCCGCCGACGCCGCCAGTGCCGCGGCCCCCTGCTCCGGCCGGTAGCCTCGGCGCTTGAGTTCGCCGCGCATCACCGAACCCACCGCCGCGACATCGGCGACCTTCGAGCCGGAGATGCCGCTGACCAGATAGATCGTAACCACGATCACTTGCAGCAGGCCGCCCTTGGCCCGTCCGACGAGCGCCATGGCGAAGCGCACCAGCCGCACGCTGATCTCACCGCGTTCCATGATCAGGCCAGCGAATATGAAGAATGGCAGGGCCAGCAGGATATAGTTTCCAGTGCCGTCGATCATGTTCTGCGGCACGGCGATGAACGGGGCGGCGTCGGTGGTTTGCAGATAGACCAATGTGCTCAGCAACATCGCGAAGCTGACCGGCAACCCGAACAGCACGGCGACGAAGAACAGCGCGACCATCACCCCCAGGGACAGGTCGGGACGAACGCCGAAATACTGGGTCACATCGAACCCGGCGAATACCGCCACGCCGGCCGCGACAGCCAGTCCCGCCGCAAGCACGATAGCCGGCGGCATGCGCAGCACCAACCGCTCCAGCGCGAAGATCGCGATCAGCAGCATCGAGAGGGGCAGCGGCAAGGCATACCAACCCGTGCTGACCTGCAAGATCGGCGTCGCGTTGGCCCAGTTATCATGGATCAGCGCGTACGATGCCCACATAGCGATGCCCGTCGTCACGATGACGGTCCATTCCAGCATGGCGAGGATGAAGGCGCGCGTGCGCACCGGCATCAGGTCTAGCAACACCCGGATCGAGGTATGCTGCCCGCCGCGATAGGCCGCCGCGCCGCCGATGAAGGCCACCAGCGACAGCGCCATTTTCGAGGCTTCATCGCCCCACAGGAACGATGTGTGAAACACCTCGCGCCGCAGCACGTCCAGCACGATAATCGCGAGCTCGATCAGCATCCCGGCCGCGGCGATAGCGCGCGCGCCAGTATCCAGGCTACCGCAGAAATGCCGAAAAACCTCCCTGGCCGCCCCTTCACGGGGCGCCAGGGCGGTCAGTGCCGCATCTTCGGCCAGGGTGACCATGGCTCAGGCTGCGCCGGTCTGTTTCAGCACCATATCCACAAGGTCATCGCCGATCACCGGCCGGAATTTGTCGTAAATCGGCTTCAGCGCCTTTGTATAGGCGCCTGTATCAACGTCGGCGATCTGCACACCGGCGGCCTTCATCGTTTCCGCCGCCTTGTCCGTCGCCGTCGCGACGTCGGCCCGCCAGTAAACCGCCATGTCCTTCGCGGCTTCGCGCACCGCCGTCTGCTGTTCCGGCGTGAACGAGTCGAACCGCCGCTTGCTAACCATCAAAGCGCCCGCGTTATAGACGAAATTCGTCTGGTTCACGACCTTGACGATCTCTTGCATCTTGTTCGCGACCATCGAGATGATCGGCGTCTCGATCGCCTGCACGGCGCCCTGGGACATCGCGACATAGACCTCGGAGATATCGATCGCCACCGGAATCGCGCCGACCTGCTTGAAGCTTTCCGCGAAGATCGCACCCGGCTGGATGCGGATCTTCAGCCCCGCCATGTCGGACGGTTCGGTCAGCGGCTTGGTCAGTGTGGTCGAGCATGGGCGCCAGCCCCAATGGCCCCAGCACAGGCCGTAAACGCCACGTTCCGGAAATGCCTTGAACAGTTCCTCGCCGACAGGGCCATCCAGCACCTTGGCCGCCATGGCGCCATCGCGGAACACATACGGCAGGTCCAGCACCGCACAGCGGGGCCAGATCGTGTCCATATAACCCGTGGTGTGAGCGACAAAATCGATAATGCCGGTCTGCATGCCGGTCAGTGCGTTGACCTGGCTGCCAAGCTGGCCGGCGCCATAGACCTGAATGTCGAGCGAACCCTTGGTACGCTCATGCACGTCGGCCGCGAACTTTTTGCAGATGTCATAAACGGGGTTCGCAACGGTATCCGCCAGTGTCATCTTCAGCATGCGCGCCTGCGCCCGCGCCGTCCCGATGATCGCCGGAGCGGCCAGTGCGGCACCGATAACGTGGCGCCGGCTGATCGTTTGTTTATTCATGGAGTCCCCTCAAGGTTCGCGTTTAGGTACGCGTTATGGTTAAATGGTTACATTCGTCAAGACATACGCCAATGGCCTGATCATCCGGCCCATCCATCAGGGGGTCAAAATGCAAGCCCCGGTCGCTTGCGTCCCGCCCCCCCGACGGACCGACTATGCCCCTGCGATGTGAGCCCGCTTGTCGAACCGAGCGACCCTGGACAGCAGATAATCCACCTCGGCCTTCGCCGTCGCGCTCAGCGCCAGCCCCGGCTTGCGTTGCGTGTCCGAGGCAATCACGCCACGGCGCATCAGGACGTACTTGCGGACAGCGAGGCCCAAGGCGCCCTGTTGTTGTTCATACAGAAGGTACGGCAAGTGCGCGTCGAACAGATCGTGCGCCTCATCTCGCTTTCCGGCGGCGGACAGTCTGACCACATCCACCAGCATTTCCGGAAAGGCGTAGCCGGTGTTGGCGCCGTCCGCGCCTCGGTCCATCTCGAAATCCAGGAACAGACCGCCGTTGCCGGTCAGGATCGCGACGTGACGCATCGATCCGTCACGTTCGAACGCACGCAGGGCACTGATTTTCTCCAGTCCCGGCCAGTCCTCGTGCTTCAGCATCACGCAGGACTCATTTTCGGTAACGATGCGGCGGATGACGGCGGGCGTCATGACCACGCTGAAGGTCAGCGGGTAATCCTGGAGGATGAACGGCACGTCGGACCCGATCGCCTCCGCCGCCTGCCGATAGTAGGTCACGACCTGATCGTCGGTGCGCAGCGTATTAGGCGGCGCGATCATAACTCCGGCGGCACCCAGGTCCATGACATCGCGCGTCAGGGCACGCATCGCCGCGAAGCCCGGCGCCGACACGCCGACGATGATCGGAACATTCGCCCGCTTGATCACCTTGCGGGCGATGCCGATCGCTTCCTGGTGGTCGAGCTTCGGTGCCTCCCCGAGTTGGCCGAGGATGGTGATTCCGTCGATCCCGGCGGCGAGAAAGAAGTCCGTCATGCGGTCCAGAGAGACGTCATCGACCGTTCCATCGGTATGGAATGGGGTTGGCGCGATGGGGATGACCCCCTTGATGCTGCTGGTAAGAACCACGTCCGGACTCCTGCTGACGAAAGCGACGAGCGTTAGATACCGGCTATGAAGCCGGCGTCAACGCGCACCGCCGACGATGTTCATTCCGAACCCGATTTACCAGTGAGCGTCACGAACCCTTCCTTGTAGGTGCGCTCCAGCCGCGAACGCAGATAGTCGGCACCGTTCACCGGCGCATAGCGCGGCGGCCGTTCATCGGACCGGCAGGTCGGCAGGCAGCTTACCAGGGCGTCGGCGTTGGTATCGAAGAAGAATGCGGCTGAGAACCGTTCGGCGCCCCCGCGGTTCACGACTCGATGCGGGGTCGATACATAGACGTCATTGCTCCAGCGCATCAGGCAGTCGCCGATGTTGCAGACCAGGGTCCCGTCCATCGGCACCGCGTCGATCCAGCCGCCGTCGCGTTCCTTGACTTCCAGCCCACCGACGTCGTCCTGCGCCAGCAGCGTCAGATTCCCGTAGTCCGTGTGGGGACTGGCGCCATACTGGCTGCCGTCGAACGAGCCTGGATGCGGAGGATAATGCAGCAGGCGCAGGGTGGCGATCGGCCGGTCGATAAATGGCAGGAAGTAATCCGGGGCCAACCCCAGATCGATCGCAAAGGCACGATGCAGCTTCTCGCCAAGCCTCTGCATCGCCGTGAAATACGCAAGTGTGGTGTCGCGGAAGCCCGGCAGGTCCGGCCATTGATTCAGGCCGTGAAACGGTGTTCCGGCCAGCAGGTCCACATCGTCCGCCGCCAGTTCGCGGCCGATGTTGTAAGCCTCTTTCGCATCCGGCCGCAGCGACGGATCGAGCGTTTCGCCCTCGATCGGCACGTATCCCCGGTTATGCGGCGATTTGAAGAACGAGACAGCCTGCTTCGCCTGATCGGGCTGGGCAAAGAACGTCGCGGCGGCATCGAACAGCTCCGCACGCAGGCTGGTTGGGACGCCATGGTTGGCAATGTAGAAAAATCCCCGTTCCCGACTGGCCCGTCCAATCTCGGAGGCAACGGCGCGCTCACCCTCGGGGCCGCCGTTGAGTAGCGGCGCGATGTCGATAACCGGTATTTGCGACATGATCGGATCCTCAGTTGTTCTCAGGCGCCAATCGCAGTGCCACGCCGTAACGCTTCACCAGATCGCAACTCCAATGATCGGTAATGTTGGTATCGCTGAGTTCCAGATTGAAGAAACTCGCTTCCGGCGCCTGGAACAGCGGCCCCGCATGCCATGTTCCGCATGCCAGCATCACCGCGGCATTTCCTGGAATACTGAAAGCCCGTATGTCCCGCCAATCCGGTTCGGCATCGTCGGCGTCCACCGCCGGCGGTGGTGCGACCGCGATCAACCACGGCAGCCCACCGGCCGAGGCGAGGACCTGCGTCACCTGCCGGTGCCGCGTGATCCGGCTGATCACCAAGCCGCGGTTGGGCAGACGCATCGCGTAAAAGCGCGGCGTGCCGGAACCGAAACGCAGCGTGGCATCCAGCGGTCCGAAAGCCGTCCCGTCTTCCATTGGGGGAACCACTGTCCCGTACGGCGCGAATGCCGCCCGGGTCAGCTCCATCGGTATCAGGTCGTGTAGCTCTGGTTCAGACATGTGCGGTCTCCTGCTGGATGCCGGAGGGGATCACCAGGTCCAGTTCATCGTAGGCCCGCAGCGCACCGATGATGCCGTCCTGCTGCTCCAGGAACAGCCGCCGCACAAGCGCGCGCAGTAGCCGGGGTAAGGCAAATTTGTGGCCGCTGATCGACGTCGAGTGCGGGCCGGTGCTAACCAAAGCCGCGAAGTTGAAGGCATGGACGCGGGATATCCAGTCGTCATCCGGGCGGCGTGGTATGAATTCGTAACCTTCGGCCAGGTAGGGGTACGCACCCAACTCCGCGCTTTTCTCATCCGCGGGCGGATCAAACCGGTCCCGCCACAGCACCACGTCGTGCGCGAGGCCACGCAGTTCAGGCCGGGCGGCAAGGTCGAAGGCGTAGCCCGTGGCACAGATCACGTGATCGAAATAGAAGTCGTCCCGTGGGGTCGTGACCCGGATCTTCGGACCATCCAGCGATACCTCGTCCCACGGGCTGGCCGCATGCATCCGGAATCCCGGAAGCGCTATGGCGGTTTCGAAGCTGGCCACGCCCGGCGGCTGATCGAACGTCCGCATGTGGCGGGCGATGTTCCAGCGGACGCGGTCGGTCAGCGCCGGCCAATGGGCCATGAGGCCGGGCGCATCCAGAAACCGGTGCGGATTGACCACCGGCAGCGCCGAACGCCGGAAACATAGATCGACCGAGGCCGCGCCCGATCGCAGAGCCTCCACAGCCGCATCGAACGCCGAAGCGCCATGGCCCAGAATACCGATGCGCTTGCCATTGAAGCGGCCAAAGTCGATCGGCGTGCAGGCATGGTCGTAACGGTCCGGCGGGAGCGATTGCGAAACCGCATCCGGTATCCGCAACGAGCCGGCCCCCTCGAAGCCGGTCGCGAGAACGACCGATCTGGCCAGACGGGTTCCGCGCGACGTATCCACGGCTAAAATACCCGGACGCGGACCGGGCCTGATCTCGGTGACAGTGACATCGTTCTCCACCGGAAGATCCAGCGCCTCACGATACCAGCGTAGATACGCCATCCAGTCCTGGCGTGGGACGCGCTTGAACGTCGCCCACCCCGCCGACCCGTACCTGGCCGCATGCCATGCTCGAACCGACAGGTTCGGCTGGCCAAACTCGATGCCGAGCTGCTCTTTCGGTGTCCGCAACTCGGGCATCCGGGCGAAATGTTCCCAGACGCCCTCTTGTCCGGCCGGGCGGGCATCAAGCACCGCGACATTGGTGACGGCGTCGCGGCGCAGGCCGTGGGCGATCGCAAGGCCGGATTGACCGCCGCCGATGACCAGAACATCCGCGCAGGTCGTGCCATCCGCAACCACCGGCCGCACCCACGGCCGATCCGGATAGGCCAACAGCGCCAGTTCGTTGCGAACCTGGGCAGCCAGGGCACGTTCCGCCGGCGTCATGTCGATAGATCGATGCACAGTATCGCCTTCGCGTTGCCGTTCAGAATCGCGATCTCCGCTTGTGGTCCCAGTTCCCGCAGCACGGCACGGTGCACCGCCGGGCTGTGCCACTCCGTGCTGTCCAGTTCGGCGTTTTCCACGTGCGGCGGGAAGAACGGATGATCCGTCCCGAACATGATCCGCTCTACCCCGACCAGCGACATCAGCATTGCCAGGGTCGCCGCCTGATAGCCTATCGCATCGAAATACAGGCCGCGCAGATAGGAACTCGGTTCATGTCGCAGCCGCACCGGTGAGTGCGCATCGCCGGCCACGCAGGCATCAAGCCGAGCGGCCAAATAGGGTAGAACGCCGCCGGCATGGGCGACCATCATGCGCAGTCCGGGAAACCGGTCGAACGCGCCGCCCAAGATCAGGCGGGTGATCGCGGCGGTCGTTTCGAACGGAAAGCCGAGGGCGAGCAACGTGGCATGGCCGTAGCCAGCCAGGGCCTCGTTGCCCAACCCGTAGTGAGGATGGACGAAGATCATCAGGCCATGCCGCTCCGCCGCGGCCCAGACCTGATCCAGGGCTGGATCGTCCAGCCCCTTCCCTGCCCCGGTTGTCCCGATCACGGCGCCACGCAGATGCGGCAATCCAGCGATACGGCCAAGCTCGGCAGCCGAGGCCGCTGGATCGCGGATGGGGAGCAACCCCAGACCGTACAGCCGGCCGCCGCTTGCGGCGCACAGCGTCTCCATGTCCTCATTGATTTCAGTCGCAACGGGACCGGCGTCGGCCAGGAAGTCCAGCCAGGGATTGGCCGGGCTGATGACCGACACTGCGATTGCGTGCCGGTCCATGAACGCGATCTTGCGCGCCGGATCCCAGTATTCGCTGCCGATCGGACGCCCGACCGAGGTGCTGCTGTCGGCATCCTCGCCGGGCAGGATCAGCATCCGGTCCTGACCGCCACGGGCGACGATCCGGGGAACCGTGTCGCGCGCCCGTAGCAGGGACATATAGCGGCCTGGATAGACGTGCGAGTGCACGTCTATCGCAGCCAGTGGGGCGCTCACTTCACCTCCGGTTCGGCTTTGTCCCAAACCGCATGCGTCCAGGCGCCTTCGGGCTTCTTAGTGATGATCGGGGTGGAACCGCCGGCCAGCAGGATAGCGACGGTCTGGTCGAACGCGGCGGGATCCAGGTAACCCACGGCCTTGCCGCCGGAGCCAACCAGCTTGGCGATTTCCTTCATCTGCCGAAGTTGGATCTTGTAAACCGCGACGCCGGCCGGGTCGTTATCGACGATGATCTTGGCGGCTTCCTCGGGGTGTTCGACGGCGTATTTCCAGCCCTCGATCGACCCAGCCAGGAAATGCGCCGCTTTCGCCGCGAACGCCGGATCGTTCAGCTTCGGCTGTAGGGCATATAGGCCATCTTCCAGCGTATCGACATTATAGTCGGCGTAGGGGAAGGTGATCAGTTGGTCGGGCGTAATACCGGCGTCCAGGATCTGATAATACTCGTTGTAGATCTGTGTGGCGATGCAATCGGCCTGATGTTGCAGCAGCGGATCGACATTGAAGCCCAGCTTGATGATCTTCACATCGGGATTGGCGCCCGAGGTCGTCAGATTCAAGTGCGCGGCGAACGACAGGAACGGATACTCGTTACCACCGAACGCAACGCCGACGGTCTTGCCCTTGAAGTATTCCTCGGGCTTCGTCTTTCCCGGCACTTTCCAGCATGTGATCAGCCCGCCCGCTCGGGTGAGGAACTGCGCGACGTTGACCATCGGCACGCCCTTTTCCCTGGCCGACAGGGCGCTGGGTAGCCAGTCTACCGCGAAATCGACGCCACCGCCCGCCAGCACCTGCGGCGGTGCCAGATCGGGACCGCCCGGCTTGATCGTCACATCCAGGCCCTGGGCTTTGTAAAAGCCCTTCTGCTGCGCCACGATATAGCCCGCGAACTGCGCCTGGTACACCCATTTCAACTGGACCGACGCCTGCTCCAGCGCGTAGGCGCCGGTAGACGCCAGCGCCAGGACGCCGGCAAGCGCCGTTCGTAGCAAATTCTTCAGCACGCGAATCTCCTTCAAGGTCTTGGCCGGGTGCGGCCACTTAGTTGCGAGGGATGCCAGAACGTCACGCTGCGTTCGGCCGCGGCCAGCAGCGCGTAGCTGATTGATCCAACCAGGGCGGCGATCAGGATCGCGGCCCAGACGTGATCGAGTGCGAGGTGGCCGATTTCCGCGGATATGCGGAAACCGATCCCATGCACGGGGGTGCCGAAGAACTCGGCGACGATGGCGCCAATGAGCGACAGCGAGGCGTTGATCTTGAGTGCGGCGAAAAGGAACGGCAGCGCCGCCGGCAAGCGCAGTTTGCGCATCGTCTGCCAGTAGGTAGCCGCATAGGAGGTCATCAGATCGCGTTCGATCCTGGAGGCCTGCCCCAGGCCGGCGACCATGTTGACGAAGGCGGGGAAGAAAGTGATCAGGATGACCACCGCCGCTTTTGATTCGCCGCCGAAACCGAACCACATGATCATGATCGGCGCGACGCCGACGATCGGGATAACGCTGGCGAAGTTGCTGAGGGGCAGCAATCCCTGTTGCAGAAACGGGGAACGGTCCACCAGGGCACCGGCCAGGAGCCCCAGCGACGTGCCGATCAGGAAGCCGGGTATCGCGGCGTACAGCACGGTCTGCCGCACGTCCTGAAGCAACTCCGGCAGCATCTGCCAGAACGCGGCGCCAATGATCCCGGGCGACGGCAGCAAGATCATCGGGATGGCGAACCCGCGGGTGAGGACCTCCCAAAGGAACAGCACAAGGACGGCGAACAGCGCCGGAGTCAGCACCACGGCCGGTCGGCTTTCAATCTCGGCCAGTCCGGCCAGCGCGTAGAAGCCGCCGACCGCGCACACCGCCGACAGAACCAGAGCCGCGGGCGGGGCGATGCCGACGATCGCCAAGGCGGCGATGCCTGCAACAACCGCAACGATCCCAGCCAGCCGTTTCATTGCGATGCTCTGAAGCGTGGCAATGCCCGCTCGATCAGGGTCAGCACACCGACCGACAACCCAGCGGTCAGGCTCGCGACAACGAGCGTTGCCCACATCAGCAGCATCAAGCCGTTGTAGGAAGCAATCAGTAGCCGAGCACCGAGGCCGGCCTGGGCACCGGTGGGAAGTTCGCCGACGATCGCCCCGGTGATGGCCAGGGCCATCGCGACCTTCAGCGCCGGAAACAGATACGGAATGGCCGCCGGCCAGCGGAGTTTGCGGAATATCTGCGAACCGGAGGCATTGTAGGTATGCAGCAGCTCAATCTGCGCGGAACCGGCGGCGCGCAGACCCTTGCACATGCCGATGGTGACCGGAAAGAAGGCAAGCGAGGCGGAAATGACCGCTTTTGGCAGCAGACCGGTGAAACCTGCGTTTCCCAGAACCACGACGATCATCGGGGCGGTCGCCAGAACCGGGATAGATTGCGAGACGATGACCCAGGGGAGCAGGCCTTTGTCCAGCAGCCGGGAGTGCACGATCGCGGTGGCCAGCGCGATCCCGATGATCGTTGCCAGGGCGAAACCTGCCAACGCCGCTTCCAACGTCACGCCAGCATGGAAGATCAGGCTGCGCGGGCTGCTGACCGGGTAGCCGAAGAGCCCGTTCCAGGT
The DNA here is from genome assembly GCA_003506895.1 of Acetobacteraceae bacterium. Lineage (GTDB taxonomy): Bacteria > Pseudomonadota > Alphaproteobacteria > Acetobacterales > Acetobacteraceae > Rhodopila. Next base: position 109,789 of record DNXO01000091.1, on the reverse strand, counting down.
TGCCACGGCGACCTGCGGTGGCGACGGCAGGATCGGACGGTCGTTCCACCAGTTAGCGGGCAACCAGCCGGGTTCGGGATCGCTCGGTGCCGGATTGGCCAGCGTTGCGGCGACCGACCATATCGCAAGCACAATGCACAATATCACGGCGATCGACGCCGCCTGACGAAGCCAACCCGGCACCGTATGACGAAATGTCATGACATTATTCATCGGCGTAGGCGTCGCTCAGCGCGTCCCTTACTTCCTGCGAGACGTCGAGGAACTGCTTGGTGTTGCGCAGATCCAGGGTACGGCGTTGCGGGAACGGACACTCGATGACCCGGCTGATGCGTCCGGGATTGGCCGACATCGCCACGACGCGCGTGGACAGGAAGACCGCCTCGGGGATCGAGTGGGTGACGAAAATCACGGTCAGGTTCCGTTCCCGCCACAGATCGGTCAGGTGCAGGTTCAGTTTGTCGCGGGTGATCTCATCCAATGCGCCGAAGGGTTCGTCCATCAGCAGCAGGTCGGGTTGAAGGCTGAGCGCCCTGGCGATCGAGACACGCTGCTGCATGCCGCCGGAGAGCTGCCAGGGATATCGTCCGGCGGCCTCGGTCAGACCCACGGCAGCCAGCGCGCCGGCCGCCCGCTGTTGGCGTTCTGTCGGACTGAGGCCGATAATTTCCAGCGGCAACATGACGTTGCTGATCGCGGTGCGCCATGGATACAACGCGGGCGACTGGAAAACGTAGCCGTAGGATCGGTCGGTTCGCGCCTGGTTCGGGGTGCCGCCGTTAACCCGCAGTTCCCCGGATGTCGGCTGCGCGAGGTCGGCGATCAGCCGCAGCAACGTGGTCTTGCCGCAGCCGGATGGGCCGATCAGCGAGATGAACTCCCCCCGAGCGACGTCGAGCGAGACGTTGGAGAGCGCCTGGAAAATGCCGTGGGCGGAGGGATAGGAGACGGCGACGCCGTTGACTGAGACAACGGACGAATGAGGCGCCGCCGTGGAAGCCGGGCGGGATTCGATCACCGCGTTCACATGCTTTGGCGCGCTGTTCGGCGCCGGAGAAATAGTTTGCACGCGATCGGTTGCTCCTGCCATCGCTGGCGATTGGAGCAAGTGTCGTGCCATGAGTGATGGGACGTGGACGCGAGGTCACGCCTGCCTCACACTGCCGTGGCGGACGTGGCGCGCCGCGGGCCACATATGGTGCTACCCGGTTCTAGCACTTCTGAAACGAAGGAAAGATTGGCGTCCCGTAGGGGATTCGAACCCCTGTTGGTGCCGTGAGAGGGCACTGTCCTGGGCCTCTAGACGAACGGGACATCGGCCAAGGCGGGCCTTCTACCCGGTAACCCCTGGAACCTCAAGCAGGGAAATCTCATCTGGCAAGAGAAATATGCCCCGTCACCGCCCCTGTCGCCGGATCGATCAGCACGACCCGGTCCACGCCACCGCCCTGAAGCTGCACCGCCAGCCGGTCCCGCACCGCCACAACGCCGGCGATGTGCGTCCCGGCAGGCTCATCCAACACCGCCGCGACCGATGCCGGTAGCGCGGCGACAACGGGAGCGACCGGCGCCGAGGACCGGCGAGCGATCCCAACCACCAACCCCACCGTGCCAACGACGATCAATACGCCCATAACCACCACAGCGATCTTCAACGCACGCATGCCGTCTCCCATTCGTAACCGATCCGCGTTATCCCACATCCACATGTCAGCCAATAGCGAACCATCACCGTCCGGACCGATCCGCATCACCGCCACCGCCGACCACGCTGGTGAGCGCATCGACCGTTTCCTCGCCGATACTCTCCCGAACCTGTCGCGCTCGCGGCTGAAGACCCTGATCGACGAGGGCCGACTGCGTGGCGACTCGGGTCCCATCACCCAGCCAGCCGAGGCCGTGCGCTCAGGGGCCACCTATATCCTCGACCTGCCGGCACCGGTTGCCGCGACGCCGCTTCCTCAGTCGATCCCCTTCCCCATCCTGTACGAAGACTCCGATCTGATCGTGCTGGACAAGCCGGCCGGGCTGGTTGTCCACCCTGCGCCGGGCAACCTGGACGGCACGCTGGTGAATGCGCTGCTCGCCCATTGCGGGCCGGGATTCACCGGGATCGGCGCCGAACGCCGGCCAGGGATCGTCCACCGGCTCGACAAGGACACCTCCGGCGTCATGGTCGTGGCCAAGACCCAGCTCGCCAACGACGTGCTGACGGCCGCCTTCGCGGCCCGAGACATGGACCGAGCGTATCACGCCCTGGTGTGGGGCCTGCCGCAGCCGCTGACAGGTGAGATCGAGGGTGCGATCGGACGCGACAAACGTGACCGCAAGCGCATGGCCGTGGTGGGTCACGGCGGCAAATACGCCCTGACCCGCTACCGCACGATGCGGGCCTGGCAGACCAGCCTCGCTTTAGTGGAATGCCGGTTGGCAACGGGGCGCACGCATCAAATTCGCGTGCATTTCGCCAATAGTGGCTACCCGATCGTTGGCGACCCATTATACCTGCGTCGCGTGCCGGCGGTCGCCAAAGCCATACACCAGCCGCTGCGCGGTCAACTTCTCGACTTTCCCCGGCAGGCCTTGCACGCCGCCAGTCTTGGCTTCAAGCATCCAAGAACGGGCAAGGTTCTAAGCTTCAAAACCGCCCTGCCGGCTGATATGCAAATACTTTTGGATGAGATCGATACTTTTCTGTCCGGCTGTTAACTATTCGTTAATCTTGACAGGACTATTTCAGTCCTGTATACGATTTCCCATCAAGGCGGGGGGATGCCCTTCCTTGCTGGGGACGTCCGGATACGCCGCCGCCAATCAGGGGTGGGTCACCGGGACTTGATTTCCCGCCCTGCATTCAGACTGGTTTCAGTCACATTCATACCGTCATCTTGCGCCATCGTTGGGCAAGCACAAGCGGTCTGACGAAAGGAGTTCCTAGTGGCCTCTGCCGTCCTTAACATCGCCCCAGAGGGCAACCTGTCGCGGTATCTCCAAGAGATCCGCAAATTTCCGATGCTCACGCCGGAAGAAGAGCTGTCGCTCGCCCATCAGTGGCGTGACACACAGAATATGGAAGCCGCACACAAACTTGTAACCTCCCATCTGCGACTCGTGGCAAAAATAGCCATGGGCTACCGCGGCTATGGCTTGCCGGTCGGTGAACTGATCAGCGAAGGCAATGTCGGGATGATGCAGGCGGTGAAACGCTTCGACCCCGATCGTGGGTTCCGCTTGGCGACCTACGCCATGTGGTGGATCCGTGCCGCGATCCAGGAATACATCCTGCACTCCTGGTCGTTGGTGAAAATGGGCACCACTGCCGCGCAGAAGAAGCTGTTCTTCAACCTGCGCCGCCTGAAGGGCCAGATGCAGGCCATCGACGACGGCGACCTGCAGCCGGAGCAAGTGGCCAAGATCGCCCGCGTGCTGGATGTGCCCGAACAGGACGTGGTCAGCATGAACCGCCGCCTCGCCGCGCCGGATCACAGCCTGAACGCCCCGGTGCGACAGGACAGCGAAGGCGAATGGCAAGATTGGCTGGTGGACGAATCGGAGACTCAGGAAACCGCCATCGCCGATCGCGAGGAACTGACCGGACGCAAGGCACTCCTGACCGGTGCGCTGAAATCCTTGAACGAGCGTGAACGGCACATCCTGATCGAACGTCGCCTGAAGGATAACCCGACCACGCTGGAAGATCTCTCCCAGCAGTACAACATCTCCCGTGAACGGGTCCGGCAGATCGAGGTTCGGGCCTTCGAAAAGCTACAGAAAGCCATGAAGGCCCAAATCGCGGAACGCCGAATGAATGCCGGCAACCGCCAGCCCGCAATGGCCGGCGAATACATTTAATCTCCAGCAACCAGCATGTGTCATGACCCGGCGGCCCGGGTCATGACTTCAGGCCGGATCGTCCAGCCCCCACTCCTCGACCAACGACCTTCGTCGCTCTGCCAACGCCTGGCGACGGAGGCCCATCCGGTAATCGTCGAGCATCTTCAGCCCCAGCGGCAGGATTTGCGTTAATAGCCATGCGACGGCCGCGGCCAGCCATGCGGGAAGAAGCGCGGGCCACGCCGCGAGGTCGGCCATGCACCCGTCGATTCCATCGCAGCGATACCATGCGCCCAGAATTGGATGCACACACGCGGCAACCTGGAACAGCAAGATTGCCCTGGCAACGCCGCATCCGGGCGAACGATCGAACAACAGCGCCAGAAGGCCCGGCAGCAGCAGAAGCGCCACGGGTAGCGCGATATCCGAGGACAGCGCGATCAGCACCCCACCCGCCAGGGCCAGCAGCAGCACAAGCAGGCCGTTGAAACCGCGGCCGACTTTCGTCATCCCGCTCATCGCAACAGAACCGACATGGCGGCTAAGATAAGGACGGACAATCCGAGCCCGCCGACCATTGCCTGCCCCGCCCGTTCCGCGTCGGCCAAACGCTGCGCGTCGCTCCGTTCCATGCGTGACGCCTCGGCGTCGATCGCCGTCACCTCATTCGCCGCTCGGATCGCCCCCGCGATGTCGTAGGCCCGCGCGGCGGCATCGTCGGTCAGGGCCAGCAGATTCGACAGGAACCCCGCCTGGGCGAGGGCCTCAAGTCGAACCTCCATGGCCTCTCGCCGAGGCTTGTTACGCCATCGCGCAAGATCGGGGCGCAACCGGCCGGCCACCCATTTCGCCAGTGCCGGCACGGGGTCTGGATGGTATCGCGCTTGCATATCCCGCAGCAGGGCAAGCTCACCCTGGCGGATCGAATCGGCATTTTTCATTCCGGCGAGGCTGGTCACCTGCATCTCGGCTTTGCGATCCGCCCGTGCCGCGATGAATGCCGACAAATGGAGGTCGATCATGCTGCCGGCCGCCTTTCCGGCATTGCGTTCCAGCCCGCGCATCAGCGCCGGGATGTCGGCAACCCACGCCGCCGTCAGGCCGTCGGCTCTGCACGGCAGCAGCGGATTCAATCCATAGAACAGCCGCAGCAAGCCGTTCGGACCGCCCAGCAGCGCCCGATGCGCGAGGATGTCGGGGGCGCCAGGGGAGCCTTGCCGCATTTCCGCGACCGACCAATCCGCGGCGATATCGTTCACCAGCAGTTCCTCGGCCGCCACCAGCAGACTGGCGTCGCCCGCGATGCCATCCGCCAGCAATCCCGGCAGTGCATCGGGCCACAACGCGATACCCCGCCAGCACAACGGCATCCGCGGATTGATCGCGCCAATCGTATGCATGATGAGCAGCGGATCGCTGCGTGATCCTGCTTTGGGCTCACTCATCCGTCCGCGCACCAAATCCTCGATCTGCGCCGCAAGGCCGGCGTCACCCAGTCCCCGACGGAGCCACTGGGTCACCATCCCGTTGAGCAGGGACTGGATAGACTGCTTTTGGTCGCGTAGCAGCGCGAATGCCAGCATGCGGGCATCGTAAACGGCAATATCGTTCAGCATGAGCGCTTGCTGCGTGCGGCGGGCTGGCCGGGTGGCAAGCCGGCGCCCGCGAAGAGCGGCCGGATCGAGCAACTGAGCCGGTGGGGGCCGGTGGTCCGGATCGTCCGCCAGCATCCCATGCAGCAGGTCGGCGAACGACCCCGATTGCGGCGAATCACGGGTCAGGGCGAGGAAGCTGCCAAGATCGAGCTTCCATCGGATCACGGACGTATCGTCCAGATTGGCCATGGGTATCTTGCCGGTCAGCAAGGTCAGCAGCAGGACGCCCAACGCATAGACATCGTCGGCGATGGTGCCGTCACCCCGTCCCGCGGGAGGGCACATGGCGCTGTAGGGCGACTCGAAGACACCAGGCTGATGCATGGCCGCGGGAGCCGCCCACGCCGCTCCCAGAGTGACCGGCTGGCCAGGGGCAGCCTGGAAAACATTGTTCGGGCGAATCGCCCGATGGGTCAGTTTGCGGCCCTGCAACGCTTCAAGCACCCGCGCGATGGGCCGCAGGACAAGTTCGATCAGAGCCCGTTCCGGCCACCGATGCAGCGAGGCGGAAACGGGCGGCCCCGGGGGCGGCGAACAGATGACGAAATAACCCTCGGTCCTGCCACCCGGAAGCAGGGCGGGTCCGTGACCAAGCGGGGTCATCAGGTTGTCGATGCCGTCGGTCAGCAGTTTGAGGTGCCTGATCCGTGGCGAGGCGTCGCGGGATACCGCCAGCGCGACACGGCGACCGTCCGCGGCCAGCCGGTCGCGGGCGAGGTAGGCCGTCAACCCGCCGCCTGCATCCAGCAACACCTGTGCGGTATCCACGGCATAGCGGCCGGCGATCAGCCCGTTGGATGGAGTCAGCGGTGAATCAGCAGCCATGCGGGCGAACCATGTTGGTCGGACCGCGGTAGTTTACGGGGCAAAAGGTTTACGGATGGTTAACGCGGCCGGGGCGACATCGACCCGGCCGTTGTTCCGTGGACTTATACCAGCCGCCCGAAGCTTCGACTCATTTGTCAGTCGGTGGGCGGCTGGTATCCTATTGATTTGGCGCGCGGCCGCCCCACCAACCCCGCGCGCATACC
>DNXO01000091.1:77032-103066 GCA_003506895.1 Acetobacteraceae bacterium | reverse complement strand
GGGCGGCTGGTATCCTATTGATTTGGCGCGCGGCCGCCCCACCAACCCCGCGCGCATACCAGCGGCCCTTCGGCCGCTGGTATTAACCCTCAAACGGGTCCTTCACCATGATCGTGTCGTCGCGCTCCGGGCTGGTGGACACCAGCGTGACGGGCGCTTCCACCAGTTCCTCGATCCGGCGAACGTATTTGACCGCCTGGGCCGGCAAGTCCGCCCAGGAACGCGCGCCGCGGGACGATCCGGACCAGCCTTCCATCACTTCGTATTCGGGAACCGCCGCCGCCTGAGCACCCGGGGCAGCCGGAAGATGGCGGGAGAACGTGCCGTTGATCCGGTATCCAGTGCAGATCTTCAGCTCCTGCAGGCCGTCCAGAACGTCCAGCTTGGTCAGGGCGAGTCCCTGGATGCCGCTGACCTTGACGGCCTGGCGGACCAGTGCCGCATCGAACCAGCCGCAACGGCGCCGGCGACCGGTGACGGTGCCGAATTCGTGCCCGCGATCACCCAGCAGTTGACCGATTTCATCGGACAGTTCCGTCGGGAACGGCCCCGAACCGACCCGGGTGGAGTAGGCCTTGGCGATCCCCAGCACGAACCCGACCACGTTCGGGCCAACGCCGGCACCCGATGATGCCGTCGCCGCGACCGTGTTCGATGACGTGACGAACGGATAGGTCCCGTGATCGACGTCCAGCATCACGGCCTGCGCGCCCTCAAACAGGATGCGCTTGCCGCCGCGGCGCAATTCGTCCAACCGCTCCCACACCGGTTCGGCGTAGGGCAGGATTTGCGGCGCCAGCTTCAGCAGGCCGTCCAGCAGCGTCTGCTTCTCGAACGGCGCGACCCCCAGGCCCTGCAACAGCGTGTTATAATGTAGCAGTAGCTCATCGAGCTTGTGCGACAGAGTCTCCGGCTCCGCCAGATCGGCGACGCGGATGGCGCGGCGGGCGACCTTGTCCTCGTAAGCCGGGCCGATGCCACGGCCGGTGGTGCCGATCTTCGCGGCGCCGCGGGCTTCCTCGCGGGCTTTGTCCAGCGCCGGGTGCAGCGGCAGGATCAGCACCGCGTTCTCGGCGATGCGAAGCGTCTCCGGCGTCACGGTCAGGCCCTGAGCGCGAACGCGGGCGATTTCGGACAGCAGCGCATCGGGATCGACCACAACGCCGTTGCCGATGACGCCCAGCTTCCCGCGCACCAGCCCCGAGGGCAGCAGCGACAGCTTATAGGTCTGATCACCGACCACCAGCGTATGCCCAGCATTGTGCCCGCCCTGGAACCGGACGACCACGTCCGCTCGGCTTGCCAGCCAATCCACGACTTTACCCTTGCCCTCGTCGCCCCATTGGGCGCCGATCACGGCGACATTGGCCATTGTTCAGCCCTCGGTGTGAAGAAGCGCGGCTTGTCCGTCGCGCAGGATATGGGAGCAGCCGAGGCGGTTTGCCTCGGCGATGTTGTCAGACACCGCCGCAAGAGCGGCGACAGTGGCAAACCCGTTGGCCCGCAGGCTGGCGGCCGCATCGCGGTCGGCACCGAACGGCACGAACACGCGCGGACGCGCCTGGCGCGGCGGGGCGACTCGCAGGATCGCATCGGGATAGAGGGTCAGGCCGGTGGCCGGTTCGTTGTCACCGCAGATATAGCGGCCACCCCGCCCCAGTTCTTCGTGCCGGCCAGGTGCGTAAACCGTCACCGAGACGCCGGTTTCGTAGCGGAAGCCGCGGAATTCCACCGGATCGACCGTCAGGCGAAGCTCCGGCGATGCGGCCCGGATCGCCGTCACGGTCGCGGCGACCCGCTCCGCCAGCACACCAGCGAGGTTCGGCAATTTCGCCGCGGCCAGCGCCGCCAGGGCACGATCGGCCGGCCCGGCGGACAGCAGCAGTTCCGTCAGCACCGGCGCCAGGGCGCCCCCATGCCGCGACACGGCGGCCGCGTCCTTGCGGTCCAGCGCGCGGGACAGCGCGACGCGGTCGGGGCCGGTCAGGCCGGCATCGTCCAGCAGCGACGGCACCAGCATCGGCAGTGTCAGGTCGAAACTGACCCTGGTCAGACCAACCGCGGCCAGGGCCTCGGCCGCCACGATCACGGTTTCCGCATCGGCTTCCGGGCTGTCGTGCCCGATCAGCTCCAGACCCGCCTGCGCGATCTGCCGGTCGGGTTCAAGCTGATTGCCGCGGACCCGAAGGCACTGCCCGGCGTAGGACAGACGCAGCGGACGGGGCGAACCACCCAGCCGTGTGGTGGCAATCCGGGCAACCTGCGGCGTGGTGTCCGCGCGCAGGCCCATCATGCGTTGGCTGTCCGGGTCCATCAGGCGGAACGTCTGGTCCGCGACCGCGACTCCAGAGCCCGCGAGCAGACTGTCCTCAAACTCCAGCAATGGCGGTTTCACACGCTGATAGCCGTGTGCGGCGAACACGGTCATCAGCGCCTCAACGGCCGAGGCTTCCGTTTCCGCCTCGGGCGGTAACAGATCGCGCAGGCCAGCGGGCAAGAGCGCCGGGTTCGGCGGCAGGTCATCGGTCATGGCAAGCGTCAGCTACCAGCAAACGGCCCGCCGGGAAACACCTGTTCAGCCGGTAAGCGTTCGACGTGCCGCCACCAGCATCATAAGTGCCATGCCGAACATCGTGATACCGCCGGGTTCCGGGACATCGATACCCAGGATCGTCGCGTCCAGGTGCTCCATCGGGTTCATATAGGTAATGCCGCCTGCCACGAGACCCGTCCCGCCACCGATCGTGGCCAGGCTGCTCACCGCCACCGTCGGACCGAAGGAGGCATCGAACAGAGTGGCGTTGACGAACAATGCGCCGATGGATTCCTGGACCATCCCATCCGGGCTGGTGGCACCCGCCGCCAGATAGTTGTCGCCGCCGTTGCCCGGGCTGTTGACCAATAACGATCCGCCGGACCGGTTCCCGAAATAACCGAGCGTGCCGGTCGAGACGATGGTGGAGGTGACGCCGTTCAGGGTGAAGCTGACCGAGATCGCCCCCGCGCCGAAATCCGCATAGCAAGCACCGCCAGACCCGCACAGCGCCGTGAGCGGCGTGGGATCGATCGTCACCGATCCGGCGATGATCTGGCCCGCGAGGTTGGCGCCGTAACCCTCGTTGAAGATATCGGCCGCATCGATACTGTTGCTGGTGCCGACGCGCGCGGTGAACTGGATAATGATCGGGTCGGCGCGGGACACGGCGACATGAACCAACGTCATGGCGGCGAACAGCACGATGATGCGGATTTTCGCGAAGAACACGGTGACGCCCTTTCCGTGACGGAACGGGAGATGAACAGCAAGTGCTGTGCCACACAGTGGTCTTATTTTATTTCAACGAATTAGACCTGCATACAGTCGAATTCTGTAAAGAATACCGACGAAATTGTCGTTAACCATTTGTTAGCCATTCGAGACTAGCGTCGCGGCGTCAATTTCGAGGTCGCTCTTGGCCCGCCAATGCCACCACCAAAATCGCTGTCAGGCGCGGCGTGATCGCGCATGATGTTCCACAGCGTCATGTTCGTACTCGGCTTTATGCCCTTTTGCCTGGCGGGCTTTTTCGCCATCGGGCGCCTGTTCGGCGCCGCCTGGTCCCTGCGGTGGCTGATCGCGGCCGACCTGTTGTTCTACGCATGGTGGAATCCCGCGCAGACGCCGATCCTGATCGCGTCGGTGGCCGGCAATTATGCGATCGGCCGCAAACTTGGCCGAGGCGGCAGGCCGCGCCTGTGGCTGACGGCCGGAATCCTGGCCAATCTGCTGCTTCTCGGCTGGTTCAAATACGCCAACTTCTTCCTGCACATCGCCGTTCCGGACGCCGCCACGTTGGATGTCACCCTGCCGCTGGGCATCAGTTTCTTTACCTTTCAGCAGATCATGTTCCTGGCCGACACCGCACGCACCGGCGAGCGGCCGCCGGCCTTTCGCTTCTATGCGGCGTTCGTGACGTTCTTCCCCCATCTGATCGCCGGTCCGATCGTCCGCCCGCGGGAGATCATCCCGCAACTCGCCGCCACCGGTCTCGCGCGCCCCAACACCGCCAACCTGACCGACGGCCTGCTGATCTTCCTGCTCGGGCTCGCCAAGAAGCTGGTACTCGCCGACATGTTCGCCGGGTTCGCCGATGTTGGATTCGATGCCGCGAACCACGGCGCCGCGCTCTCGTTTTTCGAGGCCTGGTACGCGACGCTGTCCTTCGCCCTGCAGATTTACTTCGATTTCTCGGGCTACTCCGACATGGCGACCGGGCTGGCGCGGATGCTGAACATCCGTTTCCCCCTGAACTTCGACAGCCCATACCAGGCGGCAAGTATCGCCCAGTTCTGGCGCTGCTGGCACATCACGCTAGGCGCGTTTCTGCGCGACTACCTCTACATTCCCCTGGGCGGCAATCGCTCACGCGAAACGCTCAATCTGATGGCCACCATGCTCCTGGCCGGACTGTGGCACGGCGCCGCGTGGACTTTCGTCGCCTGGGGCGCGCTGCACGGCGTGTTCCTGCTGGTTCACCGGCAATACCGCCGGCTGTTCCCGCCCCTGCCCCGGCTGGCCGGTCGCGCATTGACCCTGTTCGCCGTGGTCGTCGCCTGGGTACCGTTCCGGGCCGGCTCACTCAGCGACACGGTCGGCGTGTTAGGCGGGATGGCCGGATTCAATGGAATTTCCGTGCCGCGCTTGATCGTCGCAGCCTTCCCGTCCCTGGCTTTCATTGTCAGGCCAGTCGCCGTCCTTCCCTTCCTGGGCGACGGTCGAACCCTGAGTTTCCCGGAAGTCTCCGCGTGCCTTCTGTTGGGATGGCTGATCGTCCTGGCCCTGCCGAACATCCACCGCATGACGCGGCAGACCAGGCACTGGGCACTGACCGCCGGTTTCGCGCTGTCGATACAGGCACTGTTCTTCGCGCCGCACGTCGCACCGTTCCTGTACTTTCAGTTCTGATGCGCCGCCTGCTCCTGAGCTGCGCTCTGTCACTGACTTTATATGTCGCGGCGTTCGCCTTTCTACTCGACCGGCCACTGACCTTGGGTGCGCTGCGTGCGCGGATCGAGGCAAACCTGACCCTTGGCCGAACCACAAACACGCCGAAACTCGTTATCCTGGCCGGATCGAACGGCCCCTATTCGCACCGCTGCGAAACAATCCAACCCTTGATTGGCCGCCCGTGCATCAACGCGGGCATCGCCGTCGGCGTCGGGCTGGACTACCTGTTCACCCGCTGGAAGCCTCTGCTGCGCCCGGGCGACATCGTTTATCTGCCGCTGGAGGAAGCCCAATACACTCGCCCACAGGCGACCAGCGACCTGGGACCAGACGCCACGATCATGCTGCGCCACGACCGGACCACGCTGCTGGCCATGCCACCGCGACGATGGTTCGCGGCGCTGTTTTCCGGCGATCTGCGCGGTGCGGTGATGAGCGTGATCGAAACCACCCTGGTCAGCGACGATTTCAGCGATCCCCGCGCCGCAACCTCGGGGGGATACAACCGCCAGGGCGACCATATCGGCCATACCGCCGGACTGGCCGCCGCCAACCAGTCCGCCCTGGCCGCGGTGGTTCCGTTTCATCCCACCGCGGAAGAGATCGCCGCCGGCTATGGCACGGAACTCATCTCGGCGTTCATTCGCTGGGCAAGCCTGCATGGTGTGCGCGTCATCGGGGGGCTGCCGGTCGGGTTCACCGACTCGCCACTGAACGTCGGCGAGAAGGCGGCGATCCAGGCGGTGTTCCGCGCTCAAGGCGCGGACTTCCTGGAGACGCCGGAAGGTGGGCGCTATCCTCGGTCCGCCTTTTTCGACACGCCGGACCACCTGAACGAAACCGTCCAGATCATGCACTCTGTCGCCGTCGCGCGCGGACTGGAGGACCTTATGGGCCGGAAACTGGCACAGTCGCGGTGATCGGACAGCTATGCTGCTGCTTCTCCTCACATCGCGCTTGCGCCTGAACAAGGGCCTTTTGCGGCGTGTCCGCGCAGGCCACATCGCAAACCGAAAGATTGCCAGCCATCCAGCACGCGACCCCGATATCGGATGCGTTGTCCGAACTGCACCGCGACGCGTTCTCCGACGTATTGTGGATGTCGGGTTCGCGTTCGAACCCACGGCTCATATCAGCGAAAACGCAGGACTTTGCCTCACCCGCACGGGTGAGGCAGGTATCCAGCGCGCGGAGGCCGACGCGCGGCGGCATGACTTTCGGACACGGCAGGCGATTATCGGCCGGCGCATCGTTTTCGGTCGGGTCGATGCGCATGCGAGACGCATACAGGTCGTTATTCGCGATATCAGCGACAATGTAGGTGACGGTACACTTGGTTGGAGCCTTACTGTCGGCGATGACAGGCGGCTCATGAAGTTGGAGGTCGAACGACAACGGACCCGCATGCGCCATTGTCGCCGCAACCGCTGCCATCAGCAGGACACCGCCGAGCACGCGCATCTTCAATTGCCCCCCTGCCGCCAGCGGATTGGCGTCAAATATCCCGCGGTCGCGTCGGTTATGTCCACGACCTGTGTCTTCCCGACGTGGTACCGGACACTGAGCGCCACTTGCTGCCCCATCGGGACAAATCGACCGAAAATCTGCTGTGCCGCCGGATTGGTGTCGGTGCAGGTTTTGTCGGGGACCAGCCGGTAGGACAACCTGAAAAAGCCCTCGGGCCGGAACAGGAACACGAGGTAACTGCCCGTTCCGGTGCAGGCGGTCATCCCCACGCGCAGCGAACCCGCCGCTTCGATCGGGACGCCGAAATACCGGACTTCGCCCGGATACTCATTGGCCAGGGGCAAGGCATTCCATGACACCCCGGGATACGGCTCGGGCAGTTTCGTGTTCAAATCGGCAGGCGCCATTCCGAACGAGATTCCGCCTGTCAGGTTGGCGAAATCGGTTGCGGTTTGGCTTAACGCCGGGCGAAAGCGAAGCAAATCCGCATCCCACTGCACCGGCGCCGGCAAAAAGATCGGCCTGACCGGCTGGGTAACAGCAATCGGCGCCGGGGGCTGAGCGTGGGCCTGACCAGCCCCCAAAATCAGCAGAAGGGCGATTAGGCGCAGACCCATTCGTCGTTTCCCTCGGTAAGCAAGCAAGTGCCAACCTACCCCTCACCGATGCCGGATGGAAGTTTTCCGTGTGCGGAAGCGCCCGGACGCGCATCGAAGATGCGACGGCGCATTGAAACATGACGCGCGCGACCGCATATGGCCGGGCGCAAGGAGGTTACCCATGGACGAAACCGTTTTAGAACAACATTCATTTGGCGCCGAAGTCGGCCGCCTGCTGGATTTGGTGGTACACTCGCTTTATTCCGAGCGGGAGATTTTTCTGCGGGAACTGGTGGCCAACGCCGCGGACGCGGTGGATCGCCGCAGGTTCGAGGCGCTGACCGATTCCAACCTGGCCCCGCCCCCCGACGCGAAAATCCGCATCGTTCCGGACAAGGATGCCAGCACCCTGCTGATCTCCGACGACGGGATCGGCATGACGCGGCAGGAATTGATCGACAACCTCGGCACCATCGCCCGTTCCGGCACGCGCGCCTTCGCGCAGAACCTGGCGAGTGCGAAGCCGGAGGACCGGCCCAGCCTGATCGGCCAGTTCGGAGTCGGGTTCTACTCGGCCTTCATGGTGGCCGATCGAGTCGAGGTCACGTCGCGCAAGGCCGGCAGCGAGGAAGCGTTCACCTGGGCGTCCGAGGGCGCCGGCCAATTCACCCTGGCCCATGCAACGCGGGAGCAACCCGGCACCGACATCGTTCTGCACATGAAGTCGGATGCGTCGGAATATCTGGAGCCGATGCGGCTGGAGACGGTGATCCGCAAATGGGCGGATCACATCACCCTGCCGATCACGGTCGCGCAGGATGGCAAGGACCAGCCGGCGAACGAAGGCACCGCGCTGTGGCGTAAGGCCAAGTCGGAAACGACGGAGCAATCCTACAAGGAGTTCTACCGTCACCTCGGCCACTACTTCGACGAGCCGTGGGCGACGCTGCACTGGAAGGCCGAAGGGACGCTGGAATATTTCTGCCTGCTGTTCATTCCGGGCATGAAGCCGTTCGACGTGGTGGACAACGACCGCGACGCGCATGTCCGCCTGCACGTCCGGCGGATGTTCATCACCGACAAGGCCGACCTGCTGCCGCACTGGCTGCGGTTCGTCAGCGGCGTGGTCGATACCGAAGACCTGCCGCTGAACGTCTCGCGGGAGATGCTGCAAACCACCCCGGTGCTCGCGCGCATCCGCAAGGCGCTGGTCGGGCGCGTCCTGTCCGAACTGAAGAACCGCGCCAAGGAGGCGGAGGATTACAACAAGTTCTATGAGAATTTCGGCCCGATCCTGAAGGAAGGTGTCTGGGAGGACTCGGAACATCGCGCCGAGATCGCCCCGCTGCTGCGTTTCCGGTCCTCCACCCAGGATGGCTGGACATCCCTGCCCGAATACGTTGCCCGGATGCAGGAAGGCCAGGACACGATCTACTACCTGTCCGGCGATCAGGCCGAGGCGCTGAAATCCTCGCCGCAGCTTGAAGGCTTCCGGGCGAAGGGTCTGGAAGTGCTGCTGATGTCGGATCCCATCGACTCGTTCTGGCCGGAACGGATGGATAGCTTCGAGGGCAAAAACCTGCGCAGCGTCACCCAGGCGGCGGAAGACATCGGCAAGGGCGAGGATCAGCCGGACATCTCCCCGCTGCTGGCGGCGATGAAGGCGGCCCTTGGCGACCGCGTTTCCGACGTCCGCTCCACCGCTCGGTTGACCGACAGCGCGGTGGTGCTGGCGTCCGACGGCAAGGGGCCTGATCTGGCGATGCAACGGCTGATGCGCCGGGCCGGACGCGCAACGATGCCTGCCAGGCCGGTGCTGGAGGTCAACCCCAAACACCGGCTGATCGAAACCCTGTCCGCGAAGCTGGACAACACGGCCCTGATCGCCGAGGCGTCGGAGACCCTGCTGGACCTGGCCCAGGTGCAGGAAGGCGACCTGCCCGCCGACTCGACCGCCTTTGCCCGCCGGGTGACAACGCTGCTGGCCGGCAGTCTGGGTTAGGTCTTGCCGCCGGCCGGGTGACAAACCTGGCCGGCGCGATACCCTGTGCCGTTCACCGTCATGGCTCCGGGCGCGTCCGGCCCACGGCGAACCATCGCGAGGATCATCACCCATGCTCGACCAGTCCTTCGACTTTATCGCCCCTTCAGCCCAGGGTGCGCGACCGGTACATGTCGTCAGACCCGCCGGGTTATCGGGCTTTCTGGAGACGCTGCCGCCAGCCCAGGCCGCATTCCTGCGCGATGGCGGCTTTACCGCCAAGTCGGGCGAGCTTCGTTTCCTGCCTGGCCAGAGCGGGATCGAGGGTGCGGTGCTGGGGATAGGCACGGATACTTCGCCGTTCGTGTTCGGCACCCTTCCGATGCAACTGCCCGAAAGTTCCACCTGGAAGTTTGAGGCGGGCGATTACGACGATCAAGCGGCAACCCTGGGTTATTGTCTTGGTGCGTATCGTTACAAACAATTCACTTCCGCCAGCCGCCAACCCGCTTCGCTGTTCGTTCCGGATGGACACGACCTTAGCAAGATACAGGCCGCGGCCACCTGGATGGTGCGCGACCTGATCAATACGCCGGCAAATATCCTTGGACCGGTCGAGTTGGCTGATTTCGCCGTATCCCTGGCGAATCGGTACGGCGCGGTTTCCGAAACGTTCTCGGGCGCTGCCCTTGAGAATGCGTATCCAACAATCGCAGCTGTCGGACGAGGCTCTTCAAGACCGCCTCAGGTCGTCACCTTTCATTGGCGTGGTAGTACAGCCCACGAAAGCGCGCCCCTGTTATCGCTCTGCGGCAAAGGTGTCTGTTTCGACACCGGCGGTTACGACCTGAAGCCCTCCGCGGGCATGCTGCGGATGAAAAAGGACATGGGCGGCGCGGCCACCGTGCTGGGGCTCGCCCGCATGGTGATGGCGGCGGACCTGCCGATTCGTCTGGCCGTCCGGGTGGGGTGCGTCGAAAATTCGGTGTCCGGTACGGCGATGCGTCCATCGGATGTGATCCGCACCCGTTCCGGGCTGAGTGTCGAGGTCGGCAACACCGACGCCGAGGGCAGGCTTGTACTGTGCGACCTGCTTGACGAGGCCTCCGAGGAACACCCTACTCTGCTGGTTGACTGCGCCACACTGACCGGCGCCGCCCGCGTGGCGCTGGGCCCGGAACTGCCCGCACTGTTCAGTAACGACGATGCCCTGGGGGATGCCCTCTTACGTTTTGGTAACATGGCGCACGACCCGATGTGGCGCCTGCCGCTATGGCCGGGGTACGATGAATGGTTAAAAAGTTCCATCGCCGACCTGAATAATGTGTCATCAAAGCCGATGGCTGGAGCAATCACGGCGGCCCTGTATTTGCAACGGTTCGTGAAAGCTGGCGTGCCCTGGATGCATATCGATCTTTACGCATGGAACGATCAAGGCCGTCCCGGCCGCCCGGAAGGCGGGGAAGCAATGGCCATGCGGGCACTCTTCGCGCTTGCGCGGGATGGGTTCCGAGCCTGAAGCACACGCCAATACAACCGCTTCACCGAGTCGTGACTGGCAAACAGTTCTAAGAATGTAATAAGGTTGACACCGATCCGTGTTTTGTTTAAGGGCCGAAACTGTAGGGTAATTCGTATCGCCCGGTAAAGAAAGGATAATCGACGTGGCAGCTCCTCCCAACCCGGTTTCGGATGCGCAGGTCGGCCTCCTCCGCGACACGGTCGTCGCGCTGGTTCGCCGGGATGGCGCTGATCTTTCCGCGCGTCAGCTTGGGGTCTTCCTGACCTGCTATCTGAACGACGGTGCCCACACGGTTCGCGGCCTGGCCGCCGAACTGAATGTTTCGAAGCCAGCTATTACCCGTGCGCTGGATCGTCTGGGTGAACTTGATCTCGCTCGCCGCAAGGTCGATCCGCTGGATCGCCGCAGCGTGCTGGTACAGCGCACGCCGAAAGGCTCCGCCTTCCTGCGCGACCTGCGCAGCATCATGACGGAAGCCTCCGGCGGCGGCAAAAAGTCTTCCAAGAAGGCCGCTGCCTAAACCATTTACCGGCGTCCTGGTCTGGGCGTGACCCGGACCACGACGCTGCTACTTCTAGCCGCCCTTCACCCCGCCCGCCGTCAGGCCAGCGACGATCTCCTTCTGCATCAACAACGTCAGCAGAAGCACCGGCGCGGTTACCACCAGCGCCGCCGCCGCCAGCGGCCCCCAACTGATCTGCTCGAACGTCAGCACGTTATAGACCGCGACAGGCAAGGTGCGTGTGGAGCGGCCGGCCAGCACCACCCCAAAGATGAAGTTGTTCCAGCTAAAGATGAACGCCAGGATCATCGCGACCGTGATTCCGGGCCGAGCCAGCGGCATCGCCACATAACGAAACGCCTGCCAGATCGTTGCACCGTCCACCAGTGCCGCTTCCTCCAGTTCGCCGGGCAACCCCTCGAAGAACCCGATCATGATCCATACGACGATCGGTACTGTGATCACCAGATGGGTAATGATCAGCGGCGTCAGCGTGCCGATCAGGCCAAGCCACTGGAACAGCAGGAACAGCGGTATCAGGTAGGACAGCCCGGGCGTGACGCGGGCGATCAGGATCAGCACCGCCGCCTTGCTGGCCTTCGCCTTGGCGATGCCATAGCCGGCCGGCACCCCCAGCAGCAGCGCCAATCCGGTGGCGGTAAACGATACGATGATTGAGTTGATCGTGTAGGTCAGGAAGTCGTTCTTCGCGAACACATCGATGAAGTTATCGAACGTCGGCGGATTGGGAATGAACACGGGGGGGAAGGCCGTGTTGTCCGCCTCATTCTTGAACGCCAGGGACAGCATCCACAGGAAAAACAGGATCGCCGGCGAGATCAGCACCAGCACCGAGAAATAGAGTCCGATGCGACCCAGCAGGCGGTTGAGACGATGCCTGGATTTCATTGCCACACCTGCTTCTGCCGGATGTGAAGAAGAAGAAGGCTGACCAGCAGGATCAGCACGAAGAAGAAAACCACCATCGCCGACCCGTATCCCAGGTCGTAATAGGCGAAGGCCGTCTGGTACAGCAGGATGTTCAGAGTCTCGCTGGATGTGCCCGGGCCGCCCAAGGTGATGACGTAGATCGTATCGAACGCCTTCAACGCGTCGATCATCCGGATCACCGAAGCCACGACAATGAACGGCCAAGCCAGCGGCAGCGTGATATGGCGGAACATCTGCCAGGGCGTGGCCCCGTCCAGAATCGCCGCCTCATAAGGGTCACTCGGCAGGCTGGCGATCCCGCCCAGCACAATCAGCATCACCAGCGGCGTCCACTGCCAGGTCTCGACCATCACCAGGGTCGGGATCACGGTCGCGCTGTCATAGACCCACGCCGATGGCGGCAATCCGACCAGGCTAAGAAGGTAATTCAGCACGCCCAGTTGCGGATGAAACATCATCGTCCATACCAACGAGATCGCGACCGGGGTCGCCATCATCGGCAGCACGAAGATCGTCCGGGCAAGGCCGCGGAACCGGAAGTTGGAGGCAAAGCAGACGGCCGCCCATACCCCCAATATGACGGGTGCCACGACCGAGGCCGCGGTAAACACCAGTGTGCGGACGATCGCCCACTGGAAGCGGTCGTCCACCAGCATCTTGGCATAGTTCGCCATGCCGACGAACGGTGTGGCCCCCGATACCTTCCAGTCATGCACCGACATGAACAGGGTGAAGATCCAGGGGAACACGATCACCGCCGCGACGACGATCGCGGCGGGCACGGCAAACATCCAGTAACTGCGCGCATAGTTGCGGCCGTGCCGGAAGCGGGAAGGCGACAGGGTAGTACTCATGGTGCTCGGACGTCTCTGGTTGCGAGACCGTCTGCGGCAGCCTCTTCTCTAACTCAATAGCCTACCAGATCGGATCATACGAGATGCCAGAAGCGCAGCCCTGAGCCCTGCTGTGCGATTAGTGGTGCCAGCCGCCGCCGTGACCCCAGCCATAACCACCACCGTAATAAGGGCCGGCGTAGCCGTAACCATACCCTGGATAGACCGGGTAAGCTGGATAGGCGATGCAGCCGGCCAAAGTCGCGACAAGGCCCAGAGCGGCCAACGGCAGCAGCCAACGCATGCGGAACTGGCTTATCATGGGATCAATCCTTCCTTCGCGCTGACCTGAATATGGGTATCCATCGCGGCGGCTTGGCGGCAAAGGCACGTCAAACCCATGACCGGCCATGCGGTTGCGTCGGCCCAGCTCTGTCCGGACGAGGCGCTTCGGACTTCGTTCCGCCATTGTCCGGTGGGAAAAGCGTTTGCTCGCAGAGGATCCGTCGATGCGCCAAAATCCCCGCTGCTTCCGTCTGACCGCCACGGTCGCCCTGGGCGCGCTGCTGTGGGATGCCGTCGTGCCGCTTGCCGCTGTCGCGCAGCCGGCGCCGCCTCCCCTGCCTCCCGCCCAAGGCCAGCCAACACCGGGTCAATCCGATCAGAACCAGCCAGACCCGCCTGCCCGGGTTGGCCGTATCGCTCGCGCGACCGGCCCCGTCTCGTTCCATAACCAAGGCGATACGCAATGGAGCCCGGCGAGCGTCAACTACCCTGTCAGCAGTGGCAATTCATTCTGGACCGAACCCTCCGCCACGGCGGAACTGGAGGTTTCGGCGAGCCGCATCGCGATGGCCGGCGGAACCGAATTCGATATTGCTGCCCTGGACGCCAACGGGTTGCAGGGTGTCGCGGCGCGGGGAGAAACCTACCTGCGCCTGCGGGATAGTGCGCCGAACGAGACATGGCTGGTTCAAACACCGCGCGGCCTGGTCCGGCTTGGCGGTGCGGGACGATACGACATCATCGTCGGTACGACCCAAAAACCGACCGTGGTCACGGTGCTGGATGGATCGGCGCGAATCGAGGGGCCGGATGTATCGCTTCAGGTCTCGGGCGGTCAGGCCGCGACGATCACCGGCACCGACACTTTCCAGGGCAGCGTCGGCCCCGCGCTGAACAGCCCGTTCCTGACCGACCGGCTGAATGCCGAACGACCACCGCCAGCCGCCGTGCCGGTTCCCGCTCAAGTCGCTGCGATGCCCGGCGGTGAAGACCTTTATGGCGTCGGAAGCTGGAACGAGGCGCCGGAATACGGCCAGGTCTGGTATCCGCCGGTATCTCCGGGCTGGGTGCCCTATCGCGAGGGTCATTGGGCCTACGTCACGCCCTGGGGCTGGACCTGGATCGACGCCGCGCCTTGGGGTTTCGCACCTTTCCACTATGGTCGCTGGGTTGAGATCGGCGGTCGCTGGGCCTGGACACCAGGCGCCGTCGTCGTCGCGGGGCCGCCGGTCTATGCACCCGCCCTGGTGACCTTCATCGGCCTAGGTGCCGGCATCGCGCTTGGTGCCGCACTGGCCAGCGGCAGCATCGGCTGGATTCCGCTGGGCCCGCGCGAGCCGTTCCGCCCCTGGTACCACGCGTCGCCTGCCTATGTGCGGGAGGTGAACGTCAACCATGTCACGAACATCAACAACGTCACCATCAACAACTTCGTCAATCGTGGCGCCGCGACCTCGGTCCCGGCGGCGGCGATGACGGACTCGCGGCCTCTACGTGGTGTCACTCGGCCCATCAGCCCGCGGGAGCTTGCCTCCGCCAGGCCGATTCTCGGGCAGCAGCCAGTGCGGCCAACCGCAACGACCGCCGGTGTTACGCCATTCGTTGCGCGTCAAATGAACCTGGCGCCCGCCGCGGGCAAGCGCCCGGCTCCTGGCCCGGCGGTTCGTCCGGGCAACGCCGCGGGCGCGAGCTTCGTTCGCCCAACCACCGCGCCGGCGCCACAGGCCACGCAGCCGAACCGCCCAGTCATTGTAACACCCGGTGCCCGGCCGGCTGGCGTCCCGCCCGAGGGGGCAATCCGTCCGGCACAGCCACAGGTAATACGGCCCACCGCGCCAACGGGGGTAAATCCCGGGGTGCCAGGTTATGTCAGCACCATGCCGGTCCAGCCAACGTCGCGGCCGGTGATGCCCCGGGTGATTACGCCGCACCCGGCGGAGCCGGTACCGCCACATCCGGCGCCGGAGACGGGGGTGAATCCCGGGGCGCCGGGCTACGTCCGTCCCGCGCCGATCCAGCCTCCTTCAAGGCCGGCGATGCCCCAGGTGATTACGCCGCACCCGGCGGAGCCGGCACCGCCCTTCCGGCCCGAACCTCGCCCCCAGGTCGTTACGCCGCGGCCGCAACCGATCCGCCCGGCCGCCCCACCGGCTCCGCGTCCCGCCCCGCCTCCGCATGAGAAAAAGCCGGGCGACCGGTGAGAAACGTCAGACGATCTTGTCGCGGAAGGTCTGCGGGTAAGGAACCGTGTCCTGGAACGAGGCGCGGGTCTCAAGCCGATCGCTGAGAGCGGCAAGGTTTGGATGGCGGTCACGCCAAGGAAACTCCGGCCACCGCACCGACAGGTATTTCGTCACCGTTCCAACGGCAATGTCAGCCAGACCGAACCGATCCCCGACCACGTACTCCCGATCGCCGCTGATCCGGGCGAGCGCGGCCAATCCGCCGTCGATTTTCCGTTGCTGGCGGGCCATCCAAGGTTGGCTTTGATGCTCCACCGGCCGGTGCCGTTCCATGAACAGCAGCACAAAGGCATCGCAGACGCCATCGCACAGAACCTCAACCTGCCGGGCGGCGAGTTTGCCATCGATGTCGTCCGGCAGCATCGGCGGTTCGGGAAACTTGGCTTCAAGATATTCCAGAATGAAACGGGACTCATAGACCGCAGACCCATCCTCCAGGACCAAAACGGGAAGTTTCTCCAGGGGATTGTGCTGGGGCGTGACGGTCTGCTGTCCCAGGGAACCTCCGTCTGAAGCGCGAACGGGATGCCCTTCTCCGCCAGCGCGATGCGGACCTTGCGCGCATACGGGCTGGGGGTCGCGCTAATCAGCGTCAGCATGGGCGTACCCTTCCCGTTCGGTAGTATTATCGTGACCCCCGGACGGGATCAGTCGATGACGATCCGCGGCCCGCTGCTACGCGACACCGCCGCACCGGACACCTTCTCCCAAACCCGAGCGGCCAGCGCGCCGTAGGCCTTTGCCGCGTCGCTATCGGGCGACGAGGCCGAAATCGGCGTCCCTTCGTCGGAGGCGGTGCGAATCTCCAGAAGCAGTGGGATCTCGCCCAGGAACTCCGCCCCCAACCTTGCCGCCTCGGTCTTCGCCCCACCGTGGCCGAAAATGTCAGCGCGATGGCCGCAGTTCGGGCAGCAATAGAAGCTCATGTTCTCGACGAGGCCCAACACGGGCACATTGGTCTTCTCGAACATACGCACCCCGCGCCTCGCATCGATCAGGGCGATATCCTGCGGCGTGGAGACGATCACCGCTCCGGTCAGCGCCACGCGCTGCGCCATGGTCAGCTGCGCGTCGCCGGTTCCCGGCGGCATATCGACCACCAGAACATCCAGCGCACCCCACTCGACCTGCCCCATCATCTGTTCCAGCGCGCCCATGACCATCGGGCCGCGCCAGATCATCGGGGTTTCCTCGTCGACCAGGAACCCGATCGACATGCACGAAATGCCCCAGGCCTGCAGCGGGATCATCTTGTCGTTGCGCACGTCCGGCTTGCGGTTCAGGCCGACCATCCGGGGCAGACTGGGCCCATAGATGTCCGCATCCAGCAGCCCGACCTTGTGGCCCTGACGGGCCAGCGAAACCGCCAGATTGACCGCCACGGTGGATTTGCCAACGCCGCCCTTTCCGGACGCGACCGCGACGATCGCCTTGACCTCCGGCAGCAACAGCGCCGGCTTGGCGGCCGGTCCGCCGTGGCCGTGCGCGTGCTGGGCAGGTGCGGGGGCGGCGGGCGGCTTGTGCGCGGTCAGGATCGCGGTGACGTTCGTCACGTTGGGCTGGCGCATCAGCACTGCCTCCACCTCCCGGCGCAGCGGCTCCATCGACGCGGCCTTGGTGCGGTCGGTGATCAGCGTCGCCTGCACCAGACCGCCACGCACCTGAATGTCCTCCACCAGTCCGGCGGAGACGATGTCGCGTGAGGAAAACGGGTCCTTCACCTGACGTAGCGCATCGCGCAGGGCGTTCGGAGTGGCATCGACCATGGCTGTTGAACCCTTACCTTGCAAACCTGACACGGCCGGCGGATAAGCACCCCGTCGCATGCCCATGTCCAGACCGATATGGCGCATCGCAGCGTTTCCGCCAACGGCTCGCGCAATGGGCACCGCCTTTTTTGGTGGCACCCCGTTGGGTGATCCCAGCCGGCAAGTCGACAGGAGCTACATCCTATATGCCTTGGAACAACGGCGGTCCCGGACCTTGGGGCAACCCTTCAGGCTCCTCGGGTGGAGGTGACGACAAGAAACCCACACAAGGTCCGTGGGGCAACAAGGGCGCCAATGGCAATGGCGGCAAGCCCGATGCCGACCGAGGGGCGAAGCGGCCCGGCGACGGACAGCGACCCGGAGGCCCGTTCGGCGGGGGCAACCCGCCCGACCTGGACAAGCTGATCGCGCAGGCGCAGGGCTACATCCGCGGCATGCTGGGTGGCGGATCCGGCGGCGGACGGGGCGGCCCGGGGGGCGGCGGTTTATTTGGCGGATTCGCGAACAGCCGCGGACTCGCGCTGTTGGCCTTGGCGATCGTGGCGATCTGGGTCGGCTCCGGCTTCTATCGCGTCCAGCCCGATGAACAGGGTGTCGTCCTGCGCTTCGGCGCTTATGCCTATTGGACTCCGCCCGGCCTGCACTGGCATGTGCCCTGGCCGGTGGAATCCATCGAACTCCCGACCGTCACCCGCATCAACCGCACTGAAATCGGCTATCGCTCGGTTTCCGGCGGCAACGTCGAATCCGGCCGCGATGCCGCCGGCCGCGATGTCCTGGCCGAGAGCCTGATGCTGACCGGCGACGAGAACATCATCGATATCGATGTCGCCATTTTCTGGCGGATCAACGACGCCTCGGCCTTCCTGTTCAACACCGCCAACCCGGAAACGCTGGTACGTGCGGTTGCCGAAAGCTCGATGCGGGAGGTCATTGGCCGCACCCCGATCCAGCCGGCGCTGACCCAGGCGCGTGCCCAGATCGAAACCGACGTGCTGAGGCAGACACAGGAAATCCTGGATCGCTACAAGGCCGGCGTCGAGGTCACCCAGGTGCAGTTGCAGAAGGTCGATCCGCCGGCCGCGGTGATCGAAAGCTTTCGCGACGTTCAACGCGCCAACACCGACGCCGAGCGGATGCGGAACGAAGCTGAATCCTACCGCAACGACATCGTGCCGCGCGCCCGCGGTGATGCCGCCCGCATCGTAGCCGAGGGCCAGGGCGCCAAGATCGCCTCGGTCGCCCAGGCCAACGGCCAGGCACAGCAGTTCGATAGCGTGCTGAAGGCGTATCAGGCGGCCAAGGACGTGACGTTGCGCCGGATGTATCTGGACATGATGCAGAATGTGCTGATGCATGGGCAGCCGCTGGTGGTGGACGACAAGCTGAAAGGCCTCGTGCCGTTCCTGCCGCTGAACATCCCGCCGCCCAAACCGGTGGTGCCAGTCGCGCCCGCCTCGTCCGCCGCCGTAGGAGCCAACCGATGAACCGGACAGGCATTGCCGGCCTCGCCGGGCTTCTGGTCGCGCTCGTTATCGCCAGCGCGGCCCTGTTCACCGTATCGCAGACCGAACAGGTCCTGGTCGTGCAGTTCGGCAAGGTCGTTCGGCCGATCGACGACCCCGGGCTGCATGTGAAGATACCGTTCGTACAGAACATCATCACATTCGATAACCGGCTGTTGGCGGTTGAACTGCCGGGTGAAGAGGTTATCCTGGGCGATCAGCGCCGCCTGATCGTCGATACCTTCACGGTGTTCCGCATCACCGACCCACTGCGGTTCTATCAGGCGATCGGCCCGGTTCCGGAGAACATCCGCGGCCGGTTGAACTCCGTCGTCACCGGCAGCCTCCGCCGGGTGATGGGCAACAACAAGCTGCTCGATGTGCTATCCGCCGACCGCGAGCGAATCATGGCCGCGATCCGCACCCAGGTGAACACCGAGATGCAGAACTTCGGCGTCTCGATCGTTGACGTGCGGATCAGGCGCGCGGACCTGCCGCAAGAAAACACCCAGGCGATCCTGTCGCGGATGCAGTCGGAACGTCAGCGCATCGCCGCCCAGGCGCGCGCCGAGGGCGCCGAGGCATCACAGCGGATCAAGGCGGAAGCCGAACGCGATCGCACGGTCATCGTGGCCGACGCCCGCGCCACCGCCGACAACCTGCGCGGCGAAGGCGAAGCGGAGGCCACGAACATCTATGCCAAGGCATTCGGTCAGGACCCGGCGTTCTTCTCGATCTGGCGCACCTATCAAGGCTATCGCGACATTTTCGATAGCGGCAGCGCCCGACTCGTTTTGTCGCCGGACAACGACTATCTGAAATACCTTCAGACGGCACCGGCGGATCCATCACGATAGGAAACCGCCCGCGAACCACCCGTGTCTTTCGCCGGATAAGTTGCTAGCCTGACACTTCGGACCATATGTGGCCTATTCGCCAGGAAAATTGATCATGCGCCTGATACGCTCCACCGTCGCCCGCGCCGCCTTGCTTGGCGTGTCCTTCGCCTTGGTGACGCCTTCCGTTACCCTGGTTCAACCAGCCATCGCGCGCTCCGCGCCGGACAGCTTCGCGGATCTGGCGGCCAAGTTGCTGCCGGCCGTCGTGAACGTGTCGTCCACCCAGACGATCACGGCCAAGAACGGCCCGAACATGGGTCCGGAAATGCCGGCCTTTCCGCCTGGTTCGCCGTTCGAGCAGTTCTTCAAGGACTTCCTGAACCGCAACCGTCCGGGCGGGGGCGGCGGCGGTGACAACCAGCCGGCGCCCCGACGGGCGCAGAGCCTTGGATCTGGATTCATCGTTGACCCGGCCGGCTATGTCGTCACCAACAACCACGTCATCGAGGGCGCTGACGAGGTTTCCGTCACCCTGCAGGACGGCACCACACTGAAAGCCACAATCGTCGGCCGGGATGAGAGCGGCGATCTGGCGTTGTTGAAGGTAAAGTCCGACAAGCCACTTCCCACGGTGGATTTCGGCGACTCCTCGCAGTCCCGGGTTGGCGACTGGGTGCTGGCGATCGGCAACCCGTTCGGCCTGGGCGGGACTGTCACCGCGGGCATCGTCTCGGCGCGCGGCCGAGACATCCACCAGGGCCAGTACGACGACTTCATCCAGACTGATGCGGCGATCAACCGGGGCAACTCCGGCGGACCGCTGTTCAACATGGATGGGCAGGTGATCGGCATCAACACGGCGATCTTCTCGCCGTCGGGCGGATCGATCGGCATCGGCTTCTCGATCCCGGCCAATATGGCCAAGAACATCATCGGTCAGCTGAAGGAGTTCGGGCATCCGCGGCGCGGTTGGCTGGGCGTAAAGATCCAACAGGTGACACCGGAAATCGCCGAAAGCCTTGGTTTGAAGGATTCGAATGGCGCGATGGTCGCGGGCGTGACCGACGGCGGCCCGGCGGAGAAGGCGAAAATCCGCGGCGGCGATATCATCCTGAAGTTCGACAACCACGACGTCAAAGAGATGCACAACCTGCCCCGGATCGTTGCGGATTCCGAGGTCGGCAAGGAAGTGCCGGTGGTCGTGTGGCGCGACGGCAAGGAAATTACCGTTCAGACCACGCTGGCCGAACGCCCGGCGGATGAACAACTCGCCTCGACCGACGCCGGCAAACCCGCCGACACGACGAAGCCCACGGATATCGCCGGGCTCGGCATCAAGGTCGCGCCAATCAGCCAGGAGCTGAAGGACAAGTTCCAGCTTCAGGACAGCCAGAAGGGCGTCGTCATCACCGACATTTCGCCGAACACGCCGGCCGCCGACCGTGGCCTGAAGCCCGGTGATGTGATTCTTGAAGTGCAGCAGACCCAGGTAACGGCCCCTGCTGACATCCAGAAGCAGGTCGATGCCGCCCGCAAGGCGGACCGTAAAAATGTCCTGATGCTGATCCAGCGCGAAGGCGGTGTTCAGTACGTCCCTCTGGCGCTGACGAAGGCCCCCGCTTCCAAGGACAAACAACCAGGATGAGCTGGTCCGCTCGGCAATACACCAGCTTCGAAGCCGAGCGGACCCGCCCCGTAAGGGATCTGCTGAACGCGGTAACCACCGGACCGGTGCGGCGGGCTGTGGACCTGGGGTGTGGTCCTGGAAACTCCACCGAGGTCCTGTCGGCTCGCTTTCCGGGCGCGGCTGTGACCGGGTTGGACAGTTCAGCCGATATGATCGCCGCCGCGCGTTCGCGCCTGCCGACCATGCGGTTCGATCTGGCCGGAATCGAGGACTGGAGCGATCCGGATCCATTCGACGTGATCCTGGCCAACGCCGTCCTGCAATGGGTGCCGAACCACGAAACCCTGTTGCCCCGGCTGGTCGGAAAACTGGCCGCGGGCGGCAGCTTGGCCGTGCAGATGCCGGATAACCTAGACGAACCCGCACACCAGTTGATGCGCGAGGTCGCCGCGTCCGGGCGGTGGAAGCAGAAATTGGCCGGTTCCGCCGGCGCCCGCGCACCCCGCCGTGGCGCCGAATGGTACTACGCTCTGCTGCGGGATCAGGCGACGGGCGTCGATATTTGGCGGACCACCTATTACCACGTTCTGACGGGCGGTACCGACGCCGTGGTGGAGTGGTTCAAAGGCAGCGGTTTGCGCCCGTTTCTGGCGCCGCTCGACCCGTCCGAGGCGACCAACTACCTCGCTGAATACCGGGCGTTGCTGGTGGACGCCTACAAGCCGTTACCGGATGGAACGGTGCTTTTGCCGTTCCCCCGGTTATTCCTGATTGTCAGGCGCTAACGAAGGCCGACGCCGGATATCCCTGCGCGAACAGCAGGGCTCGCAGATCGGCGTGATCGACCTTCGCCCGCGCTTCCCGAGCCACGATCGGCTTGGCATGGAAGGCGACTCCCAGCCCGGCGGCCCGCAACATATCCAGGTCGTTCGCGCCGTCGCCGACAGCCAGGGTCGCGTGTAACTTGACCCCACGTTCCGCTGCCAGTTCGTTCAACGCCGCGAGCTTGCTGTCGCGGTCGAGGATTGGCTCCTCCACCTGACCGATCAGCGCCGCGCCGTCATCCAGCAGGACGTTGGAGCGGTGGGTATCGAAACCGAGTTGCGTGGCGACCTTGCCGGTAAAGAAGGTAAATCCGCCGGATACCAACGCCGTCAGCGCGCCCTTCGACCGCATCGTGGCGACAAGCTCCCTGGCACCCGGGGTCAGGCGGACCTGCTGCCAAGTCTTTTCCAGAGCGTCGAGATTCAGGCCTTTCAGCATCGCGACCCGCTCCCGCAGGGCGGCTTTGAAATCCAGCTCCCCATTCATTGCGCGGGCGGTAATCGCCGAGATTTTCTCGCCAAGCCCGGCGAACGCCGCCAGTTCATCGAGCGTTTCGCCTTGGATGATCGTGCTGTCCATATCGGCGATCAACAATGCCTTGCGGCGTCCGCGGGCCTTGGTCACGATGGCATCGATCTGATTTCCGCCGATCGCGTCGCGCAAGGCAATGCGGTCCAGCGGCATGGAAAGCGGAATATCGGCGGCCTCCCCGGGCGAGAGGACCACGGGTGGAGCACCCCGAATCGCGTTGCGTATTTGGTTGAGGATCGCGGGAGTCAGGCTTGTCGCCTCGCGCTGGGCGACCACGGTAAGGATTTCGGTCATTGCGGCCGGAACCTGACAGCGGGGCGCCGCGCATGCAAGCGAATGGTTGAGCGACCCGGATGGATAATGAGGGTATTTTCCTCACAATGACCTTGCCAATTCACTCCGAGTCGGCTAAATCATCGTTCGAGTTCGGAAATCCTCCATGTCGTTAACCCTTCCTTCAGACTCTTCCGGTACGCGGTGCTTTTCTCCGCGGAGCAGACTCGAATGTGGGGCAAGGCAAAGGATCAGGTCCAGAACCCCGAACATCGGTTTCGGCCGTCTATTGGCAGCGAGTTCGACATCCAGGATGTCCATGTCATCGACGCTCGGACGCGAGGCTTCCTGTCTCGGGTCATTGCTTTCAGTTCCGGCGGTGCCCTTGCGATCACGGGCACTTACGGAATCGCAACCGGCAGCTTCGTCGGACTGGAAGTGGTCTGGGCCGTGGCGGGGCCGATGTGCGGCGCATTGGTAACGCATTACTTTGGTTCAGCGGGAAGGAACACACGATGAAGGCAATGGCATTTTCCCCCGACCTGGTCACCGAGGCCGATGACCGGGTGGACCCGAAGCCGAAGGTGTCGAAGAATCGCGTGCAGTTCGATCTGGCGCCCCGCTCCATGGACCGTCTGAACGTGCTGAAGGTCAAGACCGAAGCGGCGTCATATGCCGAAGTGGTTAAGAACGCCCTCCGGCTTTACGAAGCGCTGATCGAAGAAACGGAAAGCGGCAAGCAATTCTTCGTACAGGATCAGAACGGCACGATATCGCCGTATCGCCTGTTTCTCTGATCGCCACCGGCGATGCTGCCGCATGCCCTGATCGTCGCGGGTCCCACCGCCAGCGGTAAGTCCGCGCTGGCGGTGGCAATCGCCGAACGCCTGCGGGGCACAATCATCAACACCGATTCGATGCAGGTGTATCGAGAGCTTCGGGTCCTGACCGCGCGCCCCACGATCGAGGAAGAAGCACAGGTCCCCCATCGCCTTTATGGCGTCCGCCCCGCCGCCGAGGCCGGCAGCGTTGCCTGGTGGCGTGAGCAGGCGCTCGCGGCGATGGACGAAGCGCGCGCGTCCGGTCGCTTGCCAATCCTGACCGGCGGGTCGGGTATGTACTTCGCCGCGCTGACCGACGGATTGGCCGACATCCCAGACCCCGGCGCCGATGCCCGAACCGAGGCTCGGAGGCTTCTGGAGGAGCAGGGTTCGGCGGCGCTGCACGCCAGTCTCACCCATGTCGATCCAGCCACGGCCGCGCGCCTGAAGCCAGAGGACAGTCAGCGCATCGCCCGCGCCTGGGAAGTCTGGCGCGGAACGGGAATGGGGCTGGCGGCATGGCAGAACCGGCGGAGCGCGCCAGCCCCGTGGCGGTTCACGGCGATCCGACTCGACCCGCCCCGCGATGCCCTGCGTACCGCGATCGCCACACGGTTTGAGGCGATGTTGCGTGACGGCGCGCTGGATGAGGTGCGGGATTTGATTGCCCTGAACCTCGCCCCCAGCCTGCCGGCGATGCGCGCGCATGGCGTGCCGGAACTATCGGCCCACCTGCGCGGCACGTTGTCGCTACAGGAAGCTGGCCGCCGCACGGAGCTGGTCACAGGGCAGTACACCAAGCGGCAGGCCACATGGTTCCGCCACCACGCATTGGCACCTCAGCCCCGCACTTTCACGATAAGTGCGCGATTCTCGTCTATGGCGCAATTTTCGGAAAGAGAACGCGACGATTTGTTCACGTTTATTGAAAACGAGGGTTGACCCACGGCGTCGAGCAGCCTATCCGTCCGCCCCTATTCAGCAAACAGGAGCCGAACGATGTCGGCGGACATGACCCAGTCGGGAGCAGAAATCCTTCTCCGTGCCCTTAAGGACCAGGGCGTAGAGGTTATCTTCGGCTATCCCGGCGGCGCTGTATTGCCGATTTACGATGCTCTGTTTCAACAAAACGCCATCCGCCACATCCTCGTGCGGCATGAACAAGCGGCGGTACATGCGGCCGAAGGCTACGCGCGTTCGACCGGCAAGGTTGGTGTCGTGCTGGTGACGTCCGGCCCGGGCGCGACTAATGCCGTCACCGGCCTGCTGGACGCGCTGATGGACAGCGTTCCCCTCGTTTGTCTGACCGGGCAGGTGCCCACCCATCTGATCGGCAACGACGCGTTTCAGGAAGCCGACACCACCGGCATCACCCGCCCGGCCACGAAGCACAACTACCTGGTCAAGCGCGGCGAGGACCTCGCGCGCGTGGTCCATGAAGCCTTCTACGTCGCCCGTAACGGCCGGCCCGGGCCGGTGGTCATCGACCTGCCCAAGGACATCGTGATCAACAAGGCGCCCTATGCGGAGCCGACTGTCCAACATCCAAGTTACCGGCCACGGACAGAGCCCGATATGGGCCAGATCGCCAAGGCTATCGCGCTGATGAAGCAGGCCAAGCGGCCGGTGATCTACGCCGGCGGCGGCGTGATCAATGCCGGCCAGGAGGCGTCCGCGGCGCTGACCAAGCTGGCCCGCCTGACCGGTTTCCCGATCACCCATACGCTGATGGGCCTTGGGGCTTACCCGGCGAGCGATCCGCAGTTCCTGGGCATGCTTGGCATGCACGGCACGTACGAGGCCAACCTCGCGATGCATGGCTGCGACGTCATGCTCGCCGTCGGCGCCCGCTTTGACGACCGGGTCACCGGGCGGCTGAACGCGTTCAGCCAGGGGTCGAAGAAGATCCATATCGATATCGATGGGTCGTCGATCAACAAAAACGTGCCGGTCGATGTTCCCATCATCGCCGATGCCGGCAAGGCTCTGAATGCCCTGCTGGCTGCATGGCAGGCCAGCGATGAACCGACCGACAAGCCGGCCATGGCCGCCTGGTGGCGCCAGATCGACGAATGGAAGGCGAAGGACAGCCTGAAATTTACCCAGGACATGAAGCGCGGCGGCATCATCAAGCCGCAATACGCCATTCAGCGCCTGTTCGAAATTACCAAGGCCCGCGGCAAGGATACGTTCATCACCACCGAGGTCGGACAGCACCAGATGTGGGCCGCCCAGCATTTCCACTTCGACAAACCGAACCGCTGGATGACCTCGGGCGGCCTGGGAACGATGGGGTATGGTCTGCCCGCCGCCATGGGCGTGCAGATCGCTCATCCGGATGCCTGCGTCGTGGATATTGCCGGCGAGGCGTCCATCCTGATGAATATCCAGGAAATGGGCACGCTGGCGCAGTATCGCCTGCCGGTGAAGGTGTTCATCCTGAACAACCAATACATGGGCATGGTGCGCCAGTG
>DNXO01000091.1:75139-76774 GCA_003506895.1 Acetobacteraceae bacterium | reverse complement strand
CGCCAGTGGCAGGAACTGCTGCACGGCAGCCGGTATTCGGAAACCTACTCGGCCGCGCTGCCCGACTTCGTCAAACTGGCCGACTCATTCCACGCCACGGGGATGCGCGCACAATCGGTCGATCAATTGGACGACGTCATCAACGCAATGCTGGATTGCCCGACGGCGGTGATCGCCGACATTGCAGTGGATCAGGCGGAAAACTGCTTCCCGATGATCCCCAGCGGTGCAGCCCATAACGAGATGCTGTTGGGGCCGGAGCATGAATCCTCGGGCGTAGGCGTGACCGACGCCGGCATGGCGCTGGTCTAAGCAGCGCCTGCCTCTTGCCTATCCGGTCGCGGCGGGGCATGACCCCGCGTGCGGGCGGATATCCCATTCCCCTTGCATTTTGGTTCTGACGATGCCCAGCCCGACTGACACGACCCAACGCAGTGCGACCATTTCGGTCCTGGTGGACAACGAGTCCGGCGTGCTCGCGCGCGTCATCGGGCTGTTCTCCGGTCGCGGCTACAACATCGACAGCCTGACTGTTGCCCCGGTTGACGCCGCCGGTCTGCGCAGCCGCATCAATATCGTCACCTCCGGCACCAGCATGGTGATCGAGCAGATCAAGGCGCAACTCGACCGTCTGGTTCCGGTGCATCGCGTCGCGGACCTGACGATGGACGGCCCGCACGTCGCCCGCGAACTGGCCTTGGTGAAGGTGATCGGTGCGGGCGAGCAGCGGGTAGAGGCGATGCGGATAGCCGATACCTTCCGAGCACGGGTTGTCGATACGACACTGGGTAGTTTCGTGTTCGAGCTGACCGGCAACACCGACAAAATCGATGCCTTCATCGAACTAATGCGGGATCTCGGCCTGGCTGAGGTGTCCCGCAGTGGGATCGCCGCGTTGGCACGCGGCAGCAGCGTTATCTGAAATCGACCAAGACAGAGGAAGAAGTACAATGCGCGTCTATTACGATCGGGATGCCGACGTTAACCTGATCAAGGCGAAGAACGTCGCCATCATCGGTTACGGCAGCCAGGGCCATGCCCATGCGCTGAACCTGAAGGAAAGCGGCGTCAAGAACCTGGCGATCGGCCTGCGGGCTGGTTCCGCGGGCATCGCCAAGGCGGAAGGCGCGGGCCTGAAGGTCATGGACCCGGCCGACGCCGCCAAATGGGCCGACGTGGTAATGGTGCTGACCCCGGATGAGGGCCAGGGCGACCTGTACCGCGAGAAGCTTGGCCCGAACATGAAGCCGGGCGCTGCCCTGGCGTTCGCGCACGGCCTGAACGTGCATTTCAACCTGCTGGACCCGCGCGCCGACATCGACGTGTTCATGATCGCGCCGAAGGGCCCTGGCCACACCGTCCGCAGCGAATATCAGCGTGGCGGCGGCGTGCCCTGCCTCGTCGCGGTGGCGCAAAACCCGTCCGGCAACGCGCTTGAAGTGGCGCTGTCCTATGCCTCCGCCATCGGCGGCGGCCGCGCCGGCGTGATTGAGACCACGTTCAAGGAAGAGTGCGAAACGGATCTGTTCGGTGAGCAGGTCGTCCTGTGCGGCGGCTTGGTCGAGTTGATCAAGGGCGGCTACGAAACCCTGGTCGAAGCCGGTTACGCCCCGGAAATGGCCTATTTCGAATGCC
>DNXO01000091.1:62487-74784 GCA_003506895.1 Acetobacteraceae bacterium | reverse complement strand
GTCACCGGCCCGCGCATCATCACGGACGAAACCAAGGCCGAGATGAAGCGGGTGCTGAACGACATTCAGTCCGGCCGTTTCGCCCGCGACTGGATGCTGGAGAACAAGGTGAACCAGTCCAGCTTCAAGGCGACCCGCCGCCGCCTGGCCGAACACCCGATCGAGCAGGTTGGCGAGAAGCTGCGCGCCATGATGCCGTGGATCAGCAAGAACGCCCTGGTGGACAAGACCAAGAACTGATTTTGGATCGTCCCCTGGCCTTTCGCGAGGTCAGGGGACGTGCCTCCCATTATCCCCCGAAGAACCCTTTCCGCTAGGCTACGCGATCCCGATCCGGCCGGCACGCTCCGTCTGGATCAGACGAGATAAAGGGCTTCGCGATGATCAAGGCTTTTGCCAGCGGAAACGGCCAGTTGGACGCTATTGCCGAAACCGGGTCCGCCGACGCGCTCCGGAACGCGGTTTGGATCGACCTGCGGAACGCGACGCCCGACGAGATCGGCTTGGTGCAACAGGCGACCGGCCTGAACGTCCCGTCAGAGGCCGATGTCAGCGAAATCGAAACGTCCAGTCGCCTCGCCACTCGTGGCGGCGCGCTATATCTCAGCATGTCGCTGATCCAGTTCGCCGACACTGGCGCGCGTGGCGTCTCGGCCGGCTTTGTGCTCTCCCCCGACCGGCTGATCACCGTTCGTTTTGCCCCCAGCAGGATCTTCGAAACGTACGCGGAGCATCTTCCACGCGGCTCCGCATCCAGCGAAGGCAGCGCGCATATCTTCGTCGGATTGATGGAAGCCATCGTAGACCGCCAGGCCGATGTGCTGGAGCAGGTTCGCGCCGACCTCGACACGATCTCGCAGCAGATCTTCGCCATGGGCACGAATCTGAAGGGTGGACGCAAGGCAGAAGACGCCACGCTGCGCCGCACGCTCGGCCAACTCGGCCATATAGGCCATCTCATTTCCCATGTCAGGGAGACCCAGGTCGGGGCGGCCCGGATCGTGCCTTATGTGGAAGCCAGGGCGGCGGACTGGCTGCCCAAGGCGCTGACGCCCCGGCTGGTGACCCTGCGGCAGGACATTGCGTCGGTCAGCGACTTCGATACGCACCTGAACGACAAGTTGCAATTTCTGTTGGACGCCACGCTGGGGTTCATCAATATCGCCCAGAACAACGTCATGAAGGTGATGGCCATCGCCTCGGTTGTTGGCATTCCGCCGGTTCTGATTGCCGGCATCTATGGGATGAACTTCAAGAATATCCCGGAATATGACTGGGCCTGGGGCTATGCGTGGGGTTGGGGCCTGATCATCCTGACGACGCTGATTCCGCTCGGGGTATTCCGCTGGCGCAAATGGATCTAAGGCTCACGCCTTGCCACCGTGCGAAAACAGCCAGTCCCAGACGTCCTGGCGCGCATAATAACCGTCCCATACGTCGTGGCCGACACCCGCCACTTCCGTGTACCGGAACGTCGGACTGCCCGACAGCAACCGGGCCATGGTGCGGTCCCAATCCAAGGAAACTTCTTTGTCCTGGGCGCCGTGAATCGCCCATATCGGCACCTGGCGCAACGCCTCGGCCGCCTTTGCCGGATCAGCGGTCCGATGGGCCCCGGCCAGCGGCATGCCGGCCGCGAAGATATGCCCCTTCGCCCCGGTCTGCATGTTGTAGTCCAGCAGCATCTGCCACGCCCCCATCCCACCCATCGAGTTGCCGGTCACGTACACCCGTGTCCGATCGACGGAGAAATGGTCAAGCGCCTGGTTCAGGGCCGCAATCGTCTTGTCCTCGCCGATGTGGCCCTCTCGCTTGCCACCAAAATTGATCTGGCGGCCACCGGGATCGCCGGTCTGGTCAAGCATCGGCACGACCACGACGGCTGGGTGGCGGGATCGGAAAGCCTCCGTATTGAACCACCCATCCACCTGCTTCAGCAGGGCCATCCGCGCATTGCCCATGTCCAGTTGATGCAAATACAGAACAACGGGATACCGCGTGTGCAGGTCATATCGTTGTGGCAAAAGCACTTCGTAGTGCAGGCCGTTCTGGTCGAACCCCATCCAATCATGGGTCTTCGCATCCGCCTTCCGCCAGTCCACGACTTCGACGACGCCGAAAACAGCCGCAAGACAAAGCGTGCCCAGTAAAACGCCCAGCCTTAGCCGCATCAAATAACCTCGTTCTGTCGCCACCCCTCCCGCTCTGACGCGGTGAAGCCCAGCTCTGCCAATATTTCGTCGGAATGCTCCCCCAGGCGTGGGGCGGGACGCCGGACCTGACAAGGCGAATCCGAAAATTTGATCGGAAAGCCCAGCATCCTGACGATGCCATAGCCGGGTTGGTCAACGTCCAGGACCATCTGCTGCTCCAGGATTTGCGGGTCCGAGAAGACATCGGCGACACTGTTGACCGGGCCGCACGGAACGCCGGCCTTGTTCAGGGTCGCCACCCAGAATTCCGTCGTGTTCGCAGCCAGTTTACCGCCAACGATCGCATTGATCCGGGCGCGGTTGGCAACACGGGCGGACTGAGTCGCATACAGGGGATCGGTCTTCAACCCGGGTTCCCCCAGTGCGTCCGCCAGACGGCCGAAGAAGGCATTGTCCGCCGGGGCCAGCGCGATCTGGCCGTCCCTGGTCGGGAACAACCCATAGGGCGCGGCGATCGGGTGGTCATTGCCGCTGCGGGCCGGCGCCGACCCGGTCGCGAAATAGTTCGTGGCGATGTAGCTCAGCAGGCTGACCAACCCGTTTGTCAGGCTGACCTCCGCCCGCTGCCCCTGCCCTGTCGCCTTGGCGTGAGGCACAGCCGCTGCAATACTCAGCGCCGCATACAGGCCCGCCACCAGATCGCTGATCGGCAGCCCCGACCGCAGTGGTGGGTCCTCCGAACCGCCATTGACGCTCATGAAGCCGCTCATGGCCTGGGCGATGAAGTCGAATGCCGGCCGATCCTTATAAGGCCCCGTACTCCCGAATCCGTTGATCGAGCACACCACCAGGCTGGGGCGCAGTGCCTTCAGGCGTTCGTCATCGAACCCCATGCGCGCAAGGACGCCCGGACGGAAGTTTTCCACCAGCACATCGGCCTGCTCGATCAGACGGCCCAGGATTGCCTTGGCTTCGGGTTTGCGGAGGTCCAGCCGG
Source organism: Acetobacteraceae bacterium (assembly GCA_003506895.1). Classification (GTDB taxonomy): domain Bacteria; phylum Pseudomonadota; class Alphaproteobacteria; order Acetobacterales; family Acetobacteraceae; genus Rhodopila. The sequence continues at coordinate 71,635 of DNXO01000091.1, read as the reverse complement.
ATCGACCGCTTGTTGCGGTTGAACTGCGCGAAATACCACGACAGCCCATCCTTGATCGCGCCCTGGCCGCGGACGGAGTCACCCTCCGGCGCCTCCACCTTGATGACGTCCGCACCCATATCGCCCAGCAGGGCGGTGCAGAACGGACCGGACAGCACACGCGTCAGGTCAAGGACCTTCACTCCAGACAACGGCATCGACGTTTCCCATCGGTTAAGCCGCCCCACTGTCCCACCAAGACGGCCGGTTGCGAAGGTGTCCGATGTTTAATGCGATTTCGCATCGTTCGCCACTTTTCCGCCGCGTCCCAATCGCCGAGCCGTCACATTTGTCTGGCTTTATTCTTTTCAGCCGGGAGCAACCGAACTTCTCCCCCCGGTGTTAAGGAAAACGACCATGACACGCATTTCTTCCCTGTTTGTCGCGACGACCCTGGCGATCCTGCCGCTGAGCGCCTTTGCCCAGACGTCCGCGACCGCACCGGCGAAGACGACCGCGCCGACGAGCATCACGACGCCAGCACCGGCCGGCACGTCAGCGACCGGCACGCCTGCTACCGTGGCGCCCAGCAAGACCACTGCCGCCGTTCCTGATGCGAAGGCGCCAGTACAGACGAAGAAGTCCGAAGTGCACAGCCTGAACAACCATCACGAAAAGACCAGCGTGCCCGCGAAGACCGCCGAACCGGCGAAGTCGTAGCCTCGACTTACGGGCGGGGTGGGAACGCATCCTCCCCCGCGCTGACGCCCCGCCCGTAACCAGTGGGACCTGACCGCGAGAGGGCGGTCGGGTCCCATTCGCGTTTGGGCGCCCCTTGCCTCAACGGCCCCGCTGCCGCATGTGATCGGCAACAGTGAAGGAGGCACCCATGCGCGCCGTCGGCTATCAGGAATCACGCCCCATCGACGCCCCGGACGCCCTGGTCGATATCAACCTGCCGAAGCCAGTCCCAACCGGTCGGGACATCCTGGTTCAGGTGCATGCGGTCTCGGTCAATCCGGTGGACACAAAGGTTCGGCGCCGGGCGAAGCCGGCAGCCGGTAAATGGATGGTCCTTGGATACGATGCCGCCGGCGTGGTGACGGCGGTGGGACCGGACGTCACCCTGTTCAAGCCGGGCGATGCCGTGTTCTACGCCGGCGACATGACCCGCCAAGGTACCAACGCCGAACTTCATCTGGTGGATGAGCGGATCGTCGGCCACAAGCCGAAATCGCTGGATTGGGCACAGGCCGCGGCACTGCCCTTAACCGCGATCACCGCGTGGGAGGCGTTGTTCGACAGGCTGGACGTCCGCAAGCCCGTACCTGGCAGCAACGATATCCTGATCGTCGGCGGTGCCGGCGGAGTCGCCTCCATCGCCATCCAGCTTGCTCGGCAACTTACCGATCTGCGCGTCACAGCAACCGCCTCGCGCCCGGAAACCCGTGCCTGGGTGCAGGATCTCGGCGCCCACCAGGTCATCGACCATGCCCGGCCGCTGTCTGAACAAATCGAAGCACCGGGCTTTGTCTTCTCGACGACGAACACCGACAGGCACGTTCAGGAAATCGCCAAGCTGATCGCCCCACAGGGCCGGTTCGGCCTGATCGACGACCCCGCGACGCTGGACATCGTCCCGTTCAAGCGGAAAAGCGTGTCGGTGCATTGGGAACTGATGTTTACCCGCCCCATTTTCAAAACCGCCGACATGGGTGCCCAAGGCGTACTGCTGAACGAAGTCAGCCGCCTCGTCGATGCCGGAACGATCCGCACGACGTTGGGGGAGAACTTCGGACCGATCGACGCCACGAACCTGAAGCGCGCCCATGCCATGATCGAGAGCGGGAAGGCGCGCGGAAAGATCGTGTTGGAAGGCTTCAGGTAAGCCGGCCAGCATAGGACTCCAGCACAGCCCAGGCCTCGTCGCCGAAGGTCTTCCGCCACTGTTCGTAGAAGCCGCTCTGCTTCAGAATGGAACGGAACGGCGCCGGGTCGGGCGTGTTGAATTGCATCCCTTGCGATTCCAGCTTGCTCTTTAGCGAGGCGTCCAGCGCGGCGATGTCCTGGCGATCCTCCTCGGCAGCCTGATTTAGCTCTTTAGAAACGACGGCCTGGATGTCGGCTGGCAGGCTTTTCCAGGCGCGGCCGTTGCACAGCAGCCAGTAACCATCCCACATGTGGTTGGTCATCGAAACGTACTTCTGCACCTCGGAGAACTTGGCGGTGTCGATGATGGACAGCGGGTTCTCCTGCCCATCCACGACATGGGTTTGCAGCGCGGTATAGGCTTCGGCGAAGTTCAGTGTCGCCGGCGCGGCGCCCAGTGCCTTGAACATCGAAACGCCAAGCTGACTGGGCGGGATGCGGATCTTGAACCCCTTGAAGCTCTCGGCATCGGTGATGGGATGCGTGCTGGAGGAAACCTCCCGGAAGCCGATATCGAAAATCTTCTCCATCGCGTGTAACCCGGCACCGTCGATCCTGGAGCGGATGACCGCACCCAGTTTGCCGTCCATCGCCGGCCAGACCTGACTGTAGTCCGTGAAGCCAAAACCCAACGCGTTGATCGCCGTCAGCGGCACCAGAGTGGAAAGCACCAGCCCCGAGGCGGTGTAGAAGTCGATCGCGCCCGAGCGGACCTGGGACAACATATCGGTGTCCGTTCCCAGTTGCCCGGCCGGGAAAATCTGTAGATCGAACCGGCCATTTGTCGTGGTCCGTATGCGGTCGGCGGCCTGCCCGACGCGGACATTCAGCGGATAAGTTTCAGGAACATTATTACCGTACTTAAAGACGAACTCCGCTGCCTCTGCTCGGGAGCGGACAATGCTGAACGCAAATGGTGCAGCCAGGACGGCTCTTCGGCCGATCTTCGGCATGTGTTTCTTCCCCCGGTACGATTTGCTTTATTATCTATCCCGGAGTGTACAGAGCCCCAGCCGGCATGCAACCATGCGACGTTCTCAGACCGCCCCCTCGGTCGTCACCGGCTCCAGCAACAACAGGCCTGAGGCCGTGTTGGAGACAGGAATGTGGTAGTTAACGTGACGCTGGCGGACCTTCCCCGGCAATGCTCCGCGCGCCACCAGCCAGTTCAGCAACTCCACCCCCTGCGTGCCAGCCAGTTCCACCAGTTCAACCGTCGAATACTTCGTCGCCCAGGTCGGATCGTTTACCAAACTGTCGATGAATCGCAGGTCGAAGTCCTTGTTGATGAACCCGGCCCGCTCTCCGTCCAATTGGTGCGACAACCCACCGGTGCCGATCACCACGACCCGTTCGTTGGTCGGCCAGGATGCGATTGCCCGCCCAAGCGCCTGCCCCAGCTTGTAGCAACGGGCCGCGGATGGAAGCGGTGCCTGCACGGTGTTGACCACGACGGGCACGGTACGCACCGGCCATTTCTGGTCCGGCCAGAACAGCGCCATCGGCAGGGTAAACGCATGATCCACCACCATTTCCTGGCAGGTGACCAGATCGAACTCCTCGGCAACCAGCGATTCGATCAGATGCCAGGACAGCGCCGGATCGCCCTGAAACGGCGGCACGACCGGTATTCCCCAACCTTCGTCGGCGTTGCGATACTCCGCGGCCGCACCGATGGCGAATGTGGGCATCTTGTCCAGGAAGAAGTTCAATCCGTGGTCGTTGTAAACAACCACCGCCACGTCCGGCCTGACCCGCGCGAGCCATTCCCGCACCGGCGGAAAACCGTCGAAGAACGGTTTCCAGTACGGATCGTTTTGCAGGCCCTTGGCGATCGCCCCGCCGATGGCCGGAACATGGGAAACCGTGATGGCACCTACAACCGTGGCCATTGCTATGCCCCCCGAGCGGCTAGGAGTTTGGCCTTGAACTGGTCCTTGGTGAGCCCGGTTTGCTGGGCGCCGATATCCTGCATATCCAAGCCGAAAATACCGGCGAACTTCGCGAGATAATAGGCGTTTCCACCGGCTTCGATAAGCTGCAACACGTTCCGGTTCCGGATCGCCTCCCGCTGGCCGGGGTTCAGCCCGTAGCGTCCGCAATACCCTTCTTCGTCAAGCAGAAATGCCGCTCGGTTTTCCGCATCGTTGAACGAGTAGCACATCTTGTTCAATGCGTACCCTTTGCGGGCCTGCTCGCCGTCGAAAATGACCGTTCCCGGGACCGGTTGGCGCGACATGACGTTTCCCCATTTTTATCCCCCGGACAAAACCGCCCTGTCCGGAAAGGCAAGTTCATGGCGCGAGCGCCACTCGGGCCGAACGAAGTTCACGATCAGCGACCGCCGGACACCGTTGATGGGGCGGCGATGAAACCCGTGCCAACTCTTCGCTGACGGAATGAAGATGAGTCCGCCATTTCGCTGATAGGGCGTGGTGGTCACCAGCCGGTCCGGACCATCGAGGATGTCGGTGCCCCAAGCCTCCGATCCCGGATCGGTGGACAAATAAATCAACATCGTAAACAGCTTGGCACCGATGTCGGTGTGCGGCTCCAACCAAAACCCGTCGGTGTCGAGGCAGTACTCGATACGCAGAAAGCTCCCGTGCAGATCGACGTCGCACAGGGTTTCAAGATGGCTGACCACATCATCGCTTTGCAATGCCGTCGCCAGTTCGTCGCACACTGAATAGTCGGCCCGCTGCGTCGCGCCAAAGAACAGCCGCGTGCTGTTATGCGTCTCGCGCCTGCCGCCGGTATCTTCGATCACCGGGGCCTTAACCGGCAGCGCATCGATTCCGGCACAGGTTGCTGTTGGCAACACATGGTTCAGGAGCCAGTGAGGAAACGGGTCCATGCCCGAATCGGCATGGTCCAGGCTGCTGCGAAAGGTGGATGCGACCGACATGGCTAGGCCGTTTCCGCATGCGCGAATGTACGCTTCGCGGTGGCGGATATCCGGTGGCGCAGCAATTCCCGCCGCGCGGCAAAGGTGCTGGCCATCCAATTGATCATGACGTAGCGGCGGACGCCGACAAACGGTTCGTGGCCGTGATACGAACAATCCGACCGGCGGAACGCCACCAGCGTCCCGGCATCCGGTGGCACCTCGGCGATAACATCGTTCAGGTCGTCAGGCCGTCGCAAAAGCCGCAGACGCCCGCCGCCAGGCTCCCAGTGTTCGTTGAAATACAGCAGCGCGGTGACCAGCTTGGCCGCGCTGTCGGTATGGATGCGGCCGTCCCGCTCCTGGCAGCGCCCCCGCACGGTGATCATCACCGAACGCCCGGTCAGGTCGATATCGAACTTTTCGGAAAACACCCGCGCCACCGGTTCGGATTGCAACTCCTGAATCAGTTCGCCAAATTTCGGACCGTATGCCGTCGCTTCGACCGGCAGCAGGCCGGGATAAGCGATGTTTGGAAAGTCGTTGCGGATCGCGGCGCCATCGGTGGGATTGACGAAATCCCGCACCACCGTGAATTGGAAAGGTTCCCGGGCGACGGTTGCCTGTCGCAACGCATTGAGATCGAGCAGAGCCATGGGATATGCGCACCCTATTGAACACGCTCTCCATAACCCTCGGAATGGCCATCGAAATTGATTCGGATCAAGGCGTGCCGCACGACGACACCGCCAAAATGGCGGCACGAAAAACGGGGCGGCCATGACCGGTACTGCAATCGCGAAATACCTGAATGAGCGTATTCCGCGCTATACGAGTTACCCAACCGCGCCGCATTTCTCCGCCGCTGTTGGCCCGGCGTCCTATCGGGACTGGCTGAAAGGCCTGCCCGAAACCGAGCGGCTGTCGCTGTATCTGCATATACCCTTCTGCACGACGCTGTGCTGGTACTGCGGCTGCAACACCAGCATCACCCGGCACCGTGCCCCAATCGAGCGTTACGTTGACTCACTGAAGCAAGAGATTGTCCGTGTCGCCGCCTTAGCCGGCAGCCACCGCGTCGCACATATCCATTGGGGCGGCGGCACACCAACCATCGTCGGGCCGGAGTTGTTTCGCTCCATCATGGACTTGCTGCGCGACCGGTTCGACGTGGAGCCCGACGCCGAGATCGCGGTCGAGGTCGATCCAAGACGGCTGGATGGTATGATGACTACGGCGCTGGCTATTTCCGGCGTAACCCGCGCCAGTCTTGGAGTGCAAAGTTTCGACCCACAGGTCCAGAAAGCGGTTGCCCGTGTTCAAAGCCTGTCCGTAACAAAGCGGTGCGTCGAGCTTTTGCGCGGCGCTGGCATCCAGGCGATCAACCTCGATCTGCTGTATGGCCTTCCCCACGAAACCGTCGCCACGTGCAAGGCTACGGTGGAAGCCGCCCTGACCCTGAACCCTGCCAGGTTTTCCGTGTTCGGCTATGCCCACGTCCCGTCGATGATGAAGCATCAACGGGTCATCGACGCGACGGCGCTGCCCGACGCGGATGAACGGCTCCGGCAGGAACAGGCGATCGGCGATGCGCTGGTGCGGGCCGGCTACATGCGGATCGGCCTCGATCATTATGCCCGCCCCAGCGATCCCCTGGCACAGGCCCGTCTGGACGGAAATCTGCGGCGCAACTTCCAAGGCTATACCGACGATCCGGCCGATGCCCTGATCGGCTTCGGTGCCTCGTCGATCGGCCTGTCGCGATATGGCTACGTGCAGAACATCACGGACCTGAAGGGATGGCGCGACCGGATCGAGGCCGGAGAACTCGCAACCGCTCGCGGCCTTGCACTGACGCCGGATGACGGACTGCGCGGCGAGATCATCGAGCGCCTTATGTGCGATCTGCGGGTCGATGTGCCGAATGTTCTGCGGCGTCGTGGCTTCCCGTCAGACTACTTCGACGCGGAAATCGAAGCGCTGAAACCGCTGGTCGCCGACGGCCTGACGCGGATCGATCACGGAGTCATCACGGTGCCAGAGGCGATGCGGAACCTGGTTCGCCGCGTCGCCAGCGTCTTCGATGCCTATCTCGACCCAACGGCGGGACGCCACGCGGTTGCGGTGTAGTCAGGCCTTCAAAGTATCTCCCAGAACCCGGTCTCCTCATCGAGGCGCGCGCGCTCCAGACCGCAGAAATCACCGTGGGAGACGATTCCGACGATCTGCGCGCCATTCATCAGGGGAAGATGCCGATAACCACCATCCTGCATCATCCGTAGCGCATCGATTGCGGTCGCGGTTGGCTTCAGCGTATCGGGTTGCACCGTCATGACTGCACCCAAGGTGGTCGTCGCCGGATCGAGCGCCTCGGCCAGAACCCGTCCAACCGCATCACGGCCTGTGAACAATCCCACCAGACGGCCGTCCTCCTCGGTAACCAGGATCGCGCCGATTCGGTGGTCACGCATCAGGCGGCAAGCCTCCTGAACCGTGGCACTCATAGGAAGCGTCACGGGATTCGGGCGGCGAATGATTTCGGCGAGTTTCCGGTTGGTCATGTCACGGTTCCTCCCGGCCCCAAGAGGGGCAGATTCTACACAAGCATTGCCGGGCTCTGGGCGATGGCCGCGACCAGATCCGACCGGCTAACAACACCGACAACCTTGCTGTCACGCAATACCGGCAGACGCTTTATCCCCTGCTTGATCATCACTTCCGCGAGTTCGGGCAACGACGTGCCTTCGGTGGCGGTATGCACATGCCGCACCATGACGTCGGCGGCCGTTCGCGTATCCTGCCTAAGATAATCCAGAAAATCCTGCGGCAATGCCTCGCCTTCCGCGATCACGCCCAACCACCAGTCTCGCCGCGCCCGAACGGACTCCCGAAATGGTTTCAGGATATCGCTTTCGCTGACAATGCCGACCAAGGTGTTGTCGGCACGACAAACCGGCACCGCGCTGAAGTGCTTGCTGGCCAGCAGGGAAGCGATTTCCGCCATATTGGTTTCAGGCAACACGACGACGGCCGGGGCCGTCATGATGTCCGCGGCTGTAATGGTCATCGCCAATTCCTCCAGATTGCCCGCCGATACTGCGCCGCGGCCGGAACGCTGTCTTTGATCGGAGTCAAAGCGACGGTTTTCAGATTACTTCAGATCGGTTCTGAAGAACCCGCCGTGATTACCCGACGGAAGCGTTACGACGGAACAACGCCGCGCAGTTTAGCGGCGATCCCCTTCAACTCCTCGGCCGAGAACGTCTCCTGCGTCAGCAGTTGCTCCGCCGACTGATCCAGCAACGCCCGGTTCGCACGCAAGATCGCCAGCGCGCGCTGAAACGCGTCCTCGATCAGCAACTGGACAGCGCTATCGATGGCTTCCGCGGTTTTCTCGCCGTACCGCCGAACATGCCAGTCCGCACTGCCCGGCACCTCCATTACCGACGCCGTCTCCGGCTCGTATGTGACCTGCCCCAGCGTCTTGTCCATGCCATAGCGCACGGCCATCGCGCGTGCGATATCGGTGGCCTTGGAAAGGTCGTCACCCGCGCCGGTGGAGACGTCCGCATACACCAGGCTTTCGGCCGCGCGGCCGCCCAGCAGCACCGTCATCCGGTTCACCAGTTCGGCCCGATCCATCAGAAACCGATCCTCGATCGGCCGCTGCATCGTGTAGCCCAGGGCGGCGATGCCCCTTGGAATGATCGAGACTTTTTGTACCGGATCGACGCCCGGCAGCGACATCGCCACCAGCGCGTGGCCCATCTCGTGATGCGCCACCACGTCGCGTTCGTGCGGGTTCAGCAGCCGGTTGCGCTTTTCCAGACCGGCGACGATCCGCTCGATCGCCTGGGTGAAGTCCTCCAGCGTGACGTTCTCGCCGGATCGGCGGGTCGCCAGCAGCGCCGCCTCGTTCACCAGGTTGGCCAGATCGGCACCGGAAAACCCCGGTGTCAACGCCGCGATGGCATCGACGGAAACCACGGGTGCAAGCTGGATCTTCTTCAAATGCACCAGAAGGATATCGGCCCTGCCCTTCCGGTCGGGCCGGTCGACCAGCACCTGACGATCGAACCGTCCCGCGCGCAGCAGCGCCGGGTCGAGAATTTCGGGCCGGTTGGTCGCTGCGAGCAGCACCACCCCGCTGGTCGAATCGAATCCATCCAATTCGCTCAGCAACTGATTGAGCGTCTGTTCCTTCTCGTCGTGTCCGCCGCCACCCAAGAACGAACCCCTGGCGCGCCCGAGTGCGTCAAGCTCGTCGATGAACACAATCGCCGGCGCCCGCTGCCGGGCCTGTTCGAACAGGTCGCGGACACGGGCGGCACCGACGCCGACGAACATCTCCAC
>DNXO01000091.1:32554-62227 GCA_003506895.1 Acetobacteraceae bacterium | reverse complement strand
TCTCCACGAACTCGGAACCGGAGATCGAAAAGAACGGCACACCGGCCTCCCCGGCGACCGCGCGTGCCAGCAGCGTCTTGCCGGTTCCCGGGGGGCCGACCAACAGCACCCCCTTCGGCATGCGGGCACCAAGCCGGCTATGACCCGAGGGGTCTTTCAGGAAATCAACGACCTCGCGAAGCTCATCCTTCGCCTCGTCGACACCGGCCACATCGGCGAACGTCACCTTGGTGTCGGTCTCGACATAGACCTTGGCTCGGCTTTTGCCGACCGACATCAGGCCGCCCATGCCGCCCATCCCCTGCCCGGTCATCGGACGGATCATGAACATCCACAACATCAGGAAACCCAGCGACGGAAGCACCCACCCCACCACCGACAACAGAAGGCCCGGTGGCGGTTCCCCGGAAAACGACAGCTTCGCCGCCGTCAATTTGTCGGCGATGGCGGGGGGCACGGGATACGTCTTGAAGTGCGTCGGCTCGTTTGGCTTGGCGCTCTTGAGCGTTCCGGTGATCGCTGTCGGGCCGACGACCAAGTCGTTGACCTCGCCCTGATCAACAAGCTTTTCGAACTCGCTGTACGGAATGGTCTTCGTCTGCGTGGACTGAATTACGAAGTCCTGGATCAGCATTACCGCCATTATTGCGATGATGATGTACCAGAAGTTGATATGGTGCTCGCGCTTGATCTCCATCGCTTTCTCCCGATCAGCGCGGTCGCGGCCATGGGCGGCCCGTCACGCACGATACGCGTACCTGTCCAACCGCTCCATTGATACGCATCAAGGCGTATCTTATCCTATCGCGTAAAATACTTTACGAATGAAAGGTAAGGGAGGGCGGCCATGAGCTATGCAACATTGATGGTGCATCTGGAGATCGGGCATCCCAACACCGCCCTGTTGCAACTCGCGGGCGAACTCGCGGGCCGTCTGAATGCCGGCCTGGTCGGCATCGCCGTCTGTCAGCCCATGCGTATCCTCTACAACGACGGCTACGTACCCGGCAACATCATCGAACAGGACCGTCAGCAAATCGACGACGATATGAAAGCCGCCGAGGCTGAATTCCGGGCTGCCTTCCCCGGTGGCGAGTGGCGCTCCATCGTCACCTATAAGTCTCTGTCGGATAGCCTGGCGAAGGAAGCACGGTGTGCCGACCTCGTCATCACCGGCGTGGACCGGAACACATCGTTTTTCGACACGTCCCGCCATGTCGATATCGGGGATTTCGTCATGCAGGCCGGACGGCCTTGTCTGATCGTGCCGACGGAGATCGACAAGCTGGCGCTGAACCATGTCGTTGTCGGCTGGAAGGACTCCGGGGAAAGCCGGCGCGCGATCCGCGATGCGCTGCCGATGCTGAAGTTGGCCGCGCACGTGACGGTTGTCGAGATCGCAGCCGCGGAAGACCTTGACACAGCCCGCGGCCACCTGAACGACGTGGTCGCCTGGCTTAAATGTCATGGGGTCCTGGCGACGCCGGTAGCGGCGCTTTCAACCGATGACGACGCCGCCAGGTTGAATGCGATCGTGCAGGAACAAGGCGCCGACCTGCTTGTTGCCGGCGCGTATGGCCACAGCCGCGTGCGCGAATGGGTACTTGGCGGGGTAACACGGGACCTGCTGCTACGCGCCGGACGGTGTTCGCTGGTGTCGCACTGACACCTCAGCGGCGACGGCCGGGTTGATGTCAGCGGGCAACGCATAACTGGCGGGTGGCGAACGAGATCCAAACATGCCTTCCGGCCAGCCAGTCCACGCCCAACAGCATATCGACGATCGGAGTCAGCCGGATCGGCTCCACCCAGATCGAGGGTGACTCGATAACGTCGTTGCCAACGCCAAGGGTGCGAAACCGGTGGCGATGCACCGTGACGGTTCGGGGACCAAGACCGCTGATCGTATCGGCTGGATCGGCTTCCAGCGCCGCCGCGGTCAGGCCGAGTTTGAAGATCCCCGGAGCCGCCAGCAAACTGGCGCTCGCCCCCGTATCCAGCAGCGCGCGCAACGGCCGGCCATCCAGCGACACGGGCACGACAATCGCCGTCTCGGCCGGGGTCGTGACCTGTATGGCGGTGTAATCCCCGGTCCAAGGCAGGAACCGGCCCGAACAGCCGCTAACCCGATACAAAAGAAGCCGCCGGCCTGGGACGTCCAGGTCCAGGTCGAAAAGTGACAGGAAATCCCGCCCCAACAGACCGTCGATGACCAGACCTCCCGCCCGGGCGCGAGGAATAACCCCCACCGTCAGGCTGGTATCGTGGGTGAGAGTCCGCCTGACCAGCGGCACGCCGCCCAGGCTAAGGCTGCGTGGATCGGCATTCGGGCGGCTCTGAATTCCGCCGACCCCGCTCATGGTCGTGCCAACCCACTTGTCGCGCGCGAGGCCAAGGCGATCGACCGCATCCTGGGTCACCACCGAACGTTGCGCGCCGGTATCCAGGATGAAGGTCGCGGCCCCGCCGTTGATCTCCAGCGGGACGGTGATGACGCCCCCCGTCACATCCAGCGGGACCGAGGCCGCCTGCTGCACGACGCACGCCGCGTGGCTGCCCAGCGTCATCCTCAGCAGCACCAACATTGCGGCAACCGCCAACCGAACCGGTTTCCCCCGCGAAAGTGTTTCCAGGAATTGTCGAACCCGCACGGTATCGTTAATCAATCGCTGCATGTCCGAAACGCACCCCGCCCCCACTGTGTTCGATCTGTTCGCCGGATTTTTCACCGTCGGAGTCCTCGGCTTCGGCGGCGTCCTGCCCTGGGCCAGGCGTATGATCGTCGATCAGCGCAAATGGCTGACCCAGCCCGAGTTCACCGAGATGCTCGGTTTGTGCCAGTTTCTGCCCGGCGGCAACATCATGAATGTCACGATCGCACTGGGTTCCCGGTTTCGCGGCGTGGCCGGCGCGGTGGCCTCGTTGCTGGGGTTGATGACCGCGCCGGTCGCGATCGTGATCGCGCTGGGCATCGTTTACGACCGCTATGCCGACTATGCGCCGGTCCATCGGGCATTCGTGGCACTGTCGGCGGCGGCGGCGGCATATATGCTCAGCGCCGCCTGGAAGATCGCGTCGCCACTGCGGGGGCGGCCGTTGGCCATCGCTGTCGCGGCCTGCACGTTCGTCGCCATTGCCGTGTTGCGGCTGCCGTTGCAGGCGGCGATGCCGGTGCTGGCGATCTGCTCCACCCTGTTGCTGTGGCGGTTCCGCGCATGAGCAATCTGGCCGAACTCGCGGCGGTTTACGCGCAACTTTCCCTGCTGGCGTTCGGCGGTGCCAACGCGATCATACCCGAGATGCAGCGTCAGGTCGTGGATGTGCACCATTGGATGAGCGCGCATGAGTTCGCCGCGCTGTTCGCGCTGGCGCAGGCCGCCCCCGGCCCGAACATGATGGTGGTCAGCCTGGTCGGCTGGCGGGTTGCCGGGTTTTGGGGCGCGCTGGTGACCACGGCGGCGGTGGCGACGCCGTCCTCGATCCTGACCCTGCTGGTCAGCGGGGTGTGGTATCGCTTCAAGGACGCCACCTGGCGGAAAGCGTTGCAGGCGGGCCTGCAACCGGTGACAGCCGGGCTGATCATGGCCAGCGCGGCCTTGCTGATCCAGACCACGGCGGTGGATTGGACGGCGGCGGCGGTCACCGTCGTCACGGCGGGGCTGTTCATCTTTACCAAGCTGCATCCGCTGGCGATCCTGGCGGCCGCGGCGGTCGCTGGCGCGGTGGGTTTGGTGGGATAAGAAGCCACCTGACTTTCCCGGGGCTGGGGGCAAAAGGGTTCATCCCTCGACATCGGAAAGGAAAATGACCAGCGGACTCTACGTAGAAACCGCCCGCCGGTACAAATGCCACGTCGCGTGCCCGAACACCGGCATGACAAACACCAATCCCAGCAACAAAGGCACAGACCCGACGAACAGGCCGGCGGCGATCATCAGCCCCCATGCCCCGATCACGACCGGATTACGCGCCACCACGCGGACAGACGTGCGGATCGCCGTTTCCAGCGACACATTCCGGTCCAGCATCATCGGGAACGACACCACGCTGATCGCCAGCGCCGCGACGGCGAATACAAACCCGGTGCCGACGCCAACGACCATCATCGTCCAACCCGCCTGCGTATAGAGAATGTCATGCGCGAACGCGCTCAGCGAAACGGGCGGCTTTGGTCCAAGGGTCAGATTGTACACCACGTTGGAGAGCACCAGCCAGAACATCAGCATGACCAGCAGGATCAGCCCAAGCAAGACGATGCTGGTGATGGCGGGCGAACGGAACACACTGAACGCATCGGCCCAACCCGCCGACAACCCCAGTTCCCGCCGCCGGCTCATTTCGGTCAGACCGACACCGGCCAAGGGCCCAATCAGGGCGAAGCCGGAGGTTAGCGGAAACACCAGCGGCAACAGTTCGTAGCCAAACGCCAACCGGGCCAGCAGCAGCCCAACCAACGGATAGATCACGCATAGAAAAATCACATCCGTCCGCGAGGCGCCGAAATCCTCAATCCCGCGCGCCAATGCCCAGCGCAGATCGGAAAATCCAATCCGGCGAATAACGATGGGCGAAGACGCGTTTGCCGCCCAGTCCGGCTTGACCGTCGTCGCTGAGTGAAAGGCCTGGGTCAACATATCCGCGCCCCAGCCGGGTGGTGTCTTGATCATGGCGGCCTCTCCTCCGAATTTTCATTCGCGGGGGTCGCGGGGCCCGTCACGCACTGCTTGTCTGGCTGACGAACGAAGTCGCGGCCATCGCGTGGATTTATGATGGTCACGTTTCCGCTCCGTGCACGGTCACGACTTCGCGACAGAACGTGGCTTCCCGAATGGACATGAATGCGTCACGATCCACGCATGACGGACCCGATCACCATCGCCGTACTCCAGAACCGGCTGAGCGCCATCGCGGAAGAAATGGGCGAGGCGATGCTGCGCACCGCCTATTCGCAGATCCTGAACTCGTCGCGCGATTTCTCCATCGCGTTGATCGACGCGCAATGCCGGCTGGTGGCGCAGGCGGACCACATCCCGGTCCATGTTGGCGCCATGCCCTGGGCCGCGAAAGCCCTGTCGGCCCGCTTCCCCGATCCGTCGCCCGGCGATGTGTACCTGCTGAACGATCCGTATCGCGGCGGCTCCCACCTACCGGACCTGACGGTATTCGTCCCGGTCTTCGCCGGCCCCACATTGATGTTCTGGTCGGTGGTCCGAGCGCATCATTCCGACATCGGCGGGGCAACCCACGGCGCCTATAATCCCGCCGCGACGGAAATCTGGCACGAGGGCCTCCGTTTGCCGCCGATGCGCCTGACCGAGAACGGCGTTCTCCGCGAAGACCTGCTGGAGATGTTGGCCCTGAACGTCCGCCACCCGCGCGACTTCCGTGGTGACCTCGCCGCCCAAATCGGCTCCGCTCGGCTGGGCGAGCAACGGCTGAACGCCGTCATTCAGGAATTCGGCGCCGAAACCCTGGCTGCCTCGATCGAGGCGATGCTGGACGCCGCCGAACGCCATGCGAGACAGATCGTGTCCGAATGGGCGGACGGCGAATACCTCGGCGAGGCCGTGCTGGACGACGACGGCTTCGATAAAACCAACATCGTGATCCGAGCGCGGGTGATCAAAAAGGGCAGCGACATCACGGTTGACCTGACCGAGTCTGACCCGCAGGTCACCGGCTTCATCAACTCCTCTCACGCCAACACGCAATCGGCGGTGGCGATGGCGTTCGCGTTCATGCTCGATCCCGACATCGCCAAGAACGACGGCGCATTCCGTCCGCTGACGGTGAAGCTGAAGGAAGGCACGATCGTCTGGGCGCACGAGGGCGCGCCGGTGACGATGTGTACCAGCCACTGCTCCAACGAGATCATCGAGGCGATCATCGTGGCGTTGGCGCAGGCCGCCCCCGAACGGGCCATGGGCGGTTGGGGCCGGCGGTTGCGCATCGCGTTGAACGGCACCGATCCACGCACCGGTCGCCGCTTCATCTGGCACATGTTCCAGGCTCGGCCCGGCGGCGGCGGTTCCGTGGCCGGGGACGGCTACTCGACGATCGGCGAATGGCACTCCGCCGGGGGGATCAAGTTCGGCAGTATCGAGGTGGCCGAGACCCGCTTTCCGCTGGTGTTCGAAACCCACGAATACCGTCTGGGATCAGGCGGCGCCGGGCTGCACCGCGGCGGCGACGGCGGCGATATGCGGCTGCGTATCGAAGCCGCCGGAACGACGATGGCGAACACCGCTGGCGAGGGTGTGGTTCATGGCGCCCGCGGCATCAACGGCGGCCAGGATGGCGCACCGCACGATTACACTCTGCTCGCGCCCGGCGCGGCGGCGCGCAAGCTGAAAAGCAAGGAGATCAACGTCCCGGTTCCGTCCGGCAGCGTGATCCATGTGCGGTCTGGCGGCGGTGGCGGTTGGGGCCGGCAACCGCCGATAGACCCTGTTCCGGAAGCGACGGGGGCCAAGGCCCCGTGACGCAGCCCGTCCTCGCGCTCACCGATGCCCCAACGGCTGCCGACTCCGCGGCCGTGTCCTCCGGTCTGGCGGACTACAACGAACAGAAGGTCGGCTACCGCGACTGGCGTCCGCTCGCTGCCCTGCTCCGCGATCCGAAGACCGGCGAAACGATCGGCGGCATGATCGGCAAGACCTCCTATGGGCTGCTGTTCATCGACCTCGTCTACTTGCCTGAAACGATGCGCGGTCAGGACATCGGCAGCCGCCTGCTCGCGATGATGGAGCAGGAAGGCGTCGCCCGCGGCTGCAAATCCGCGTTCCTGTTCACCACCACCTGGCAGGCGCCCGGCTTCTACGAACGCCAGGGGTGGACCGAGTTCGGGCGCATTCAGTGCGCCCCGGGCGAAAATGCCCGTGTTTTCATGAGCAAGACCCTCTCCCATTCCGAAGGATAAGAAACGATGCAGCCGACCCTCGGGCGCCGCCGCTTCATCCAGTCCGCAACCGCGACGGGATCATTTCTGGCCTGCTATGGCGTGGTCGATCGCAGCAAGGCCGCGATGCCCGTGCGCATCACCCCGCCGGTGGTGGACAAACTGACCATCCAGGCCGTCGTCGATACCAACCATGACATCTTCATTTCCGGCGCCCCGGTGCCCGGCGTGGGGATCGAGCGTGTCCGTTCCCCCGCCTCGTTCAACGGCAAGACGCTGGAAAGCCAGTGGGGCCTGTCGTTGCACCTGGTGTCCACCAAGGACAACACAACCCGCCGCTATCTGCTCGATTTTGGGTTCACCCCCGATGTGCTCGCCAACAATTTGAAATTGCTGAAGATCGACCCGGCCTCGCTGGATGCGCTGATCCTGAGCCACGGCCATCTGGACCACCTGGGCGGCCTGATCGGATTTTTACAGGCCAACCGCCCAGCGATGCGCGAGGAACTGCGGCTTTATGTCGGCGGCGAGGACGCATTCTGTCATCGCGTGCAGCAGCAGCCCGATGGCAGCTTCGCCCCCTATGGCGTGCTGGACCGGCACGACCTGAAGGCGCTGCGGGTACAACCGATCCTGTCGGAACTGCCGATCGTCATCGAGGAACACGCCTTCACAACCGGGATCGTCCCGCGTGAAAGCATCGAAACCGTGCTGCCAAACACCTTCGTCATGTTCGGCGAAAAGGACGGCGTGGGTTGCGACACCATCAAATACGGCGACCACCACTTCACCGCTGAAGAACTCAGCGGCAAACCGGTCCCGGATCAGCATTGGCACGAGCACGCCACATGCTTCCAGGTCGGCGATCGCGGTCTGGTGGTCATCACCTCCTGCGGCCATGGCGGTGTTCTGAACACGGTGCGGAGGGCGCAGGAAATCACCGGGGTCGAGAAAATCCATGCCCTGTGCGGCGGCTTCCATCTGGCGCCGGCGTCGCAAACCTATTTGGATGCGATCATGGCCGAACTGAAGAAGCTGCCGATCGATCACCTGATCCCGATGCATTGCAGCGGCAGCAACTTCCTGGAGACCGCCAAGCGCGAGATGCCGGAAAAGCTGGTGCTGTGCACGACCGGCAGCCGGTTCACGTTCACCGCATGAGCTACACCATCGGCATCGACGTCGGCGGCACCTTCACCGACATCGTCGTTTCCGCACCGGGCGGAAACACCATCATCGCCAAGGCCGCCACGACACCGGCGGATCAATCGGACGGCGTGCTAAACGGGATCGGACTGGCCGCCGACCGCCTGGCGATGACGGCCGGCGATCTACTGCGCGCGACCACGCGGATCGTCCACGGCACGACCGTCGCCACCAACGCTCTGCTGGAGGGCAAGGTCGCCCGCACGGGCATGCTGACAACGGCCGGCCATCGCGACGTGATCGAAATGCGCGAGGGCCTGAAACCCGACCGCTACAACCTGCGGATGACTCCCCCGCGGCCGCTGGTGCCCCGTGACCTCCGCCTACCGGTGACGGAACGAATTCGCTCGGATGGATCAATTGGAATTCCGCTGGATACGACATCGCTGGACGCAGCCATCGACACGTTGCGCGATGCCAATGTCCAGTCCGTTGCGATCTGCTTCCTGCATTCCTGGCGGAACCCCGCACACGAACACCAGGCCGCCGCCGCGGTCCGCGACCGCCTGCCCGGGATCTATGTGACCACCTCGTTCGACGTCCTGCCGCAGATCAAGGAGTTCGAGCGCTTCTCCACCACCGTTGCCAACGCGGCCGTCGGGCCGGTGATCCAGAATTATCTCGGCCGCCTGCAATCCCGCTTGCGCGACGCCGGGTATGGCGGTGAGCTTCTGGTGATCCTGTCGCACGGCGGTGTCGCTTCGGTTGCCGAGGCAACCCGCCTCGCCGCCGGCACCGCGCTGTCTGGCCCGGCCGGCGGTGTCGCGGCGGCGGTTGCGCTGGTCCGCGACGGCCTGTCGCCCAATATCATCGGCTTCGACATGGGCGGCACGTCCACCGACATAGCCGTTGTCCGAAACGGTCAACCAAACCTGTCGGGCGACAAGGCGGTCGGCGGCGCGCGCATCGCCCTTCCCAGCCTCGACATCGTGACCCTGGGTGCCGGAGGCGGCTCGATCGGAAAGCTGGACCGCTCGGGTCTGCTGGCGGTCGGACCCGAAAGCGCGGGCGCCGTTCCAGGACCGGCCTGTTACGGCCAGGGCGGTTCGGGTGCGACCGTGACCGACGCCAATCTTGTCCTTGGCTACCTGGACCCGGCCAACTTCCTTGGCGGACGCCGCCGCCTGGACCTGGACGCCGCGACCGCGGTGGTTGCCAAACTCGCTGCCGACCTGGGTATCGAAACCGCCGACGCGGCGGCCGGCATCCACCGTGTCGTGAACAGCCGGATGGCGGACGGAGTCCGCATCGCCACCGTTCGCCGCGGCGTCGATCCGCGCGGCTATACGCTGCTGGCATTCGGTGGCGCGGCCGGCCTGCACATCACCGCGGTGGCCGCCGAGCTGGGCATCGCCCACGTCGCCGTGCCGATTGCCGCCTCGGTCCTGTCAGCCTGGGGTATGTTGAACACCGATCTGCGGGTGGAACTCAGCCGCAGCCAGGGCCAGTCCGGCAGCCTGGACACCACCGGGCTACGTTCCGCCTTCGCCGCGATGGAGGACGAAGGCCGCGCCCGGCTGTCGTGGTTCGATGGCGAAGTAGCCCTGCGCCGCTCCGCCGACATGCGCTATGGCGAGCAGGTGTTCGAAATCCCCGTCCCGTTGGACGACGTGGACTGGGAAGCGCCCACCTTGGCCGCCGATCTGGCCAATCGATTCCACGCCGCGCATGAGAGCCTCTACACTTATGCGCTTCGCGATCAGGAGGTTGTTCTAGTCAACGCGCGGCTATCGGTCATCGGGCGCCTCCCAGCGGTGGAACGGGGTGCCGCCGACCTCGCGGTCACCAGTGCGGCGCCAAAAGCCCACCGCCGCATCTACCTGGGCGCCTGGATCGAAGTTCCGGTCTTCGATTTCCTGACACTTGCGGCCCAGCAACGAATCCCCGGCCCGGCGATCATCGAATCCGATACCACGACCGTGCTTCTGCGAACCGGAGACACAGCCTGCTTCGACGCAAGGGGCTGGCTTGACGTCACGATTGACCACCAGCCGAGGCCGGCGTAACAGCGAATTCAGGAGATAGAAGCGATGCAGGGCGACGCGACACTGAATGTTTTCTGGCAGCCTGGCTGAACAAGCTGCCTGAAACTCAAAGAGTTTCTCTCGGTCCGTGCGATCGAGTTCAAATCCATAAACGTGCTGACCGACCCCGAGGGGCTAGGCGAACTGCGCCGGCTCGGTGCCCGCTCCGTTCCCGTGCTGTCGCGCGGCGATGACTGGATCTTCGCGCAGAATATCGGCCATGTGGTGAAGTTCCTCGGATTGAATGAGGCGACCGGCCCTGTCCTGTCGCCAACCCAGTTGATGGAACGGCTGGACCTGTTCGTCCGCACCGCGATCCGGATCATCCCGCAGATGCCGGACGCTTTGTTATCGCAGGAGGTTCCGGGCCGCCCCCGCAGCTATCTCGCCCTTGGACATCACCTGTTCCGCATCCCGGAAGGCCTGATGGAGGTCGCCGGCGGTGCGACATTGACGAATGGCATGCTCACCGACGGCCCGCCGCCAGACGTTAACACCAGCGCGGCTCTGGGGGTTTATGGCGAACAGGTGTTGGCCGCCCTGCACGCATGGTGGGGCCCGAAATCCGACAAGTCCGGGCGTGAGACCGTGCAAACCTACTACGGCCCGCAGCTTCTGCACGAACTTCAGGAGCGTATGACCTGGCATTGCGGCCAGCACGTACGGCAGTGGCTCATGCTGTTGGACATGGCCGGCATCGAGCCCGTTGTCATGCTGGACGACACGGCTTTCGCCGGCCTACCGATGCCCACCAGCGTGTGGGACGGCTGATCGCCGCATCTGTTCCGAATTGGCAATTTTACCGCCGAAAGACCGACACACCGGCACCGGCCTCTCACCGTCATGCCGACCTTCGCCGGCATGACGGTGAGGAATCACCAGAGAGTCGGCATCAACGCCGGCTGGAAGAATCAGACGATCTCCATGCCGATCTTCGGCGGCGATTTCAGCGTCTGCAGAATCACGCAATACCGTTCCGTGGTCTGGATCATCCGCTCCAGCTTCGCCCGGTCGGCGTCGCAATCGACGTCGAATTTGACTGTCACCTCGGTCAACCCGACGGGCGTGTTACGATCCACGCCCAACGTCCCCCGCGCGTCCCAAAGCCCTTCCGCGATGACCTTGCCGCTGCGAATCGTAACGCCCATGGCGGTGGCAACGGCCCGCAGCGTCACGCCAGCGCAACCAACCAATGCCTCCAGCAGCATGTCGGCGGAGCAGGCCTCTTCACCCGACCCGCCACCGGCCTTGTGCAGCCCGGCCGTCACCTTGCTGTGCCACGCATCCACCACGATCGCGATATCATTCGGATCAAGACTGCCCTCCGCTCGGGCGACAACCCGCGCAGCTTCCGGCTGGTCGCGGTAAAGCTGCTTCAGTGGCGCCTGTTTGGCGCGGAGTTCGTCTGCGTTCATGTCTGTCTTCCTCTATTGGACGGGCGGCACGTCCAGGCGGACGGCAATCCCCTGAAGTTCGGGCGACGGAGCGGGATAGCGCTGCATCACCAGCGGATCATGGCCCGGAACGATCAGTTCCGGCGAAGCGGCGTGCGCGCGCAGCGTATCGAACCCCTCCAGCATGGCGTCGATATGCAGGGCGGTCGTGAACGGACGATAGGTTTCCATATTCTCATAGAAGTGCGTGACGTCGGAGGCCAGCACAACCACACCGCGCTTTGTGTTGACTTTCACGAATTGCAGCCCGGCGGAATGGCCGCCCGTCGGGACCAGGCTGATGCCGGGCAACACCTCGGCGGGGCCGTTATGATACTGTACGCGCCCGTCGAAGTTCAGCCGCACGATGCCGCAGACGTCGTCCGGTTCGAAGCTTCGGGCCAACTGCCGATACCGCATATGACGGCCGACCGCGTAGTGCATCTCCGGTTCCTGAAGATGGAACCGGGCCTTCGGGAACTTATCGAAGTTGCCGACATGATCGTAATGCATGTGGGTCAGGATCACGTCTTCCACGGTCATCGGATCGACCCCCAGCATCGACAGCGAATCGATCGGGCAGCGTTCCAGCGTCCGGCCGCGCTTGCCGCCGCTCTCGGCCGTGAAGCCGATATCGATCACCACGGCGCGGTCGGCGTTTTTCGCCACCCACACGAAATAGTCCATCGGCATCGGGCCGTCATGCGGATCGCCGCCGATAAAGTGCTCATGCCGTTGCGCCTGGCGGGTGGCATATCGTAGGGCGAACAGTTCGTATTCGGCGGTCATGGCTCAGACACTTTCCTGATGGGCCGTGATATCGGGCATCACATGCTGGGTGAAAAGATCGATGGAGTGCAGCGCTTCATCGCCGGTAATGTCGCCGAAGGCGAAGCGGCACAGCAGATAATTCAAGCCGGCCTCATCGACGGTTCGTTGCAGGAAATCATGGACCTTGTCCGGGGTGCCGGCAACCGCCCTGCCCTGGGCTTCCGCGTCCTCATACCGTTCCGGGAAGATCGCGTGCGCGACGGGCATCATGTCGTTCTCGATCCACAGCTTCAGGAAACTGGCGCGCCACTTGTCATAGCCGCGACGGGCGATTTCCAAGGCTTCCTTTTCGGTTTCCGCCACCACGACATGCCGGCCGACGCCCATCAGCGGAAGGTCCGCCGGGTCATTGCCAAGAGCATCCCATTCGTTTCGGTAGCGGTCCGTCAGCACCCGCATCCCCGCACCCGGCAGATTGCCCACGATATTCACCCGGTTCCGCGCCGCCCAGGGGATCGCCTCCGCTCGGCCCAGCCCGTACCACAGCGGTGGATGCGGCGTCTGAAACGGCGTCATCTCCATCGGCACATCGCGATAGGTATAGTGTTTGCCTTCGAAGTTCAGGCGCGGGTTGGTCATGCCGCGCAACAGCACTTCCAGCCCTTCGGCATACATCGACGGCGTCTGTTCCGGATCCAGACCGTAATACCGCAGCTCGATCGGAGAGATGCCACGCCCCACGCCCAGCATCAGCCGCCCGCCGCTGATCTGATCCAGCATGCAGATCTCTTCCAGCAGCTTGATCGGATGATACAGCGGCAGCAGATACACCAGCGGACCGAACCGCAACCGTTTCGTGCGCTGCGCCACCGCGGCCAGCCACACACCGGGCGACGGCGCGACACCCAGCGGCGTCGCATGGTGTTCCGCCACATGGTAGCCGTAGAACCCGGCTTTGTCGTAGGCCTCGACCAGCTTCAGCCGTTCCTCGAACAACTGATGCAGCGGCGCCAGGCCGCGATCCATGTGGTCGAAAACACCGAGTTTCATGATTTGACCAACGCGCAACCGCCTTCGGATTCAGGGCGGAAGGCCTGTTCCGCAGGCGTATCGGCAAGCTGACGGTAGTAGTCCCAGGGATACTTCGACTCCGACTGATCCTTCACCTCGAACAGGAACATGTCGTGGATCTTGCGGCCGTCCTGCCGGATGCGGCCCTTGCCGAAGATCGGATCGTCGGTGGGAATTTGTTTCATCCGAGCAATGGTGGCGCGCCCATCGGCCTTGACCGCATCGGGTCCCATGTCGACGGCGGTCTTCAGATAATGGATCACCGCCGAATACACGCCGGCCTGGGTGGACGCCGGCATGAACCCTTTCATCTTCGGAGCAAAGCGCCTGGCGAACGCCCGCGATTCGTCGTTGCGGTCCCAGTAATAGCAATCGGTCAGCACGAGCCCCTTCGCGGCCTGCAACCCGATGGCATGCACCTGCGGGATATGGAACAGCGTGGCGGCGATTTTCATACCGTGGCTGGTCAACCCGAACTCGGCCGCCTGCTTGATGGTGTTGCCCGCATCGGCACCGGCATTGGTCAGACCCAGCACCTTCGCCCCGCTCGCCTGTGCCTGCACCAGGAACGAGGAGAAATCGGTTGTCCCGGGAAACGGATGTTTGGCGACACCCAGCACCTTGCCGCCCAGTTTCTCCACCATGGCCCGAGCGTCACCGGTCAAGGAGGCGCCCATCGCGTAGTCGGCCTGGATGAAGAACCATGTATCGCCACCCCGTTGCACCATCGCCCGGGCGGTGGAACTGGCGAAGGACCAGGAATCATAGACCCAGTGAACGTGGTTTGGCCCGCACGCCTTGCCGGTCAGGTCCGACGTGGCCGGCCCGGTGAGCATCAGCACCTTGTTGCGCTGCTCCGCCACCGTGCGCAGCGCCAGCGCACCGGCCGAGAACGGGATGTCGAAAATCGCATCGACGCCGTCGCGGTCGTACCAGGACCCCGCCAAACTGACATAGGTGTCGGTCTTGGTGCCCGCGTCGGCGGTCAGCAGCTCGACCTTCAATTCGGGGTGCAGTTTGGCGAAATCCTCGATCGCCAGTTCCGCCGCGACAACCGACCCCGGGCCTGCGTCCTCGGAGTATGGGCCGCTCATGTCGGTCAGGATGCCCAGCCGCACCGGCGTCGCCGCCCGCGCTTTCCGGCCGAGGCCAACCACGGCCGATGCCCCCAGAATTGCCCCGCGGCGCGATACGATCGTCATTTTCGACGTTTCCCCTTTAAGCCAGGGATTCGTACTCGCGGGTAGCAGGCTTGTCCAGGGCAGCCTGTGTCGTTACCGCATCAATGCACCAGCGCCCCGCCGGCCTTCTTCCAGGCATCGATCCCGCCCTGGATATGGCGGGCGCTGTCCAACCCGACATCATGCGCCGCACGAACAGCCATCGCGGACCGTTCCCCAAACGCGCAATAGAACAGCAGATCGCGGTTCGTGGTGGCCGCCAATTCATACAGCATCCCACCCGGCTGAATGTTCTCCTGCAAATTCGAATACGGCGCGTGCAGCGCACCCGGAATCGAGCCAACCTTCTGCCGCTCGGTTTTTTCCCGCAGGTCCACCAACACGATATCGTTTCGGCCAACCATTGACTGAGCCCGCGCCGCATCGACCGCCCACCCGAGGCGGGCGATCTCCTCCTGGGCAAAGCCCTGCCGCTGGTTCGCCGGGACCGCGACATCCATCATCTTCGGATTGGACAGGTTCAGCCCGTTCATCAGCGCTTCGTATTCCTCCACATCGCGGACCTGAAGCCGGGGATTCCAGCGCCTCTCCTCCCCGATCGTGCTGACCGTGTCGCCCTTGTAGTCGTGCGCCGGAAACACCATCGTTTCGTCAGGCAAACGCAGCAGGCGATTGAAGATCGATTCATACTGCGCCCTGGCGGATCCGTTCTGGAAATCGGTCCGCCCCGTGCCCCGGATCAGCAGCGTGTCGCCGGTGAAAACCCGATCCTGCATAAGGAAACTGTAGGAATCGTCGGTATGCCCTGGCGTGTACATCGCCTCCAGCTCCAGTCCCTCGATCCGCAGCGTGTCGCCGTCGGACAGGCGCATGGAAACGACATCGACGCTCGATTGCTCACCCATAACGGTGATGCAACGGGTGCTGTCGCGCAGCGCGCCGAGACCAGTGATGTGGTCGGCATGGAGGTGGGTATCCACCGCCTTGACCAGACGGAGATCCAGTTCGTGGATCAGCGTCAGGTACCGCTCAACCTTCTCCAGCACCGGATCGACGATCAACGCCTCCCCGCCCCGGCGGGACGCCAGAAGGTAGGTGTAGGTGCCTGATGTCGCATCGAACAATTGGCGGAAGATCACAGTAACCTCCGTTACGGCTAATCCGCTGACAATCCTACTCCCATGCAGCCCGGGATGAAGCCAAAAATTCGCCCCTTCACGACGGCGTCATGCGATCAACCGATCGGCGGACCGACATACGCCGACACCGGGCGGATCATCCGTCCCGTCTTCTGCTGCTCCATCGCGTGGGCCAACCAGCCGGCGCTGCGCCCGACCGCGAACGCCAAGGTGAACGCCTCGCGGGGGATACCGACCGCGTCCAGCAGCAGCGCCGCCATGATCTCCACGTTCGGCGGCAAGGTGCGGCCCGGCTTTACCCGTTCGATCGCCACCGCGACGGCCTTTTCCAGCCTGTCGGCGAATGCCAGGCGCCCAGCCCGTGGCCCCATCGCCTGCATCGAGCGCCGCATCGCCTCGGCCCGCGGATCATTGCCGTGAAACACCCGATGGCCGAAGCCCATCAGCCGCTCGCCCGAACGCAACCGCGCTTCCAGCCATGCCTCCAGATCGGCCGCGGCCGCCGCGGCGTCCAGCATATCCAGCGTCGGTCCCGGCGCGCCGCCATGCAGAGCGCCGGTAAACGCACACCATGCCGCCAAAACCGATGCGGTCAGCGACGCTCGGGTCGACGCAACAACCCTGGCGGTGAAAGCCGAGGCGCTAAGACCGCTCTCCGCCATAACGGTAAAATAGGTATCCAGTGCGGCAACCTTGGCGGCGTCGGGCACAGTCGCATGCAACATCCGCAACAGGTCGGCCGCGGTGGTCAGCGACGGATCAGGATGCACCGGCGGCAACCCCAAGGCCTGCCTCGCCAAAGCGGGCACAGCCACCGTGAAGGCCGCCACCAGGGCGGTCGCGTCGGCGCTGTCCGGCTGCGCGGCGACCGCGATCCGCATACCCTCGAACAGCGTCCGTCCGGCGGTTTGCGGCATCCACCCCGGCAAACCGGCGAACGCGGCGGCACGAGCCTTCCCGAAACCGGCGATCATACCTTGGCGGGTCAGCCCCTCGCCGGCGAAGCCGTCCCACAGCAGCGCGACGGTGCCCTCGAATCCATGGTTCGCAACCAGTGTTGGCAGATCGTGACCGCGCACCCACACCATGCCGTCGGTTCGGTCGGTGTGGCTTAGAATAGTCTCCGCGGCGACCACGCCCTCCAGTCCGTTTGCCATGAAATCTTCTCCGTTATTCAGCAATCATTAACTATTTCCGAGCCAGGATAGCCGGGTGCATATCCATTCGCCCAGCCTACCTGTCGCCGCCCAACCCAGCCTGTATGTGCGTGGGCTTCTGGCCCTGCGGAACAACGACGCGGAGGACGCCGCCAGCCTGCTGACCCGGGCCTTGAGGCGCGAACCGGAACACTGCGGTGTACACCGTAATCTGGTGCGCGCCCTGCTGCTGGGGGAGCACTGGGATCAGGTCGTGATCCAGGCCAATGCCGCCTTGGTTGGAATGCCCGACGTCGCCGAACTTCATTTCGCCCACGGCACCGCCCTCAATGCGCTCGGGCAGCATTCCAAGGCCTGCGCGGCATTCGCCAAGGCGCTGTCATTGCAGCCGGATCATGCGGCATCCTGGCTGAACATGGGGAATGCATCAGCCGATCTGGACGATCTGGAGTCCGCCGAAACGCTGTATCGTACGGCCCTTCGGCTGGACCCGGCATTGCCCGAAGCCTATGCCAGCCTGGGCTATATCCTGACACGGCAAAGCCGGCTGGCCGAGGCGATACAGGCCTTCGAAACGGCGATTGACCGGTTCCCGGATTTTGCCCCGGCCCACTGGAATCTGGCGATCGCCGCGCTGCTGGGCGGCGACCTGAAACGCGGTTTCGCCGAATACGAATGGCGTAAGCATCACCCACGCTACCGCTCGGATTTTCCGATATTACCCGGCCCGCCGTGGGATGGATCAGACCCGGCGGGTCAGACCATTCTTATCCGTGCGGAACAAGGCTTCGGCGACACGATCCAGTTCGCGAGGTATTTGCCACTGATCGCGGCCGCCGGCGGCAAGCCGGTTTTGGTTTGCCACCCGTCGCTGGTCCCGCTTATCGGAACCATGGCCGGCGTGACCGCGCGCGCCCATGGACCGACGCCGCCGGCCTTTGACACCTGGATCGACATGGCCAGCCTGCCCTTCGTGTTCGGGACGACGATGGAAACGGTACCCTACCCGACGGCCTATCTGCGGGCCGATCCCGTTCGATCGGAGGCATGGCGCGGCCAGTTGCCCACGGGCCGGAAAGTCGGCGTGGTGTTCAGCGGGAATCCCCGACACCCGGATGACCGGCGACGGTCGATTCCGCTGGAACTGGTTCGCCTGCCCGATATTCCCAGCCTCAGCTTTATCGACCTTCATTTCGGAGAAGAGCTCCCACGACTGGGGCTGCCAAACCTGACAACCTGGATGAAGGACTACGCCGAGACCGCCGCGCTGATCGCCAACCTGGACCTTGTGGTCACCGTGGATACGTCGGTCGCCCACCTGGCCGGAGCTTTGGGTAAACCAGTCTGGATATTGCTGCCGCACGCGCCGGATTGGCGCTGGACCTTGGGACGTTCCGACAGTACCTGGTACAAATCCGCGCGCCTGTTCCGCCAACAAGCGGCCGGTGACTGGACCGGCGTGCTGAACCGGGCTTTCGGCGCGTTGATGTGCAGCCCGCGGTGACCGCGCCTACCCCTTCACGCCAGTCTTCAGGACATGCGCGGGAAAACTTGTCGCCAGATTACTCTGTGCATTCGCAAGCAGTGCGTTCTTGGTCGAACTGCCCAAACTGGACCCCAGCCAGTAATTCGCCACCTGGGTTGCCATCGCAGCCAAGGTGCCAACCAGCACCGACCCGAACTGCCCGTCCGTCGCGCTGAGATGGTGGGTCAATACCGCATAGGTCGTCCAGCCGAACGCCACGACGATCACCACCGAAACGACCATACTGCCGTAGGCCAATCCGCTATGGGCCTGCGCCAAAGCCGACGCCATGTCGCGCGCCGACGACGTATCGCCCAGCCGGGCTTTCAGTTCGTCCATGGCATCCTGCCGCAGAGCCTCGGCCTCGGCGTCCTGCTCTTTCAGCATCTGCAAATGCAGATCA
Source organism: Acetobacteraceae bacterium (assembly GCA_003506895.1). Classification (GTDB taxonomy): domain Bacteria; phylum Pseudomonadota; class Alphaproteobacteria; order Acetobacterales; family Acetobacteraceae; genus Rhodopila. The sequence goes on along the minus strand of DNXO01000091.1, from coordinate 43,419 downwards.
GCGAGTTTCGACGCCAGATCAGCCGACGCCTGCTGGTTCGCCTGCAGATGCGCCACCGCCACGGCGACTCCACCCGGCTGGCTCAAATCGGCGACCGTACCGACAACTGTCTGGACGACACCCGCCACCTTGGCGGTTGCATCGGCCCCTTTCGACCCGAAGATCATGCCGGCGAGCTGCGGGGCGAGGCTCAGCACCAGGGGGATTAAAGCTGCGAACATATCAGGCTCCAATAGCGTGCAATGCGGCGTCGCACAGGCGGATACGTTCCGCCGCGCCGGCCGAACCGCCGTTGATTTTTCGGGAAAGCAGGTCGATCGACCAGGAACTGGCCAAAGCATTCAATTCGTTTGCGGTCCAAAACCAGACAGCGCTGTCGGCGGCGCCTGCTTGCGTCGCGGCGTGGCTCACCGCCTGATCCAGGGTCATGTTCATCGCCCTGGCGAAACGCTCGTACGCCCATCGCCCGGTGATCTGGATCAGCCCGCGCCCGCGGAACCGCCAGCCATCGCCAGACGCCGCATCGCCGTTGCCCATGCGGCCGGCATAGACACGGTTGGCGAGATTTTCGGGCTGCATGGCGCAGGCTTCCGCCGAGGCTGTGTCGGGAAAGCGGCCAGGCCAGACCTCGCACAAACGGGCCGCGCTGTAGTGGAGGTCTTCCTCCAGTTCCCGGAACCCGCCGCTTTCAACAGCACATTGCCCCAGGAAGCCAGCAACGCAACGCGGCGAGGCGATGCCGGCCCGCGAAAGAGGCTGACCAAGCGCCGCCACCCATTCCGCGCGGTCCGCATCCGCCAGATGCGGCGCCACTGCGCCAAGCGCCGCCTCCAACCGCGAAACCGGTAGTGGTGGTGGAAGATTGCCAAGGACAGACACCGCCGCGGCTGTGGCCGGATCGGGGGTCGAACGTTGAAAGAGGTCCTCCAACGCAGCTAATGCGCCGGACATACTGCCCCCACAACGGCGGCGGTCGTTGAAATTCGCAAGACTAATTCTCTGCTATTGGAATGAAGAAGGCTTAAAGCAACAATATAATTTATCTGAGAATATAATCATAAATTAAGTCGGATGTCAAGACGATTCCGCGACGTTGAGTAACGACGCAGGGCCAACTGCGTCATGGCGGCCGCAGACCCGCGCCTGCCACGGCGAAATCGCCGCCTCTCAGCCCCGCCGCCCGAAAGCAACGAACGCCGACAGTGGAATCGCCAGGCCCTGAGTATCGCGATATTCAGCCGCCGCCCGGTCGATCTCCGCGACGATCGCGGGGATTGCCGCCTCCGGTTGCGCGCCGATCAAAGCCGCCATCCGAGCAGTGCCGGCGCGAAGGGCCTCCAGCACGGCGCGTCCGTCGGCGTGCCGCCACACCCCGCCCAATGGACGTGTGCCGACATCGGCAAATCCGGCCTGTTCCAGTGCAGTCGCACAATCCGCCGGTGTCCCGAACCCACCGCCCGGCGCGGGCGCCCGGGACGCCGACATATCCCCGCATCGCCGGATCGCGTCGAACACCAGCTTCCACGCCACATTCTCGGTCGGCGCCGCCCAGATGGTGAAGGCAATCGCCCCGCCCGGTCGAAGCACCCGATGCGCCTGACACAAAGCCACGATCGGCCGAGGCACATGATGGATGCCGAAATTGGAAACCACCGCGTCAAACGCGCCGTCCGCGTAGGGCAGAGCCTCCGCATCCCCCTCGTCGAACTGGATACCGGGATGCCGCGCCCGCGCCACCCCCAGCATCGCCGGCGAGAAATCCAACCCTCTCGCAACCGCTCCGCGCGCCGCGGCCCCTGCCGTCACAAAGCCCGGCCCGCACGCGACATCCAACACCGAACACCCAGCCCGCACCCGGGCCGCGTCCAGTAACCCCGGGATAAATTGCCGGGTGGCGGTCGCGAATGAGTCCACATACCGCCCCGCCGCCTTCTCCCACCCCGCATGCTCAAATGCTCGGATTGCCTCGGTATCGGCCATGGTCAATACGTCCGGAACATACGCATGATCGCCTCGGGATCGTTCGTCACGGTCAGTGCCAGGGCCAGCAGAATCCGAGCCTTTTGTGGGTTCAGGTTGTCGGCGATCAGAAAACCCGCCTGCTGTAGCTTCGTGCTACGGAACGTCCGTCCCGACCCCGCCCGCGTACACTGCACGACCAAGACACCCTGCTTCGCCGCCTCGGTCAGCGCCTCGGCCTCACCCGGAGGGCAAAAACCCGGCGCGAACCCCGCCGCGATGATGCCCCGAGCGCCCGCGGCAACGAACGCCCGCGCCGCCACCCCATCGCCGCCGGCATAGGAGTAGGAAATGTCCACCCGAGGCAGCGCCGCCAGAGCGGAAACATCAAACTCCGTATCCGGCGCATGCCGCCTTACCGGCCGCCGGTAAAACGCCACCGCGTCCCCGTCCGCATGCCCCAACACCCCGAAATCCGGCGTCCGAAACGTCTGCAACCGCAGGGTGGAGGTCTTCGTCACCTCCCGCGCCGCATGAATTTCGTCGTTCAGCACCACCAGCACGCCCATGCCGCGCGCGTCTGGGCTGGCCGCCACCCGGATCGCGCTGACCAGATTCATCCCGGCATCGCTGGACAGCGCGCTTGAAGGCCGCTGCGCCCCAACCAGCACAACCGGGATCGCAACCTTCACCGTAAGGTTCAGGAAATACGCTGTTTCCTCAAGCGTCGCCGTGCCATGGCCGATGACAATGCCTGCAAGGTCAGGCGTATCCCGTTCCAACTGCTGGCACAACGCCACCAGCCCTTTCCACTCCGGAAATCCGATCGCCGGGCTGGCGATATTGCGATACCGGACCGGGATGACATCCGCGACCAGCGCCGTCTCCGGCCACTTCGCCAGGATTTCGTCGGCATGCATCACGTTGCCCGTGGCGCCGTAATCCTGCAGGTCCAGCGGTCCCCGCCCCAACGAGGCGATGGTACCGCCGGTGCCGATAAACGCGACTTTCGGTTTGCTCACGCCGCCACTCCGTCCAAAATCGCCGGCTTTTCGGCATGCCAGTTGGTGTCCGCCTGATAGGCACCAGCGACGTTCAGGATGCGCCCCTCGGCGAACGGCCGCCCGGCGATCTGTAACCCGATCGGGCATCCATTCGGATCGTAACCGCACGGCACGCTGATCGCCGGCAGCCCGAGGTAGTTGAACGGCCGGGTGTTGGCCGATACCGCCATGAACTTGTGCTCCGTCCCCGGCGGCCCATGATCGATATCGGTTTCCGCCAAGGTCGGCAGGCAGGTGCGGATCGTCGGCGTCACCAGCACATCGACCTTGGCGAACACCTCGGCCGCGAACCCCTTCAGAACCGGTCCCCGACGGCTGAGGGACTCGATGTAGTACGCGGCTGGAATGGCATAGCCGGGATACATCCGCCCGCTGATGTGCTGGCCATACGCCTGCGGCTGCGTCCGCATCCATTCCGCATGGATCGGCGCCGCCTCGGCACGAGACACGATGCCGCCATAGGCCGTGATCGCATCCATCAACGGCAATTCGAAGCGGCTGACGGTCGCCCCGCGCGCGACCAGAACCTGCAACGCAGCCTCCATCGCCGCCAGCACCGGCGCATCGGCCCCGTCCAGGAAGTAGTTGGTGGGCACCCCGATCCGCAGCCCGCGCAGATCGCCGTTCATTGCCGCTTCGTAGTCCGGCACCGGCTCCCGCGAACTGGTGGTATCCAGCGGATCGTGGCCGGCCATCACACGCAGCACCCTGGCGCAATCCCGAGCGGTGCGCGTCAACGGGCCGACATTGTCGTGGGAGAACGACAGCGGCATGACGCCATAACGGGAAACCCGCGTCTGCGTCGGCTTCAGCCCCGTGACGCCGCAGGCCGACGCCGGCAACCGGATCGACCCGCCCGTGTCCGAACCCAGCGCCATATAGTTGAACCGCGCCGCCACCGACGCGCCCGACCCGGATGACGATCCGCCAGTGATATACGGCAAATTCCAGGGATTGTGGCAGTCACCGAACGTCTTGTTATGGCCGGTGGGGTTCTGCGCGAACTCCGCCATGTTCAGTCCGGCAAACGTATAAGCCCCCGCCGCCGCCAGCCGTGAGATCACCGTGGCGGTCACCGCCGGCCGGTAATCCCGCCGCAACGCCGATCCGCACGTGCTGAGCTTCCCCGCCTGGTAATACATGTCCTTGTGCGCCATCGGCACGCCATGCAGCGGGCCCAGCGTCCGTTTGTCGCGCACCGCCTGATCGGCGACCCGAGCGGCGGCTTCGGCCGCTTCCCGCTCTTGCCAGATCACCGCGTTGACCCGCGGGTTGACCGCATCCAGGTTGGCCCAACAGGCGTGCAGCAGTTCAACCGAAGTGGTCTGTCCAGACGCGACCATATCCGCGGCCTGGATCAGCGAGAGATCGGCCAGCGCGTTCATCACGCGCCCTCTTTCGTGGCCTGCAGGGCGGCTTCGAAGCTGGAGGGCTCGTCCTCGAACACCATCGTGCCGCGCAGAGCCTCAAAAGCCTCGATGGTCCCCGCCAGTTCGCTGGCCAGCCGCTTGGCCGGCGCGTTCGGCGGCTCAACGCCGTGCCATCGCGCGATCGTTGCTTCAACCGAAGTCTCAAAAGCACCCATCTGTCGGTTTCTCCGGGCTGTGTGCCTGCGAGTAGGCAACAGAAAGGCTGACCGGGCAATGCCGGAACGGGGAAATTTCTACGAAACCAACGTGCCGAACCGGCTCGATCGCCTGCCCTGGAGCGGCTTCCACTGGCTCGTCATTTTCGCCCTGGGGATCGCCTGGATCCTGGACGGGCTGGAGGTGACGATTGTCGGCTCCCTCGCCGGCGCGCTGTCCGAAAGTCCGACCTTGCATCTCACAGGTGCCCAGGTGGGGGCGGCCGCCAGCGCCTATCTGATCGGCGCCGTCGCCGGATCGCTGTTCTTCGGCTGGCTGACGGACCGGCTGGGCCGCAAGAAGCTGTTTACGCTGACGGTGCTGGTTTACCTCGTCGCCACCATCGCCTGCGGCCTGTCCTGGAACTTCTGGTCGTTCGCCTTCTTCCGCATGCTGACCGGCGCCGGAATCGGCGGCGAATACGCCGCGGTCAACGCCACCATCCAGGAACTGATCCCAGCCCGCCGCCGGGGCTTCACCGACCTTGTCGTCAATGGCAGCTTCTGGCTGGGCGCCGCCATCGGTGCGCTGGGCGCCTATGTGGTCCTGGACCCACGCATCATGCCGCCCGAGATCGGCTGGCGCGCCGCCTTCATCATCGGCGGCATCCTGGGCTTCTTCGTCCTGCTGCTGCGCCGCTTCCTGCCGGAAAGCCCCAGATGGCTGATGACCCATGGCCAGCCCGAGGAAGCCGAACGCATCGTGGGCGAAATCGAGGCCCGCGTGGAACGCGAAACCGGCCGCCCCTTGCCCCCCGTGCCACCCGGCTTCCTGACCCTGCGAACCGACGTCCAATCCTGGTTCCGCGTCGGCGCGAAAGCCCTGGTCACCACCTACCGCGGACAGGCGTGGCTGGGCGTCACCCTGATGGCCGCCCAGGCGTTCTGCTACAATGCCGTGTTCTTCACCTATGCCCTGGTGCTGACCCGTTTCTACGGCATCTCATCCGGCAATGTCGGGCTGTTCATGCTGCCGTTCGCCATCGGCAACTTTCTCGGCCCGCTGGTGCTGGGGCGGCTGTTCGACACGGTCGGCCGGCGCATCATGATCAGCGCCACCTACGGCGTGTCCGGCGTGCTGATGGCCCTGACCGGCGCCATGTTCGCCGCCGGATGGCTGGACGCCGTGCAACAAACCCTGGCCTGGACAGTGATATTCTTCGTCGCCTCCGCCGCCGCGAGTTCCGCCTATCTGACCGTCGGCGAAAGTTTCCCGCTGGAAGTCCGAGCGGTCGCCATCGCCCTGTTCTATGCGTTCGGCACTGGCGTAGGCGGCGTCGCCGGCCCGCTGCTGTTTGGCGCACTGATCGACACCGGCTCCCGCCTATCAATCTTCTACGGCTACCTGCTCGGCGGCGTATTGATGGTCGTAGCCGCTATTGTAGCGGCATTCCTCGCGGTAAATGCCGAACGCCGCTCGCTGGAGGACGTAGCACCGCCGCTGTCCGCGGTTTAACCTGGTGCGGCCGGGCGCCCCATTTCCAAACCGCACAAAAACCCCCTACCCTCTGTTCAAACAAACCAGAGGCCCGCATGACCGCTCGGACTCGCCTTGCCGTCGATATCGGCGGCACCTTCACCGACCTTGTGCTGTCGCTGCCGGAACGCACCCTTTCCGCCAAACTGCTGACCACGCATGACGCCCCGGACAGCGCCGTCATCGCCGGCGCCCGCACGATCCTGGCCGAGGCCGGCATAGACGGGTCCGTACTCGACCTCGTGGTCCATGGCACCACCCTGGCAACGAACGCGCTGATCGAGCGCAAGGGCGCCCGCACCGCCCTGATCACCACCGCCGGCTTCCGGGACTCCCTGGAAATCGCCTACGAACATCGTTTTGAACAATACGATCTGTATATGGAGCGCCCGACCCCGCTGGTGGAGCGGGATCTGCGCCTGGAAGTGCCGGAGCGCCTGGCCGCCGACGGATCGGTGCTGCTGGCGCTGGACGAAGCCGCCCTGTTGCGTCTCGTGGACGTCCTGAAAGCCGAACGGATTGAGGCGCTGGCGATCAGCTTCCTGCACGCCTACGTCAATCCCGCCCACGAGGAACGCGCCCGCGACATCATCGCCGCGGCACTGCCCAACCTCGCGATCACCCTGTCCTCGGAAGTCTGCCGCGAGATCCGCGAGTACGAGCGGACCTCCACCACCGTCGCCAACGCCTATGTGCTGCCGCTGATGGCAAGCTACCTCGGACGCATGCGTGACGGCCTCGCCGGCATCGGCGTGAGATGCCCGTTGCTGCTGATGATGTCCTCCGGCGGCATCTGCACCGTGGAAACCGCCACCCGCTTCCCCGTCCGTCTGGTGGAAAGCGGCCCGGCTGGCGGCGTAATCCTGGCACGCCGCATCGCCGCGCTGGGCGGCTATGACCGAGCGCTGTCGTTCGACATGGGCGGAACCACCGCCAAGATCACGCTGATCGACGATTATACCCCGCAGCAATCCCGCCATTTCGAAGTCGCGCGCGCCTATCGTTTCGCCAAGGGCAGCGGCATCCCGGTCCGCATCCCGGTGATCGACATGGTGGAGATCGGTGCGGGCGGCGGCTCCATTGGCCGCGTTGACCAGCTCCGCCGCATCGCGGTCGGGCCGGACAGCGCCGGGTCCGACCCCGGCCCCGCCTGCTACGGGCGTGGCGGCATCGCGCCGACCGTGACCGACGCCGACGTCGTCCTGGGCCGGATCGACCCCTCCAGCTTCGCAGGCGGCAAGATCGCCCTGCACGCGGATCGGGCGCGCGACGCAGTATTGTCCGATATCGGATCGAAGCTGGATATGCCGGCCGAGGAGGCCGCGCGGGGCATCGTCGAAATCGTTGACGAAACCATGGCCAGCGCCGCCCGCGTCCACGCCGTGGAGAACGGCAAGGACACCGCCGGCCGAACCCTGATCGCCTTCGGTGGCGCCGCCCCGCTGCATGCCGCTCGACTCGCGCAAAAGCTAGGAATCCGCCGAATCGTCATCCCCGTCGATGCCGGCGTCGGTTCCGCCCACGGATTCCTCGACGCGCCCATCGCCTACGAGGTCGCCCGCACCTTCCTGGTTCGCCTCTCCGTCCTGAACGCCGATATGATCGAAGACCTGTTCAGCGACATGCGTGCCGAGGCCGACGCGGTGGTTCGATTGGGTGTGCCACAAGGTGCGCTGTCGGAACGGCGGACCGCTTTTATGCGCTACAAGGGCCAGGGTCATGAGATCGCTGTATCGCTGGACGGAGCCGCGCTCGATGCGGCCGCACTGCGCGCCGTCTTCGAAACGACCTACGCGCAATTGTTCGGCCGCATCATTCCAGGTCTGGAAATCGAGGTCGTAACCTGGACGCTCGCGCTGTCCCAACCCCATGCGCTGCCGACCGCGGACCCACGTGTCGTGGGCGCCACCCAAGCCGTCGCGCACGAACACCGCGCGATGATTGAGTCCGTCAGCGGCGCATCGATTCACGCCCCGGTCTATGCCCGTGCGTCGCTGACGCCGGGAACCGAACTGAACGGCCCAGCCGCCATTACCGAAGACGGGACAACAACAATCGTTCCCACCGGCTTCACGGTCCGCATCGCCTACGGCGGCGAAATCATCATCGAGGGAGGCTTCGCATGAGCGACCGCCGCAATATCTCCGAAATCGACGTCCAGATCATGTGGAACCGCCTGCTCTCGGTGGTGGAAGAGCAAGGCCAAACCCTGGTCCGCACCGCGTTCAGCACATCGGCGCGCGAAGCCGGCGACATCTCCGCCGGCGTGTTCGATCTCCAGGGACGGATGCTGGCCCAGGCGGTGACCGGGACGCCGGGGCACATCAACACGATGGCCGCCTCGGTAGGGCATTTCCTGGAGGTGTTCCCGGTCGCGGACATGCGGGAAGGCGACGTTTACATCACCAACGACCCCTGGAAAGGCACCGGGCATCTGTACGACCTCGTGGTCGTCTCCCCGACCTTCATGGATGGCCACATCGTCGCGCTGTTCGCCTGCACCTCCCACCTTGTTGACATGGGCGGCGTCGGCCAGACCCCCGAGGGCCGGCAGATCTGGCACGAAGGCCTGTTCATACCCCTGCTGCGCCTCGCCCGCGCTGGCGTGATGAACGAAGACCTGCTGTCGATGATCCGCGCCAATGTGCGCGAACCGGTGCAGGTCATCGGCGACGTTTACGCCCTGATCGCCTGCAACGACATCGGCAGCCGCCGCCTGGTTTCGATGATGCGCGAATTCGGCATGTCCGATCTGGACATGCTGGCCGAGGAAATCATCACCCGCAGCCGCCGCGCGATGACCGAGGCGATCGGCAAACTGCCAAAGGGAACCTGGACCAATTCAATGCGCGTCGATGGCTATGAGGCGCCGGTCGATCTGGTTGCATCCGTTACCATTGGCGAGGACACGATCCACGTCGATTATACCGGCACCTCCGGCATGTCCACCTACGCCATCAACTGCCCGCTGTGCTATACGGAAGCCTATACAACCTTCGGCGTGAACTGCGTCGTGGCACCAACCATCCCCAACAATGCCGGCACCCTGGCCGCCGTCAAAGTCACCGCCCCACCCGGCACGATCGTCAGCGCCACCTATCCCGCCGCTGTCTATGCCCGTTCCTCCATCGGCCACATGATGCCGGATGTGGTCTATGGCGCGCTGGAACAGGCTATTCCCGGTCGCGTCCCGGCCGAGGGGACATCCAACCTCTGGAGCCTGAAGATGGTCGCCGGCCATGGCCTGACCGGCGTCGGTGACAAAGCCGGCACGCAGTTCATGGTCATGAGCTTCCACTCCGGCGGCGCCGGCGCGAGGCCCAACCAGGATGGCCTGTCGGCCACCCCCTTCCCGTCCGGTGTCCGCAACGTCCCGGTGGAAGCCACCGAGGCGATCACCCCGCTGGTCATTTGGCGCAAGGAACTGCGCCAGGACTCCGGCGGCGCCGGCAAATACCGCGGCGGCCTGGGCCAGATCATGGAAGTCAGTTCTCGCGAGGACGCCGCCTTCGGCCTGTTCGCCGGCTTCGAACGGGTGAAATTCCCCGCGCGCGGCCGCAACGGCGGCGGCGCTGGTCAGCGTGGCGGCGTGTCCTTGACGTCAGGCGTGGAACTGAAACCGAAGGGCCTGCAAGTCGTCCCGCCCGGCGAGCGTCTGCTGATCGAGATGCCCGGCGGCGGCGGCATGGGCCCAGCCTCGGAACGCGACCCACAGGCCGTCAGGCGCGACGTGCGGCTGGGCTATCTATCGGCGGAAGCCGCGAAACGGGATTATGGGGTGGGGTAAGCCACCCCCTCACAATGCGCCTTACTCGATCGCCGAAGAGGACTTCGCCAGTTCCCGTAGTATAAACTTCTGAACCTTCCCCGTGGATGTCTTCGGAATCTCACGGAAAACAAACGTCTTCGGCACCTTGAACCGAGCCATATGCTCACGGCAGAAATCGCGCAGCGCCTCGGCTGTGACTTCAGCCCCGGGCTTCAGCTCAATAAACGCACACGGCGTCTCACCCCACTTCTCATCAGGTTGAGCCACCACCGCCGCGCTCAACACCGCCGGATGGCGGTACAAAGTCTCCTCGACCTCGATGGAGGAAATATTCTCACCACCCGAAATGATCACGTCCTTCGACCGGTCGCGGATCTTCGCGTACCCGTCCGGCTGCATCACCGCCAGATCCCCGGTATGAAACCATCCACCGGCAAACGCCTGTTCCGTCGCGGCGGGGTTCTTCAAATACCCCTTCATCGTGATGTTCCCGCGAAACATGATCTCGCCCATCGTTTCGCCGTCCCACGGAACCGGCTGCATCGTCTCGGGATCGAGGACCGTCATAGCCTCCTGCAGCGGCGTCCGAACCCCCTGTCGGCCGTTCCGTTCCGCCCGCTTGTCGATCGGCATGAACGCCCAGTTTTCCTGCTTCGAGCAAACCCCGGCCGGCCCATAAACCTCCGTCAGCCCATACACATGAGTCAGTTCGATCCCGATCTGTTCAGCGCCCTCGATAATCGCCGCCGGAGGCGCCGCCCCAGCCACCTGGGCCTGTATCCGATGCGAAATCCCCGCCCGCAGTTCCGCTGGCGCATTGATCAGCATCGAATAGACGATGGGCGCCCCACACATATGGGTCACCCCGTTCTCGCGGATGGCATCCAGCATCGCCTTCGCCTCCACCCGGCGCAGGCACACATTCACCCCTGCCCGCTCCGCCATCGTCCAGGGGAAGCACCAGCCGTTGCA
>DNXO01000091.1:0-32289 GCA_003506895.1 Acetobacteraceae bacterium | reverse complement strand
TGGAACATCGGCAGCGTCCACAGGTACACCGCATGATGCGGCATCCCCCAGTTCAGGATATTGCTGATCGCGTTCAGGTGCGCGCCGCGATGATGCGTCACCACGCCCTTCGGGTCACCCGTGGTGCCCGACGTGTAGCCCAGCGCGATCGCGTCCCACTCATCCGCCGGGTTCTGCCAGGCATACAAGGGATCGCCCTCGGCGAGAAACGCCTCGTATTCAATCTCGCCCAGCAGGGAACCGTGCCGCCACGCCGGATCGTCGATGTCGATCACCAGCGGCTTTTCGTCCATCAGCGCGAGTGCCGCCGCTATCGCCGGTGAGAACTCGCGATCCGTGATCAAGACCTTCGCCCCACCATGCCGAAGCTGAAACGCGATCGCCTCGGCATCCAGACGGGTGTTCAGCGTATTCAGCACCGCGCCACACATCGGCACCCCGAACGCCGCCTCGTACATCGGCGGGGTGTTCGGCGCCATGATCGCGACGGTGTCGTTCTTGCCCACCCCGCGCCGAACCAGCGCCGAGGCCAACCGACGGCAGCGCGCGTAGGTCTGCTTCCACGTCCACTTCTTGTCGCCATGCACGACCGAGAGTTTCTCTGGATACACATAGGCCGCTCGCTCGATAAACGTCAGCGGCGTCAGCGGCGTGTAATTGGCCTGGGTCTTCGGCAGGTCGTCGTACGGACTGTTCATGGCGGCAACTCCCTGGACACGGGACATAAACCCTGCCCCGCACGCGAGCAATCAGCCTGATGAATCACTGCTATCCAAGATTATTCAAGCTCACGCCGAATCAGAACTCTTCCCCGTTAGTTTCCATAAACCAATGCCGGCAACCACATGGTCAGCGCAGGCACATAGGTGATAATCCCCAGCACGATCAGCAGCAGGATCAGGAACGGCAGAATTCCCCGGATCACCTCGCCGATCGGCGCGTCAGAGATCGTTGACAGCACATACAGGTTCAATCCAACCGGCGGGTGGATCAGCGCGATCTCCATATTATGCGTGAAGATGATGGAGAAATGCACCGGATCGACGCCCAGCGGAATCAGCGCCGGCGCCAGGATCGGGATCACCAGCAGCAGCGCCGCCACCACCTCCAGGAAGCAGCCCAGAACCAGCAGCAACACGTTGATGGACAGCAGGAACGCCCAGGTCGGCATGTTATGGGCCAGCACCCAGGTGACCAACTGAGCCGGCGCCCCGGATTCCGTCATCCAATGGCCGAATGCCAGAGCACTCGCGACGATCAGCATGATCGTGCCGGCGCTGCGCAGCGCATCGGCGATCACCGACAGCGTCTGACTCAGGCGAAATCCGCGATAGAAAATCAGGCTGATCAGCAGCGCCACCACCGCGGCCAACGCGGCCGCCTCGGTCACCGTGACGATACCGCCGTAAATCCCCACCAGCACGATCACCGGCACCGCCAACGCCGGCAGCGCTCGGAAAGTCACCATCAGCCGCTCGTTATACGGCAACGACGGCTCTTTCGGGAAGTTACGACGCCGAGCGTCATACCAGACCCAGCCGAAGAAGGCGGCGGCCTGCAACAGGCCCGGCAGGATGCCAGCCAGGAACAGGCGCGGCACCGACTGTTCGGCGACGATGCCATACAGGATCAGCGCCAAACTCGGCGGAATAACGATACCGATAGTGCCGGACGCGCCAATGACACCAAGCGCGAAACTGCGCGGATACCCACGTTCGATCATGGCCGGCAGCAGGATGGTGCCCATCGCAAGGGCCGTCGCCACCGAAGACCCGCAGATCGCCGCGAACAGCGTGCAGGCCACGACCGTCACCAGCCCCAATGAGCCGCGAATGCCCCCCAGCCACGCGGCCGAGACATCCACCAGCGCCTTTGCCACGCCGCCTTGCCGCATGAAGGCCGCCGCCATGACGAACAGCGGCAAGGACATCAGCGTGGAGGAATTCAGGTGATCGATGATGACCTGCGCCACGCCAATCATCGGCTGGCCCGACACGGCGTACAACACCGCCGCACAGGCGCCCAACACCAGGAAGATCGGCATGCCGGCGGCCAGCAGGCCGAAGAACATCACCAGGAACAGAGCGGTCCACATGGATCAGTAACCTCCGCCAACGGCACCGTCACGGCGGGCGACGGCCCGCCATCCACGCCCTCGACCCGGATGAATATAACAAGGCGCGGATGGCGGGCCTTCGCCTGCCATGACGGTACGAGGCGTCATCTAATGACCGCCCAGGTTGGTGAGATTCACGGGCAACTCATGGTCCGGGATATGATGCCCGACGGACATCGTCTTCGGGTCGAACCTGAACAGGTAACGATACAGCCTGATCAGATACCGCACCGTCATCAGCACACCGCCAGCGGGCAGCGACGCGTAGTAGATCCACATCGGAAACTGCAGCCCGCTGGAACTACGCTCATCCAGCAGCAAGGAGGTATCGACGATCTCCCACCCGTACCAGACCATGCCGAAGCAAAAGACCAGCGCGACGACGCAGTTGAACGCCTCCAGCCAGCGCTGCCCCCCTGGCGGCACCAGCCGCAGCACCAGATCGGGGCGCACATGTCCGTCTGTGCGCACCAATTGGCTGGAGATGATCATCACGCCCCATACGACCAGATAGACGATCACCTCCTCGGCCCAGGAAATCGCGAGCGCGGGAAAGAAGTATCGTCCTAGGACCTGAACAAGACCGACCACCATGGCAAGCGCGCCAAGCAGGCCGACCAGCGTACGTTCGATCGTGTCCCAGATCGTATCGGGGCGAACAGCGGCCATGATCAGGCGGAACCGTTCGCCGCTTCTTCGGAGTATTTGACGACTTCGGACGACAGCTTGGCATCCTTCACCAGGGTCGCCAGATCCGCCTGCATGCCCTTGCGCGCCTTGTCCAGCACCTCCGCCGACGGATCGACGAAGTTCACGCCGGCATCGGCCAGCGTCTTGCGCGCGCGTTCCTGCGAGGCGGCCGCGTTCGCCCGATAGGTGGCGATGTTCTCCGCCCAAAGCGCAACCATCGTCTTCTGCAGTTCCGGGCTGAGCTTCGCCCAGAACGTCTGGCTCATCATCGGCATGTACTGACCGACATACTGATGATCCTGATACGAATACTTCACGCCAGCTTCCCAAAGCTTGGCGGTCGCGACGCTCTCGTTCGTGGACACGAACCCGTCGAACGTCCCTTGCGACAATGCCAGCGGCACGTTCGGCCAGGCTGTGGTGTTGGGGATGCCACCGAAGAAGTTGATGCGCCAGCTAATGCCAGCCCCGCCCGGGCTACGCATCTTCAGGCCCTTGATGTCGTCGGACGTGTGCAGCGGCGTCTTCGTCGTATACCAGTTCTGGAACCCGAGATCGAGCCACGGCCCAAGCACCTTGACCCGCAGCTTACCCTCTAGCTGGCTGACGATGTGCGCGCCGGCCTTGCCGTCGGACGCCGCGTGCGTCGTCTCCATCGGGCGGCCGTAGAACACCGGCAACTGGCAGAAATCGCAGTCGGGCACGATACCGGTCTGGGTCCAGGCGCCCGGCGCCGCCATATCGACCTGCCCTTGCAGCAGTGCCTTGGCGACGTTCAGGTCGGCGTAGAGCTGGCCGGAGTGGAACACCTCGCTGGTGATCTTGCCGCCGGTCTTGGCTTCCAGCTTCGTCAGAAAGTCCACGATGGACACGTTGCGGACGTGTGAAGGCGCCGTGTCCAGCGAACAGCGTATCTTCAACGCTTCCTCACCCCGCGCATGGCGCAGGATACCGAACGTACCCACAACAGCAACAGCGGAGCGCCCCAGCGCCCGGCGAGACAAGCCTTCCGACATCGGCAACCCTTTCATGGACGCCCCTTAAGGTAGGGAGCCCGGACTGATGGCCGGTCGGTTCGGTTGCGTCAAGTGGTTCGGTACACAAGTGGCGACAAAGAAGGCCCCGCCGCCGCCTAACCGTGCAGTGGCGTGGCAACATCCTGACCGAAATACGCCCGTTCCAACCGATGCGGCAGGTCAGGCTCCGTCGTCGCCGCCTGTAGCACCATCCGTCCCTGCGCCATCGCATACACACGGTCGGCAAGACGAAGCGCCTTCTCGACCAGTTGTTCCACCAGCAGGATCGCCGTCCCGCGTGAGCGCAATGTCGCCGCCACCGACAACACCCGGTCAACCAACACCGGCGACAGGCCGGCCGACGGTTCATCCAACATCAAAAGCCTGGGGCGCCGCACCAGCCCCTGCGCGACCGCCAGCATCTGCTGCTGCCCACCCGACAGCGCCCCGGCCCGATCCGCCCGCTTGGCCGCGATTTCCGGAAACCGGGAAAGCGCCTCGTCAACCCGCGCCGAACGCTCCCCTCTGGGCAGGTCGTAGCCCGCCAACAGCAGATTGTCGGTCACCGACAACTGGGTGAACACGCGGTGGCCCTCAACGACGTGTACCAAGCCCCGCCGCGCCGTTTCCCTAGGCGACAGGCCGGCCAGACTCTGACCATCGAAACTGGCGGCTCCGTTCCACGGCAGCAGCCCCGACACCGCCCGCAGCAGCGTCGTCTTCCCCGCCCCGTTCGGCCCCAGCAGCGCCACCGCCTCCCCGGCACGAATGGTGATGTCCACACCGTGCAACACGGCGATCTTGCCGTAACCGGCGGTCAGTCCCCGGACCGACAGCAAAGCCTCAGGCGCCGAGATAGGCACTGACGACCTCCTTGTGCGAGCGGATTTCGGCCGGCGTTCCCGCCGCCAGTTCCTTGCCGAGGTTCAGCACCGTGACCTGGTCACAGATATCGAAGATCAGATCGGCATGATGCTCGACCAGCAGCACGCCCGTCCCGGCGGCGGCCACGGCCTTGATCAGGCTGCCCAACCGCGTGATCTCGTCGGTGGACAGCCCCGCCGCCGGTTCATCCAGCAGCAGGAACGCTGGCCGGCCGCACAGCGCCCGCGCGATCTCCACGAACCGCAATTCGCTGTGCTGCAGCCGATCCGCTCGCACCGGCGCCAGCGATTCCAATCCCACCACCGCCAGCGCATCCATCGCCCGCGCCGTCAGCCGCTTCTCATCGGAACGGTGCCGAGGCAACGTCAACGCCGATTCCATGAAGCTGGCTCGGCCGTCGATGGTCGCGCCGATCATGACGTTCTGCAGCACGGATGCCTCGCCGATCACCCGAGGCGTCTGAAACGTCCGCGCAATCCCCATCGCCGACCGCGCCTGCGGCTTTCCGTGCGGCAGCACGCGGGTGCCCAGGAAAGCCTCGCCTTCCTGCGGTTCATAATAACCAGAAATCACGTTCAGCGTCGTGGTCTTGCCGGAGCCGTTCGGGCCGATCAGCCCATGCACCGCCCCGGCCTTGATCGTGATATCCAGCCCGTCGATGGCCCGCACGCCGCCGAACGCCAGCACCACGTTCCGCAGGATGATGTCGTCGCGAACCGGCCCATGATCCACCAGCGCCGCGACGCGATCGGGCCGAGGGACGATGGATCGGTGGCTTTCCAACGGCTTGCGATTGCGGAAATCCAGCACAGCGGCGATCCCGCCCGGCATCAGCAGCACGATCGCCAGCAGCAGCGTCGCGTACAGAAACGTGGACCAGGCCACCAACGGCGCCGCGAACTCCGGCAGCAGCGTCAGCAGCACGTTGCCCAGCAAAGGCCCAAGGATCGAGCCGCGTCCACCAATCAGGATGGCTATGAAGAACGTCACCGAAAGGTCGAAGGTAAAGGCGTCCGGCGTGATGTAGGACTGCAAGGTCCCAAACAGCCCGCCCGCGACGCCAGCGGTAAAGCCGGCAAACAGAAATACGATCGTCAGCAGACGCGCCTTGGAAATGCCCGTCGCCTCCGCCGCCACCTCGGCATCCCGGATCGCCACCAGCGACCGTCCCCACCGGCTGGACGCCACATTCGCGGTCATCCACGTCACCACCGCGGCAAACCCCATCGTCAGCAGATAGAAGCCCCAGGGCGAGTCGAACGGCGCCTCCAACGACGGCCCGGGCAGGCCGATGCCGCCGCCCGTCACGCTCTGCCACGACAGCGCCACCTGGGTGACGATGGTCGCGAACCCCAGCGTCGTCATCGCGAAGTAGAATGTCCGCAGCCGCAGCGCCGGCAGCCCCACCACCACACCCGCCAGAGCACCAACCACGCCGCCCGCCCCATAAGCCAGGAACGGGCTGAGATCGAACCGAGCAACCAGGATCGCGGCGGTGTAGGACCCAAGGGTCAGCAGCGCGACCCAGCCGATGGCTAACTGCCCGCCGTATCCAACAACCAAATTCAGCCCGGCAACCAGCACCCAATACACCGCCGCTCGGGCGCCGATCACCGCCCAATAGTCGTTAGCGACAAACGGCAGCACCAGCACCGCGGCCAGAATAACCGCGTAAGGCAGCAATCCGCGCATCAGACCCGCCTGGCCGCGGGCGCGCCAAACAGCCCCTGCGGCGCCACCAGCAACACGACAATGAACACCGCGAACACCGCGACCGAGGCGACAACGCCCCCCATCAGGAAGTTCGCCGCCTGCTGGAACACACCCAGCGCCAGCCCGCCGATCACCGCCCCCTTGTTGTTCCCCAATCCGCCCAGGGCAACCGGCACAAACCCGAAGAAATTCAGCATCGCCCCGTTGGCGAAGAACGCCATCAACAACTCGCCGCCGGCGAACCCAGCCAACCCGCCGACCGCACCAGCCAACGCAAAGCTGGCCATCCGCAAATTCCGCTCCGGCAACCCAAGTGCTCGGGCGGCAAAGTTATCCTCGGCGATCGCCAGGAATGCGCGCCCCACCAGAGTGCGCCGATACAGCAGTTCCAACCCGCCGATCGTGGCGAAGCACGCCACCACCGGCAGCCAGAATTTCTCGTCCCACGGCCCGCCCTCGCCGATTCCGATCAACCGGGGAAACGGCTGTGGTTCGGTGCTGAACTCGATCGCGGTGAACGTCTGGATCATCAGCGCGAAACCCAGCGTGGACAGCACATACAGATGCTGGTCCAGCGCCTTCAGCACCGGCCGCACCGCGATCACCTCGGTCACCACCCCGATCGCCGCGCACCCCGCCATCGCCAGCACGAACCCCGGAATGATCGGCAGCCCCAGGCGGCTGATGCACAGCGTCCCCAGCACACCGCCCAGCATGCCCATCTGTCCGGAGGTGAAGCTCATCACCCGCGAGGCTGAGAACATGATGTTGTAGGTCACGCCGATCAGTGCGTACACGGCGCCGACCGCAAGGCCGGCCGCCAGGATCGCCGCGAGCATCAGGCGTAGCCGGGGGCCAGATCGAACGCGCCGTCCTTTTGGCTGTTCGCCTTCGACATCACCACGTCGCTGTCCAGGAAGCCGTTATGCTGCGTCGGGGTAAACGTGTAATGCCCATACAGCCCCGGCCACATGGTCAGCGTGTTCCAGTGACCGATGATCTTGTCGGAGTCGGACGAACCGGTCTTCGCCACCGCCTCGGCGATCAGGTTGATCGCATCGACGCCGGAACAGACCCACCACAACGACGTATCCGACAGCGGGAACTTGCCCTTCACCGCCGCGACGAAATCCGCGTTCGCTTTCGGCAGCTTGCCATCGGGGCCATAGCTGCAATTGCGGTAGCCGACCTGATAGACCTTCTCCCAATACTCCGGCTTGTTCACCAGCTTGCCGATTTCGCCGGTGCCCAGCGCCGGATGGCCGGCGATCGGAACGTCCCAGTTCAGCGCGCCCCTGGCGTTCATCATCCGCGCGGCCATGCCGGAGGACACGGTCCAGGACACCAGAACCTCGGCCCCGGCGTTCCGGGCCCGCAACAGGTCCGGCGTCACGTCGGGCTGCGCCGGGTCGATGACGCCGTCATAGACGATGTCGAACCCGTCCGCCTTGAAGCTGGCCATCGAGTCATCATGCGCGGACGTTCCGTAACCGGTCGCATCGGCGGTGATGGCGATCTTCTTTGCCTTCAGGATGTCCTTGCAGTACCGCCGCACCGCGCCATCCCACTGCTGATTGGACGGCGTCACGCGGAACGCATTCGGAAACTTCACCGGATCGATCAGGCTGTTCACCACGCCCGGCACCAGACTGGGCATCTTCGCCTTGGCCATGATCGGGGTCGTCGCCAGCAACTCCCCAGAGTTTGCCGGGCCAAAGATCGCATGCACCTTCTGGCGGCTGATCACGTCCTGCGTCGCGTTCACTGCCTTTGTCGGGTCCCCCTGCGTGTCGCGGGAGACGATCTCGATCATCCGCCCATTCACGCCCCCGGCGCCGTTGATCAGCGCGGTGGCGTATTGAACGCCACGGTCGAAGCCGATCGTCGGCGCGGACAGCGGGCCGGTGAACGTGGCCAGCCAACCGATACGGATAGGCTCCGCCGCCAGCCCATGACGGGCGATGGCGGGCATCGCGAGCGCGGCGGTCGTGCTGCCGAGCAGCGTACGGCGGGAAATGGTCATGGTGTTTCCTCGGGTCGGTTTTTTTATTGGAAAGCACGATAACCCGGTGGGCGATGGGCGCAAGGCGTCGTGTCGATACGGGGGGCCGAGCGTGGTGAACAAGGGCCAACCGTCCCCGCCCTTCTCGGCCCCCGGGCCCTGTCCTTTTGGCCCCGGTCCTTCTGGTCATGGCAGACGAAGCCCCGCCATCCACGCCTTCAACCTGTCGATGGCCGAACGACGGAACAAACGACGCCGCCCCGCGACCTCCGGCCAATACCCCGAGGCAGCAGGCGGACGGGCCGCCTGTCCGTCCGGTTAGGCGAACGCGCTGTGATAGGCGTTCAGCGCCGGCGCGCCCCCAAGGTGCACATAAAGCACCTTGGAATTCTTCGGGATTTCACCGTTTCGCGCCATGGCGATCAACCCGGCCATCGACTTTCCCTCGTAAACCGGATCCGTCAGCATCGCTTCCAGCGACGCCGCCATACGAATCGCCGCCACGGTCGCTTCGTCGGGCAACCCATAGTCCGGACCGGCGAAGCGTGCGTCGATCTCGATCTCATCGTCACGGATCTCCCGGTTGATACCGATCAACGCGGCGGTCGCCTTCGCGATCTTGGTCACCGCTGCCCGCGTCATCTCGGCATTGGCGGCCGTGTCGATGCCGATCAGCCGCCGCTTGCGGCTTTGTTCCCCGAAGCCCACCACCATACCGGCCTGCGTGGAGCCGGTGCAGGTCGCGGTCACGACCGTGTCAAAGAAAATGCCTTCCTTCTCTTCCTGCGCCGCAACCTCATCGGCAAAGTGTGCATAGCCGAGTCCACCGAGCGGGTGGTCCGACGCGCCCGCCGGGATCGCGTAGGGCTTGCCGCCTTCCCGTCGCACCTGCTCCAGCGCTCGCTCCCAGGTTTCCTTGACCGCGGTCGAGTAGCCTTCGCCTTCCAGCAGAGTTTCGGCACCCATCAGGCGCGACAGCAGGATATTGCCAACCTTGTCGTAAACGGGGTCTTCCCATTTGGTCCATTCCTCCTGGACCAGGCGGCATTTCATGCCGAGCACCGCCGCGACCGCCGCCACTTGCCGCGTGTGGTTGGACTGAATGTTGCCGATGGACACCAGCGTGTCGCACCCCTGGTTCAGCGCGTCCGCCGCCAGCCATTCCAACTTGCGCACCTTGTTGCCGCCGAACGCCAGACCGGAGGAGATGTCGTCGCGCTTGGCCCAAACCTCGACGCCCAGTTCCTTGGACAGGCGCGGCAGTGGATGAATGGGCGACGGCCAGAAGGCCAAGTTGCGGCGCGGGAAACGGCGTTCGAGGTCGAGGGGCATGGGTCACTCCGGGTTGGCTTCGTCGGTCGATTATGAACCGAAGCGCCGCCAAGGTGCTTTGTTTATGGGGCACATTTTCCGATGTTTGTTGCCGGGTTGGCCATACGATGCGAACTTCCTTCGCTATATGGCCAAATTTCCGAAGGTTATTCACATGCCCGCCGACAAGCCCGCGGCCGAACTCAGCACGCTCGACCGACGAATCCTCCGCGTCCTCCAACGCGATGGACGAACCTCCAACGCCGACCTCGCTCGGGAGGTCGGCCTTAGCCCGGCATCCTGCTGGACCCACACCAAACGCCTTTTCGAGCGCGGCGTGATCCGAGCCGTCCGCGCAGTGCTAGCGCCGGAGGCGGTCGGACGGGGCACGTTGGTATTCGTCGGCGTGGTGCTGGACCGATCCACCCCCGACAGCTTCGCGGCGTTCGAGCAGGCGGTGCGTGCCATGGAGCAAGTGCTGGAATGCGTGCTGGTCGCGGGCGAAGTTGACTACTTTCTCCGCATCCGCGTCCGTGATCTTGCCGCCTTCAACCGCCTGCACAGCGAGCGCATCATTGCGTTGCCCGGCGTCCGGCAGGTTCGAACCTTCTTCGTCATGAGCGAAATCAAGACCGACGGTCCGCTAGCGATCTGAGGCACATCCAGGCGTTATCGACAGTGGCCGGAGGCCCACTCAAAACGTCCGCCACTGGCGATTTACGGTTGGTCAATAAACGGCGTCGCCGCAAATTTGCGTACGGCGCATGATCCGGCGAAACGGGCCGGCATCATGCACGGCCAAGTGCTTGGTGCAGCGGTTGTCCCAAAACGCGATCGATCCGTTCGCCCATCGAAACCGGCAGGTGAATTCCGGCCGATGCCCGTGTTCCAGCAGATAGTCCAAAAGTGGTTTGCTCTCCGCCTCCGTCCAGCCCTCGAAGCCGACAGTATAGGAGCGATTGACGAACAGCAGCTTCCGACCGGTTTCCGGATGCGTGCGCACCACGGGATGGATACTGATCGTTTCGCGCCAGTCAGCATCCTCACGCACCTTGGTCGATCGCTGCGCGTTCATCCCGGCCTGTGGACCGGCAACCATGCGGTCGGTATGCACCGCCCTCAAGCCCTCGATCGTACGCTTCAATCCGTCCGACAGGCTGTCGTAGGCGAGATACTGGTTGGCGAACAATGTATCCCCGCCATAAGGCGGCACCTCGATGGCGTAGAGGATAGCGCCCATCGGCGGCTCCGCCACCATCGTGGTGTCGGTGTGCCAGTCCTCGCCAACGATCTTCCTGTCGCCGGGCTCGCGCCTGATATCGACGATCTGTGGATCGGCACTGACCCCGTTGTAGTTCGGGTGAATGAAGATTTCGCCGAAGCGCTGGGTAAAGGCCTTGTGCCGATCGACGTCGAGCTTTTGGTCGCGGAAGAAGATCACGCCGTAATCCAGCAGTGCCTGCCGAATGTCGCCGATCACGGCATCATCCAAATCCTGCGCGACATCAACGCCGCCAATTTCCGCCCCCAGTGCGCCGGCGATTGGCAGGACCTCAATTTGGGTGTTTCTCATTGACGGTCTCCTCCTTACGGGGACGTTGACCGTGACCGAACCGCGGGTCAAGCCGACCAGCACATTCGACAGCCTCAAGGGGTGCCTCTCTTTCGCGCCAGATTCGAATGTCCGCTTGTCCGCTGACATTGTCTATGGGCAGACGCTTAATTTTCGAACAAATCCACCAAGCCGGTAGGAGCTGTGAAGGACCGCTGATGGTTGGCAGCGATCCTCCGCGTCAGCCGCACGCGCATCTAACCGCACTTGGGAAATCGGAAACACCGTTCCCTTGCCGGCCGGAACACCTCAGGCGGGAGACATGCTGTTTGCAGCCACTTCTGGAAATAGACCGATTCGCGCCGGGCCAATTGCAATTTTAACGCGTATGTGGCTCGCCCACCGTCCACGCACTTACCCCTGTGGACCGCCGATGGCGGAAACCACGTCTCGGGGTAACCGGGAAATCGTTGCCGCAGCAGCAATCAGAACGCTTTTCAGGATAGCGGCTCAAGGTTATCAGCCAATAGCTGAAAGCTGACAGGAAAATAGTAGCTCGACCTAGTTGCCATCGGCGCTACATATGGAAATTTTGATTCCTTATTCTTATCGAATCCCCGCTTAAACCGCAAAGAATGATAAAATGTTTCATCAAGATAGGCATCTGCCGCCGGATGGAGACCGGCTTTGTAGGCCATCCGGGCCTGATGTTCGATCGCTTGAGTCTGTGCAAATGGTAAGCCAAGGCTATTGAACGAGATATGGTTTTTAGATCGAGAAATATATAACAATCTGTCGTCGTAATATTCATTACTGCCCTGCGTGAATACAGCATAAATATCCAAACCAAGTACCGCTTTATACACAGACGCAAGATGGGGAAGAAGTCGAATTATCTTCTCCGGTTGGTATGTGTACTTAATGCGCCTGTTGTACTTTCCAACCGAATAGTTGCTTTTTAGCAGCAGACTATCGGCAAAGGACATAAACGCCACGGTAGGATTAGCAGTCGCGATTTCGTTGATGCGTTCGCGCAGCTCGATCAGCTTTTGCCTTGTCAACGAGCCGCATTGCAATGCCTTCTTTACGTTAATCGCGTCGACCAGCGCAAAGACCGAATGGGAGCGGAAATATAAATTATCGAGCCATGCGCTTTTGACAAAAACAATCGGCTTATAATCGTATTGCCAGCTTGCGACACAGGTGACGAATTCATTGCGTGGTAGCGTAATATGCACTTCATGAAATCTGTCGTGAACGTTTGGATACCAGGATAGCTCCATCATCTCCCGGCCAATGGTGCGCGCAGCCGCACCGGCATAGCGACCAACCAGATAGGCACTTTTACCGCGCTCCTCCACAGACATTACCAGAGCAGTCTCAAATTCTGCCATCCAGCACTCGTCCATGAGGGAGATATCACGATCGAGCGGCACATCGTCGAACGCACAGACTTGGATCATGGGGTGGTCGAACATGGCGCGGCTTCGACTGGCATTCCCCTTTATTTCGTCCGCCATGACCCACCTGAATTGCGCTCCGGCATCATACTGGGATGCCGCAGGCGACCTTCTGCGCCCTCAGCGAACCAGCCTACCCAGCGGTCGATGAAGTCCCCGAGATCACCCACCACCAATTGCGTAAACGGCCACGCTAATTGATATTCCGCCATGCCAGTCCAGAGTGCCCTGGCGGCGCCCTCTCCCAGGTCGATCGCGAATGGCGCGAGCGGTCCAGACCGGCCGATCATCGGCGAATACATAAATGCGGTCTCAAACGATCCATACCTGCCAGTTTCCCGCGCATCGCAAAACCAGAGTGAGTGGCCTCGGCCTTCATAACCGGTGCGGCTTTTCGGGATACCCACGCCAATGTGCGAATACGCGATAACATCAAACGCCGGGGGTTGCCATCCTCCCCATGGACTTGATTCTGATGCCTTGATTTCGGAAAATATAAGTCTGGCTTCGTTAAGCCTGACGCTCCAAGCGCCACTCCTACTGCTTTGAACGTCGGCCGCCGGCGCATCCGCGATGATCGTTGCCTTCAACTCCTCCCCGATCTGCCTCAGGGCTGCCGAGGCGTCCTGAAACAAATCCCGCCTTCTTTCTGATTCGGAACGGACTTCAGATTGTAAACGCGCGATTTCACTCTGCCGAGCCACTTCCAGCATATTGACTTGCTGAAGTCGAGCGCGTGCGGCAGATGCCGGCGTCCTTGCAGCAGTTTGAAGACGTGCAAGCATGTTTTCCGCAGAAGGACGAGCGCCAGGAGATTTGTAGAGACATTCTGCTATGAGCGCCATCATTCCGGCAGGAGCATTGTTCAGTGCTGGCGGATCAAAATGCAAGTGTTGATCCCGGTAGTCCTCGAGGGCCGGCCCCATGAACGGACGCGAGCCAGAGAGTAGTTCGAACCCAATAACGCCAAGCGCGTATACGTCGGTAGCACCCGTTGCTCTTTCGGTCCGCCACCTCTCTGGCGCAGCGTAGGGCGCTGATAGCGCATACTTCTGTGTGTCGGGGGCAGTGGTCGCTTCAGCATATCGAGATATCCCGAAATCGGCCAAACACCACTTTCCGTTCAGGAACAGTATGTTGTCGGGCTTGATGTCACGGTGAACTACCTTTCCGCCGAGGTCTGCCAGCGCGGCGGAGATATCCTCCAAGATCGGAATAGCTGTGGTGAGGTCGAATGGCCCGCCTGCCTTCGTCATATGCTGCCGCAGAGATACCTCTGCCCTCGGCATTATCAGAGCCCAATGACCATCAACCTCCCCGCTGTCAACGATCGGCACCACATTCCGAACCCCATCAAAATTCACAAAGAGCAGCTCGCGCTGCGCACCAGGAGCCTTCGGGACCAGCTTTACGACATACGAGCCGCCATCCGGATCCGACGGCGCCGTAGCATACACCTGCCCAAAGCCACCCCCGTCAATCCTGGCTCCTAGTTCCCATTCCCTGGTAAGTTTGAACCGCATACTACAACTCCGTGGTGCGGCCCTTGTCGACGGATTCGAAATTGCCCCCCAGTCGGCAGCAGTACTACTCCTGCTCGTTACGAATTGAAACTCCTCTTGGTGCTGATCTTCATCGGCAAGCGCCCCCAAGGCGCGGACTGCGCATGCCTGATGTTTGTCGGACATGGGCTCATTATACGCGTCTAACGCCAAGCCTCCATCGAGAAAAAAATAAATACATGAATGGAATCAATAAAAACTGATATCCACCGGATCGTACTTAGAAGGCATGCAACCGGTCCCGGTCGATATTCACCTGTAACCGCCGCTTCTCAACCGGCTCTGGCACCAGATCGACAGCATGGCCAAGCAACCCGGACAAACGCTCCTCCAACCCCGCGAGGCCCCAAAGGCCAAGCCGCGCATCACGATTTAACTGAACCGCCAAATCGATATCACTATCCGGCCCAGCCTCCCCGCGAGCCACCGACCCGAACAGCGCCAGATGCACAATCCCAGCCGCTCGCAGTTCCGCCTCGTGCGCCCGCAGGATCGCGAGAACCTCATCAGCCACCGGCAATGTCACGCTCTCGACCATCGGCCCATCTCCCAACCGCCAGCATAACACAAATCCCACCCTTTCACCGCACCCGGGAAATCGGAAACGCCGCCCCCTCCCCCGGCCGGAATGCCTGCAACTCCGCCGAGATCCGCTTACACGCCTCAACCGCCACGCCGCCCAGGAAAGCCTCATCAGCCGCGGTCAGCCCTTCCCGCGTCCGAACCAGACACAAACTCGCCGCCACCGCCCCGGGCGCATGAAAGATCGGGGCCGAGATCCCAACCAGCGCCTTGTCGATATCGCTCGCCGCCAGATACCCGGCCCGCCTTATCGCCCGCAGCCCATCCCGGAAGTCGGCCCAGTTCTCCCCCAACCCCGCCGCCGCGATCTCGGCCTGTTGGTTCAACGCCAGATTCCGCAACTGATACGTCGGCAGATGCGCCAGGATCACCCGCGACGGAGACCCCTGGAACAGCGGAAACGGCCGCCCCCGCTCCATGCTCATGGTGATATTGGGGTCGGTCTTGTCCTGCAGCACGGTCAGCACCCGCAGGCCATAGAACGCGCACAGCAACTGCCCGCCGTTCACCACATCCCGCAATTCCGCCATCACCGGCGGCACGATATGCAGCAACGGGTCCGCCAGCCGGATGCTGCGGTCGAACTCGATGAACCGCGGCCCCAGCACATATCCGGCACCGGCCACCGGCACCAAAAACCCCGCATCGCACAGCGCCCGCACATACCGATACACCGTCGCTCGGCCCACCCCCAGCCGCACCACCAGCATATCCACCGTCCAGACCGGCGTTTCCGGCGTGAACAGGTCCAGGACACCCAGAACGCGAGTGATGCTGCTGTCGCCGGACACCGGTCGGCTGGCCGGGGTCACGCTATCCATGGCACGGGCATTGGATGTAAATCATTCCCGCATTATGAGAAAATTAAAAAATCCGCGCAAGCAGGGTCAGCCCAATCGCGACACCTCGAAACGCCATTGACTATTTTCCTATATTTATCTATAGTTCACAGTATGGCCGCCTTGTTTCTGGACGTACCGAACTAAATCTCTGACGCGACCCACCAAAAGCTCACCCCGCGTTATAGGCAGAATGTCCTAAATAATAAGACAGAGTGCGGATTCATGGGTTTTGAGACACCCGTTAGACGCTCCAAACGTCGCCGCTCGCCAGCCGGATAACCAACCGCCCCGACCGCCGCACGCGGACGTTCCCTCCCATTCCCTTGACCATCAGTAATTCTCGTATTATGAGGATTTTTACAATTCCACGAAACCGACAAGAACGAATCAACGAGGAAAACCGATGGCTCAGGACTTCGACGCGATCGTCATAGGCGCCGGCATGTCCGGCATGTATCAGCTCTACCGCCTGCGCGAACTCGGCCTCTCCGTGCGCGTTCTGGAAGCCGGAACCAACGTCGGCGGCACTTGGTACTGGAACCGCTACCCCGGCGCCCGCTTCGATTCCGAAAGCTACTCCTACCAGTTCTCGTTCTCGAAAGACCTGCTGAACGAGTGGGACTGGTCCGAACACTTCGCCGGCCAGCCGGAAACCCTGCGCTACCTCAACCGCGTCGCCGACAAATTCGACCTGCGGAAGGACATCCAGTTCAACAGCCGGGTGAAATCCGCCCATTACCAAGAAGCGTCGAAGGCCTGGCTGACCACCACCGAAAACGGGGACACCTACACGTCCCGCTTCCTGATCACCGCCGTTGGCCCGCTCTCCGCCTTCACGATGCCGAACATTCCGGGTGTCGAGACCTTCCAGGGCGAATCCTGCCACACCGCCCGTTGGCCGCATGAACCCGTCTCGTTCGAGGGCAAGCGCATCGCCGTCATCGGTACCGGCGCCACCGGCGTGCAGACCATTCAAGAGGTCGCCAAGACCGCCAAGACGCTGACCGTCTTCCAGCGCACCCCCAACTGGTGCACCCCTCTGCACAACAGCAAGATCGACAAGCCGGAAATGGAGAATATCCGCGCCAACTACGACGCGATGTTCAAGACCTGCATGGAGACATTCTCCTGCTTCCTGCACACCCCCGATCCGCGCAACACCTTCGATACGACCAAGGAAGAACGGCTCGCCTTCTATGAAGAGCTGTACGCCTCCCCCGGCTTCGGCATCTGGGTCGGGAACTTCAAGGACATGCTGACCAACCGCGAGGCCAATGCCGAAATCAGCAACTTCGTCGCCGACAAAATCCGCCAGCGCGTGAAGGACCAGACCACCGCCGAGAAGCTGATCCCCAAGAACCACGGCTTCGGCACCAGACGCGTTCCGATGGAGACCAAATACTACGAAGTTTACAATCAACCGAATGTCAGACTGATCGACATACTGGAAACCCCGATCGAACGAATCACGCCCCATGGCCTGAAGACCTCGGCCGAAGAGTTTGAATTCGACATGATCATCTTCGCCACCGGCTTCGACGCCATCACTGGCGCGTTCGACCGCATCGACATACGCGGCGTGGATGGCGTGCGGCTGAAGGACCGCTGGAAGCATGGGCCGGAAACCTATCTGGGCATGACCGTGGATGGCTTCCCCAACATGCTCATGCTCGTCGGGCCGCACATGGCCCTCGGCAACATCCCCCGCACCATCGAGTTCAACGTCGAATGGGTCAGCAACCTGGTCCACTACGCGAAAACCCACGGCTTGGCCCGCGTGGAACCCACCCCGGCCGACGTCCAGGCATGGACCGACCACGTCAAGGCGCTCGCCGACGGCAGCATGGTGTTCGAGGTCAACTCCTGGATGACCGGCTACAACAGCAACGTCGAGGGTAAGCAGGTCCGCATCGTCAACCGCTACAGCGGCAGCGCCCCCGACTGGCGCGCGAAATGCAACGAAGTCGCCGCCCGAGGCTACAAGGAAATGGTCGCCGCCTAACTCAACGCCACCAGATCCGCCCGCAGACGATCCGGGCTTGCTTCCCCCAGCAAGCCCTCGATCGCCTGATGGGTCGCCAGCCAGATCGGCACTGCCGCCGCCAACGCAGCCCGCCCCGCAGGAGTCAGCACCAACACCCGCTGCCGCTTGTCGGTCTCCCCGGCTCGCACCTCGACAAACCCCTGCCGCTCCAAGGGCTTCAAGTTCGCCGTCAGCGTCGTGCGATCCATCGCCAGTAAGCTCGCCACCTGCCCCATCGTCGGGGGCTGAGGCCGGTTCAGCGACATCAGCAGCGAAAACTGCCCGCTGGTCAGGCCCGCCGGCCGTAAAGCGACATCGAACCGCCGAACCAGTGCCCGCGCCGCACGCTGGACGTGCAGGCACAGGCAGGAGTCGCGAACGAATAACGTGGTGGTGAACGGAACGTCAGCCGGCGGATTCATGCCCCAATTTAAGTTGACATCAACCTATTTGTCCAGGAACCTCTCACCAACCAACGGAGGGACCCAATCCATGGCCACGCGCGTCCTCGTCCTGCTCGGCACCAAAAAGGGCGCTTTCATCCTGGAAAGCGACGCCGCCCGCCAAAACTGGTCGCTGAAAGGCCCATTCTGCGAAACCTGGCCGATCAACCACGTGATCGCCGATCCAGAAACCGGAACGATCTACGGCGCCGGTGGCAATGAATGGTTCGGCCCCGCCGTCTGGAAATCCACCGATTTCGGCGAAACCTGGACCCATTCCAGCGAGGGTCTCGCCTATCAGGCCGGCGAAGAAGCCATTAAATCGACCTGGAGCCTCGCCGCCGGCAACGGACGCCTCTACGCCGGCGTTCAACCCGCCGGTCTGTTCGCCAGCGACGACGACGGGGAAAGCTGGACCCAGGTCCAGGGACTGCGCGCCCACCCCACGGCGCCGAAATGGCAGCCCGGCGGCGCGGGCCTGATTTTGCATTCGATCGTGATCCACCCCGAGGACCCCAACCAAGTCTGGGTCGGCATATCAGCCGCCGGAGTCTTCCACACCGCCGACGGCGGCAAGACATGGGCGCCCCGCAACACCGGCACCCGCTGCGACTACCTGCCCGAAGCCGAACGCTACCCCGAGTTCGGCCAGTGCGTGCACTGCATCGTCATGGCGCCCAGCCAGCCCAACCGCCTCTATCAGCAGAACCATTGCGGCATGTACCGCTCCGACGACGGTGGCCAGCATTGGGAGAGTATCGAACAAGGCCTGCCCTCAAGCTTCGGCTTTCCGGCCGTCGCCCATCCTCGTGATCCCTCGACGCTTTTCCTGATGCCGCTGAATGGCGACATCGCCGGCCGGTATATGCCCGATGCCAAGGCGGCCGTCTGGCGCACGCGCGATGGCGGGTCCGAATGGCAGGCGATGCGCCAAGGGCTGCCGCAACGGAACGCCTTCTTCGGTGTCCTGCGCCAGGCCATGGCGGCCGACCAGTTGGAACCAGCCGGAGTCTATGCCGGCACCAATACCGGAACGCTGTTCGCCAGCGCCGACGAGGGCGAAACCTGGAGCGACATCGCCCACCACCTGCCGCCAATCCTATCGGTGGAGACGTTGGTCGTGGGGGCCTGACGCCTCAATGCCCGAGGTGACCGTTCAGCTTCCCCCTGCCCTGCTGCGCCTGTTCCCCGGCAGCGAACCGGAGCCCACCGTACCGGCATCCAGCGTCGCCGAAATCATCGACGCGCTGGACCAGCGTTGGCCCGGCATGCGCGATCGCCTGTGCGACTCAACACCCCGGATCCGCCGCCACATGAACGTCTTCGTGGACGGCGAACGGGCGACCCTGGCAACCCCGGTCACCACCACTTCCGACGTGTTCATCATGACCGCGATCAGCGGCGGTTAGAGCCCACGCAGGAACCCGATCATCGCGGCATTCACCGCCTCCGGCCGCTCCTGCTGGGTCCAGTGTCCGCACCCCGGCAGCATCACCGTCTCCCGCAGTTGCGGCACGAAGGCCTTCAACCCCGCCACCAGTTCAGCTGCCCCTGGAAACGCCAACACAAGGTCTCGGTCGCCAGCCACATAGAGCGCCGGCACCGTCACCTTCGCACCCGCGAACGGCGCCAGGATCTCCCAGTTGCGGTCGATATTCCGGTACCAGTTCAACCCGCCACGAAAGCCGGTGCGGGTAAACTCGCCGGCATAGAAATCGATATCCGCCTGGGTCAGCCACGCCGGCAGATCCGCCTGCGCCGCTTGCCTTGTCCGTTCCCGCATCCCACCCGGCACCGGCACCATGCTGAAACCGCCGCCGGCCGCGCCCGCTGCCTCGCCCGCGATCCGCAGCAGCACCCCGCGCACGGAAACGCGCACATCGTCCTCCAGGTCCGCCTCCGCCACCCCGGGCTGCTGGAAGTACAACTGGTAAAACACCGCATCATCCGTCCGAGGCATCACCGACGTCGGCCGCACCTTGCCCCTGGGCCGGTACGGCACACTCAGCCCGATCACCGCCCGGAAACGATCCGGCCGCATCAACGCCGTGTGCCACGCGACCGGACCGCCCCAGTCATGGCCCGCGATAACCGCGGTCTGCTCGCCCAGCGCATCCAGCACGCCGACCATGTCGCCCACCAGATGCATCAGCGTGTACTGGTCAATCGCCTCGGGCGCCTCGGTCTGCCCATACCCGCGCATATCCGGCGCCACGACGCGATACCCCGCCGCCGCCAGCGCGTGGATCTGGTGTCGCCACGAATACCAGGACTCAGGAAACCCATGACACAGCAGCACCAGCGGACCGGCGCCCTTCTCCGCGATGTGCATCCGGATGCCGTTGGTGTCGATAAAGCGGTGCTGAATGTCCGTCATCTGCGCCCCCCGTTTGTTGTTGGTTTCAATCGCCCCTTTTGCGTGCTCCAGGACATGCGAACGTCCTGGCTGAAGTCGCTTCGTAAGCCACTAAGAGTCCGTCCGAAAACGACCCATTGGAATTAGACAGCTTCCGTAACATCAGTCGGACGGATGCGAGCTTGATAAATGCGCGTGCGGAACGGCACAAATTCTCGAAGCCCTTCGCGTCGGCGATGGGTAAACGCGGGCGGTGTCGCGGTTGGCGGTTCCACAGTGTCGCGGGTCCCTCCATCGGCTGACCATCACCCGATCTGATGGAAGCCAGGTTCTTCCGGCGGGTCCGCCAAGTCCTCGTCGATCGACGACACTTCCGCGAGGCGCGGGCCACGGCGGCATTGGCGGGACAGTTCCTCGACGGCGGCGACATCGCCGGCGATCAGTGCCTCCACCGCGCCGTCCGGCCGGTTCCGCACCCAGCCGGCGACCCCGAGTTGCGTTGCCTTATGCACCATCCAGGCCCGGTAGCCGACACCGTGTACCCGGCCCGTGATCACCAGCCGTTTTGCGTTCATCAATCCCCCCGCGTGAGGTCGATATACCGCGCCGCCAGGTCGATGTCCGCCAACATGCTCGTGCGCCGATCGGTGGCCTCGTAGTCCTCGCCCCACTGTTCGGCCTGGTACAGTTCGTCCAGCGCGCCGAGCGTGTAGGCGGTGTTCGCGTCCATTTCGCCGGCCGCCAGGGCGAGGCCGAGCACGAGGCTGCCCAGGGCCGGAACGGCTATCCCCAGACCCGCCAAGGCATCCACATCCAGCGCCGCGACCGCTCGGCGGAGCGCGGAAATCGTGTCGTGGTGCTGTTTGATATAGCCGACGCCGGTGGCGATCCGAAGCGGCGCGTCATAGGCGCGGGCGGCCCAGTCCAGCCAGGGCTGCCACTGTTGATGCTGGCGTTGCACCAGGGATTCCGGCGACTCGGCGCGGTAGCACAGCAGGTCCGTCTCGCCATAGCGGGCGATACCGTCGATCGTGACCGACGGATCGGGGGCGATCCGCTCCAGCGCCGTGCCGGCGAGGCGGGTGAGTGGGGTGTCCTTGAACGACATCTCGCCGCCCTTTTCGCCGCCGGCTGACTGCCATTCCTCGGCGATGGCGCGGGCCAGACGGGCGGGCCCAACGACCAGCGGGGCGCTGCTGGGCAAGCGCATCGGCTTGCCGTCCAACAGGATTCGGTGGCCTTGCTCGGTCCACTCGACCGAGGCGGTATCCCAGAAACGCTTCACGCGCCGCCTTTCAACGAAACAGGTTCTTCAAAATGTCCTCGGGCTTGGTGGTGCCCGGGGCGGCTGGTTTGGCGGCTGGTTTGGCTGCTGATTCTGGCACCGCCTGACCCCGCGCCGCCGCCAGGGCCGGGGTGCAGATATCGGCGGTTCCGCCGCCGGGCGGTTTATCGCCGCCCAGCAGCCCGCCGACAATGCCCAATACCGCGGCGTTGGAGTCCATGGCGCCGAGCTGGTTGACCTTCACCGCCGGATTACGGATCGGGCCGGTGACGCTGAGAGGGATCACGACGCCTGTTCCGCCAACACGGGCCTGGGGCTCCAAGGTCATCGAGACGGTCTCGTCGCCCAGGTTGACCGTTCCGGCGCCGGTCATGGTCAGAAGCGCCGAGCTTAGCGCCAGCGGTCGGATGGTGCCGACACCGTCTTGGGCCTGCATCCTCAGGCCGAAGCATTTCAGTTGGCTGTCGCCGCCCTTGCCCACGACGTTCAGGGTGTTGAGGGTGTTCATGACGTTGCCGAACAGACTGCCGAGCAGACGGGTGTCGATGGTGCCTCCGGCGACGGCGAGGCCGAGGGAGCCGTCGAGCGAGGCGGCGATATCGTGCGGGCTTTGGCCGGAGCCGCTCAGATCGGCGAAAACCTCAAGATTGCCGGTGGCATAGGCGGGTTGGTGGGCGGCGGCCAGGATGGCGTTCAGCGCCAGTCCCGGGGCGTGAAGCGTCACATGGATTGGCGGGGCTGTTGACGCTGCGTCGGCGGACAGGGTGCCGGTGAGGTGGCCGCCGGGCAGGTCGGCGGCGAAGGGGGTGACGTTCAATTTGCCGTCCTTGACCACGGCGTGGGTATTGATCGCCTTGTAGTCGGCGCCTCCGGCATGCAGGTCGGCGATGGTCAGCGTGATGTCCGCGTCGGCGATGCGCAGTGCGGCCCACGGGAAAGGTTGGCGGGAGAACAAGTGGTCGTCGCCCTTGGGGGCCGGCGACGGCTTGCCGCCGGGCGCGAGTGGTGCCGCCGAAGCGGGCGGTGCTTGGTCGATCGCGGCCTGCAGCGCGTCGAGGTCGATGCGCTTCGACGTCAACGTCGCGGTCAGTGCGTTCCGGCCCGCCAGGACGATGGTGGCGTCACCGGCCAGATTGCCGTCGGCGCTGGTTAACGAGAAGCCGTGAAGCGTGGCGTTGTTGTGTAGGTCGCCCGTTACGACGCCCTGGAAGGTGACTTGTTTGACGGGTGGCAACGGCCGGCGAGCCAGCACGGAAAGGGCGGCGAGGTCGGGTGCATCGACCGCGAAGGCGATGTTGGCGCCGGTCATCGCCCCGATGTCCGCGACCGTGCCCTTGGCGGAGATCGTGGCGCCGGCCATCTTCAGGCTGGCCGCGACCGGGAAGGGAGCGGGCTTGGCATCCGGCAACAGCGCCGCCAGCGGCCCGGTGTTCGCGGCAAAGGCAAGGGGCTGGTCACCGAACCGGCCGGTGGCCTCGGCTTGGAGGGGTTGGGCGGAGGTGGCCGCGGCGATGTTGAGGTGGTCCAGCATCAGACCGGGCATTTGGGCCGTCAGGTCGGAGGCGCCGACGTGGAGGGTCAGCGCGGAAACCTCGGGCAGCTTGCCACCCTTGTCGGCAACCTTGGCGGCGAAGGTGACGTCGCGGAGCGGCGGCGGGACATAGCCTTGCAGCAGCGGGGTCAGCGTTGAGGCATCGGGGACCGTGCCGTTGACCTCCAGGTCGTAGCCCTTGCCCCGCAGCGGCTGGGCCATCGATCCGTCGGCACTGAGTTTCGCGGTTCCGACGGCCAGCGTCGCTTTCAGCGGCCAGGGCGTGGTTGCGGCCTGATCCTGCAAGCGGGTCAGGCTGCCCGTGTCGGCGGTCAGGTTGAAGGCGGTGCCGTTGTAGGCCGCGTCCATGCCCACGTGCAGCGGGGCGTCGGAGGACGCAGCGGCTGCGTCCAGTTTCGCCACGGCGAGGGTGGTGGTTTTGCCGGTCTGGCCATCCCGATAGGCGAGGCTGCCATCCTCGATGCGGATCGCTGCGATGCTGAACTGCGTGCGAGTGCCGCCGCTGGATTTGACAGGGGTTTGCGCGCCAAGCGGCTCAGCGGTGGCGCCTTCGGGTGTCATGCGCCAGTTGGCGTGGCCGGCGGCGTCCGTCTCCAGCAGAATGTCGGGGTGGATCAGGACCAGGCGGCCGATCACGACCTCGCCGGAGATCAGCGGAATCAGGCTGAGTTCAACCTCCAGCCCTTGCAGCGACGCCATCTGCGGGCGGGAGAAGCCCGGCGGGTTGGAAAAGGTGACGTCCGAGGCCCGGATCGTCGGCCAGAGCGACGGTTTGAGGCGCAGCGGGCCGTTCAGTGCGAGGTCTCGGCCGGTGGCCCGTTTCACCGCCTGGATGATTTGCGGCTTGTATCCGTTGGGGTCGAAGCGGGCGACCGCGACCGCCACGGCGGCGGCTGCTATGACGATGACGGCCGCGACTGCGATCAGCGCGATGCGAAGCGGCCGTGTGGGGGTCATTTCCGTCTCCCGGGCGGTTGGGCAGGTGGGGCGTGGAAGCCCAGGGTCTTGAACGTCGCCTTCATATGGGGTGGCAGGTCGGCTTCCACAGTCAGCAGTCCGCCAGCCGGGTGGGGCAGAACCAGGCGTCTGGCGTGCAGGTGAAGATCGCTGGACAGGCCCTCGATCAGGGCGGAGAAGGCCATGTTCTGGTCGGGTTCCTCGTATTTCTCATCGCCCAGGATGGGGGCCTTGATGGCGACGCAGTGCACGCGAAGCTGATGGGTGCGGCCGGTGATCGGCTTCAGTTCCAGCCAAGCCAGTTTTTGCGCGGCGTTATCCAGGGTCTGGTAGTCGGTGACCGCGCGGGCCCCGGCCGGGTCGTCGCGGTCGGCCGGGGCGGTGCGTTCGCCGCGGGCGCCGCCAACGCGCTTCAGCGGCAGGTCGATGCGGCCCTCCACCGGGACGGGGCGGCCGGCGACGACGGCCCAGTAGGTCTTTTCGATGTCGCGGCCGCGGAACAGAGCGGCGAGTTTGCCGGCGGTGCCGGGGGTTCGGGCGAGCAGCAGCACCCCGGTGGTGTCGCGATCCAGCCGGTGTACCAGGCGCGGGCGGTGTTCCGAACCGAAGCGGAGCACGTCCAGCATGCCGTCCAGATGGCGGGTGATGCCGGGGCCGCCCTGGACCGGCAGGCCATAGGGCTTGTTGATCACCAGGATCTGGTCGTCCTGGTAGATGACGGCCTTCTGCAGGTCCCGCGCGTCGTTGGGGTCCACGCGGCTGACCGGCTTGGACTCGACGGGTGCCGGCGCATCCATCGGCGGGATGCGGATGGTCTGGCCCGGCGCCAGGCGGGTGTTGGTGTCGGCCTTGGCGCCATCGACGCGGATTTGGCCGGTGCGGCACAGCTTCTGGATCAGGCTTTGCTGAGTGCCGGGGAAGTGCCGGCGGAACCAGCGATCGAGGCGGATATCGGCCTCGTCCTCGGTGACGATGCGGGTTTGGAGGGTCATGCGCGGGGTTTGCGGCGTGGGGGCGGTTGGGTCAAGCGGGAAGCTGACCACGTAAAGCTGTCATCGCGACCCGCGGTCGCGGTGACCTGTTCTATAACCCGGAACGACCGTCCCTACGGTTGCGATCTCAGAACTTCTCCACCCAGGGCCGCAACTCCACCTCCCATGTCCAAGCGCTGCGCGGCTGATTGGCGATCTGCCAATACGTTTCCGCGATCGCGTCCGGGTCCAGCAAACTGTCAGGCGCCTCCGCCGGGTCCTGCCGCGCGGCACTCCGTATCCCGCCATCGATCACGAAATGCGCGACATGCACGCCCTTGGGCGACAACTCTCGCGCCATGCTCTGCGCCAACCCGCGCAGCGCGAACTTGCCCATCGCGAATGCGGCGGAGTTCGGATACCCCTTCACACTCGCCGATGCCCCGGTCAGCAAAATCGCGCCCGACCCACGCGCCGCCATGTGCCGCGCCGCCTGCTGAGCTACCAGAAACCCGCCGTACGCGCTGACCGAGATCGCCCGCGCGACCTCCTCGGGGATCAGATCGGTCACCGGCCCACGTGCCCGGGCGGACGCGTTGTAAACCACGATGTCCGGCACCCCCTGGGTCGCCACCACGACCTCGAACAGCGCCGCGACTTCCTCGGGTTCGGTCGCCTCGCAGGCGAACGTCGCCCCAGCGGTTTCCTCCGCCAGTTTCCGCAGCTTGTCCGGATCGCGCGACGCCATCGCCACTTGCATGCCGTGCCGGGCGAACAACCGCGCCAGCGAGGCGCTCAATCCCGATCCCACACCAACGATCAACGCGGTTTTCATTTCCATTTCAACGCCCTCCGGAGATCGGCACGATCACACCCGTGATATAGGACGCTTCCGGCGACAGCAGCCATAAAACCGCCGTGGCGACCTCGTCCGCGCTGCCGACGCGCCCCATCGGCACGCCGCCGACCATCTTCACCAGACGATCCGGCAACCCGGCCCGTGCATGCAGATCGGTCTGGATCAGCCCCGGGCTGACCGCGTTCACCCGGATGCCGCGCCCCGCCAGCTCCTTCGACGCTCCGATCGTCAGGCTATCCAGCGCGCCCTTCGATGCCGCATAATGGATCCACTCCCCCGCCCCACCCAGTTCCGCCGCTCGGGAGGAGATATTGACGATCGCACCGCCCGCCCCGCCATTGTCGGTCGCCATCCTGGCCACGGCCTCTCGGATCATCAGGAACGGCGCCCGCACATTGACCGCCAGGACCGTATCCAGCGTCTGCGTCGTCACCGCATCGATCTTGCCCATCGGCCCCGGCGTCCCGGCGTTGTTCACCACCGCCGTAACCGGCCCAAGCTTTTCATCAACCGTGCGATAAAGCGCCAGGATCGAAGCCTCATCAGCCATTTCCGCCCGCACCGCGATGGCTCGGCCGCCCGCCGCCTCGATATCCGCGACCACCTTGTCCGCCAGCGCCTTGTTCGACTGATAGGTCAACGCCACAGCGTAGCCACGGGCCGCGGCCAACCGAGCGACCGCCTCGCCGATACCCTGACTACCGCCGGTTACGATCATCACCTGTTGCATGACGCTTTCCCCCCTTCTTTTACCCGATCATTCCCGTATCATCGCACCCTAACAAACAGACAACCCGGAGGATGCGCCAGTGCTCGGTTTGATGCAGTCGCAAGGACTGATGATTTCCTCGATCCTGACTCATGCCGCGCGGCACCATCCAGGCGGCGAGGTCGTGTCCCGCACGCACGAGAACACCACCCATCGCTATACCTGGAAAGACGTCGAAGCCCGCTCCCGCCGCCTGGTGCGCGCACTCCAGAAACTGGGTGTCGGTGCCGGAGACCGCGTCGGCACCCTGGCCTGGAACGGTTACCGCCACCTGGAAGTTTACTACGCCGCGCCGGGCATGGAGGCGATCTGCCACACCATCAACCCGCGCCTGCACCCCGACGACATCGCCTACATCGTGAACCACGCGCAGGACAAAGTCCTGTTCGTGGACAGCAGCTTCGCCGCCCTGGTCACCGCGATCGCCCCGCGCATCGCGGAGAACGTCAAAACGGTCGTCATGCTGACCGACCCGGCCAACATGCCCGAGGTCACGCTGGCCCCGGGCATGACCCTAGCCTGCTACGACACCCTGATGGACGCCGCCGATGAGGACTACGCCTGGCCGCTGTTCGATGAGAACACCGCCAGCGCGCTCTGCTACACATCCGGCACGACCGGCCGGCCAAAAGGCGTTCTCTACAGTCACCGCTCGACCTGGCTGCACGCCTATGCAACCGCGTTGCCGGACGTTCTGGCGATCAAAGCCACCAGCCGCGTGCTGCCCGTCGTGCCGATGTTTCACGTCAATGCATGGGGCATGCCCTATGCCGCGGCCCTGACCGGCGCCTCCTTGGTTTTGCCGGGTCGTCACCTGGATGGCGCCAGCATGGCCAACCTGCTGAACAGCGAACGCGTCACCTTCACCGCCGGCGTTCCGACCGTCTGGCTGGGTCTGCTCCAGTACCTCCGGTCCAGCGGCGAAAAGCTCCACACCGTCGAACGCATCATGACCGGAGGCTCCGCCGCCCCGCCGCTGCTGATCGAAGCCTTCCGCGACGAATACGGCATCGCGGTCGAGCATGGCTGGGGCATGACCGAACTCAGCCCTGTCGGCACCTACAATGCGCCGAAACCCGCCCAGGCCGGACTGAGCAAGGATCAGGCAGCGGCGCACATGCTGAAACAGGGCCGCATCCTGCCCGGCATCGACATGAAGATCGTCGATGGCGAGGGCAAGGAACTGCCCTGGGACGGAGTCGCGTTCGGCGACCTGATGGTCAAAGGCCCCTGGATCGCCAGCGCCTATTTCGGAGAACCGCCCAACAGCGCGCTGGACAAGAATGGCTGGTTTGCCACCGG
Organism: Acetobacteraceae bacterium; assembly: GCA_003506895.1. GTDB lineage: Bacteria > Pseudomonadota > Alphaproteobacteria > Acetobacterales > Acetobacteraceae > Rhodopila. The sequence continues at coordinate 4,041 of DNXO01000091.1, read as the reverse complement.
CGACGTCGCCACCATCGATCCGGACGGGTTCATGGAGATCACCGACCGTTCCAAAGATGTCATCAAGTCGGGCGGCGAGTGGATCAGCTCCATCACGCTGGAGAACATCGCCGTCTCCCACCCCGACGTCGCCGAGGCAGCGGTCATCGCGGCACTTCACCCGAAATGGGACGAGCGCCCGCTGCTGCTGGTCGTGCCAGCCCCCGGCAAGACGGTCGATCCGGCCTCGGTGCTCGCATTGTACGAAGGCAAGGTCGCCAAGTGGTGGCTGCCGGATGAGGTCGTGGTGGTTTCGGAGTTGCCCCACACCGCAACCGGCAAGCTGCTGAAAACCAGCCTGCGGACCCGGTTCAAGGACCATTATTTGAAGGCCTAGGACGGGTGCGGCCGATCCCAAGCCGCGGCCTGATGCGATCGCGTCATCGCCGGCTCTCTCCCGGAATGGCCGGGCGTGTCCCGGCCATCACGACAAGCGCAAGGTCGGGTCGCCCAATACGACTCCACCGGTCGCCCTGCCCTGACGCGCAAGGCGCCACGCCCGGCCATGCAACACACGCGGCGGCGGGTGCCGCACCCACATGGACCTGAAACTCCTTGCCTGGGGCCTCCGCGGGAAACCAGGCCCACTTCCCCGCCTGTGGCTCTTCACCGACCAGCATCGCCTCGCCGACCCGCGCCCATCGGTGGCCGCACTGCCACGTGGCCGCGCCGGAGTCGTCCTCCGTCACGATGGCGATCCGTGCCGCGCCACGCTCGGCCGCGATCTGGCCCGTATTTGCCGCCAGCGAAACCTGACGCTCGTGGTCGCCGGAGACGCCCGTCTGGCCGCGTCTCTAAAGGCCGGCCTTCACCTGCGCGGCGGTTTTCGGCCCTCGGTACTCCGCCCGCCCGGCATCATCACCAGTTCCGCCCACTCGGTCCGCGACCTGACACGCGCGCACCGAACTGGTGCGGCCCTGGTATTTCTGTCCCCGGCGTTTCCCACCGAAAGCCACCGCGGTGCCCCCGGCCTTGGGCCGCTCCGTTGGGCGGCCCTGGCACGACAGGCGGCATGCCGTCCGCGAATCGGGGCGCTCGGCGGCGTGGATGGCCAAACAATAGCGCGCCTGCCGCTCGGTCTATGCCAAGCCGTGGGTGCTATCGGCGCTCTCAGTGCCGGTTCATAGCTACGAAGGATGTGCCCTGGGGCGAGTCGGAGACAAAGCGACAAGCTGTTAATCCTAGGAAACCGCGGGCCTCCGCTGCCCGCCGCACAACACATACCGTCGCTTTTTGTCATTGGAGTCCTGCCCCCGGCCGGGCCGAAGATAATAATCCTGATTGCTGCGCGGCTTGCTCAGGGCTAAAGACGAGCGCTACACGACTGACTGGTAACAAAAGGCAAGCCAACGCGATGCGCTCGATCCAGCTTTCTGCTCGGCTTTTACCCACGGCGCTGATCGCCGCGCTCGCGGTCGCGGCCTGTTCCTCCGACGCCGTCAAACCCAACCCGACGCCAGCCAACTTCGCGGGCCTGGGTAGCGGATCGCCGGGCGATATGTCGGTCACGCGCATGGGCGGCGCCGACAGCGGCCTTGTTTTCGGTATCGGCAAGGGTGCGAAGGAAAAGGAAAGCAGCAGCAGTGGCGGCGGCTTCGGCGGCGGCGGCATTGGGGTCAACGCCTTCCTTTGGCGCGGTGCGCTCGATACCATCGCCTTTATGCCGGTCGCTTCGGCCGACCCGTTCGGCGGCGTGATCATCACCGACTGGTACACCCCCCCCGGCACCAGCGGCGAACGCTTCAAGGCAACCATTTATATCCTCAGCCGGGAGCTGCGCAGCGACGGCGTTCGGGTGAACATTTACCGGCAAGTGCTGCAAAACGGTCAGTGGATCGACGCCTCCGTTGCGGATTCCACGGTCGGCGATATCGAAAACAAGGTTCTCGCGCGTGCCCGCCACATGCGGGAGCAGTTGCAAGCCAGCAGCTAGAGGGCGATCCGCACTGGCGGAATCTCCCAAAGCAGTGAATCGCGCGATCAAAGAATGCGCCAGAGCGGTTTCCAGGAGCCAGCGCGAGTGGGTACCGCTCCAGTAGCCGCGTCGGCGGTTCGGGCCTGTTCGCCCGCGGTAAAACCCGCACGAACCTGGTTCCCTGGTCATGGCCGGGCATAGACCATGATGTTCATGCGGCAATCCGAAGCTGACCAACTGGTGATGGCCGCGACAACCGATATCGGGGCCGGCCAGATCGAATCCGCGGCTCTGCGGCTGGACGCAGCCCTTCGGCTGGAGCCGGGACACCTGTTGGGCATGACCCGGCAAGCCGAAATCGCGTCGTGGAACAAGGAATATACCCGCACCTTTGCCCTGACCGACGCGGTTCTGGCGAAGGAGCCCAATTTCGCGCCGGCGTGGTATGAGCGATCCGTGGCTTTATGGGCCACCGGCCGCATCAAGGAAGCCGTCGCCGCGGCCGCCAGGGCGCACGAGATCCAGCCGCCGAACCCTACCTTCCGGCTGCGTCTGGCCCAGTTTGCCGCCTGGACAGGCGCCGGTGAAACAACATTGAAGGTGATCGCCCCCCTACTGGAAAACGAGGCATACGACCCCGACAATCACGCCGCGGCCGTCAGTATGATGGGCGAACTCGCCATCGCCGAGGGCCGGTTCGCGGACGCCATGCCCTATATCGACCACGCACTCTCGCTGCGGCCAGGCGCCAACATAACGCGCATGCTGCGGGGCATGAACCTCTTGCGCCTGGGTCGCTTCCAGCAAGGATGGGACGATTACGCCGCCAGGGAGGTCATTCCAGCACTCTATCCCGACAGCCCACGGAAACTGGCCAAGGCGGTTTGGCGGGGCGAGGACCTGACCGGGAAAACCCTGATCGTGACCGACGACCAGGGGCACGGCGATGCCATACAGTTCTTCCGCTACCTGCCGCTGCTGCGTGATCGCGGTGCCGCCCATATTGTCTGGCGCACCTTCGTGGCACTGGTGCGGTTGTTCGCGGAGTCGGCCCCCTATGCGACCGTCCTGAATGGCGTTTCGGATGAGGCGTTTTTCGACTTCGAGTGCAAATCGACCACCCTGCCGCGATGGTTCGGCACGACCGTTGAGACGATTCCAGCCACGATTCCCTACCTCACGCTTCCATCGCGCCGGAAATCCCCGCCCGGGCGGACGGCGCGTCGGCGGTTGAACGTCGGGCTGGTGTGGTCCGGCGACACACGCCACATGCGCGACCATCTCCGCTCGATCCCGGCTGAGCAATTCCTGGGATTAACCGCTGTCGCGGGAATCGACTTCCACAGCCTGCAACATCAGGTGCGTCCGCCTGACCTGCCAGCGCTTCAGGCACATCCGTCGATCAGGCGGGAGATCGAGACCGCCTCGGATTTCGCGGACACGGCGCTACTGATCGACAAACTGGATCTGGTGATCGCCGTTGACACCGGCGTTGCCCATCTCGCCGCGGCGCTTGGCAAACCGGTATGGCTGATCGTGGACGTAGCACCGGACTGGCGGTGGATGGCGGATCGAACCGACAGCCCCTGGTACCCCAGCATCCGGCTGTTCCGCGTCACCCGGGCCGAGGGCCGCAGGGGTGCGGGATGGCGGCCAGTGCTGAAGCGAGTCGCCACCGCGCTGCGGCGGCTCGCCGCCGGTTGAGCAGCCCCTAGCTGTTGAAGCTATGAAGCCGGGGCAAAGGGGTGAAATTGTGGTTGCCAGACCGATCAACCGTCCGCCCAGGGAGCCCCGGATGAACCTCCACAAGAATGCCCGCCTGACGCCGCAAGGTCGAGCCTTGCTTGTGCAATGAGTTCTCAGCGATGGGTGGCGGGTGGGAGATGCGGCCATCGCTGCTGGTATCTCTCAACGACGCACGTTCGTTTGGCTGGCGCGGCATCGGGCGGGCGGCGAACTTGCCCTCCAGGACCGCAGTTCGGCGCCCGCCCGATGCAAGCAACGCACCAAGCCTGAAACCTTGGCCGCCATTGAGCACCTTCGGCGTCAGCGCCGCACCCGCCCGCCAAATGCCCACACACTTTAGA
>DNXO01000003.1 GCA_003506895.1 Acetobacteraceae bacterium | reverse complement strand
CGAGTTCAAGCTGACCGAGCGATAGTCACCACAATTGTCATGGCCGGGCTTGTCCCGGCCATCCCGCTTAGGTAGGCACGGACGTGCCTCATGAATCGGGATCACCGGGTCGCGCCGCTCCGCGGCGGCCCGGTGATGACAAGCTGAGAATGTCACAAATCACCCTGCGCCCCTATGCCGCCGCCGACGAAGACGCAGCGATCGAATTGTGGCGGCGCACCTGGCAAAAGCATTATCCGCATCTCAATTTCACCGAGCGCGTTCCCTGGTGGCGTGAGCGCTGGCGCAAGGAACTGGTGCCGGTGGCGCGCGTCGTGGTCGCGGAAGACAACGGCACGCTCATCGGTTTCGTCACTGTCGATCCCGATACGATGTACCTCGATCAGATCGTCGTCGCGACCGAATATTGGGGCAGCAAGGTCGCGCTCATGCTGCTCGACGAGGCCAAGCGAATTTCGCCCAAGGGGCTCGAGCTGCTGGTCAATAAGGACAACGCGCGCGCCATCCGCTTCTACGAAAAGCACGGATTTGTTTACGCCGGCGAGGACAAGAACCCGGTGTCGGGCAAGCCGGTGAACAGGATGGCGTGGCGGCCGGGTTCCGCCTCATTCTGGGGTGCTCACTGAAGCGCCAGGCCGTGCACTCTCAAATTGAGGCCGGTGAGCATCAGTTGGTCAATGTCCCATTGTCCATCCAAAGCGAACACCAGACGAATCGCAACGTCTTGAGCAATTCCGTTCTGCGCGCCAGACAAATCGGCGAAAGTAATCACCCAGCTATTGCACGCATCGACTTCTTCAGCCGCGGACTCGCGTAATCAAGGAAAGTTCTTATTTTCAACGGCAAATGTCGCCCTGCTTCGTAGATCAAATGCACCGGCTTGGGCGGCGATCTAAAAGACTCCAAAACCAATCTGAGCGTGCCGTCGCGAAGCTGGGGCGCTATCTGGTAGTCGAGCATGCGCGTAAGCCCGATGCCGGCGACGGCCGCGTCGGTCGCCGCCTCCGCGGTGCTAACGACGAGCCGCGAATGAATCGGAAATGGCTTTTCGGTCTTGCCCACATTGAGGCTCCAAGTCTGCGCCGACAGCGTGTTCTCGAACGTGATGCAATCGTGGTCCTTAAGATCGTCGGGAGTTTTCGGCGTGCCGCGACGCTTAAGATAAGCGGGACTGGCGCAGACCACGCGCCGAACGCTCCCAACCTTCTTAGCGATGAGGCTGAAATCTTGTAGGTCTCCGACACGCAGTCCGATATCGACGTGATCCTCAATCATATTCAGGCGACGATCCACGAGCATCATGCGCACGTCCATGCTCGGGTGATCCCTGAGAAAATCGATGACGACCGGCAGCAAATGAAATCGCCCGAGGGCGACAGGCGCCGACAGGACCAATCCACCTTTGAGTATTTTTTGTTCGCCAGAGACTTCACGCTCGGCCTCGCCAAGCTCCTGAAGAATGCGCCGGGAGGCGGCAACGAACGAGCGGCCCGCCTCCGTCAGCGTGATTTGCCGATTCGACCGCATTAACAGCCGCACGTCCAAGTGCTCTTCGAGCTCTGAAATTTTGCGGCTGACCGTCGCCAATGGCGCCTTAAGCTTTCGCGACGCCGCCGAAATGCTGCCGGCTTCCGACACGGCCAGCAAGACCGACATTGCTTCAAGCCGATCCATCGTTCGCTTTCCAAATTCTGGAAGGTATCCTCTTAGTTTGGCACCATATGGATCGGCATGGAATGCCCCTACAACCACGAATCTCGAAAGCTGAACCCGCCACTATGAGAGGGCACCATGCTAGGCAAAATGTTTGTTGTTGCGACCGTCTCTACGGTGCTTGCGGTGTCCGCATGGGCGCAAACCGCCGACGATTTGCGCGGTTCGTGGACCCTCGCGTCTTCGGTTACAGACAAAGACGGGAAGAAGACCGAGCAGTTTGGGCACGGCGCCAAAGGAATGATGAGCCTGGATGCCGATGGGCATTTCATGCTGACGATCATCGGCCCCGGCCTGCCAAAATTCGCGGCCAACAGCCGCGCCGCCGGAACGGCGGAGGAAAACAAGGCCGTCATGTCGAAAAGCATCGGGATGATCGGCACCTATTCGGTCAATCCGGCCGACAAGACGCTGACCTTTCGGGTCGATAGCGCGACGTTTCCGAATTGGAATGGGACCGAGCAGAAGCGGCTAATCGTGACAGCCAGCAAGGACGAGCTCAAATATATCACCCCCACCGCTTCGAGCGGCGGCGTTGGCACCGTGACATGGACTCGCGCCAAGTAGCATGCGATTTGCTTGAGTACGGACAAGCAATGGTCAGCCGCCTGCGTCAATGTCTGCTCGTGACACGACGTCGGCGGAAGCAAGAACCCGGTATCGGGCAAGCCGGTGAACCGGATGGCGTGGCGAGCCTAAGCCGTCAGTATCGGCCGAAATTCAAGCTGCAACTTTTGGCGAATTCAGCGGGGCCGGCGGCGACGCGGTATTTATGGTTTCAATCTCGACTTTGAGCTCGACCGCGTCTTCGACCAGCGCCCGCGCCAGCGTCTCTAGGTGGTCAGCATTCGCGTCAACCCCGTCGGCGGCGGCATGCTGTGTTGCAGCGATCTCCTCCTGCTTGTCCGCATGCGCGTGCTGCTTGTCCGCTTGCGCATGTCCGGCTTCGGCGAGATCGAAGCAATCCTCGGCATTCTCCATCAGAGCTTCTACCGACTTCCCAAGCTTCGTCTTGGCAACACGCATTGTGACCACCGTTGGAATGCCGCCGCCTAGCAATGCAATCACACTGCGGCCCGGCGACTCCATGTGCGGCCCTGAAGATTGCGGAAGGCTCAATTGAATCGCGATCATTCTACGGGCATCGCCCTGCAATGGCAGGACACGGCGCGGATGACGGACAATTTTACCGGTGAAGCGCGCGCGCCGTTCAGGAGGAGCCGGCCAACGATGCCGCCATGGCCGCGTCGAAGGATCTGGAATCCACTTTGAGATAAGCGAGATTTTCTTCCGCGATCACCACGGCGACCGCCACGCCCGGCACCTGACGCAGCTTGGCGGCCAGACTCTCTGGCTCGGCGCCCGCGCCGTTGCGGATCGGGATAAGCCTTGTCGTCAGATAGCTCGGTTGCTTCATGGTGACCGCCGCCAGCAGCCAGAGCAGCGCCAGCACTGCCGTCAATGCAAAAACCGCCGCGGCTCCCCCGGTCTGATTGGCCCAGCCGCCGACGACGCCGCCGACGAAGATGCCGAGGAACTGCAGGCTCGAATAAAGTCCCATCGCCGTGCCTTTGGCATCGGGGGGGGCCACTTTGGTGATGAGCGAAGGCAGGCTCGCCTCCATGACATTGAAACCCGAGAAGAAGATCGTCAGCGCGGCCAGCAGCGCATACAGATTGTGTGCGCCGAAATAGAGCATCACCTGGCTGACCAGGAGCGCAACCACCGCGCACACGAACACGCCCTTCATGCGCCGGTACTTCTCGGCAACGATGATCGCCGGCACCATCACGGCAATCGAAATCAGCAGCACCGGCAGATAGATCATCCAGTCGTTGTGGTTCGCGATGGCGAGCGTGCCGCGCAACAGGCCGGGCACCACCAGAAAGCTCGCCGTCAGCATCGCATGCAGTGCAAAGATGCCGATATCAAGCCGCAACAGCTCGCCGTTCCACAAGACCGAACCAATCAATGCCGGTACCGCCTCGGCATCGCGATGCACGCGCACCTGAAGCGGCGTCGGCACGATGAACTCGGTGATCGCGATGCCTACCAAAGCCAGTCCCACCATCAGCCAGAAAATGCCCTGAACGCCGATAAATGTAGCGAGGATCGGACCGGTCACTAGCGCGACCATGAAGGAGCCGCCGATGGTGATGCCGACCGTGGCCATCGCCTTGGTGCGGTTCTCCTCCGAGGTCAGATCGGCCACCAGCGCCAGGATGACGGAGCCGACGGCGCCAGAGCCCTGCAGCACGCGGCCTAAGATTACGCCGCCGATCGAGGTGGAGAGCGCCGCCACGGCGCTGCCGATCGCGAACAGGATGAGGCCGACGATGATCAGGGGCTTGCGGCCGAACCGGTCGGACAACAGGCCAAAGGGGATCTGCAGCAGCCCCTGGCTCAGCCCGTAAATGCCGAGCGCCTCGCCGACCAGGTAGGGCGTCGAACCCGAAAGACCCTGGGCATAGGCGGCAAACACCGGGTAGATCATGAACAGGCCGAGAAGCCTGACGGAGAAGACGGCCGCGAGAGACGTGGCAGCCCGGAATTCCTGTCTTTCCATCGTATCTATTCCCGACCCTTGAACGCTGCTGGAAGCTCTTGGCCAAGTTTAAGGCACAATTGCGAAAGGCCGCCGCGCTTGGGGTCGACGGCCTCGGAGTACCCCTTTGCCGGCCTTCTCGAGGCTGGCAAAGAGCGCGCACCATGCCCTGCGGCCTTGATCTTGGTCAATTGTGGCGGCTTGCCGCTAGCGTCCAGGTCCTGTATAGACCCGCCAAATTCAGCCCCATTTCGGCGCGCGCGCAACGGAACCAGACCGATGAAGCAAGATATCCATCCCAGCTACCACTCCATCAAGGTTGTGATGACCGACGGTAGCGAATTCACCACCCGCTCGACCTGGGGCAAGGAAGGCGATGTCATGCATCTCGACATCGACCCGAAGTCGCACCCGGCCTGGACTGGCGGCCAGCAGCAGTTGCTCGACCGCGGCGGCCGGCTGTCGCGCTTCCAGAAGAAGTTCTCGGGCTTCCTGAAGACCGAAGAAAAGAAGTAAGCCGTCAGCCGTCTTGCGGCGACGAAAAAGCCCCGGCTTGCCGGGGCTTTTAATTTGACCAAACGGCGCAGATATTTTTCTGGTTAGACGTTTTCCGCGCCGAAAGCCGCCTTCAGCAGACCGAGCTGGCGCTCGACCGGATTGACCATCGCAACCCGGTCCGGACCGTCCGGATTGTGGATGGTGGCGTCGAGCCGGCGCACTTTGCCGTGCAGCTTGTGCGAACGCTCGATCAGCTCGCGCAGCGTCGCGGGCAGCAATTCGATATTGTTCGGATCGTGATAGTCGGCGGTGGAAAGCTTGACCTTGGCCTTTTCCTTGTTGGCCTGGGCGAGCGACATCTCGCCTTCCTTCACCGCGCGATGCAGCAGCAGCCAGGATGCGAGCTGCATCAGCCGCGTGGTGAGCCGCATGCTTTCGGTGGCATAAGCGAGCGCGGCGGAGCGCTCGAGCTTTTTGGATTCCTGCCGGCCGGGACCGTCGAGATAAGTCGCAGTCTGTTCCACCAGCGCCATGCCGTCGCGAAACAGATCGGCAAAGACTTGCGAATTGGCGAGCCGCGCGCCGAACGATACCGGCTGCAATTCGTTGATCGACTTTTCACCCATACGCTTACGCCTTACCCATGCACCAGGACTGTTATGCAGCCCGTGTCTGAATAAGCATCCCTCGCTGCGGCCCGTCCTGTCCAGACCGCGGGTTAACAAAGTTTAAACATGGTTGCCGCCGCTTAAGACCGCGGCAACCATCACGGCCGCAACTGTGCCGGAATGGGACAAAAAAGAGCCGCCGTCGCCGGCGGCTCGAAGTTGATAACAGGGAGGCGTCAAACAGAGTGGACAGGAGCCACTCAATGTCCATGAAGATGGACGATCATAGTAATGATCTAGAAGGCTTAACGACGCGTTAAGCGTTTGCGTCCAATGCCAAATTTTTACGCCGCGGCGCGCGCAAAATGGTGCGCGCTTACCGTTTGAAAAACTGATCGGCGGCCGAGCGCGACGCGCGCTTGCCCGCCATGTCTGCCTCCAGCCGCGCGATCTCGTCGTGCATGAGCTGCACGCGCGCGGCCAGTTCTTCCACCGACAGCAAACTCAAATCCTGCCCGATCTCGTGCGCAATCTTTTTCTTCGGCTTGTCGTCTTCGTCGATGGCGGCCATGGCAATGCTCCGTTGACCGGAATCTAGCCGCGCGCAGGCGGGTTGTCACATTGCCACCGCCCGCCTAAACAGGCGCCCTGCCCTGAGAGAGCCGAGGAATCCATGACCGCACTCCCCAGCCGCATGACCGCGATCGGCATCAAAACCCCCGGCGGACCCGAAGCGCTAGTGCCGGAAGAGCGTCCCGTCCCCACGCCTGGCGGCGGCGAGATTCTGGTGAAGGTTGCGGCCGCCGGCGTCAACCGGCCCGACGTGATGCAGCGCAAGGGGCTCTACCCGCCGCCGCCCGGCGCGCCAGATATTCCGGGCCTGGAGATCGCCGGCGAAGTCGTGGCGCTCGGCCCCGACGTCAAACGCTGGAAGACCGGCGACCGCGTGATGGCGTTGGTCTCCGGCGGCGGCTATGCCGA
>DNXO01000100.1:2464-3189 GCA_003506895.1 Acetobacteraceae bacterium | reverse complement strand
TCGGTGGCTGCAAGGCTGGACATGGTGATCCCATCGCTGAAGGCATGTACCCCCTTATACGCCGAAAGCAGGCGCTTCGTTACTGCCGTGGATGCAGATTGGGCTTGGCGGTCACAAAATGCGAGCCGGGCTTCCCCGGCTCGCTGCTCGCGCATCCCGATGGGGGCGAGATGTGACGCGCGCGTGGGTTTACGACGCGGGCATCAGGACGGTGTCGATCACATGGATCACGCCGTTCGACTGGTTGACGTTCGGGATGGTGACGGTTGACGTACCACCCTTGGCGTCGACGATCATCACCTTGCCATCCGCCTTCCTCACAGTCAGTTCTTCGCCTTCGACGGTCTTGAGCTTCTTGCCGTCGGTCAGGCCGGACGCCTCAAGCTTTCCCGGGACCACGTGATAGGTCAGGATTTTGGTCAGGGTTGCCTTGTTCTCGGGCTTTACCAGGGTGTCGACCGTGCCGGCCGGCAGCTTGCCGAACGCCGCATTGGTCGGCGCGAAAACAGTGAATGGACCCTTGCCTTCGAGTGTGTCGACAAGGCCCGCCGCCTTCACCGCCGCAACCAGCGTGGTGTGATCCCTGGAGTTCACCGCGTTCTGGATGATGTTCCTGGAGGGGAACATCGCGGCGCCGCCCACCATGACGGTCTTCTCCTGCGCATCGACGGGCGCAATGATGGTGGCGGTCAGAGCAAGTGCGCCGAAGGCGGCGGCGGACAAGA
>DNXO01000100.1:1495-2172 GCA_003506895.1 Acetobacteraceae bacterium | reverse complement strand
GAAACGTCTCCCGATTGATGGCGTGACCGGCGGATATCCGCCGGCGATGGGGGCAACGACGACGCTGGCCCGATTGTCGGGTTGACTGCGTCGCCGTTGGGCCGAGTTACGGGAGGTTTTGGGCGCGGTTTCAGGGAATAAATTTTCGAAGGCTTGAAACTTTTTCCAGGGCGGGCCGTGTGCCGCATCGTCATGCCCGTGCCGGGAATCGTTCCGGCGGCCCGATACCACCACGATCCGGCCACCGTCCGCGAGCGATTCCGCGCCGGCCACTCCAATCCCGCTGCCTGTCACCCAGGTTCCGCGTTTCCCGCTATGTGGCATGCAAACCGTTTCCGTTGCTTTGTGGAGCGCGTCTTTGCTATGGAAACCCTTGAGAATATGAGATTATGCGGCCCGACCGGGCCGCGCCCGCCTACTGGAATCTTGCATGAATGCGCCCCACAAAACCATCATGAACGCGAACCTGTTTTCCCGCCTGTTCGACGGCCTTGACGATCCGAACCGCCTTGCGATCGAAATGGTCGACGGACAGCGCATCAGCTATGGCGAGTTGATTTCACGCGCCGGACAGATGGCGAATGTGCTGGTCGGCTGCGGCGTCAAGCCCGGCGATCGCGTCGCAGCCCAAACCGAAAAATCGGTGCCGGGCGTGGTGCTCTATCTCGCGACGGTGC
>DNXO01000100.1:544-1115 GCA_003506895.1 Acetobacteraceae bacterium | reverse complement strand
CGTCGAAGGCGGAAGGCATCGGCGCCATCGCGGCGAAGGTTGGCGCCAGGGTGGAAACGCTCGGGTCCGACGGCAAGGGATCACTGACGGATGCCGCCGCCACGGCGAAGCCTGAATTCGTGACCGTGACCCGCGCCAACGACGACCTCGCGGCTATTCTCTACACGTCCGGCACCACGGGACGTTCCAAGGGCGCGATGCTGACGCACGATAACCTCGCGTCGAATTCGCTGACGCTCGTCGACTATTGGTGCTTCACCGACAAGGATGTCCTGATCCACGCATTGCCCATCTATCATACCCACGGCCTGTTCGTGGCGACCAACGTCACGCTGTTCGCCCGCGCTGCGATGATCTTCCTGCCGAAATTCGATCCCGAGCTGATCGTCAAGCTGATGGCGCGCGCGACCGTATTGATGGGCGTGCCGACATTCTACACGCGGCTCCTGCAAAGCCCGGCGCTGAACAGGGAATCGACCAGGCATATGCGGCTGTTCGTTTCGGGCTCAGCTCCGCTGCTGGCCGATACCCATCGCGAATGGTTTGCCCGCACCGGTCACGCCGTGCTCGA
>DNXO01000100.1:0-230 GCA_003506895.1 Acetobacteraceae bacterium | reverse complement strand
ACACGTCCAACCCGTATGACGGCGAACGCGTCGCCGGCGCGGTCGGCCATCCGCTGCCCGGTGTCTCGGTGCGCGTCACCGATCCGGAAACCGGCAAGGAGCTTGCGCGCGAGGCCATCGGCATGATTGAGGTCAAAGGCCCCAACGTCTTCAAGGGCTACTGGCGGATGCCGGAGAAGACGAAGTCCGAATTCCGCGACGACGGCTTTTTCATCACCGGCGACCTCGGC
>DNXO01000036.1:2289-2828 GCA_003506895.1 Acetobacteraceae bacterium | reverse complement strand
CCTACTCGATGGCGAGCGCCAATCATGAAGAAGCGCTCGAGTTTTTCTCGATCAAGGTGGCCGACGGGCCGCTGACTTCACGGCTGCAAAAGATCAAGGAAGGCGATACCATTCTGGTCGGCCGCAAGGCGACGGGCACGTTGATTGCCGACAATCTATTCCCGGGCAAACGCCTGCTGCTGCTCTCGACCGGCACCGGACTTGCTCCGTTCGCAAGCCTGATCAAGGATCCGGAAGTTTATGAGAAGTTCGAGAGCATCGTTCTCGTGCATGGCTGCCGGCAGGTCTCTGAGCTCGCCTACGGCGAAGAACTGGTGGCGAAGTTGCGGGACGACGAATTGTTCGGGCCGCTGCTCGCCGAGAAGCTCGTCTACTATCCGACCGTGACCCGCGAGCCGTTCCGCAACCGCGGACGCATTACCGATCTGATCACCTCGGAACAGCTGTTCAACGATATCGGCCAACCGCCGCTGGATATCGCCGACGACCGGATCATGATGTGCGGCAGCCCGGCCATGCTCGAAGAGCTGCGCGAGATG
>DNXO01000036.1:1629-2006 GCA_003506895.1 Acetobacteraceae bacterium | reverse complement strand
TCGAGGCCCGCGGCTTTGCCGAAGGCAGCCACAGCGAGCCCGGTCATTTCGTGATCGAGAAGGCGTTTGTGGAGCGGTAAGAAGCCGCCGCTCCCAGGCGCGTCGGGATTTCCTGATTCCGCACGACGGGATCCAGAATCTGGTCGACGAACATCTGCCCTGCCGCATCCGGCAGGACTTACTTCGTCGTGCCGCCATTGTGTCCGCTGGCGGGATCGCCCCTGCGATTTTTCGCGAACGTCCGATCATATCGAACGCGCGATCAGGAGCACCGAGGCGTGGCTGGCGCAAAACGGCCTGGAGTAAAGCGGGATCCCCGGCGAGATGCGCCCGCACAGCCACTGAACAAGCTGCTTGACGCCCCTCTCTCAGCGCGC
>DNXO01000036.1:0-1367 GCA_003506895.1 Acetobacteraceae bacterium | reverse complement strand
AGCGCGCGGCGGCTTCGAAGATCTCGAAGGACTAAAATAATAATAAGGTGTCTCGTATTTGGAATGGCGCCAGAGTTGACCTGATGAGGCAGTTCAAGTCGAATTACGTTGCGCCGCGAAAGGTTCATGTCGGGGCGATGTACCCGGCCACCGGACGGATTGATTCTCCGCCGGATGATTCGGTAGCCTCGCCGCCGCCAGTTGTCATTTCTGTGATATTTTCCATGATCATTGCCGACGGTATCGTGTACCGGTTGTTCAGATCTATGCGTTAGGCTGAGATGATAACGAACAATATGGCGGAATCCGCCCGAGGGTCCCATGGACACGCTGATGCTTCCGTTCTCGCCACGCTTCATCGTTCTCACGATTTGCTCCGTCGTGACGGCACTGCTTCTCGGTCTCGGAATCGTCGATCACAAGGTGTTCGATATCGTGCTCGTGCCGCTCCTGATTTTCGGCGCGCTCACCTTGCTTGGCATTCGCGATCTTATGCAGAAGAGCCACGCGGTCCTGCGCAATTATCCGATCTCGGCGCACCTGCGGTTCCTGCTGGAAGAGATCAGGCCGGAGATGCGGCAGTATTTCTTCGAGAGCGAGAAGGACGGCATGCCGTTTTCCCGCGATACCCGCGCGGTGGTCTATCAGCGCGCGAAGATGGCGCTCGACAAGCGGCCGTTCGGAACCCAGGAAGATGTCTATCGTGAAGGCTACGAATGGATTCACCATTCGGTGGCGCCGAAGGTTCGTGCCCAGGAAAAATTTCGAATCGCCATCGGCGGACCGGACTGCAAGAAGCCGTATTCGGCATCGGTCTTCAATATCTCGGCCATGAGTTTTGGCGCGCTCAGTCCGAACGCGGTGCGTGCGTTGAACGCCGGTGCGAAGAAGGGTGGCTTTGCGCATGACACCGGCGAAGGCGGCGTCAGCTCCTATCATCGCGAAATGGGCGGCGACATCATCTGGGAAATCGGTTCCGGATATTTCGGTTGCCGCAATCGTGACGGCAGCTTCAATCCGGAAGAGTTCGCCCGGGTCGCCACCGACGATCAGATCAAGATGGTCGAACTCAAGGTCAGCCAGGGCGCCAAGCCCGGCCATGGCGGCGTGTTGCCGGCGGCCAAGGTTTCCGAAGAGATATCGAAGATCAGAGGCGTTGCGATGGGCGAGGACTGTATCTCGCCGGCCTATCACCGGGCATTTTCGACGCCGCTGGAGATGATGACCTTCATCGGCGAGATGCGCCGGCTGTCCGGCGGCAAACCGGCCGGATTCAAGCTGTGCATCGGCCATCCCTGGGAATTCCTGGCGATCTGCAAGGCGATGCTCCAGACCGGAATCTATCCCGACTTCATCGTGGTCGATGG
>DNXO01000104.1:35504-68777 GCA_003506895.1 Acetobacteraceae bacterium | reverse complement strand
GGAAGCTCGGCCAGCAGGTTGGTGATGCTGGTGTCGGCCAGTTCGGTCTGCTGGCCGCTGCCCGGATCGACCGAGACCAGTTCGATCGGCGCGCCATAGCTGGTGGACATCGCGTCGGCAAAGGCCGCGAACTCCGCCTGCGATGGCGCGGCGGCGCCGATGGCGGCGTAGGTGCTGGCCATGTCGGACTGAGCCAAGTTTACTAAATTGCGCGTTATGGCACCGCGCCCTCCAGAAAGCGCTCGTGAGGACAAGCTGCTTTTGAAAGTACCTGTGTGCCATACTGGCCAAGAATATTCCGGTTCGGCGGCTCGTCTGACGGCCTTGTGGATTTTATATCGACCCGAATCCGATCGTCGCTGAGATATTCGATGGATCCGGTGCCTTCATTTTCCCAGTTATCCGTGAACTTAAAATCAAATTTCCCGGATGACCGTTTTTCCAACGATACGGGCTTGATAACGAGCCATCTATCAAAATAGGTCATAACATTCCAAAGAAAAATATATCGATGCCCGTGAGCTTCGAAGATATTGACGCACACTCGGAATTCGCCAAAGTCTCTATTTTCATGTCCGTCGAATCTATAGATCGGCTGGCTAAGAAAATATTGAATGGTGACCGGTTGCCGATTTGAGCCGAGGTTCTGCGGGCCTGCCGGGGTTCGAGGTTCGGCATCCGCCGTGCTTGCCAACACGGAGCCGGCGACCAACATGGCGACACATATCAAAACCATGGAAAATGGCGATTTCATCGTCAGTGCCCTGGCGTCGGCAAAAGGCCGGCATTGAGATCGTGCATTATGAGGTTTCCCATCGCTTGGTTTCGAGCAACTGAACTCGAGCTCCAGGTTTCAATGTTACTGGCTGCTTCCGACCAGTTGCCAGTGATTATTTGTGTCCATAGCTGGGTTGTGGTTAGGAACCCGTTACTTGCATTAGCATAGTGCCAATACATGTCCGCTATCGCAGTTTGCGTATCGCTCGGCAACATGGTGAACGTAAATCCAGCAGCAAAAGTCTGTGTGGAGTCAAATTTTGCTGCCAGACTCGCCCCCGCATAGGACCAGAAGCTTTCGTCAAGATTTGTAACCTCGTAACTGCTAAGTGTTATCGGGTTTGCTTGAAGGAACGCTAGTGCGGGTTGGCCCGTGATACCAACGTATGGCTCCAATGTCTGCGCTAAATCTGCTGAGAGCCCGAAGTTCTGCACTAGGTTTTGAATGCCGCTTACGCTCTGATTTCCGATGTCTATCCCAGCCCCGATCGTCATCCCACTGTGACCGAGAACAGCGCCGTTGTCGTTTGGGATGTTGCCAGTCGCTAATATACCGCCTTCATTCTGCGTGATTATCTGAAAATTAATCCCCTGATTTGTTGGCTGGCTGGAAGAAACGAGGATGAATTGGTCCGACGTAACGTCATTTCCGCTCGTAATATTGCTGTCCGTGGACGCATTAGCAAACGCCTGTGCCACAGCCGGTAGATACAGGTTCAGGCTGTCCAGCAGCCCCTGCCCCAGATTGCCGCTGGCGAAGTCGCTCGCCATGTTGGTGGCGATCCCGGCCGACCCCAACGCAGCCGAAATCAGGTTCAGCGTCTGCGCCTGGGTACCGGGAAGCATCCCGATACCCGCCGCGCCAGCTGCCGCAGCCTCCAGCGCGCCGGCCAGGATGCCTGCTGCGTTGCCGCTTTGGGCCGACTGCACGGCGCCATACACACCGCCGACGCCTTGCGCGGCGGCGTTGATGATCTGCGCGGGAACCGGCGGCGGGGTCCCGGGCAGGGTCCCGCCAGCGCCCCCGGTAATCCCGGCCGACACCGCCTGCGCCAGATCCAGCAGCCCCTGCAGGTCCTGACCGTTGGAAAATGCCTGTCCCGACTGGACCGCATCCAGGGCCGCGGCCGCGAAATAAAGATAGGCCTGTCCAGTAACCGCCGCCGTGATGTTGAGCGCGAGCGAGATCACGGGCTCAATATAACTAAGGAGACCGGGGGTGGTGTCGTGGATACTTCCTCCGCCGCCGGCATAGGCCGTCACCTCGGTCGGATTGCCGGCAACCGGATTGGCGATTGTGACCGTGATGTCATGACGGCTGGACGGGGGCTGCGCGGCGATTTGAAGTGCCAGGCTGGCCATGGTGTTGGCTTCCACCGCCTGTTGGTCGTAATTCGCCCCGCCCAAGGCCCGAACCGCGGCTGCATGTTCGTTCCATCCGACCGCCTCGTTCAGCAGCGGTTGATCGACCGTGTTCAGCCACTGGACATCCAGGTTGAAATTGTCGGTCACGAACGACGTCGCCTGCATCTGCTGCACGGCAGTTGCATACAGGAAGTCGGCCAGCCTGGCGGTGGAGGCGAACTGGATCTGCCTTCCGTCCGCCAGTTGCAGCCCGAGATTGACGCCGTTGGCCGTCGTTTCCAGCACCGGAAGCTCGGCCAGCAGGTTGGTGACGCTGGTGTCGGCGAGTTCGGTCTGCTGGCCGCTGCCCGGATCGACCGAGACCAGTTCGATCGGCGCGCCTCATCCTGGGTGATGCCACGGCCCGATACCGCATTATATATAGCAGCGATTTCGTCTACCCCGACCGATCCGCCGGAGCCGTTGACCGTCGCGGTGACGGTGCCGGTCAGGTTCACCTGGTCTGTGGTGTTATTGTTGCCGACGACGTAGCCGACCCCGCCGAGCAGGCTAAGGGATGTGTTCGCGTTGCCCAAGCCGATCGTGTCGCTGCCGCCCGCCAGATTGAAGCTAGTGTTGGCGAGGGCGGCTATCGTGTCGCCGATGCCGGTGACCGCATATCCTGAGCCGCCAAGCAGGCCAAGAGAGTCGCCCGAGCCGCCGAGAGCGATATTGTCGTTGCGGCCCGTCACATCGAAGCTTGTGCTGGCCAGGGCGGTGATTGTGTCGCCTATCGCGGTAATCAAATAGCCCGCGCCGCCGGTCAGGCCCAGAGAGTCGGCCGACCCGCCGAGACCGATGCTATCATTGCCGCCGGCCAGGTTGAGGCTCGTGTTGGCGACGGCGGTAATCGTGTCGCCAATCGCCGTGACCGAATAGCCCGTGCCGCCAAGCAGGCCGAGCGAGTCACCCGAGCCACCCAGGCCGACGCTATCGTTGCCGCCGGCAACTGTGAGGCTGGTGTTGGCGGCGGCATCAATCGTGTCGCCTACGGCGGTGACCGAATACCCTGATCCGCCAAGCAGGCCAACATACTCGCCCGCGGTCAGTAGGTCTAAAGTATCGTTGCCGCCCGCGACGTTCATCGACAGGTTCGCCGTCCCGATCACCGCGTCGCCCGCGCCGGTCAACGTCTCGTTTGCATCGTTGGCGACGGTGTTGATCGTCTCGTTGCTGGCGATCACGTTATCACCGCTTGCCAGCATTCCGATGCCGCCGTTTGCGCCGTTGATCGTCGCAGTGGTGTTGGCGGTCAGATTTACATAATCGCCGCTATTGTCATTGTTCACTACATCGCCACTGCCGCCAATCAAGCCAACATAGCCATTTGTGCCCAGCATGGTGACGGTGTCATTTCCACCACAGGCGTTGACCATGTCGCTGGCACCCTGGATCGTGACGCTGACGCCGGTTCCGAAGGTGATTAGATCGTTCGATCCGGTGATGACATAAGAACCGCCGCTGCTAAAGCTTAACGTGGCTCCGCTTGCGCTGATGGTTATGACGTCGGACAGGAAGTAGGATCTCCCTTATATTACTCAGGGTTGCAGCATTGATTTCGCCGCGCCGGCTGCCGCACAGCCCTGGACATTGCATGGCCAGTCTGCGCATTACCTGACGCTTAAGTTTCTCACTTCCCGCTACTTTGTCGGAACGACGAGTGTGGGGACTGATTCGCAACTTCGGACGTAACGACAGCGGCACCGTAATTCGGCGCTCGACCGAGCGGCTTATGCTTATGTTGCTAGCTTCAGCCCTGTCCGATGGACGGACAGCCGCGTGTCTGTGATCATACCCCCGCAGTTCCTACGATTTGCGTTATTATCATATTATCGAAATATATGTAATGCAGCCTGTCGTCAAGTATTCGATGCGCAGATTTGTGTAGCACAGGATACCCGGCAACGGCTTCCCAGCCAGGATGTTGGGAAGATGCGCCAGGGTATTTCTATGCTGAAATTCATAGGCGTTTTGGGCCACTCGGACGCGGTGCCACTGAACCAGTTGGAAACGGCGGAGTTGCTGGACGTTGAGGAACGGACCTGCGGCGGCTGGTGCCGGCGCTACGTGGACGAAGCAAGCTGGTGGGAATCCGCATTGGGGGAAACCGCTACATCGTCGAGTCCTTGCGCACCTTCCGCGCGAACTGGCGGCTCCATCGATGCAATATCAGGGTGTAAATATATACCGGATTATTTGCCGGTTTAGTCGGGTGACAACCCAGCCAAAACAGCCACTATTTGCCTATCATGTGGAACTCTATGCCGGATGGGGTGCCGGTTCCCATGCCGGTTCGCCCCCCTACCCCAGCAACCCCAGCACCGCCTCCGCCGCACACTCCGAGGGCGTCCCCGACGGCGGCCGCAGCAGCGCCATCGCCTCGGCGCAGCCCGCGCGTTGCGCCGCCGCCGCGTCCGGGTCCGTCAGCAGGCGGTTCAGTTCCGCCGCCAGACGATCCGGCCGGCTTTCGTATTGCAGCAGTTCCGGCACCACCGGCCGATCCAGCAGCAAATTCACGATCGAGGCGTATTTTACTTTGATCATCCGTTTCGCCAACTGGTGCGACAAGGCGTTGACGCGGTAAGTAACGATCATCGGCACCCCGGCCAACGCCAGCTCCAGCGTGGAGGTTCCGGACTTCGTAAGCGCCGCCGCCGAGGCCGCGAACGCATCGTATTTTTCCCCCGTATCGGCAACCAGGATCGGGCGCACCGGCCAGGACGCGGTGCGTTCGCGCACCACCGCCTCCACCGGGCCGGCCAGCGGCACCACCGGCACCACCGGCTCATGCAGCAGCCGGATCGTTTGTTCCAGCACCGGCAGCAGGCGGGACACCTCGGTCTGCCGGCTGCCGGGCATCACCGTCAGTATCCTGGCATCCGCCGCGATCCCATGGCGCGCTCGGAATCGCCCACCATCGCCGTTGTCGGCGCCGCTTTCCAGCACGGGGTGGCCGACAAACCGGGCGGCCAGGCCGTGCTTGGCGAAGAACGCGGGCTCAAACGGCAGCAGGCACAGCAGTTCGTCCCACAGGCCGGGGTAGTGCTTCACCCGGTTCTCCCGCCACGCCCAGACCTGGGGAGCGACGTAATGGGCGCGCTTCAGACCCAGCGGCTGAACCGCCTTCAGCACCCGCAGCGTGAACCCGGGCGAGTCGATGGTTACCAGCACGTCCGGCCGGCGGGCCTGGATATCGGCGACGGTCTGTTTCAGCAGGGCCTTGAGTTCGAAGATCTTCGGCAGAACCTCGAACAGGCCCATCAGCGCCAGGGAGCGGATGGGGAACAGGCTGGTCAGCCCCTGCGCCGCCATCGCACTGCCGCCGACGCCGGCGAATGTCGCGTCGGGGCGCTGGGTTCGGATGGCCTGGATCAGGCGGGCGCCGATGGCATCGCCGCTCTGCTCGCCGGCGATGAGGTAGATCAGCGGCATGGGGGGTGGCCTGTGACGGGCGGGCGTGTGCTGGGCAGCGTCGATCCGTTGTGGCGGCCGCCGGTGCGCGATCCACGCGTTACGGTGCGGGTTTCGGCAAAGGCGTGGATGGCGGGCCTTCGCCCGCCATGACGGGATGGGGCAGTCTCGCCCTTGACCAGTTGCCCGCCACGGCGGGATGGGACAGCGTCATTCCAAATGGCGCGGTCATACTGGATCGTGGTGTCGTGGCCGGGGGTATGCCCCGCGCCGTCCGAGGCTAAACAGGGCACCCTACCGAATCCCCGTCAGCATATAGTTCACCGACATATCCCGCCCCGTTCGCCAGTGGCCATTCATCGGGTCCATGACCAGCCCGATGGTTGGCCCCACGCGCAACCCGGCGGCGCGGACCATTGCGCCCAGTTCCGCCGGGGTGATGAACGCTTTCCAGTCGTGGGTGCCGACGGGCAGCATCCTCAGCAGGTATTCAGCGCCGACTTTCGCCATTAGCCAGGACCGCCGCGTGCGGTTCAGGGTGGACAGCACCAGCATGCCGTTCGGTTCCAGCAGGCTTGCCAGCACCCGCACGAAGCCGGCCGGGTCGGGCACATGCTCGATCACCTCCAGCGCGGTGATCACCGGAAAGCGCAGACCCTCGGCGGCCAGGTCTTCCGCCAGGCATGACCGGTAGGTCACCTTCACGCCCTGGCGTTCGGCGTGCGTGCGGGCGGCCTCGATCGCCTCGCCGGCGGCGTCGATGCCCAGCACGTCGTGGCCGTTCACGGCCAGGGCCTCGGCGGCCAGACCGGCGCCGCAGCCTACGTCCAGAATGCGGGTCGGGCCTTTCAGCATGCCCTCGATCCAGCCAATCCGAGCGGGGTTCATTTTGTGGAGGGGCTTCATCGGGCCGTTGGGGTCCCACCAGCGCGATGCCAGCCGGTCGAACTTGCCGACCTCCTCCATCGATACCGAACCGCTACTCATGGTTGCTCCCTTCGCCGCTGATCAGTATGTGTGCGCCGGCATAAATCCAGTCCGTGCGCCTTCGCATAAACCATATGGTAACCGAAACCCCTTCATGGCCCGCATCGTGATGAAATTCGGCGGCACCTCTGTCGCCGACCTCGACCGTATCCGCAATGTCGCCCAGCGCGTTAAACGCGAGGTCGAACACGGCAACCAAGTGGCCGTGGTGGTGTCCGCCATGTCCGGCGTCACCAACCAACTGGTGAAATGGTGTACCGAGCTGTCGCCGCTGCACGACGCTCGGGAATACGACTCGGTGGTCGCGACCGGGGAGCAGGTGACGTCTGGCCTGCTGGCGATCTGCCTGCAAGAGAACGGGGTCGATGCGCGATCCTGGCAAGGGTGGCAGATTCCGATCCACACCGATACCGCGCACGGCAAGGCGCGCATCCAGTCGATCGAGGGCGAGGAACTGGTGCGCCGCATGGGCCTGGGTCAGGTCGCCGTGGTCGCCGGATTCCAGGGTATCGCGCCGGACAACCGGGTCACCACGCTGGGGCGGGGCGGGTCCGATACCTCCGCCGTGGCGCTGGCCGCCGCGCTGAAGGCGGACCGCTGTGACATCTATACCGACGTCGATGGGATCTATACGACCGACCCGCGGATTGTGCCGAAAGCGCGCAAGCTGGCGAAAATAGCGTATGAGGAGATGCTGGAACTCGCTTCCGTCGGCGCCAAGGTGCTGCAGACGCGCAGCGTGGAACTGGCGATGAACGAACGCGTCCGGGTGCGGGTGCTGTCCAGCTTCACGGACGCGCTGCCGGGCGAAGACACCGGAACCCTGGTGGTGGATGAGGACGAGATCGTGGAAAAAGAAAACGTATCTGGGATCGCCTACTCCCGCGATGAGGCGAAGATCACCATTCGCCGGGTGCCGGACCGTCCGGGCATCGCCGCCGCCATCTTCGGTGCGCTGGCGGACCAGAACGCCAATGTCGATATGATCGTGCAGAACATCTCCGACGATGGCACGACGGACATGACGTTCACGGTCGGCAAGGCGGATCTGCCGCGTGCTCGGTCTGCCCTGGCCGCGATCAAAAGCCAGATCAACTACGGTGAAATCCTGGAAGACCCGGACGTCGCGAAGATCAGCGTCGTCGGTGTCGGCATGCGCAGCCATGCGGGCGTCGCCAACACGATGTTCAGCGCCCTGGCTGACAAGGCGATCAACATCCAGGTCATTTCCACCAGCGAGATCAAGGTCAGCGTGCTGATCGCCGCCGAATATACGGAACTGGCGGTTCGCGCCCTGCATACCGCGTATGGCCTCGATGCAGCCTGAATCCTTGACCGCCGCCCGCGCCCAGCTTGACCGGTTGTGGTCGCGCGGCACCGCATTCCTCGGCTGCCAGTACGCCATCCTCGGCGGGGCCATGAGCTGGGTGTCGGAGAAGCACCTGGTATCGGCGATCTCTAACGCCGGCGGGTTCGGCGTGATCGCGTGCGGGGCCATGAGCCCGGCGCAGTTGGCCGAACAGATCGCGGGCACACAGGCGCTGACCGACAAGCCGTTCGGCGTGAACCTGATCACCATGCACCCGGAACTGACCGATCTGGTCCGCGTGTGCCTGGAGGCCAAGGTCAGCCATATCGTCCTGGCCGGCGGCATTCCGCCCGGTCCGGCGGTGAAGGCGGTGAAGGACGGTGGCGCCAAGCTGATCGCCTTCGCGCCCGCGTTGTCATTGGCAAAGCGGCTGGTCCGTTCGGGTGCGGATGCGATCGTCATCGAGGGGTCGGAGGCCGGCGGGCATATCGGCCCGGTGTCGCTGACCGTGCTGGCGCAGGAAATCCTGCCGCATCTCCGCGAGGTTCCGGTGTTTGTCGCCGGCGGCCTGGGGCGTGGCGAGGCCATCCTGTCCTATCTGGAAATGGGAGCGTCCGGCGCGCAGCTCGGCACTCGTTTCGCCGCATCGGCCGAGTCGATCGCGCATGAGAAGTTCAAGAAATTCTTCGTCCACGCCAATGCGCGCGATGCGATGCCGTCGGTGGAGCTCGATCCCCGCCTGCCCGTGATCCCGGTGCGCGGGCTGGTCAACGACGGTACCAAGAAGTTCATGGCGCACCAGGCCGAAACCCGGGACAAGTTCCTGGCCGGCGAGGTGACCAAGGAAGAAGCGCAGCTTCTGGTCGAACGCTTCTGGGCCGGGGCGCTGCGGCGTGCGGTGATCGAAGGCGATATCGAAACCGGGTCGGTCATGGCCGGCCAGTCGGTCGGCATGGTGACCAGCATTCAGCCGGTGGCTGAGATCATCCAGGAACTGATCGGGCAGGCGGTGGCGGCACTCGCCGCAAGGGCGGAACGTCACTAACGGGCAACAGGCGGATTTTCTCGCCACGACGGACCCGCTAACGGCATTACGTTTCCTTGATCGCGGCGCCCCGCTTGCCATCTTTCAGCCATGCCGCCCCCGTAAGGGCCGGTTTCGGCAAAAAGGAGGGCGATAGCGAAATGACCACCACCACTATCGCCCCGGGCGCATGACCGGGCCGCGCCGCCTGTTATCCCGGTTACGGAACCTCCGAGCGCATGGCTCCGCGCCGCTTTCCGCGTTGGTTCAGCTTGTCGCGTCGGAACTCGTCTCCGAAGTCTGTTCGGTTTATGTGCAACGGCCGGGCGATATCCTGGAACTCGCGGCGACCGAGGGGTTGAAGCAGGACGCGATCGGCAGGACGCGCCTGCGGGTTGGCGAGGGCATCGTCGGACTGTGTGCGGCGACCGGCGCCGTGATGAACCTGCCGGATGCGCAGAACCATCCCGCCTTCGCCTACCGGCCGGAGACCGGCGAAGAGCCCTTCGCTTCCATGCTGTCGGTCCCGGTTCGCCGGGGCGGCCGCACGCTTGGCGTGCTCGTGGTCCAAAACCGCACACCGCGCAATTTCACCGACCCCGAGGTGGATGATCTCGAAACCGTCGCCATGCTGCTCGCCGAGATGCTGTCGGGCAGCGGTGCCACCGACGGTTCGCCCGAGGGACTGGCCGCGACCGTGCCGCGGCTGTTTGCCGGAACGCCCTTGATGGGTGGCATCGCGGTCGGCCCGATCGTGCTGCTGCGTTCCGCTCGCCCGGTTATCCGGCTGCTGGCGGACGATCCAGAAGCCGAACAGGTCCGGTTGGAGCAGGCGGTGGATCGCATGCAACGCGGCCTGGACGATCTGTTCGCCGATGTGCCCAACAACGGACGAACAGCGGATGTGAACGCCTCTCGCGAAGTGCTGGAGGCGTATCGGCTGGTGGCGTCCGATGCCGGTTGGCTGCGTCGGGTCGGCGACGTGATCCGTGGCGGCCTGACGGCCGAAGCCGCCGTTCAGCGCGTCGCCAGCGAACTGCATGACCGGATGCGGCGCATCAGCGACGCCTACCTGCGCGAACGCCTCGCCGACATGGAGGACCTGGCCAACCGCCTGTTGACCGCGCTGACGGGCGAAGCACCGCGGATGCCGGTCCCGGAAGGCGCGATCCTGCTTGCCAGGCGCCTCGGCCCCGCCGAATTGCTGGATTGGCACGCCAGGGGCATCGCCGGCGTCGCGGTCGAGGAAGCCAGCCCATCCGGTCACGCCGCCATTCTGGCCCGCGCCCTGGGAATCCCGGCCCTTGGCAGCCTGCGCGGCATGCTGGACAGCGCCGAACAAGGCGATGACGCCGTGGTCGATGCGGATGAAGGCCAACTGATTCTCCGCCCGGAAGCCGAGGTTCAGCGCGCGTATCTCCGGGCACAGGAAGCGCGCAACGCCAAGTATGCGGAGTTGGCCACATGGCGGGGACGGCCGGCCGCGACCGCGGACGGGGTCACGCTAAAACTGATGCTCAATGTCGGCCTGAGCATCGAATTGCCGCAACTGGCCCGAACCGGCGCCGACGGCATCGGTCTGTTTCGGACCGAGATCGCGATGCTTGCGCGCGGTTCGGTTGCCGATGTCGCGGAACAGGCAGCGATCTATGCCCGTGTCCTGGATGAAGCCGGGGACAAACCCGTGCTGTTTCGGACGCTGGACCTGGGTGCCGACAAGCTTCTGCCCGGCACGATCAGTGAGGAAGAGAACCCGGCGATGGGTTGGCGCTCGCTTCGGGTTGGCCTCGACCGCCCTGCCCTGTTGCGGCGTCAGTTGCGGGCCTTGCTGCTGGCGGCTGGAGGACGAGATCTGTCGGTCATGTTCCCCATGGTGGCCACGGTCGCGGAGTTCCGAGCCGCCAGGGGGCTTATGATGGCCGAGGCCAATCGCGTCCGCCCGGCGCCCGGCAGGCTGCGTATCGGCACGATGCTGGAAATTCCCGCCCTGATGTGGCAACTGCCGGAACTGCTGAAAGAGGCGGATTTCATCTCGGTTGGCTCTAACGACTTATTGCAGTTTCTTTTCGCCGCCGACCGCGGGACGCCTTCACTGTATGACCGCTACGATTTTCTGTCGCCGCCGGTTCTCGATATTCTGGAACAGCTTATGGTTGCGGCGAAAATCGCTGATGTCCCGGTGTCGCTGTGCGGAGAGGCCGCGTCCAGGCCGCTGGAGGCACTCGTACTCGCGGCGTTGGGGATTACAACCCTGTCGATGCCGGCAAGTGGTATTCTTCCCATCAAGGCGATGCTTTCGCAGGTCGATTTGGGCGCATTCCGATCGGTATTGGCGGCGATCCGGCGCGGCGGCGGCGGCGGGCTACGGGAGTCGGTCGCAACCTGGGCGCGTGAACAAGGACTCCTTACCTAACCGCCCAGCGGGGTACGCCGCGTTGCAAAGTTGTCATCCAGCGAATTAATTTTGCTACCGTTCCGCGTCCCGACTCGCGCTGAGTTGGAAAATCATCCAATTTAAGGCGTTGGAAAAACTTATCGTGTGGTCTAGAAGCCGGGTGTCCGGACCTGTTGAAAGCGGGGGCTGGGAAAACTGCTTCCATGCGAATCAGGTCAGGAACGGGGCTGCCAGTGCTGCAGGAACGCAGGTTTAGGCTGGTTGAAAGTCGGGACATGATGTCAACCGTCGCGCCATTGGTGATGGAGCCGCGTGCGGCTGCACGGGCAGGCGCCGATCTGAAGGCGGCCCGGCAGCGTCTGGGCCTGTCCCTGGATGATATTGCCTCCCATCTGCGTATCCGGCTTCCGCATCTGGAGGCACTGGAGGACGGCGATATCTCGTCGCTGCCCGGCAACGCCTATGCCCTTGCATTCGTTCGTACATATGCCGGGGCGCTGGGTCTGGACTCCGAGGAAATGGTTCGGCGGTTCCGGACGGAAGCGGCCGAATTCAGCCATAAACCTCAACTCGACTTTCCCGTTCCGATGCCGGAGCGTGGCCTGCCCGCCGGTGCGGTCGTGCTGCTCGGGCTGGTCCTGTTGGTCGGCGCCTATGCCGGCTGGTATCGTCTGTCAGGCGAGGGGCGGCTACCCGCCGAAACCGTAACCGCGGTCCCGGAACGATTGGCGCCGCTGGCGGAACAAGCCCTGCCCGCCCCCGCACCCACCTCCGCCGAGGTCAGCCCAGCCGCCGCACCACGGATCGTCCTAAGCGACCCGGCAACCCCGGATACATCTGCCTATCCCGCCCCTCCGGTGATGGCGATTTCGCCGACATCGGCTGCCGCCGCGCAGCTTCCTCCTCGGCCTTCCAATGATCCGCAAGATGGCGCCCTGTCACCGTTGCTCGCCGCCCCCCTGCCGGATACCAGCCGCATCGTATTAAGGGCAGCGGCGGACGCATGGCTGCTGGTCAAGGATCACGCCGGGGCCGTCCTGCTGAACCGGGTCCTCAAGGCGGGGGAAACATGGCCCGTGCCGCCGCGGAGTGACCTTTTGCTGACCACCGGCAACGCCGGAGGCACCGAGATCGTGGTCGATGGCGGGACGACCGCCAACCTGGGCGGAAATGGCGCCGTCCGACGCGACCTGCCGCTCGACCCGGAGCAGATCAAGGACGGCAAACTGGCCGTCGCCGCGGCAACGCCGATTACCCAAACACGTCCTCGGCAGTAGCGGATCGCGGCCAGGCACCCCATAATACCGGCTTGATCGCGTGACGTGGACACAGTCGCGCATACGCGTACGCCGTGATGTAGGAGACTCGCATGAGCAGCTATCGCCCTTACCAGGAAATCATCCGGCGTAAGTCCCGCCGGGTTTATGTCGGCAAAGTGCCGGTTGGCGATGGCGCGCCGATCACCGTACAAACGATGACGAACACCCTGACGCACGACGTCGCGGCGACCGTCGCACAGATCAAGCGGGCCGAGGCGGCAGGCGTCGATATCGTTCGCGTCTCCTGCCCCGATCAGGAAAGCGCCTTCGCGTTGAAGGACATTGTCCGTCAGATCGATGTCCCGATCGTCGCCGATATCCACTTTCATTATAAGCGCGCGCTGGAAGCGGCGGAGAGCGGGGCGGCCTGCCTGCGCATCAACCCGGGCAATATCGGCAGCGACGAACGGGTGAAAGAGGTCATCAAGGCCGCCCGTGACCATGGCTGCTCCATGCGCATCGGCGTCAACGCCGGGTCGCTGGAGAAGCATCTGCTGGAGAAATACGGCGAACCCAACCCGGAAGCCCTGGTCGAGAGCGCGCTTTACCACGCCAACATCCTGCAACAGCACGACTTTCATGACTTCAAGATCAGCGTGAAAGCATCCGATGTGTTCCTCGCGGTCGCGGCCTATCAGCAATTGGCCGAGGTCTGCGATCACCCGCTGCATATCGGCATCACCGAGGCCGGCGGCCGCCGCATGGGGACGGTAAAGTCCTCCATCGGGCTAGGGTCGCTGCTGTGGGCCGGGATCGGCGACACACTGCGCGTGTCTCTGTCCGATGAGCCGGAAGAAGAAGTCCGCGTCGGTTGGGACATGCTGAAGACGCTGGGTATCCGCCATCGCGGGGTCAAGGTGATCTCTTGCCCGTCCTGCGCCCGGCAAGGGTACAATGTGATCGAGACGGTTCGGACGCTGGAAGACCGCCTTGGGCATATCGAGACACCACTGACGCTGTCGATCATCGGCTGCGTGGTGAATGGACCGGGCGAGGCGCTGATGACCGACATCGGCGTGACCGGCGGTGGCAACGGCCGGCACATGGTGTACAGCGCAGGCAAGCAGGATCACACGATCGACGGGGCCTCAATGGTGGACCACATCGTCGAACTGGTGGAGAAAAAGGCGGCGGAACTGAAGGCCGCGGCGGACCTGGAGAAGCTCGCGGCGGAGTAGGTTCTGGATCGTGCCCCTGGACATCGCCCCGCTGGTCAATGCAACAGCTCGATTGCGGGAGGGTTTGGCGCGACACCTGAGCGAACCGGCCGACGACCAGTTGCGTGATGGGCTGATCCAGCGATTTGAATTTACGTACGAACAATGCCACCGGATGTTGCGGCGCTTCATCCGGCAAGGCGCGGCGTCACCGGACGAGGTAGACCGGATGCCGTTCCAGGACCTGATCCGCACCGCTAACCAGCAGGGCTTGCTGCTGGGCGACTGGCCAAGGTGGCACCGCTACCGAGACTCGCGGGCAAAAACCAGCCACGCCTATCAAGCGTCGATCGCCAAGGAGGTAGCCGAATCGATCCCAGCCTTCCTGGCGGAGGCCGAATATCTGATAGACGAACTGCGAAGGCGCCTCGCATGACCAAGGCGATCGATCTTTCCCCCGGGGAGTTGACGATCGTTCGCAACATCCTTCGCGACCGTTTGCCGCAAAGTACCCACGCCTGGGTGTTCGGGTCCCGAGCGACCGCATCGGCTCGTCGATATTCCGACATCGACCTGGCCCTTGAGGGCGAAGGGCCGCTCACCTCGGACCTCCTGAGCGATTTGGCCGAGGCGCTGTCGGAGTCCGATCTACCCTACAAAGTGGACGTCATCGATCTGCGATCGGTCGATCCGGCGTTTCGGGCAATCATCGAGCCTGACATGGTCGCATTGGCGTTCTGACCAAGCCTGCATGGCTATCCGCGCCCGGTGTGAGTAGCTTGCCACCCCGCTTCGCCTATATAAGGCGGGCAAACCCACCAAGGACCCGACTTTGAGCGCTCTCCAGCCCGCCCGCGGCACCCACGACCTGATCGGCGAGGAACAGCGCCGCTTCCACCGCGTCGCGGAAGTCGCGCGCGTTGTCGCCGCCACCTATGGCTTCGACGAATGGCAAACCCCGATCTTCGAGGACACGCGGGTCTTCTCCCGCACCTTGGGCGAGACCTCAGACGTCGTTACCAAAGAGATGTACAGCTTTGACGACCGGGGCGGCGATTCCGTCACCCTGCGTCCCGAAGGCACTGCCGGGGTATGCCGAGCGCTGGTGTCGAACGGGCTGACGCAGTCACTGCCGCAGAAGGTGTTCTATGCGGGCCCAATGTTTCGGTATGAGCGACCGCAGAAAGGCCGCTACCGCCAGTTCCACCAGATCGGCACGGAGCTGATCGGCCCGGCCGAACCGCTGGCCGATGCCGAGGTGATCGCCTGCGGCTGGGACATCCTGAAAGGCCTGAAGGTCGCCGACGACACGGTGCTGGAACTCAACACCCTCGGTGACAAGGACAGCCGGGACGCGTACCGAACCGCCCTGGTCGCCTACTTCACCGACCATCAAGCCGCGCTGTCGCAGGACAGCCTGAACCGGCTCGACCGCAACCCGATGCGTATCCTGGACAGCAAGGATGAAGCCGATCGCCGCATCGTCGCCGACGCGCCCACGATCGGTCCCTATCTGACCGACTCCGCACGCGCCTTCTACGACAAGCTGCGCGAGCATTTGGTTCGTTTCCGTGTCCCGTTCGTCGAGAACCCCCGCATCGTGCGCGGCCTGGACTACTACGGCCACACGGCCTTCGAGTTCGTCACCTCCAAGCTGGGTGCCCAAGGCACGGTCATGGCCGGCGGCCGCTATGACGGCTTGGTGGCGGAGATGGGCGGCCCGCCGACCCCCGCCGTCGGCTGGGCGGCCGGGATCGAACGCCTGTCGATGCTGATGGACGCCGCCCCGCCCGCCCCCACGCCCGTTGCGGTCATCCCGATCGGCGACACGGCCGAGGCGATGGCGATCGAGGTCCTGCAATCGCTCCGCGCCAATGGAATCCGGGCGGAGATGGCCTATCGCGGCAACGTCAAACGCCGGATGGAGCGGGCCAACCGCACGGGCGCCCGCGCCGCCGTCATTCTGGGGGACGACGACATCGCCAACGGCGTCGCGCAGGTGAAGGACCTGACCACCGGCACCCAGGAAGCCGTCCCGTTCTCTCAAATCCCGTCGCGCCTGAAATGAGCCTCGCATACAAACTCGACCGTATCGCCGCCCGCGCGGACGAACTGCGGGCGATGCTGTCCGAAGGCATCTCCGGCGAGGCTTACGTCAAAGCCTCCAGGGAACTGGCGGACATCGAGCCGGTGGTCGCCCGCATCGGCGACCTGCGCAGTGCCGAGAAGGCGAAATATGAGGCCGAGGCCCTGCTGGCCGACCCGGAGATGAAGGATCTGGCGGAGGCGGAACTCTATGACCTGAAGGAGCAGATCCCGGCGTTGGAGCAGGAGATTCGTCTTGCCCTGCTGCCAAAGGATGAGGCCGACGCCCGCTCCGCCATTCTGGAAATCCGTCCGGCGGCGGGCGGGGACGAGGCCGGCCTGTTCGCCGCCGAACTGTTCGGGATGTATCAGAAATACGCCGAAGCCAAAGGCTGGCGGTTTGAAATCCTGGAATACGGCGACACTGGCCTGGGCGCGATCAAGGAAGCGACCGCCGAAATCACCGGCCGCAACGTGTTCGCCCGCCTGAAATACGAATCCGGCGTCCACCGCGTGCAGCGCGTGCCGGCGACGGAAAGCCAGGGGCGTATCCACACCTCCACGGTCACGGTCGCGGTGCTGCCGGAAGCCGAGGAGGTCGATGTCCAAATCAACGAGGGCGATCTGCGGATCGACATCTATCGGGCGTCCGGCGCCGGCGGGCAGCACGTCAATAAGACGGACAGCGCGGTGCGGATCACCCACATCCCCACCGGAATCGTGGTCGCGATGCAGGAAGAGCGCAGCCAGCACAAGAACCGCGCCAAGGCGATGAAGATCCTCCGCGCCCGCATGTATGAGCAGCAGCGTGCCGAGTTGCATGCCACGCGCTCGGCCGACCGGAAATCGCAGGTCGGCACCGGTGACCGCAGCGAACGGATCCGCACCTATAACTTCCCCCAGGGGCGGGTGTCCGACCACCGCATCAACCTGACGCTGTACAAGATCGACCGGGTGATGCAGGGCGACCTGGATGAATTCATCGACGCGCTGACCGCCGAAGACCAGGCCGCCAGGCTGGCCGCGGAGGAATGAGCCGAACCACCGTCGCGCAGGCGATCAACGACGGCGCCGCGCGTCTGGCCGAGATTACCGATACCCCCCGGCTGGATGCGCGCCTGCTGCTCGCCCATTCGCAGGGCCTCAATCAGAACGACCTTATTCGCGATCCGTCCCGCCTGATCGACAGCGCGGCTTACGAGGCCCTGCTTGGTCGCCGCGTCGGCCGCGAACCCCTCGCGCTGATCATCGGGCGTCGCGAATTCTGGAGCCTGAATTTCCAGGTTTCGCCGGCGACGTTGGTTCCACGCCCCGACTCCGAGACGCTGGTCGAAGCGGCCCTGTCCAGCTTTATCGGCAGGCCCCCCCCCCAGGCGATTCTTGATCTGGGCACGGGCACGGGCTGCCTGTTGCTGGCCCTGCTGACTGAGTTTCCATCCGCTTTCGGCATTGGTCTGGACCGAAGCCCGGCCGCGGCCGCGTTGGCGAAGGCGAACGCGATGCAACTGGGTTTGGCGGGCAGATCAGCCTTCCTGGCGGCCAATTGGACAGCCACACTGGTGGGCCAGTTCGATCTGATCGTCTCCAACCCGCCCTACATCCCCAGTGCCGATATTCCGCTGCTGATGCCCGAGGTCGCCCATCACGAGCCCCGTTCGGCGCTGGACGGCGGCGCCGACGGCTACGATGCCTATCGGATCATCATCCGGGGCTTGAGGAAGCACCTGTCACCAATCGGCGTCGCAGTCCTTGAACTCGGCATCGGGCAGGCCATCTATGTTTCGGAACTGGCGCGCGAGACTGGCTTTGTTGCCTCACTTCGCCTCGATTTGGCGGAAATTCCGCGCGCAATTGTTCTGACCTGGCCAGATCGATGAAAAAATTGTTTGGCAGGATTATATGAGAAGTGTACGGTGATTAGGTGGCAGGGGTGCTGCATGGCTGCGCCCTGGGTCGCGAAGGTAAGATTTTGAAACCCCTTCGCGTGCCAACATCAACGCCGATGGATCGTGGTTGGCCGAGGGAAGACCCCGGGGACGCCCATATCGGGTGCCCGACACTCCCACAGGTCCGCCGACAATGGGAAAGCACGACGGCAACAGTATGAACATGAAGCGCATGCGTGGCCGCAACCACCGCTCGGGCGGCGGTGGCGGCGGTGGAGGATCGGGCGGACAAATCCGCCATCACTCGGGTGGCAACGTTCCGCTCAATCGCAACCACGTTTTCGACAGCAACGGGCCTGAAATCCGCATCCGCGGCACCGCCCAGCAGCTTTTCGAGAAATACCTCCAGCTTGGCCGCGATGCGACCAGCAGCGGCGACCGGGTTACGGCGGAAGCGTTCTTCCAGCATGCCGAACATTATTTCCGCATCATCAACGCCATGAATCAGGCCCAGCAACAGGGGCAGCCCACCGGTCAGGGTCAGCAGCAACAGCACCCGCAAGCCAATCAGCGCCGTAACTACCAGCAGGGCGACGGCTTCCAGGGGAACGAGGACGGCCAGAACCAAAGCGACTCCGACGACGGCGATCAGCGGGCCCCCGGCATGGGCGACCAGCCGGAAGCACGCGAAATCCCCATCGCCGCGGCGCCGCCGGAAGGCTGACCTCACCGGTCATTGCTGGGTTCCCACGTTACGTCATGGTTCGGCGTGTCCGAGCCGTGACGTAGGCGCCAGTGTTTCCAGTCAGAGTGGATCAGCGGCCTCGATCACCCCCAGCCGAATAAACAGATCGATCAATACAAGACTGACGTTGAACTTGAAGTCGTCGGTATTCCTTACTGTTTCGACGATTCGCTCGATCGGCCAAAGTTCGAACGCCTCGACCTCCCCATCAACCGGTCGCGGCAAGAAATCATCCGGCAGCGTCAGATCGTAGCAATACAGCCAATCCCGCCGTAATCCCTCTGGTCGCTCCATTGCATAGCCGAACGATGAGACCCGCCTGGCGGTGGCCGCCAGCGACGGCGGGATTGCCGCTTCCTCGCCGGCTTCCTTGATCAAGGTCTCCAGCGGCCCCAGGCCGGCCGGCACTCCGCCGGCCACGACATGATCCAGCTTTCCGGGGTCCAGCAGCTTGTCCATCGCCCGCCGGGCGATCCACATGTGAAGACCGCCGGTACGGCGGACGAGGCCGTTTACATGCACGCCCACGGCCTGCATGCCAAAGGACGGGATGGCGCCACGGTCAATCCGTGCCAGGACCGGTCCGTCAGACCGAACCCTTACGTCGAATGCTTCCCCGCGCCAGCGATACAGACCCTGCTCCGCCAGTTCGTGAGCGATCGACGGCAGCGCCGCTGGTTCGTCCAGCACAACCCGGTCGTCCAGGCATCTGATCTCCGGTCTCTTCTCCAGCGCCAGGGCAATGCGGTCGGGCACCCAGCCGACGGCTTGATCCCCGATCAGGAACGATTTTCGCCGTCCCGGCAGCTCGGCATTGTTGCAGGCACGCACATGGCGCTGAAATCCGGAGTCTTTTGGGTTCGGATGCAAACGGCTCGCCTTTCAAACGACGCCGCATCATGCCACATGCGGGATATGAGACGAAGCAGCCACTCACCCGCGCCGGCGGATGTGCCGCCCTCCATGCGGGCCGAGCGTTCCACATTCCAGACGATCGTGTCCCTGTTGCCTTATTTGTGGCCGGTCGGGAACCCGGGCGCGCGCATCAGGGTGATGATCGCACTGGTGTTCATGATCCTGTCGAAGATCGCCACCGTCTATGTGCCGATCATCTATGGCCGCATCATCGACACCATGACGCCGGCGGATCTCGTCGCCTTTGTCGTCCCGGTCGCGTTGATCCTTGCCTATGGCGCGATCCGTATCGGCTCCGCCGGATTTGGCGAGATCCGCGACGCGCTGTTCGCATCGGTGCAGCAGCGCGCGGTCCGCCTGCTGGCGCTACGCACCTTCCGCCATCTGCATGCCGTCAGCCTGCGTTTCCACCTGGACCGCCAGACCGGCGGCCTGTCACGCGTCATCGACCGCGGCGTGCTCGGCATGCAGTCGGTGTTGCGACTGGCGGTTTTCAACGTCGTGCCCACGGCGCTGGAACTGGTCATGGTGACCGCCATCATCTGGCACATGTTCGACTGGCGCTATGCGGTCGTCACCTGCCTCGCGGTGGTTATTTACGTCGCGTTCACCGCCGTGCTGGCCGGTCGCCGCGGCCGGTACCGCCGCACGATGAACGACACCGACAACGATGCCTCCACCAAATCCCTGGACAGCCTGATCAACTACGAAACGGTGAAGTATTTCGGCAACGAGGAGCACGAGGCCCAGCGCTACGACCATGCACTGGCCCGGTATGAGCGGGCCGCCGTCCGGGTTCAGGTTTCACTGAACGCCCTGAACCTGGGTCAGGCCGCGATTATCGCCATCGGGCTGACGCTGATCATGCTGCTGGCCGCGTCCGGCATGCGCGACGGGTCGATGACCGTTGGCAAGTTCGTCGTCGTCAACACCTATCTCATGCAGCTTTACCAGCCGCTGAACTTCCTGGGGGTGGTTTACATGACCATCAAGCAGGGTCTGGTGGACATGGAGCAGATGTTCGCCCTGCTGCGCGTGTCGCAAGAGATCAAGGACAAGCCGGGTGCGAAGGCGTTGACCGCGCATCTGTCCGAAGGCTCCGCCGGCGAGGTCATCTTCGAGGACGTCCATTTCGGCTATCAGTCCAACCGGACGATTCTGAAAGGCATCAGTTTTACCGTCCCCGCCGGCGGCAAGCTGGCCATCGTCGGCCCCACCGGCGCCGGTAAATCGACCATCAACCGGCTGCTGTTCCGGTTCTACGACGTCACCGCCGGGCGCATCCTGATCGACGGCCAGGACATCCGCGATGTCACCCAGGACAGCCTTCGCAATGCCATCGGCGTGGTGCCGCAGGACACGGTACTGTTCAACGACACCATCCGATACAACATCGGCTATGGCCGCCCAGGCGCCTCGCAGGAGGAAATCGAGCACGCCGCCAAACTGGCGCAGGTGCATGATTTCGTCCTGAAGCTACCCGAGGGCTACGACACCAAGGTCGGCGAACGGGGGCTGAAACTATCCGGCGGCGAGAAGCAACGCGTCGCCATTGCCCGCACCATTCTGAAAGACCCCCGCATCCTGATCCTGGATGAGGCGACCAGCGCGCTGGACACCCGTACCGAACAGGATATCCAGACCGCCCTGAATGCCGTTTCCAACCGCCGCACCACATTGGTGATCGCCCACCGACTGTCGACCGTCGTCGATGCCGATGAGATCATCGTCCTGCGGGACGGCCTCGTCGCCGAACGGGGACGTCATGCGGCGCTTTTGGCCAAGGATGGCGTGTATGCGCGTATGTGGGCGCTACAGGCGGCCGAACACGAACTCCAACCCGCCAATTAAGGAACCCTCCGCGGATGTCAGACGACCAAACAAATGAGTCCCCCGCCCATCTTAGCCATGCCGGCGCCGTGGTGGACAAGGCGATCGAATACATGATGGGCCAAAACCTTAGTTCGCTGGCCATCGCCTCGGCGCTGCTGGGCGGATCGATGGCCCTGCTCGCCCGGTCAATGTCGGATGAGGCCATCATCGGCATCCTGACAAATGCCATCGGCAGCGTCCGATCGGGCGAATTACGCGAGCATCAGGACCATAACGGGCATTAACTTGCGAATCTGCCGCCGTCTTCCTTGACGCGGGGGGGTTCTGTCGCCATAACCCGCGCCTTCCGATCTGTACTGAGGATAAAGTGCGATGTCGCGTCGCTGTGAAATCACGGGTAAGGGCGTTCTGGCTGGCAACAATGTCAGCCATGCCAACAATAAGACCCGTCGCCGTTT
Organism: Acetobacteraceae bacterium; assembly: GCA_003506895.1. GTDB lineage: Bacteria > Pseudomonadota > Alphaproteobacteria > Acetobacterales > Acetobacteraceae > Rhodopila. Next base: position 47,072 of record DNXO01000104.1, on the reverse strand, counting down.
CCTGCCCAACCTGCAGGTTACGTCGCTGTTGTCCGACATCCTGGGCCATGAAGTGCGTATGAAGCTGTCCACCCGCGGTATCCGCACCGTGGAACATAACGGCGGCATCGACGCCTTCCTGCTCGGCACGCCGAACACGAAGCTGACGCTGGAGGGCAAGACCCTGAAGCGCCGCATCGAGAAGGCGAAGGTAAAGCGGGAAGCTGCCGCCGCCTGATAAGGCGCCGACGTCACTCGCTGCTCCGCCCTTCCTACGGCCGTTCAAGCAATGCAGCCACCCGGGCGCCCCGAAGCGCGCTGGTGGCGCGTCTGCGGGTAGGTTGTACGTGTCCGCGGGCGCACCTCTTCTTTCCAGGCCAGCCGCACTGCTCGAATAGCGCGTCGGCGGAATCGTGGGTAGGTTCGGGTGAAGGTCATGCGCTTGCTGGGTCAGGCCCAGCCCCGACATGGAAAGCGCGGCGATCATCAGATCAACCGCCTTATTGGCATGCGAGATCGAACAGGTATCCGTGCCCCCAGAAGCATATCTGACAGGCGGACGAGCGTGTCCGACTCGGCCTGAGTCGCTGAACACCAGCAGCGCGATGGATACAGCAAATACCAGCGAGAGCCGGTAGCTCCCAACGCGACATGTCCTGTAATATCGGGTGTCACGGCCCCCGGCATATGGAAATGACTTCTTCGCCGAAGGTGCGTGCTCCTTCCAGTCCGGCGACAACCCCGGGTAGAATTCACTCTACCGACGGTAGCGGATCCGATGCTCACGGATTCGTGTTTGACCCGGTTCAAGGTGCCTTCCGGTGACATTATTGTTTTATGACAATGATAAACGCGGTCGGGACGGTTCGAAAAAGGCCCCATCAGATCGCGATAAGAGCATTCGCTCTCATTGACGTGATGATGTTGGATTTAGAGTCGTCGCTATTCTGTTACCGCAACAGGAGGACGCCGTGGACGCCACTCACTTCAGACTAAGAGCTGCGCACGCGCGTGAAATGGCCAGGTCCGGAGATGATCTTCGACTGTCGCGAATGTTGCTGGACGTTGCACGCGAACTCGACGCCGAAGCCGAGGCGATGGAGGCCGAGGCGCCAACAGGACGCATTCCCTCAGCGACCCCGCCTGCCTTTCAGAAGACGCGCTTGCATGCGACGGACGGTGGCGCGGATCTCGTGCCCGTTGAGATCATCGATCTGGCGATCCGTGGAGTAAAAATCCGAGCCGACGGCCAATCCGGGCAGGATGCGGCGCTGAAGCCCGACGTTCGGGAATACGCTCTACACCTGGAAGACATGATCGCAGGTCACTGACCGTATGCGGCCGCCGCTCGACCAGCTTCGAACAGTTCCTTGAGGAAGGCTTCCTCGCCGCTCATTTTCGACGATATCGGCAAGTGTGTCAGCGCTTCGTCCGCGTCGTAAGTACGAAGTTTCACCGTTTCCGGTAACGCCGCCAGCTCAGCGGCCAGTACGTTCTGGCACGCGATTTCATTCAGGCGATTGGTGATTTCAGTCGGCGAGGCCGGCGTACCGGGCCGGTGTGCCGCCTGCGCCCGCACCAGAATCAGTTCAGCAGGAAGCTGCGGATGCAGCAACGGCGCCAGCGGCGGGTTACCGGCATAGCCACCATCCCAATAGGCGCGGCCCTTGATCTCAACGGCAGGGAAAACGAAAGGCAAACAGGCGGAGGCGCACAGCACATCGACATTGATGTCGGCGTTGCCAAAAAACACGGCCTTCCCCGTTTCCACATCGGTCGCCGCCACTGTCAGCCGGGGGGCTCTCGGATCGGCCAGCAAATGCGGCTGGATCAGCCCCTCCAGCAACGCGCGCATCGGATTATGGCCGAACGGGTTCATCTGTGCCGGACTGAACATCCGCATCGCCATTTCCATGCCCTGCCACAGCATGGAGTTTGACAAATCCCAGCCGCCGAACAACCAGCGCTCCAGCGGCGCGGCCTGAAGCGGGCTGAGCGAATGGGCATCCGCGACGCGCTGCCATAGCTTCCGCATCTCCGCCCTGGCGCCGGCGGGACCGCCTTTGACAAGACCTTGGGTCATCATCGTGCCGATCATCGCGCCGGAGGAGACTCCGCATATCGAGTCGAAACGCTGCCCCTGCTCCAGCAAGCGGTCCACCACACCCCAGGCGAACGCGCCATGCGAGCCGCCACCTTGCAGGGCGAGGGCGACCCGGTCGTTTTTTGTTTCGTTCATCTCGACAAAGTGACCGCGGGGCGCGGTCAAGGCAACCGGGAAAGCAGCCGGATCAAACCTTTGGTCCGAGCGGAGAACAGCGCCGCGACGAAGGCGCTGCCGACGGCGCGTTTGGCCGCTTCGGAGCGGGTTGGGTACGGGACGATCAACCCCGCGAGCGCCGAAAGTTTGGTACGTTGCGCGACCGCGAGCGTCCATTCGCTGATCATCTCACCGGCATGCGGGGCCAGGATGCCTGCCCCCACCAAGCGGTTTCCCGACGCGATCAGCTTGACCAGCCCCGTTGTGTCTCGTTCGGCGATGGCTCGGTCATTCTCCGCCATGGGCCAGCGCAGAATGTGGATCTTGAGCCCCACGGCCGCCGCCTCCGCCTCGGTCAGGCCAACCTGGGCGAGTTCCGGGTCTGTGTAGGTAACCCTAGGCAGGGCGGCATAATCGATCCGGGCGGGGAGGCGAAACAGCAAGCGGCGGATGACCAGGCCCGCGTGGTAAGAGGCGACGTGGGTGAAGGCGCGCGGTCCAATTCCAGCCGGATCGGCGATGTCACCCACCGCGAAGACGCGCTTGTTGGTCAAACTGCGAAGGCCACGATCGGTCGCGATCCCGGCGGGGCCGGCCTGGATATTGCCTGCCGCCAGGTTCAGTGCCTCCAGGTTCGGCCTGCGTCCCACCGCCACGAGCAAATGCGACCCGTCGATCTGCGTACCATCGGCGAGCGTCAGCCTGATACCGGGCGCGACGCCGGTCACCGCCGCACCTTCGCGGAACACTACACTCCGAGCGGTTAGCGCACGGCGCAATCCGTCCACGAGCTCGGGGTCTTCCTTCCCGGCGATGACGCCAGCTTCGACGACCGTGACCCGGCATCCCAGACCGGCGAAGGCGTCCGCCATTTCCAGGCCAATGGGACCACCGCCCAGGATCAGCAGGTGGTCTGGTCTTTCCGTCAGATTGAACAGAGAGTCGTTAGTCCAATACGGAACCTGATCCAGCCCGGGAATCGGGGGCACCGCAGCCCGGCTACCGGCGGCGATCACGAACCTGCGGGCCATCAGGCGGCGCCCGTCCACCAAGATCGTCGCCGGATCGACGAAAGCCGCCTCGCCACGCAGGACCGTCGCACCCAGGCCACGGAACCGCGCTTCCGAGTCGACAGGGGCGATCGTCTCAATCACGCCTTGCACATGGGCGCGCAGGCGGTCCCACTCCACGACCGGGTCGGCGGCCATGATGCCGTACCGGGCCGCGTCCCGGATCGCGCGCACAGCGTGCGCCGCCTTAAGAATCGCCTTGCTTGGCACACATCCCGTGTTCAGACAGTCGCCGCCCATGGTTGCGCGCTCGATCAGTGCCACGGAGGCACCCAGTTGCGCGGCACCCGCGGTAACCGACAGGCCGGCGGCGCCCGCGCCAATGACGATCAGATCAAAATCAGGCATGGCGCGAGATTGGGGCCAAGCCGCGGGAAGCGCCATCACCCAGTTGTCGCCCCGCGCTTGCCCCAGACACCTACACGCCGATATGTTCAGGTATGAGCGAAACGCATCACACCAAGGTTCTGATCATCGGCGCCGGCCCCGCTGGCTATACAGCCGCCATCTATGCCGCGCGCGCCAATATGGCACCAATTCTGGTGGCCGGCATGCAGCCCGGCGGCCAGCTTACGATCACGACCGATGTCGAGAATTATCCGGGTTTCGCCGACGTCATCCAAGGCCCCTGGCTGATGGAGCAGATGGAAACGCAGGCCGCCCATGTCGGCACGCGCATCGTTCACGACCTGATCGTCGGCGTGGATTTCTCGCGCAGGCCGTTCGTCTGCAAGGGCGACTCGGGCGACACCTACACGGCGGACGCCGTCATCATCGCCACCGGCGCCCAGGCGCGCTGGCTTGGCCTGGAATCCGAACAGACCCTGTCGGGTCGTGGTGTATCGGCCTGTGCCACCTGCGATGGATTTTTCTACCGCGGCAAGACCGTCGCCGTGGTCGGAGGCGGCAACACCGCGGTCGAGGAGGCGCTGTACCTGACGCATCATGCCGAGAAGGTCACCTTGATCCACCGCCGCGACAGCCTGCGCGCCGAGAAGATCCTCCAGGCCCGGCTGTTCGCGCACCCCAAGATCGATGTGATCTGGAACAGTTCGGTGAGGGAAATCGTTGGCGGCGGAACGCCAGAGGTCGTCACCGGCGTGCGGCTGCACAACGAAAAGACTGGGCAGGAAACCGTCTTGCCGGTCGATGGTGTTTTCATCGCCATCGGCCACAGCCCAACGACAACGATGTTTGCCGGCCACGTCGACCTGGACCCCGAGGGCTACATCCGCACGGAGTCCGGCACCACGCGGACGTCGGTTCCCGGGGTGTTCGCTGCCGGCGATGTCCAGGACAAGATCTATCGCCAGGCCGTCACCGCCGCCGGAACTGGCTGCATGGCGGCTCTGGAAGCAGAAAAATTTATCGCCGAACATGAGGTTCGCGCCTCTTTGGCCGCGGAATAAACGAAAATTGCCGGAAACCAGCAAATTCGGTCACATGATTCGGTAAAGTGTGTTTAGGCTTGACGTATTGCTCACAAGCACCGTGGGCGAGCGATTCGGTGCGGCTCCGACCTGAATAGCCGCGGGGAGAGACTTTGTGATGGACTGGGACAAGCTGCGTGTCTTTCACGCCGTGGCGGAAGCAGGCAGCTTCACGCATGCTGGCGATACGCTAAGCCTCAGCCAATCGGCTGTCTCAAGGCAGATTTCGGCGCTGGAAGAAGCGCTTCAGGTTCCACTGTTTCACCGTCACGCGCGTGGCCTGATTCTAACCGAACAGGGCGAGTCGCTGAACCGCACGGTGCGTGAGGTCTTTGCCAAGCTGGCGATCACCGAAGCACTGCTGACCGAAAGCAAGGAAAAGCCGGCGGGCCGGTTGAAGGTCACCACGACGGTCGGGTTCGGCTCCTCATGGCTGGCGCCGCGGCTTTATGGTTTCCTGGAAGCCTATCCGGATGTTTCCGTCGCCTTGCTGTTGGACGACGCGGAACTGGATCTGGCGATGCGGGAGGCCGATGTCGCGATTCGCATGCATCCGCCGAAGCAGCCCGACCTGGTGCAGCGGCATTTGATGACGATGCAGTGGCATGTCGTGGCCGCTCCGGAATACCTGAAGAAGCATGGCGTTCCGCAGCGGGCCGAGGATCTGGATGCCCATCGCCTGGTTCTGTTCGGCCAGCACCACCCACCGATTCAGGAAGTCAACTGGCTCGCGGAGGCTGGACGCCGCCCCGGTAACCCCCGCAGAGCACTGCTGGAGGTGAATTCGATCCATGCGGTGCTGCTGGCGATCCGGTCCGGATTGGGGATTGGGGCGTTGCCGGATTACGTGGTGAATGAGAACCCCGATCTGGTGCATGTGTTGACCGACCTGAAAGGGCCGAAGGTGGACGTGTTCTTTGTCTATCCGGAGGAACTGCGGAATTCGAAGCGCGTCGCGGTGTTTCGCGATTTCCTGTTAGCCCGACTGGCGGAGATCCACTGACCGCCTTCGGCTAAGCCGATTGATTGATATCAATGCAACGATGACCGAATGATTCCCAAGGTCATTGGACCGGTGGCGGTGGCATCGGCACATTGCCACCGCCCGGTCCTTTTTAGCCCCAAAATTCAGAGACTTAGGCCGGGCACCGCCCAACGGGACCCAGCTATGCTTTTTTGAACAATACCAATAAGTCGGTATGCGAAATCGACATGCCGGGTGCCAGTTCTGAACAGTGGTTTCCTTCGCAGATGCGGGATTAAAGAGGGACATCAGTTACGACGGCACCGCCGTTAGAGTTTCAGCGCAAGTCGCTGGAAAGGGGCCTCTGGTCCCTGCGTCTCCCAGACGTGAAGCCTCCCTGTATACTTGCCCCCGGTGAATAACCGGGGGCTTTTCTTTTACGCCCCCCGCTTACGGCCGGCTTCCAGCACCGCATTCACCATGACCGTGATATCGGTGTGGTTGGTCCTGTGGTTGACGATCGCCGCTCTGATCGCCAGCACGCCGCCAATTATCGTGGTGGACGGCGCGGCGATTCCGGATTCGTGCAGGTCCGCCGTGATGTCTGCGTTCAAGCGGTCGAGATCGCCCTGGGCCGCGATATAGCGGAAGCAGACGATGTTGAGCGCGACGGGCGCCAGCCTTTCCAGCGATGGCTCCCGATCCACGCGGGCGGCAAGCGTCGCCGCCAGGTCGCAGGTTTGTTCGGCGATGGCGCCGATACGGTCCGCACCATAGACGGACAGCGTCATCCAGACCTTCAGTGCCCGAAACCCTCGTGACAGATCTGGCCCCAGGTCGCAGGGCCACACGCCGCCGGCGGCCAGACCCCGGTCTTCGCGCTTCAAATAGGCGGCTTCCGCACCGAATGTTTCCAGTTGCCGAGCTGGATCGCGTACGACGATGCAGCCGGCGTCATAGGGAACTTGCGCCCATTTGTGGAAGTCGAACGCGACCGAGTCGGCCTGCTCGATCCCCGCCAGCAGCGGGCGCAGTTTCGGTGACAGGGCGGCGACCGCCCCGAAGGCGCCATCGACGTGGAACCACAGCCCGTGCCTCGCCGCGAAACCGGCAATCGCGCGAAGATCGTCGATCGCGCCGGTATTGACCGTGCCGGCCGTGCCGATCACCAAAAAGGGCTGGGCGCCGGCCGCGCGGTCTGCCTCCAGGTGCTGCGCCAGCAGATCGAGACGCATGCGGCCTTCCGCGTCACAGGGAATCATCCGCAGCGCATCGCGCCCCAAACCGGCCATTTCCATCGCGCGCGGCATGCAGCCATGCGCGGCGGCGGATGTGTAGGCGACGAGGCGCGTCCCATCGACACCATCGCTGCGCACCGAGGGGCCGAGTTTGGCGGAACGGGCGACCAGCACGCCAATCAGGTTGGCAATTGAGGTCCCGGTGACCAACACCCCGGACGAGTCGGATGGAAAGCCAAGCATCTCGGCGGCCCAGGCGATCACCTGACGTTCAACCTCAATCGGCGCGTGATCGCGGCCGCCCAGGTTGGCGTTCAGGCCGCCCGCCAACAATTCGGCCAGCATGCCGATGGGATTGCCGCCGCCATGGACCCAGCCCATGAATCTTGGATGCAGATTGCCAGTGGAATAGGGTTGGACCAGCCGCTGGAAGGTTTCGTAAACCGCCTCCGGCGCTTGCGGTTGGCGTGGCAAGGCCTGACGCAGTTCCTGTCGCAACGGGTCCGGCATCTTCTGCCATACTGGGCCGTCGCGCAGGGTTTGCAGGTGATCGAACATGTCGTCAATCATGCGGTGCCCAAGCACGCGCAGATCGGACCAGTCGGCGGGATCGAGGCTTTCCATCCCGTCTGTATCGGTTGCGCCGTCAGTGGTCGTCATCACATCCCCGTCGCCATGCCAAGCGCGGCCATTACACCCGCGTCCAGCACCGGTCGTAGCGGAACCGGACGACTGACCGCCAGACCCATGACGTCGTCATACCCCCACAGCGCCCAGGAGATCCCGTTTTCCTCGAAGCCCTGCCTCGCGGTCTTCAGCCAGGCGAGGCGCGCGGATCGGTTCAACTGGGCGGTCGCCCCGAATTCACCGGCAAGAAGACGGACATGGTGAGCTTGCGCCCACCCGGCGGCGCGGTCGATGGCGTCGGTGACATGCGCACGGTCCCAGTGCGAGGCGCAGTAATAGCGGATCAGGTCCCGCGTCGGCGCGTCGGCCGGTGCCCGCATCCGAGCGTCACAGTCATTGGCCGCCGGGAAGGGTAGCGCGGCCAGTGCGGTGCGATCGACATCGGATCGGTAGGCGGCGAGCGATGTCAGGTCGGCGGGATCGTAGAAATGGAAGCTATACACGACGTGCGGATCGTCCTCGGGCGTAAGGGCCAAGAGGCCCGGGACGCTTCCCCAGTCCTGACCCGTCAGCACGACCAGCGATTGGGGCAAGGAAGCGCGGATTTCCGCCAGCACCCGATGCTGCAACCGCCCCCAACCGGCTGGGTCGTTCGGGAACACCGGTTCGTTCACCACTTCCGGTACGGTTCGAGCGGGGTCGAGCCCGCGCAGGGCCGGCGCCAGGGTATTCCAGAACCGTAACAGCCTATCGGGATCGGTTGTTTCCAGATGCCAGTCGCGCGGGTGCGGGGACACGACGACCGTGAGCCCCTGACGCTGGATACGCCTGATCGCGGGTAGCAGTGCGCGGACATCGAGAAGGTCGGGATCGACCGCTAGCCTGACGAAGTCGAAGCCGGCGGTGCGAAGATCGGCCAGCGCCCGATCGCCGATATAGTTCGCCAGGACAGCAGGGTCGCGGCTGACCGGAAAGCGAAACCAGCCGGTGACGTTGATGCCTCGGTTAAGCGGGGTTTGCCCGATTGCCGAACCGGACAACAGGCAGAGCATCAACACCAGCAGCCTCATACCGATACTTTCACCGAACTCGGTACATAGCGTTCGACGAGGTACAGTGGCCGCTGTTTCGTTTCGTTAAACACTCGTCCCAGGTATTCGCCAATCACGCCCAGGAACATCAGTTGTATGCCGCCCAGAAACAGCACGACCGTCATCAGGCTGGGATATCCGGCGACGGGATTGCCGATGATCAGCGTCTTCACGATCACCTGCGCGGCGTAGATCACCGATAACAGCGCGACCGCCAGACCAACATACGTGGCCAACTTCAGCGGCATGACCGTGAAGCTGGTGATCCCCTCCAGCGCCAGATTCCACAGCTTCCAGTAGGACCACTTGCTGACGCCAGCGCATCGCGGCTGCCGGTCGTAGGTTACATAGGTGGTTGGGTAACCGACCCAGGCGAACAGGCCCTTCATGAATCGGTGCTGCTCCCGCAACTGGCGCACGGCATCGACCACGCGACGGCTCATGAGGCGGAAATCGCCGGTGTCCTCGGGCAGCTTCAGGTCACCCATGCGCTGCATCAGCCGGTAGAAGCCGCGCGCGGTGCCGCGTTTCAGCCAGGAGTCGCCGGTTCGGCTGCGGCGTTTGGCGTACACCATGTCGAACCCGGCCCGCCATTGGGCGATGAGGTCAGGGATCACCTCAGGCGGGTCCTGCAGATCGGCGTCGATGACCACGACGGCATCGCCAGCCGCATGATCCAGGCCGGCGGTGATCGCGATTTCCTTGCCGAAGTTCCGCGACAGGCTGACCAGAGCGACGCGGTCGTCGGTGCGGCGCAGGGACTCGATCGCAGCCAGGGTCGCGTCGGTGCTGCCGTCGTCGATATAAACGACCTCCCAGTTTTCGATGCCGCTCAATGAGCGCGCCAGGCGCTGGTGAAACAGGTCCAGGCTGCCGGCTTCGTTATGCGCTGGAACCACCACCGAAATCGCTGGCTGCCAGGATCGCCGCGATGAAGCCGATGGCATGTCCCGCATAAGCACTTCGTTAACCTTTGACTGCTACATGCGGATCAGGATGACGCGGAAGTATTGAGATTTGGTTAACGCGACGGAATTTCGGGCACGATGCGCTGTGCTGGCACTCGCGGCCATGGTGCTGACCGCCGCCGCGTGGCTGCGTGGCGCCGAATACGACGAGCAATACACCCTGTTCCTGACCGCAGGGACCGCTCGGCCGGTCTGGCCGGCGACCGTGTTCCCCGCCGGGGCGGTCGCGACCATGCAGGCCGGCCATACGACATTCGCCGCGATCGCGCGCGACCTGAGGGCGACCGACGTACACCCGCCGCTGTATTTCTGGGTGGCGTCGATCTGGCGCTCCGTCTTCGGGCCGACGCTTTTCGCGGCGCGGATGCTGTCGGTGCTGTTCGGCGTGGTATCAGTCTGGCTTGTGGGGGTAATCGCCCGGCGCTGCGATATCCGCCCTGCCCCGGCCATGCTGATCACGCTGGGCTGCTACGGATTTGTCTATACGAATGCCATTGCGCGTGGCTTTGCGCTGGCCGAGACGCTTACGCTGGCGGGTGTGGCGCTTCTTCTCGTGCGGCGGTTTGTCATCGCTGGGGTGTGCCTTGGGGCCGCGTGTTGTTGCAACTATCTGGCGGTGTTCGTCGGTGTCGCCGCGGTGGCGGTATCCGGCGCCTGGGCCGCGATCCCGGCGGCGATGCCGTTCCTGGCGTTGGACGCATGGTTTTTCTTCGCGCAGCACGCGTCGCGGGATGGGCAGTTTCCGCCGTTTTCGCTTTGGGGCAGCCTGGTGCGCCTGATCCAGTATCAGGGGGCGGCGGTATTCGGGGGGTTACCGCTGTATTTCGGCGGCGTCTGGCAAATATTCGCGGGCTCGGCACTTGGTTTGGTTTCGATCCTGTTGGTTTTCCCGGTCGTGCGGGCGAGGCCATGGGCGGGCGATTTCGCGATACGGTTGGTGGTGGCCGCGGCGATCGCTCCAGCAGCTGGCCTGCTGGCCCTGGGGGCCGTGTTCAACAACACGCCGATCGAACTCCGGTATCTGTCGTTCGGATTGCCGTTCGTCGCGCTTTTGCTGGCGCTGCCGTTTCGGGGCTGGAACGCGCGTATCGGGTTGCTGCTGGCTGTCCAACTGTGCGGCGTCGCGGGGCTGTTGCTTTCATCCCGGACCATGCAACCGGCGCAAGCCGCCGCGCGCGATGCCGAACGGTTGGGCGGGGGCGCGGTTGTTGTGGTGCCGTCGGGGAACGATGGCGTTGGGATCGTCGGGGCGTTCGGTATCTCGGCGCTGCCGACGGTGCCGGTGTTGGTGGTCTGGCCGAGCGATCCGATCTTGATGCGGTTGGAGCCGTTTGATCTTGTGGCTGTTGCTGTGCTTGCGCAGGATCGGGACAGTATTGCCGTGCTCGCGGGGCTTCACTCGGTGCTGGTTGCACCTGTTTGGCGGCGGGTGGCGGGTTCCGGTTCTGTTGAGGTTTTTCGGCGGTGTTCTTCGTGTTGATGGAAAGGGTTCATCACGGATCTAGTGGATTTCATACACGGATTTTTGGGAGTTTTTTATGCACACCGCCGCAGCGGGGGGATTTACAGGATGCAGCGCCTTATGCCGTCGGTTAGGGATGGGGTATTGAATTTTAGAAGTAAACCGAGCCTACAGGGTAAAAGGCGCATATATGTCAGTAGTTGATATTTGTGTACTGGAAGAATGGTTTCGACAGCCTTGATCTTCAGAATGACTTGTTCCGCGACGATAATGTCGGCGACGTAGGCGGCCTCAAGTGGTACTCCTTCATAAGCCACCTGGATCGTCACCTGACGGCGGAAAGGAATATCGTTACGGCTTAATTCATAGCACAGGCAGCTTTCATAGAATTTTTCGAGCAAGCCAGGGCCTAACCGCCGATGCACATGCATGGCCAGCCCGATAATCCGATACGTCATACCAGCCGCCCGAAGCTTCGA
>DNXO01000104.1:19227-35160 GCA_003506895.1 Acetobacteraceae bacterium | reverse complement strand
AGTCGGCCCTGCGGGCCGCTGGTATCAGATCTCGGCCATGAACCAGTTTCGATACGGGCTGACCATTCATTCCCGCAGCATCGCATGCATATTTTAACTAGAAGTTAACGGCCCCGGGGCGCTTCGCCTTTCCGTGTCCTCCGTGGCATAATCCGGAACATCCGTGAGGGACGCTTTCCCTCCCCAGTCACCGCCGGGAAAACAGCCCCTCCAAAGCAGCCGGCACCCCAGTAATCACCTTAGGATCCGGCCGCCGGAACGTCCCAGCAGTCGCCTTCCGAACGCCTAGCCCGCCAAGAACCTCCGCCTGTCGCACAGCCGCCGCGACCCCATCGACCAGCGGCACCGGAACCCGATCCGCCACTTTCCCCGCCAAGCCAGCCAGCGGCGCACCGCCCAGGATCACCACATCCGCCTCATCCTGCTCCGCAGCCAGGCAGCAGGCTTCGATCAGCGCCGCCTCTTTCTCTTCCTGCACCGAATTGATGTCCCGGAAGCCGCCGCTGACACAGCGAATACTCGCCAGACGACCGGACAGCCCGTTGTAGTCAACGCATTCCCGGTACCAAGGCCCCATCGCCGTTGCAAAGGTAACGATCGAGAACCGCCGTCCCAGCATGCACGCCGTCAGCATCGCCGCCTCCGCCATGCCGATCACCGGGATCGACAGCAACTCCCTGGCGCCACCGATGCCGGGATCGGCAAACGCCGCAATCACCGCGACGTCGCAGCCCGGTGCGTGTTCAGCCAGCAGTTCCAGCGCGACTCGCCCGCCGATCACCGCCTCGGCCCGCGTCGCGATATAGGGCACGCCGGTCTGGCCGGTCACCGCGACGATCTCGGTTCCCGCACTCGCGGCGGCCCTGGCCACGGCGGCGATCCGGTCAGTCACCGAAACCGAGGTGTTGGGGTTGGCGAACAGTATTCTCATCCCAGCGGCGCCCCTTGAAGGTCTGGCACCAGCTTATGCCGCAGTGACCGCGAAAGCGCCATGAACCCAGCGCTTTCAGGGTCGCGCGGCCGGGGCAAATCAACGTCAACGACCGCCGATATCCGGCCGGGTCGCGGCGAGAACACCACGATCCGGTCAGCGAGAAACACTGCCTCATCAATGCCGTGGGTGACGAACAGCACCGTCGTGCGCTGGCTTTCCCAGATACGCAGCAGTTCCTCTTGCAGGTGCCCCCTGGTCTGGGCGTCCAGCGCGCCGAACGGTTCGTCCATCAGCAGCGCCTTCGGCCGGGTGGTCAGTGCCCTGGCGATGCCGACGCGTTGGCGCATGCCGCCGGACAATTCATGAGGGTAACGGTCGGCGAAGGCGGTCAGCCCTGTCATCTCCAGCAGTTCATCGGCGCGCGCGGCCCGCTCCGCCGGTTTGACCCCGGCCGCCTTCATGTTGAAGGCGACGTTCTTCCGCACCGTCATCCAGGGAAACAGCCCATGGTCCTGGAACACGACACTGGTCAACGGAGACGGCCCGTCCAGTTCGTGCCCACCGATCACCACCGCGCCGTCCGATGCGGATTCCAGCCCGGCGATGATCTGCAACAGCGTTGATTTGCCGCAGCCGGAGAGGCCGAGCAGACAGACGAACTCACCGGGGGCGCAGTCCAGGTTGATGCCGCGCAGGGCTTCGACGGCACCTGACGCGCTGTCATAGGTCTTGCCGACGTTGCGGCATTCGATGAAACCGGTCATTCGGCGGCGGCCGTCAGGCCCTCTTGCCAGCGGCAGACATGGGTTCGCAGGGCGCGGATGCCCTGGTCCGCCAGCAGGCCGATGGCGCCGATGATGACGATTCCGGCGACGATCAACTCGCTGCGGAAGGTCAGTTGCGCGTTCAGAATCATGTAACCCAGCCCCGATTTCACCGCGATCATTTCCGCGGTCACCACTGTCAGCCAGCCGCCGCCAATACCCAGGCGCAGCCCGGTGAACACGGCAGGCATCGCCGCCGGCAGAATAATATCCCGAAAAATCAGCCACTCACTGGCCCGCGCCGCTCGGGCCACCTTGATCAGCGTGCGCTCGATGCCCCGCACGCCGAAGATGGTGTTGATCAGCAGCGGCCACAGGGCGGCGAGGAAGATCAGCACGATCGCCGGTTTGTCGCCGATGCCGAAGAACAGCAGCGCCATCGGGATCAGCGAAATCGGCGGCACCGAACGGAATATCTGGATCGTCCAGTCCGAGAGCATGTCCAGCGTGCGGTACCGTCCGATCATCAGACCGGCGGGCACTGCCACACAGAACGCGATCGATACGCCGACGATAACCCGCGTCACGCTGGCGAGCGCGTTGAACAGAATATCGTGGTAATCCACCACGAACGCCATCGCCACCCGCTCCGGGCTCGGCAGCAGAACCGGCGGATAGACCTCGGCCCAGGTCGCGAGCTGCCACGCCACCAGCAATGCCAGCAGCGGCAGCAGACCCAGCAGCCGCTTTGGTGCGAAGCGCGATGCGCGGGCGGCTTGCCGCGCCCTCGCCACGATCGGGGGCACCGACGCAGCTTCCAGTGCTGAAACGGCCATCCCCGGACCTCAGGCCGGCAGGAAGCTGGTGTTGATGAACTTCGACCAGTCCGGTTCCTTATCCAGCATCTTGTTCTCGATCATCATGCCGGCCAGCGCCTTCAATCCGGATTGGAAGGCAGGCCCGGACTCGGTCGAGAAGAACAGGTTCTTCGTCGAGGCCTCGGCGATCTCCTTGCTCATCTTGAACTGATCCATCGTGGTCTGGACCGCGATCGAGGGGTTATCGATCAGCTCTTTCGTCGCAGCGACATGGGCTGCGACGATCTTGCGGGTCAGGTCCGGGTTCTTGGCGACGAACCCGGCGCTGGCGACAAACCCAAGATTGGTTTTGCCCATGGGCGTGTCGTACGGCACCCACAGCGGCTTGCCCCAGCCGTTCATCGTCGCCAGCGTGGCATACGGTTCAAAGCAACAGATCGCGGCGACGTCCCCGCGCATCAGAGGGATCGGCTGATCCTGGTTGTCCATGAACAGCAGTTCCACGCTGTCGGTCAGGCCCTCCTGCTTCAACTTGTATTTCAGCGACACCAACCCGATCGAGCCGTTCTGCACCGCGATCTTCTTGCCCTTCAGGTCGGCGAAAGTCCCAATCGACTTGTTGGCCACCACCATCCAGCCGCCGTCGCAGCCATTGGCCAGGACGTTCATCGGAAAGCCCTTGGTGTCGATCTGCATCGTGGCGGACAGGCCGCCGTTGCCTACATCGACATCACCCGATGCCACCGCTTGCATCCTTTGCACGAGGCTGGGAAAGGAGATGACCTCTGCATCGACCCCCATCGGCTTCAGATATTTGGGCATCAGGAAAGCCGCGTTCGTCGTGGTGGTGAAGGCGGAGCCGATTTTCACCTTGGTCATGCCCTGCCCCAGAGAGGCGCGCGGCACGATGGCCGGCGCGGCGAGAGCGGCGGCGAGAAGAGTACGGCGGGTCAGCATAAGGCGGCTCCTGCGAAATCAGCCACCCACGTCCAGCAAGAACGGTGCCAGCGCTATCCCAGCGGTGCGCAGGCCACCGCCAGCCACTCCCATTCCGCCTGCCCCAGTGCCGGCCCGACCTCGCGCAGAACCATGGCGTGATACCCATCGAGCCAGTCACGCTCAGGCTGGGTCATCAGTGCGGGATTCAGCAGCTTCCGGTCGAACGGTGCCAGCGTCAGCGTCTCGAAACACAGGAACGGCTTGGTGGCGTCGGGCAGCGCGGCTGGCTGGACCAGCAGCAGGTTCTCCAGCCGGATGCCGTAGTGGCCGGGCAGATAGTATCCGGGTTCATTCGACAGGATCATCCCAGCCGCGATCGGCACCGGACGCGCCAGACGCGATATGCTGACCGGGCCTTCATGCACCGACAGATAGCTGCCCACACCGTGACCGGTGCCATGGTCGTAATCGAGCCCGACCTGCCACAACGCCCGCCGAGCCATCGCATCGAGATGGGCACCGCCGACGCCTTTGGGGAATATCGCGGTGGCCAGCGCGATATGGCCCTGCATAACCCGCGTGACGCGGTCCCGCACGCTGTCCGGCGGATCGCCCGGACCGGTCCAGACGGTTCGGGTGATATCGGTCGTCCCGTCTGGATACTGGGCACCGGAGTCGATCAGATAGACTTCATTCGGATTGATCGGCCGGTTCGTTTCGTCCGTCACGCGATAATGGATGATCGCGCCATGCTCGCCGGCGCCGGAGATCGCGGGGAAACTTTCGCCGCGAAAGCCGTCGATCTGCTGGCGAAAGCCCAACAGTGCCTCGGCGGCGGACATCTCGGTTTGTTGCCCGGTTGGCGCCTCGACCGACAGCCAATAAAGAAAGCGGCAGACCGCCGCCGCGTCACGCAGATGCGCGGCTCGGGCGCCTTTTTGTTCGCCTTCGTTCTTGCAGGCTTTGGGTAACAGGCACGGATCGCTGCCGGATGCGACCACCGCCCCGGCCTTTAGAAGCTGCTGGGCGAACCACACGGGTGAGCCGGAGGCATCAACCCGGACCGTCTTTTCCTTCAGCGCACCCAGCGCCGGCAACAAGGCGGCACGATCCCGGACGGCGACGCCGTTGCCTAGCCAGACGCGCGTCTCGGCCGGCACTTTCGCGGGATCGATGAACAGGTCGGTTTCGCCGCTGGCATGCACGACCGCGAACGCCAGCGCGAACGGGGTGAAAGGGACGTCGTCGCCGCGAATGTTCAGCAGCCAGGCAATCGACGCGGGGTCGGTCAACACCGCCGCGTCCTGCTTCGCCTCGCGTAGCTGCCGCGCCACATCGGCGCGCTTCACCTCCGACGTCTGGCCTGCGTATTCCAGGGGATGAGGGATCGCGGCGGCGGCTGGCGGGGCGGGCCGGTCGGTCCAGACGGCATCGATCGGGTTGCGCTCCGCGGCGACCATGTCCAGGCCGGCGTCGGTGTAGCGGGCGAGGGCCTCCTCGCTGATCAACAGCGGGTCATAGCCTATGCGGGCGGTCCCCCCGGAACTCCCCTGGGCGTTCTGGGCCAGCCAGGCGGGCGGTGGTTCCTCGGTGATGTGCAACTGGCGCCACTGCGCGGCATCCGTCTGCTCTGCCAGTTGCAGGACGTAGCGGCCGTCGGTGAACACCGCTGCCGTCTCGGCCAGCACCACGGCCATCCCCGCGCTGCCGGTAAATCCCGTCAGCCACGCCAGCCGTTCGGCGGACGCGGGCACATACTCGCCTAAATGCTCATCCGCCCGCGGGACGATGAAGCCGTCCAACCCCTGCCGGACCAGTTCCTGCCGCACAGCCGATAATGCTGAAGCACTCATTGTCGCGCCTTCTAATCTCTCATTTTGGGGGTCAATTCATGGCTTTCGCCAATCCATGCGCCAGACGCATGGCAGTTTGGGTATTTTTGTTCCTTAATCCAGCCGTCGCATGGCCTATGTTGCACCGCATCATAACCCCGGGGGCGCCTCGCCACCCGACGTCGCGTAGCACCCGGGTTTGTATGGATATTTGCCATGAGCGTTCACACCGCTGACTCCCAGTTTTCCTTCCAGCTTCCCAGCTTGAGCTATATCGACGCGAAATGGGAAGAGCCCAACCTGCGCGCCTCCGCGCCGCGCATCGTCCGCAAGGGCGGCCTCGCCGCTTGGTTGTCCCGTCAGGTCGCCGCCTTCATCACCTGGCGCCGCAACAGCGAAGCGATGAGCGAACTCGCTTCCATGTCCGACCGCGAACTGATGGATATCGGCATGAACCGCGGCGATCTGGTTCGCGCGTTCGACCCGGCCTGCAATGCGGACCTTCGCCAGCGCGGCGCTTGATCCACGTTCGGGCTATATAGACGACAGCGCCTTACCGCCGTGGCCCGAAAAGCAGGCCATGGCGGTAAGGACGATTAACACTCTGCTTTTTTCTTTGGGTGCGACAGTCTACGGCCAGATCAAGGCCAATCTGCTGCTGAGATTATCTAGACCGCGAGTCAGGTCGGCCAGTGGACGGCGGATAGAACGGCATCGATGATACGCGGCATTTCGTGCCAGTCCGACAAAACCCAGTACGAAAGCAGCAGGACCGCGATCCCGAACAACGGGAATGCAAACGCCCGACCGCCACGCACTTCTCTCCGGGAAATAGGCATCCTGACCTCCAGCCACTTGCCAGCGTCGACAACCATATCGACTAACGCGGCACAGTGACATTGGTCACCGATTGCGGCGAAACTTAGCGGTAATCGTGCCACCATCGCGACACGCAAGATGGCTGGTCCACGCCAGACGCATAGGTGAAGAGATCGACACCTCCGTGCAGTGCGGTAGGACGGGTCAACGCACCCCGAGGGAAACGCCCCGTGAGCCAAAACACCGCCGTCGCGATGCCCGCGTCCACCAGTGAAACCAACACGACGCTGGCTATCCTGGTATCGCTGAGCTTCTGTCACCTGTTGAACGACATGAACCAGTCGCTGGTGCCGGCGATCTATCCGATCCTGAAGCAGTCTTACAATCTTGACTTCGGGCAGATCGGCCTGATTACGCTGGCGTTCCAGTTAACCGCCTCGATGTTGCAGCCGGTTGTCGGGATGGTGACCGATAAACGGCCGACGCCGTTTTCGCTGCCAGTGGCGATGGGGATCAGCCTGGCAGGGCTGCTGCTGCTGTCGATTGCCAGCAGCTATCACATGATTCTGATCGCGGCGGCCATGGTCGGCATGGGGTCCTCGGTATTCCATCCGGAGTCCTCGCGGGTCGCGCGGATGGCATCCGGCGGGCGCTATGGCTTCGCCCAGTCGCTGTTCCAACTTGGCGGCAGTTCCGGCTCCGCGATCGGGCCGCTGCTTGCCGCGTTCGTCGTCGTCCCGCGCGGGCAGGCCAGTATCGCCTATTTCTCCGCCGCCGCGCTGCTGGCGATCATTGTATTGACCAATGTCAGCCTGTGGTATGCGCGTCACCCCGCGATGGCCGCACGCCGCGGACGCCGGGTCCCGGCGGCGATCCCGCCCTCCCCGTTGCCGAGGGGCAAGGTGATCGGCGCCATCACGGTCATCCTGATCCTGCTGTTTTCCAAGAACGTCTATACGGCCAGCCTGAGTTCGTACTACACGTTCTACCTGATCCAGAAATTCCACCTGACGGTTCAGAACGCGCAATACATGCTGTTCGCGTTCCTGGGGGCGATCGCGGTCGGCACGTTCGCCGGCGGCCCGATCGGCGATCGTTTCGGGCGCAAGCCGGTCATCTGGTTCTCGATCCTGGGCGCGTTTCCGTTCGCGCTGATGCTGCCTTACGCCGATCTGATGTGGACCGGCATCCTGAGTGTGGTGATCGGCCTGATCCTCGCCTCCGCGTTCTCGGCGATCATCGTGTATGCACAGGAATTGCTGCCCGGCCGGATCGGGCTGGTGGCCGGCATGATGTTCGGATTCTCCTTCGGTCTGGGGGGCCTCGGCGCGGCGGCGCTTGGCCGGATCGCCGACGTGACGGGGATCGAAACCGTCTATCGGGTCTGCTCCTTCCTGCCGCTGATCGGTTTGCTCACGGCCCTGCTGCCGAATATCGAGCGCCGGAAGTAAACGCGTCGTGGATCACGTCGAACTGGCGATGGTGCTCGCCGTCGATGGGTCGGCCAGCGTAACGTATGAGGAGTTCGGGCTGATCGCCGGCGGAATGGCCGCGGCACTGCGGGACCCGACGGTAGTCGAAGGGCTGGCGGGCAAAAGCGTGCTGTCGCTATTGCTATGGTCGGGTTCGGGGCAACAGGACATCCTCAATGACTGGACGACCATCGGTTCGGAGGCGGATTTGCGCGCCTTCGCCGATGACGTCGAAAACATGCCGCGCACGGTGAAAGCCGGATCAACCGCGATCGGCGAAGCGTTGCTCGCATCGCTGACGTTGCTGTCCAAGGTCCCGGCGATACCGAAGCGCAACATCGTCAACGTCATCGGCGACGGCCGCTCCAACGACGGCATCGCACCCGGTCCGATCCGGGACCGCATGGCCGCCGCGGACATCACCATCAATGGTTTGTGCATCCTGCATGAGGAACCGGATCTGGTGACATCCTACAGCGAGGACGTCATCGGCGGCCCTGGCGCATTCGCCGTCACTTGCCGCGACTATGCCGACTTTACCGAAGCCATGCGGCAGAAGCTGACCCGCGAGATCACGGGAGTGATCGTCTGACGCCATCGTCTGGCCCTTGCCCGGCGTCATCCCTCCCCTTACCGTCGCCGGCAACCAAACAATCTTCAGGAGACTTCCCGATGTCCCGCCTCGGTTTTGGTGCCTTCCTCGCCCCGCATCACCCGATCGGCGAGCATCCGATGCTCCAGTTCCGCCGCGACCTGGACTTCGTCGAGCACATCGACCGGCTGGGTTTTGACGAATTCTGGTGCGGCGAACACCATTCCAGCGGCTGGGAAATGATTGCCTCGCCGGAGATGTTCCTGGCTGCCGCCGGGGAGCGCACCAAGCGCATCAGGCTGGGCACCGGCGTCGTGTCGCTGCCCTATCACCACCCGTTCAACGTGGCGCAACGGATCGTGCAGCTTGACTATATGACGGGCGGCCGAGCGATGTTCGGTTCGGGGCCGGGGGCGCTGGCATCCGACGCGCATACGCTGGGTATCGACCCGATGGTGCTGCGCGATCGCCAGGACGAAGCCATCGCCATCATCCGCCGCCTGTTCAACGGGGAGCGCGTTACCGCCAAGTCCGAATGGTTCAATATGCAGGACGCGGCTTTGCAACTGCTACCGTTGCAGGAGGATATCCCGTTCGTCGTCGCCTCCCAGATCAGCCCTTCTGGCATGACGCTGGCGGGGAAGCACGGCATCGGAATCATCTCCATCGGCTCGATGTCCAGCGAGGGCCTGCAAGCCCTGCCGACGCAATGGGGTTTCGCCGAGGCCGCCGCCGCGAAGCACGGCACCACGGTCGATCGCAAGAACTGGCGCGTGCTGCTGAGCTGGCACATCGCTGAAACGCGGGAAAAGGCCAGAGCGGAGGCGCGCGACGGGCTGCTGCGGCATCACAACGAATACATCACCGGCACCTTGCAGCGCCCGGGCGCGAAACCGTTCAAGACCGGCGATGAGGCGGTTGATATGACCGCGTTCTCCGACAATGCCGCAGCGACGATCGGGACGCCGGACGACCTGGTGGAGCGCATCAAGTCGGTGATCGACGTGAGCGGCGGGTTCGGCACCGTGGTCGGCTTCGTGCATGACTGGGCGAACCCGGAAAACACCATGCGTAGCTGGGACATGGTCGCCCGCTACGTCGTGCCGCAGATCAACGGCTACATGAAGGAACTCTACAAGTCGCGCGACTTCGTCGCGAATAATCGCGCGTATTTCGACCGAGCACGCGAAGCCGTCATGGCCAAGATCACCGAGAATGAGGCGGCAGCCGCCGCGTTGTCCGTCACCAAGTCGTCCATGCTGAGCGCGTCCGCCAGCAATGCGATCGACTTCGACAAAGAGCGCGCCAAGGCCGGGAAGCGCTGACATGAACCCCGATCGCATCCCGGTCATCGTCGGCATCGGCGAGGTCAAGGACAGACCCGCCGATCCCGCCCAGGGCATGGAACCCATGGCGCTGATGGCCGAAGCAATCCGGCGGGCGGAGGCTGATGCCGGGGCCTCGCTGGTGGGCCGGATCGACGCGATCGACGTCGTGAACTCCGTCTCTTGGCCATACGCCGATCTGCCAGGGTCTCTATGCGCGGCGTTGGGCATCGCGCCAGTCCGCCGCAATTATGGTCCGGTCGGCGGGGAAACCCCGGTTCGATTTCTGCACGAAGCCGCGGAACGGATCGCGCGCGGGGAAAGCGTGGTCGCCGCGGTCTGCGGCGCGGAGGCGCAGCACACGGTCTCCGCTGCACAGAAACGCGGCATCGAGTTGCCCTGGACACCGAAAGACCCGAACGCCCAGCCGCGCAATCGCAACTATCTGGCGGAGCTGGTGCGCCGGCACGGAATCGACATGCCGATCCGGGTCTATCCGCTGTACGAAAACGCCACCCAGGCGGCGTGGGGGCAAACCCCGGCCGAGGGCTTGGCGGAGTCGGCGCAACTTTGGTCCACCTATTCGTCAGTGGCAGCGGAAAACCCCGACTCCTGGCTGCAACGCCGGTTCCCGCCGGAGGAGATCGCCACGGCCTCCGCCAGCAACCGCATGATCGCCTGGCCGTATCCGAAGCTGATGACCGCCAATCCGCTGGTCAACCAAGGTGCGGCGGTGCTGGTCACCAGCCTGGCGACCGCTCGGGCGGCGGGCATTCCCGATCACCGCGTGATCCCGATCCAGGGCGGCGCGGCGGCCGGCGAGCCGCTGGACTACATGCAGCGCGACCAGTTCAACGGCGCCCACGCCATGGACGTCGTGCTGGAGGCGGCGCTGGACATCGTCGGTGGCGACGCCTCCCGCTTCGCCCATCGCGAATTCTACAGTTGCTTCCCCTGCGTGCCGAAAATGGCCCGTCGCAAGCTGGGTCTGCCGGAGGGCACGCTTCCCACCGTCGCGGGCGGCCTGACCTTCCATGGCGCCCCATTGAACAACTACATGCTGCACGCCGCCTGCGGCATGGTCCGGGCACTGCGTTCCGATGCCGGAGCGCTCGGGCTGCTTTATGGGCAGGGCGGCTTTGTCACCAAACACCGCTCTCTGGTGCTGGGCGGCGAGGCAACCGGCGCGCTGGTATCGCGGGACCGTCAGGCCGAAGCCGATGCCCGTCGCGGGCCGGCACCGCTGCTCGTCGATGACCGTACCGGCGAGGCGACGGTGGAAACTCATACGGTCGTGTTCCGCACCGACGGCACCCCTGACTTTGGGGCTGTGATCCTTCGGCTGCCCGACGGTGCCCGCACGATGGCCCGGGTGCCACGCGAGGACACCGGGACGTTGGAGGCGCTGATGGCGACATCGCGCAGTGCTGTCGGTCTTCGCGGGCGCCTGTCCGCCGGGCAGGACGGTTTACAGCACTGGACGATCTGACACGCCGCATGCCGGAGAGGTGATCGGCCTCTTCGGCATCCCTCACGCCAGGACAACGTTTCATCGGACGCCAAAACCCGGGGAGCGTTGCATTGGCCGCTGAGTCCGACAAGACGCCAGAGGACCGTCTGGCCGCCAAGGAAATCCATAGCGACTTCGTTTCGGTTACGAAGAGGAAGACCTTCGACCGACCGAACGACGATCCCGACGACATGCCGCTGCCGACCGATCCCAGGACGATTTACCTCGGCGGCCTGTTCTTCCTCGCCTGTCTGGCGGTGCTGTATGTGGCGGCCGAGATTGTCCTGCCGCTGGTTCTGGCCATCGTCCTGAAGCTGCTGCTGCAACCGTTGGTGCGTCTGCTGGAGCGCATCCGCATCCCACGGGCGGCTGGCGCGATCCTGTCGGTGCTGTTGGTCCTGGTCGCTTTCGGCGCTTCGGTCAGCATGCTCGCCGGACCAGCCGCGGCATGGGCGGCCAAACTGCCGGAAGCGATCCCAAAACTGCGGGACAGCCTGAGCGTCCTGCACCAACCGATCGATGCGGCCCAACACCTGATGCAGCAGCTTGGTGGCGACGGGTCCGCGGAAACACCGGCTGTAAAGCCATCCACCCTGGTCGGCGCGGTGCTGTCCGGCTCCGCCTCGGCGACATCCGGCCTGTTCACCACCCTGCTGATCCTGTTCTATCTATTGGTGTCAGGTGAAATTTTTCTCCGCCGCCTGGTGGAGATCCTGCCGCGATTCAAGGATAAGCGCAGCGCGGTGGCGCTTGCCGCCGATATCGAGAAGAACGTTTCGATCTATCTACTGACAATATCCTGCATCAACGCGCTGGTTGGCGTGGCAACCAGTGGCGTGATGTGGCTGTGCGGCGTGGAGAATCCGGTGCTGTGGGGCGCCGTCGCGTTCATGCTGAACTTCGTGCCGATCCTGGGACCGATGGTCGGTATCGTCGTCTTCCTGATGGCGAGCGTCCTGTCGCTTGGCGTGTCGTGGTGGGCGGTGCTGCCGGTCGCCCTCTACCTGGGCATCCACATCATCGAGGGCGAGATCTTCACGCCGATGCTGCTGGCGCGCCGCTTCACCATCAACCCGGTTGCGGTGATCCTGGCGCTGATCTTCTGGTACTGGATGTGGGGAGTGACCGGCGCGGTCCTGGCGGTGCCCCTGCTCGCCGTGACCAAGATCATCTGCGACGACCTGCGGCCGTTACGAGCGTTCGGGCACCTGCTGGAAGGCTGACAGGGCTGCCTAGCCCGCCTTCGTCTCGATCATCTTCGCCAGATCGCCCAAGGTACGCAGCGCGTCAAGTTCCCGGGTATTGAACTTGATGCCCCATTTTTCCTCGGACGCCATGATGATTTCGATCTGCTTAAAGCTGTCCCAGCCCTTCACATCCTTCGCATTCAGGGCCGGCGTCAGCGTGAGATCGTCGCGCATGAATACGTCGGAGAAAATCTCGTTCAGGCCTCTGTAGATTTCAGCTTCCGTCGCCATCGCCTAACCCTCAATCACATGGATAAACGTTTCCGCGGGGGTGAACGCCATCAAATCCAGAATGTTCCGGTTACCCCCCGCTTCGTCCGAAGCCATAACCGTAAAGCCCAGCTTGGCATAGTGGTCCTTCACCATTCCGTTCTTTTTGGTTGGGATATAGTCGCCAACTAACCGCTTCGCGCCGAGCCTTGCGGCTTCCTGGGCGATCAGGTTCAGCGTCGTCGGTTCGACCTGGCGACCGAGCACGCGGCAGCTCATGAGCCATGTGTCGATATAGAGATCTTTGTTCGGTTGCAGGCGGCCAATGACGATGGCGATGATGCCGTTGTCGCCGAACCGGTCGGTCAGGCGCAGTTGCAGGCCGAATGCGTTCGGATCGGCCATCACCGCGACGATATCCTCGTCGGTATAGCGCCTGGTCGTCAGATTGAACTGATTGCTCTTGTTGATAAGCTGCACGATGCGCTGCTGACCGATCTTGTCGAAACGGCGCCAGATCAGCTCCATCTCCAGGCCGCGCAGATAGGATGGCAGGTCGGTCACCGCCGCTTTCATGGCGTCGCGGGCCTTGTTGCCCTGGTATTGGCTGGTGCGCTCGCGGTCCTCATCCGTTACCGACAGGCCTTCGAAATAGCCCCCGTCGGATAGGGCCACCGGGTAGCCGGTTGGGTCGTCGGACACCTCGGGCACCGCGACCATCGGCAGTTCCTGGCGGACCAGGTTCCGCTCGAACGGGTTGTCGTCGATGAAGCACAGCGAATCGAGGCCGATATTCAGATCCCGGGCGATCGCGCGGATGTTGTCGGCCTTGTTCGACCAGTTGGCGACGAAGCTGGCGATGTCGCCGCGCTTCAGCACCATGTCTGGGTGTTTCTCGAACGGTTCCAGCGCGTTGGCTTCGTCGTTCTTGGAGCATACCGCCAGGATCACGCCACGGCGGCTGAGTTCGCGCGCGTATTCCTGGAACGCGGTGTAGGCCTCGCCCAGCGGGCTGCCCTGCCCGATCGCGATCCCTTCCAGGCCGTCGTCACCGATGACGCCGCCCCAGACGGTGTTGTCCAGGTCGAGCACGAGGCATTTGAAGGACCGGCCCTGCTTGGCGGCCAACCATCGGCCCACCAGATCGCCATACATCGGGCTGGCGGTCGGGGAGACTTCCTGCTTCGAGCGGTGCCACAGCGCCGTATCGTGCCATTTGGCGATGCCGTCGCGGGCGGCGCGGTCGTCAACCGCCAGGATGTCCACGCCCTCTTGTTCGGCCATGGTGCGGAGCGCGGTGTTCAGCCGCGTCAAAAACCAGGAGCGCGAACCTGGAAGGCGGTGTTCGTTGTTGCCTAGGAGAGGAAGGTGCAGCGGCAGGGCCGCCTGCTGGATGATCGGGCAGCGGAACGCATCGCTGGCGAGGTGCCAAATCTCTTTGATGCGGTCCTGCATCTCGGTCAGGGCGGCTTCAACCGAGGCGGCGTCCATGCCGGAGGTGACACCGGCCGTTAGGTGATAGGCGTCGAGCGCCACCAGAACGGCGGTCGGCTTGAATGCGTGCAGGGGGGAGTCGGTGTCGGACAGTTCCTGGAGGTACTGGCCGTAATCGTTCTCATAGGTGTCGATCCAGATTCCGCGCCGCAGCCCGGCGATCCTGATGCCGGGGAGCAGGTGGGCCAAGGTGGAGGAGCCCAGGACGGCGAGGCGTACCTTCTTAGTAGAGAGCGTTTCCGGGCCGGTTGGGAAGATGCGGCGGACGGCTTCGTCGAGCGCGTTGGTGAGCACGAAATTGAGCCGGACGTTGGCGAGGGCGACCGCGTTATCCCATGCCGTGGCTGGATCGGTGTGCAGGGAGCGTAGGCGCTGCCGCCAGTCGGGATGCGTCGGCAGCCAGTGGAGATCGGTCATGGGTTCTCCGTCAGGCGAACAGCGTTGATCACGATTCTGTTCGCCTGTCTGGGGTATCATCCGGCCGGTCGGACGATCAACCTCAAAGCGGTGTGTCAGCGAAAATGGGTCGGACGCTGCATCATCGGCACGAAAAACACATGTCGGCCAATGGTCCCGTCGCCGCCTGTCCGGCTAGCGGGCCGCGCCTGGTGCGTGTGAAATCCATCGGCAATGGCGCGCGATTGCGATATATTCCACCCGGATAACATGAACTTCTCAATGGAAGGAATGGGATGTCGCGGGTTACACCTCAATTGATCTGCTTCTCCTATCATAAGACGGGAACGAGCCTGTTTTTGCATGTGATGACAAAGGTTTGTGCCACGCTTGGCCTTACGCTGGTTAATCATTACGGCTTGGTCAAGCAGTTAGAACCTGAACCCGACGTCATGCTGCTGCCCCATTCACTGCTTCGGTGCCCGCTGGATCGCCCTTATCGGGCCATCCGCCTGATCCGTGACCCGCGTGATATTTGGGTGTCCGGTTATCTGTACCATCTGCGCTGTGACGAGGGGTGGTGCACCAATACCGATTTCGATCCTACCCCCCCGATCGGATGGCCTCAGGTGGATTATTCCGTCAGCCACTGGGCGGAGGATTGGAAGCACCACTATCTCGAACGGCTAGGCGGTCAATCCTACCAGCAGAACCTACGCGACCGGTCCCTGGCGGACGGCCTGGACTTCGAACTTGATGGCTATACCGGCTGTACGCTGGCGACGATGCGGGAGTGGTCCCTGAATGAGGCAGACGCGCTGGATGTGAAGTTGGAAGACGTGATGTCGGACTTTGATGGCGCGATGCTGCGGATTTTCGCGCATTTCGGCTTCACTGCCGAACAGAGCCAGGCAGCGCTTGGGGTGGCGCGGACGGAGGATGTGCGGCGCATGGACGACGCGGCTATCGCCGAACGGCCGCAGATCACTTCCCGCAGGATTTCTAAGTGGCGGGAGATGCTTTCGGCCCCGCAGATAGCGCGGTTCGAGGATCTTTATGGCGATTTGATCACCGAGCTTGGCTATGAGTTGGCGAGCACGGCTTCATCCTTCTCGGGAACGAGGTAGGACGGGGCGCCGGTGCAGCTAGCCAATAGGTTGAAGGCGTGCGCATTGGTCCGACGACCGCCAGCCACGGCACCTACTTGTTTGTAGTGCCAGCGGGCCGGGCACGGATCATACTGGAATCGCGATCTGGCGGACCGACCACTTCGCCTGCACCACATGCAGAGA
This sequence comes from Acetobacteraceae bacterium, assembly GCA_003506895.1. Taxonomy (GTDB): domain Bacteria; phylum Pseudomonadota; class Alphaproteobacteria; order Acetobacterales; family Acetobacteraceae; genus Rhodopila. The sequence continues at coordinate 19,516 of DNXO01000104.1, read as the reverse complement.
AGGCCCGCGGGGCGGGCATTGGCTTGAGGCAGATCGCCATACGATCCGACGCAGGAGAGGTTGTGATCGCCGCCGACGATCCTAGCCCCACCGTTGGTTGGCACGATGTCGAACATGTCGACAAGGTGTTTTGGCGGTGGACCAACGATGCGGCCGATTTGCCCTGGGCGGTGTCTCTGGACCAGCCATAGCGACCATTCGCTGCACGACCCACTTAGATTGCCCTGCGCAGAACGGCAAAGCACGGGATTAGCGATACCTCGCGATCCTAGGCGGGGGGGGGGGGGGG
>DNXO01000104.1:0-18956 GCA_003506895.1 Acetobacteraceae bacterium | reverse complement strand
GGCCGGCGGTACTAAAGCCGATAACGTCTCCAACACCGAACGTAAGGACATGGGAATAGGGACTGCCATCTTTGCTGACAGCGGCGGACCGTCGGAAAATTTTACACCCCCCGACGTCAGATCGTTTTTGCATCCCCCCAATGCATTGAAATAAAGCCATTTTCCTGCATGGCACAGGGTTTGCTTCAAACAGCAGCAATAGGCTAATTTGGTTCGATTAAGGGATTGCATGATGAAAGTTCACGGAACGATCATTGGACTGGCGGCGCTGTTAGCGGCTGGGTCGGCCAATGCCTCAGTCGTTTATGACACCATTACGGGCCAGACAGCAGCCAATACCAACCTGCTGACGACGTCCTCGGGTTTTCATGCACCTCTCGGAAGTGATTTCACTACGTCGTACGTGGAAACGATTAATTCCGTGCAAGTTGCGCTATACGTGCCCGGCGGGACTTCGAGCACCCATCAAAGCGATACGGGGTCGGTGTTGGTCTACCTAGTCCAAGGCACAGGCACCGGACCGACCAGCCTACCCTCAGCCACTGGCGTCAAGCTGAACAGCCCCACCCTGCTTGGTAGCATTTCGGACTCCTCTCTGCTTGGCGGCAATGTTGCCAACGACATCACGCTATCCACCAACATTACCATTGGGGCGGGGACGTGGTGGATCGAGTTGACCAGTGCAAGTGACCCGAATAACTACTACGGCGACATCAATCCGACGGCCAGTGTGGCGAAGTGGGGGGAAATCCTCGCCACCGCGACGGGCACGACCGGCGTTCCCACGGGCGGTTGGTACACATCCGGCACGAACTTCGCCAACACAAGCATCATTGGCGGCGTGAGCAATCACAGCACCAATCCCAGCAATCCGTCGCCCAACGATGAAATCTTTATGATGACGGTCAACGCGACGGTCCCCACCCCCGAACCGGCGAGCCTGACGATGCTCGGCGTTGGTCTCGTCGGACTAGGGTTTAAGCGCTATCGTCGGAACAAGTAGTCGCCGGCCTAATTTAGGCTGCGCCTTAGACGCGGCGCAGCGCGATCGGCCGGGACGAATTTATGACAGCCGCCGTGGTAATCCACGGTGGCTGTTCTCCTTTTTTGGTGGCAAGCTTGTCTTGCCGAAGAACCGGTCGCTTCGCGCGAGACGGCGCACCTCGTACCGAGCCATCACCAATCGGCCTATGCTGGACCCAAGAAATGATTGACCGGTCTAGGGACGGCTCACTATACAAAAAGGCGCCACACGCCACCTGACCCACCCGAGCTTGTAGGTTCCGACCAAATGCAGTCCGAGCAAGTCGCCTGCGGCGGCTCTGTCGCTGAGTCGCAATTGGCGCAGCCCGGCCAATACAAAGATCGTATTCGTAGGGAACTGACCGCTCTTTATACTTGGCCGTCTTTGCTCGCGCTGGCCGTCCGGCCGCTGCGAGATCTAAGCGCCGTGATGGATATCAACAAACTCGCGGACGTGGCCGCGGCGATCAACCGCGGAAACCAGCTCAGTTTTGCTATTATCTCCAGGGAATACCTGCAGACCGGCCTAAACTGGATCTGTGCGATGCAAAGGCTTGGTTTGAAGAATTTCATCATCATCGCAGGAGACAGGGTCACTTGTGAAATTCTTGACGAACGTGGCGTCCCCAATGTGGGGGCCATCATCGACGAGAGTGAGTTCGACACATCTTTCGTCAGTTCAACGGGATTTTCTGCTAAGGGACTCGCTGTAAGCGCCTTCAAATTTCCGGTCACGCATTTTCTGGTAAAGACCGGATATGATGTCGTAATGTCTGACGCTGACGCAGTCTGGCTGCGTGATCCGGTGCCTTATCTGCGCGACGCGGACGTCGCGTTCCAAAGGATTGTCTATCATCCGCCCGCGATCGCATCCCAATGGGGTTTCGCGGCATGCGGAGGCTTCAACGCCTTCCGAGGTGGTGTAAAAACGACAGCGTTTCTGGAGCGTTGCGTTCAAGAGAATCGAATCTTGTTCGACGACCAAGTCGTATTGAATCTTGCCTTGCTTGATGAAGATCCGCATTGGCACTGTGAACACCCCGATTGGACGCTTCCCTCCAGGCAGAATGATAGAAGCGCACTGGAAACCGCATTTGCCAGGTGTGCGAACGCTCCAATAAGGGGTGATCTCAAAACTAGCGGACTTCAGCTGTTGGCGCTTCCACATGATAAGTTCTGGCGGCACGCATTCGTTTCAACCCCGGTGCGGGACATGGTGGTCTGCCATCCTAACTCGCCGAAGGATGATCTCGAGAAAATGCAATTACTGGACGTAATGGGCTTGCGGTTCCAGTCCGCGTCGCCAGTTTTTCCTGGGACGGAAGAACATGGCCGTCCGGCCGTCTGAGCGGGAATTTCGTTCAGTTGGCACCCTTCGGAGCGACGTCCCGCATCACCTGCCAATCAGATACGTCCAGGCCAGTGAGCGCGGAAAACGCCCGTGCATCGTCTCGGGTCAGATCCACAACGAGAGCGCGATCGGCGTCAGTGGGACGGAGAGCCCGGAGGGTTGCCGAGCGCGGATTGGCGTGCTTCGGGGCAGTCTGAGGAAACGGCGCGATTTCCAGGAAGGCCGCGATCCGGGCGAGCGTGCCGACATGGTTGTCCCACAGGTCCTGCGAGCGGAGAAACAACGATTGGTCGCGGGGGAAAAGTGACAGCACCCGCCGGGCCTGCTTCTCGTAGAGCCCACGCTCGATATAGGTATAGACCCGCCGCTCTGGCGCAAGCGGTTCCAGGCCATCCATACGACTCCGGCCTTCTCGGATCGCCTGGGCAAAAGTAAGCGTCTCTGCCCCTCTGGCGTACTCGTGGCACCACTGCGACCAGGCTCGATCGGACGGATCTCGGAATAAAAAAATCAGCTTCGCTGCCGGGTTGTAGGCGCGGATACGGGCAAGCGACGGCGGCCAGAAACAATAGATCGGTGTGGCGTCGTAGCGCAGTCTATCATCGTGACCCGCGAAGCCGGCCTCAAGCAAGCCGTAGTCCGGATTCAACCAATCTTGCGCTTCGTTGTCGAAGAAATGCAGTTCCTTGCGAATAGGCGCGGACAAGTCAGGGTGCTCGCGGAAATACGCATCAAGGGTTGTCGTGCCTCCTTTCTGGACGCCGCAGATGAATATCGAGACGGATCGGTCCATCATTCGGGCTTGAGCCGCGGCGGGAGCAGGCCCACGAAGCTGTATTCAAGAGAAGCCAACTCAATTCCCCCAAGATCTTGCCTAAAGAAAGGTGTCATAAGAAACATGATATCCAAAACCATCGTTTGAACGCTAGCGTGGGCCTCCGCCGACACCGCCGAGTTCGTTCAACCGTCGACGCGCAGGTCGGCCTATATGTCCAGGGCGATAGAACAAAGGGAGCGATAGAGGCGGCCTAATCGCTCAGGGAGCGGCTGTTCGGACGGCATCGCATGATGGCGGAGTTCGGGATGGAAGAACGCCATATGGGCCGGCGCTTGTAGCCCCAAACCATCAATGACGACCGCAAGGGAGCGGCGATAGACCTCCTCCCCGATGTCGAAGCGCAGAACGGGAAAAGGATCGGCATCGTGCTGTGCGAGGAGTCGCTCGTTGTAATGCGCCCAAATGCCGAGCCAATAATCCAACTGCCTGCCTTCACGTCGAACCAGCGATTCCGCGACGAGCCAGGGGTGACGAACCGTCCCCACGAACCGGATATCCGCAATCGCTTCGCGCCAAAAGTCAAGCATCAGGAGGGCGCGGGGATCTTTGAACCCCCAAACCGGCCTATCCCCATAGGACCGGATGATGGCATCCCGCTCTGCTCGGTGTGCATCGGTCCAATACACTCGCTCAGGAGGTTCGGACCAACGTCCGCCACTGTGCTCTAGTACTGCATCGTGCAATTCCCAGATGCGGCGGCTCTCGCGATTGCCCTTCATGTTGTGGGCCGCAGCCGTGTTGACCTCGCCAAGGTGCAGTCCGGCTTCCTGAAGGCTGCCCGCGAGACAACTCGTCCCGCTGCGATGCATCCCGAGGATACAGACGATCTTGGTCACTCGGTTCCCAGACATATCAGTGTCCGATCAGGGGGCGCCCTGTCGCGGTCCAGCGTAGAAGCAGTTTCAACCTGCGCCAACGGGGTCATTACGACCACAGTGGTCATGGATGATGCTGGGGTCAACGGGATTGATGAGCCCGTCCTGCATCTGGGCCAGCCACCGGTTGAATGCGAGGATGCAAAGCTGAACAACGGCCTGTGACCGACAGATCGCAGCGATTCGAACCTACCAACGTATGAGTGAAGGCCTGCCACTTCTTTTGGCCGCGCGTTTAACTCCTCCCTAATCAAGAGGCGCACGGTGACGTTCGAAACCACGCGACCTCCAGACCGTTGACACTAACTTGTTGATATATCGGACGTTTGGTAACAAAATCTTCATGGCATATGCCTAGGCCAGAAGGGCGGGTTTCAAGGTCTTTCCACTCCTCGACGCCGGCGATTGCCAAACCGCTCCCAACCGTCCGCCCCGCCCATCCAGTTTTTATCCCCGCACGCAAATTTGCTATTGCATGGGGGGGTGGGGGGTCCTATGTCGCCCCTCACGCAGCAACGCACGTGCCTCTGGCCCTCTGTGGTTACGCAACGACGTCAAGCGTTCTGGCAATCGTTTGGTCGCTGGTTCGTTCGACCGTTTCGTCAACTACGCCCGTCGCCTTGAAAGGCGGGCGTCTAACTAGGGAGGCCCGGCGCGATGACCCCGAAGATCGCCCGATTCCTTGCGCAACATCAGCCGGCAACGCCCTGCCTGGTGCTTGACGTAGACCGCGTGGAAGAAAACTTTCGCGCGCTTCGTGATGCCCTGCCGCTGGCGCGCATCTATTATGCCGTGAAGGCCAACCCGGCCCATCAGGTGCTGCAACGGCTCGTCGGCCTGCGCAGCCACTTCGACGCCGCGAGCATCGAAGAGGTTACCGCCTGCCTGGACGCGGGCGCGACTCCGCAGGCGATCAGCTTCGGCAACACCATCAAGAAGGTGTCCGCCATCCGCCGCGCGCATGAAGCCGGCGTGACCATGTTCGCGTTCGATTCGCGCGAAGAGCTTCAGAAGCTCGCCACGCACGCCCCCGGCGCGCGGGTCTATTGCCGCATCCTGGTGGAGAACGAAGGCGCCGACTGGCCCCTCTCCCGCAAGTTCGGCACCACGATCGAAAGCGCTCGGGAACTGATGCTCGAAGCCGGCGAAATGGGCCTGGATCCCTATGGCCTGTCGTTCCATGTCGGCAGTCAGCAGACCACCACCCGAGCGTATGAGGTCGCGATCGGCAAGGTGGCGATGCTGTTCACCGACCTGACCGAGGCCGGGGTCAGCCTCCGCATGCTCAATCTGGGCGGTGGCTTCCCGACCCGTTACCGCGACGACGTGCCCGAGATCGATCAGTTCGGCAACGCGATCATGACCGCGATGACCGAGCATTTCGGGAATGCGCTGCCCGAGATGGTGGTCGAACCGGGGCGGTTCATCGTCGGCGATGCCGGGCTGGTGTCGGCCGAAGTCGTTCTGGTCAGCCGCCGCGACAGGAACGATCCCGTGCGCTGGGTCTATCTGGATATCGGCCGATTCGGTGGCTTGGCCGAAACTGAAGGCGAATCGATCAAATATCGAATCACCACGCCTCACGATGGCGGCGCGACCGGGCCGGTGGCGATCGCCGGGCCGACCTGCGATGGCGCGGACATCATGTATGAAAAGTCGAACTACCGCCTGCCGCTGGCCCTGACGTCGGGCGACCGGGTCGAACTGCTATCGACCGGCGCGTATGTGACGACCTATGCCAGCACACGGTTCAATGGCTTCGCGCCACTGGCTGAATACTACCTGTAAAACGGTCCGGGCGCGCAACACCGCGCGCCCGGAAGACGGGATTATCGGATAAGCCCAGTCAGCGGGCTGGATGGATCGGCGCCCATGCGCCGCGGCATACGCCCCGCTCGGTAAGCCAACCGCCCCGCCTCGACCGCCGCCTTCATCGCCTTCGCCATCAGGATCGGGTCCTTGGCATGGGCGATAGCGGAATTCAGCAGCACCGCATCGCAGCCCAACTCCATCGCGATCGCCGCATCGGAGGCGGTGCCGACGCCGGCATCGACAAGGAACGGCACGGTGATGTTCTCCATGATCATCGTCAGCATCGCCGGGTTTTGCAGACCCAAACCAGAGCCGATCGGCGCGCCCAGCGGCATGATCGCGACACAGCCCATGTCCTGTAGCCGCTTCGCCGCCAGCGGATCGTCGGCGCAGTAAACCATCACCTCGAACCCGTCCTTGATCAGCGCCTCGGCTGCCTCGAACGTGCCTTGCATGTCGGGATACAGCAGCGGCGGGGGGCCCAGGACTTCCAGCTTGACGAGGTTCCAGCCACCAGCTTCCCGCGCGAGTCGCAGGGTGCGGACGGCGTCCTTGGCGGTGAAGCAACCGGCGGTGTTCGGCAGGTAGGTGTATTTCTTGGGATCGACGTAATCCTGCAACATCGGCGCGCCGGCATCCGACAGGTTCACCCGCCGCACCGCCACGGTGACGATCTCCGCCCCGCTAGCCTCGATCGCGCGGCCGGTTTCCTCAAGGTCCTTATAGCGCCCGGTTCCAACGATCAGGCGCGACCGGAACGTGCGCCCAGCCACCGTCCAGGTGTCGTCCGCTGCCTGGCCCTCTGGCGCGATTGATCCGTCCATAACTCAGCCTCCACCAATGAAATGCACGATCTCCAGCGAATCGCCGCTGACCAGCCAGGTTTCGGCGTAGCGGGACCGGGGGACGATCTCCTCATTCCGTTCGACCGCCACTTTCCTGGTATCGAGCCCGATCAGCACCAACAGGGCCGCGACGGACAAGGGGCCGTCGGCGGGGCCTTCGAACACCCGGCTTTCACCATTCAGGGTCAGGGTCACGGAACTATGCATGCCCGACAGTATGGTGCGGCCGGCGCGTCGCGGCAATGTCGGGAAGCCGGCCGTTCGCTGGCGCTTCTCCAAGATTGGACCCGGCGCGCCGCCTATGCTACGCGCGCTGCCCAATGCTTGAATTGCGGCGTCCGTCCATTGGCGCGCCGTGCCATTGCGCCTAGGCAATGGCGGACAGACTGGAGGAACGCCGTTGACCCGTATTCCGATCGATCCCGACACCATCCGCGCCCTGGCGGCCGTGCTTGTGGAAACCGGCCTCACCGAGATCGAGATCGCCGACAAGGACAGCCGGATTCGCGTGGTGCGCGGCGGCGGTCCGGTGGCAACCACCGTGGTGCCGGTCGCGGCCCCGGTGGCGATCGCGGCACCCGCAGTTGTGGCACAGGATGCGGCCTCCCACCCCGGCGCGGTCAACAGCCCGATGGTTGGCGTCGCCTACCTGTCGCCGGAACCCGGATCGCCGCCATTCGTCGCGGTCGGCCAGCAGGTCACCGCCGGGCAAACGCTGCTGCTGATAGAGGCGATGAAGACCTTCAATCAGATCAAGGCGCCGAAAGCCGGCACCGTCGCGGCGATCCTGGCACAGAGCGGAGCGCCGGTCGAATACGGCGAAGTGCTCGTGATCCTGGAATAAGCCATTGTTCCAGAAAATCCTGATCGCCAATCGCGGCGAGATCGCCCTTCGCATCCAGCGTGCCTGCCGGGAGCTTGGGATCGCGACCGTGGCGGTACACTCCACCGCCGATGCCGAGGCGATGCATGTGCGCCTGGCGGACGAAAGCGTGTGTATCGGGCCGCCGCCCGCGAAGGACAGCTATCTGAATGTTCCGGCGATCCTGTCCGCCGCGGCGATCACCGGTGCCGACGCGATCCATCCGGGGTACGGCTTCCTGTCGGAGAACGCCAAGTTCGCCGAGATGGTGGATGCGCACGGGTTGACGTTCATTGGCCCGTCCTCCGCCCACATCGGCATGATGGGCGACAAGATCGCCGCCAAGACCGCGATGGCAGCGGTCGGCGTGCCCTTGGTCCCCGGCTCCGACGGCGAGCTTCCCGACCTGGACTCCGCTCGGGCGGTCGCGGATCGCATCGGCTATCCGGTGCTGATCAAGGCGGCGGCGGGCGGTGGCGGACGCGGCATGAAGGTGGCGCGCGATCCGTCGGACCTGGAAGACGCATTCCGCCTCGCCCGCACCGAGTCGCGCGCCGCGTTCGGCAACGACGCGGTTTACATGGAGAAGTATCTCGATCGGCCGCGGCATATCGAGCTGCAGATCATGGCCGATAACCACGGCAACGTGGTGCATTTCGGGGAGCGCGATTGCAGCCTGCAACGCCGGCATCAAAAACTGCTGGAAGAAGCCGGGTCCCCCGCGATCAGCCCCTCACAGCGCGATTCCCTGGGTGCCACAGCGACGGCGGCGCTGAAAAAGCTGGGCTACCGCAACGCCGGCACGCTTGAGTTCCTGTATCAGGATGGCCAGTTCGCGTTCATCGAAATGAACACAAGGTTGCAGGTGGAACATCCGGTGACGGAGATGCTGTGTGACGTCGACCTGGTGCGCGAACAAATCCGCGTCGCCGCCGGGGCGGAACTGGGTTACTGCCAGAGCGACATCGCGTTCAGCGGTCATGCGATCGAATGCCGTATCACGGCTGAGGATCCAGAGACATTCATGCCGACTCCCGGTCGGGTGACGGCGTTCCATGCCCCGGGCGGATTGGGCGTGCGGGTGGATTCGGCGCTGTACGCAGGCTACTTCGTCCCTCCGTACTACGACAGCCTGGTGGCGAAACTGATCGTGCATGCGCCGACCCGGGAACGGGCGATCGACCGGATGCGCCGGGCGCTGGATGAATTCGCCGTCGTCGGGATCAAGACAACGATCCCGCTGCACCAGCGGATCATGAATGAGCCGGAGTTCCAGGCTGGCGATTATACCATTCACTGGCTGGAAAAATTTGTCTCGGAGACGAAGTCATGAGCCATGATCACCACCATGAGCCGGTTGACTGGAAGCTGAACGGCGTCCGGGTAATCAAGAGCGACCAGCTCGACACCAACACCGCGCAGACTCCCGGCATGAACCGCGCGGCGGCAATCAATTTCGCCCGCGTCGGCGCACAGAAGATCTGGGCGGGCACGGTACATATCCATGCCAATGCCAAGACCGGTGCCCACCACCACGGCGCGCTGGAAAGCGTGATCTACGTCATCAAGGGTAAGGCCCGGATGCGTTGGGGCGAGAAGCTGGAATACGTGGCCGAAGCAGAAGCGGGCGATTTCATCTTCGTGCCGCCGTACGTGCCGCACCAGGAGATCAACGCCTCGACCGACGAGACGCTGGAATGCGTCCTGGTGCGCAGCGACAACGAAGCGGTGGTGGTGAATCTGGAGATCGACCCGGTGGAAAAGCCGGAGGCTGTGTTCTGGGTCGATCCGATCCATAAGTCCCCGGTCTAAACTGGGGCTTTCAGCGCCGCCACGATTATCCCGATCCCCTGGGTATGCCAGCGCTGGATCGCTTTGTGGTCGGCGCCGAGTGCCTTGCCGAGCCGTCGCCAGGGGAACAGGTGGCGATCGGTGATGGGGTGAACCAGACTCCGAGCACCGACGACGCGGCGGAGGATGTAGCGATCGAGCGGGATCAGAGGTATCCAGCCCATGGCCTCGTCCATCCGGGTGATCTTGTCCGCTGACGGAACGGGCGGACGGATGCGTGCCTCACCCCAGCCATAGGCCTCTAGCGCCGTACGGACGATTTCCAGCGACGAGGTGCGCAGCCGGGTGGACCATCCGGTGCCGGGCAACGCCATCAGCGTCGCGCCAGCTTCCTCCAACCGGTAAACGACATAGTCGGCGTCGATTTCGTATCCCTCGGTCATCGGCGGGCGAATCGCCGGGTTCGGAAGGATGGCGGTCGTCAGGGCGGGTGAACGCGTCATGATGGTATTCCTTCCGGCGTCTGCTTGCGGGCGTGACGGGTGAATCGTGCGATCAGGGGCCCACGTCACCGAACAGTGTCTGGCGTCCGGAATGGGACGTTTTCCAGCGCGGTGCCGCGGTTGATCGCGCCCCAGGATTCCGGGTGCCCCGCCGGCAGCGATGCGCGGTCGGATTCGTCCACGACTGTGACCGCGTTAACCGGCGGCCGTTCGGCGCCGATCGACCGGGCACGCTCGATCACGGCCCATCGTGCAAGGCCCAGTGCGAGGGCGATGACATCCCAACTCGCGCCCTCGGTACGGAGGCGGCGGATCTGGGTATCCTGACCTTCGGTCCAGACTGCTTTCCTAGGCATTGCGATCTCCCATCGGGAACATTAAGCGAACATTCCGTTAGTTAGATACTATGACCGATTACGTCAATATAAATAACATATTTGGAAGGAATTTTTCCCTTCAAAACGATCCGGCGCGACGGAATCTGTGGGGTGGGGCCGCACATCCCAGCATCCCGGGGAGCATTTCATGGGTGGCGAGAAGGGATTTGGTGGGCAAATGGTCCCACACCTAACATCGATTCCTCTGGATCGGCCGAGAATTGTCATCTATACTAACTATCATGAGCACCCCACAAGAGATCGGCTCCCGCATCCAGGCCATTCGCCGCGAACGCGGCCTGACCCAGGATGATTTCGCCAACCAGATCGGAGTCTCGCGCAGCGCCGTCGCCCAGTGGGAAACCGGGCGCGCGGGACAGGTCACCGGCAACCTTTCCCGCATCGCCGCGGTGCTGGACGTCAGCGTGGAATACCTGATGTACGGCGAAGACAAGCGCGCCGCTGGCGAGGTCCGGCAAGGTGACGAACTGGCGCTGCTGCGCCTCTATCGCGAATGCGACCCAGAGGACCGGCAGATGCTTCTGCGCACGGCACGCCGCCTGGCCCGCCGATAAGAAGCCTATCCGCCGTCGGGGCGCCCCCGGGGCGCCGCCGCCCGTTGCAACCGGTCATTGACCGCCGCACCCAGATCGGCATCGGGGATCGGCATCACGGCGATCCGCACCGCGCCCAGGCGCCGGCCTTCCGCGTCCAGCCACCGTAACCCTTCGAACAACCGAGCCGCGGCCTCGGTGGTCTTGCCAGCCTCACTAAGGTGAAATACGCAGCGCGCGCCCGGTAACGCTGGCCCAAATGCCAGCAGCGCCTCGTCATCCGCAACCGAGGTCGCGCCAAGCCTGACCGGCAGGTCTGGAGCGTAGTGCGAAGCCAACAGCCCGGGCGATCGCAACGCCTCGCCGCTGATCGGCGCACCGCGTTGAATCGGGCCGAGACAGGCTTCGAGAGCGTCCAAGGTGACACCGCCCGGCCGCAGCAGAACCGGCACCGGACCGCTCAGATCCAAGACCGTCGATTCAACCCCAACCTCACACGGCCCGCTGTCCAACACAGCGGCGATCCGCCCATCCAGGCCATCGAGCACATGCCCCGCCGAGGTCGGGCTGACATGACCGGACCGGTTGGCCGAGGGCCCGGCGATCGCCCGGCCCGCCTGCCGCAGCAGCGCATTCGCCACTGGATGACGAGGCACGCGAACCCCCAGCGTGTCCAGCCCCGCCCCGGTCAGCAGCGCGACCGCACAGTCAGGCCGGCGAGGCAGAATCACGGTCAGCGGCCCCGGCCAGAATGCGCGCGCGACAGCCTCCGCCCGCGCATCGGCGACAACATCCCGAAAGGCGGCCTGTGCCGACGGGTAGTGACAAATCAGTGGGTTGAACCGCGGCCGCCCCTTGGCCTGGAAAATGGCGGCCACCGCCTCGGCATTGGTCGCGTCGGCGCCCAGCCCGTAAACCGTTTCGGTACCGAACGCGACGAGTTTGCCATCGCGCAGCAGGTCTGCCGCCCGTTTCACTCCTGCCGGATCTGCCTGAAGTATCTCTGTCATGATGGCGCGCCATAACGAGTTTGCCCCGATATGGCAAAGCAGACCGGCCGTCGCGCTTCCCGTCCCGGCCAAACCGCCCTACTGTGACGAACCGATCGACTGGAGACGTTCCCCAAATGCTCGATATCGCCTTCGCCAAACCGGCCTTGCCGAAATCCGGCGCGCTCGTGCTGTTGATTCACGAGGGCGAGAAGCCCTCGGGCCTTTGGGCGCAACTCGACGAGGCCACCGGCGGCGCAATCGCCCGCGCGTTCGAAGTCGCCGAGTTCAAAGGCGCCAAGGGCAAGGCGTGTGTGATCCTGGCGCCCGGCGCGAACCTCAGCCGCGTGCTGGCGGTCGGCCTCGGCAAACCGGCGGAAACGACGCAGAAGATTCTCGAGGAAGCCGGCGGCACCATCGTTGCCAACCTGTCGCGCGAAACGGTCGCCGCGGTCGCCAACACAGCCCTGACAGCCCAGCAGGCGGCCGAGGTCGCGCTGGGTGCCGTGCTGCGCAGCTATCGCTTCGACCGCTATCGCACCAAGGAAAAGCCCGAGGACAAGCCGAAACTGTCCAAGCTGACGATGCTGACCACCGAAGTTCCCAAGGCCAAAGCGGCGTGGGAGCCGCTGGACGCCACCGCCAAGGGTGTGTTCATCGCCCGCGATCTGGTCAGCGAGCCGCCCAACGTGCTCGATCCGCCGGAAATGGCCGAACGCTGCCGCAAACTGGCCGAACTTGGACTAAAGGTGGAAATCCTCGGCCCGAAAGAAATGGGCAAACTTGGGTTTGGCGCTCTGCTGGGTGTGTCGCAGGGCAGCATCAAAGAGCCACGCATGGTCGTGCTGCATTGGAACGGCGCCAGCGGCAATGCCCGCAAGCAGAAGGACAAGCCGGTCGTGTTCGTCGGCAAGGGCGTGACCTTCGACACCGGCGGCATCAGCATCAAGCCGGCCGGCGGCATGGAAGACATGAAGTGGGACATGGCCGGTGCCGGCACCGTCATCGGCCTGATGGCCGCGCTGGCGGGCCGCAAGGCCAAAGTGGACGCCATCGGCCTAGTGGGCCTTGTTGAAAACATGCCATCCGGCGGCGCCCAGCGGCCCGGCGACGTGGTGACCAGTTACTCCGGTCAAACGATCGAGGTGATCAATACCGACGCCGAGGGACGTTTGGTGCTGGCCGACGTGATGTGGTACGCGCAACAGAAATACGATCCGAAGTTCATGATCGACCTGGCCACGCTGACCGGCGCGATCATCATCGGCCTGGGTCACGAATATGCCGGGCTGTTCAGTAACGATGACGCACTGTGCCAGAAACTAACCGCAGCCGGGCAGGCCACCGGGGAACGGGTCTGGCGCCTGCCGCTGGACGAAGCGTACGACAAGCAAATCCGCTCCGACATCGCCGACATGAAGAACGTCGGTGGCCGGCCCGGCGGATCCATCACCGCGGCGCAATTCATCCAGCGCTTCGTCAACGGCAAGCCCTGGGCGCATCTGGATATCGCCGGCATGGCCTGGAGCACCAAGGACGCGCACGTCACACCGAAGGGCGCGACTGCATTCGGCGTGCGGCTGCTGGATCGTCTCGTCGCCGACAACTACGAAAGCTGATGAGCGAGATCGGGTTCTACCATCTGACCCGATCGCCGCTGTCCCGAGCGTTGCCGCAATTACTGGCGCGCACTCTCGGGGCGGGGCAGCGTGCGTTGGTACTGGGGCCGGCGGTGGCTGGGTTGGATGCGCTTAGCACCGAATTGTGGGCACAGCCGGCATGGCTGCCGCACGGGACGGCCGCCGACGGCGACCCCGATCTGCAACCGATCTGGCTGAGCACGGAGCCCGAACCGCTGAACGGCGCACGCTACTTGTTCATGGTGGAAGGGGCGCAGACCGATCGGCTGGCCGGGTTCGAACGGGTGTTCGACCTGTTCGACGGCAACGATCCCGAGGCGGTCGCGGCAGCCCGCACGCGGTGGAAGCGCGCCAAAAGCGAGGGCCACGCGCTGACGTATTGGCAGCAGTCCGAAACCGGCTGGCGCAAGCAGGGGTGATTGTTTGGGGGGCGCGCCTACCAGCCTGCGCTGATGCCGACGTGCCGACGTGCCGACGTGCCGACGTGCCGACGAAGGTCGGCATCCACGCCTTGGGTCAGGCAGATCAAGGCGTGGATGGCGGGCCTTCGCCCGCCAGGGCGGTGGGCGGCCGTGCCGCTGTGTCAGCCGTTCGCCGGGCCGGTATGGCCGCTAGCGTGCGGCCTTCCATGCCTCATACCGAGCCTTGTTTTCAGCATTGGGGGGATAGAGGCCCGGCAGCGACGCGCCATCGTTGACCTGGGTCATGATCCACTCCTCCATCCGCTCCTGCTCGGACGCGGCCGCGGCAACGTCGGCAACCAGCTTTTGCGGAATCACCACCGCCCCGTCGTCATCGACCATGATGATATCGTCCGGGAACACGGCCACGCCGCCGCAGCCGATCGGTTCTTGCCAGTTCACGAACGTCAGGCCGGCGACGGACGCCGGGGCCGCGGTACCCTGGCACCATACCGGCAGGCCGGTACCCAGCACGCCCGCCAGATCGCGGACAACGCCGTCCGTGACCAACCCGGCCACACCCTTCTTCGCCATGCGCGCGCACAGGATGTCGCCGAAAATCCCGGCGTCGGTCACGCCCATCGCATCAACGACGGTGATGCAGCCATCCGGCATCGCCTCGATCGCGGCGCGGGTGGAGATCGGCGACGACCACGATTCGGGGGTCGCCAGATCCTCGCGGGCCGGCACGAAGCGAAGCGTGAAGGCCCGGCCAATCAGGCGGGGCTGACCCGCGCGGATCGGCTTGGTACCCCGCATCCAGACGTTCCGCAGCCCCTTCTTCAACAGAACGGTGGTGATGGTGGCGGTCGAGACCCCGGAGAGGGCTGCGAGCGTGGCGGAATCGATGGTCATGGAACGTCCGATCTCCTTAATGACGTGTCCTATTGACGCGACAATGCCGCTACAGCGCAAGATGGAACGGCCAAAATCCTACTCTTCGGCGTCCGCCCCATTCGGCTGCAAGATGGCGTTGGCATGGGCCGAAAGCTTGGCCAATGCCTTGTGCAGGACCGCGCGCTCGGCCTTGGTGAGACTTTCCATCAGCGTCGCTTCGATCGCATCGGCGGTCGGTATCAGGTCCGCATAAACGGCCGCGCCTTTTCGTGTCAGACGCAACAGCCGCCCACGGCCATCGTTCGGATCCTGGGTCTGTCGCAAAAGCCCCTGCCCCACCAGGCTTGCCGCGGCGCGGCTGACTTTCACCTTATCCATGGCGGCATAGGCACCTGCCGCTGTCGGCGAGAGAACACCGAAGCGGCCAACGGCGGCAACCAGACGCCACTCCGGCATCGTCAGCCCGATTTCGGCCAGATGATTGCGCGCGATCAGCCGCGCCACTGTTTCAGCGGCAACCGACAGCCGATAGGGCAGAAAATTCTCCAACTGGAAGACTTCGGCCGACAGGTCCCCATTGATTTCCCCAGTTTTTTTCATGCGCAACAATTCCCACCATTAAAACGCGTGGATACACTCGCCGCAAAAGTAACGGCCGCCAACCTGTCTTCCTTACATGCCTTTTGACAGGTTACCAAAGGGACTGAAACGCCAGCGGGTTCGCGAGTGACCATATCCGCCACATGAGCGTCCGGCCGTTAGGCCACCGTGATTCACGTCGGTCAGCGTACAGACCGGGCCTCAATGGCGCCGATGGAAGGGCGCCGGTGGATGAAGCGATCTTGACAAGTCACGATCGAACAACGACCGGCGCCGCGATGTCACCCCGCCAGCAGCGTCAGCGCCGCTCGTGACAGCGCCTGCACACCCAGACCGATGCAGGCCTCGTCCGGCTGATATGCGGAATTATGCAACTTGTCCGCACGGCCCGGCCGCCCGGACCCCACTTTCAATTGAAACGAGGGCACGCGCTCGGCCATCAGCGCGAAATCCTCGCCGCCGAGGCTGGGATCGAAGGCGCTGATCGAGCCGTCGCCGAACTGGGCGCGAACGGCGGCGACGGACGGATCCAGCACGCGATCGTCGTTCAACAGGCAAGGTGTGCCACGACGATAATTGATATCGCACTGAACGCGCATGCCCTCCAGCATGCCCGCGGCGAGTCGCTTGATCGCGGCTTCCGCGACGTCGCGCGCCTGCGCGTGCAGGGTCCGGACCGTGCCTTTGATCAGGCAGCTATCGGGGATGATGTTATGGGTCGTGCCACCCTGGATGGCGCCGACGGTCACCACCGCCGGATGAATTGGACGAACCTCGCGCGTTACGACGGTCTGCAATTGCACGACCAGCATCGCCGCCGCGACCAGCGGATCGATGGCGGTGTGGGGATAGGCCGCGTGGCCGGACTTGCCGCGAACGACGATGTCGAACCGGTCCGACGCGGCCAGCCCCGGCCCGCGCGTGTAGCCGAAGGTGCCGACGGGCATTTCTGGGTGGTTATGGAAGCCCAGGCCCATGTCGATATCCGGACCGGTCATCAGTCCATCGTCGATCATCGCCTGCATACCACCCAGGCCCTCCTCGGCCGGCTGGAACACCAGCTTCACGGTTCCGGCCAGTTGCGGGGCCATCTGTTTCAGCACCGCTGCGACACCCAACAAAGTCGTCGTGTGGATGTCGTGGCCGCACGCGTGCATCAGACCAGGGAGCGTGCTGGCGAATGGCAGATCGCTGGTTTCCTGGATCGGCAGTGCGTCCATATCCGCCCGGATCGCCAGTACCTTGCCGGGGCGACCGCCCTCGATCAGCCCGACCACCCCGGTTTTTCCGATACCCGTTTGGTAGGGGATACCCAGGCGCGCGAGTTCGGAGGCGACGACTCCGGCCGTGCGGACTTCCTCGAACCCAAGTTCCGGGTGGGCGTGGATGTCGCGGCGGACGGCGATCAGATGATTCTCGATCCGCGCGACAGCGTCGCGGATGGCGGAGGTGGGATCGTTGGCGCGGATATCGGACATGGTGGATGCCTTCCATAATTATGGCTCCTGCCTATCGCGATCCGCGCTTGCCTGCCAGCGCCGCCGCCGCTATACCCCGCGCCTGTTTGCGAGACCGGGCCTGGAAGGGCATGCCCGGCCGCGACTGTTTGCCAATTTTACCCGTCCGGGTATGGCAAACGCGAACCAGAAGGAGACCAAAATGCCCAAAATGAAGACCAAGTCGTCGGTCAAGAAGCGGTTCAAGATCACCGCGACCGGCAAAGTTCTCGCCGGCCCCGGCAAGAAGCGCCATTGCCTGAGCGCTCGTAGCCAGAAGGCCAAGCGTACCAATCGCGGCAGCCAGACGCTGACCCATGCTGACGGGATTACCGTCAAGCAGTGGGCCCCCTACGGCATCGCTTAAGGGAGTAAGCACACATGGCACGCGTCAAACGGGGTACAACCACCCACGCCCGTCACAAGAAGGTCCTTGAGCAATCCAAGGGCTTTGTCGGCCGGTCCTCCACCAATTACCGCATCGCGCGGGAGCGGCTTGAGAAGTCGCTTCAGTACGCCTACCGCGATCGCCGGGTGAAGAAGCGCGAATTCCGCGGTCTTTGGATCCAGCGCATCAACGCGGCAGTGCGCGAGCATGGGCTGACCTACTCGGTCTTCATCGCCGGCCTGAAGAAGGTTGGCATTGAGATGGACCGCAAGGTCCTCGCCGCCATTGCCTATGACGACCCCGCATCGTTCGCGGCGATCGTGCAGAAGGTTCAGGCCGCCCTCGCCTAACGCTGGTTCCGACTGAACCGCGACCAAGGAACCGGGGCCGCCTGAACAGGGCGGCCCTTTCCGTGTACGGGACTCAACGATGAACGACGACCTGTCAGCTCTGAAGACCTCCACCGACGCCGCCCTGGCCGACGCCGCCGACCTGCGCGCCTGGGACGCGGTGCGTATCGCGGTTCTCGGCCGCAACGGCAGCCTGACCGGAATGCTGCGCGATCTGGGTAAAACACCGCCCGAACAGCGCAAGGACCGGGGCGCCGCCCTGAACCGCCTGAAGGACGCGCTGACCTCGGCGATCGAGGCTCGGAAGACCCAGCTTGAGGACGCGGCACTGGACGCGCGCCTGCTGTCGGAGCGCATCGACCCCACCTTGCCGCCGCGCCCGCGCGATGCCGGCCTGATCCATCCGATCGCCCGCACCATGGAGGAAATCGCCGCGATCTTCGGCGCCATGGGTTGCACCGTTGTCGATGGGCCGGACGTCGAAAGCGACTGGTTCAACTTCGGCGCGCTGAATATCCCGGCGCATCATCCAGCCCGAGCGGACCATGATACGTTCTATTTGCCGCCACGGGATGGCGCGGCGCCGCCAGTGCTGCGGACGCATACGTCCCCCGGCCAAATCCGCACCATGTTGTCGCAGGAACCGCCGATCCGCGTCATCGTCACCGGCCGCACCTATCGCGCCGATCATGACGCCACCCACTCGCCGATGTTCCATCAGTGCGAGGGGCTGGTGATCGATCGCGGCATGACGCTGGGCCACCTGAAAGGCGTGCTGATCGACTTCCTTCGCACGTTCTTCGCGATCTCCGACCTGCCGGTGCGCTTCCGGTCGTCGTACTTCCCGTTCACCGAACCCTCGATGGAGGTCGATATCGGCTGGAACCGTCGGACGGGCGAGCTTGGCCGGGGTGGCGACTGGCTGGAAATCCTGGGCAGCGGCATGGTGCATCCGCGCGTGCTGGCCAATTGCGGCATCGACCCGCGGGAGTGGCAGGGCTTCGCCTGGGGCATGGGCGTGGAACGCGTCACGATGCTGAAGCACGGCATGGCCGATCTGCGGCCATTCTACGAATCCGACCTGCGCTGGCTGAAGCACTACGGGTTCAACCCGCTATCCCCCACCATGCTGCACGAGGGGGTGTGAGGATGGACGGCGTTTCCACCGGTATCGGACTGGCCGGCATGGCCAGCGTTATCACCGGCCCTGGGCCGATCGTCCTGGCCGGGCGCGTCCCGGCCATCCGCGCTTCGGCGGTTCGTGCGAAGATGGCCGGGACACGCCCGGCGATGACGCTAAAGTCCTGCGACGAAATAATCGCTTCAATAGACGCACCGTCGGTTGAGACCGTCATGGCGGGGGG
>DNXO01000009.1 GCA_003506895.1 Acetobacteraceae bacterium | reverse complement strand
TCAGATCCAGCGTGCCAACGTTGACCACACCAGTCAGCGTCAGGCCGGCGGGCGTCGCACTCAGGTCGTCAAGCGTGGCGACGCCCGCGATCAAGGTGCCGGTCTGGGTCAGACCCGCGCCGTCGGTCAGCGTGAAACCGCCTGGACCGACATTGAAACTGGCCAATGTGCCGACCGTGTTTCCCACCGAGTCCAGCGTGGCGCTGGTCGCCTGCCCGGTCAGCAACGGGGTGTTCAGCACGCTGCCGGCGGCCTCGGTGACAATCCCGTTGGGCGTCAGCAGGTTCACCGAGACCGGCGCGTTCAGCGTGGCCGGCCCGGTGACACCGATCGCGATCCGGTTCAGCGCATCAAGTTCAAGCGCCGTCCCCGGGTTGATCGAGGCGTTGCCGATAACGTCGATCTCGGTCGCGGTGGTGACCCCGCCGGCAGCGCCGATCCGCAGCAGCGGCGTGCTGATCGCGCTGAGATCGATTTGGTCCACGGCAACGCCGGTGCCGGAACCCACTGCGACAGCAATGCCGCTGAACGGCGCGATCTCGACAAGCCCGTTGCTGCTGATGGAGCCGCCGGCGTTGGTCAGGCTATCGCCAATCAACGAAACCCGCGCGGTGCCCGAAACCAGGTTGTTCAGAGTGATTCCGGCCCCCGAATCGGTAACCGCGACAGTGCTTGCGGAAATAGCGCCCAACTGCGCGGCCGCGCTGTCGAACAGCGTGAATGGGCCGCCGGTATCAGTGAACGACACGACCCCGTTGATCACGTTGGCCGTCTTGGACAAGGTCACCGTCCCCGGCGTGCCGAGCGTGCCCGCCAGGCTCCCCACATTCAGCACACCGCCGCCCTGTTCGGTGATCGTGCCGCCGCCGGCCTTCAACGTCAGACCCGTCGTCGCGGTGATGCTGCCGGCGATGGTGATCCCGGTCGTGCCGAGATTGTTGATCACCACAATTGGCGCGGTCACCGGCCCGGCGATGTTCGGATTGACGGTGTTGGTCAGCGCGAAATCGTTGCCAGCCGTTACGCTGCCGACCGAAACGATCGCATTGGTGCCAAGATCGAGCCTGATGCTACCGGTGGAGACCGGAGCGCTGGCATTGAACAGCGGCGTGTTCACCGCGCCGGTCGCGGTCTCATTGATCAACCCGCTGCCGGTCGTGGTGGCCGCATCCAGCGTGACCGAAGCCGTGCCATTCAGCGTGCCAGAGATGCTCATGCCAGAGGCGGCGGAGCTGGTCAGCGCAATGTTGGCGGCGGTGATGTTGCCGGTGAAGCTGGGTGCGCTGCTGTCGACGAAGGTAAAATCGCCGCTGCTGACAGCCACATTGCCAACCAGACCGACCGAATTCGCCGGATTGTCCATGGTGACGGTGCCGCCTGCGTTGATCGACAGAGCCCCTGTAGTCACCGAACCCGGCGCGACGACCAGGCCGGTCGTCCCGGATTGGGTGATGCCGCCCTTACTGTCCAGGATCAGATTGCCATCGATCGACAGGCCGCCCAGCGTCAGCGATGCCGCTTTCGGCGTGCCCATAAGACCGCCCAGCTCGACGGTATCAGCGACAAAGCCAATTGCCGCCGCGCTGCCTCCGATGCTCATCGCCACGTTGGTGCCCAGAGGCTGTATGGCCAGGTAGCCGATGCCCGCATCGATCAGCCCGGCCACCGGCGTCGCCGGCAAGGCCAGGCTGTCGGCGGTCAGTTCGATTGTCCCGTTCAGTGCGTGCAGCGTGTCGGCGGTATTGCCGGTGACGCTCAGCGTCGGGGCGTTCAAAGCCAGGGTCTGCCCGGTGCTGCTCAGCGTGACCGGGCCCCCGACCACCAGACTTCCGGCGTCGGTGAACGACAGGCCGCCCGTTGTGACGGTCAGCGTCCCCAGTGTGCCCACCGCGTTGGCGTTGGTCATCGTCAACGAGCCCACCGTGCCCGACAACGTCCCTACCGTCAGCACAACACCCGTTCGTTCCGTTGCCGCCCCGGTGCTGAACAGCGCCAGTCCGGTAGTCGCGGTATTGAGCGCGGGCGATCCGGCGATATCGATGCTGCCAGCGTTGATCGTGCTGCCATCCAGGCTGCCCAGCCGCACCGTCGGTGCCGCGACGTTGGCAAGCGAAAGATTGCCGGCACCGCCCAGTGTGATCACGCCGCCATTGGTCAACGGCGCGATCGCCACGATGCCGCCCGGATCGCTGACTGGGCCACCCAGGTTGAGACTATTGACACTCAGGGCAACCAACCCGCCACCGGCGCTATCGGGAACCCGCAAGGCGCCCGCGCCGGTGATGGTCAGCCCCGGGGCGGCCAGGGCGATGCTGCTGTCGGCGCCGGACGTCACTGTCCCCGCGACAATCAACGTCGCGGCGTTGATGATGGCGATGCCGCCGCCGCTGGTGAGTGAGCCAAGCGCCGCGATGGTGTTGGCGTTGGGCAGGCTGATCCCCGAACCGGCGGAGCCTGTCAGTGTGCCGCCCGCCAGCGTGCCGCCGGTCTGGGTAACGGCGCCCGTGGTGTCCAGTTCCAACGTATGACCGCTGGCGATCGTTCCCCCGCTGACCAAGGTGATCGAAGTGGCTTTGTTGGCATTGAGCGCGGTTGCTCCGATGCGTAGCGTGCCGGCCGTGATGGCGGTCAGGTCGCCGGGGTCGATGCCGCCCGCGCCAGCGGTGCCTATCTGAACGACCGCGCCAGTCAGCGGACCGATTTCCACCAGATCGGCGCCGGCGTTGAGCGCGCCGCCCGCCGCGAAGCGGAAACTGTCGGCGGCGATGCTAATGGAACCAGTGCCCGTCACCGCGACCGAACCCGCGACCGACAGCGTCCCGTCGGCGATCTGGATTCCCGAACCGGCGGATAATCCCGCCGTGCCGATCGAGGCGATGGCATTGTTCGGATTGGTCAAAGTGACGGCGCCCGTGGCGCTGCCAGCCAAGGCCGCCACCGACAGCGGCCCGGTTTGGAAGATGTTGTTAGTCGTTGTGAGAACCAGCGATTGAGCGCCATTCGGGCCGGTCAGATCCAACGAACCGAGGTTTATACCGGTCGCGGTCGGCGCAGCCGTGCCAAGGGCACCAAGATGCAGCGTCGCGGTGTTCGCCACCCCGACAAGTCCGCTGACATCCAGCGTGGAACCGGTGCCAACCGGCGCGGTGGAAAGCGGCTCGCTGGAGAACGAGGCCAGCTCAAGCAATCCGGTTTTCGCGGTGTTGATCGCGGCGCTGTTCAAGGTGAACGCATCGGCCTGTAGGGATAGCGTTCCGCCGCTGGCGACCTGCAACGCCTGGTCAAGCGTCAACGTGCCGCCGGCGACGCCGATCTCGATCTTGGCATCCGCGGCCGAGACCGTCCCGCCAACCGCCATGTTTTCGTCCGACCGCAGAGTCAGCGTTCCCGCCGTGGCTATGCTGCCCAGGCTGGCGATCTGGTTACCGGCCAGTGCGATCGTGGCGTTGCCACCGAAACCATCGCTACTCTGTAAGGTGGCGGCCGAAACGATGCCGCCGGTCTGCGTCACGTTGCCAGCGGCCGACAGATCCACCGTGGTCGCGGTGATCGTGCCGGCCAGGTGTAGCGTGCCGGTCGTGGCGATCTGCAGTAGCGGCAGCGCCGAACCCGAGAAATTGCCGATCTCGCCGATGCTGTTGCCGCCGATACCGATGCCGCTGCCCAACAGCGAAACCGTACCTGAATTGACCGTTCCGGTCAGCGTACCCGCATGAATGACTCCACCCGAGGCCTCGGACACCGCGACATATCCGGCATTCAGAGTGGAGGGGCTGTTCAGCGACACCGTATTCCCGCTCAGATAACCCAAGCTATCGATCTGAATCGGACTGCCGGTGGTGGCCGCACTGGTGCCGCCCAACGCGATCAACGACACCGTACCGTTGGTGGCGACCACGCTGCCCGCCACCTCGATCGCGGTGTTGGGCGCCGTCGCGGTCACCGACACCGAACTCGCCGAGATCGGCCCAGCCAAAACAATATGAGAGGTACTGTTCACCGACAGCGCCCCGCTGCCCACGGTGAAACCGCCGATCTCGGCGATCGCGTCGGTCAGCGTCTGGGCGACGCTGCCAACGGTCCCGGTCAGCGCCAAAACGCTCAGGGTGTTGCCGACATCCTGCGTCAGCGTACCGGTGGTTCGCAGGTCCAGCGTGCCGAAACCGTTCGCCACGATCGTGTTTGCGCCCAACTCGATACCCACTGCCGTGGTCGTGCCGCCGGCGGCGCCGAGCCTTACCGTGGCGAACGTTCCGGTATTCAGCAACGCAGTGGACAGCAGCAACGCGTTGGCCGGCGTGCTGTCGCCCGCCTCCAGCGCCAGTGTCGGGTTGGCGGGCGCGATTTCCAGCACGCCGCCGGACATCGTGCTGGCAGCCGTGTGCAGGGTGATGGCGTCAGCGCTCAACGACAGCGTGCCGAGCGTTCGCAGCGCGGCGCCGACATCCACCGAGCTGGTGTTGGTGATACCCAGCGTCAGCGTTTTGCCCTGCGCGAGTTGCACCGAAACCGGGCTGGCCGTGGCGTTGCCGAACGACCCGTAAATCGCGAGGTTACTGCCGTCGGCCAGGGTGACCGCGCCGCCGGTGGTCGCGGTCGAGACCAGTCCGGATACCGCGCCGATGGCATTTCCCAGTTGGCCAAGCTGAATCGCGCCGCCAATACCGCCGGTGCCGTCCAGCACGGCGGCACCAATCGTGCCTCCAGTCTGAGTCACCGCGCCCGTGGTGGTCAGGGCAACAGTCTGACCGTTGGCGTTGGCGTTCAGTTGAATGCCGCCAGTGCCAGCGGACAGGGCCAGGACGCCAGATGTCGTGTTCGCCGAAACCGCGCCATTAATGACCAGCGTTCCGGTCGTGGTCGAATTCGCGAACCCGGCGGTGGCCGCCCCCAGCGATAAATTGCCGCCCGATCCGGAAGCCGGGCTGATGCTGAAACCCGGGTTAATCGTCAGGTTGTTTCCGGCTTCCAGCGACAACTGAGAAGCCTTGAACGTGAACGACGTGTCGACGGTCAGGTTGCGCGAGGCCTGCAGGACAATAGTCCCGGCCAGGTTATCGAACGAGCTGGGCGTGATGACCGAACTGTTGGTCTGGTTCGGCGTGTTGTAGGCCAGGCCAGTCGCGCTCACTTGGCCATTGGAATTCGGGGTGGTGCCATCCGGCTCGATCGACAGATCCAACGGATCGATCAGGATCGTCCCGGCACGGCCAGAAGCGGCGGCCACGCTCATCGGGCCGGTCAGGGTGAACCCGCCCAGGCTGGAGACCTCGATCCATCCGCCGTCGCCGCCGTTGGGTCCACCGTTCGCGCTGATCGCGCCGCCCTGATCGGTATACTGGCTGCTCAGCACGGCGATCCTGCCGCCATGGCCGGTTGCGGTCGCGTTGGCGGCGATCTGGGCGCCTGGCGCGATCACGGTCCGTGCCGCCACGGTGGCGGCTGTGTCCGGCGCGCCTGCGGACGGCCCCGACTTGGCGCGCGCCAGCGTGGTGCCGATGGCAATCGTGCCGCCGCCCGCCTTGCCGGTGGCGTTCACTTTCGCCGTCGCCGCGATCGCCACGGCACCGGTGGCGTTCACCTGAATCTGGCCGCCAGTAGTGCCCTTTTTCCTGCCCTGAGCCGACAATGTGCCGGTAACGGTGCTGCCGCCGCCGTCCGCATTCACGACGATGGTGCCGGTTTGCGTGGTGCCGTTCCTGCCCGAAACCGTGTTTGCCTCGATCTTGCCCCCGGCCAGCACCAGGTTCGTCACGATGCCCTCGGCGGCCTGCGCCGTCAGCAGCACCGTGCCGCCGGAGGCCATGATGGTACCCGTATTGGTCACCAAGGCGGTCACCGGTTGACCATTCGGCCCCAAAGGGGCGGCGGTCACCTGCTTGGTCACGTCGATCGACATCAAGCCGTCGCCGTAAAGATCCACCGTGGCCGCGGCGGCTCCGGCCAGCACGACGTGGCCAAGCTTCGCGGAGATCACCCCCGAATTGGCGACTTCTGGCGCCACCAAAGCGGCAAGCCCGGTCTGCGCCACGGTGATCCTGCCCTGGTTGATCACCGCCGCGCCCGGTGTCGCCGGCTTGGTCAGGGCCAACCTGCCAGCCTTCAGATTGGCCTCGGTGACGCCGATCGCGGAAATCACCAAGGACTGCGCGTTCACCTCGGCGCCATGGGTGAACACCACGCCCGATTGATTGATCAATACCAGCCGGTCGTTGGCGTTGATATGGCCGGCGATCACCGAGGGGTCTGGTCCCCTGACCTGATTGACGGTCAGCGATTGTGCCGAAGGCGCGGAGAAGTTGACCGTGCCGGCCGAACCGACATCAAAGCTTCGCCAATCGATGGCTGCGTTTGCCGTGCTCTGCGTCACGTTCATTGTCGCACCAGTTGTCGCGATGCTGGCCTGACCAGCCACCACCCGGCCGCCGCCTGGCAAGGCAGTCGCCGGAAGGCTCGCGGCTCGGTCTGCCATCTTGGTCGACAACCCTTGCCCGCGGGCCGGAGTCGGCCGCACGGCCCCAGCGACCATCGCCACCGCGACAAGTGCTGTGCTGTGAAGCAGAAATCGGCGTAGATCCGCGCGCGTCACAAGGAATGGGGTCATTGTATCGTCACACCCTGCCTTGTTGCACTGGCATGCTAAGTGTCATTGTGTGGTCACGCCGTATCCCGCCCATGCAACGCTCCCCAAAAATGCCGCGTCAGGCCATAATCACTGACCGTTGTCCCTCGATCCCCGCTCAAAAGCGCCCGATCAGTCCCCAATAAATCCCGGTGCCGGGCAGCGGCGACGTATTGCCGCTACTGCCCAGTGGCAGCGTGGTGAACCGCTGCACACCCTCGACATCGAGTTCCACGCCATGCGGAAACATCATCCGAGCGCCCGCGCCGGCCGATACCAGCAGGGCGTTGCGGTCCAACACCTGGCTCTGCCAGGTGCGGCCCCAATCGTAGAACGTGTAAAACTGGACCCCGAGATCGAACCGTTCCGTTGGGCCGGAAACCGAGAAACCGGTGTTCAACTGGGCCTCGATATCCACCGTCAGGGCTCGGTCGCCACCGACCTGCCCGGAATAAAAACCCCGGTTGAACCGCAGGCCGCCAAGAAAGAACTCCTCCGCCGAGGGTAGCACGTCATGCGAGTACTGCCCGGCCACGGTGGGCCGCAGGGCAAAGCTGGCATCCTGCCAGGGGCTGAACAGCATTTGGGTGCGGCCCACCTCGAACGACACTTTGGTGAAATCCATCCGTTCGCCCAGGCGGCTAGCCAGCAGATCCCCCTGCGGGGACGCGCCCAACCCGTCCAGGCCTCGCGACAGCCGCAGGCTCATTGTAGAGACAGCCGCCCGGTCGCCGCCCAGCACCACGTCGTGCAGTGCGTAATCGCCGCCCAGCCGCAACACCCGTAAACTGTCGCGACTCGCCAGCGTGGTGGCACCATTCATGCTGGTGTCCACTGTCCCATCCAGCACATCGAAAGCAGCAACGGCGTTCAGAGTTTGCTGGCGCCGGACGATCGCCGGATAGGTGATGAGTGCGCCACCCAGGGTTGTATCGCCATGGTAACCGATTTGCGCCAGCGCACCGCTGGGGTCAGTCGTCCCGTGTCCGGCGTAGAGTCGCAATTTCAATCCCGACCCGCCTAGAAACAGTTCGGTGGCGGCCTGACCAAAAACCTGGGTGGTGCGGGCGCCGTAAAAAATTGTAAGGTCGGTACGCTCACCAAATTCGGTGAAGCTGTTTGCGCTCCTTGAGGTCACGAATTCTTCGGGGCCGGTTCCGCTATAACCCCGATTGTCCCCTGTCTGCAGGCCTGAAAATGCTTTGCGTGACACCTGCGCCACCAAGGACATTGCCCCCGGATCGCCGATCGACGGACGCAGCACTGTGCGTAACGTGACCCCCGGCACGCTCTGCGCCAACAGCAGCCAGCGTTCCAGCGTGGCGATGTCGATCGGCGAGACATCCACCACATGGTTCAAAAAGCGCAGCACCTGCACGCCCGCCGGGCCGATATCACCGTCCAGCATGACCTCGACGATCCGTCCCTCGGTGACCGAAAACACCACACGCTTGGCCGCATCGCGTGCCACCGTCACGGCTGTGAACAGATAACCATCCGCCCGATAGGCAGCCAGGATCTCCGCGCGCGCATCCTCGATTTGCGACTGCGCCACTTCACCGGTGAGCGGCGCCAGTAACGCCGCGAAATGGCCGGCGGGGTATGCGGTGGACCCACGCACTTCGGCCCCGGCAACCTGTACCATGGCGCCTGAATTCGGTCCGAAGGGTGGCGCTGGCGCGGGCTCCGGCAACCCCGACGCCACGTGGGGAGGTTCGGGAGGCAGCACGCGCGGCAACGGCGAACCGGGCGGCACAGCCGAAAGGTTGGGTGCAGCCTGCGCCCAAACCGCACTGGACCATGCCACCAATCCGATCAACATGACCACGGCTGGACACACGATACGGCGTGTCGCCATCCGTTCGGGTTTTCCTTGCATCACGTTCCACAAGTGCACAAAATTTAGAGCGCAATGGGGCCGGCTGGCCCACGGCGGCGAACCCGCTTTCCGGGTCACCTATTGTCCCCCCACCTCCTCTATCTATCCGAAACAAGGGGACCGCAAGCGAAATGTTAATCGTCTGCAAAGTTATCGAAATTAGACCATTTGCCGTGCATAATGGCCATCGGAACCCACTCGGGTGCGAATCGACTCTAGCCGACTACCCCGAAATGAAGGTAACGATTAGGACGGGGAAGAAGCAAAGGACGGCCCACCGTCAATCGCCCGACCCAGTGCCTGTTACTGCCACGCCAGGGTGACCAAGCTGACCTGTTCGTTCGGATTTTACGGCAAGATACCCGCCCGAGGTGACTTCGTGCGTGCCGGCCTGCCGCGCGATTTCATCGACGCCTGGGATCGCTGGCTGCAACAGGTGATGGCGGAAAGCCAGGCTCTGCTGGCGGACACCTGGGTTCCGGCATGGCTAGAGGCGCCGGTCTGGCGGTTTCGCCTTCGATCCGGCGTCTGCGGCAGCCACGCGGCGCTTGGTGTGTTCATGCCCAGTGTCGATCGCGCCGGCCGGCATTTTCCGCTCACTCTGGCCTGTGTCGCCAACGATTCCGAACTACGTCAGACTGATTGGATAGGTCCGCTCGATCAAGCCGAGGCAGCGGGTATCGCCGCCATCGAACACGACCTCGACCCCGACAGCCTCATGGAACGGCTGCGGCCGGCCCATGGGGAGTCAGTTGCGGCGGAATCGGTCGCGGCGGACGTCCCGGACGGCAATTGCAGTTGGTGGACCGAAGGCGCCCCGCGCGTGGCAGCCGAGGCGTTCGCCACCGATCGCCTTCCCGGCGCGGCCCTGTTCGCACGTATGCTGGATGCTTCTTCCGCCGATCCGACAACACGAAACAGGTGAGCGACATGCGCTTTCTGTCCTGGTCGACTACCCATAACGGCGCCGTCCGTACCCATAACGAAGATCGTTTCGTCGATCGCCCTGAGTTGGGATTGTGGGCCGTTGCCGACGGCGCGGGCGGCCACGATGCCGGTGAGGTGGCCTCCGGCATGATCGCTGACGCACTGGAGACGATACCCCCAAAACTCGGCGCCGGCGCGTTGCTGTCGGAAATTCGCACCCGAATCGGCCGGACGCACGAGGCGTTGTGCGCCGAAGCCAGCCGCCGCGGACCCAACACCGTCATCGCCTCCACCATCGTCGTGCTGATCGCGACCGACACCCACTTCGCCTGCCTCTGGGCCGGCGACAGCCGCGCCTATCTGCTGCGCGACGGGGTGATGCAGCAGATCAGCCGCGACCACAGCCTGGTACAGGAGCTCGTCGACTCCGGCGCCATCCAGCCGGAGGAGGCCGAGAATCATCCACGGGCCAATATCATCACCCGCGCGGTCGGTGGCGGAACGGAGCCCTTCGAACTCGACAAGGTCTCCGGCGCGCTCCAAGCCGGGGACCGCTTCCTGCTGTGCAGCGACGGGCTCTGCAAAACCCTGTCCGACGCCGCCCTGGCCGGCCTGCTAGCGGGCAATCACACTACATCGCTGACCGATCCGATGATCGCGGCGGCCCTGGATCGCCGGGTCAACGACAACGTCACCGCCGTAGTGATCGAGGCGGTTTCAGCCTGATCGGTCCGGTTCGGCTCTAACGCCCACGACCTCGAACGCTGTCGCCGGGGCGTGCAGGTCCGCTCAGCGTAGAGATTGACCCGCCCCGGGGAAGGGGAAGGTCAATCTCAGTTCGCGATTGGCGGCGTCAACTTTTGCGGTTGGTCACATCCGCCAAATGATCCGCGGCAAATTTTTTGGCCGCGTTTGCATATCCCTGCCAGGCTTTGTTGTCAGGCGCCAACGCCCCCAGCGAGCCGGTCACTCCAACTAGGCGATTGGCATCCTCCACCGCCGCCTCGCGAGCCTTGTCGATCTTCTTCTGATCCGGCTTCTTCGCCGTATTCTCTGCAATCAGGCTGGCCAGCGACTTCTTGCATTTATTCAGCGCGTCGGTGACGCCCGTCTTGCCGTCGATCAGAACGCCGTTGCTTACCGCAGACTTCTTGATTTTATCCCAAGCGCTGGCGTCCATCGTGAAAGGACCCGCTACGAACGCAGCGCCCTTGGCCCTGCCGCCAAGCGCATCGGTTAACTCCGCATCTTTCAAATAATCGGCGATATCCTTGCGCAGTTTCTCCAGATACGGTCCCATCTGCTTGTTAGAGCTGTATCCGTCGGCCGTCTGCAGCTTCTGCCACACCGCCTTGTCGGCCTCATTAAGAGCCTGCCTGGCCAGCACCGCCTGCTTCAGCGCATCCCCAAACTTTTTGCCCGTTACCGCGGTCTGCATCTTGCGGTAGGCGGATTCGTACTCGCCCAAACTCTTTTCGAACGCGTTAGCCCCCGATTTGGCTGGCGGCAGCGCACCGACGTTTGTCGCGTTGGCATAGGTCTGCGTCCATCCCGCCACGGTCGTGCCACCGACCACTTGGAAGGCGATTTGATCACGCTGTTCGCTGAAGGCTGCCTGCAACTGCAAAGCACGCAGATGGATGTTCTGGATATAGTCCTTCAGCGGCTTGCAGATGTCGCGCTGCGTACTCAGCAGTTTCTGCTCCGCCACGATGACCTTGCCGACGGCGATGCCAAAATCGATCCGAGCCTTCAGCTTAGGCTTTCCGATGGCAGCGTCGGCCACGGCCTGCGCCCGCGTGTCCAGCCCCTGCAAGGCCGACAGAAGACCGCCATCATCGGGCAAGGCTACACCCGCCTTCACCGCGCTTTCCCAGAAGGCTTTCCACTTCGGCGCCGTGACGTCCACCGGTTTGTCCAGCGGCGGCATGCCGGTCCAGGTCGGAGGCGCAAGAGCTTGATCGATCTCGATGCGCCGCGCGCCGGCGGCCTTCAACGTCCGATCGACCTCGGTCAGCATCGCCGGCACGCCGCGAGCCTGGGCCCAGGCTTGCTTGCAGGCAGCGATCAAGTCATTCAACACATCGGCCGCTTCCAGCCTGGCTTTGCGCTGGCCGGCCGGATCCTTGGCCTTGGCCAGGATCGCGGCCTCCGCATTGACCAAAGCGTCCAGGGCGTCGGCCACGCCACCGTCGTCCTTCGGCAGGCAGGCCTTGACCATGGCATCCGCCCAGTTCGCCTTCCAGGCCACCGCATCAAGCGGCGCCCCGATACCTCGTGGTGTCCAGCCGGCATCCTTCAGGCCGAGCTGGGACATTTTGGCATCCAGCATGTTGTATTGCGAGCGGGCCTTCTTCAGGACGGCGACGATGTAGGTCGCCATCTCCGGATGCGCTTTTTTGCCGTCGGGATTTTGCGTCGGTTGGCATCCATCCAGCGCACCGATCACGCCGCGCAGCGCCTCCAGCGTGGCCAGGAAGTTTTCCTGCGCCGTTTTGCCGGCCTTGGTGGTGGGGTCGAGCTTCACGCCCGCGGTGATCGTCTCGGTGATTTTCTTCAGTGCCGATTCGAAATCCGCCGTCGCTTCACCGACACCGGTCTCCTCGTCGTACAGCCCTGCCTTCAAGGCTACTTTTTTGGTCTCGCGCCACCCAGCCTCGGTCAGTGCCGTGTCGGGGTCGAACGGCAGCAGAATAGGACTATATATCGCTTTCCGGTCCTTGGTGATTTCCTTCGCCTTGCCACCCAGCGCCTTTGCGCCGCGGCCGATCGCCTGAAGGCCCTTACCGACCTTGCCAAGGTTTTCCATGGCCCGGCTGTCATCGATGTCATTCTCGTCTTTCTGATCAGCGCTTGCCAGCAGGGCCTCACGCAGGATCTTCAGCGACATCGGCTTGCTGAGGTCGCTCTCTTCGATGCCACGCTGATCGACAAACTTCAACGCCAGCGAAACCTTGTCCCGGCACAGGACGCAGATATACATTTTGGCATAGAGATTGCTGTCCTGGAAAATTTGCATGCGGGCAACCGGGTTGCCGGCCTGCGCCTCTTTCAGCAATGCCTTCGCCCGGTCAGCCTCGCTCCAATCGATGTTGGTGAACACCACCTTGGTGCCGTAGGTGATCGCCGTGCTGGTGATCTTTAGAGCACCCTGAGCGGCCAGACCATAATGACCGCCGAACGTGCCGGCGATCGAACCTGCCAGGTCCATGCTGCTGGTGGTGACCTCGATCCCATCCTTGGTAATCTGCTTGTTACGGCCACCGATCTCGTTGCCGAGCGCCTGAATGAAGGCACCGCCATCGGTGATGTCGGCGTTACCCAGCGCCTTAAATGCTTCGCCCTTCATCATGCCGGTTTGGGCACGAATGGCCGTGTGCTCGCCAAGCTTCTTGATCGCGAGCGCCAGATTGACGCCGCAAGCGGCAATCGACAATCCCGGGATCACCGACGCCAGATGGTCGGCGCCCATGTTCTTGGCGATGCCCATTGCAGCGCAAGCTGAGTTCAGCGCACCTTCCAGCACGCTCATCGCTTTTTCGATACCGTCGAGCAGTTTCTGCCGGGTCGTCGGCTCGAGTTCGTCGAAGTCCAGGGATTCGAGTGCCGCGAAGCCGACGGCGCCGGTATCGAATCCCATCTTAATGCCTTCCAGCAACTCCTTGGTGGCCTTCGCAATCTCGTTGTCTTCGAAGAACTCGCAAACGCTGGCGCCAAGCTCGGGCATTTCGCTCAGGAAGAAACTCATGATCCCTTCCGTGGTCTTAAAGTCGGGCTTCTTCTGCTCCACCAGTTGGCTGACACGCTCCTCCTGCATCGCGCGCTCGGTCTTGCGCCAGGCCTGCAGGCTTTCCACCAGCCGGGGCGGCCACCAATCCTCGGGTACGCCCGTTTTGGCCAGCATCTCCTGCACGTCACGCAGCGTCCCGCCGCTGTCCAGGATCAACTGGCCCTGCTCAACCAGACGGTCGTTAGCCTCGTACAGCCTCTTACCGTCCTCGGGCGAGATCGCTGTGGTGATTTCATCGAAATAGAAATTCTGCCGGTCGAAATCGCGGGTGCCAACCGTGTCGATCGTCTCTTGGAACGCCGCGCGCAGGCCGTCACCGACTGGCAAGCCATTCGCGTCGAGCTTCGGGTTGCCGTCCAGATCGACGAACCCCGATTTGGCCTTTTCCAGCAGTTCGGCCTTCTCGGCGGGTGTGCTGGCGAGCGTTTTCAGCCGCCGTTGCAACTCCTTCTCGACATACGGGTCCTGGAAGTAAGCCGGCAGATGGACGGTGAGGGTACTCAGCGTGGTGCGGGCCATAGCCAGCGCCCCTTTCACCTCATCGGATGGATTGGGTTTGGCCGCGACTGCTTTAATAGCATCGGACAGATCGGCCCTGCGCTGCGCCACGGCATTGAGAACGTCCTTAATCCCGTTGACTTTGGCCTGCCGGGCTTCCGGCTTCGTAATGCGGGTAAGATCATCGATATGCTGAATCCATCCGCCGCCGAGCCGAAACATCTTCGTTTCGGGCGGAACGCATTGACTGTGCCGCGCCAGCACTTCCTTCAGTTCCTCGATATCGTCGTCGTCCCCCCCTGCCCCAAGCTGGGCATTGATCACCAGGGCCTGGCGCTGTGCGATGTCGGTCACCAGAGCGACATTGACCGGCGCCTGGCTTTGCGGGACGGTTTGATCATCATCCTCGCTTTCGTCCTCCATGGAACCGCTTTCCATCGGGACGCCGAGGGTCTCATTAACCCATTTGTCCTCTTGGGCGGTGGTCCTTCTCGTCAGGACGGGGGGCGTTCCCTGGTGGGAAACCGACGGGCTCCGGCTTAAGATGCTGCTCTCTGACATCGCGGTGATCTCCCGGCTAGGTTGAGAATGATTACGCAATCAGTGCGCCCATTTTCAGGATCGATCAACATATCGCTAACATAATCGTCAGTGTGCGAAACGGTGAATGGCGGGCACGGCGCGGGCTGCGGTTAGCCATTGCACCGTAGGTCCAATGGGTGGTCTCGCCCGGCGGGTTTCGGCGGCGGAAATCGAGGCCGCGGTGGTTGGCCAGGTCAGAATGTTGCTGCGGCAGCCTGAGATCATCGTCGGCACATGGTTGGCCGCACGGACGGACGTGCCGGACCTGACGGAGAGCGAGACGCGGGAGGCGCTGGAGCGGCTCGCGCCCGNNCCTTCGCCCAGTTCGAGCGGGAGGTGATCGGCGAGCGGATCCGAGACAAGTTCGCCGCCTCCCGCCGCAGGGGTATTTGGATGGGCGGCTGGGCACCGCTCGGCTACGAGGTCAAGGACCGCAAGCTGGTCGTGAACGAGACCGACGCGAAGCTGGTCAGATCAATATTCCAAAGGTTCATCAAGACGGGCTCGGCCACGGTCCTGGCCCGGCAGCTTGTCCAGGAGGGCGTTTGCAACAAGTACGGCAAGCCAATCGACAAGGGCATCCTGTACAAGCTGCTCACCAACCCGGTCTATATCGGGCAAGCGGTCCACAAGGGCGTCTCCTACCCCGGCGAACACACCGCCATCATCGATCAGAAGGTTTGGGACAAGGTACGAGCTCAATTCCAGACCAACCCCCGCAAGCGGGCGGGCAACACGCGGGCGCAGACCCCGGCGCTGCTGAAAGGGCTGATCTTCGGCCCGACTGGCGCGGCGATGTCGCCGTCCCACACCCGCCGGCGGGGCCGGCTCTATCGCTACTATGTCAGCCAAACCGTCCTGAAGCAGGGCGCTGCGGACTGCCCGATCGGCAACGTGCCGGCCGCCGAGATCGAGAAGATCGTCATCCACCAGGTCCGCCTGCTGCTTCGCTCCCCAGAGATCATTGTCACGACATGGCGTAGCGCTCGGACGGCGCTCAAGGGCCTGACCGAGTCCGAGGTGAGAGGCGCCCTGCTGGAATTCGAGCCGCTCTGGAACGAACTGTTTCCGGCGGAGCAGGCGCGGATCATCCAGCTGCTGGTCGAACGGGTCGAGATTGGACCGGCCGGTGCTGATGTTCGCCTACGCGTATCCGGGTTGGCCAGTCTGGCGAGCGATTTGTCCACAGTTGCTGTGGCTGGAACGAAGGTCGCCGCATGAGTATGTCGACCAGCATTACCGTCCGGGTGCCGCTCGCAGTCCAGCATCGATCGGGGCGCAAGACGATCGTCACCCCAGCGGGGGAAACGGGTGCCTCGGCGATAACAACTCGGTCCAATCCAACTATGGTCAAGGCCTTGGCACGGGCATTTCGATGGAAGAAGATGCTGGAGGATGGCCGCTATGCCTCGATCAGCGAGATCGCGACCGCGGAGAAGATTGACCGCGGCTATGTGGGCAGCATGCTGCGCCTGACACTTGTGGCGCCGGATATTGTCGAAGCGATCCTGGACGGACGGCAGCCGCCGGGGCTGGGATTGCCAACGCTGCTGAAACCGTTCGCGGGAGAATGGGCACGGCAGCGCATCGAGATGGGAACATGCCCAACCCGTCGGATCCGCAAACTGAATGTGCTATCGAGAGGGATATCTATGTTTCGGCGCGGAAAAAGGGCTCTGACGCAATCTTGGTGCTCGGGCCAACCAAAATTACGCTGTCCCGATCAGACGCGCTCGCAGCAGATCGAGATTGGCGCGACCATACATCTGCCGCTTGACCAGTTTTAGTTTGGTGTTCTGACCTTCGGTCTGACCGTTCGACCATGGCTCGGTTAGTGCCGCCTTCACCGCCGCGTAGTCCTGAGCGATGCCGGAAGCAAAGGAAGCCATCAGACCCGGCTTGGCATCCGCCAGCCATTCGTCCAGGCGTTTGGCTTGGCGATGCTGGATCATGCGGTGGAAGCGGTCGAGCAGGTCTCGCGCCGTCGTCAGATCCGGCACTGCCGCTCCGATCATGGCGATTGTCCGGGCGACGACTTTCGATAGCGTGTCGCGCTCCGTCGTCATCATGCGAGCTATGCGGCGGGCCGATGGTGTCTTGTTGGGCCGCTTATCCCGAGTTGCGGTCCCCTCGTCTTTCCGCTTCCTGGTTGCCCATTCCGTGACGACACGGAGGCTGCCGGTGAAACCTTTGGTTTTCATGGCCCGCCACAGCGCGGCGCCGTTATGGCTGCCAGCGGCCCATGCGGTCTCAAGGTGGGCCAGAAACGGATCGAGCGAACTCATCCGGCTACGGAATATATCATGACGCCCACCGCGAACCACTTGGCGCACGAGCCCGCGTGATTTGTCGGTTCGCCGCATGATCTCCTTGATCGCCACGCCCTGAGCCGAAAGCGCCAGGATGTCGGCGTTCTCCGCCTCGCGGCGAAGCCATCCTGCATGCTGGTGGCGTTCCGCGGCGCTCAGGGCGGCCGGATCGACGATGCCTGCACCGACGGTCTTGCGGATCGTGACCATCGACCGTTGCACGGCGGTGAGGAAGGCAGTACTGGCGTTTTCCATGAGGTGCCATCGGTCAGCGACCTGAACGGCGTCAGGACGGCCCTCCGTGGCCGCTTGTTTGTATCCGGCGCCGCGGTCGCGCGCGATGATGGCGATAGCCGGGTGACCGGCCAGCCATGCCGTCGCCGTCGCGGCTTCCCGGTCTAGCAGAATGTCGATGATGCACCGCCGTTCCAGGTCGCAGATGATGGTTCCGTAGCGGTGACCGCGCTTCCAGGCAAAGTCATCGATACCGATCACCCGCGGTTCCTTAGGTGGTTGCACAGCTCGGCGCCGGACAACGCGCAGCAGCGTGTCATTGCTCACGGGCAGCAGCAGGCGTCGTGCGAAGCTCTGTCCCGGTCGTCCGCCCAGCGCCAGGCCGAGATGATGCACAATCCCCTCAAGGCGCGTCGTTCGGCGAAGATCCGCTGACGACAGTCGGCAAGGACACAGCGGAACCGACGGGCGCAGACGCTCACCACAACTCGCCGTCCTTGCGATGGAAGATCGGTCAGCGTCCGTCGGTATCGGCTGTGGATGCGGGCGGACATTGTCCCGCAGACCGGGCAGGCAGCGGTCCGGCTGACGGGGCGTGCATCAATCCGCAGTTTATCGGCCTCGGTTTCAATGCTTTCAATGGCGAGCCCGCACGGAGCAAGCGTAATTCCACGGACCATGACGGCGATTCCCT
The DNA here is from genome assembly GCA_003506895.1 of Acetobacteraceae bacterium. GTDB lineage: Bacteria > Pseudomonadota > Alphaproteobacteria > Acetobacterales > Acetobacteraceae > Rhodopila. The sequence goes on along the minus strand of DNXO01000009.1, from coordinate 9,942 downwards.
ACTGATTCGCCGCTCACGGTCAGGCCAAATTGCATCAGCATTGAGTCTGAGCCCGGAATGGGCGGCGGCCGGCAGGGACGGAGAGACATCGGTCTCCATCAGCCACGCGTAGATTTCCCGCTGTTCGGCAACGGGCGTGCGCTCGCCAAGGATCACAGACTTGATGGCGTCCGCGGGAATCGGCTGAACGAAGATCGGGAAGCTCCGCAGGACATGCCCTGTCGGCTGGCAGTCGGTGAGCGCGCTGACGATCCTGACCTCCTGTTCGTCGGCCCATTGATCGGACTTGGCACACTACTCGGCCACGGGAATGGGCGCGCCCGTCAGATACGTGTCGACGAGGCGCCTCGGGCGGGTCGGCCGATAGTCGATGGCGATTTGGCCGTTGAAGAATTCTTGCGATCCGTCGAACTCCACCACCGCACCGGCGTACTGATCAGCGTAGTGGGACCACATCTGCAGCGAGTTGCGGACCCTCGATAGGCTGAGGACGCCGATCTGGTGCGTCGTTCGGCACGATAATCTCGGGCAGCAACTCGAAGGGGTCGATGAACGCGCTCGGCTGGTGAACCGGATAGAGCCGCCCAGGATGCGCCGCAGGCCGTCGATTCCAACATACTTGTAGAGTGCGGACGCTAACTTGCCAGGCGCTCCGGATGTCATCGCTGCACCGCTCCCGCCCGCATTAGGTATGCGCGACCGGGCTCCGTCACGCGCCACCGCCCTGCGGCCGAGCGCAAGTATCAGCCTGAACAGCTCCGCCTGGTATTTTGCGTCATGGAGGGCGTCGTAATCGCCGTGACGCTGGGGTGCGAGATGTTTGGCAATTTGGCTCGATCGCGTGTCGGCCCAGTTGCTACCCGTGGCTCCCATATACAGGGGCTTGATATCCAGCGCGGCGAAGCCGAACGAATTGCCGCCGGTGAATCGGTGGAAATAGTAGTTCACGAACGACCAGTCGAACGGCGCGTTGACACCGATATACACGAGCGTGCGGTCGTTTCCGGCTAGACCGGTCGCCCAGGCCCCGAACGCCGCCATGGCCACCGCAGGGTCCGCGCCGCGTTCGGCCAGGTCGGCGAGAGACAGGCCTGTAACCCCAGGCCTTGGGATCGGCGTTGCTGTTGATTGGCTTCAATTCGATGCCGAACGCTTCGGACTCGTCGTCCACATCGCAAGCGCCGATCGAGAGCAGACTGTATTCGCCCGGGATCGGGCCGGCTGTCTCCACATCGACTGAAATGTAGATTTCGCGCTTCTGGCTCATGAGATCAGGGCTCCGCCGGAACCAGCGGCGGCCGGTTGTGGATCGCCTTCCAATGCTCACGACACGCGCGGCGGCGGTCTTCAGCCGAGCCCGTGTTCGTCCAGTGCAGTCCAGACAGGGTTGTAACGTCAAACAGCAGGCTGGCGCCCTGCTGGGCCATGACCATCGTCGGCAGCCCGCGCTCCAGCGCGTAACCGAGTTCCAAGAAGCAGTTGGGCCGGGCACCGGTGATGTCGGCGAGGACCACGCTACTGCGATGCAGCTTGGCGAAAATCTCCTCGTCGGTGTCCTGGTGCGGGCGGGATGGGCATTCGGCGAAGGTGGGGCCATTCGGGAATTACTGGCGATCCCCGAATGGCCAGTCTAGCACTCAAAGTGCTGTTATAAATCGTATTATTCCTGGCCATTCGGATATTCACACCGTTCATCCCCAGGGCAATTTCCGCATCTTTGGCCACTGCCACGCATGCATGATGATCCCCCAGAAGGGTGAACTCAGCGACAATTCGAGGACCCGCTGCTGCAGGCCCAAATGCTCAAAGTGACGACGACGTGTATCCCCAATCTGAGCCGCAGACCCTCCTACCTCATCTGATGATGCCCGAGCATCACGAGGTCCGAGGCTGGCGCCAGTTGGCAATGCTATCGAATTCTGGCCCGGGCGTGGGCCAATATTCATTGTCACAGCCGCCAGTCCGAACGGTGGCAATTGCCGCTAAGTTTGTTCACGGCGGGAGACGGCGGAGTCCACCCGCAGGGGCGCACTCCACTCGCCGGCAGTGGGAACCCAAGCGTTGGTGGAAGAATTATCGCGGATAACGCGGCTATCGGCGGGCGCTGGGGTTCGGAACGGACGCATCCAGCAGGGAGAGGCAGTCGGCGACCTGGAGAAGGGCGACGGAGGCGAATTCACCATTCATGGCCAATAATGGCGTTGGGGTCAGAACCTACCCTATAACCTATCGCCCCCGTTCGCCTACGTTCAGCCACGGCATACTTGGTAGGGTTCTTGGTAAAACTGCTTCTTGGAGGGCCGCCTGGTCATTAATTGGTTGATATCATTGGCGTCCCGTACGAGATTCGAACTCGTGTTACCGCCGTGAAAGGGCGGTGTCCTGGGCCTCTAGACGAACGGGACAGGCCGGTCACCAACGGCAGGAACCGTCGGGCCGGCGGTGGGTAGCCGACGCGCCCGCGCCGGTCAAGCGTTCTTGTTATCTCCATCCATCAAGCCAGCGCCGCATCCGTCACGATGAAGCAGGCACTGACCGATCCATTCCATTCCTCGGCCCGCAAATGGCCGGCTAAATGCAACGGAACGCCTTCGCGGCGGGCCAGCAGCGCCTCCGCCAAGGCGCCTTCCCTGGCACGGAACATCATCGCCTTCAGCCTTGGTCCGCCGCCCTCGCCTTCCACGAAGGCGCGAATCGACCCCGCCTCTCGTCCGACCCGATCCGCCCGCACCACCCGCGCGCGGTGCAGCACCAGGGTCGGCTCTTCGTTACCGGCCCCGAACGGCGCCAGTCGTTCCAGATGCTGGGCCACCTCGGTCGTGGCACCCGACACCGCCATCGTTCCCTCGATGACCAGATCGGCGGCACTGGGCATCGCCAGGGCCGCCGCCAGGCGCCCATTCAGGAAGGCGTGGAACGCCTCCACCTGCTCGCCGCGGAGCGAGAACCCAGCCGCCATCGCATGCCCGCCGCCCGTGACCAGCAGCCCTTCCTGCCGTGCCGCGATCACCGCCGCCCCGAGGTCAACGCCGGGAACCGAGCGGCCGGATCCTTTCCCCAGACCACCGGCGAAGCCCGCCACGCAGGCTGGCCGGTTGAATCGCTCCTTGATCCGCCCGGCGACGATGCCGACGACACCGGGATGCCACCCCTCGCCCGTGACCAGAACCGCCGCATGTCCGGCCGCGACCTGGGCTTCCGCGGCGAACATCGCGGCATCCATGATCCCTGCCTCGACGTCCTGGCGGGTGCGGTTGACCGCTTCCAGCCGCTCGGCCAGGGTCACTGCTTCCACGCGATCGTCGGTCAGCAGCAGGCGTAGCCCCATGTCGGCCTCGCTGATCCGTCCGCCGGCATTGATCCGCGGCCCCAGGGCATACCCGCACGTGGCGGCGTTCAGCTTCTCGCGCGCCTGCGTCACGTCCAGCAGGGCCGCGATCCCCGGCCGCGATCGCCGAGCCATCACTTTCAGCCCCTGGCACACGAAGGCCCGGTTCACGCCGGTCAACGGCATCACATCGCAAACCGTCGCCAGCGCCACCAAGTCAAGCAGCGCCATCAGGTCGGGCTCCGGCCGACCGGCGAAGAAGCCCAGCCGGCGCAGCGCGCGCACCGTCGCGATCGCGGTCAGGAACGCCACGCCGGCGGCGCAAAGATTGTTCAGACCAGACCGGTCATCCAGGCGGTTGGGGTTGACCGTCGCCAGGATCGACGGCGGCGGTCCTTCCGCCTTGTGGTGATCCAGAACGATCGCGTCCGCACGGCCGGCGATGGCGCCCAGCGCGGCGGCGGCGGCGGTGCCGCAGTCAACACAGACGATCAGGCTGGCGCCGCGTGCGACCAGCGCCGCCAGCGCGGGGGCGTTGGGACCATAGCCCTCTTTGATCCGGTCCGGCACATGGTGATGCACGGGACAACCGAGTGCCCGCAGCAAACCGACGATCAGGGCCGCGCTGCACGCCCCATCGACGTCGTAGTCGCCGAACACCGCCACCGTTTCGCCCCGTCTGACGGCATCCGCCAGCCTGTCCGCGGCGACGTCCATGTCCGTCATGGTGGAGGGGTCGGGCAGCAGCACCCGAAGCGTGGGTTCCAGGAAGTCGGCGGCGGCGTCGATCCCGATGCCACGCGCCGCCAGCAGGCGGCTGACGATCTCCGGCAGCACCAGCTTCTGGGCGATCCCAGCGGCGACACGCTCTTCCCCCGTGCGCCACAGCCACCGCCGGCCGGAAAGGCTTTTGGTTACGCCCAGGACAGTGTCGGGTGAGGTCAACATCCGACGTGACCGGGCTTCCGCGCCGTAGCCGGCCGGCCCCGCACTAAGTCGGGGTCCAGGTCTTCTGCACGAAGTTATGGTGCGCCTCGATAAACCGCACCGTGCCCGAATGGCTGCGCATCACGATCGAATGTGTCGTCGCCATACCGGGCCGGCGCCGGACGCCGCGCAGCATCGCGCCGTGGGTCACGCCGGTGGCGGCGAACATCACGTCGCCCTTGGCCATTTCCTCGACTGTGAAGCAGCGGCGGGGATCGGCATGTCCCATCGACCGCACACGCTCAATCTGGTCATCGGACTCATACATCAGCCGGCCCTGCATCTGGCCGCCGACGCAGCGCAGCGCCGCCGCGGCCAGGACCCCTTCCGGCGCGCCGCCGGAACCCAGGTAGATGTCGATATCCGCGTCCGGCATCGCCGTCGCGATCACCCCGGCCACGTCACCGTCGCTGATCAGCATGATGCGGGCGCCAGCCTCGCGGCAATGCGCGATCAGTTCCTTGTGCCGGTCGCGGTCCAGGATGCAGACAGTCAGGTCGGAGATCTCTCGCTTCTTCGCCAGCGCCAGATTGCGGAGGTTCGCCGCGACCGAATCGTCCAGGTTGATCACGCCATCCGGCAGACCGCCGCCGACGGCGATCTTGTCCATGTAGATGTCCGGCGCGTGCAGGAAGTTGCCATGTTCGGCCAAAGCGATCGTGGCCAGCGCGTTCGGACCGGCCTTGGCGGTCAGGGTGGTGCCTTCCAGCGGATCAACGGCGATATCCATCTTCGGACCGCCGCAGCCGACCTTCTCGCCGATATACAGCATCGGCGCTTCGTCCATCTCGCCTTCGCCGATCACCACGGTACCGTCGATCGCCACCGCATCGAATGCCTTCCGCATGGCCTCCACGGCCGCCCCATCGGCGTCGTTCTTCTTGCCGAGACCGATCCAGTGTGATGCGGCCAGCGCGGCGGCCTCGGTCACGCGGACCAGTTCCAGCGCGAGGTTGCGGTCGGTCATTGCCTCCGCTTGCATATTGTTCCTGTCGGCCATTGGATTTCCTCCTGTCAGAACGCGATTCGAGTCCGCACCGCTTTAGCACGGACCGCCCGTTTCGGCAGGGGCTGATCGGCAAACTGTGTCCGCAAGGACGGATTAGGCCGCCGGCCGTCCTCAGCCACCGGAGGACGACAACCAGGGGTTCGTCCGCCACAGGGCCGCCAGTGCCGCCTGCTCCGTCTGCATCTGCTTCAACCAGTCGGCCCCGTCCGCCCAGGTGGCGTAATACCCGCTGGCTTCCGCCTGTTCACGAAACGCGTCATCACTGGTCGCTGCCTTCAGTGCCTCGATCAACGGCGCGCTGACCTCGGCCGGCGTCCCCACGGGCACCGCGACACCGCAGCGGATGAACGCCGACAGCGGAATGCCGCCCTCGTCCAGGACGGGGGTGTCCGGCAGCAGACCGAAGCGCCGCCGAGCGGCGATGCCGATCGCGCTGAGGCTGCCGTCGCGGAGGGGATCGATCGCATCCGACAACCCCAGCGCCGCGGCCGACACATTCCCGTCCAGCACCGCCTGCAGCGCCGCCGCGGCCGAGGGAAACGTGACGATGTTCAACTGTGTCTGCGCCAGCACCTGCAACCGCAGCGCCGCCAGATGCGGCGCGCTGCCGGCGGGCGGCGTTCCCAGCGGCACCGCATCCGCGTCATCGCTGGCACGCTGGATGATGTCCTGGATCGTGGTCGCCGGATCGTTCGACGGCGACACGAAGGCGATCGGCTCACGCAATATCTGCCCAAGCAACTGGATGCGTTGTCCAAGCGACGGTTCGTTGCGGTCGATCATGCGGGCCGGGAGGGTCGGGGTTATGACCCACCCCACAGTCGTGCCGTTCGGCGCGGCATCGCCCAGGGCCGCCAGCATCGTGCGGCCCGCGTCACCGGGCAGATTGGTCAGCGTGATATCCGTTCCGGGCATATGCGGTGCCAGGAAGCCAAAGAAATGGCGGGCGCCCTTGTCGAGAGCCGAACCCTCTCGCAGCCCTAACAGTATGGTCAGATGCCGCTTCGGCCGAACGGGCTGGACGGCCCACCCCGGTGGCGAAACCGCAAGGGCCGCCGCCGCGGAAACGCCAGCCAGCACCCCCCGCCGGCGAAGTATCACCGTGGCGGGGCCGCGGCGGTCGTGGAGGGCGCAACCGGCGCGCTGGCATCCCGGCGCAGGCGGTGTTCACCCAGGAACAGCAGAATCGGCGCGGCGATGAAGATCGACGACGACGTGCCCACCACGATCCCGAACAGCATCACCCAGGCGAATCCCGAGATCGACTCGCCGCCGAACAGCGCCAACGGCAAACTGGCCAGGAATACGGTCATCGAGGTGCCCAACGTCCGGTTCAGCGTCTCGTTGATCGACAGGTCGATCAGTTCGCGCAGCGGCATCGACTTGTATTTACGCAGGTTCTCGCGGACGCGGTCATAGACCACGACCTTGTCGTTGGTCGAATAGCCGAGGATGGTCAGGATCGCGGCGACCATCACCAAGTCGAACTCGATGCGGGTCAGCGCCAGGAAGCCGATCGCCTTGGTGACATCCAATATCAGCGTCACCACGGCGCCGACCGCGAACTGCCATTCGAACCGGAACCAGATATACACCAGGATCATCAGCAGACTGATGCCCAGCGCCGCCAGCCCGTTGCGGAACAGCTCCGCCGAGACGCTGGCGCCGACGGCGTCGGTGCGTTGGATCGTGATGCCGGGGACGGCCTTCTCCAGCGCCGCGCGAACGCGGGCGACCGCTTGCTGGGTGCTCTGTTCGGAGGGTTGGGCGCCGAGGCGGATCAGCACTTCCGATTCGTCGCCGAAGCGCTGCACGCCTTGGTCGGGCATATGTTCGGCGGCCAGCGCGGCATGGATCTTGGCGAAATCGGCCGGGCCCGGCGTACGGACTTCCATCACCACGCCGCCCGAGAAGTCGATCCCCATTTTCAGGCCGGGATGGAAGAACATGATTACCGAGGCGATGGACAGGACCGCCGAGACGATCAGGCCCATATACCGGCCGCGCATGAAGTTGATGCGGGTGTTTTCCGGCGCCAGACGAAAGCGGGGTTTGATGAACATGGCGAAGAACCCTTAGACCGGCAGCAGTTTCGGCCGCGTGGCGATGTACCAGCGGGACACCAGAAGCCGGGTCAGCATCCAGGCGGTGAACAGGGAGGTGGCGATGCCAACCGTGATCGTCACGGCGAAGCCCTTCACCGGCCCCGACCCGAACACGAACAGCATGACGTGCGCCAAGAACGCGGTGGCATTGCTATCGAAAATGGTGCTGTAGGCGCGCGAAAACCCGTGCTCCAGCGCCGCCAGGGGGGGACGACCGAGCTTTTGCTCCTCGCGGATACGCTCGTTGATCAGGATGTTGGCATCGACCGCCATACCCAGCGTCAGCAGGATCCCCGCCATACCCGGCAGCGTCAGCGTCGCCTGCAACAGCGACATGATGCCCAGCATCAGGGCCAGGTTGACCAGCAGCGCGAGGTTCGCGAACCAGCCGAACAGCCCGTAGAAAATGCCCATGAAGGCGATGACGAACAGGAATCCGGCGATCAGGGAGATCGCGCCGGCCTTGATGCTGGCCTCGCCCAGTTCCGGCCCGACGGAGCGCTGTTCCACCACCGTCAGCGGCGCCGGCAAGGCGCCGGCCCGCAGCAGCACCGCGAGATCGTTGGCCGTGGTGGCGTTGAACGACCCGCTGATCTGGCCTCGCCCGCCGGTGATCGCCTCGCGGATCACCGGGGCGGAGATGACCTTGTCGTCCAGGACGATGGCGAAGCGGTGGTTCACGTTGGCCCTGCTGACGTCGGCGAAACGCCGAGCGCCGACGGAGTTGAAGGTGAAGTTCACCACCCAGTCGCCGGTTTCCGGGCTGGTGCCGGCACGCGCGTCGGTCAGGTCGGCGCCATCGACGTCGATGCGCTTGCGGACGGCGATCTTCTGGCCAGGTTGGTCCTGCATCTGCAGGAAGTCGTCGCCCGGAGGCGGCGGCCCGCCGGCGTTCGGGTTGGCGACCTCATCGACCAACCGGAAGGTCATGTGGGCGGTCTTGCCGATCAACTGCTTGATCCGGTCCGGATCGCCGACGCCGGGAAGCTGGACCACGATGCGGCTTTGGCCCTGGCGGGTGATCTGCGGATCGACCACGCCGGTTTCATCGATGCGGCGGCGGACGATCTCAATCGACTGGTCCACGGCGCCGCTCGCCCGGGCCGCCAGCGCGGTGGCGGACAGGGTTAGCGTAATGGTGCCGCCGGGGTCGGAGCCGATCGCCATGTCCGGCAGTCCGGTGGAGGCATCGGGGCTGATCAGCGGACGGAGCGCCGCCACCGCAGCGTCGGTTTTGGTGGCATCGCGCAGGCGCAGCAGCACGCGGTTCTGGTCGGGCTGAGGCTCCAGCGTCTGGTAGTAGATCTGGGCGGTCCGGAGGTCCTGGCGCACGCCGTCGGCCAGGCTGTCGAGCCGTTCCTTCAGGACGGCCTTCATATCGACCTCTAGCAGCAAGTAACTGCCGCCGCGCAGGTCGAGCCCCAGATGCACGGTGCGCCAAGGCATCCAGGCGGCCGGGGCTGGAAACAGGTTCGGCACGCCCAGCAGGATGCCAAGCAAACAGACGCCCAGGATGAGCGTGGTCTTCATGCGACTGAAATACATCATGGTCTTACGCGTCGAGCTCCTGGACACCGTATCGGACGTTCGGCGCGTTTCTAATGCGCTGCCGGTTGGCGGCTTGTCCAGTGCGGGGTTTCAGGCGGGACGCGGCGGCTGGCTTGGGTGGAGCGGCCCGGGCCGCTTATCCGGCTGGGCTGTGGTGTTGGGGCGGGATGACGGCGTCTCTTGGTCGTCTCAAAAGCCGCACTATGGGATTTTATCCCGTTTTTGAGAATTTCTCACAGTCGCTGACTGATGTGAGTCAGCACGCGCGGGTGTGTCGGTTGCCGGCGGGCACCTGTATATGGTTGTAGATGGGAAAATAGTCAATGTCGAGTCAGACTGCCTTTGGGGCAGCCGATTCACAGTTAGGGGCCGCTGCCAAATAAGCGAATTGTTTGACGGAAGCCACCGGCCCCTCATCGTCATGGCGGGCCTGCGAGGTTGTAGTCCAATCCCGATTTGCGAGTTTTTTGACGCGTTGAGTGATCGGATTGTCCTCGGGCGGCTTAACGGTTCCTTGTCCCCGATTGTCTGTTGTTGGGTGTCATATCAGGCGACGGTACCCTCGGCTTTCCGACGGCGCCCCGTCAGGCTGATTTCATCGCCTTCGATCGGACACATCAAGGCCGGGCTTGCGGGCCAACGCCCATTCGCTGCGTCCACCAGCACCCGTTTCGGCCCCTGGGCCCTAACCCGCGGGGGTTCGGCTCATGTCATCGCGATAATGAGTGCGTCGCGAGAAAGCAAGGACCTAACGCAGATTAAGAAAGACGATGCCGCGGATTGCGCAGATGGAACGGTTTACACCGTATTGGCCACGCATTTGATTTCCAGCCGTTTCATACCGAAGTTGAGAAGCAAACCCAGTTTCAGGCCGGAGGCCTTGAGATAGTTGATGCACTGGGCGTGGTGTGCCTCGTTCAGCGCGGTAACGGTCTTTAACTCAATCAGCAGCGCCCGTTCGACGA
>DNXO01000038.1 GCA_003506895.1 Acetobacteraceae bacterium | reverse complement strand
ACGCTGATCATCGACGGCATCCTGATGATCCGGGATTCCAAGAGCCCGACGCTGGTGCGTGAAATGCTGCTGGCCTACTTGCCGGAAAAGCATCGCCATGAAGAGGGCGAGCCGGTCCCGGCGTAAAGCGACGGACCTCGGCCCGGAAAAACAACAATGGCCAAGAAAAAGCGTGGCGACGCACATGGCGGAGGACACGGCTGGTTCGTGACCTTTGCTGACCTCATGGGTCTGATGATGAGCTTCTTCGTGATGCTCGTCGCGTTCTCCACGATGGATAACAACAAGCTGAAGATCGTTGCCGGTTCGATGCGCGATGCTTTCGGTGTCCAGAACGCAGCGCGCTATTCGGGCATCATCGAATCCGATGGTTTGCCGACCAGGCCGAAGCTGAAGAACCTTGATCATATTCCACCGGAGGAATCGTCCAATACGCCGACCCCGGACCAGCAGGAGCGCAACCGCATCAGCGGCGCCCGGCTGAAGATCGACCGCGAATTCGCGCTTGCCTCGGCCTCGCTGCGACAGGCGTTGCAGGACATGCCGGAGCTGACCGAGATCTCCAAGCACATCATGTTTGAGGAGACCAAGGAGGGCCTCAATCTGGAGATCGTCGATCAGGACGGCCGCTCGATGTTCGCCGACGGATCGAAAGTGCCGTATGAACGGACGCGGCGGCTGATCCAGAAACTCGCGGCCCCGCTCAAGGCGACGCCGCTTCGAATATCGATCGTCGGTCACACCGCCGCCGGCTTCGTGCCGTCGACGAGCGATTACGGGGCGTTCGATCTCTCGGCGGACAGGGCGAACGTGGTACGTCAGATCCTCGAGAGGGAAGGGCTGCCGCCGGCCCACATCTTTGCTGTCTCCGGCAAGGCCGACAGCCAGCCGCTGTTTCCCGACGACCCCTCGCTCTCGGCGAACCGTCGCGTGACCATCACGCTGATGCGTGAGGACCCGCCGCTTCCGCCCGATCTGAAACCGTAATTCCGTACTATATTACCTCATTTGCTCCAGGCGGGTGCGGCGTTGTGGAGACGCGCGACGCCTGGCGCCGCTGCTATGGTTGAGCCGTTGACAGGCTTTCCTGGAAAGCGTCGATAGCCGTCCGGATCAAATCAACCGATAGAGTTGTTTTCCATCACCATGGCCGCCAGCGTCACATCAACCGAGGGCCATGACGGGCCGGTCACGACTGGCTTTTGGGCCCTGACGCTGGGAAGTATCGGCGTTGTCTTCGGCGATATTGGAACCTCACCGCTGTATGCATTTCGCGAGGCGGTCGCCGATGCAGCGCAGGGCCAGCCCATCACCCGGGTCATCGTGCTCGGGGTTCTGTCGCTGATCCTGTGGGCACTCCTCATCGTCGTTACCGCAAAATACGTCCTGCTGCTGTTGCGCGCCGACAATAACGGCGAGGGCGGGACGCTGTCGTTGATGGCGCTGGGTCAGCGTGCGCTGGGCCGCAGGAGCTGGCTCTTGCTGACGCTGGGCGTGATCGGCGCCTCGATGTTCATCGGCGATTCCATGATCACGCCGGCGATTTCGGTGCTGTCGGCGGTGGAGGGCCTCAAGCTCGCAACGCCGGCGCTCGAACACTTTGTGGTACCGCTGACGGTTTTCATCCTGGTTGTGCTCTTCTCGGTGCAGAGCAGCGGCACGGCCCGCGTCGCCTCGGCCTTCGGGCCGGTCATGATCGTCTGGTTTGCTACCTTGGCGGTGATGGGCCTCGTTCATATCAGCGACGACCCATCGGTGCTGGCCGCGATCAATCCCTGGTACGCCCTCCAATTCCTGCTGTCGCATGGGACGATCGGCCTGGTAACTCTGGGCGCGGTATTTCTTGCCGTAACCGGAGGCGAGGCGCTCTATGCCGATCTGGGTCACTTCGGACGCAAGCCGATCCAGGCCGGATGGCTTTATTTCGTGCTGCCGTCGCTTCTCATCAATTATTTCGGTCAGGGCGCGCTGGTGCTTTCCGATCCCGCCGCGATTGAAAACTCCTTCTATCGGATGGTTCCGGAAGTCATGCTGCTGCCGCTGGTCGCCCTGGCGACCGCGGCGACCGTGATCGCGAGCCAGGCGGTGATTACGGGAGCCTATTCGCTGACGCGGCAGGCGGTGCAGCTCGGTCTGTTGCCGCGTTTCGAGGTCCGTTACACCTCGGAAACCCATGCTGGACAGATCTATCTGCCGCGGGTGAACCGGCTTTTGCTGATCGGCGTATTGCTGCTGGTGCTGCTGTTCCGTACGTCGAGCAATCTGGCCTCCGCCTACGGCATCGCCGTCTCCACGACTATGGTCGTCGACGGCATCATGGGTTTCGTCGTGATCTGGAAATTATGGAATTGGCGCGCGGCCACCGCGGCGGCAGTGATCGTGCCGTTCATCGTCGTCGACATGACGTTCTTCAGCGCGAATCTCCTGAAGCTGCTCGAAGGCGCATGGGTGCCGCTGCTGTTCGGTCTTGCCATGGCGATCATGATCTGGACCTGGCGCCGGGGTTCGGCGATCCTGATCCTCAAGACCCGGCGCATCGAGGTGCCGCTGAAGGATTTGATCAAGAGCCTCGAAAAGCGTCCACCTCACATCGTCAAAGGCACCGCAGTATTCCTGACCAGCGACCCGAGTTTCGTGCCGACGGCGCTCTTGCACAATCTCAAGCACAACAAGGTGCTTCACGAGC
>DNXO01000151.1:4251-4792 GCA_003506895.1 Acetobacteraceae bacterium | reverse complement strand
ATCCCATCACCGACATCCCCAGCCCCTCACGAAACGGGTCGATCGGCGGGTTGGTGACTTGCGCAAAAAGCTGCTTGAAGTAGTTGAACAGCAATTTCGGTCGCTCGGAAAGCACCGCCAGCGGCGTGTCGGTGCCCATCGAGCCAACCGGGTCGTCGCCGTTCGCGGCCATCGGCTCCAGGAAGAACTGAATGTCTTCCTGGGTGTAACCGAACGCCTGTTGGCGGTTCAGCAGTGCGTCGGTGTCGTTGGACAGCGGCGCCGGGGGCTGCTCCTCGCTTTCGGGCAGCGATTCCAGCTTGTACTGGGTCTGCTCCAGCCATTCCGCATAGGGATGTTCGCGGGCGAGCTTCTGCTTGATCTCGGCGTCGTCGATGATGCGGCCTTCTTCCAGGTCGATCAGCAACATCTTACCAGGTTGCAGGCGCCATTTGCGGACGATCTTCTCCTCCGGGACCGGCAGCACGCCGGATTCCGAGGCCATGATGACATGGTCGTCGTCGGTGATGACATAGCGGGCCGGGCGCAGGCCGTTGCGGTC
>DNXO01000151.1:3827-3965 GCA_003506895.1 Acetobacteraceae bacterium | reverse complement strand
TCTGGCGGCCGTCGGTGAAGGCGATGGCGGCGGGGCCGTCCCACGGTTCCATCAGCGCTGCGTAGTATTCGTAGAATGCTTTGCGTTCGGGATCCATCAGCGGATCGTGCGCCCAGGCTTCCGGGATCAGCATCATCA
>DNXO01000151.1:694-3583 GCA_003506895.1 Acetobacteraceae bacterium | reverse complement strand
CCGGGATCAGCATCATCATCGCATGCGACAGCGAGTAGCCGCCGGCGACGAGGATTTCCAGCGCGTTGTCCAGGCAGGCGGTGTCCGACTGGCCGTGCGGGATGATCGGCCACATCTTGTTCAGGTCCGGGCCGATCAGGTCGGATTCCATCGACCGGCGGCGGGCATACATCCAGTTGACGTTGCCGCGGACGGTATTGATCTCGCCGTTGTGGGCCAGGAACCGGTAGGGGTGCGCCAGCTTCCAGGACGGGAAGGTATTCGTGGAGAAGCGCTGATGCACCAGCGCCAGGGCCGATGTGGTCAGGTCGTTGAGAAGATCCAGGTAGAAGCTGCCCACCTGGGTCGCCAGCAGCAGCCCCTTGTAAACCACCGTCCGGGTAGAGAATGACGGCATATACAGCTCCGTCACGCCCGGGATGTTCCGCTTCTCGGCCAGGCTGCGGAGGTTGTTCAGGATCTGCTTGCGGATCGCCAGGATCTTGCGTTCGAACGCATTCTGGTCGCGGATCGACATGTTGGAGGCGACGATCGCCATGCGGATCACCGGCATGGTTTCAATCACCGTCTTGCCCAGGCCGGTCAGGTCCGTCGGCACATCGCGCCAGCCGACCATGGACTGGCCTTCCTTCGCCACGACCTGCTCGAAATGCTGAATGATGTGTTCCCGAGCGGTTGCGTCGCGCGGCAGGAAGCACATGGCAACGGCATAGCGGCCGGCGGCCGGCAGGGACTTGCCGTGGACGCGTGCCCAATCATTGAGCAGCGCATCCGGCATCTGAATCAGGATTCCGGCGCCGTCGCCGACCAGCGGGTCAGCCCCGACGGCGCCGCGATGGTCCAGATTCTCCAGGATTTTCAGGCCCTGCGTGATGATTTCGTGAGATTTTCGGCCTTTGATATTCACGACGAAGCCCACGCCGCACGCATCGTGCTCGTTCCTGGGATCGTAAAGGCCTTGTCTCACAACCTCTTGCATAGCCACAACTTTCCTTGGCGTAACATGTCTGCCGTCAGGGGATGCGCGTTCACGCGCAAGCGATCCTTTTGCCCGCTGGCTGGACAAATGGCAATGATCCTGCCGCACCGCAGCGTAAGAGAATTGGCCGGCAGCCGGCAAGGGGTTTGGGAAAGCCTCGCCGAGAGGCCGGTGCGATCCTGCTGTACCTCGCCGAAAAGACCGGTAAGCTGCTGCCGTCCGATCCGGCCGCGAAGTTTGACGCGATCCAGTGGCTGATGACCCAAATGTCCACGGTTGGCCCGATGTTCGGCCAGTTCGTGCACTATCTCCGCTTCGCCCCGGCTGGCAACGATTACTCCAAAAGCCGCTACCTGACGCAGGCGGTGCGCGTGGCCGAGGTGATCGATCAACGCCTGGCATCGGCGACCTATCTGGCGGGTTCGGACTACTCCGTGGCCGACATCTCCACCTTCCCGTGGCTACGCAACATCCCGGCGCTGATGGGCGCCGACGTGATGGCGAAGTTCCCGAACATCGTCCGCTGGGTAAAGGCGATCGACGAGCGGCCGGCGGTGAAGAAGGCCCTGGCCGAGGTTGACGCCGTCCGCGGCAAGACGACGCCGTTCGACAAGGCCGAAGCCGCCACGCTTGATAAGGTGTTCGGCCGCGGCCAGTTCGCAGCCGCCTGACCGGACGAACCCGGCCACCTTCCGCGGGCGGCCGGGTTCGGCTTGCAAAGCGATGCGGCGCATGGTCCAAGGCGCGGGATCAAGCGATGGCGACCCATACCATGAACGATTCCCTGCCTGATCCCGCCGACACCCCCGAACGCATCCTGATCCTGGACTTCGGCAGCCAGGTCACACAGTTGATCGCGCGCCGGCTGCGCGAATCCGGCGTTTACTGCGAAATCTGGCCATTCAACGCCTCGGCCGAACGCATTATCGAATGGAACCCGCGCGGGATCATCCTGTCGGGTGGCCCGGCCTCGGTGCATGAGGCGGTATCGCCCGTCGCCTCCCCAGTGGTGTTTGAGCTTGGGGTGCCCGTCCTGGGCATCTGCTATGGCGAGCAACTGCTGTGCCACCAGCTTGGCGGAGCGGTCGAACCCTCCGACCACCGTGAGTTCGGGCGCGCCTATGTCGATATCGCCGCCGACTGCGCGCTGTTTCATGGCGTCTGGGCGAAGGGCGGCCGTGAGCAGGTATGGATGAGCCATGGCGACCGGGTGACCCGGCTGCCGCCTGGGTTCCGGGTTGTCGCCACCAGCGAGGGCGCACCGTTTGCCGCCATCGCCGACGATGCGCGCCGGTTCTACGGGGTGCAGTTCCATCCCGAGGTCGTGCATACGCCGCACGGGGCGCAGTTGCTGCGTAACTTCACCCACGATGTGGTCGGCCTGTCCGGCTCGTGGACCATGGCGGGATTCCGAGCGACGGAGATTGCGCGGATTCGGGCGCAGGTGGGCAGCGGGCGGGTGATCTGCGGGCTGTCGGGCGGGGTGGATTCCTCGGTCGCGGCGGTGCTGATCCATGAGGCGATCGGCGACCAATTGACCTGCATCTTCGTCGATCACGGCCTGCTGCGGCATGGCGAGGCGGATGACGTGATCAAGACGTTCCGCGACCGCTTCAACATCAAGCTGGTGCATCGGGACGCCTCCGACCTGTTCCTGGGCGCGCTGGAGGGCGTGACCGACCCGGAGATCAAGCGCAAGACGATCGGGCGGCTGTTCATCGAGGTGTTCGAGGAAGAGGCCGGCAAGATCGGCGGGGCCGACTTCCTGGCCCAGGGCACGCTGTATCCGGATGTGATCGAGAGCGTCAGCTTTACCGGCGGCCCCTCGGTGACGATCAAATCGCACCACAACGTCGGCGGGTTGCCGGAACGGATGCGGATGCAACTGGTCGAGCCGCTGCGCGAGCTGT
>DNXO01000151.1:0-442 GCA_003506895.1 Acetobacteraceae bacterium | reverse complement strand
CCGCTGCGCGAGCTGTTCAAGGATGAGGTCCGGGTCCTGGGACGCGAACTGAGCATCCCCGAAATCATCGTCGGGCGGCACCCCTTCCCCGGCCCCGGTCTGGCGATCCGCATCCCCGGCGCGATATCCCGCGAGAAGGCGGATATCCTGCGCAAGGTTGACGCGATCTATCTGGAAGAGATCCGCTCCGCCGGATTGTATGACGCGATCTGGCAGGCGTTCGCCGTGCTGCTGCCGGTGCGAACGGTCGGGGTGATGGGCGATGGCCGCACCTATGACATGGCGTGCGCGCTGCGGGCGGTCACCAGCACGGACGGGATGACGGCGGATGTCTATCCGTTCGAGATGTCGTTTCTGACGCGGGTGGCAGGGCGGATCGTGAATGAGGTCCGGGGGGTTAATCGGGTGACTTACGATATCACCAGCAAGCCGCCGGGGACGA
>DNXO01000121.1:1589-2754 GCA_003506895.1 Acetobacteraceae bacterium | reverse complement strand
GGCCTGGCCTTTCGGTTTGACCGTGAAAGGATAGGCTTCCTGCATCAGCTGATGATCCCAGGACCGGAAATACCCCTTGCGACCCTTGAGGATATCGAATTGCGTTTCCTTCTCGAAGTAGCCGATCAGTCTGTCCGTCTCGGTCGACCTGGTCTCGTTCATGGCCTGCGCCATCATCTTCAGCGACACATATTCGATCCAGGCATGATTCTCCGGCGGCTTGCCGTGTTTCTTGATGAAGTTGACGACGAAAGCCCTGGAAGCCGGAACATCGAGGGTGTGATACCAGATCGTCGGCCAGGTCCCGCTCAGATTGCCGTCGCCGGCGGCCCAGGCGTCGGCGGTGTTGAGATTGAAGCCGACGATCGGATAGGGCAGTCCAAATTCGGCGTATTGCTTGACCAGCGTCGTGACCTGATTGCCGGCGAGGTTGGAGCAGACCACGTCCGGCCTGGCCTGGCGGATCTTGAGGAGATACGGACTGAAGTCGGTAACATCGGTCGCCACCAGTTCGTCGCCGATCAGCTTGCCACCGTTGGCGTCGAAGAATGACTTGGCTGCACGGGCGAGGTCGTGGCCGAAGATATAGTCGGCAGTCAGCGTATAGAATTTCTTGTCCTTCATCATGTTGTCGCGCACCAGCGCCTTGCCGACCGCGTTGACCATCACCGTGCTCGGGATATCGACATGGAAGGTATATCTGTTGCAGTTCTTGCCGCGCAGCGCGTCGGAACGCGCGCCGATCTGCATGAACAGCCGCTTGTTGCGTTCGGCCACCTGCATGATGGTCAGCGCGGAAGCTGAATTGATCTCGCCCATCAGAACGGCGACGCCGTCCTGATCCAGCATGCGCTGGGCCTTGGTCGCGGCGGTGGCGGGATTGACGGAATCTTCGGAGGTAACGGCGATCTGCCGGCCCATGACCCCGCCGGCTGCGTTGATTTCCTCCTCCGCCATCCGGAGGCCGAGTTGGGCGTAGGCGCCGAGCGCGCCGAGAAAGCCGGTCAGCGGCGTCAGATGGCCGATCTTTATCTTTTCGGTCTGGCCGCTGACGATCGACGGGAATCCGATCGTTGAGACGCCGGCAAGGGCGGCGCTCGCTTTCAACAATGCACGTCGGCTGTAGCGGCTCATCGTTGCTCTCCTCCCAGAGGCAGTCGCGACG
>DNXO01000121.1:529-1336 GCA_003506895.1 Acetobacteraceae bacterium | reverse complement strand
CCTCCCTTAATTCCGGCATATGCGAGAATGTGAGAGGTAGTTTTTTATTGCTGTATGATATTTTCGGAGGGAGTGGCTGCTGTCAACGCCAAATGAACGGTCCAGCCTCGCTGCTCAGGATTTTGAGACGGTTTTGGCGCCAAATTCGACGGACAGCCGATTGGCCGCGGTGCGCACGATCCTGGCATGACCTTGCAGTATCTGGTTGGAAAGTCGCCAGATCGGGCCGGAAATGCCCAGCGCGCCGATGATCTGGCCGGTGAAATCCAGCACCGGCACGGCGATGCAGCGCACTTCCGGATTGAATTCACCGTCGTCAAAGGCGATGCCGCTGCGTTTGATCTCGGCAATCTCGCGCAACAGGGAAGGGACATCGATGATCGACTGTTTCGTCGACGGTTTCAGGTCCGCACGTTCCAGAAAGCGCTTGAGTTGGTCGGCGCGCAGCGATGCCAGGATAATCTTGCCGACCGCCGTGCAGTGCGCTGGCCGAACGACCCCGACGCGGTCGGTCAACTGAAATGCACCGGGGCCGCTGGTCCGGGCGATCACGACGACGGCGTCGCCCATGCGTACGGCAAAATGACCGCTTTCTCCGGTTTCCCGCGACAGGTCCTCGAGCACCGGCGTGGCCACATTGACCATTTCGATTTCGTCGAGAGCGCTTGCGGCAAGAGCAAACAAGGGCCGCCCGATCCGGTAGCGCTTGGAATCTTTCTCCTGTCGCAGATAGCCCAGCGACACCATGGTCTTGGCGAGATGAAAAGTGGTGGAGTTGTGCAGGCCGACCAGTTTGCTCAGGTCGGC
>DNXO01000121.1:0-145 GCA_003506895.1 Acetobacteraceae bacterium | reverse complement strand
TTGGCGATGGCGGCCTTTCGCAGGCCTGCCGGCTTGTCGCTTGGCTTTTGTTTTGTGCGCGGTCTCACGGGGGAAGTCTCCAGGGGGCAGGAGCGAACCTTAACAGGCCGCGCGCCCGATTGAACAGCGCCGCCACGCAGCCGGT
>DNXO01000064.1:6395-9536 GCA_003506895.1 Acetobacteraceae bacterium | reverse complement strand
TCGAGGAGCTCAAGCAAAGCAGGGCGGCGCGCGCGGTGCCGGGACATGGGCCAGCCTCGGTGCCTTGGCCGGACGCCGCCGCGGACGAGGAGCGCTACCTGAAGACCCTGGCCACCGATGTGCGCGCCGTGCTGAAGCGCGGCGGCGACATCGAGGAGGCGGCGAAGGTAGCGGCTCAGTCCGAACGCGGCCGCTGGCTGCTGTTCGACGACTATAACGCGCACAACGCCGCGCAAGCAGTGCATGAACTCGAATGGGAGAACGCCGAATGAGCCACGATCCGTTTGGTCGGCTGCAAAGAGCCGCCCTGTGCGCCGCGCTGGCGCTTTCAGGGCTGGCCGCCGAAAGGGCTCAGGCCCGGGACAGAGACCCGGCCGAGGAGGCGCAACGCTGGCAGGATGTGCGCGAGCCTGTCTTCCACGCCCGGCCGGTCCAGGACGCGGGCGAAGAGGTGAAGCTGATCGCGCCTGACCGGGCGATGGACGCCGCGCTTGTACCGCTGACGGTCGAGCTTCACGCCAAGAAGCGCATCACCGCCGTGACCGTGTTTATCGACAACAATCCCGCTCCGGTGGTAGGCACGTTCCGCTTCGGCCCGGCGATCTCGCCGGATCAGATCAAGTTCCGTGTGCGCATCAACGATTACACGCTTGTCCACGCGGTCGCCGAAACCGAGGATGGATCGCTGCTGGCCGCCGAACACTATGTGAAAGCGGCTGGGGGGTGCTCGGCGCCGGCCAGCGGGCAGACGGCGGAGACGGCCGCGCGCCTGGGCCAGATGCAGCTCCACCGGACGAAGGCGCCCGATGGCGCGGGGGTTCCCTCGCAACTGCTCATCAGCCACCCCAACCACAACGGCATGCAATCGACGCCGAGCGGTGGCTTCATCCCGGCGCGCTATCTCGACACGGTGTCGGTGAAGAGCGGCGGCGTGACTGTATTCGATCTGCAAAGCGACATCTCGCTCAGCGAAGACCCGGTCATCAACTTCACCTACACGCCCTCGGGCGATGGCGGCATCGACGTTGTGGCGCATGACAGCTCCGGAGCGGAGTTCAAGCGCCATTTCGACCCGCTGGCGAATTGAGGCGGCTATGCGATTGACTCTGTTCGCAATTCTGCTCGCTGTCCCGTTTCTTGCTGCGGCCAGCGTCCCGGAGCCGGACGGTTTCCGGATGGGTGACTACAACGCGCCCGTGCCCGTGGCATTGACGGGTGCGCAGGTAGTGGACGCTCAGGCACTGTCCGCCGCCATGGCAAACGGCACCATCGTGATCGACGTGATGCCGGCCTCGCGCCGCCCGGCCACGCTGCCCGCTGATCGGCCCTGGATGCCGCCGCCGCGCATGGATGTGCCCGGCAGCGTCTGGTGGCCGGAGGTTGGCCGGGGCGCCATCAGCACGGCGCTAGACGCCTGGTTCCGGGCGCGGCTGGCTACCGCTACGGGTGGCCAGACGGATAAGGCAATCGCCTTCTACTGCAAAGCCGATTGCTGGATGAGCTGGAACGCGGCCAAGCGCGCCATCGGCTACGGCTATAAGAAGGTGCTGTGGTTCCCCGGCGGCGCGGAAGCCTGGGCGGCGGCCGGATTTACCCTGCACGCCGGAACGCCCGAAACCGTGCCAACCGACTAAGCTGGCATTCCCGGCAAGCCTGGCCGGGGCCGTTCCGCCATGTTAACTCAGGGACTTCTATCGTTTGGTATTCCCCGTCCGATTTGACTATCGCAGCCATCGCCCCCATGTCGTCGTCAACGGTAGTTGCGTAAGAAACGAAGACGTCTCTTACGCAATGAGCAGAGAAACAGCTCTTCCGCCGGGATTTGTAAGATGAGCTTGCGCTTATGCCGATATGGATCTCGATAAAGCACAGAGAAAAAGGAGGAGCTGATCGAATAAGCACCAAGTGGAGGAACCCATGGCCAAAATCCTATGCGTTCTTTACGACGATCCCGTCGACGGATATCCCAATTCATATCCGCGCGATGGCCTCCCTTCGCTGAACGGCTATCCCGGCGGCCAGACGCTGCCGTCACCGAAGACCATCGATTTCATGCCGGGCAGATTGCTGGGCAGCGTTTCCGGTGAACTGGGCTTAAGAAAATTTCTCGAACGGCAGGGGCACAGCCTGTTTGTGACCGCTGACAAGGACGGTCCCAATTCCAGGTTCGAGAAGGAACTGCCCGATGCCGATGTTGTGATCTCCCAACCCTTCTGGCCTGCCTATCTCACGGCGGAACGGTTCGCCAAGGCCAAGAAGCTCCGGCTGGCGATCACGGCCGGGATCGGTTCGGACCACGTCGATCTGCAGGCAGCAATCGAGCGCGGCGTCACGGTCGCCGAGATTACCTACAGCAATAGTATCAGTGTGTCCGAACACGTGGTGATGATGATCCTGTCGCTCGTGCGCAATTACCTTCCATCTTATGGCTGGGTGATAAGAGGCGGCTGGAACATCGCAGACTGCGCGAGCCGGTCCTACGATCTGGAAGGCATGCACGTAGGCACCGTCGCTGCCGGGCGTATCGGCACCGCCGTTTTGCGGCGGCTGAAACCCTTCGAGGTCAAGCTGCACTATACCGACCGCCACCGGCTGCCAGCCGCGGTGGAAAAGGAGCTGGGCGTGACGTTTCATCCCGGCGTCGAGGAGATGGTCAAGGTCTGCGATGTGGTGACGATCAACGCGCCGCTGCATCCAGAGACCGAGCACATGTTCAACGACGCGCTGATCGGCAAGATGAAGCGCGGCGCCTACCTCGTGAACACCGCGCGCGGTAAAATCTGCGATCGCGACGCAGTCGTCCGCGCGCTCGAAAGCGGCCAGCTCGCCGGTTACGCCGGTGACGTTTGGTTCCCGCAACCGGCGCCGAAGGACCATCCCTGGCGCACGATGCCTCACCACGGTATGACGCCCCATATTTCCGGGACGTCGCTCTCGGCACAGGCCCGGTATGCGGCCGGTGTCCGCGAAATTCTCGAATGCTGGTTCGAGAACCGCCCGATCCGCGACGAGTATCTGATCGTGCAGGGTGGCGCGCTTGCGGGAGCGGGCGCTCACTCCTATAGCGCCGGCGATGCGACCAAAGGGGCCGGGGAAGCCGCACTGTTTCAGCAGTGATCGCTTTTGCCCCGGCAGGGAACG
>DNXO01000064.1:5245-6120 GCA_003506895.1 Acetobacteraceae bacterium | reverse complement strand
CCCCAAGTTTTGGGGGCGTTCGGATATCTGAATGCGGAAATATGGCCGCGAACCGCGGCTGGGAGCAAACTCCGCGGTTCGTTCTCTTGCGTAAGATGGGAAGCAATCAGCGCAGGGCGTACTGGTTCTGGACGGTGCCGCCCTTCACTTCGAGCGTAGCGGCCCCAGCGCCGCACTTGAGTTCGAGCGACTTACCCTCGACCGAATTCAATTTGACGTCCTCTCCAGGCGCCACCTTGACTTGCAGGCGCGACGCGGGGGGCGGAGCCATACCTTCATCGGCGTTTTCAGTCAGGAAAATGCTCACGGCGCACGCGCCGTCCTTCTGCAGGAAGTAGCCCACCGCAAGCTTCGAGCCGAAATGATGGTTCAAGCCTTGAATTGGCCGGTACACTGCCGCATCGCGTTCCCCAGCCTCGGCGGTAAAAGCTCCAACGGCTGCGAATAAGAGACCGCCAAGCAGCACTTTTCCCGTTCTCGTCATGGTGCATCCTTCCTCTGAGCCCAAAAGTATTCGCACCGCGATGGAGGAACCGGGATCTGCCCAGTTTCCTATTTGGCACGACTTTCGTCTAAGTCGAAGCATATATTGCAGTGCACAATGCACCTAGAGGATGCACCGCAGTGCAGCAATGACGGGAGCGCATATCTTCAGCCCCTGGGGAACCAGCCCGGTTGCCCCTGAACGGCGCAGTCCACGCGGAGGCATATACCGCACTAACATGTTGTTCTACAATGACAAATTGACATCCGCCTTCACGGGAATGGCACTGTGGAGTCCCCCGCAAGCCGCAATTCGAATCACATCAATCGCTCATTTGCGGGGGACACGGCGGAGTGAAGCACTGTCAGTCGATTTCGTGCGCGGGCACGCG
>DNXO01000064.1:0-4856 GCA_003506895.1 Acetobacteraceae bacterium | reverse complement strand
AGGTCGGCCTGGCCGGTCCGCACCACATGGTCGGCCTGCGCGGCCGAGGTAATCATGCCGACGGTCGAGGTGGCGATGCCCGCTTCGCGCCGGATGCGCTCGGCGAAGGTGGTCTGGTAGCCGGGGCCGACAGGCATCGCGGCGGTTTCGATATTCCCGCCCGTGGACACGTCGATGAGGTCGGCGCCAAGCGCCTTCAACGCGCGCGACAGCTCCACCGACTGCTCCACATCCCAGCCGCCATCCGTCCAATCCGTGGCCGAGATGCGCACGATCAGCGGGCACCGGTCCGGCAGCACCTTGCGCACGGCGGCGGTGGTTTCGCGCAAGGCACGGGTGCGGTTCTCGAAGCTGCCGCCATATTCGTCGCCGCGCTGGTTGCTGAGCGGCGACAGGAATTCATGCATCAGGTAGCCGTGCGCGGCGTGGATCTCGATGACGCGGAAGCCGGCGCGATAGGAGCGCTCCGCCGCGACCGCGAAGGCGTCCCGCACCTCACGGATCTCCCCCACGCTCATCTCGCGCGGCGTGGTGTAGCTTTGGCTGAAGCTCACGGCGCTAGGCCCGACGGGCTGCCAGCCGCCGTCCGCCACGCTCACCGCGCCCTTGCCCGACCATGGCCGGTAGGTGCTGGCCTTGCGGCCGGCATGCGCAAGCTGGATGCCGGCAATCGACCCATGCGCATCGATAAAGCGCGTGATCCGCTCAAGCGGCTCGAAATGCGCCTCGCTCCACACGCCCAGATCCTCCGGCGTGATGCGGCCCTCCGGCACGACAGCCGCCGCCTCGGTGAGGACCAGCCCCGCACCGCCCACGGCCCGCGTGCCCAGATGGACGAAATGCCAGTCGTTCGCGAACCCGTCCGCGCAGGAATATTGGCACATCGGCGAAACCCCGATGCGGTTCGGAAGGACCACGTCGCGCAAACGAAGCTCGCTCATCAAATGTGCCATACCAATGCCTTTCTGCCGGTGGATCGGTTCATGAAGCGGACGGGCTTGCCGCCGGGCCTGCCGATGTCATTAGTTCGAGAAATAGGAACCATTGCAGCGCCGTTCAAGGAAGCCCGCACGCTTTTGCAAACGTGATGCCTGCTGCCGCCGCCGCCTGGCCCTGGGTAAGCGCTTGTTAATGCTGTTTGCGCGCGATTTCCTGTCTCCGTGCCGCTTTTCGGTATTGAAGCAATTTAGCACATGCGCTTTGAGAAACCGTTAAGAGGGACGCGGCGCAACTCAAGTTATTGATTGTGCGCAAGAAAACGCGAGCGCGGCGAAACCTTGGCGGCCGCCTGGATGGTTAATTTGAGACCTGCGCGTATATTTAACCGGATTTTTGAAACGCACAATTCGACCCGAAACGCAAAAATTTTGCAGAAAGTGACGTGCTCGGAACATGCCGGTCTGGCGTTTACCACGTCCGCATTAACTATACCGCCGCGCTTACGCATTTTTACGGTCCGTTAAAGGATGGAGCCGGCGCGCATTTTCGCCGGCGGCACGGCTCGCCTCCGTTATGCCGCGTCACTTCATCTTCAGCATGTTGCGCAGCGCCAGGCCGAACAGGAAGATGTACAGCGCCGACAGCACCTTCTGCAGCCCGGCGGCGTCGGTCACGAAGCCGGGCACGAACGGCGCCGGGCTGCCGCCGAAGCTCTGGATGCCGTAGAGGCAGCCATAGGTGCGGCGCGCGGAATCGTCGCCGCCGTCGAGGAAGATGGAGCCGTTGCGGATGGCGAGGCGGAAGGCTTCTGCGAGCGCGTTGGTGGTTTCGGCCATGCGCTCATCGAGGCCATACCGTTTCCCCGGTTTCAGCTTGCCAGCGTCGGCCCACTTCACGCCGAGCACGCAGGCAAGCTCACCTTGCGACAGCGCCCGCTCCTGCCGCAACTCGGTCAGCACCATCTCCGCCCGAAGCTCGCTCGCGGCGGCAGCTTGGCGGTCAGTTCACTGAAGGGGACGGTGCCCGGACGTGGTATCAAGCCGATTTTTGTTAAATTGCATTTTCCCACAGGCGGTGGAAAGACCCTCAGCTCTATCTTGACGCGCGCTTCCAAAGCGTGAGCCAATCAAACAAATGGATAGGAGTGGCCAGCCTATGACACGCAACTGCGATGGCTGCACAGCTTGCTGTGAAGTGTACGACATAGAGGCGCTGGGCAAGACCAAGAACGTCTTGTGTGAGCATTGCGCTGCGAACGGTTGTAGCATCTACCCAGATCGCCCTGAAGTATGCAAGGCCTATATGTGTCTATGGCTTGCGGGCGATAATGTCCCGGACTTCATGTACCCTAAGCAATCAGGTATTGTCATCAAAATTGATCGCGAACCAAAGAACAACGGCATCGCTATTGACTTTCATCTCACAGGGGCAGGCTTAAGGAATTGGAAGCGTGGACAATACTACCAACATATGATGAAGCTTTATGCGGCAACCCGGCGTATGGCGAAGACGACTATAGTTGTTATGCGTATACATAGCCCAACGGGTTGGGGCATGGTCTATGATGAGGTCCGGAACGAGTTTTATAAGATCGGAGAACCGGGCAGTGATAGGGAAGCCTACATGTTGGGGTATGATATCGGCATGCCTATACTATGGGGCAAGAAAGACAAGTTGAAGGAGTTCCGTCAACATATAGCGTCCGCATCGGAAGAACTTAGCCAGCTTCCGGAGTATGAACAGCAACAAATCAGAGCGGAACTAAGCGCACGAAAGGTCCCCATGCGCGAGCAAATACTACATACAAATATCTCTAAATTAACATGAGCTTGTTTCACCCAGAGAGTAGTTGGTTAGCTCCGCTTGCTGACAGGCGGTTTGGCCCCGTAACTGGCCAGGCCGAAGCCCTATGACAAAGGCCGCCGTGGGCGGCCGAGCGAATTGGCAAACCGTAACGCGAATGAACTTTGAGCAGTCCTCGAAAGACTAAATACGATGCCGGCTAAAAGCGGGCCGGACAAACTTGGCATCCACATTAATGCTTCAACGATTCAGGTGAATATCGCATAACGTCCCCACACTTCCTGGTGCCTGGGCATCCGGAAGTGCCGCGCCCGTGCGGGGGCTGGCCCCCATCACGGGGAACCAGATCGCCCCGGACGATTGAATTCCGATCAACTTAAGGAGGCATCCATGAACATGAAACTTGTATCCGCGATGGCAATCCTCACGGCGTTTGCGTCCACGCCCGTTGCCGCGCAGCAGCAGCCTAACGTGCCTAAAGCGAGCAAAGCCGAGGTCCAGAAAGTTCTGGATGGCATCAAAGCCGACAAAGCGAAACTGGCCGCCTATTGCGCCTCCGCGAAGCTGGATGAGCAAATGGGGGCGATCGCTGCAAAAGACCAAAAAGATCCAAAGCTGCAAAGCCTTGGTGCGCAGCTAGACGAGTTGAACAAGAAAGTCGGCCCAGATTTCGAAAAAATCATGAATTCTGAACTGGATGAAGCGTCAGGCGCCCTTCTGGAAGACCTCACGAAATCCTGCAAATAGGCTCCCTTCGGCCGTGAGGCCGGCGAAGCAATAGTCTTAAGGCTTAGCCGGCCTTTCCAATATCATTTGGCCCAATGCGGGCATCGGGCGGCACCAGCCGCCATAACTTCCGGCCGTTCTTCGTCCTAGCGAAGCGTCATTGATGCCGCTTCGGGATCGCCACGGCCGCCGCGAGGGACGTGCACCGCATGCACATGCCTCCCCAGATTTCAGCAACTATCTTACAATGAGCCGCAGGAGTTTCCGCCATGGCGATCATGACCGTGCACATCCCCGACGACGTAAAGGCAGCTTTCGACAAAGCCTTCGAGGGCGAGGACAAGAACGCCGTCGTCGCGCGCTTGCTTTTGGAAGCTGCGGAGAAGCGCGAGCGCGGCGAGCCGGAGGGCGAACGCCGGGAGGTAAGCCTGCGGGAAGCGATTGACGCAGTAATCGCGCTGCGCAAGCAGCCGCCCTATGTCACCGACGCGGAAATCAAGCAGGCGCGCGAGGAGGGCCGGCATTGACGCTGGTCATCGTTACTTAGAAGACCGTTTCGAGCGCTTCGGCTTGGTCTTGGCCCTTGGTGCCGTCCCCACCTTCTTCCGCCCGCGCGCGGCCTTCGCCAGCGAGGGCGAAAACCGGCCATCGCTCAGCATATCGAACCTGAGCGCCCCCGCCGCAGGGTTCGCCTCCACCAGCTTCACTTCGACCTTATCGCCGAGCCGGAAGCTCTCCCCTGTCCGCTCGCCGACCAGCGCGTGCATGTTCTCGACATGGCGGTAGAAATCGCGCCCGAGCTTGGCGGCGGGTATGAAGCCATCCGCGCCGGTATCGGCGAGCTTCACGAACAGGCCGAACCGCGTCACCCCGGAAATGCGGGCCTGGAACGCATCGCCAACCCGCTCGGCCAAGTGCATGGCAATCAGCCGCTCAACCGTCTCGCGCTCAGCCGACATAGCCTTGCGCTCGCTCTGCGAGATGGCCTCGGCAATACGGTCGAGCTTCGCCTTCTCGCCGTCCGAAAGGCCGCCCTCGCCAAGCTTGAACGCGCTCACCAGCGCGCGGTGCACGATCAAATCGGCGTAGCGGCGGATAGGCGAGGTGAAATGCGCGTAGCGGCGCAGGTTCAGGCCGAAATGCCCGAGATTGCCCGGCCTGTACTCGGCCTGCGCCTGGGAGCGCAGCACCACCTCGTTCAGAAGTTCTTCGTGCTCGGTGCCGATGGCCTTGGCC
This sequence comes from Acetobacteraceae bacterium, assembly GCA_003506895.1. Classification (GTDB taxonomy): domain Bacteria; phylum Pseudomonadota; class Alphaproteobacteria; order Acetobacterales; family Acetobacteraceae; genus Rhodopila. Next base: position 152 of record DNXO01000064.1, on the reverse strand, counting down.
AGGATGCGGTTGAACTGGTTCGGCCGGTTGAAGCTGGTCTTGGACGCGTTGATGCCGATGCTGGCCAGGAACTCGGACAGCGCCACCAGCTTCTCCGCGGCCGGTGCGTCGTGCACGCGGTAGATCAGCGGCGACTTCTTCGCCTCCAGCGC
>DNXO01000117.1:3661-4064 GCA_003506895.1 Acetobacteraceae bacterium | reverse complement strand
AGGGAATCAAGCTGACGCCGCGGCACTACGCGTATTTGAAGATTTCCGAAGGCTGCAACAACCGCTGCAGCTTCTGCATCATCCCGAAGCTGCGCGGCGATCTCGTGTCGCGACCGGCCAATGACGTGCTGCGCGAGGCAGAGAAACTGGTTGGCGCGGGGGTGAAGGAACTGCTGGTCATTTCGCAGGATACCTCGGCTTACGGCGTCGACCTGAAATACGCCGATAGCCCGTGGAAGGACCGCCAGGTCCGCGCCAAATTTTTCGACCTGGCAAACGAGCTCGGCGAGCTCGGTGCATGGGTGCGGCTGCAATATGTCTACCCCTACCCGCATGTCGATGAGGTCATCGGCCTGATGACCGAAGGCAAGGTGCTGCCCTATCTCGATATCCCCTTCCAGCA
>DNXO01000117.1:1586-3266 GCA_003506895.1 Acetobacteraceae bacterium | reverse complement strand
ATCGTCGGCTTTCCCGGCGAAACGGATTCAGATTTCGCCTATTTGCTCGACTGGCTCGAGGAAGCCGAGATCGACCGCGTCGGCTGCTTCAAATATGAACCGGTGGCGGGGGCCTCGTCGAACGCGCTCGGCCATGCCGTGCCCGACGAGATCAAGCAGGAACGCTGGAACGCGCTGATGGAGCGGCAGCAGAAGATTTCTGCCCGCCGGCTGAAGCGCAAGGTCGGCACGCGGCAGCAAGTCATCATCGACGAAGTCGGTCCGACCGTTTCCAAAGGCCGCTCGAAGGCCGATGCGCCCGAGATCGATGGCGCCGTCTACGTCTCTAGCCGGCGGCCGCTGCGGGTCGGCGAGATCGTTACCGCGAAGATCGAGCGCGCGGATGAATACGATCTGCACGGTAGCGTCGCCGGATTTTGAGTCGTTAGTCGACGCGGTCTCTTCACGCGAACCGGTATCCGCTCGCTTGAAAACGCCGCGCGGCCTTGACATCCCCGACCGTTCCGCAGTATGGGCCAGCTCCATGAACCTCAACCGGACCCAACTCCGCGCCACTTTCCGTCGTCGCTCGTTCGACGATGATGGGTCGCGCCGTGTCCGACGACAACGCTGAACAAGTAGATCAGCAACGTTTTTCGAGAAGGCCGCACCCTCAAAAGTGCGGCCTTCTCGCGTTTCGGCTGCCTTTTCATCTCAATCCACCGGGAGTTCGACATGACCAATGCCTCGCGTCCGTTCGACGCGCTGATGGAGATCACCGCCCGCCCGCAGACCGTATTCGTGCGGGGCGAAGGTTCATTTCTGTGGGATGACAGCGGCAAGCGTTATCTCGACTTCATCCAGGGTTGGGCGGTTAATTGCCTCGGTCACGCCCCGCCCGTCGTCGCCGATGCGCTTGCTGCGCAAGCAAAACTGCTGCTGACGCCAAGCCCCGCTTTCTACAATGGTCCCAGCCTCGATCTGGCCAGGGCTCTGGTCGATCACAGCTGTTTCGACCAGGTGTTCTTCGCCAATTCGGGCGCGGAGGCCAACGAGGGCGCGATCAAGCTCGCCCGCAAATACGGTGCCATGCATCGAAACGGCGCGCACGAAATCATCACCTTTGACGGCGGCTTCCACGGCCGGACGTTGGCGACGATGTCGGCGTCGGGCAAGAAGGCTTTCGAGCCGCTGTTCGAGCCCAAGGTATCAGGCTTTCCCAAGGCGCGGTTGAATGATCTCGCCTCGGTAATGCGCCTGATCACCGACAAAACCGTCGCCGTGATGCTGGAGCCGATCCAGGGCGAAGCTGGCGTCTGGCCTGCGACGGACCAGTTCTTGCGTGACCTGCGTGAGTTGACCAGGACGCACGGCCTGTTGCTGATCGTCGATGAAATCCAGACCGGCATCGGCCGCACGGGCAAGCTCTTCCACTACGAGTACGCGGAGATCGCGCCCGATGTCATGACGCTCGGCAAGGGCATCGGCGGCGGTGTTCCCCTCGCCGCGCTGCTGACCACGGAATCGGCATCCTGTTTCGAGCATGGCGATCAGGGTGGCACATTCAACGGCAATGCGCTGATGTGCGCGGCCGGACTTGCGGTTCTGCAGCAGGTCGCAGCCCCGCAGTTCCTGAAATCGGTCGCTGACACCGGGCTCTATCTGGAAAGTGAGCTGCAGCGGATATCCGCTCGCCACGGC
>DNXO01000117.1:697-1267 GCA_003506895.1 Acetobacteraceae bacterium | reverse complement strand
CGATTTGCGGGTTCCGATCGCCGGACCCATCGTTGCGCAAGCCTTTGACGCTGGCGTGCTGCTCAACGCGCCGCGGCCCGACACGCTGCGCTTCATGCCGGCGCTTAACGTCACGCGCCAGGAGATCGCCCTGATGATCGATTGCCTCGATGCGATCTTGACCAGAATCGGTGCGGCACGGCGTGTCGCATGAGTGCGCTTGAACGACCGATGATGCGACGAAGCCTACGGCTTCAGAATCGACGCGCCGGTCGTTGCCCGGCTTTCCAGATCGATGTGGGCCTTCGAGGCATCCTTCAGCGCATAGGCGTGGTTGATCGGCACGTGCAGCTTGCCGTTGATGACGGCGGCAAACAGGGTGTCGGCGCCTTCCAGCAATTCCGAGCGCTTGCCGATGTAGTCGTTGAGTTTGGGCCGGGTCGCAAACAATGAGCCGTGATTGTTGAGTTCGGCAATCGAGAACGGCGGAACCGGCCCCGACGCGTTGCCGAAGCTCACGAACAGCCCGCGCGGCTTCAAGCAAGAGAGCGAGCCCGGAAAAGTGCTCTTGCCGACGCCGTCATAGACCAC
>DNXO01000117.1:0-299 GCA_003506895.1 Acetobacteraceae bacterium | reverse complement strand
CGTGCGCTCCCATCGCCTTCGCCCACTGGCAGGCGAGCAGACCGATGCCGCCGGCGGCGGCGTGAATCAGCACCCGATGGTGCGCTTCGACCTTGAATGTCTTGTGCAGGAGGTACCAGACGGTGAGCCCTTTGAGCATCAGGACCGCGCCCTGCTCGTAGGTGATGTGATCCGGCAGTTTGACCAGCTTTTCCGAGGGAATGTTGCGCTCGCTGGCATAAGCGCCGAGATTGAAATAATAGGCGACGCGGTCGCCGGGATGAAAGTTGGTCACGCCGGGGCCGACGGCGAGAATTTTC
>DNXO01000169.1:3478-11671 GCA_003506895.1 Acetobacteraceae bacterium | reverse complement strand
ACGGCGCGCGGAATTGTTGCTGTCTCTGGCAGGCATCGATGCGACCTGGGATACAGCTCCCACAGCGGATGAAATTCGCAAGCTCGATCAGGAACGCATGCTGCAGGATGCTGTCTTCGCCGAGGAGACGACCGCCGACGATCTGATCCTGGCGCAGGCCTTGCTCGCCCAACGGTCGCCCGAGGATATTGCCGCGGCGCTGGCGCGGCTCTATCGGGCGCGGCTCCCCGCGCCCGAAGATATCCTCGATCCCGGCCAGGGCGCCGGCCAATCGCGTGGCGATCGCGGTCGAGAAAAAGGCGAACGAACGTCGCGCGGCGACGATCGCGTTGCGGGATCGCGATCGAAGACGGGAAAATCATCGCCGCGCCATGGCATGGCCGAGGGCAGCGTGTGGTTTAAGGCCGCCATTGGACGAAAGAAAAACGCGGAAGCGCGCTGGCTTTTGCCGATGATTTGCCGTCGTGGCGGCATCGACAAACATGATATCGGCGCCATCCGCATTCTGGACACCACCACCGAATTCGAAATTTCCGAACGGGTTGCGCCAGCCTTCGCCCTGAAAATCGGGCGCCCCGACAAGGAAGACAACATTCGTATCACGCCTTTGGCAGATATTCCTCAGGGCCAGGCTCCTGCGGAAAATCGGTTCCACACGCCTCGGCGCGAAAGCAACGAGCCAGACCGCGGTGCTCGTCAAAACCATAAATCTCGTGACGAGAGGGAGCCGAAGCAATACCACAAGCCTCACGGTAAAAGCGGGTCGGGGGTTGACGAAGCGAGTTCCAGGAAAAAACGCCACCAGGACAAGCCTGCCTATGCCGGGCAACCGCGGCTTGCCATCGCGTCGCCTGCGAAACCTGCATTCGGAAAAAAGACAAAGAAGAATCGCCGCGGCTGATGCTCGTAAATGGCGCGCTCGGCAAGAGCCTGCAAGGCAGCCCGGCGGGCTCTTCATCGTTAACTACAAATCCAGACGTTAAGGAGTGGGTATCGATTGGATCTTGTGAGTAACGCCCTATTAAGGTTGATTGAGCCTGCAGACCGCGGTCGTGAAGATGGGAAATCGCGGCAGCCCAAGACGCTCGAAGTGGGGTGCGAGACGTGATCAGAACAATCTGGCTCGCAAGCTTTGGCCTTGCCCTCGTCGGCGGTTTATTCGCGACGAAAGTCATGCCCGCACCTTTGGCGGAAGGTCCCGCGGTAGCCGGCGGCCCAGCCGCGCCGGGATCAGTTCTGCTTCGCGACGCATCGATTAAATCTGACCAGACCGTGGTGAGCCGCCGCGGCACTTAGGCAGGATTCAACAGTAGCATGCAGTGGTATGTGTACCTGATTTCGATCTCTGCCACGACGGTCCTAAGCTGGCTTGTGGTTGAATTACTGGGCCGACCGATCCGAACGGTCTTTGAGCTTCGGCGCAAAATTCTCAAGCGGATGCTCGTTCTTGGAAACATCTCGTTGCCAAAGCCGCGGGAAACGGCGGTTAGCTCTCGGGAGATCCGCGAGTATAATCAGGCTGTCAGAAACGTGCGAGAAGCGCAGCGCATCTTTCGCAATCTCGGTTTTCGGCTGCTGGCATTTTGCGAAAACGAGCCCGCCACGCGTAACGCGCTGGGTCTAATGGGCCTGAATCTGGTCGCAGCGGGCAGCGGGTTGATCAAGCTCTCGGAGGCCTATTCACGGCCTGACACCGATCGCGCCGGCCTTCGCAAGCAAATTGAAAAGGCTCTTCGCGTGCCTGACGCCGCTCCCGCGGCGTCCAGCCAGCGCCCGCGGCGTGACAACGCGATCGAATATCAGACCAAGTTCATCTACCTTCGCGACATCAGCTTATCGACGTAAAACGTGACGAGCGGCGAATAGCCGCCGCCGCATGGAAAACGTAGCCTGCAGCGTCGAGGTCCTCTCATTAACATGAGCCTTGACGGCTACGGCCAAGAGCCGCATTCCATGGGCCAACGGCGGCCATCGTCTGGATGTGTCATTTCGGTTGGTGCACGCCAACCCTACCGAAGGCTCCTGTTCCGTTCTGCGCGCAAAAACTGCGGGTGGCATTGTCCCATTTGATCCAAATCAAGGCGTGATACCGACCTGACCTGTTGGCTCGTCGAGCATTGATCCGGATGAGATGCGATGACAGGCACTGAATCGACGGGCGAAATCTCAAATATCGAAATGACGCCGTATGAATTGATCGGCGGCGAGACGACGGTAAGGCGGCTGGCAGACCGCTTCTACGAGATCATGGACACAGATCCCGGCGCGGCCCGCATCCGTGCGATGCACGGTGAGGACCTGGCCCCGATCCGCCAGCTTCTGTTCGAGTTCCTGAGCGGATGGCTGGGCGGGCCCCCGCTCTATTTCAAACGGCCCGAGCACCGCTGCATCATGTCGGCCCATCGCCCTTATGCAATCGGCGACGTCGAGCGTGATGAATGGATGATGTGCATGCGCCACGCGATGGACGAATGCGGGCTGCCGGCGGAGACGCGCGCGCTCCTGGACCAGGCCTTTTCGCGCATGGCCAACCTGTTCCGCAGTGGCTGAATAAGCGGTCCTTGACCCGCGACCACGCAGATTTTTTGTAGAGCTGGGCGATCTCGCCGGCCGGAAAATCGGCATCAAGGAAGTTGACGACGGCATTTGGCTCGCCGGCTTCACGCACTATGATCTCGGCTACTTCGACCTGGAGCAGAAGGCCCTGCAACCTCTCGACAACCCGTTCGTCAGGAGGTTGTCACCCATGTCTTAGGTACGTTCTGTTACCTATGTGTCCGGGTTGGACAATGGACAGATGGCGGAGAGAGTGTCAGTCAACTCCCATTGAAAGACAAAGAATTTTTGACCTTCTTGGGCCAAAACCCATCGTTTGAGCTACGGCCGGAAAACGGGATCTCACCTTCGACAAAAGCCTGTCCCGTCCAATGGACCGTCATCAACATCAGTGCCATCAAGCGACTAGCAAAAGCCGGACGGCAAGGATCGAATGTGTCGACGCAAAGCGGCCACTTGAGAACGAAAGCCGGAGGGCATTCCTAGTACCAGTAGTCATGTCACGGCGACAGATCGCCCAGCAGCGTGGGGATCAGTTCCGACACCGTCGGATGAATCGGAACGGCGCGCTGCAACACATCGTACGGCAGCCCGGCATTGACGGCGTCGAGAAGGCCATGAATTGCCTCGTCACCGCCGGTCCCGAGAATGGCGGCGCCAAGTATCTGTTTTGTACCGGCATCCACGACAACCTTCATGAAGCCCCGGGTTTCTCCCTTTTCGACGGCCCGCCCGACCCGGGTCATAGGCCGCTGAGCGGTCAAAATCGGCCGGCCGGTCTTTTGTGCGTCGGCATCGGTCATCCCGACCCGACCCAAAGGCGGATCTATATAAAGCGCATAGGCTGGAACGCGAGTACTGACCCGACGATGCTCGCCATCGAGCAGATTAGCCGCAACGATCTCGTAGTCATTGTAGGCCGTGTGCGTGAAGGCGCCACGACCGTTGCAGTCGCCGAGCGCCCAGATGCCGGCGACGCTAGTGGCAAGGCTGTCATCGACCTTGATGTAGCCTCTTGAATCGACGGCCACGCCGGCGCGATCCAGTCCGAGATCATCCGTATTGGGCCTGCGTCCAACGGCAAGAAGCACATCCGTACCGACTACCTCCGGCTCTCCGGATGTGCAGTCCACGCAAACCGCGATGCCTTCCGGCCGCGACGCAAAACTGATGCACTCCGCAGCCGTTCGGACCGCGATATCCTCACTTTCCAGTATGCCGCGAATGGCCGCCGAGATGTCCTCGTCTTCACGTGAAATGAGGCGCGGACCTTTTTCCACGATCGTCACCTCGGTACCGAAGCGGCGGTACATCTGCGCAAACTCCAAACCGATATAACTGCCACCGACGATCACCAAATGACGGGGTGTCCGATCCAGCTTCAGGATCGTGCTGTTGGTGAGGTAGGAAATATCGCTGATGCCGGGCATTTCCGGCACAACTGCGCGTCCCCCCACGTTGATGAAGATGCGCGGGGCTGTGAGCAACCGGTCCCCGACCCGGATCACATCAGGCCCTTCGAAACTGGCATGGCCTTTCAGAACCGTGCAGCCCTTCATGCCGTACAGCCAACCCTCGATGCCAACCCTGGCATTCAGCGACACGGTATCCGCACGAGCCTTGGCTCGGGGCATATCGACCCGCACGGCTGCGTCGATGACGACGCCGTATTCCGACGCACGGCGCGCCAAATAAGCTGCATAGGCGCTCGCGACCAGCGTCTTGGTCGGCATACAGCCGGTATTGACGCAAGTCCCGCCGAACAGCTTGCGTTCGACGACCGCGACACGCATTCCGGCTTGGGACAACCTGTTGGCCAATGGTGGGCCAGCCTGCCCCGCGCCGATGATTATCGCGTCGTATGCCTCGCTCACGATATCGCCAGCGCAACTAGACAGGCGGCGCAAATCGCAATGGCATCTTCGATGAACGCCGCCGGCCGATCAGCCTTCAACGCTCCAGCGAGCCACATGCGGAATTCCTTGCCCACCAGCGTTCCGGCAACTGCGCCAACGACGCCCGCGAGAGCGCTCATGAGCCAAACATGGCTCGGAACTCCAAACGCCGCACCCGCCACGGCGCCGACGAAAATTCGCCCGCCAAATTGAACCGGAACGGTACGGCTCGGCGTCGATGGCAATTGATCCGTCACAAGCTCTCCGAGGGCCAACAAGGTAAGAATGGAAGCCGTCCAAATGGAGCCAAGAAACTCCAGCCAGCTCCCACCGAGATTGACCCATCCGAAATATGCCGCCCAACTAATGGCAGCGAACGCGGTCATCGACCTGAGGCCGGCGATAACCCCGATAACGAAGGCAAGAACATAAACCGTCATGACACTCTCCAGTTTGCAAAAATAGAGGCTTTCAGATTCGTAGTCTGATCCGCGCGAGGCAAGGTTTGCCCGTGAGGGCTCATCCCCGTCTTTCGCCAGCAGCCGTCGTTTTCCGAAATGCACGACCCGGCATGGCAGCGACGCGGGGCCGCCAAGAATAACGCGGCCGCTCCCGCGGGCGTATCGGAGCCGTGCAAGAAATTCACGATCGCCCTGGTCTCGTCCGGCCCGAATTACGAGTGGGCCGTGATATGCAGCCTCTCCACAAGCGCCCTCAGCGAGCGCTTGCTCAAGAAGCGGGGCAGGAGCGAGAGGTCCGCGAAACTAAGAAAGTGTTATGGACGCGCGACAACGGCTCGCTGTGACCGCATCGCGGGCGGGGAATGCGGGGGTACCTCTGGGGTTTGAAAAAGACCGATTGCCGGCGGGTGCGCCCGTTGCTCCTGGATGGCGTTCCAACTTTGATCCTCGGCCATTAAACAACGAGGACGCTGAAAGATAATTTAGACAGGCCCGTCTGTTCTCGAAAAAAAACACGTTAATCAGCTGGATTGGTCGAGATCGCGCAACAGGGCTTTCGCCGCCTTGAGGTCGGCGGTATCGAACCCTTCGGTAAACCGGTCGTACACTGGCCTGAGCAGCGCCACCGCATCAGCAGGCTGGCCCTGATCGCGGAGCAAACGCGAAAAACTTGTGGCGGTGCGTAGTTCCCAGGATAGTGCACCCTGCCGACGGGCCCAGTCCAGCGCTTGGCGGAAGTGATCCTCAGCAATTGCCGCTGCTCCGGGCGCGCCTTGCAAGATCAGCAGTTCGCCTTTGATGCGCAGCAGTTCGGCGATGGCCCAGCGCTCATCCGTTTCGTCGGTGCGCACGATCACCTCCTCAAGTGCGGAAAGCCCCTCGCCGGCTTGCCGGACGCGACCCAAGGCTTCTGCCATCGCACACAGGAATAACAAGGCACCGTAGTTGACACTGACCTCGCCGAGTTCGCCTAGACATGAACGCAGTAGTTGCAATCCGGTATCGATATCGCCGCGCTTGATAGCGAGCGTTCCCAAATGGCCATGACCGAGTGCTCTCCGAGGCGTCAGCGAATGCTTTGTCAAAAGGTCGATCAACATTCCGGTGTAACGGTCTGCGACGCCAAGATCGCCATTCAACACTGCAATCGGACATGCTCCATGGTTCAGAACGTGGTATAGCGAATTTGCGTGATTGCTCGCGCGCGCGTCGTCCACGCTTCTTTCGATGGTGCGAATCGCCTGATCCGGAAATCCCTGTAGCCACAGGGCGCGGCCGAGGAAGGCCCCTGCCGCTGCCCGCTGGTCGCTCTGGAAGTGGATGATATGCGACTTGTGGACGGGGGGAACATAGTGCGCGAGCATTTGCTCGAGATGGTGCCGCGCGCTCGTTTGGTCACCCAGGAAGTGCTGCGACACTCCGATCAGTCGCTCGCCGACCAGCCGATCGTTCGGATCGGACCGGCTTGCCGCCAGCGCGCGGAATTTTTGCGCCAATGTCAAGGCGGCGCGATGCCGGCCGCTAATCCATTCAAGGGCCCAACAGCCCCACAGCGACCGCAATTGGTACTCGACATCGTCAAGCCGTTCTGCAGTTTCCAGAGCTCGTGTCCATGCTGCGCGGATCGCGGTAAGTGTCGCATCGCTGGCGTATAACAAAGTCGTACCGAGTGCGGCATGGAGTTTCATCTCGCGGCGCGCATCGCCGCTAGCTCCGGCCGCCATGGTGGCGAGCGCCCGCTCGACATGGCCTCGGCATTCCGCAGTCAACGACAAAAGCATCCACAGAGGTGCCGCGGCGGCCGTCAGCGCCGCACCGATCTCCACGTCACCGCCTGCCGAGAAGGCCCAGTCAAGCGCGGAGCGCAAGTCGTCGATCTGCCTCCTGTAGTCGGCAAGCCAGTCGGTCGTGGGGCGCATCTTCAACTTGACTTCGACCCGCTCGAACAAATCCCGGTAATATTCGGCATGGCGGCGCGCGACCTGCGCTCGTTCGCCGCTTTCGGCGAGCTTCTCGGCAGCATATGCGCGGGTGGTGTCCAGCAGGCGGTAACGCGGGTGGCTGGCGTCGACTTCCGCCACAACGAGCGACTTTGCGACCAGGCTAGAAAGACCGTCGACGACTTCCGGTGATGCGGTCCCGACGTTCGCCATGACCGCGCCGACGGCCTCCAGACTGAAGGCGCCAGCGAACACCGACAGATAGCGCAGGAGCACGCGCTCGGACTCAGCCAGTAACTCGTGGCTCCAATCGAGCGTCTCCCGCAAGGTCTGGTGTCGCGGCAGCGCCGTCCGCCTTCCTCCGGTCAGCAGGTGAAGTCGATCGTCGATGCGTTTGGCGAGTTCCTCGACGCCGAGTGTCGCGACGCGCGCCGCAGCCATTTCAATCGCAAGCGGAATGCCGTCGAGGCGCCGGCAGATCGCCGCGATTGTCGCTGCCTGGTGCTCGTTCAACATCAGGCCGGATTCTGCCGCGCGCGCGCGCTCGATGAACAGTCTGACGGCGCCATATTCCGAGAGGTCCTCGGCGCCGTCGGCGGGGACGGCGAGCGGTGGCACCCGGTAGAGCTGCTCGCCTTCCGCCCGGAGCGGCTCGCGGCTGGTGGCGATGATCTGAGCCGTCGTTCCGGTCCGTAGCAGAGCCTCGGCCATCGCTGCCGCGGCGTCGATCAGATGCTCGCAGGTGTCCAGCACCAGTAACAGGCGCCGTGTTGCCAGCGCCTGCGCCACGCGCTGCGCCGAAAGTTCGCCGCCACCGAGTTCGAGCCCGATTGAGGTAGCAACGGTTGCAGGCACTAAGCTGGGATCGGACAGTGGAGAAAATTCGGCCAGCCACACGCCATCTGGAAATTGCGGCAGCAACTGGCGGGCGGCCGCAATCGCGAGCCGCGACTTGCCGATGCCACCAGTTCCGGCCAGGGTGACGAGCCGGCCGGCGCTAACTAGATTCGATATCTCCTCGATCTCGGCAACGCGACCGATCAATTCAGAAACCGGCTGCGGCAGATTTGTAGGTACGACGATCGCGTCGTCCGCTGCCAAGGGCAATCCCCCGCTGACCAGCTTGTCGAGGTCGGGGGAAACAATTTGGATATCGCCGATAAACTGATAACCGCGGCCGGCGACGGTACGGATCAAGCCGCGGTCCGCTCCCAACGCCTGGCGCAGGGCCAAGATCTGCGTTTGCAGGTTTGCCTCTGTGACGACTCGGCTTGGCCAGACGCGAGCCATCAAATCGTCCTTGCTGACGATGGATCCGGGACTCTCGATCAACACCATGAG
>DNXO01000169.1:3244-3375 GCA_003506895.1 Acetobacteraceae bacterium | reverse complement strand
CGGCGACGGTACGGATCAAGCCGCGCTCCGCCCCGAACGCGTGGCGCAAGGCCAAGATCTGGGTTTGCAAATTGGTCTCGGTGACCACGCGGCCTGGCCAGACGCGAGTCATCAAATCGTCCTTGCTGACG
>DNXO01000169.1:0-3152 GCA_003506895.1 Acetobacteraceae bacterium | reverse complement strand
CGGCTACGCGGAAGCATCCGGAAGCGCCCGAACGCGATGCTTTCAGCCGAGGCGAGCACGAGGTTCATTGGCCGCTACTATAGGCGAAATTCAGGAATTTTGAGATTTTTTTAGGACACCTGGAGTGTATCGCGACAGGTTCTGACAATTTTTCAAATCTGTTCAATGGCCCACCAAAGACGCATCCGCTATTAATGATCAAGCTGGACGGACGATATACAGCGGAGCGCGACGATGCATAACACGGCCTGCAGCAACACCACCTATCCGGATGGTCATAGCGAATGCGGGTCTCTCGATCAGTTCGTGGACGAACTCAGAATAGTGCACGGCTTTCGGTATCTTGACGTGGTGCTCGCAGTCGAGGCCGGAGGATCCGGTCCGAGCCGCTTTTCCGCGGGACTCGCGATACTGGATATCAAACCTTCGGAATTCGCTCTGCCAATGGTTGGCGAAGGCTTGCTCCAAGCCGCTGATAAGATGGACTGCTTGCTCCAGTGGTCGAGAGCTCCGCTGGTCCTGTCATCAGGGAGTTTTTGACAAAAATCCTGCCGACAAAATTACGCGGCGGATTAGCATGCCGTCGAAGCAGTTTCCATACACGCTAACATGATGGCGCCCCCCGCGCGGGATCGTATACAGACGAGGCGATCGCAACGACGATGCGGCAGACAGACAAGAGGCTGGTCAAAGGAAGTTCAAACCGAACCGCACGCCGACAGTGGCATCTCTCACTTTATAAATTGAACTCCAGAAAGACGCTATGACTGCCGGCGAATTTATCTCGTTCGGAACTTACTGCCTGATCCCGGCAGAGCGCATACTGTTGAGAGGCGGAGAGGCGGTCGACATCGGAAGTCGAGCGCTCGATGTCCTCATCGCACTTGTAGAATCCGCTGGTGAGGTCGTTGGACAGCGCGAGTTGATGATTCGAGCCTGGCCGAACGTGGTGGTGGGCGACGGCAGCCTCAGAGTGACGATCGCGGGCCTGCGCAAGGCGCTGGGCGATGGCCAGGATGGCATGAGATACATCGCGAACGTGACGGGACGAGGCTATTGTTTCGTCGCGCATGTTGATCGCTCGAAAGCGCAACCATTGGCATCGTCGCCGCTGTCTCCCCTGATCTCCGAGCCTCACCCTGTCCTGAAGCATAAACTCCCGGCGCGACCGGCCCGGATGGTGGGCCGTGACGATGCCGTCGACACATTATCGATGTTGCTCGCCTCTCGGCGCTTTGTGAGCGTGGTGGGCCCGGGCGGCATGGGCAAGACGACCGTGGCCATCTCGATCGCCCACGCTCTGCTCAACGAGTTCGGCGGTGCGGTTTACTTCGTCGATCTCGGCGTCGTCACCGACGCAACCCTCGTCCCCAGTGCTGTAGCCGCTGTGCTGGGCGTCTTCGGACAGGCGCAAGATCCTCTACCCGGTCTGCTGGCTTTTCTGGCGGGGCGCCGGCTTCTACTGGTCCTTGACAACTGCGAGCATGTCATCGACGCGGCCGCTTCGCTGACGGAGCGCCTCCACCGCGAGGTGCCGCAGGTGCACATCCTCACGACCAGCCGCGAGTCGCTCCGCGTAGAGGGCGAGCACATCCACCTTCTGATGCCGCTGGATTACCCGACTGCCAGAGAAGACCTGACTGCGGCCGAAGCCCTCGCTACACCCGCGGTGCAGTTGTTCATGGAGCGCGCTTTCGCAAGCGGCTACACCCTGGATCTAACAGACGCCGATGCGCCGACCGTGGCGGCTATCTGCAGCCGATTGGATGGAATAGCACTCGCCATCGAACTCGCGGGCAGCCGGGTCGGCACCTATGGGCTCCAGGGCACGGCTGACCTGCTGAGCAATCGATTCAGGCTTCTTTGGCAGGGTCGCCGAAGCGCCCCGCCCCGCCATCAAACCCTGGCCGCAATGCTGGACTGGAGCTTCAATCTTTTGTCCGCCCGGGACCGACGCGTGCTCGGGCGACTCTCGATTTTCGTCGGCTTGTTCACGCTCGAGGCAGCCTCGGTCGTGGCGGCCGACGACCAAACCGATGCAATGGAGGTCGCTGACGCGATCGCCAGCTTAATCGGCAAATCGCTGATCTGGGTCGTACAAATCAACGGCGCCACACACCATCGGCTGCTTGACCCGACCCTTGCCTATGCGGCCGAGAAGCTTGCACAAAACGCCGGGGCAAACGCCGTCGCCAAACAACATGCCCGCTACTACACGCAGTCTCTCTCGAGCGGCACAGGCAAGGGGAGTGCCATCTCCCGCGAGGACGTGGCGACTGCCAGCCTGTACATGGGAAATATACGCGCGGCCCTGGAGTGGAGCTTTTCCGGCGCCGGCNNTCAATCTTTTGTCCGCCCGGGACCGACGCGTGCTCGGGCGACTCTCGATTTTCGTCGGCTTGTTCACGCTCGAGGCAGCCTCGGTCGTGGCGGCCGACGACCAAACCGATGCGATGGAGGTCGCTGATGCGATCACCAGCTTAATCGACAAATCGCTGATCTGGGTCGTACTGATAAACGGCGCCACACACCATCGGCTGCTCGACCCGACCCTGGCCTATGCGGCCGAAAAGCTTGCACAAACCGCCGAGGCGAACGCCGTCGCCAAACAACATGCCCTCTACTACACGCAATCTCTTGCGAACGGCGCAGGCAAGGCGGGGGCTATCTCGCGTGAAGACGGGGCGGCCGCCAGACTGTACATGGGCAATATACGCGCGGCCCTGGAGTGGAGCTTTTCCGGCGCCGGCCAAGCGGCGATCGGTATACGGTTGGCAGCAGCGGCGGCGCCATTGTTCTTTGCGCTTTCCTTGCTCGTCGAATGCGTCCGCTGGTGCGAGCAAGGCTTGGCTGCATTGCCTGAAAGCGACGAAGGCAGTGTGACCCACCTGGCGCTTCAGGCATACTTAGCCGCTTCGGCAATGTTTACCCGCGGCAACAGCGACGAAGTGCGGAGAGCCATCGAAGACGCGCTGAGTTTGGCCGACGCGCTCGGCGACCAGCAGCATCTGATGCACCTCCATGTCGGTCTGGGTATCTTCCTGACCCGCATCGGCGATTTTAGAGGCGCTCTCGCCGTCGCCCAACGCGGCATCACAATCACGCAGGCGATCGGCACGCCCGGCGCGATCGCCACGGGAGAGTCGGTGCTG
>DNXO01000014.1:26820-70235 GCA_003506895.1 Acetobacteraceae bacterium | reverse complement strand
GCCGCCGGGGTTGCATTCGCCATTTCATTCCGGTCCAGCAGAGGCAACGTGGCCTGGTCGCGGGCGCGGTCTACGCGCCCATCCCAATCCCGTCCGCCCGCTGGTCCCTGGTCCACACTTTCGTCGCCCTCGTCCTCGGCGGCGAAAAAATGCTCCGTGAACGGCGGCGTATCCTGTGCATACATCAGGCTCGGCACCGCCCGAATCCCCGCGCGCCGCATATCGGGACCACCCCTCTGTACCGGCAGCGCGTTCGGGGCGGCAAACCCATGCGCCGGATCGTGGCAGCTTGCGCAAGACATCTGTCCCGACGCCGACAGCGATGAATCAAAAAACAGCTTCCCGCCCAGCTCCCCGATCGCCGCTGCCCGGGCATAGGCTGCCTCCGCCGAGGGAGTGGGTTCCCACGGCATCGCCGGCCCATCCGCGGACCAGGCGGAGCCGGCCAGACAAACGCTTGCCACGACCAAGCCTATCAGGCGCATGCAAATTCCTCGATTGTCACGCAATTGGCATACTCAAATCGATTCAGCGATTTATATCCGCCTGGCAGTTCGCCAAGCCCGGAGACCAAATGACACGCATGATTTCCAGACTGGCCGCCAGCGCCGCCGCGTTCGCCGCGTTCGCCGCCGCGTTCCCAGGCCCCGCCTTTGCCGCCGCACCGAACTACAACGACATCCAGACCGTCGTCGTGATCTATGCCGAGAACCGCAGCTTCGACAACCTGTATGGCACTTTCCCCGGTGCCAACGGCCTTGCGCAAGCGTCAAAAACCTCGGTCATTCAGCTCGACCGCGACGGCAAGCCGATGCGCGGCCTGCCGGCGGTGTGGGGTGGTATGTCCGCGAGGGTGCCGCAGGGGGCGCCGCAAGCACCGACCAACCTGACGCAGGGCCAGACCCAAACCTTCCTTGGCAGCTTCAACCATCCCTACAACGTCGCCGCGCTGTATAAATCGGTCGCCCGCGATGACAGCGACCCGCTGGCCTACACCAACCGCGACCTGTATCACCGGTTCTACGAGAACCAGATGCAGATCAACCACGGTGCGAACAACATGTTCGCCGCCTGGGCCGATTCCGGCGGCTTGACGATGGGATATTTCAGCCCCGCCCCAGCAAGGGAACGGCCGCTATGGAAATGGGCGCACCAGTATGTGCTCGCCGATAATTTCTTTCAGGGCGGCTTCGGCGGATCGTTTTTCAACCACTTCTACCTGATCTGCTCCTGCGCGCCTTACTACGGGCATGATGGCATCAACCCGAACGGCGGTACCAACCCCAGCGTCTCCGCCGTCGAACCGGATGGGGTCACGCTCACGCCAGCGGCGAACTCCCCTGCCTCGGCCTTGCAAGGGCCGCCGGTGTTCAAGCTAAGCGGCAACCTGACGCCCGATTTCTATGCCATCAATACCATGCAGCCGCCCTATCCACCCAGCGCGAATGCCCTAAAGGATCAGCCTCCGGGGCAAGGCGTGGACCTGAAATCGGCGACCACGCTGGTGCGGCAGACCCAGCCGACGATCGGCGACCTGCTGAGCCAGAAAGGCATCGACTGGGCCTATTACGCGGGCGCCTGGAATTTCGCGCTGACCCACCCACCGGGCGCGGCCGGCATCTCGAACGCCAACCCGAACTTCCAGTATCATCATCAGCCGTTCAACTATTTTGCCGCATTCGATCCGGCCACGCCGGAGGGCCAGGCCAACCGAGCGGCGCACCTGCGCGATGCCGGCGTGACCACCGGTCCTGATAAACTGGCGGACTCACGGTTCCTGACCGATATCCGCGGCGGCACATTGCCGCCAGTCACGTTCTACAAACCGCAAGGCACCTTCAACGAACACCCCGGCTACGCCAGCATCATGGATGGCGATCGCCATATCGCGGCGGTGCTGACGGCCCTGAAGGCCAGCCCGCAGTGGAAGCATATGCTGGTGGTGGTGACCTATGACGAGTTTGGCGGCTGGTGGGATCACGTCGCGCCGCCGAAGGCAGACAGATTCGGCCCCGGCACACGCGTGCCCGCCCTGATCATTTCAAACTATGCAAGAAAAGGCACGGTCGATCATACTCTTTACGACACGACATCAATCATCCGGTTTATTTCTAATAAGTGGAAGTTGCCGGTGCTGCCGGGCATCGCAATGCGGGACGCGGCGCTTGCCGCCAATCATGAACCCGGGCTGGGCGACCTGACCGGGGCGTTGTTGCTAAACTGAAAACCACGGGCCGCCACAAGCGAGGCAATCGGGTAAAGTGGTAGGGTCTGTCAGACCCGTGCGTCATGGCAAGCCACGTCCAGGCCCCCTGCATCAAGGTCGCGGCGTCCCCGACACGCCACAGCACAGAGGTGATCCGCGGACACGGATCACCGCGGCGGTCGCCTCGGCGGCCCTGGACACCCGGTCTTGATCCGCCGGCCGCCCGGTCCATACTGCGCTATCCGCCCGCGATGAGGACATGCCGATGACCGAAGCCCTGCCGACCGCCAAACCCGAGGAAGTCGGCCTTAGCCAGGCGGCGCTGGACCGTCTGTCCGCCGCGCTGAACGACCGCATCGCCAACGGCCACATTCCCGGCGCCGTGGCCCTGGTCGCCCGCCATGGCAAGATCGCCTATCATCAGGCCTTCGGTCGGCTGGACCCGGCCTCGGACAAGCCGATGGGCACCGATGCGATCTTCCGTATCTACTCCATGACCAAGTCGATCGTGTCGGTCGCGGTGATGATGCTGTGGGAGGAAGGCCGCCTGCTGTTGGGCGATCCAATCAGCAAATACATCCCCGCTTTCGCCGGCACCCGGGTCGGCGTCGTGTCAGGCGACAGCTACACGCTGGCCCCGGCCGCAACCCCGATCACGGTGCAGGATCTGCTGCGTCACACCTCCGGCCTGACCTACGAATTCCGCGGCGCCGGTCCGATCCACAAAGCCTATGGTCAGGCGCGCATCGGCCGCCTGAACCAAAGCAATGCCGATCAGGTGGCGGAACTCGCCGCCCTGCCGCTGCTGCATCAACCCGGCACGGTGTGGGAATACAGCCGCTCGACGGACGTGCTGGGCCGACTGGTGGAGATCGTTTCCGGCCAGACGCTGGGCGCTTTCCTGAAGCAGCGGATCCTGACGCCATTGGGCATGACCGATACCGGATTCTCGGTGCCCGAGGCCGATCAGGACCGTATCGCGGAACCGTTCGCCAAGGACCCCGAGGGGGGAGCCGATGTCGCGCTGCTGGAGGTCCGCCGTCCCGCGATGTTCGAATCCGGCGGCGGCGGCCTGGTCGCCTCGGCCCTTGATTACGCCCGGTTCATGGCGATGCTGCTCGGCAACGGCCGGCTCGGGGCCACCCGCCTGCTGGGCCGCAAGACCGTGGAACTGATGACGTCGGACCACCTCGGCACGATCACCGGCGCGACCGACCTGCTGCCGCCGGGCCACGGTTTCGGACTGGGCTTCGCGGTGCGAACCCATGCCGGGATGGCGCCGTTCCCGGGGTCGGTGGGGAATTATTACTGGAGCGGCATGGCCGGGACAACATTCTGGGTTGACCCGACGGAGCGGCTGTATGCGGTGTTGATGATCCAGGCGCCAGTGCAGCGGGAGTATTACCGGGTGTTGTTCCGGGATCTGGTTTATGCCGCTGTCGCGGATTGACGGCGGGGGGGGGAACAAAGGGTCCTTCACACGACGCTGGTCAACCCCCCATCAACATAAACAATCTGCCCGTTCACGAAATCCGAAGCCCCGGAAGCCAGGAAAATCGCCGCACCCGCCAGTTCCTCGACCCGCCCCCACCGGCCCGCCGGTGTTCTTTTGCACAGCCAGTCCGAAAATGCCGGATCGGCCACCAGGGTCGCGGTCAATTCTGTCTCAAAATAACCGGGCCCGATCCCGTTGACCTGGAGGCCATGCCGAGCCCAGTCGGCGCACATGCCCTTGGTGAGCATCTTCACTGCCCCCTTGCTCGCCGCATAAGGCGCGATACCGGGACGCCCGAGTTCGCTCTGCACCGAACAGATGTTGATGATCTTGCCGCGCTTACGCGCGATCATGCCGCGCGCCACCGCCTGGCCTACGTAGAACACGCTGTCCAGGTTCGTACGGATCAGTTCGTGCCAGGTCGGCTCGGGGAAATCCTCCAGCGGCGCGCGCCGTTGGATTCCGGCGTTGTTCACCAGAACGTCCAGCGCACCTTCCCGCTCCAGTTGGGCGATCGCGCCCCCCACGGCGGCGTGGTCGGTCACGTCGAAGACAGCGGTGCAAACCGCGATCCCCTCGCCGCGCAGCACCGCCGCCGCTGTGTCGAGTTTGGCGGCGTCCCGGCCGTTCAAAATCACCGCCGCGCCCGCGCTGCCCAGCGCCCGGGCGATGGCGAATCCGATCCCCTGGCTGGAACCGGTAATCAGGGCGCGGCGGCCAGTCAGATCGAACAACGTCACGCGGAATGCCCCCCAAGGATCGGTCTGGACCCGGCCAGCCCCTGCCGCTAAGCCTAGCCGCCCGCGGTCAAACCGCAAACAATGAGGACGCCCTGCATGCGTGCCGCTGTTATCCATGCTCCGCACGACCTGCGCATCGACGACATCGCCGACCAGCCGATGGGCCCGAACGATGTGCGGGTTCGCATCGGCGCTGGCGGCATCTGCGGGTCGGACCTGCACTACTACCATCATGGCGGCTTCGGCACCGTGCGCATCCGGACCCCGATGGTGCTGGGGCATGAGATCGCCGGCACCGTCGTCGCGTGCGGTGCGGCTGTCTCCACCGTCCAGCCCGGCGACAAGGTCGCGGTCAATCCCAGCCTTCCCTGCGGCGCCTGCCGTTATTGCCTGGCCGGCCAATCCAACCACTGCCTGGATATGCGCTTCTACGGCAGCGCGATGCGCGATCCGCACGTCCACGGCGGCTTTCGCGATGAGTTGGTATGCACCGAGGCCCAGGCCGTCGTGTTGCCGCCCGGCGTCAGCATCAACGAGGCCGCCTTCGCCGAACCGCTGTCAGTCTGCCTGCACGCCGGCCGTCAGGCCGGGCCGCTGCTGGGCAAACGCGTGCTGGTCACCGGCACCGGCCCGATCGGTGCGCTGCTGATCATGGTCGCCCGCCAAGCCGGCGCCAGGGAGATCGTTGCCACCGACCTGCTGGACCAGCCACTGGCAAAGGCCCGCGAAGTTGGCGCCGACCGAACCATCAACACACGCTCCGAACCCGATGGACTGACGCGATACGGCGCCGACAAAGGCTATTTCGACGTGGTGTTCGAGGCATCGGGCGCGGCACCCGCGTTGGCGGCCGCGTTGGCCGCCGCCCGTCCAGGCGCCACCCTGGTGCAGGTCGGCATCGGCGCCGACGCGACGCCGCCGGTGCCGCTAAACATGGTCGTCGCCAAGGAAATCACCCTGCGCGGCACTTTCCGCTTCCACGAGGAATTCGCCTGGGCGGTAGACTTCATCGCCAGCCGCCGCATCGACGTCCGTCCGCTACTGACGGAAATCGTGCCGCTGGCCGAAGCCGTACGCGGGTTCGATCTGGCGAGCGACCGTTCCAAGGCCATGAAGGTGCTGCTGGCTTTTTGAACCATGCGGCATATCGCGCCTGTCACAGCCGCTATAGAAGGTGCGCTGGATTGGCCGGGCGGCGGCACGCGAAATCCTAGGCCCCGAATCGGAGACGGGTCGTTAAAAGCCCTTCACCCATGACCGGAGATTCCCGATGAAACAGTTGACTCTCGCCTGCCTGTTGAGCGCCGCCCTGCTGGCCGGCTGCTCGTCGTCGGACGACGCGAAGAACGCCGACGGCGCCGGCGGCACCACCACGGGCGCCGGCTATGGCGCGGGTGGCCCCGGCGGTGCCGGTGGCGCCGGTGGGCGGGCCGCGCCCGGCAGTCAGGAGGATCTGGTCCAGTCGGCCGGTGACCGCATCTTCTTCGACACCGACCGTAACAGCCTGAACCCGCAGGCGACGGCCACTCTGGACCGCCAGTCCGCATGGCTGAACCAGTATCCGCAGGTGAATGTTTGGGTCGCCGGCAACTGTGACGAGCGTGGGACTGAGGAATACAACCTCGCTCTTGGCCAACGCCGCGCCAACGCCGACCGCGACTATCTGGTCGCACACGGCATCAATCGGGGCCGGATCGAGACGATCAGCTACGGTAAGTCTCGCCCGATCGACGCGGCCTCGACGCCTCAGGCATGGGCGCAGAACCGCAACGCCATCACCTCGGTTCGCTGATTTTTTTTGCGCCGGTCGGGAAAAATTTCGCCTGGCTGTTAACTATCTGATAACATTTCAGGCGGATGATCCCCTCGCCAACGGAGAGGATCGTCATGCCGCGCGCCGCCGAACTTTTCATGCAGGAGTACAGCCGGGGCCTGGCGGCCCTGGTCGGCCTCGTCTGCGGATTGCTGTTGGCGGCCCGCCGGTTCGGACGGCATCGCGGCCGACGCCCCGCCGATGAAGCGCGCCGCCTGCGAACGCTGGTGGACACAACCTTCGATGGTCTGATCTTCGAACGCGACGGGCGAATCGCCGAGGTGAACCAGGCGATGTGTCGCCTCGCGGGCAGTGCCGGCCCAACCCTGGTTGGATTGCGGCTAGTGGACCTGATCCCCGGCCTGGTGTTGCCGGCCAGGATACAGGACCAACCCACCGAACATGCCGTGGTGCTACAGGACGGGCAGACCCACCCGGTCGAGGTGCTGTGGCGCGCCGAACCGGATGGCAACGGCCATGTCATCGCGGTTCGCGATATCTCCCGCCAGAGGGCGGCGGAGTCCAAGTTGGAACGACTGGTGCGGTTCGATCCCTTGACCGGACTGGCGAACCGCGAGCAATTCCTCCAGCAGTTGCAGAAGACCCTGGCGGTCTGCGAGCGTGGCGGCGGGACCGTCGCGTTGCTTGTCGTCGATCTCGACCGCTTCGGCGCTTTGCACGAAACGCACGGTCCCGCCGTGGCGGAGCAAATCCTGCTGCAAACCGCTCGGCGGCTAACCGGTACCATCCGTGCCAGCGACACCGTCGCCAGGCTGGAGCGGGACACCTTCGCGATCATGCAGGTGGGAACCGCCCAGGCCTCCGATACCGCGACCCTGGCGGACCGTATCCTCACGGAGATGTCCCTGCCCTTCTTGGTGGATGAGCATCCGGTCACGCTGACCGCCAGCATCGGGATCGCGCTTTACCCGTCCGACGCGACCAAAGCTCCAGACCTGCTGCGGCACGCGTCGCGGGCGCTGCGCCAGGCCAAGCAAGACGGCCGCGCCCGCTGGCGCCTGTTCGAACTGCGAATGGACCTTCAAACGCGGCGCAAGCGCAGCCTGGAAAGCGACCTGCACGCCGCGTTGAACGCCGGTCAGTTCAGCCTGAACTATCAGCCCTTCATCTCGATCTGCTCCGGCGACATCACCGGTTATGAGGCTTTGCTGCGCTGGGACCATCCCCAGCGCGGGCGGATTCCGCCCTCTGATTTCATTCCTTTGGCGGAGGAATGCGGCCTGATCGTGCCGATCGGAATCTGGGTGTTGGAAACCGCCTGTGCCGAGGCGGCCTCATGGGATGAGCCGGCGATCATTTCGGTCAACCTGTCGCCGGCGCAGTTTATCCATCCGGGAATCGTGGACACGGTCGCCGAGGTGCTACGGCAGACCGGATTGCCACCGTGGCGCCTGGAACTGGAGATCACCGAAAGCACGCTGATGGACGATACCCGCAACGCGCTGCGCGTCCTGACGGCGCTGAAGGCGCTTGGGGTGAGGATCGCAATGGATGATTTCGGCACCGGCTACTCCAGCCTGAGCTATCTGCGAAAATTTCCTTTCGACAAAATCAAGATCGACCGCAGTTTCCTCAGCGACGTGGAAAACGACACGGAAGCGGAAATCATCGTCCATGCGATCATCGCGATGAGCCGGAGCCTGCGCCTGGACGTGACAGCGGAAGGCGTCGAAACCCAGCCGCAGTTGGACATGCTCCAGGCCCACGGCTGCACCTTCGCGCAGGGCTATCTACTTGGGCGCCCCTGCCCGGCCGATCAGCTAGAGCAGCGAACCAGCGCCATATCCCGCGCGGCGGAGCGGCACGTGGCCCGGGCCACCTGAGCCTTCCGAACGGAAGGCGCTAACCGAGCCGCCGCTTGAACAGATCGAAGATGTCCGCCCAGGTCTGTTCCGCCGCCTGCGGGCTGTAAACCATCCGTTCGGCGAAGCAGAAGCCGTGATGCGTACCCTCGAACACCTTCACTGTATTCACGACATCGGTTTTCGCCAGACTGGCCCGCAGTTCCGGGATCACATGCGCCGGCACCGACTGATCGTGTTCGGCGAATGCATAGTAAAGCTCGCCCTTGATCTCCGGCAGTAGCAGGTGCGAGGAGTCCGGCTTATCCGTTACGATATTGACACCATAGAGCGAGGCCGCCGCTGTCATCCGGTGGGGAAACCGAGCCGAGACGGTGGTGATGTAGCAACCGCTCATGCAATGACCGACGCAGCCCACCGGCCCGGATTTGACTTTGTCGTTGGCATCGAACCAGGCTATCACCGCCGCCGTGTCATCGGTCACCAGCGCGTTGGTGATGCTGTTCATGGAAGCCCGGATCACCGCCGACATCGCATCGTCCCGCCGGGGAATATCGAAACGCACAGTGCCCAATCGGTAATACATATCAGGCAACAGACAAAAATACCCGTTCTTGGCGATCCGGCGCGCCATGTTACGAAGTTCCTCGCGGGTGCCCGGCGCATCCATGTAGAAAATCACCGGCGGGAATGGCCCCGCACCGTCCGGACATGCGACAAACGCCGGCATGCGCCCGTGCTTGGTCGTCAAGATGACGTCTTGTTCGAACATTTCCGCTGTTTCCTTGGCGATTTCGCTTGCCACCAGTGTTTCGCGAGCACCCGCGATTTGCAAGACAGGTGCCGTGGGTGGTAATGCCGCAGGATTGGGAGAGACGTGAATGCGCGGTAAAGCACAGATCGACAAGGCATTGGCCGACGCCATCAGCGGCGACAGGATCGCTGGCCTGGTTGCCGCCGCCGCTGGCGAGCATGGCCCGATCTACGAGTCCGCTTTCGGCCGCCGAAGCATCGATTCGCCCAACCCGATGACTACCAATTCGGTGTTCCGGATCGCCTCCATGACCAAGGCGATCACCGGCGCCGCCGCGATGCAACTGGTGGAACAGGGCAAGCTGTCGCTGGATCAGCCGGCCAGGGAGATCCTGCCGTTTCTTGCCGATACCAAGGTGCTGCTGGGCTTCGACCCTCAGGATAACCCAATTCTGCGCGCGCCAAAGACTCAGATCACCCTGCGGAATCTGCTGACTCACACGGCCGGCTTCGTTTACGACACATGGAACGCGGATATGCACCGGTACGCCCGGATCACCGGGCTGCCCGCCGCCCGCACCGGCAAGCTGGAGGCATTGACCGCCCCGCTGAACTTCGACCCCGGCGAGCGCTGGGAATACGGCATCAACATCGACATCGCCGGCCGGATGGTAGAGGCCGCCAGCGGCCTGGACCTGGAAACCTACATGCAACGGCACATTTTCCAGCCGTTAGGGATGATCGATACCAGCTTCGACCAGCGGCCGGAATGGCAGGACCGCATGACCGAGGTCCATGCCCGCCAGCCGGACGGTTCGCTGAAGCAACTGCGTTCGGCACCCGCCGCTCCCCGCGAGTTCTATCCGGGTGGCGGCGGCCTGTTCTCCACCGCGCCAGACTATCTGCGCTTCCTGCGGGCGTTGATGAACGGCGGCGAACTGGACGGCAACCGCATCCTGACGCCCGAGACCGTGGCGCTGATGAGCCAGAACCAAATGGGCGATCTCGACGTACAGCCGATGCCGACCCAGATGCCGAATCTTTCCAATGCCGTCGATCTGTTCCCCGGCATGGTGAAGAAGTGGGGGCTGAGCTTTCTGATCAACACACGGACGGGGCACGCCGGGCGCAGCGCCGGAAGCCTGGCCTGGGCGGGGTTGAACAACACTTATTACTGGCTGGATCCGGTCAAAAAGGTCGCCGGTGTGCTGATGACCCAAACGCTGCCATTCGCGGATCACACGGTGCTGGACGCGCTCGATGCGTTCGAGAGCGCCGTGTATGAGGCCGTGGGGTAGAACCCGCCGCCCCCTAAACCGTCACCGCTGCCCGCTTCCGCGACCGGGCCAGCCAGTGCCACCCGACCACGACGAACGCGATCAGCACCGGAGGCACCACCGTCAGGTTCAGGAACGCCCACCCTTGGGTCGCCTGCACAGCCCCGGACGTCACCGCTGTCATGGCGACGCTGCCGAACACGATGAAATCGTGCGTCGCCTGCACCCGCACTCGCTCCTCCGGCGAGTGGGACGTCGTCAGCAGCGTCGTACCGCCAACGAACATGAAGTTCCAGCCCACGCCCAGCAGCGCCAGCGCGACCATGAATGTCATGAACAGCGGCGGCTGAAACACGTTCACCACCACGCACCCCAGCGTCAGCAGCCCACCCACCAGGATGATCTGATGCACCCCGAACTTCTGGATCAGCCGCCCGGTCACGAAGCCCGGTGAGAACATCGCCAGCGAGTGCGCCCGGATCACATCCGCGCTCGCCGCCACGCCAAACCCGCAGATCATCATCTCCAACGGTGTCGAGGCCATGATCAGGTTCATCGACCCGTACCCGACCAAGGAGGCGGTCACGGCCGTGACGAACTCCGGCCGGACAATGATCGAGCGGAACGGCACCGGAATGCCGACCTTCTTCGTGGCGGGGGGCACCTGCACGAAACTCAGCAAAATCGCGGTAATGACCGGCAGCACCGGCAAATACAGATAGGTCGCCAGAAAAACGTAGTCCGGAATCAGCGCGTTGGTGCGCTTCACCATCTCCGGCCCCACGATCGCCGCCAGCACCCCGCCGGCCAGCACCAGCGACACAGCCCAGGCTTTCGCATGCTGGTCCGCGACCTCGGCCGCCGCGAACCGCAGGTGCTGGCTGATCCCGAAGCCGAGGCCCGCCGGCACCGCGCCCATGCAGTAGATCGTGAAGTTCTTGGTGTAGATGCCCAGAGCGAAGGTCAGACTGCCGCACATCATGATGCCACAACCCAGCCAGAACCCGCCCCGTCGCCCCAACCGGGGGAAGGCGTAGCCGGCGACCAACGAGGCACACATCACGGAAACCATCTGGATCGCCATCGGCAACGTATTCAACGCCGTGCCAGATAGCCGGTACCCGACCAGCGAGGCCATCACCGTCTGCCCCGACATCACCGCGTTCATCAGCGCCTGACAGGCGAACAGCAACCAGACATTCTTGTTCATTTTCTCGGACGCCCGTCTGTTAGCTAAAAGTGGCTCCAGCCCCCCTTCGACACAGCAAGGGATTCTCCGCCAGCCAAACGCACCATTACCTCGGCCGGCCCGGAATGGAAGTGACCGACGCGCGTGACTGTCATGCCGGCCCGAACCGCTTCCGCCTGCAACGCCTCTGCCCGATCCGGCGGCACCGCCAGCAGCAGTTCGTAATCGTCCCCACCGGTCAGGCAGATTTCCAGCCAGTCCGGCCCCGCCGCCCGCGCGGCATCCGACAACGGCACCAGATCCGCCCGCAGTTCCGCCGCCAACCCGCTCGCTCGGCAGATGTGCCCAAGGTCCTGCACCAGCCCGTCCGAAACATCCATTCCGGCCGAGGCAATCCCCGCCAGCGCCAGTCCCACGCGCGGACGCGGCAACCGATACCGGTCCAGCAGAAAGCCGCTGGCATCCGTCAGCCGCCCCTGGGCGACAGCCAGCCCCAGCGCCCCGTCCCCGATCGTGCCAGTGACCCAGATCTCGTCGCCCGCCGACGCCCCGAACCGATGAACCGCCGTCCCTGGCGCGACATGCCCGATGATCGTCAACGACAACGAAATCGGACCGGGCGTGGAGGTCGTATCGCCACCCAGCAGGGTGACGCCGTATTCTGCCTGATCCTGCGCCAGGCCAGCGGCAAACCCGGCGAACCAGGCATCCGGCGTGCCTTTCGGCGTTGACACGGTCATCAAGTAGGCCAGCGGCACCGCCCCCTTCGCCGCGAGGTCCGACAGGTTGACCCGCAGCAACTTGCGGCCGACCAGGTCCGGCGGATCGTCCGGCAGGAAGTGGACGCCGGCCACCATCGCATCCACGGTCAAAACCAACTGCCGGCCAGCCGGCGGCGTCAGCAATGCGGCGTCGTCACGCAGTTCCAGCGCTCCCGGCCCGGCCAGCGGGCGGAAGTGGCGCGCGATCAATTGGAACTCAGCCGGCAAAACCATGCGTCTCTTTCAATGGGCATCCAGCCCATGGCTGCGCCAAAGCGCCGTCACCTGATCCCTGGCATCAGTGATGCCAATCCAGTCCATCTCCATTCGGCGTTCGATCATCACCGGCGTCGCGCCAACCCGCGACAGCGCCGCGGCCGGGATATCCGCCTTCGTATTGACCGGCGCGTAGAACATGGCCTCGACCAACAGTCGCTGCGCCTCCGGCCCCAACAGCCAGGCGATCAGGGTCCGGGCCGGCTCCGATTGCTGGCTGCCTTTGATCAGGTTGACCGTGGTCGTCAGATACGGTCCCCCCTCATCGGGAATGATGGCCGCGAACCGTCCCGGCGTCATCGCCGCCTGCGCCTGCGCCCGAGCATTCCAGCACGGTCCCAGCCCGGCATCCCCGGTCGCGATCGCGGTATAGACGTCCGGGATCGGGTCCCACATTCCGACTCGCGGCAGCAGTTGTTCCAGTGCCGTCATCGCGATGTCCATCGAGGTTTTGGGGTCGCCGGCGCCGTACAAACCCGCCGCCGCCGCGGTCATCGCCAGCCCGAGCGGATCGGGCGGCGTCTGCAACACCACCCGGCGCCCATAGACCGGGTTCCATAGCGCCCGCCAGGAGCGCGGAACCTGGGTGATCAAGGTCGGGTTGTACCCCAGGGCCAGATTATCCAGCATCAACGCCGGACCGGCCACATTCGGCTGGGTCGCCCGCGGAATCAAATCCTTCAAAACCGGCATCGAGCCGGCATCGAGCGGCTCCAGCAGTCCTTCGGCGGTCGCGCGGGCGGCAACCCCGGTTTCCAGCAAAGCCACGCTGGTGGACGGGAAACTCCGCTGCGCGCGCAGCATCGACAGCGCCTGATAGGAGTTGCCGACCGGGTAATAGAACACCGCGATATCGGGGTGCGCCTTGCGGAACGCCCCCAGGATCAATGGATCGAACGTGGACTGGAACCAGCCGCCATAGCCGGCGAACGTGACGCTGCGCGCCGCCGCCCGGGCGGTAGCGGAAACGATGGCGGGCAACGCAATCAGGGCCGCGGCGCCGAGGCGCCGGCGGCTGAGACCTGGACCGGACTGGATAAACGGCAAGGACAACCACCCCAAGGCAAAGCGGCGGTCAGACTAGCACGGGAAACCGTTTGGGAAACGCGTCAGGAGATTTCAGAGCGCGGCGGCGCCAAAAGGGATCAGCTAAGGCGACACTCAACACCAGCCGCTCCAAAGAGGCTTGAGGCATGGCGTAAAGAAAAAACAGCACAGCGCGAAGATGCCCATCGGGCTTCGGCAATCCATCGTCACGGCCCCACGTGACGCACAAGATCCGCCTCGTACAATCAAATAATTCTGCGATAGTTTACTTTGACCAGCATCAAAATGCGACGAAGGGTTTCGTGCTTGATCTCGCACCCTGGCATCAATTCCCAGGCGCGGAAAGCGAAATCGTGGCCAACGCCCCGGCTTCGGTCAAGCAGTCCTTGCCCATCCCAAACGACCAGTCCGAGATGCCGACCAATCAGGAGAGAACACATGGCCAAGCAGGTTCTGTTTCGCTCAACCGCCCGCGAAAAGATCCTTCGCGGCACAACCCAGCTCGCCGATGCCGTTCGAGTGACGCTTGGCCCGCGATCGAAATCCGTCCTGATCGAGAAGAAATGGGGCGCCCCCGTCGTCTGTAATGACGGCGTGACGATCGCCAAGGAGCTGGAACTCAAGGATCCGGAGGAAAACCTTGGCGCACGCATGCTGCGCCAGGCCGCGGAGAAAACGGGCGAGGTGGTTGGCGATGGAACCAGCACCGCTACCGTCCTCGCTCAGGCCATTTTCGCCGATGGGGTACGCAATGTTGTTGCTGGCGCCAGTGCCATCGATCTGAAGCGGGGGCTGGACCGGGCGGCGGCCGTGGCGATCGGTGAACTGAAGAGGATGTCGCAGCCGGTGCTGACCCGAAAAGAAAAAGCCCAGGTCGCGACGATCTCCGCCCACAACGATCCCATGGTCGGGGAACTGGTGGCCGAGGCGATCGAAAAGGTCGGCAATGACGGCGTGATCACGGTCGAGGAATCGAAAACCACGGAAACCACCCTGGAGGTGGTCGAAGGGATGCAGTTCGACCACGGGTTCATATCCCATTACTTCATCACCAACCCCGAGAAGATGGAAGCAGTGCTGGAGGACGCCTTCGTGCTGCTGTCCGACCGCAAGATCGGTAGTCTGCAGGAGTTGCTTCCAGTCTTGGACAGTGTGGCCAAGTCCGGGCGCCCGTTGCTGGTCATCGCTGAAGATGTCGAAGGCGAGGCGTTGGCGACGCTGATCGTCAATCAGCTCCGTGGTGCGCTGAAGGCGTGCGCGGTGAAGGCGCCGGGCTTCGGCGATCGGCGAAAGGCGATGCTACAGGACATGGCTGTATTGACCGGTGCGTCGATCGTGTCGCAGGACCTCGGCGTCAAGATGGAAAGTGTCGAGATAAAGGATCTTGGCCGGGTCGGCCGGGTCGTGGCTGACAAGGACAAGACAACGCTGATCGGCGGGACGGGCGAGCGCGCCGGGATTGATGCCCGTGTCCTGCAAATCCGCCGCGAAATCGAAAATACCACCAGCGACTATGACCGGGAAAAGCTGCAGGAGCGGTTGGCCAAGCTCCTCGGCGGCGTTGCCGTCATCCGTGTTGGCGCCCCCGCCGAGGCCGAGATGAAAGCTCGGAAGGAAGCCCTGGACGATGCGATCAGCTCCACCAAGGCGGCGGTGGCCGAGGGAATCGTGCCTGGCGGCGGCCTTGCCCTGCTGCGCTGCATTCCTGCCGTCGAGCACGAGGAGTCGAAGGCGGACGGCGACGAGCGAACAGGTATCCAGATCCTGAAACGGGCACTTGAAGTACCGACCCGCCAGATCGCGGAGAACTCGGCGGTTGATGGCGGCGTGGTGATCGCGCGCATGATGGCTAGTGAAGGAAATATCGGTTTCGATGCGGCACGCAAACAATATGTGGATCTGGTGGCGGCAGGCATCATCGATCCAACCAAGGTCGTTCGAACGGCCTTGGAAAACGCGGTGTCGGTAGCAAGCGTGCTGCTCCTGACAGAGGCGACGATGACCGAGATCCCGGAACCGCGGAAAGAGCACATCCCCGAAGCCGAGTCGGCCCTATAGCAAGCTGGGCTGCCGATCCGGGGTTCAATACATATACGATACTAGTTCGGAACGTACCTTGATTAGGATCAATGCCCAACACGGGAAAATTGGCGATATAAACGCAAGTGGCCTCGGGTGGAGAGCGGCTGATGTTCGGTATCACGCTATCGGCCGAAGAAATCAAAGCCGCGCCGTCGGATGTCCGGCGATGGCTGGAACAGGAAGTCGCTTCGACCCTCCGTCCGACAGCGGCACCGGTTGAGGCTGCAAGCAAGGACCCAGGCGAACTTGCATCCGTGGCGGCACATGGAGAGGTTAAGATGTCCGCTACCGAAAAATTTACGAGAGACGAGGAGATACGAAACCTGATCGCTGTCCGGGCTTATGAACTGTGGGAGAACCAGGGGCGGCCGAGCGGTCATGACGTGATCAATTGGCGCGAAGCCGAACAAGAGATCATGAGTTGCGTCGGAAACGGACCCGGTCCGGCCGGTTCTCCTGCTACAAAAGCCAAGTCTCCACCTCCCGGATCGAAAACAAAGCGACTGCCAACGTCCGCGGCGGCTGGAGAGATATAATAATTCCGCGACGATCGCGGGCTAAGCCATGGAAATCGTCCCAACATAATCTTTATGGAGGTCGCTATGCCGCCAACCTTTCAAGATCGGGAGCAGGCGTTCGAAGCAAAATTCGCACATGACGAAGAATTCCGCTTCCTTGTTGCCGCGCGCAGGGACAAGCTGTTCGCCCAATGGGCCGCAGCCAGGCTACAGCTAACGGATGAAGCAACCGGGGCTCTGGTCAAGCAGATCCTGGCCATCCCGGACGGGCCGGCACATGAGGACGCCCTGCTGCGGCATGTTGGGGACCTATTTTCCGCGCATGACGCAACGGTTTCCCGGACAGACCTGTCCGGCACCCTGACTGACTGCATGAAACAGGCGCTA
Source organism: Acetobacteraceae bacterium (assembly GCA_003506895.1). GTDB lineage: Bacteria > Pseudomonadota > Alphaproteobacteria > Acetobacterales > Acetobacteraceae > Rhodopila. Next base: position 53,868 of record DNXO01000014.1, on the reverse strand, counting down.
AAGCAGCTCACCGAGAAGCCGCCTGAACATTCGGATATACTATAACGCGGTGCCCCCACCTGAGTCTTGTTTATCTGGGTCCAGGTATCATTTCGCTATGCGAGAACGCGGTATTTTGCTGACCGACCTTTACGAGCTCTCGATGCTGGAGGCTTACGCCGCGCACGACATGGCAGAGACAGCCGTTTTCGAGTTTTTCGTCCGCAAACTACCGCCGCGGCGGGGCTTTCTGATGGCCGCCGGCCTCGCCCAGGCGATAGAGTTCCTTGAAGCGCTGCGGTTCGCGCCGGATGAATTGGCGTGGCTAAAGGATTCTCGCCTGTTTTCGACTGCCTTCGTTGATGGTTTGGCAAACCTGCGCTTCACCGGCGATGTCGATGCGATGCCGGAAGGGACCATATTCTTCCCCGACGAACCGATCCTGCGGGTCGTAGCGCCTTTGCCCCAGGCACAGTTTGTCGAGACGCGCCTGATCAATCTGCTGCATTTCCAGACGGTCATCGCCTCCAGGGCGGCCCGGATGGTGCTCGCCGCCCCCGGCAAGCAGTTGGTCGATTTTGGCCTGCGGCGGGCGCACGGCGCGGAAGCCGGATTACTTGCCGCACGCGCCAGTTATCTTGCTGGCTTCGCTGGGACCGCCACCGTGCTCGCGAACCGCGAATTCGGCATCCCGGTGGTCGGGACGATGGCGCACTCCTTTGTGCAAGCGCATGACGACGAGGCGACGGCCTTCGAACGCTTCGCAAGGGTGCATCCCCGGGCGCTGACACTGCTGATCGACACGTACGATACCGAACGAGGCGCTACGATCGTCTCACGTCTGGCGCCTCGCCTGGCCGCCGAAGGCATCACGATCAGTGCCGTGCGGCTGGACAGTGGCGACCTCGGCGCGCATGCCCACGCCGTACGCGTTATCCTTGACGACGCCGGGCTACAGGGCATCCGGATCTTGGCGAGCGGCGGGCTGGATGAGGACGGCCTTCTGTCGTTGTGCCGAGGCGGCGCGCCGATCGATGGTTTCGGCATTGGCACCAGCCTGACGACGTCGGCGGACGCACCCGCGCTCGATTGCGCCTACAAGATCCAGGAATACGCCGGACGCCCGCGGCGCAAATTGAGCGAAGGCAAAGCCACCTGGCCGGGTCGCAAGCAGGTCCACCGCCGGTACCACGACGATGGCACCATCGCGACGGATATTATCGCGCTGGACGATGAGCCGGCGATTGGCGAGCCGCTTCTGCAACCGGCTATGCGAAACGGCAGACGGGTGGCGGGCCTTCCCGATCTAACGGACGCCAGAGCCCATGCGGCGGCGTCTCTGACGCATCTGCCAAAGCCACTGCGGCACCTGGAGCCGCATCATATTCCGATTCAAATCAGTGCCGGGATTCGGCATCTTGCAACCGCGATGGATCGGATGCTCGCGCCAGGTCACCATCCATGAACGACCTGTTCCCGGCGGCCGATCCACAGCAGGCTGTGATCGACTTCCTGTCGAGCCCTGCGAGTTACGGCCTCGGGAATATCAAGATCGAGCGGGTCGAGACCCACTGTTCGATCGTCTTTCTGGCAGCGGATTTCGCATACAAGCTGAAGCGCGCGATCCGCTACGCGTCGCTGGATTATACCTCGGACGAATTGCGCAGGCGGGCGTGCGAGTCGGAACTCCGGCTGAACCGGCGCACGGCACCCGATATTTACCTTCATGTACGCTCGATCAATCTCGATTCGAACGGTGTATTGGCTTTCGATGGGCCCGGTTTGGCGGTCGACCATGTCGTCGTCATGCGCCGTTTCGCCCAGTCCGACCTGTTCGACCACCTGACTGACGCCGGGAAACTGACACCGGAACTGATGCGAAGCCTCGGTGAGAATATAGCGCATTTTCACGCCTCGGCCGAGATCACGCCCAGGTTCGGCGGAAGCGAAGCGATCCGTGGCGTGATCGCGGATAACGACCGTGAGCTTGCCTTGGTAGCCGCTGCGCTGGATGGGGCATCGGTGGAAACCTTGGGCAGCTTGGCGAGAATTGCGCTCGGCCGCGTGTCCGCTCTGCTCGACCGCCGGCGGGAAGAAGGCAGCGTGCGGCAGTGCCATGGCGACCTTCGCCTGGCCAACATCTGCCTGTATCATGGCCAACCCACGCTGTTCGACGGCATCGAGTTCAGCGACGAAATCGGATGTATCGATGTTTTGTATGATCTCGCGTTCCTGTTGATGGATCTGCAACTGCATGGCCGTGGCTATCTCGCCAACATGGTGTTCAATGCCTATCTCGACCATGCGCCGGAGACGGATGGCCTTAAAGCGTTACCGCTATTTCTTTCCTTGCGTGCCGCGACACGCAGCTACGCGTTGGCCGGTGGCGCGCAACGCAGCGCGAACGGACGTCAAGCAGACCGCCTCATGGCATTGGCGCGACGCCATGTCGCCGCCGCCATCGGCTTCCTGGCCTACGAACCGCCCATTTTGATCATGCTCGGCGGCAACAACGACGAATCCAGAACCCAAATGGCAATGATGCTGGCAGCGGTGGTCACACCGGCCCCCGGGGCACGTGTCGTCCACCTCGGATCGTCAGGAGAGGCCACTTGGCATGAGGTATTCGCGGTACTGGCCGCCGGTTGTTCCGTCCTGGTCGACGGGTCATTCACGGCAAATGATGAGCGGAATGTCACCTGCACGCTGCCGTCGGCGATCAAGTCGTTCCTGTTCTGGTTCGGCCCGTTGCCATCCGCCCTGACGGAACAAAATTGGCGGATTTTTGGTGACAGCACCAGCGTTCTGGCTGCTGTCGCGAGCGCCGCCTCTCTGGTCACCGTGGCCCGCGTTGATTCCAGGCCGTTCAGCGATGGTCGCAATTGACCCCCATCAATGAAATACAGCGAGAATGACTTTACAGTGATGCTTTAGGCGAGACTTCCACGATGACATCGACGAAGTGCCGAACCGTCCCGATAACGCTTCCAGCAGCATCTCGTCACCGAGCGGCGGAGTAAAGACCATGCGGTTCATCGATAGGCATGATGCGGGCCGGGAACTCGCCAAGCGTCTGCTGACACTGAAGGACAAGAATCCGGTCGTGCTGGCGCTGCCCCGCGGGGGTGTTCCCGTGGGCTTCGAGGTCGCCCAATCGCTGGGGGCACCGCTCGACCTTATCCTGGTGCGCAAGATCGGCGCTCCCCATGAGGAGGAGCTTGCGATCGGAGCGATAGCCGACGGCGATGATCCCGAACTCGTCACCGATCCCAGACTCGTGAGGGACCTGAACGTCTCCCAGGACTATCTCGATGACGCCAAATCGGCAGCGTTGAAGGAAATTGAACGCCGCCGTCGCGCCTATTTCGGGGACCGCAAAGCGGTGGACATCGCTGGTCACACCGCCATCATCGTCGACGACGGGATTGCGACGGGCGCCACCATGCTTGCCGCTTTGCACGCGACACGGCGGCGCAACCCAGCGCGGATCGTACTCGCCGTTCCCGTCGCCTCGGCAGAGGCGGTCAGACGCCTCCGACGCGAGGTCGATGAACTCGTCTGTCTTTATACACCACAGGTTTTCCTCGCCGTAGGCCAGTTCTATCGCCAATTTCCGCAATTGCGAGATGCGGAGGTCGTTTCGTTTCTTGATCGGTCCCGCGCCGCCGTTTCCGCGCCCAGTTCCAGCGAGAACCACACATGAACGCCCATCCATTGTCGCTCTTCGGTTTGCAGGGCAGCCGCGACCTTGCGGAAAAGGTGGCCGCCCGCCTGGAAGTGCCGCTTGCAGAGCACGAGGAACGCAATTTCGAGGATGGCGAGCATAAGACGAGGTCGCTTCAGTCCGTGCGCGGGCACGATGTCTTCGTGCTGCATGCCTTATACGGCGACGCCAGCCAGAGCGGTAACGACAAGCTGTGCCGCCTGCTGTTTTTCTGCGGCGCATTGAAGGACGCCGGGGCGGAACGCGTGACCGCGATAGCGCCGTATTTGTGCTATGCTCGCAAGGACCGCCGCACCAAATCGAATGATCCGATCATCACCCGCTATGTCGCCGCCATGTTCGAAGCGGTCGGGATTGACCGGATGATCGGATTGGAAGTGCATAACGTGGTGGCGTTCGAGAACGCGTTCCGCTGCCCGACCTGGCACATCGAGAGCGCGCCGTTGATGGCGGCCCATTTCGCGCCCTTGGTGCGCGGGGAGCGCGTGGTTGCGGTCTCACCCGATGCGGGCGGAGCCAAGCGGGCCGAGCAGTTTCGCCAGGCGTTGGAGCAGGTGACGAGGGACGATGTAGGCAGCGCCTATATGGAAAAATATCGCAGCGGCGGCGTGGTCAGCGGCGCGCTGCTGACCGGCGACGTGAACGGCAAGGTGGCCGTGATCGTGGATGACCTGATCAGCACGGGTGGGACGCTGGTGCGGGCCGCCGAGGCGTGCCGCGCGGCAGGTGCGACAAAGGTCTTCGCCGCCGCGGCCCATGGCTTGTTCGTTGACGGCGCGAAGGAACTTTTCGCAACGCCGGCGATCGATGGCATCACGGTGACCAACACCGTGCCCGCCTTCCGTGTCTCCACCGAAATAGCGGCTCGGCGCCTGACTGTCATTGATGCCAGCGAAACCATCGCGCGCGCTATGGCGGCGTGCCACGATGCAGGCTGATCCCTATCTCGATACGCCCATCGCCCGGCATGTATGGGAGACGCGCTACAAAGAAAAAATTGCCGACGAAACGACTATCGAAGCAACCTGGCGGCGCGTCTCACATGCCCTGGCCCGGGTCGAGCCGATCGAAGCCAATGTGTGGGAACGGCGATTCCTGGATATCCTGAAGGATTTTCAGTTCCTTCCGGGCGGCCGCATCCAGGCTGGTGCCGGCTCCGGCCGGGACGTAACCCTGCTGAACTGCTTCGTCATGGGAACGATCGAGGATTCGATCCCCGGAATCTTCCGCGCGCTGGAAGAGGGAGCCGTGACGATGCAACACGGCGGTGGGGTCGGCTATGACTTTTCGACCATCCGCCCGAGCGGAGTCCGTGCCCGGGCGACGGGCGCGACAGCCTCGGGACCGGTTTCGTTCCTGGATGTATGGGATGCGATGTGCGCCACCATTCAGTCCACCGGCACGCGCCGCGGGGCCATGATGGCGACGTTGCGCTGCGACCATCCAGATATCATCACCTTCATCGATGCCAAACGCGACCCTGGCCGCCTCAGCCATTTCAATCTGTCCGTCCTGGTGACCGATGCGTTGATGCACGCCATTGATCAGGACGAATCCTGGCCGCTGGTATTTCCCGCGAGCCGCCTTGACGGTGATGGGGAGACGCTGACGCGCGAATGGCCCGGCGAGATCGCCCCGGCTCCATGTCGCGTGGTACGGCGCGTGCCGGCGCGGGACCTGTGGAATCGGCTACTGCGCGCCAGCTACGACAGCGGCGAACCGGGGGTGCTGTTTATCGACCGCATCAACCGGCGGAACAACCTCGACTATTGCGAAACGATCACCGCGACAAATCCGTGTGGCGAAGTGCCTCTGCCGCCGTATGGGGCTTGCGATTTGGGATCTATCAATCTGTCCCGGCTGATCCTCGCCCCCTTCACGCCGCAAGCGCGTCTCGATACCGATCGGATATCGGCGATCGCGGCGACGGCGGTGCGCCTGCTGGATGACGTCTTGGATGCATCACGGTATCCCCTTCCCCGGCAACACCTCGCGGTCCACAAGGCACGGCGCCTCGGCCTTGGAATCACCGGGTTGGCCGATGCGCTGCTCATGCTCGGAATCCGCTACGGCAGCGACGCTTCGCTGGATTTCGCCGGTGGGGTCATGCGCTCGATCTGCCATGCGGCTTACCGCCAGTCCATCGCCATCGCCCGGGAGAAGCCCTGCTTCCCTGGCTTCGAGCGGGAACGATATCTGGCGGCCCCGTTCATCCAGGCGCTGCCGGCCGATATCCGCGAGGATATCGCGCGTTACGGCATCCGCAACAGCCACTTGCTTGCCATCGCACCGGCCGGGTCGATCAGTCTGCTCGCAGGCAACGTCTCCAGCGGGATCGAGCCAATCTTCGCGGCTGACTATCGGCGCACGATTCGCAATGCAGATGGCACATTGGCGCACTTCCCGCTGACCGACTACGCCGTCCGGCTTTGGCGGAAGCGGCATGGTCGCACCGACGGCGTGCCAGAGTGGCTGTCAACGACAGCGGATTTGCCGCTGGAGGCGCATCTCGCGATGCAGGCCGCTCTGCAACCTTTCGTCGACAATTCCATTTCGAAAACGATCAACGTGCCGACGGAAACCAGCTTCGACGACTTCGCGCAGGTGTATCGGCTTGCTTACGACAAGGGATTGAAGGGTTGCACCACGTATCGTCCAGCCGGAGACAGGGGTGTCGTTCTCAGCACAGCCGGACCACAAGCCTACCCAGGCCGTTGCGGCGGCGAATGCGAATGATCGAAGCCACCGCGCCCGCCAGGACGCCCGCCGGGTTTCGATCAATCCGGGCCATGGAAGATAGTTCGTTTGCCGAACGGTGACCGGACGCCATAATTTTGATCTAGTTCCGGCGGAGATTGCTCCTCGCTCAAGGAGACTTACAATGATCCGCTCGATTGTCGCTTTGACGCTTGTCGCCGCGTTGGCGGTTCCACTTGCGGCCCCAGCGTCGGCGCAGCCTGGCCACGAACGGGAAAGGCACGACGTCCACCGCGATGGCCGCGGCTACGACCACGGCGGGGGCCACGGCTACGACCACGGCAGTCGCGGCGGTGGTAACGCCGTTGGAGGCGTCCTGCTCGGTCTCGGGCTCGGTGCCTTAATTGGGGGCGCGATCGTTGCCGCGTCCCCGGCCTATCAGGCACCCCCGCCCGTCTACTATGGTGCTCCACCTACCGCCTATGCCCCGCCGCCGGCTTATTATCCACCGCCTCCGGCCTACTAGGCTCCGCCGCCGACATATTACGGTTACTAACCAAGCAGAGGATGGGTCCGTTGGACCTACTGGCGAACTATGCAAGGATCACTCTCCATGACGATCAAGTCGACCACTCGCGCCACCGTTGTTTTGGCCAGCCTGCTCCTGCCAGCCATGGGGCTGCCCATGGGCGCATTTGCTCAAACCCAAACGCCTACAGACGCTGCACCTCCCACACCGGCCAAACCGAAGGCTCCCGTGGCGAAGCCGATATCGCGCGCGGACCGCGTTGAAAAGCACATCGCTGACCTACATGCGAAGTTGCGCATCACCCCAGCGCAGCAGCCCGAATGGGATCAGTTTGCTCAGGTCATGCGCGAAAACGCGACCAGCATGAACGAGACGATGGAGCAGCGGCGTACCGGCTTTGCGTCCATGAACGCAGCCGATAACATGCAATCCTACGCCCAGATCGCCGAGAAACATGCGCAGGACATGCAGAAGCTCGCAACCACCTTCAAGGCTCTTTATGGGGCCATGTCGGACGACCAGAAGAAGAACGCCGACGCGGTCTTCCGCGAGCACGGTGCTCACCCTCGGCACGGAAAGGTTGATCGGTAAATAAGCCTACCCGACGTTGACAGCGCTGGTCGCCGGGGCCCGAAACGGGCCTCGGCGACCACGCAACGGGCGCCCCATCTATCAAATTTTAGCTGCGAAATTTGCCTTCCCGTGAACCGCTTTCCGGTGCCGCTTCCTCTGTTTCAGGCGAAGCGCTGTGGCAGGCGATCGCGATCCGTTCAGTCAGCCCTTGTCCGCTGAAGCTGGTGCCGCGAAAAACGCATTGAGAGAAGATCATTCGATCCACCTCATGCCCGACAAAAATCTCACCGCCTTCGAATAAGCAGCGCACGAACAGCAATTCATCCGCACCGCCACCGATCCGGATCTTAGTGCCGGCGGGGAACCACGTGTCCTCGATGATCGCCCTCATTGAATGGCCTCCATCGTTGCGGCTCCGACAGTCACGCGGAACCTGTCGTGTGTGGCGTCGTCGGCTTCGCGCCATGACCAGCCGAAGTCGATAGAGCGACCCGCAGCCAGGTCGGCGGTATTCAGTTCGGCGGCATGGAACCCCAGACCCGTTTCTTGGGTCACAACCTCGGCATCCGGCTGGCCGTCGGTGGACCAGTGGACAACCGCTGGCCGGGGCAGCGCGACGATCAGGCGCGAGCCGTACGGGATGGTGCCGATAGCCGATTTCGGCGACCAAAACGCGCGGCGCGCTTTCGGACGCCGGCCCTGATATCGACGCCATACGGCGCTGGGACGATCACAGGGCCACCCCAGTTGCCGCGAGATCACCAGCTTCGCGAATTCCGCATGCGCCCACGCCAGCGGCCGCGCCGAACCGCTCGGGCGTCCGAATACAAGGTCGCGCGAGGCGATGTCGGGCGCGTCCCAAACCTGTTCGGGAATAAGACCAAGCGGACTCGCCATGCCGCTGATTGCCGCAAGATAGGAAAGCGGGTCCCTGCCGGCAACGAGTTCATAGTGCCCGCGTTCGCCGGTGAGCAGCGGCCACGGCCGGCCCCGCCCCGTTCCGTTGTACGCAGCACCGTCATCGTGCTCCCCGTAGCCGTCGCCCGTGTACCGCCGCCAAACCGGCCCATGGGCGGTATCAACTTTCAACAGGGCATCGGCGACCATTATGCTTTGCGTTATCAGCGGGTCATTTGCCTGCCGAAGCCCGAACCGCACGAGCTGAAGGAAATCGGTCCCGATAAGATCGCAAGCCCGAATGTCAGCCTGCTCGCTGTGGTTGCGGAGCGGAACAAGCTGCTGCATGGCGGCGGCCCCCTGCCCTAGCACTTCGGCCGGCGCGATCCGCACGTAATACCCGTCCGCACCCATCCGCGCCGCCAGTCCCGTGCCGGAAACGGTCAGCCACGCCTCGATATTGGCATTCCAGAAATCAGCCAGATCGAGCGCCCATGCCTGAGCGTCGGGCGGGAGGAACGCCGCGCCCTCCACTAGGGATGCGATGGTGACCGCCAAACTGTAAGCGTTGAGCCCGGTGTTCTCTTCCCATCGCTCCTGCCCGGTCACCGGACCGTTGCAGGCGATGTAGCTCAATGCGTGGCTCACCATGTCCTCGATGCGGATGCCCCCCAGCGCCCCCCGTTCCGCCAGCGAAGCGGCCAGCAAGACCGGGAACGCCGTCTCATCGAGCTGAAGCCCCTCCCAAAATGCCTTGCCGCCCAGCCATTGGTTCTGATTCCAGTGCCCGTCCGCGTGCTGAGTGGCGATCAGATAGCGGAGTGTGTCACGTGTCTCCTCCTCGGCCCCGAGAGCCAGCAGGGCGCTGGCGCAGGACACCAGATCACGCGGCCAGACCAGATGATAGCCGCCTCGCTCCTCCCCGGTGTCACCCCAGGGGATACTCAGGCTCGCCACCATCGCGCCGGGGTAGGTCTTGTCGAGATGCGTCCGCAACACCGTCGCGGATACCAGGAACTGATCGGCGATCGGTGCGGGCAAGTCCAGCGGCGGTGCATATCGCTCGCTGCGGCGCGCGTGCCATCCCTCCCACTCCGCGATCTGCTGCCGCACGAGGTTTTCGAACGGCTGCAACAGGGTCGCGATGACGAGCGTGGCGGATGCTTTCGCGCTGCTGCCAAAGCCGACCCCGAGCGCACCGTCTCGGGGTAACGCACCGGTCAGTGCGACATTGCCGGGGCCAGCGCTGGCATAGGACCACGTCAGCGCGCCGTTTCGTGAGAAATCCTGCCATCCGTCGCTGAAGCCAACATAGCCGGCGCTGGCTGCACCGAGTCCATCACGCTGCTGCTGATCAACCACGGCCAGCGCGAGGGCGAATGGGCCTTGCGTAGCGACCAGAACCCGCCGGCCGCCATGTTCCTCTACCGCGGCGCGATTGCCGTGCCCCGTTGCGCCGAGGTGCGGCGAGATGAGGACATAAGGGCGAAGATCAGGAGCGGCATCCAGGTGGAATTCGATCGCCAGCACCTCCCGCCGCGGGTCTGGAGAAATCCGTAGGCGGAACTTGTAACGGTCGTGCAAATGCACGATTTCGAAGGCTGGCACGCCGGGCGCGAGAAAGCGCATGTCGTAATTGGCCACACGTTTCACCTCGGACCAGAATCCCTTGCCGTCGGCGATAATAAATCCCAGGTCGCGGATCTGCGGGATGTCGATGCGGGGGTGGTATATTTCGTTTACGATACCATGCCCGAGGGTAAACCAAAGACGCGGCGAGCCCAGTGTGCAGCCGACGGCGTCCTTCGCGCTGCTTGTCCAGGTTGGCCCGATACCGGGCTGTCCAGGCGCGTCGGCCAGCGTGTTGGATGGGTCGCCATCAAGCATCCGATTTGAGCCTCCAACCGGGTATAAACGCCACCATCGCACCTTTTCGATCCAATCGATTGCGCTGAATCAAGGCCTTTGTCCGGGCAAGCGTGCACCCTCGGCTACGACCGCCAAGATTGCGCCCGCGCGGCGCGCAAGGTGGGAGAGCAGCGTCGATGCCAGAGGACTTTTGACCGAAGGAAGCGACACCATGACCGAGAACCAAGCCGTGCTTGGCGCCGTCCGTAGCGCACTTCACAGCGAACCGCGTATCCATGTCACCAATGGGCCGATCCGACTTGCTTTCGCCAATGGTGAATTGACGATGGAGGGTGAGGTGGATCACATCTCCGGCAAGAAGCTGGGACTGGAGGCAGCGGCTCGGGTGCCTGGCGTAAGCCGGATCATCGACCGGCTGCATGTACGGCCAGCGACCTTCATGGGTGACGGTGAGATCCGCGACAAAGTCCGTGACGCCCTATTGGAGGAGATCTCGCTCGCGTCATGCATCATCCGCGTGTGGGTGAAAGGGCAACCCGAGATAGCGCGCGATCCGGCGGATGCGACCGGAACGATCGATGTGCGGGTTGAAGACGGCGTCGTGACTCTGGATGGTGATGTGACCGGTTCGGGGCAGAAGCGCATGGCCGGCGTGCTGGCCTGGTGGGTGCCGGGCAGTCATGACGTGATCAACGGCATTGGCGTCACGCCGCCGGAGCAGGACAGTGAGGCCGCGATCACCGATGCGGTGCTGCAGGTCCTGGAAAAGGATCCCTTTGTCGATGCGGAGAGTATTCACGTGTACACGCGACGCGCGGTCGTCACACTGGAAGGCACCGTGCCGCGCGAGGCTGAACGGAAGCTTGCCGAAGACGACGCATGGTACGTCTTCGGGGTGGACAAGGTGGTCAACCGGCTTGGCACGCCGATGTGACGCTGCGCCGCCGTGCCTGTTCCAGGTTCTTGACGTTGGGCCGCTATCGTCGCGGTGGGGGGTCAATCATGCGGATCGATGACACGACATTTGGCAGCATTACGATCGACGGGAAAACATACGAACATGATGTCGTCATCCGGCTCGATGGTGATGTCGTGAAGCGCAAGAAGAAGCTTTCGAAAAAGCGTTATGGCACCTCGCATCTCGTATCCGAGGACGAGGCGAAATTCGTGTTCGAAAAGGGCAGCAAGTTGTTGGTCCTGGGGGCGGGACAGGAGGGCAATATGCGGCTCTCCCCTGAGGCAGAGGCCTATTTGGCGAAAAAGGGATGCGAGATCGTGACCCAGCCGACCCCGCGGGCGCTTACTGTTTTCAATGACGCCCGCGGTAAGAAGATCGGCCTGTTCCACGTGACGTGCTAATCGAGCCGGCCCGTCGAGAAGAATTGCCTACGCATTCCGCGCGGCTCTGTAAGCCGCCGTTTCTCGTCAAACCGATGGCATTCCACTGGGACCACCTATGCCCGAACTGCCGGACGTCGAACTCTTCAAACGATTGGTAGACCAGTACTGCCTGGGACGTGTCATAGCAAAAGCAGTTGTCGCCGACCCCGGGAGCCTGAAGGGCATCTCTCCCACGGCCCTACAGGAACGACTGAAAGGCAAGCGCCTGAGCTTCTGCCGGCGTCACGGCAAGGTTCTATTCATCGAGACCGGGTCGGCCGGCGCTCTCGCCATGCATTTCGGGACCAACGGTTCGTTGGATTATCTCGTGCGCGATCAATCGGAGCCGCCCTATGTTCGGTTGTGGTTCGGCTTCGCCGATGGCGACCGGCTGGCCTACGTCAATCCCAGACGCATCGGCCATGTACAACTGGTGGAGAGCAGCGGCACCTTTATTGCCAACGCAGGTCTCGGCCCCGACGCGCTGGATGCATCGTTCGATGCCGCGGCGTTCGCGGCAGCACTTGGCAAGGGTAAACAGGCTATCAAGCCGCTCCTGATGGATCAGACGCGGATGGCCGGGATCGGCAATATCTATGCCGATGAAATCCTGTTCCAAGCCAAATTGCATCCCGCAACCAGGGCAAACACGCTCGACAGCGCCACTAGGCGTCACTTGTTCCAGGCAATGAAGTCAGTGTTGCAGACTGCGATTGATCGCGGGACCGGTGCCGAGATTTTCATGAACCGTTTGCCGAATGGATTTCTGTTGTCGGAGCGTCGCGCCGATGGCCGATGTCCGCGCTGCGGCACCGCGATTCAGGCTGACAAGCGCAGTGGCCGGACGGGCTACTTCTGTCCGAACTGCCAACCGCGGCCGGGCAGGTAATCTTGCCCCAAGAGGCATTGATCCTGATCAATGTGCTCCTGGATTGGTGATTTTAGAATTTACTAGTTAAAATCGGCAGTAAAAGGGATCGAATTGTGTCCGACCAGGCGGCTGGCCGTGCCTCCCTTGCAGACCTCTATCCGCGGATCGTTAAACCACGCGCCGCCTCTGGCGCACCTGCCAATATGCCGGACTACCACCAGGCCCACAGGACATTCACCTGGGAAGCCGCACGCGGGTTGCTGGATGGCCTGCCCGGCGGCCGAGGCCTGAACATCGCACACGAGGCCGTCGACCGTCATGCAACCGGACCGCACGCCGATCGCCATGCGCTCCGCTGGATCGGGCGTGGCGGCGGCCGTCGAATCCTTACCTACCGCGACCTGATGATCGCGACGAACCGGTTCGCCAATACGCTTCGCGGTCTCGGCGTACGAGAAGGCGACAGCGTGTTCGTGCTGGCTGGTCGAATTCCCGAACTCTACATCGCGGTGCTCGGCGCCTTGAAAGTAAAATGTGTCGTCTCGCCGCTGTTCTCCGCGTTTGGTCCGGAACCGCTCATGACCAGACTGGACATCGGCGAAGGCCGCGTTCTGGTAACCACCGAACCGCTGTATCGCCGCAAGGTGGCCGCAATCCGCTCCCAGTTGCCAAAGCTCGAGCACGTCATCCTGGTGCCGGAGGACCGCGAGGCCGCAACCGAGGTACCCGGCACCCTCGATTGGCGTCAGGTCGTGGAGCAGCAAAGCCCGGATTTCGTCATTCCACCGACGTCCCCCGAAGACCGTGCCCTGTTGCACTTCACCAGCGGCACGACCGGACGGCCCAAGGGCGCCATACACGTGCACGAGGCCGTGGTGACACATCACATCACCGGTCGTTACGCGCTCGACCTGCATGACGACGACATCTTCTGGTGCACGGCCGACCCCGGATGGGTCACGGGAACCAGCTACGGGATTATCGCACCGCTAACCAATGGCGTGACCAGCATCGTCGTCGAAGCCGAGTTCGACGCTGCAACCTGGTATGGCGTCCTTCAAAACGAACGCGTCTCCGTCTGGTACACGGCGCCTACCGCGATCCGCATGATGATGAAGCTGGGCACCGATGCAGTGCGCGGCTTCGATCTTTCCGCCCTGCGGTTCCTGGCCAGCGTAGGCGAGCCATTGAATCCCGAAGCGGTGATCTGGGGGCAGCAGGCGTTCGGCAAGCCGTTCCACGACAACTGGTGGCAAACCGAAACCGGCGGAATCATGATCGCCAACTTCGTCGCCATGGATGTGAAGCCAGGCTCGATGGGAATGCCGCTGCCGGGGATCGGGGCCGGCATCGTCCGCCGCAATGACGACGGCGGCGTCTCGCAAATCGACGAACCGATGGTCGAAGGCGAACTGGCGCTGAAGGCCGGATGGCCGTCAATGATGCGCGGCTACCTGCACGAGGAGGAACGCTATCGCAAATGCTTCGCCGGCCCTTGGTATCTAACAGGCGACCTCGCGATGCGAGACGCCGATGGCTATTACTGGTTCGTCGGCCGGTCGGATGACGTCATCAAGTCATCAGGCCACCTGATCGGTCCGTTCGAGGTCGAAAGCACTCTGATGGAACACCCAGCCGTCGCCGAAGCCGGGGTGATCGGCAAACCGGACCCGATGGCGGGGGAAATCGTCAAGGCATTCGTCGCACTCAACCCCGGCTTCTCCCCCTCCGAGGCGCTACGTCGCGAACTGCTCGGCCATGCCCGCAAGCGACTTGGTGCCGTGGTCGCACCAAAGGAAATCGACTTCAGCACCGGCCTGCCGCGAACCCGGAGCGGAAAAATCATGCGTCGCCTGCTGAAAGCCCGTGAACTCGGCTTGCCGGAGGGCGATCTGTCCACACTGGAAGGCGACGTTCGATGACCGAAAAAGTGCACCTGGACCACGCCCATCTGCGTCACTTATTGACGGCCATGCTGCGCATTCGCCGGTTCGAGGAGAAGTGCTTCGAGCTTTATCAGAGCGAGAAGATTCGCGGCTTCATGCATCTTTACGACGGCGAAGAAGCCGTCTCGGTCGGCGTGATCGAAGCCTTGCGGCCGGAGGACGCGATCGTCGCTACCTATCGCGAACACGGGCAGGCACTGGCCCGCGGCATCGGCATGAACGCGCTGATGGCCGAACTCTATGGCAAGCAAGAGGGCTGCTGCCGCGGGCGCGGCGGATCCATGCATGTCTTTGATCGCGCAACGCGGTTCTATGGCGGTAACGCCATCGTTGGCGGCGGCCTGCCGCTCGCTGTCGGTTCCGCGCTCGGTGACAAGATTCTCGGGCGCAACGCGATCACCGCCTGCTTTTTTGGCGACGGCGCGGTGGACGAAGGTTCGTTCCACGAAAGCATGAATCTTGCCGCGCTGTGGAAACTGCCGGTGCTTTTCGTTTGTGAGAACAACCTCTACGCGATGGGCATGGCCTTGGAGCGCGCCGAGGCCGAGACCCGAATTGCGGTAAAAGCGGCCGCATATCGTGTGGCGAGCGAAGCCGTGGACGGCATGAACGTGGTTGCCGTCGAGGTCGCCGCCAAACGCGCGATCGATGAAATCCGTAGAGCCAGTGAGCCTTTCCTGCTGGAGTGCCGTACTTACCGATTCCGAGCACACTCCATGTTCGATGCGCAGTTGTATCGCAGCAAGGCGGAGATCGAGACCTGGCGCGCGAAGGATCCAGTCATGCAGCTCCGGTCCTGGCTTGAGCAAACCGGGCTGCTGCACGCGGATGAAATCGACCACATCGAAGGCGAGATAGCCGCTGAGGTCGATGCCGCCGTCGCATTCGCCGAGGCCGGCACGTGGGAGCCGGTGGAGGACCTGGAACGATTCACCACCATGGACCGGGTGCCGCAATGAGTGCCCCCGCAAGCACGACCGCGGCAGTGCGCATGACCTATCGCGAAGCGTGCAAGCAGGCGATCCGCGCCGCCATCCTTGCCGACCCCCGGGTGTTCCTGATGGGCGAGGACGTCGCGCGGTATGGCGGTTGCTATGCCGTAACCAAAGGCCTGGCCACGGAACTGGGTGAGGAACGCATCCGCGACACGCCCCTGTCGGAGAATGGCTTTGTCGGTGCGGGGATCGGCGCGGCGATTGCCGGACTGCGCCCGATTGTCGAGATCATGACCGTCAATTTCAGTCTTCTGGCCCTGGACCAGATCGTCAACAGCGCCGCGACCATTTCGCACATGTCCGGCGGCCAGTTCGCCGTTCCCCTGGTGATCCGCATGGCTACGGGCGGCGGCCTTCAGCTTGCCGCACAGCATTCCCATAGTTTGGAAGGCCTGTACGCGCATATTCCTGGCCTGAGGGTGCTGACGCCGGCAACGGTCGAGGATGCGCGGCACATGCTGCAACCGGCGATCGAAGACCCCAACCCGGTGCTGATCTTTGAGCACGTCATGCTTTACAACCGCGAAGGCGAACTCGATCCCAGCGTCACGGGCGTGGATATCGTTTCGGCGAAGATCCGCCGTCCGGGGCGGGACGTTACCCTGGTGGCTTACGGCGGGATGCTGTTCAAGACACTGGAAGCGGCGGCCCTTCTCCAGGTAGAAGGCATCGAGGCCGAGGTCATCGACCTGCGTGTCCTCCGCCCGCTTGATATGCCGACCATACTCGGTTCGGTTCGGCGCACCCGGCGCGTGGTGATCGTTGACGAAGGCTGGAGATCGGGATCGCTGTCGGCCGAGATTGCTGCCCGCATCGCCGAGGAGGCGTTCTTCGAACTCGACGCGCCAATCCGCCGCGTTTGCTCTCGCGAAGTGCCGATCCCCTATGCCGCGCACCTGGAAAAAGCAGCGCTGCCACAAGCGGCGACCATTGCCGCAACGGCCCGTACGCTGGTGAAGGGCGGATGACTGACTTCCGCATGCCCTCGCTCGGCGCCGATATGGAGGCCGGAACCCTGGTCGAATGGTTGGTCCGACCGGGCGACAGGGTGAAGCGTGGGAATGTCGTGGCGGTGGTGGAAACCCAGAAGGGTGCCATCGATATCGAAATATTCAATGACGGCGTGGTGTCGGAACTCGTCGTGCCGGTGGGCGGACGGGTGCCGGTCGGGACCGTGCTGGCGCGGCTCGCCGGTCCGGTCACCGAACCGGCGATGGCACCCCCCCAGGCCGCCCCAGTAACGCCGCCCCCGATCCCGGCGGCCCCCGCCGCCGTCGCCGGCCGCCCGCACATCACGCCCGTCGCCCGCAGGCTTGCCGGCGAACACGGCATCGACCTCCAGCGGCTGACGGGAACCGGCCCAGACAACGCGATCACCCTGGCGGATGTTCAGGCAGCCGTGAGTTCGGTCGCCAGCGGCGCCACCCCGCGACGCAGGGCAGGGTTTGACCCGGCTGCGATGCGCCAGGCCATTGCAGCAGCGATGACCCGGTCAAAGCGGGAAATCCCGCACTACTATCTCAGCCAGACGATCGACGTATCAAACGCACTGGCGCGGATCGAACGATTGAACCGCGAGCGGCCCCCACCCGAACGCATCTTGCCCGCGGCGCTTTTCTTGCGTGCCATCGCCCTCGCGGTCGCGAAGACACCGGAATTGAATGGATTTTGGGAAGAAGGACGGTTCCGCCCGGGTGATGGCGTGCATATCGGATGGGCGACGGCGCTCCGCGGCGGAGGTCTCCTGGCGCCCGCGATCCGCGACGCCAACCATCGCTCCCTGGAGGAGTTGATGGCATCGATGCGAGACCTCGTCCTGCGGGCACGCGGTTCCGGTCTGCGGAGTTCCGAACTGAGCGACCCGACGATCACGGTGACCAGCCTGGGCGATCGGGGGGCTGAGACCGTCTTCCCGATCATCTATCCGCCGCAAGTCGCAATGGTCGGCATCGGCCGGATCGTCACACGCCCTTGGGTGGTTAACGGCGCGATTGAGCCGCGGCCTGTCGTGACACTGACCCTGGCGGCCGACCATCGCGCGAGCGACGGCCACCGTGGCGGGCTTTTACTCGTCGAGATTGACCGTCTGTTGCAGGAGGCGGACACGTTATGAACGCAGGCGAAGCCAGGACGCTGATCGTTGATGTCCTTGCCAGCATAGCTCCGGAGGCCGATTTCGATCGACTACCTGGCGGTGCGGTGTTGCGCGACGAACTTGACCTTGATTCCATGGACTTTCTCAATTTTATTACTTTTTTGCACCAAAAATCCGGGATCGACATCCCCGAGGCTGATTACCCGAAGCTTTCCACATTGGACGGGGCCGTATCCTATCTAACCCGGTGAGTACACCGCCTGGCTTGACTCACATCAATGCGCCGAGGGGTCACGATCCATTACTTAAAGTTCCGTCCTGGTAGATTTTTCTTGAATGGTCAGGAGACCGGACAATGCGATTGATTAACGAAGTTATTAGCGATCTGCGGCGGCTTCCCGACGAGAATGTAAGCCCCATGGCGGCCGCGCTTGAAGAATTACTCGGTGGTGAACGGGGCACATTGCCAGATCTCGCCGATCGGTTCACCCAGACCGGGCTTGGGCCCATCATGGCCTCGTGGATTGGCAACGGACCGAATCTGCCAATCACCCCGGAAGACCTGCGGCGTGTTCTGGGCGATGAGCGGGTGGGGGATTTTTCCACCCTGGCTGGCCTGTCGTCCGACGAGTTCCTGGTGCATTTCGCCCGCCTGCTACCGGCCGCCGTCCATCACATGACTCCGGAAGGCAAGATGAACAGGACCGCCTGAACCTGCTGAACGCAGTGCAATTGGAGAAAGCGTCAATGTTGAACGAACTGGACGTGCTGGAGGCCCGGCACATCGCCGATTTGGCGCTGGATGCACGCAAGGTTCGCGACCGGCTGTTGGAAAAAGTCCGAGAGGCGGATCTGGGCGAACCCAAACCCATACGGGGCGAGCATAACCCGGCCGCGAACGTGGAGCTGACCGACGTGCTCGCAAGCGAACCGGAATTCGTTGCATTGAACCAGGCGATCGCCCGCCTACCCCGCGATATGCGGGAAAAAATCTGGCTCGTGATGCGGGTGGGCTTTGGTGATCTGGGGATTTCCGATTGGGATTCGGCCGTTAATGCCGCGTCGGCGCTGACCGACGATGATCTCGCGGTGAATTTGGCCGGCGATCCAGATCTGCACGATCACCTGCGGAAAGGCCTGTACGCTCTCGGCGCAGCGGTGCCGCCAGACAATGCCGGCTGAACCACCGCCGCCTCCGGCAAATGAACCAGGCGGGTCCGCGGATCGAAGCAATACCGAAATCGCGGAGCGGCTGCGGCAGGCAGCGAACCTGCTGGCGGTGCAAGGTGCCAATCCGTTTCGTATCTCTGCCTATCGCCGGGCCGCCGACGCGATCGAACGTCTGGGGACAGACATCCGTGGCTTGGCGCAAGCCGGGGGCCACGCCGCGCTGGAGGCGGTACCAGGCGTCGGAGCGTCTATCGCCGGTGCCGTCGCGGAAATGCTGGCAACCGGACGATGGACCTTTCTTGAACGGCTAAAGGGCACGGCGGATCCGGAAGCGCTGTTCGGCTCCATTCCCGGGGTCGGCCCCACGCTCGCGCACCGGATTCATCAAACGCTGCACGTTGATTCTCTGGAGGCACTGGAAATCGCCGCCCATGATGGACGCCTCTCGCAGGTGCCGGGTGTCGGTCCGCGGCGGGCGAGCATGGTACGCGGTGCCCTCACGGACTTGCTGGCGCGGATCAGACCAACGGTTCGACTGCTTGACGATGAACCCGACGTTGCGCTGCTGCTCGACGTTGATCGTGAATATCGCGAGAAAGCCGCAACCGGAACGCTTCGTAAAATCGCGCCGAAGCGCTTCAATCCCAGCGGTGAGGCGTGGCTGCCAGTACTGCATACAGAGCGCGGCGACTGGCACTTCAGCGCATTCTACTCAAACACCGCACGCGCCCATCAGCTCGGCCACAGTGGCGACTGGGTTGTTGTTTACTTCCACCGCGATGCCAGGCCCGAGGGACGACGAACTGTTGTAACGGAAACGCGGGGGCCGGCGCAGGGGCGCCGCGTGGTGCGGGGCCGTGAAGCCGAATGTTACGGCGACAACACAGGCCCGTCTCAGGCTATCGAGCCACCTGTGACCCCGCACGCCCACGAACCAACAATTGGTTCGGCTGAACCGCCCCCGTCGCACGCTGCGTTATCGACACGGACGTAACGCCAACCGGCTGGGTAGCGACGGCAACGGCTTGCGCCACCAGTGCCCGTAATCGCCTGACGTCGCCACGCCCGTCGGGATGCAGGCGGCTGGTCAGTAGAATAAGAAAAGACTGACGAACAGGATCGATCCACACCGACGTCCCGGTGTAGCCGGTGTGGCCAAAGGTATGCGGACCGAAAGCGACGTCCATGCCGGCGGCGTAAGGCGACGCGATATCCCATCCGAGGCCGCGAACCACGGCGCCTGGCAGCATCTCCCCCCGGGTCATCGCCGCAATCGTGTCGGCACGCAGGATACGCACGCCGCCAGGGGGACTTTCACCGAGCAGCATCTTGGCGAACTTGGCGAGATCATCGGCCGTGGAGAACAAGCCGGCATGACCTGCGACGCCGCCCATTCGATAGGCTGTCGGGTCTTGCACCTCCCCCCAGCGAATGGTGCCCTCCTCCCGATCCGTCGGGACGATGCGATCCCGTTCCGCTTGCGGCGGACGGAACCCAGTATCGGTCATATGGAGGGGGCGAAAAATATGGCGCCTTGCGTATGTCTCCAGCGGCTCGCCGCTCACCCGGCGCACGAGTTCGCCGAGCACGATGAAGTTGATGTCGCTATAGAGGAAACGGCTCCCCGCCGGGTTAAGTGGGCGTTCGGCCACCACGCGATCCAAGGCCGCGTCCAGGCCGAACCAGGCGTGCGTGAGATCAAGATCGGGACGCAACCCGGACGTATGCGTCAGCAACTGCCGCACGGTAATACCCGCCTTGCCGTCTCGGCCGAAGGCTGGCCAGTAACGCGCGATGGGCTGATCGAGTTTGATGCGTCTGGCTTCAACCAACTGCATCACGGCAGTCGTCGTGGCGATGACTTTGGTCAATGATGCCAAATCGAAGATCGCATCCGGCTGCATCGGCTTGATGCCTGGTGTCAGGGCCAGGGAACCAAACGCCGCGCGATAAACGATCTTGCCCCTCTGGCCGACCAGAACCACAGCTCCGGGAACGTGCCCCGCCGCAACCTCTTGGCGGACGATATCGCCAACGTCGGCGAAACGATCCTCGGCTGGTGCCGGGGATACGCTGCAAAGCGTCAGAAGCAGGCCAACGAGGCCTCCGACGGCCGTTCGTCGGCCTGAGCCAAACCGGTATCGCCGTATGTGTTCCGCGGGTTCCACAGCATCCATCCGTCTGATCCGAAATCGGTCGCGGCACGGATTTGGGCAGTGACCTCGCCGGCATCGAATGTTCGGTGATCGAAGGCATAATCCTTAAACGCCTGCAGCCATGGCCGAAAGCGAATTGGTGACACACCCAATCGGGCGCGGGCGCGTTCCAGCGAAAGCCGCACGATTTCATATGGATGTGCCATCGGGTCAGGATAGCCGGGAATCCCAAACTGGAAGCCGGACGGATACAACATGGGGGAGAGGTAATCGACCAGCGGCATCATCTCTTCCAGCCGCTGCCCGATCCCTGTGTCGTTCAGGTTCCAGCACGCATAACCGAAGATATCCGCGGACACATAGACGTTGAACGGCACCAACCGATCGCGCGCCTGGGAAAGGAAGCCGGCAATCGCGTCCAGGCGACTGGCCTGCGTGGTTAGCCTCGAAAAGGCGATACCCTTTGGCGCGTCGGGAAAGCGAAGATAATCGAACTGAATTTCGTCGAAGCCAGCCCGCGCGGCCTCGACCGCCACGGCAATGTTGTAGTCGGCCACTTCCTGGGCAGACGGGTCGGTCCAGCCAAGGCCCTCACGATCACGGAACAATGCGCCATTTTGCAGCTTCACCGCGAGGTCCGGCCGTGAGGTTGCGAGGGGATCGTCCTTGAACGTAACAATGCGTGCGATCGCATAGAGTCCGGCCTCGTGCAGGGACCGAAGCAGCGCTGGGAGGTCGGGAATCGTAATAACCTGTTGTGCGCCCGCCGCATGCGCGAGTGCGATGTTCGTGGGGTACGCGATGAACCCGCGGTCGCCCTTCACGTCGATCACCAGCGCGTTGAGGTTCGCATCGTGGATGAGTTTGAGCGCGGCGCCCCGTAGCACCTGGCTGCCGATCCCATACATCGAGAGATAAAGTGCCTTTGGCCGAAACGGTGTGAGCTTCAGGGTCCCCACTCCCTGTGCGACTTCAGCGGCCGTCAGCGATGACGCCCGATAGCCGGGCGCACGTGCAAGGACAGGCCCTGCCGCGCCATTCAGGGCGAAGTACCCATCCGGATCGGCCTGCACAACGCGGCTATCAAGTGTGACGGTCGCGCTATCAACCCCGGTGCCGCTTACCGCATCGACAATTCTCCCCCGCTGCGCGTAACAGTCTGGCACCCCGACCAGTAGGCAAAGCAGCACCGCAAGGATTCCACGCATTATCGTTTCATTTGCGTTTGAACAGGACACGCGGTCGCCAGCCTGGCAGCCAGGCGTGCCGCGCGGTCACTGTCAGACACCCAGAACCGCGGCAGGGCCAGCCTGTCGGTGTCGGGCCGGACGGCCCGGTTGCCGAGAATGAACCCGGCGGTATAGCCAGCCTTCACCGCCGCTGACTCCAATTCCTGATCATAGATGGCAAACGGCCACGCCAGCATATCAACCTTGCGCCCAATCCTCGTCTCAAGCACCGTTTTCGAGCGAACCAGTTGCGTATCGACAAATGCCCTATAATCAGCCGGTGAGCGACGGGCCTTTTCGTGTTCAAAGTTTGGATGCCAATAGGTATGCGATTGAACATCGACCAAGCCGGAAGCGACCATTTCCGTCAGTTCCGGCCACGTGAGCGCATACTGCGCGTTGGAGATGGCTGAAGGATAGATAAACAACGTCACCGGCAACCGATAGCGGAGAATGCGTGGATAGAGGTCGGTATAGATGGACTGGTGACCGTCATCCGCGGTGATCGCGACACAGGGACGGTCGGAAGAGTGTGCGCGTTTCCCCAACGCGTCGAGCACTGACCGCAACGGTGCAACCCGAACATAGGCAGCAAGCCAGGCGAGTTGCTCATCGAGCGCCGCGTCCGAAACGGTCGTGGAGCCCGCGGTCAGTCCGAAACGATGATAGACCAGGATCGCGCCTGTGCCGTCGGCATGTTCGGCGGCAAAGCCCGAGGCGGTGAGCAGCGCCGTGCCGATCGCAACGCAAACCCCGAAACCTCTCAGCCCCATGCTGGCGCGGTCAATGCGCCATAAGGATGGGCAGATCAGCCCTGTTCAACACATGCCGCGTGAACCCGCCAAAGATCACCTCCCGCACCCGGCTATGGCTGTAGCCGCCCATCACCAAAAGGTCCGCCTTTACCGCCCTGGCCGCGTCAAGCAAGACCTCGACCGGTGCGCGACCGTCGGGGCTTAGGCGTTGCACGCTTGTGTTTGGGTTGTGCCACGACAGCGCGTTTCGAAGCCTGTCGCTGGACCGCTCGCCGAGTTCGACCCCTTCCTCGACGGTGAAAATGATGACCCGGTCAGCCGCCTCGATAAACGGCCTCGCGGCCGCGACGGCACGGGCCGCCTCCGCTTTGTCCTTCCAGGCGATGACGACGGTGTCCACAAGCTGGCTCGGTGCGCTCGGTGGCGCGATGAGCACGGGACGACCGGTTTGCAGAAGAGACGCTTCAAATACGTCTCGCTCCGTCACCGTTCCGTCGCTGGCACGTCCGAGCACGATCAGATCGGCGGCCCGTCCATACTCGGCCATAAGCAACACTTTCTGTCCGGTGGCCTCTGTCCAATCAGCGGAGGGACGACAGAGCGAGGGATCACCCGGTATTGTAAGTTGCTCTTTATCGCACAGTTCCCGGAATGCCTGGATCGCCTTCGCACGGCTTTCCGCTTCGATCTGCTCCAGCGTCTCGATCACACGGTAATAGTCCCCGCCGCCCCCACCCATGTCGGCCGAGCTTGTCATCGCCAGCAGATTCTCCCGTGCATCGGACCGAACGTGAAGAAACGCAAGATGGCCAGCCGACAAGCGCGCGACAGCAAGGGCTGTTGCGAAGACCGCGGCGTCGGTCTCCGCGCCGGTAGCAGGGACAAGGATGTATTTGAACATGGCTTCCTCTGCGCTGTAGCGTATTCGATATGGAAAGTTATTGGTTTTGTTCGAACCTTATCGACGGTGACTGCTTGGCCTGCCGGACCCAAATTCGCATTGACCCACATCAACGCCATGATCACACAGCCACTTTCGGTGTTAATCACCGCCGACTATTATTGGCTCTATGTCCTGGCGCCCCAGACGTCCGTGGTTGACCCGACCGAAACCGTGGTAGGCCGGCTACGCTGAAGCTCATATTCCTTGCCGCCCGCCACGATCGTCATTGTCGTCCCGGCCTCAAGCGTCGCGGTGAGTGTGGGTCCCGGTTGCTCAATACGGAATACGAGATGCCGCCCGCGCCACTGTATATGAAACCCGAGTGCGAGCCAGGCACTCGGAAGATTGGGGTTTATGGATAAAACGCCGCCCTTGTGAGAAAGCCCAGCGAAACCGAGTATTGCCACCTGCCAAAGTCCGCCCAGAGCGGCGATGTGGACACCGCCGGCCGTGTCGCCGGCAGTACCCGCAAGATCGATGGCAGCCGTCTGCCGAAAATAGTGGAGTGCCCGTTCGGTGTCGCCCAACCGGGCGGCGATAAGTGCATGCATTGGACGGCTGAGCGAACTGTCGTGCGCACATCGTGGTTCATAGTAACGGAAGTTTTCCGCGATCGTCGCGCGATCGAATTCTTCGTCGAGCAGGGCAAGAAGCGCAACGACGTCTGCTTGCTTTACAACCTTGGATTTCCTCGTCTGTTCCAGCCCAAGGACCTGATCGATCGTCACGCTTCGGCCCTCGTAGTGAGCCAGATCGACGTCGGCGAGCGTGAAAAATCCTGCAAATTGCTCGATAAGTCCGGTTCCAGGGTCATACCCGGTAACCAACGTCGCGGCAGCCTCGGTCCATTGCTCGACTTCGCGGTCTTCAAGACCAAGCTTCCTGGCAAGCTTTACCCAGTCGTCGGGCCACCTGGCGCGTAAGAGGGAAACCGTATCGAGGGCACGCCTTATGTTCCATCGTGCCATTACATTCGTGTATGCGTTATCATCGACATTTTCATGATATTCATCCGGCCCGATGACACCGCGGATGTGACGAGAGCCATCTGCCTGTGGCTGTGCGCGACTGACCCAAAACCGAGCGGTCTCCAGCAGGATTTCGGCGCCAGCCTTGCAAAGAAAGTCTTCGTCGCCGGTCACCTGCCAGTAGTGCCAAACCGCATAAGCGATATCAGCGCTGATGTGCTGCTCCTGCTCCCCGCAAAGTATATCAACCGGCCGGCCATCGCAGCCGATCAGCCGGGTTGGGGTCGCCTCTTCGCCTGTGTCGGCCGATTCCCAGGCATAAAGCGCACCTTGGAAGTTTTTCCGCCGCGCCTTCGCACGGGCGCCGTCGAGCGTATGGTAGCGATACATCAGAAGCGCCCGTGCCGCCTCGGGCCATGTCAACGTGTAAAACGGCAAAAGATAGATTTCGGTATCCCAAAACACATGACCTAAATAGGCGTCACCGGTCAGCGCGCGGGCACCGATCGAAACGCGCTCATCGGTGGGATTGGCCGCGCTGTTCAGATGGTAGATCGCGAATCGCAGGGCCTGTTGTGCCGCCTCGTCGCCCTCGATCTCCACGTCGCTCAGAGACCATCGTTCGGCCCAGGCCGCCTCGTGTGCCGCCAGCACTCTACGCCAGCCAACCCGCCGAACCTGGGTCAATGCCTCGGTGGCAGGCGGTCCGGGGTCCATATACCGCTCGTCGCTGCGCACCATCGCGACCAACCGCTCCAGCGATGCCACCTGACCAGGGACAGAGGTCCAGTTCCAGGACCACTTGAGGTGGTCGGCGGCGCCAGGCGGCAGTTCAGAACCGCCAACCCGCAGCGATGCGGCGCCAGCGATCGCGAGGCCCTTGCCCGATTGCTCGGTGCGCCAGACCCCAAGCTCCTTCTCTAGCCGGACGGCGTCAAGCCCCACGCCAGCCTCGCCGAATTCCGCTTCAAGCGTTACGTCCACACCCCCGCGCTCGATTTCAAAATGCAGAAACTGTAGTCCGATCGATCGATGGGATTGCGAGACGAGGCGGAGGGTACGCACCCGTACGACGACACCGTGCCGATCTTGGTGATGCCAGTCGGTCAGCATCACACCCCGCCGCATGTCGAGCATGCGGCAATGCGAAAGCATGGTGCCGGAGCGGAGCAGCAAAGGCTCTTCGTTCAGGCGGATCTGCACGCGAAGCCAGTCCGCGACCGGCAACAGCACAGGCACCGGAGGCTCGACATTCGGCGTGTCGAACAGTCCGGCGACGTAGGTCCGTGGCCAGGATGCCCAATTGAGGGATTGCATCCAAGGCACCCACATCGGGCCACGGCTTGCCTCGCGCGCGCCCCGCACGCCGAGGAAACCGTTGCCAATGGCGAAGCGCGCCTCCACGTCACGTTCACGGAGCGGATCGTACCCATGATCCTCCAGTACCCAGGTCGAGCCGGCGGTCGGTTCCAGCGCATATCGCATTCACATTGCTCCTTCAGATCGCCGCGCGCTGAGTGTGCCGATAGCGAGGGCATCGACCGCGACCTGATCCAAACTGGTCACCACCAAGTCCGCGTGCGCCGCCTGAAGCAAAGCCGCATCACCGAGACGGGCGACGCCAACGGCCTTCATTCCACCCGCCTTGGCGGCTTCGATACCGGCTGGGGCATCCTCGACAACCAGGCACCCCCTGGGCGCAACGCCTAATTCAGCTGCCGCAAGCAAGAAAAGGGTCGGATCGGGTTTCCCTCGCGCCACTTCGCGACCGCAGAGATTTGCGTCGAACAGGTCAAGCAGCGTCCCGCCGGACTCAACATGGATCCGCGCCATCATTCCATTGGCATTCTTCGAGGAAGAGACAGCGGCGATACGAAAACCAAGCGCCCGAACCGCCTGGATAAACCGCAGGCCATCGGGAAAGGCCGCGAACTGCCCCGCGATGACGAGTTCCACAAACCGCCTTTGCTTCTGCTCGGCATAGAGAACCGCCTGAGCCCCAGCATCTGGCACGCCCAATTGTTCAAGCGCCGCCCGGGCGCCCATCAGGCGCGGCTTGCCGGCTATGCGCGCCTGGTAGATTTGCGTTGTCAGCCTTTGTGGTTCCGCGAAACCCTCCAGTGCGTCTCGCCAAGCTCGTTCATGCGGCGCATCAACGAGGACGCCATCGACATCGAACAGAACGGTGGTTAGGGGCCGCTGCGAAATAGCCACTTCGATGGACGCACGGCCGGCGGAAACCGTCATGGCGGGCCTGCGCCCGCCATCCACG
>DNXO01000014.1:15193-26477 GCA_003506895.1 Acetobacteraceae bacterium | reverse complement strand
GTCAAACGATTCGTTTATTTCGCCGTATATCCTCAGGCCCCCTTGGCGGGCGGAAGCGCTCTGCGTCGGCATTCGATGGACCTTTCAAGACGTCGCAGAGGCAGCTTTCGCACGCGGAACTATCGTGGTGACGGGGCCGCGTCCGCCCCTTCTGGAGGCGGCTGCCGGATTTTTGGCGCCGGGTTGTCGCTCCCCGCCGAAGCGAGTGGCCATTCCCAGTCGGCGAGTGGGTCTGGGTGCATCGCCAGGGCGTTGATCAGGTTGGCACGACTGACGATCCCAACCAATTTGCCATCCTTGACGATCGGTACGCGCTTGATGCGATGGCACATCAGCAACTCCGCGACTTCCCCCAAGGTTGCGTCCTCCCCCGCGGTGATCGCGGGGTGCGTCATCAGATCGGCGGCATGACGCTGATCCGTGCGGAGATAATTGGCCAAGGTCAGTGCCAGGGCGTCGCCGCCCGCGAGAAGGCCAAGCCACCAGGTGCGGCGCAGGGCATAATTCTGTCCGAACGGACGCATCAGGTCACCGTCGCTGATCATACCCAGCAGGGTCCCGTCGTCGGCGCAGACCGGGACCGCGCTGATATCGTGGTCGTTCAACAGCCGGGCGACCTCGGCGACGCTGCTGTCAGGCCGTGCGGTAACGACTGGGCGGGTCATGATATCGGCAGCATCGATCGGCATGAACAGTTCCTCCCCCTCTCGCATCGGGCGATAGGAAATCAATGGAATTCTGGGATCCGCCCTCTGAATGTCCTCATATTTTCGGCATGATCGTTCTGATGGGTCTCTCCAGTATCAATTATCCGAGGACCTTGCTGGCACACCTCAAGCGAAGTCTCCGACATCACTGGACGAGCCTCTCCGGAGACAGCGACGCGGTGTCGAGCCCGCATGCGGTCGCGTTCTCCTTCTACCATCCCGTAAGCGCAAAACAGCGCGGCCAAGTCGTTTGCCAATGCTGCGACGACGGGATGATCGAGTGGGCCGAAGTGCTCACCCAGGCGCGCGGCCGCAACGCCGACTGCCATTCTCCAGTCAGGCGGCCCGGATCCCAAAGAATTGGTAAGCGTATCCGGACAGAGTGCAATAGTCGTGTCGGATCGTGCTACCGACCCGGGCACTTCAACACCCTCATAAATCGCCATAACAGACCGATCGATCTTCATGCCGCGTCCTTCCCGTCAAAACGCTTTTTTGGGGCGTTCTCACGGCGCGGCGAAGCGTTGCTGCTCAATGGGTGCCCAATGCGTAACCTGATTCTCAGCCGGCGTCCGCTCGGCAGAATCCCATGATCCCCAATATTGTTTTCCAGTCGCGCCAAATCAACAGCGACGTACCGGATAATTCAACCCACGCAATTTACTGTGATTACATTAAGCATCGCACCCGATGGAGGCATTGATTCAGATCAACGAAGCTGGCTGCGGCAACTCTCATCGGCGCACGGTCCCGTGAAAGCCGGTTGGTTCCAATTGAAATCATCTTTGCCAGCGGATCAGCGCGATTTCCGCTGGGACCCGGACGCCTGGGCGCGATGGAATAACCCGGGTCGTGTAATCGCCGGCGGGTCTGCCGCCACCGATCCGGCCACGATACAAATAGCCAGCGATAGCTCCAGGAATCGGCCCATCGTGGGACAGCTCGAATAGCTCGACGGAACCATCGGCTTGCACTCTGCAAGCTTCTACCCGAACATCGTCGGCAGTGATCGCGCCAAGATAAACCGGCACCGAAATATCCCAAGCATCCTCCAATTGGGTAAATGCAGACTCGCCGATATGTACATTCGGCCAGTCGCGACGCATGTGCCGATCCCAGGCGGCCATCGCCTTCGCAACTTCGCCACCGTTCGCGACACGCTCCCGCAACGCCGCGGCAGCCGGAAGGTAGGCCTTGTCGAGGTAATCACGCACCATTCGCGAGGCGCTATATTGCATCGTCAGATCGGCCATGCTCCGGCGCATGCGCGCCACCCAGGCGCGCGGCACACCGATGGCATCGCGGTCATAGAATGCCGGCACCACTTGCTGCTCCAGCACGCTGTAAAGTTCGTCGGCGTCGAGGCGATCTTGTTGATCCGGGTTGGCGTGCCGGTGGGCGCCGATCGCCCAACCGACGTCCGGCGTGTAGGCCTCTTCCCACCAGCCATCCAGCGTTGAGAGATTGAGACCGCCGTTCACGAGCACCTTCATGCCGCTTGTGCCACAAGCCTCCCAGGGGCGGCGCGGGGTGTTGATCCAAACATCCACCCCCTGCACCAATTCCAATGCCAGAGCGATGTCATAGTCCTCCAGGAATACAACGCGCCGCCGATATCGCGTGTCCCGCGCGAACGCGATCCACTCCTGAATCAGTTGTTTTCCGGCATCATCGTCAGGATGCGCCTTGCCGGCAATGACAAGCTGTGTCGGGCGCGATTCGTCACAAAGCAGACGCGCCAGACGGGCACGGTCGAGCAGCAACAGGTCAGGCCGCTTGTACGCCGTGAACCTGCGCGCGAAGCCGAAGGTCAGCAGATTTGGATCGAGCACCGTCTCGCTGAGAGCCACGACCTCAGGCGGATACCCACGTCCGCTGAGATGGCTGGCAAGCCGGCGCCGGACGTTGGCGACCAGAGCCTCACGGGCATTACCTCGCAACGCCCATAACGCCTCGTCAGGGATCGTTTGGACGCGCGCGCCCATATCCTCCGGCTCATGACGCCAGCGGTCCTTTCCACATGCGCGTGTCCAAAGCGCGTCTGCCGGGGCGGAGTCCCACGTCGGCACATGCACGCCGTTCGTGACGTGATCGAACGGCACCTCCTGCTCCGGCCATCGCGGATACAACGGCTGGAAAATACGGCGGCTGACCGCGCCATGCAGCCGGCTGACGCCGAAATTCAACAATGCGCCCCGGGTCGCGATGTAGGCTATGTTGAACATATCGCCGGGCGCGGCGTGGACCATTTCGCCGGGCGCAACTTCAGCAGCGCGACTGGCCTTCTGGACCTCATCCAAGCTGACATCGCCCGCGGCCCACGCTTGGCCGTATCGGACAAGCAGATCACGGGGAAAGCGGTCGAACCCGACAGGCACCGCCGTATGGGTCGTAAACACATTACCCGCTCGGGTCGCCCATAGAGCTTCCTCAAAGCTCAACCCGGAGCGCCGGGCAAATGTCCGCGCACGTTCCAACACGGCGAAAGCAGCGTGTCCTTCATTCAAATGACAGATTTGGATCTCGGGATGGAGCGCCTCCACCAAGCGCCAGCCACCAACACCCAGCACGATCTCCTGCAGCAACCGCATTTCGCTTCCGCCGCCATAAAGCTTTCCAGCGATGCCGCGATCGACCGGACCGTTGACGGAATCATTGCTGTCCAGCAAGTAAAGCAACACTCGCCCGACCTTGACGCGCCACACCCGCAGATGAAGCGTGCGCCCGGGCAGTTCGACCGGGATATGAAGCCAGCCGCCATCCTCGGTCCGCGCGGGCTCAATTGGCATGCTGGAGGGATCGTTATACGGGTAAGCCTCATGCTGCCGCCCCGCGGCATCGACCATTTGGTGGAAGTAGCCCTCTTGATACAACAGGCCGATGCCGACTACCGGCAAGCCCAGGTCGCTGGCGGCCTTGAGGAAATCGCCAGCTAAAACACCAAGTCCGCCAGCATAAAGCGGCAGCGCCTCTCCCAGGCCGAACTCCATGCTGAGATAGGCGACCCCGGCCAACGACGCGTCACCCCGTGCTTCGGCGAACCAGCCGCGATCGGCAAGATAGGCGTCACGTGCCGCGAGGAGTTCCCCGAGATGGGCTACGAAATCGCTATCAGCGGCGAGTTCGTTCAGCCTGGCGGCCGAGATGTCCTCCAGGATGGTCCATGGGTTGTGCGTGCGGCGCCACGGTTCGCGATCCGCCCTGGCCCACATCTCATCGGCCTCGTGGCTCCAGGTCCACCGCAAATCGAGCGCCAGATCGCGCAGCCCATGCAGAGGTGCCGGTAACTCCCGCCAGGGTATCATGATCGGCACATCCGATGTGACGCTGAGATCCGAACTCCTGCCAACACCATTCCACTCCCCGGAAACGCCAATCCCTTAAGCGAATAGTCCGCCAAACTCAGGCCGGCGTGTGAATGATCATGTACGGAACCCGGCTTGCGGTCTCGACCCCGTACGTGACGGACAGGTCTGATTGCGAAACCTGATCAGCGAAGTGGTTCGCGAAGGTCACCGATGCATTGGGATGGGCGGAACTGGAAACCGTCAACGTCAAACCCCGGGAGCCTGGAGCGCCCTGATCATTAATCCAGTTGGCCGTGAAATCAGCCGGCGTCACACCCCATAGCGTCATGGTGTCGCCGATGTGGAAGTTGTTCACCGTGTCCCAGATATCCGATGTCATGGAACGAACATCCAGAAAGAACGCATCCGGCCCGCTGCCGCCCGTCATGAACGCCGACCCGGCACCGCCATCCAGGACGTTGGTTCCGGACGTAACGGCAATGGCGTTGAGTCCGCTGCCGGTGGCGATGAACCACCCCGGCGTCATGGCGACGATCGCCAGGCTCTCACGCGTGATATTGATATACTCATTCTGAATGCCGGCCACTGGTCCCGCATAGGGTTCGGGTGTCGCCTGCAGAACCGCGCCGTTGGTGGCATCGATTACCCGCAGCGGAGGTGTATTTGCCGGCGTGATGTCCGAGGTTCCCGCCACGGTGAACGTCAGCTTCGTCTGGGCCGGCGTTGGTTCATTGCCCAGAACGCCCGCGTCGATGGAACTGGCGTTGCCGCTGATCAGTTGCAGATAGACCTGCGTCAATCCCGCGCCGCCCTGGCTCAGCAGGATATGGTCCTGCTCAAAGCCGATGACCCAGTCGGTTTGCTGCACGGACGTCCCGTTTCCCGCAACATCAAACGTAAGAGTGCTGTAGGCATCATTCACGCTGACCACCGTCAGTACGTCTCCGGCCGCGGTGCCGAGAGCGGCCGCCCCGTTCGTCGTGACGCTGATGGAGTCAACGCCCAGGACACCCGGCGTGGTCAGGGTCGTGAACGAGTCGATGGTCAGCCCACTCAGGTCCTCAACGGGGAAGGACATGCCGATCAGGCTATCGAGATTGCCAAGAGAGACTGTCATCGCACGGCTCCAAGGCGGCTCGCTCGCAGTCCACGAACCGCATGATTCGGCGTGGATACTACCTTTCGCCGAGGAAAACCGACGATCAAGCCTGCGGGACCATCACGGTTCCGGCCTCCGCCTTGTCATGTTGCCGAGATCCCTGCCGTCGATCAGTAGGCGGGCGACTTCGTCGCCACGTCACCAGTGCGGCGGCGCTCACGGGACGTGATGGGTCCATCGGACTCATAGGTTATAGTCCACGATTTTGCTGGTATCTTACCCCCGCGCGGTTGCTCCGCTTGCAAGTTCCACCACCTCGGCGGTGATTTCCTCCTGCCGGATTTGGCGTGCCAGCCCGCGCAGATCGGCGGACATCGTTTCCAGGTTGCTTTTGGCTGCGAGCATCGCCGCCACCCGAGCGTCGTTTTCCGCCGCGAAAGCGCTCAGGGCCGCCTCGCAGAGTTCGGCGAACACGTACTCCTCGGCCAAGCGGCCCAGCAAAACGTCTGGCACCACGCTGATCAACGGCGGCTGAGCTGAGGATATGGCCGCGAACCGACGGAAATCGAACGGCAGCAGTGTCCGCCGATTGGCGACCACACCCTGCTCCGGCGACCAGGATGGCACAATGATCTCGACGTGATTTTCAGATTTATCCAGCAGCCAATCGTAGAGTGCATCCGCGATGCGTCCCGCCAGCCCGGCGATCAGGGTGGCATGCGACACCATCGCGGCATGCCAGTGCACCGCGATCCCACGCTCCGCCGCCAGTGTGCCGCCCCGCGAGCCGATCAGGAAGATATCGCGCGAAACGGCCTCTTTATCGAGGGAATCCAGCATGCGGTCATTGAAGGCGCCGGCGAATCCTTGTTCGGCGGCAAACACGATGATCGCGCCGTTGCGAGCATACGTCGCCGTCCGATGCTGGTTCGGCGGCAACATCCCCAAGGTCTGCCCGATCGCGCCGGCGATCACGGCCTCATAGGCGCGCAGACCGGTCAGAAGCCCTCTCGCCTGCTGCGATCGGCTGGCAGAGATACCGCGCATCGCGGCGACCACCGTTTCAAGCTGTTGGACATTCTCGATGCGCTTCGTGGTTTCGATCAGCCGCGCCGTCATGTTGGGGCGGCTTCGAACCGGGCGGCGAGCGTCCGCAATGCGGCACTCAGCAACGCCTGCCGTTCCGCATCCATAGTACCGTCGGTCGTCAGCATGCGCGCCGCGGCGCTGGCGTGCTGATCGATCCACGCCGGCAGCGCCTCGCGCAAGCCGGCCATCCGCTCCGGCGTCACCGCATCCAACAGCCCATCGCGCTGCGCCAAGGCCAATCCGACCTCATCCGCCAGGCGCAGCGGTGCGTAGCGCGGTTGCGACAACAAAGCGCGCAGGCGCTGCCCTTTCGCTAACTGCGATTTGACCCGTTCATCCGGTGCGCCACCGAAGCGGGAAAACATCTCCAGCTCCAGGAACTGCGCGTAGTCCAGCCGCATCGCACCCGTCACGGCGCGCAACGCCGGGGCCTGGGTCTTGCCGCCCACCCGGCTGACACTGGTGCCGATATCGATGGCCGGCTTCTGGCCCTCCTGAAACAGCCGAGAACTAAGCACAAGCTGACCATCGGTGATCGAAATCAGGTTGGTCGGGATATAGGCACTCAGGTTGCCAGCATCGGTTTCGGCGATCGGCAATGCGGTCAATGAACCACCGCCGCGCGCTTTCGACAGCTTTGCCGCCCGCTCCAGCAGCCTTGCATGCAGGTAGAACACGTCCCCGGGAAAGGCCTCACGGCCCGGGGGCTGGTGGGTCAGCAGCGCGATTTCCCGATGGGTCGCGGCATGTTTGGACAGGTCATCGATCACCACCAGCACATGTTGACCGCGATCACGGAAATACTCCGCCATTGTCATCCCGGCGAATGGAGCAATCCATTGCAGCCCCGGCGATGCCGTCGCCGCGGCGACAACAAAGATGCAGCGATCCAGGGCGCCATGCTGACGGACGGCATCGACAACCCTGGCGATGCTGGAGGATTTTTGTCCGACGGCGATATAGACGCAAATGATGTCTGAGTTGCGCTGGTTGATGATGGCATCGACGGCGATCGCGGTCTTCCCGGTGGCACGATCACCAATGATCAGTTCGCGCTGACCTCGTCCCAGGGGAAACAGTGCATCAATCGTCAAGATTCCCGTCTGCACCGGCTCCGTCACCAGGTCGCGTTCCACGATCCCCGGTGCCGCCGCTTCGATCGGGTCCTGCCTCGCGGCGTTGACCGGCGGGCCGCCATCCAGCGGGCGCCCCAGCGGATCGACGATACGGCCCAGCAGGTTGGGACCGACCGCCGTGCGGATGACCGCACCGGTGCCATGAACCCGGTCACCGGCCTCGATCGTTTCGGCGTCATCCAGCACGACACAGCCGATCTGATCGCGATCGAGGGTCTGCGCGAAACCCAGTTGTCCACGCTCAAAGCGAAGGACCTCATCCAGGCGAACCGCCGGCAAGCCGGAAATCATGGCAATGCCATCGCCGATAGAGCGGACGCGACCGAACGCTTCGACGATCGGCCCGACGGGGGCGGACGCAACCCGTTCGGTCGCCCGCTCAAGCCAGGATGATCGGCTTGTCATCCTGCTTCAGCTCCTTGGCGATACGGTCCAGATCGGCACGCCAGTTATTACGCAGGCACGCATGCACCCCCATCACTTCGATGCCCAGGATGAGAGACGGATCGATTTTGAATTGCAGCGTTCCGTCACCGAGGCGTTGGCGCAACATCGCCTGCACAGGCTCGCTCAAAGGGCCGGAGGTGG
Organism: Acetobacteraceae bacterium; assembly: GCA_003506895.1. Classification (GTDB taxonomy): domain Bacteria; phylum Pseudomonadota; class Alphaproteobacteria; order Acetobacterales; family Acetobacteraceae; genus Rhodopila. The sequence continues at coordinate 18,550 of DNXO01000014.1, read as the reverse complement.
TGACCACAAGCGGCCCGTCATCCTCCGTCAGCCCACGTAGGTCGTCCGCGTGCAGCGAACCAACCCAGCCATCCAGCGACTGCATCAGAACGGTGTCGATCGTTCCGGACGGCAACCGGCCCAGCAGACGGGAGACAATGGTGACGGCGAGGTCCTGTGCCTCCGCCTCCAGCGCCTGCCGCATGTCCGCGTTCTCGCGGGCCTGGGTGATCCGCGCCGCCTCCCGGGTCTGCGTGACCTCCTGCCGTGCCTGCGCCAGTAACGCGGCCCGCTCTGTCTCGGCGGCGCTGTGCGCGTCGGCCAGGACGTGGTCGCGGTCCGCCGTCAGGGCCTGATCGCGGGCGACGGCCTCTGCCCGCTGGGCCTGCGCTTCCTCCCGCACTGCCGCCGCGTCGCTCAGCAGCTTTTCGGCGGCGGCCTTGCGTTCGGCGACGATGGCAACGACCGGGCGGAACAGAAACCGCCGCAGCAGCCACAGCAGCACAAGGACGTTGACCGTCTGCAGAACCAGCGTGGACCAGTCGAAATGCATCAGTGCACGAGCGGATTGGCGAACAACAGCAGCAAGGCGATCACCAGGCAATAGATCGCCATCGTCTCGATCATCGCCAGACCGACGAACAGCGTGCGCGAGATCGTTCCCGCCGCCTCGGGTTGGCGCGCTATGGCGTCCATCGCGGCGGCGACCGCCCGCCCCTCGGCCAGGGCTGGCCCAATCGCCCCGAACGAGACCGCCATAGCCGCGCCGATGATGCTCGCGATCTGAATCCAGTCCATGGCGTCACTTGCCCTCTTGCTGTTTCGTTTCGGAATCAGGGCCCAGCACGCCGGCGATGAAGACCATCGCCAGGACGCTGAAAATATAGGCCTGAACGGCGCCGGTCAGCAGATCCAGCGCCATCAGCGGCACCGGCACCAGAAGCCCGACCAGCGACAGCACGATGCCAACGACGAACACGCCGCTCATGACGTTGCCAAACAGGCGGACAACCAGGGAGAACGTGCGCGTGATCGTCTCTATCAGGTTCAGCGGGATCATCAGGATGCTGGGTTCGGCGAATGTGGCGACATAGCCGCGCAGTCCACGGGACTTGATGCCGTAGTATCCGACGGCGAAGAACACGATCAGCGCCAGCGCGGCATCGGTTTCGATATGGGCCGTCGGCGGTTCGGCACCCGGAAGCAGTGACGACCAGTTGGCGGTGAAGGTGAACAGGAACAGGGTTCCGATCAGCGGCAGATAGGGCGCGGGATCGGTGCGCATGGTGTCGCGGATCTGCACCTCGATCGCCCCCACCACCACCTCCAGCGCCGCTTGCCTGCTGGACGAATGAATGGACAACCGCCGCGTCAGCAGCCACGCGCCCCCGGACAGCAACAGCATGATCACCCAGGTCACCAGCACGGGCGTCGAGACGGCGACGGGACCGATGTAAAAGGCGATGTGCAGGCTGAGCGGCGAACCCATCATCCTGCCTCCGCTGTCAGCCGCATGACGATGGGTCGGGCGATCATGACGCCCAGTGCGGTCAGCAGCAGCGGCAAGGCACCCGACCGAGCCGCGAGGTAAAGCAGACCGCCCAGGACTGCCATACGGGCCATCTGCAACGCCGCGGCGGTCCAGACGCGGCCGGGGCGCGCGTAGAACGACGTGTTCCAGCGAAGCAGGAAAAAGTACAGCCCCCCTGCCAGCAGGCCCAGCGCGACAAAGGCGGCATCGATCATCATTGATCCCGCACCCATCGCCAGGCAGACCAGCAACCCACACCAAGGCCCGCCATCATCAAGGAGCCAGTCCAGAAGATCCCCGACCCGAACCGCTGGTCGATCCACCGCCCAAGAAAGCTTCCCAACAAGGTCGGCACCACGATCGTCCAGCCCAGCGCGCCGATCTGCGCGAGATAGCGCCCGAACGAGGGATCGCCTTGCCGCATCCACGCCTGGTAGCGTGCGCGCTGGCGGCGAACCGAACGAAGCAGTCCATCTGGTTCGTCCGTCATGCGCCGAACCCTGCCTGCCGGTCGGGACGAAGTGCCTCGATAATCCGTCGCACGGTTTCCGCGTGCAGCCGGGTCGCCGCGACGCGCCCGGTGCGTTCAGCCTCCGCGTGTGCCTTGAAGCGAACCAGAACCGAGGCCTCCAAAGCATCCAGGTCGTCGCCGCGTTCAGCTTCCCGTGTCGCGATGGCTATGCGCTGGCCGCCTTGCACGCTCAGGATACCGCGGCGAACCGCGCAGTACGCCTCTCGTCCATCCGCGTGCCGCCACCCCACGACCGAGACGGTCAACACCGTCAGGAAATCCGCATGACCGGCCAAAATCCCAAACCCACCAGTCTCATCTTCCGCTCGGAGGCTGACCACATCGTCATGGTCGGCGACGACCGCCGTGGGATCGGTGATCAGCAACCTCATGCGGCAACCTTCCCGGTTGCCGCGGCGCGGGCTTCATCGATCGCGCCGATCATATACAGCGCGCTTTCCGGCCACGCGTCCGCCTCACCATCCAGAATCGCTCGGCAGCCCGCCAGCGTGTCCGCTAGCCGGACCGACCGGCCCGCGATACCGGTGAATGCCTCGGTCACCGCGAACGGCTGGGTCAGGAAGCGCTGCAAACGGCGCGCCCGCGAAACGATCAACCGATCCTGGGCGCCGAGTTCCTCCATTCCCAGCAGGGCGATCACGTCACGCAGTTCGCCCCAGTGGGCCAAGGTTTCGCGCACCTGTTCGGCGATCGCGTAGTGCTCCGTACCGACGATCAGCGGATCCAGCAGCACCGAAAACGACGCCAACGGGTCCACCGCCGGGTAGATACCCTCCGCCGCGAGGCCGCGCGACAGCACGATCGCGCTTTCCAGGTGGCTGGAGATCGTGGTCACCGCCGGATCGGTGAAGTCGTCCGCCGGGACATAGACCGCTTCAATAGCGGTGATGGAGGCTCCAGCGACCGACGCGATGCGCTCCTGCAACGCCGCCACCTCCGTCGCCAGCGTGGGCTGGTAGCCGACGCGGGATGGCAGGCGACCTAACAAACCGGAGACCTCGCTGCCGGCCTGCACGAAACGAAACACGTTATCCATCAGCAACAGCACATTCTGGTGTTTCTGGTCGCGGAAATACTCAGCGATGGTCATCGCGCTCAGGCCGACCCGCCACCGCGCGCCGGGCGGTTCGTTCATCTGCCCATAGACCAGGACGGTGCGCGCGAGGACTCCCGATTCCTGCATGTCATGCAGGAGTTCGTGACCTTCGCGGGAGCGTTCGCCAACCCCGGCGAAGACCGATATTCCCTGGTATTTCTCCACCATGGCGTGAATAAGTTCCATTATCAGAACCGTCTTGCCCACCCCGGCGCCGCC
>DNXO01000014.1:13724-14943 GCA_003506895.1 Acetobacteraceae bacterium | reverse complement strand
TGCCCACCCCGGCGCCGCCGAACATCGCCGCTTTGCCGCCTTGGGCCAGCGGCACCAGCAGGTCGATCACCTTGACGCCGGTTTCGAAGACCGTGCTGGCTTCCGTCTGCGCTGTCAGGGGCGGTGGGCGCCGATGAATGGGCCAGCGCGGTAGATCCGGCGGAAGCGCGGTTCCCTGGTCCCCGACCTCCCCCAGCACATTCAGCAACCGGCCCAGCACGGCATCGCCGACCGGAACCGCGACCGAACCGCCCGTGGCCCGAACCAGTGCGCCACGCCGCATGCCCGCCGTGGACTGCAACGCAACCGCGCGTACGGTCTTGTCGTCCAGGTGGCTCTGAACCTCGGCCGTCAGGGCCCCCGACAGGTCCCATTCGACGAGCAGCGCTTCCTCGATCAAAGGCAGTCTGCCGGTGTCGAAGCAGACGTCGATAACGGGCCCCCGCAGGGCGATCACCCTGCCCTGCCCATGGGAGGGCGATTCAGATCGCATCCGTCACGGCATCAGGACGCCGCGCCAGGGCGCGTACCAGATCCGCCCGGCTGACAATGCCGACGAGCTTGCCGTCCCGCACGATGGGCAAACGCTTGACGCGATGGTGAACCAGCATGTCCGCGATGACCAGAACGCTGGTGTCCGGCGGCGCCGTGATGACAGGCGTCACCATCAGATCGCGCGCGAGACGATTGCCCACGCGAATGGTTTCCAGGAACGCGGGCGAGAGGTCCGTGCCGTCGGCCAGCAGATTCAGCCACCACGCTCGCTTTTCCGCGAGTTCCTTGCCGACCGGCCGCAGCAGATCCCCCTCGCTGACCATGCCCAGCAAGCGGCCGTCCTTGTCACAGACGGGGGCAGCGCTGATGCCACTATCGCTGAGCAACCGCGCGATCTGGGCGATGGTATTGTCCGGGCGAACGGTCCTGACGTCTTTGGTCATGATGTCGGCGGCAGTGAGCGGCATGGATCCCTCCGGGCGCGTGGCTCCGGCGGAAGAATGCGCCGGCCCGGACTGACGTCATTGATTTGTCTCAACAGCGCGGGTTCACCGAATTTGTCCGTCAGCCCCAGATATATTTCGCACGCCCAACCGGTCAGCAGGTGGCGGTCGGTCCATCGCCAAAGCGCAGCGAGCCACAGGCACGCCGCGGCTGAGCGGCCGAACCCTGCAATCCAGAGGCTGAATTCTTACTATTATACCAGCCGCCCGAAGCTTCGACT
>DNXO01000014.1:0-13379 GCA_003506895.1 Acetobacteraceae bacterium | reverse complement strand
AGTCGGCCCTGCGGGCCGCTGGTATTACATGTAGGAGTAAGGATCAGTCGGGCGCATCGTTCGGGCCAAAGCCCGCAAGAGGGATGGTCGCGGTGCCCAGGTCATCGCTCATTTGCGAGGACGTGGCGACGTCGCGATGACCACGGATGCGATCATGGCGCTGACCCGGGATGACTGAATGACGGCGGTGCTGATCGACACCAATGTTCATCTCGACGTCATGACCGGGGATGCGCGTTGGTTTGCCTGGTCGGCGGAGGCGATCGAGCGTGCCGCCGATCGCCATCGCCTCGTTATCAATCCGGTCATCTACGCCGAGATCTAAATTCGGTATTCGCTGATCGAAGAATTCGATGCCGCTCTTTCGCAAACCATGTTCGACCGTGAGGCGATACAGTACGAAGCTGCCTTTCTCGCGGGCAAATCGCTTATGGGCTATCGACGGCGGGGCGGCACCAAGCAATCGACGCCGCCAGATTTTTTCATCGAGGTACACGCCACCGTTGGCGGATATTCGATGATGACACGGGATGCGGCGCGCTACCGCACTCATTTTCCTAAGCTGTTCCTGATCGCTCCGGGTTGAGTTCGTCCCGCGAAGGTCAGGGCCAAGATGTTCACATCGTGCCGTCCTCACGGAGTCCGGCCCGCTCGGTTCAGAGAGCGGGCCAGTCCAAGTTCGGCGCCTCGGTCGGCCCCCCGCCTACTGTGCCAGTCGCTTGAACCCGAACGGCGCCATGGCCGCGAACGCGGCATCGGAGCGGATGAATTCCAGCCATGCCCGGGCGGCCTCAACATGCGGTGCGCCGGGCACCATCGCCGCGCTGTAGATCGCCGTTGTATTCTGGTCGGCCGGAATGGCGACATGGGAAATGGGATGCCCCTGCTGCTCCTGGAACAGGGCCTCCGAGGTCCAGGTCACACCCGCCTGCCCCAGCCCCTGCATCAGGAACAACGGCGTTTGCCGGTGATGAATGCGGGTCAGGATGGCCGTTCCATCCGACACCTTCGTTTCATAGACAGATTTCGCCAACGCCTCCCCGCCTGCCTTGACCAGCGATGCTCGGATTTGCCGAGCAACGCCCTCGAAGGCCGGGTTGGGCATCACCAGCGTCAGATCGGGGCGCGCGAGATCCGCCAGGCCGCCGATGTGGGCCGGATTGCCGGCCGGAACCATGATCGTCAGCTCATTCGTCGCGAATGAAACCACCGGCGCCACCAACTGCCCGTCCTTGACCCAGGCCTCGCTGGCGCGCTGTTCCGCCATCATCACATCCGGCTTGACGGTAAAGGTCAGGTTGCCCGATGTGACGGTGCCCCCGGCCGCTATTTGCTTCATCAGCAACCCGGGCGGCAGCGTCTCGTAGAAAACATGGCCGCGATACGCCGGATAGGCCTCGCCGAACGCCCGCACCATGCCGCGCATCGCGAAAAAATAATTGCCGGACGCGTAAAGTACCAAGGCCGGATTATCCAGACTGCCGTGAAAATCCGCCATGGAATCGGCGGGCGGCACGGTGAAAACCAGGCCGGGCGCGGGTGCGCCGCTGTTTGTGCCGCCTTGCCAGGGCGGATAAAGCGCCTCGGCAGCTTCCAGTTTGGCGGCGGGCGATCCGGGCGGGGCGGCCAGAGCGGCGGCGGCGCTCAGCAGCAAGCCTCCGGCCGCGAGAAGCAGCCGGTTCATCGGGCGTACGCGAAGCCGGCTTTCGCCAGTTCGACCAGGGTCCCCACCGCCCCCGGCGTCATGACGACGCCCGGGATCAGATGATTGGTCAGCTCCGCGCACATCGCTTCGGCCGACAGTTTGTCGGGATTGGTGTCCGCTGCGATCAGCTTTTCGGACAGTTCCCAAGCCGCGTTATGGCAGGCCAGGAAGACAGCCCCGCGGCGTTGCAGCGCCTGGATACTGTTCGCCCGTGGTGAGTAAGCACCGTTCGGATTTTGGTAATCCTTCGGATCACTATCCGCCGCCGCTGGGGCGGTCACGAAGCTGTTGTGCGTCAATTTGCCGCCAGCAAGTTTCGCCAACCCGTATTTCTCCCACATCGAATCGTCATACAACGCGAGTTGGGCGGGGCCGTGGGTGACGGAAAGGCACAGGAAGTCCGGATGCCGGAACGACCAGACTTGCGAATTCATCGCGTTGCGCATCACATTCAGCCAGGGACCCGAGATATCGGTGTTATCCCAACTTTGCTTTGGGTTGCCCGCATAGCGCAGGACGGCATCGAGTGCATCCGCATCCCACTGATCGCGGTGATCAAGGATCATCGGCAGTGACTTGAAGTCGCGTCGTCGCGGCAGCGAAGCCAGCCGCTTGGTCAGGGCCTCCAGCGTGCGAGCGCCCGCCGGAACCAGGGATTCGGCGCGTGCGCCCCCGGCCAATCCGGCCGAAACCAAGGCGAGCCCGATTACTTTCAGGCTTTGGCGGCGTGCTGTCTGCATTGTTTTAGCCTCCCGTTATGGCCGCACGGCAATGTAGCCGTGCCACGCCAGCGTCGCGTTGGATGAGTTCCGGCGGAGTTCGCAACCGCATCGACTCACCGATATGTCAATGGCGGAATTTTCTATCCCGAACATCCCAATAATACTTCCCTAAGTATGCCTAAGGCTGCGCCACAGCATATACAGCGCAACGATGAAAACAATGCACGCGAAGATCCGCGTAAGGGTTTGCTTCCGCCCGGAAAGATGCACGGCGGCCCGCATGCCAAGCATGCCGCCGACGACCCCGCCCGCGATGTACTCGGCGGCGACGACCCAGTCCACCAACCCTGACATCGCGTAGTTCAACGCCGTGGTCAGGCCGAACATTCCAACGGCGAATAACGACGTACCGATCGCATAGATCATTGGCATGCCAGTAGCGAAGATCAGGCCCGGCACGATCAGGAACCCGCCACCGATACCAAAGAAGCCGGACAGCACGCCCACACCCAGTCCGGTGCCAGCCGTACGCAGAACATAGCTGAGCGTCAACGCTGCCGGCGCGTGCGATCCGTCACGTCGCGGCCGCAGCATCAGTGCGCCGATCACAATCATCAACAGGGCGAACAGGATCAGCAGACGTTGGCCATCGAATGCTTTTCCGAGCGTCGATCCGACCAAGGCTCCAAGAACGCCAGCCGCCGCGAAGATGGCCGCCGTGGACCAGCGAACATTCCCGGCGCGGGCGTGACCGGTCAGGTTCATGAAGGCATTGGCGGACACCGCCACAGCTCCGGTGCCGATGGCGAGATGAGGTTCCTGCATCCCAACGACATACAGGAGTAATGGTGTTGCAAGGATCGAGCCGCCGCCACCGATCAGTCCGAGGGTAAAGCCGACAAGGACGCCGCAGCAGACTGCCAGAAGCGCGGTCAGGATCATCGCTTTAGCTCCGCTGCCAACCCGTTGTGAAAAAGATACCGCCGCGGGCCTCCGCGGACTTCGGCCTGCCGGACAGTTCGGCGGCAACACTGATTCGGCGGGAGGACGCGCAGCCGGCACGCGCGCCGTCGGACGGATGGATCATGCCGCGGGCTGTCGATCAAGCCACCCGCCCCCGACTGGGTGCCGGGCCCCGACGAAGGCGACGGTGCAGGGATCGTGTCGGCTGGTGATGTCCCCGGGGGTCGCCTTTGTCGGGCATGGCTCTCAACATTGTAGCCCAGCGATCTCTGGGACACCGGCTTGCAGCCTACCGAGCGTTGGCGAGGGTGTGAAGTGGGCTCCCGTTCCGAGATGACCCAATCGATTGCGGCAGATCTGGGCGGTGTCGTGGCGATTCCGATCGTCCTCGCCTATATGATGTTCAGCTACCGGATGTTTCGAAGCGCGATGAAACCAGGAGCACGTCACCTTTGAGGCACCAGCCAACAGCAGAGCGGCGCGCTTCCTCGTTCGCCGCGCCGTGTTTCGCCGCCCTTGCCCTGAAGCTCGGGGCGTCGGGGTTCGTACGGTCATGACGGACACGGGCCGCTGGGACGCGAGGCCCAATATCGTGCCGTGGCCACCCCTGATCTACGCTGCTGCCGCACTTGCTGGATTTGGCCTTGGTCGAATCCACCCGATCGGGGGCGGATGGTGGATGGAGCCATTCGCACGGGCCATCGGCGGTCTCACGATGGCAGCCGGGCTGGGTTTCGACATCGCCGCCATGTTTTGGATGCACCGGCAACGGGCCAATATACTGCCGAACAGGGCTGCGACCGCGCTTGTGACGACGGGTCCTTTCGCTGTCTCGCGCAATCCGATTTACCTTGGGAACGCTTTACTCATCGCCGGTGCCGCGCCTGTGTTGGACAATCCCTGGTTCCTGCCGGCCGCCGTGATCGCGGCCTTTGCCGTAGGGCGCCTCGCGATCCGGCGGGAGGAGGCCCACCTCGCCGTTCGGTTCGGTGATGCGTGGCGCGACTATGCCAAGCGGACACCCCGATGGTTGATCGGCCGGCGGCGAGGATGACGGGACAGGTGCGATAGAATACCGATCGCCGCTCACACAACGAATTCGCGGACCACCGTCCCGGTCCGCGAATATCATGACTTCAACAATGCAATACCAGCGGCCCGAAGGCCGACTGGTATAACAGCCGCCGGTCGTTCCTAGGACGGCCCGTTCATTTCGGCGACCTGGCTGCTGTCCGGCAGATCGTTGGTTGACCAACCGCCGCCAAGCGCGCGAACCAGTTGCACGCTGGCCTGCAGCTCACGTGTCTGCAACGCTAACGCGGTACGCTGTGCGTCGAGGTAAGCCGTTTGTGTTACCACGACATCGAGATAGTTCGTGGCTCCATCGCGATACAGGCTCATCGCCATATCGGCCGCACGTTGCGACGACGCGACCGCCGCCTGCTCCTGACGTAACTCGTCAGCAAGGATCCGCAACGTGGAGAGACCATCTTCGACCTGCCGAAACGACGTCAGCACGACCGCACGATAGGCTTCGCCCGCACCACGCAGCGAGGCATTGGCCGCCGCTTCCTGTGCAACCCGCAGTCCGCCCTCGAACAACGGAAACACCATCTGTGGGCCGATCGTCCAGAAACTTAGCGGGGCGCTGATCAAGGCTGCCTGCCCGCTATTCTGGAACCCGACCAGCGCGCTCAGGCTGATATCCGGATAAAACGCGGCTCGCGCGATACCCACCACCGCGTTGGCCGCCGCAACCCGCCGTTCGGCCGCCGCGATATCCGGCCGGCGTAACAACAGTGTGGACGGCACGCCGGTGGGGATGTGCGGCACGGCGATCTGGACCACCCTCGGCGCGATGGAGAATGCCGACGCCGACTCTCCGATCAGGCTGGCGATCGCATGTTCATATAGCGCCCGTTGAGCAAGAACCTCGGTTTCCGCGGCCTGAGCGGTCTCAAGCTGATCCTGCGCGCGGGCCACATCCAGCCCGGACGCGATCTTGCCATCGTAGCGGGCCTGCGTGATCGCGAGCGCGCGCCGATACACCTCGACAGACTGTGACAGCAGCTTTTCCTGCGCGTCCAGCCCCCGCAACGCCGTGTAATCGTTAGCGAGTTCCGCATGCAGGCTCAACTGTATCGTGGCGAGATCGGCACCGCTGGCCTGCGCCGCCGCGGTCTGTGCGGCCAGCCCATTACGCAGCCGCCCCCAAAGATCGAGATCATAGTTGATCGACGCATCCAGGATGTTCATATGAAACTCGTCGGGCTGCCCGTTCCCGCGCAGCGGGCGACGGTCCGACTGCCGGTTGTCGGTCAGCGCTCCGCCAGCGATGATTTGCGGCCACAACGGAGAGCCCGCTTGCGCCACATCCGCGCGTGCGACGTCGTAGGCGGCGACCGCTTCCGCGATAGTCGGATTGTGCCCATCCACCAGGGCCTCCAGGCGATCCAGATCAGGATCGCCATAGACGGACCACCAAGATCCCCGCGGCACGGTGTCGGCCGGATGCGCCAGTTGCCACGGCCCGGCTTCCTTGAACGAGACGGGAATCGGGGGCACATCCGGAACATGATAGTCGGGTGCCAGCGAGCAACTGACGAGCAGCGCCGAACCCAGCAGTGCGGCTCCTGGTAATACGATTTTCATCGGGCAGACACTTCGGTGTTGCCGGCGGAGGCCTTGCCGGCCATCTCCCCCGTGACGTGGACGGTTTCCCCCGCCAGCAGCGAATCCGGTGGGCTGTTGATCAGCCGGTCGGTTGGCGTCAGGCCGGCCAGGACCTCCATCTGGGTGCCAAGATCCCGTCCGGCGCGAATCGGCTTTATCTCCACCTTCCCATCGGAACCCAGAACCGCCACTTTCAGGCCGTCCTGGCGAAACAGCAAGGCACTGGTCGGGATCCGTACCACGTCCGGCCGCGCCGGAAGTTCGAAATGCACCTGCGCGAACGTGCCAGGGGTAAGAATACCATCCGGGTTGTTCGCCGTCAGTTGCACCAGCAACGTGTTGGAAACGGGATCAATCGCATTCGCTGTCGTCGCGACCGTGGCTGGGAACTTCTTGCCCGGATACTGCGGCAGTGACAGGAACGCTTGCATGCCGTTCGTGATATCGGCGGACTCAGACTGGGGCACCCGGACGTACACGCGCATTTCGTGAATGTCGGCAACGGCGAACAGTTCCGGCCCGACCCCGCTGCCGGCATTGATCAATGCGCCCACATCGGTTTTGCGCGCGGTGATCACGCCATCGAACGGCGAGACGATCCGTTTGAACGCCTCCAGCGCCTGCAGCCGGTCAACATTGGCCTGGGCGGCGGTGACCGCCGCTTGTTTCGCCGCGGAATCGCCTGTCTTCACGTCAACATCCTGCACCGCGACCGCGTCCGACTTCAGCAGCTTCTGCCAACGTGCCGCCGTAAGCTGCGCCAGTTTGTAGTTGGCGACGGCAACACCGAGATTGGCCTTCGCCTGGGCCAGCTCCTGGTCCAGATCTGGCGTCTCGATCGAGGCGAGCTTCTCGCCCGCCTTAACGTGCGCGCCAATATCGTAGTACCACATCTTCAGATAGCCGCTGACCCTCGCGTAGATCGGGGCCTGAAAGAACGCATTGATCGTGCCGGGAAGCACAACTTCCTGACCCGTGACCCCGACCTGCGGCTTGATCACGTCCACGGTTGGGATCGCTTCCTGGGCCGTCAGTTCGACCAGGGTGTCCTCGCTTTTGCCGCGATCGACCACACCATAGACCGCCAACAGGATCGCCGCGGTCAGCCCGCCCAGACCGTAAATCAACAACCTGCCGCGCTTAACGGGCGGCGGACCATCATTGTGCGACGCCAAGCTGGGTTCGCTGTGGCCGTGGCCCGCGTCGTCGCCCCCCGGCTTAACCGGATGGTGCTGTTCCAGCCCGACGGGCGGTATGGTTTCCGCAAAGGTATCTTGCATGGGAATCTCCGGCGGGTCAGGCGTTTGAATGAGACAAGTGGAGCCCTTCGGCGGCAGCCTGGCGGCGCTGCTTTCGCCCATGGACCAAACTGAACACGGTCGGCACGAAGAGCAGGGTCGCGCACGTTGCCAGTAGCAGGCCGCCAATGACCGCTCGGCCCAGCGGTGCGTTCTGCTCACCGCCCTCGCCCATGCCCAACGCCATCGGCGCCATGCCGATGATCATCGCCAGCGCCGTCATGATAACCGGGCGGAAGCGGATCGAACCGGCCTCCAACGCCGCCCTGACGGGACCATCGCCCAATGCCAACCGTTCACGGGCGAAGCTGATGACCAGGATGCTGTTCGCGGTCGCCACGCCCATACACAAGATGGCACCCGTCAAGGCCGGCACGGACAGAGTGGTGTGCGTCAGGAACAGCATCCACACGATCCCGGCGAGCGCGGCGGGCAGGCCTGTCACGATCACGAATGGATCGAGCCAGGACTGGAAGTTAACGACGATCAGCAGGTAGATCAGCACGATTGCCCCGGCAAGGCCCGCGAAGAGCTGGAAATAGGCGGTCTGCATCGTTTCCACCTGGCCGCGCAGCACCACCACCGCCCCTTTGGGAACCTGGTCCTTGGTATCGGTCAGTATCTGCTGGATTTCGGTGGCAACCGCACCGAGGTCACGTCCCTGCGTGGCTGCGTAAAGATCGATGACTGGCTGCACGTTATAGTGCGACACGACGCCGTTGCTCGGACCGCGGCTGATCGTTGCCAAGGCGCCAAGCGGCTGATTCGAGCTACCGTTGGTAATCGGCAGGTTACGAAGATCCGACCAACTGTCCATCCGATACTGCGGCGTCTGGACGACGATCGGATACGACACGCCGTTGGCCGGATTGAGCCAGAAGGATGGCGCGACCTGGCTGCTGCCCGCCAGCGTCGTCAGCAGGCTGGTGGCGACATCGCGCTGGGTCAGCCCCACCGAATTCGCGAACGTGCGGTTCACATCGACATTCAGGGTTGGCTGATTGAAGGCTTGCTCCATGCGGAGGTCGGCCACGCCCGGCACACCGCGGATACGGGTCTGCAATAGGTCGGCATAGGCGCGGTTGGCGGCCTGGTTGGGCCCAATCACCTGCACGTCGATCGGCGCCGGCAACCCAAAGTTCAGGATCTGGGTGATAATGTCCGCCGGCAGGAACGCGAAGCTGGTGCCCGGGAACTGCTTGGGCAGTTCCTTACGCAGTGTATCGACGTAATCCTGGGTCGGACGATGGTCGGGCTTCAGCGCGATATAGATATCGGCATCCTCGGAACCGATCGTGCCCGAGTTGCCATAGGCCATGTTGATCCCGCTGATCGGCAAGCCGATGTTGTCAACGATACCCCCCAGATCAGCCGGCGGAATGACCTGGCGGATACGCTGCTCGATCAGGTCGCACAGCCTGGCGGACTCCTCGATGCGAGTCCCTGTCTGGCCGCGGATGTGCAGCTTGATCTGCCCGGCATCGACCGACGGGAAGAAGTTCTGGCCAAGCCAGGGCGTCAGGCCGAACGACGCCACGACAACAACCAGGAACCCGATGATGAACGGCACCGGATAGCCGACGGCGAAGCGCAGGATGTTGAAATAGCGCTGACGGACCACGACGAAGCCAGCCTCGAACGCCTGCTGGAAGCGCACCAGCGGATTACGCGACCGCTTCGGTTCGCCCACCGTGTGGGGCGCGTGCTGCGGCAGCAGGAATTTCGCCATCGTCGGCACCAGCGTGCGGGACAGGATGAACGAGGCGACGAGCGCGAAGATAACCGCCTCGGCCAGCGGCACGAACAGGTAGCGCGCCACGCCGCTGAGCGAGAACATCGGCACGAAGACGATACAGATACACAGCAGCGACACGAACGCCGGCGTCACGATCTGGCGGGCACCATCCATGATCGCGGTGGTGATCTCCTTGCCCATCTCTAGATGCCAGTTGATGTTTTCGATCGTCACCGTCGCGTCATCGACCAGGATGCCGACCGCCAGTGCCAATCCACCCAAGGTCATGACGTTGATGGTTTCACCCACCACCGACAGCATCATGATCGACGCCAGCACCGCGAGCGGGATGGAAATCGTGATGATCAGGGTGGAACGCCAGCTTCCCAGGAACAGCAGGATCATCAGGCCGGTCAGCGCCGCAGCAATGGCACCTTCGCGGATAACCCCGGAGACCGCGGCCTTCACGAAGACCGACTGATCCCCCAGCAGAATGATATGAACGCCGGGCGGCAAGGTCGATTCGATGCGCGGCAATATCTGTTTGACGCCGTCAATGATGTCCAGCGTGGACGCCGAACCGGCCTTCTGGATGGTCATCATCACCGCACGCTCGCCGTCCATGCGGACGATATTCGTCTGCGGCGGACTGCCGTCATGCACATAAGCGACGTCGTGCACATAGACGATCGTTCCGCCCGTCCGTTTGACCGGCAGATCGTTCAACTCCGCGATCGACTTGGGGCTGGCGTTGAGCTGGACGTTGTACTCGAACTTGCCAACCTTCTGCGTCCCGGCGGGAAGCACCAGGTTCTGCTCCGAGATCGCGGTAACCACGTCCTGCGGCGAGAGATTGTTGGCCTGCAGCTTCTCCATGTTCAGGTCAACCTGCACCTGACGGATCTTGCCGCCATAGGGCGACGGAATCGCCGCGCCCGCCACGGTTGCCAACTGCGGCCGAATGAAGTTCTGCGCCAAATCGAACAGCGCCGTCTGCGATTCGGTCTTACTGGAGAGCGCAAGCTGCAGAATGGGCACGCTGGAAGCGTTGTAACTCAAGACGATAGGTGGAGTGATACCCGGCGGCAGCAGCTTGAGCACCGTCTGCGAAGCCGCCGTCACCTGGGCCAAGGCCGCACTGATGTTGACGCTGGGCTGGAAGAAGATCTTCACCACGCCATAACCGGGCAGAGACTGCGATTCGATATGCTGGATATCGCTGACCTGCGTCGTCAATGTCCGTTCGTAATAATAAACGACACGGCCGGACATGTCGTCGGGCGGCAGCCCGGTATAGGTCCAGACCACGCTGACGACGGGAATCCGGATCGCCGGAAAGATGTCGGTCGGCGTGGTGAACGCCGACAAGACACCAAAGATCACGATCAAGATCGCCAACACGACAAACGTGAGCGGACGGGTCAGGGCTATGCGGATAATCGCGAGCATCGAAATATTCCTTTCAGCCTAGGCGGCCGACTGAGTGGTTGCCCGCGGCTCGGACGGCCCGGAACCATGTTGCTTCCCGCCCCGAATACCCAAACGGCGAAGCAAGGTTTGCTTTTCCGCGGCTTTCGGTATCGGAGCAGTTAACGAACGATCCGGGGCATGGCAGCGAAGTTCGAAGACACAACCAGGGGATGCATCGCCAACGGAAAGATCGAAGTCATGCAACTTGACGATCGCGAGGACGATGCTCAATCCCAGGCCATGGCCCTTGATATGACGGCTTTTGTCCAAGCGGTAAAAACGAGTCATTACGGCATCACGTTCATTCTCCGGGATGCCGGGACCGTTGTCGGTGACCTGGATGACTGGTCCATTCGTCGTATCGGTAACCGACAGCCGCACCGCACCGCCCTCGGGGACGAACTTGATCGCATTATCCAAGAGATTGGCGACAGCTTCGATCATCAGATCCCGGTCGCCATAAATCGGCGAGACCGCATCGGCTTCGAAGACAAACCCGATGTGCTTCTCATCGGCGATCGGTCCGTAAAGATCGGCCGCCGTCCCGACGATTTCATTCAGGTCCACGTGGGAGAACGCCGCCCTTCGCTGACCGCTTTCGATCTCGCCTATACGTAACAAAGCAGTAATAATAGATTGCGCCTGGTCCAGCCCCGCGATAGCGCGATCCGATACCGCGGCGAGGTCGGCCATCGACACAGCCTTGGCCCGGCCACGTTCCAGCACCGTCCTGACGCGCGCCAAGGGCGTCCGCAGGTCATGGGCGATGTTGTCGCTGATGCTCTGCATGTCAGCCAGCAACCGCTCAATTTCGGCGAGCATCCGGTTGACGCTCTCGGCCAACTGGTCGAACTCGTCCGCCACGCCCTGCACCGGCAGTCGTTGATGGACATCGCCTTGCATGATGCGGTCGATTGCCTCGTTGACCGCCTTGACGCGCCGTTGTGCTTGCCGCCGTAGCCAGAGCCCGACCCCCAGCGCCGTTCCGATGGACGGGATCGCACCCAATAGCAGGGCGCCAGCAACGATATCGGCAAGCGTGCTGAGGACACCAATGCCACGCCCCAGCACCAGCAGGTTACCGTCTGGCAGATGACGGGCCGCGACGATGATCGTCCGCGGTCCGCGATCGCCACCCAATTCGGTGACTTCCACCTCACGGGCTTCGCCGTCGGCCTGCAGCCCAAGAGGGATGTGGTCGATGTTTCCGGTGATCAGGTGGCCATCAGGGCTGAACAAGGCCGAATAAATGGTGTTGTGGTCTTCGTCATGATAGTCGCGCGGAAACTGCGTGCGCACCATCCATTGGATTTCCTCCGGCGTTCCCTGCGACAATGCCGCCGCCTGCCTAACGACCGCAGCGGAAATGCGGTGCGTTTCGAATGCCTTGGTCTGACGGTAAATCACCGCGAACAGCATCACGCTCGACAGAATGCAGACCCCGGAAAAGGCTACAGATAGGCGGAACATTCCGGTTGGGAAAAATTTAGCTAGGGTCACGAAGTATGAACCCTACTCCACGGATGCTCGGCAGCATCTGTTCCCCGTCGGAGCCATCGATCTTGCGCCGCAGCCGGCCGATATGGACATCGACCAGATTGGTCTGCGGCAGAAACCGGTAGTGCCAGACGTCCTCCAGCAGCATATCGCGGGTGACCACGCGATCAGGACGCCGCATGAAGTATTCCAGCAGCTTGAACTCGCTTCCCGACAATTCGATCACACGCCCGCCCCGGCGGGCGACCCGTTCGATCAGATCAAGCTCCAGCGGCCCGACCCGCAGGGTAGTTTCCCGGGTTTCAAGCGGCCGGCGCAGCAATGCCTCCACCCGCGCCGCAACCTCGGGTAGTGCGAATGGCTTCGTGACATAGTCGTCGCCGCCGATCTTAAGGCCCCGTATGCGATCGTTGACCGCACCGAGCGCGCTGACGACAAGTACGGGGACACGAAAGCCGTCACCGCGCAAACCTTGGATAATGGAAAATCCGTCACACTCCGGCAGCAGTAGATCGACGATCAGCAGATCGTAGCCACCGCGCCTGGCCTCTTCGGCCCCCTGGGTTCCCGTCACCACATGCGTTACATCGTATGACCGGTCAATGAGATCGTTGACAAGATCGTCCGCGATTTCCTGATCATCCTCGATCACCAGTATCCGCCCGCGCGACGACAATGACTTTTTCTCCGGCATACGCATCCCAGGCGACGGCGGTTCAAAATTGGCGGCGATATTCACTGCGGAAACCTCTGACCGGGGCACGCCGATTCGATCTTTGACCGTATTCACTTCCCAGCGCATAATTATTATATATTACGCCAATTACCGATGGCACTTAACAATTAGACACCATTTTTTATACCAGGTCCACCGCACCCTGCGACAAAGGCGCAATCACTGATCCAATCCGACCGGCCATTGAGATGAAATTTTTCTCATGTCCCGACTCAGACCGCTGGGTACGCCAAACAGGCCAGACGCGAGGCCCAAAATCGTATCGTGCGTAACCAGACGCATATTGATGAGCCCCTAGGGTATGGTCAGTGAGAGACGGTCAGCAGGACCATGCTCCTCGCTTCATTTTCTAAGGACGGCCCAATTTGTTAGCCACTAAAGTACCCGGATCGAATTTTAAAGAGATTGTTAACCGGATATCCCTACTGGCCCGCTCCCAATGGAAAAACATCCACTGTTGGGTGAAAGGGCCGATCAGATCAAGGCGTGGCGGATAAAGTCAGACGCCCCTGCCCATCGGACTTGATCCCTTAGGATACGCGGCGAAATAAACGGATCGTTTGACGGAAGCCGTCGGCCT
>DNXO01000039.1 GCA_003506895.1 Acetobacteraceae bacterium | reverse complement strand
CGCAAACTCCCCCCCCCCCCCCCCGCCCGTGCGTGACCCCGGCGGCGCTGGGGGGTCGACGCCGGCCCCCCGCCCTTCACCCGCCAGCCCCTGCTCGCCCTCGCCGCTGGCGCCGCCGCCGTACTCGTGACCAGCCAGGACCTCGATGAGCTTATCGAGATCACCGACCGGATAGCGGTGATGTTCCACGGCCGCCTCTCGGAATCCCTGGCAACCGCCGACGCTACCCGCGAGAAACTCGGCCTGTTGATGGGCGGCAGCAGCCTGCCGAAGAAGGAAACGGTTCATGCAGCTGGTGCTTGAGAAGCGAGCCGAGCGATCGAACACGATCGCCCTCGTTTCGCCGCTGATCGCGATCGGCTTGACGATCGTCACCATGAGCATCTTGTTTGCGATTTTGGGCAAAAATCCAGTTCTGGCGCTTTGGGTCTACTTCATCGATCCCCTGATCGACAGCTATTCGCTGCAGGAGATTGCCGTGAAGGCCACGCCGCTCGTCATGATCGCGATCGGATTATCGCTCTGCTATCTCGCCAATGTCTGGAATATCGGCGCCGAAGGGCAGTTCCTGATCGGCGCCGTCGCCGGCAGCTGGCTCGCCGTTGAAACCCATGGCACCGATGCCGGCCCGTGGGTTTTACCCGCCATGTTGCTGCTCGCAGCCGCGGCAGGCGCGCTCTATGCACTGATCCCGGCGATTTGCAGGGTCCGATTCGGAGCGAGCGAGATTTTGACCAGTCTGATGCTGGTCTATGTCGCGGACCTCTTTCTCGATTACCTCGTGCGCGGTCCGTGGCGCGATCCGGCCGGGTTCAACTTTCCGACCACCGCAGAGTTCGATCCGGTCGCCACGGTGCCGATCCTGATCGAAGGTGGCCGCCTGCACCTTGGCGCGATCATCGCCCTGCTGGTTGTGGTCGCCGCAACGGTGCTGCTCGGCCGCATGATCAAGGGCTTTGAAATCCGGGTTGTTGGCGCTGCGCCGCGCGCGGCGCGGTTCGGCGGATTTAATTCCAACCACCTGATCCTGCTTACCTTCGCTATCTCCGGCGCGTTGGCGGGGCTTGCCGGAATCATCGAGGTTGCCGGGCCCGTCGGGCACCTTCAGCCTGGCTTTTCACCCGGTTATGGCTTCACCGCCATCATCGTCGCATTTCTCGGGCGCCTGAACCCAATTGGAATATTAATTGCAGGCCTTTTCCTCGCCCTCACCTTCATCGGCGGCGAACAGGCCCAGATTGCAATGAAAATACCCCTCGATGTCACAAAGGTCTTCCAAGGCATCCTGCTGTTCTACGTGCTCGCCTGCGACTCGCTCATTCTCTATCGGTTCCGGCTGGTCTTCACTTCCCGACAGGTGCCCAGTGGGACTGCTTGAAGCTATCGTCCTGTCGGTGCTCGCGGCATCGACGCCGTTATTGATCGCCGCCACCGGCGAGCTCGTGACCGAGCGCGCCGGCGTACTCAACCTCGGCGTCGAGGGCATGATGATCGTGGGAGCGGCCTGCGGATTCGGCGGCGCATGGCTCACCGGATCCACGACCGTAGGCGGCATCTGCGGCATGGCGGCCGGCACCTTGCTGTCCCTGATCTTTGCCGTGATGACGCTTGGCCTTGCCGTCAACCAGGTAGCCACCGGCCTCGCGCTGACCATTCTCGGCGTCGGACTGTCAGGCCTGATCGGCGCCGGCTTCGTGGGCGAGAGAATAAACCCCGCCCCGCATCTCTACATTCCCGGCCTCACCGATACTCCGCTGGTCGGGCGTATCCTGTTCGGCGAAGACGCGTTCGTTTATCTGTCGCTGGCGCTGGTCATCGGCGTCTGGCTGTTCCTCTACCGGACGCATCAGGGACTGGTGCTGCGGGCAGTCGGCGACAATCACGTTTCGGCTCACGCACTGGGATACCCGGTCCTTCGGATCCGCTTGTTTGCCGTCATGTTTGGCGGGGCGTGCGCGGGCCTTGCCGGGGCGTATCTTCCGCTGGCCTATACGCCGTTCTTCATTCCGGGCATGACGGCGGGGCGCGGGTGGATCGCGCTTGCGCTCGTGGTGTTCGCGTCATGGCGGCCGGGCCGGCTCGTGATCGGCGCTTACCTGTTCGGAGCGGTAAGCATCCTTCAATTGCATGCGCAGGGCCTCGGCCTCGGTATTCCCTCACAATTCATGTCGGCGTTGCCTTACCTGTCAACCGTCATCGTCCTTGTTCTGATTTCGCGAGCGAGAACCGGCGGCTCGACCGCGCCCGCGGCCCTGGGAACGGTATTCGTGCCCGATCGATAAATACCCGAAGCGCGTGCGATGGGGCGCGTGCGCATCGGGATGGTCTGTCCACCCCTCAATAACCGGAGAAACCCATGAGAAAGCTTCTCATCGCGGCGACGGCAGTGGTGCTCACTGCCGGAGCGAGCCTGTTCGGCGCATCCGCCGCCGAGAAACTCAAAGTAGGCTTTATCTATCTTGGTCCGGTCGGCGATTTCGGCTGGACCTACCAGCACGAACTCGCGCGGCAGGCACTGGTCAAGGAATTCGGCGACAAGATCGAGACCACCTATCTCGAGAACGTCAGCGAAGGTCCGGACGCCGAACGCTCGATCGAACAGCTCGTGCGCGCGGG
>DNXO01000054.1:50239-67256 GCA_003506895.1 Acetobacteraceae bacterium | reverse complement strand
AGAGTCCGTCCGAAAGCTAACCATTGGAATTGCATAGCTTCCGTACCATCAGTCGGATCGAGGCCAGCCTTATATATGCTAGAGCGGAGCGATGCAGGTTCTCGAAATCCTTGGCCAGACGGCGACAGCGATTCAGCCAAGCGAAGGTTCGCTCCACCACCCATCGCCGCGGCAGAACCACGAAGCCCTTGGCGGTGTCGGATCGCTTGACGATCTCGACACTCAGTTCGGGCAGCATCTTCTTCAGCGCCTTGCGGAACTTCGCACCCTGATAGCCGCCGTCGGCGAACACCTTGGTCAGGAATGGATACAGCCCGAACATCGTCGACAGCGCCAGCACGCCGCCATCGCGATCCTGGATATCAGCCGTGTGGACAACCGCATGGATCATCAGCCCCTGCGTATCGACCACGATATGGCGCTTGATGCCACTGACCTTCTTCCCCGCATCATAGCCCTTCGGATCAGTGCAGCCCCCCCTTTTTCAGCGCTCTTCACGCTCTGGCTGTCGATGATGCAGGCCGTCGGGCTGGGCTCTCGTTCCACCTGCTCGCGGCATTTCTGGTACAGTGTATGGTGTATCCTGTGCAGGGTACCATCGTATTCCCAGCGCTTGAGGTAGCCATGCACCGTGCTTTTCGGCGGCAGGTCCTTGGGCACCGCGCGCCACTGGCAGCCGGTACTCAGCACGTACATGGCGCCGTTAACAACTTCCCGCATGTCCACCGTCCGCTTACGGCCGCCGCGCTTGGCGGGCGGGATCAGCGGTTCCAGCAGCGACCACTCGTCGTCGGTCAGGTCGCTTGGGTAGCGCAACTTGTCCCGGTTGTAACGCTGCCGGTTCTCTTCCGTCCACATAGAGCACCTCGCGAATCGTTCGCCGGACAGCGAATCACAAGAGATTCAACGAGTTCAAGCCCCCTCCGCTAACCGAGTCTAACGACTCAATAAGTTCCGGGACGGACACTTAGGTTGAGAATTGGTTCGCACCCCTTATGATGCCGCGACATGGAGTAGGAAGCCGAGCGTGCCCCGATACGTGATCCACGTCGGTCCCCACAAGACGGGAACAACGTATCTTCAGCATGCCTTTACCAAGCTGCGTTCGCGCTTCGCCGCCCGCGGCATCGAGTACCCCGGGGAATGGGGCGGCATTCACGGGCATCACCAACTGGCAAACGCGCTGGGCACCGACGCGTCGTTACGAACTGCGTTCGACCGGCTGAACCGCTCGGGTGCGGAGACAATCCTTCTGTCGTCCGAATCCTTTGCCTATTCCACTGATGCCGATGTGGAGGCGCTGCACGATCTGCTGGCGGGCGAACCGGCCATCGTGGTGTTCTACTGCCGGCGGTGATCCGAACTGATCCCGTCGATCTGGCGCGAAACCATGAAGCACGGGTCGTTGCTGACGCTGCCGGAATTCACCCTGCAATGCCTGGCTGACCCGGTGGCCTCTCGCCTCGTCAATTTCAGCCAGGTACTGGCCAGATATGCCCGTTTCTTCGGCCCGAACGCGCTGCGGATCGCGTCGTATAATGGCACCATCGAAGCGGGCGAGGACCTTTTGATCCATTTCTGTCGGCATTTCCTGGCCTGGCCGGATCCGCCGCCAACAGGAATTGGCCGGGTCAACGAATCCCTCGATATGGTGGACAGCGAAATCATCAGGGCGTTGAACGCGCTGGAATGGACCCGCGCGCGCGAAGGGCGGCAGCGTTTGTATCATCGCTATATCGAAGCCAGGCCCAGCTTGCCCATTCAGTCGATTGTGGAGAGCGCGATGCAATTTACCGTCGATGCGGTGCGGATCGATGACGCCGCGCCGGCGTTGGCGCAGCTCCATGCGAACCTGTCAGGTCATTACCGATATGCGATGGTCGAGCCGATGCCGCCTGACGGCTTGTTCGCGCCGCGCTGCATGGATGTGAATTATATCCGTAACGACTATCTGTTTGCCGATGGTGTCATGGAAAAGCTGCGAAACATTCAGGCCACGTTGCTTCAGGCGGGGTAGGGGCCTTGCCATGGCGCGCCCCGCCCGCCCAAGATCAATCGATCGCCGCATGCACCAAATTCGCCACCCGGTCCAACCGCGCCGAGTGCCATGGATCCGGACTGACGAAGTTCGTCAGATAGGTGAACGAAACCCCGCTGCTGGGGTCCGCCCACGAATACGACGATCCTACTCCGCCATGCCCGAACGTGACCGGCGCGCCGATCGAGCCGAGGCCCCGGATGCTGTCGCTCTCGCCGCGGACATGCGGCCCAAGCCCGCGATGCATCGGAATCCCGCCCATCGCATGATCCGGGCTTTCGCCGGTGTGGTTGCGCGAGACATAGGAAATCAGCCGCGGAGAGAACAGCCGCACAGTGTTCAGACGCCCGCCATGTCCCAGCATCTGGTAAAACGCAACCATCCCGCGCGCCGTGGCGAAACCACCCCCGCTTGGCAGGCCCGACGTTCGGAAGGCCGCCGAGTTATCTCGTTTCTCCGGCGCATAGGTATCGGCGCAGCGGTGCTGTTGAGACACCGGCACGCCAACGAAAATGTCGTTACCCAGTCCAAGCGGTTCGATCACCCGTTGGCGGATCACGTCGCGATAATCCTGGCCGGTGATCGCCTCGATCACCATCGCCTGCACCAGATGGGCAGCGCGCGGGTGGTATTGCATCCGGCTGCCGGGCGTCCAGTCCAACGAGAAGTCGCACACCTGCCGGCGCATCAGCGCGTGGTCGGTCCATGTCGCCTGTGTCACGTCGCCGGACGGGAAGCCGCCCTGGTGGGTCATGACCTGCTCCAGCGTGATGTCGGCTTTGCCCCGAACGGCGAATTCCGGCAGGTGATCGGCGATCTTGTCCATGAACGACAGCGTGCCGTCCTCGATCAGCGTCCAGATGGCGGAGGAGGTCAGCACCTTGGTCTGGCTGAACAGCAGGAACAGCGTTTCGTTGGTGGCCGGAACCAAGCTGTCCTCGGTGCGCGCGTTGCCATAGGTCCGGGTCAGCGCCAGCTTCCCATGCCGGGCGAGCGCGATCTGCGCGCCGGCATAGCGGCCCTCGGCGATATGCGACTGGATCAGCGCGTCGAGATGATCGAGCGGCCTGGCGGCAAAGCCAAGCGCCGATGGATTGGATTCGGAAAGCGGGTAG
The DNA here is from genome assembly GCA_003506895.1 of Acetobacteraceae bacterium. Classification (GTDB taxonomy): domain Bacteria; phylum Pseudomonadota; class Alphaproteobacteria; order Acetobacterales; family Acetobacteraceae; genus Rhodopila. The sequence continues at coordinate 64,103 of DNXO01000054.1, read as the reverse complement.
GGGGCGGCCATGGTCGGTTCCTCTCCTGGATTGAATCTGATCCGGGAGGTTAGGCCGGGTTTCCGCCTGCCGCCAATGCATCCGGCGCTGTTAACCCTTTATAAACCTTTGACCTCTACAACCCTCGGGAATGGACCTGACCGTCTGCATCTGCACACGCGACCGCCCGCGCTACGTTCGCGACTGCCTCGACGGCCTTCGTCGCCAGACCGTCGCGCGGGACCGCTTCACCATCTGCCTGGTGGACAGCGCATCTGCCCCGGCGGCGGAGGCCGAACTGGTATCGGTGGCGGCGGAGCATGGCGCCAAGCTGATCCGTCTCGATCACCCGGGGGTCAGTCTCGCGCGCAACGCCGGGGCATGGGCCGCGCGGACCCAGTTCATTGCCTACATCGACGATGACGCGATCCCCGCTGCCGACTGGGTCGAAACGATCTTGGAAGCCATCGCCCAACCCGGCCGGCGCCCAGCCCTGATCGGGGGGCGCATCCTGCCGAAATGGGAGGCGCCGTTGCCGCCGTGGTGGCCTTCTTCCTTGAAGGGGGTCCTTTCCATCATCGAGCATGAGGGCAGGGGCGAGTACCGTACCTCGTCCATCCCCAAGGGCCTGGAACCCTACGGCGCCAACATGGTCGTCCATGTTCTGTCCTTGCTGGCGGCGGGCGGCTTCGGTGGCGCTGTCGGCCGCTACGGCAATTCCCTGCTCTCCGACGAGGACGTCCAGCTTGCCTGGACGCTGCAGGACGCCGGCTATTCCGTACGCTATGACTCCCGCATCACCGTGCATCACCAAATTCAGGCTCCGCGGATGGAGCCCGGCTGGCTGCTGTCCCGCCTTTACTGGCAGGGCGCCTCTACCGTCCTCACCCGGCGCCTGCTGCATGAACCCGCCACCGTCTGGCGGGAACTGCCGCGCCGCCTGCTGGTCGCCTCCCTGTTCGCCCCAACGGCGCTGATTCCGCGACGGTCCACGGTTTTGTTGGCTGCTCGCTGGCGCCTCGCCTACGCAACCGGCTTCATCCGGGCCACTTTCGGCTGGCATGTCACCGCAGCCGCGAAGGCGCGGGCCAAGGTGCCGGTGGCGGCATGATCCTTCAGCATTTGCGAGGCGCTGAATTATATTACATATTCGAACTGAATATGTTGCCCTGGCTGGATATGCCATACGGGGAATGAGCTTTTCCGCGCCCGAGGACACGCGGGTCTTGCAACGGGGCGCGGAATCCGCCTACCAGCTTACTCCCATCGGCTGATCAGCCGCCACTTCGTCCTTTCGTGGGATGCCAAAGCCGCCCGATGCCGCCTTTTATTTCAGTTCCGGACCTGCTGGCCCGAATCCCGTTGACGGCGCGTTCTGTCCTGTATGTCGGCTGCGGCAACGGCGAACTGGCCGCGGCCTACAGAGCGATGAACCCAAAGGCGCGATTGCTGGGGATCGAGCCCGATCCGGTGGCCGCGGCCGCGGCGGCTGGCCATTTGGATCAGGTCGCCAATGTCGATATCGCGGTGGATACGTTACCCTTCGACCTGCCGGATGGGATCGACTGCATCGTCTATGGCGCGATCCATGAATTGGCGGACCCGTGGACGTTCGTTCGCCGGCATGCGGAGCAGCTCAGTCCAGACGGCATCGTCCTGCTGGTCCTGCCCAACATCGAGTACTGGCGCCGGACCGAGCGATTCCTCCGCGGCCTTGCCGACGAAACCGGACGGCAGCACCCCTGGCTGACGCAAGCCGGCATGACGGAGCAGTTTGCGCGGATAGGGCTGTCGGTCTGCGACATCACGGCTGTGGAACCCGACCTTGAAGCGGCACAATGGTTCTCAAACGCCCTGTCGCCCGGCCTGTCGGCCCTTGGCATCGATACCAAGGACTTCGCCCGCCGGTGCGCTGCCAGTCATTGGGTGTACCGGGCGGCGAAAGATTCAATTCAGCGGATCATTGTCGCGGGCAACATGCTGAAGCCGGTTGGGGGTGTTTCTCATGTTCGGGTCATGCATCCCTTCCAGGCCCTGGAAACCGCGACGGCGGTGACGGCTGCCGTGGTTTCGTCGCTGGAGATTAAGCCGCCCGACGATGGAATCCCACGCATCTTCGTCATGCATCGGCCGTCTCTCGTCGGACCCGCGGGCCTCAGCACCTTACAGAAACTGTCGGATGCGGGGTATCTCGCCATTACCGAATTCGATGATCATCCCGATCATTTCCCAATGATGAAGGTCGGTGGTGACATCTCATTTCTGGGTGTGCATGCGGTTCAGACCAGCACCGTCGCGATGGCCGAGGCTTTACGCAAATACAATCCCGAGATCGCGATATTTCCAAATGCGATCGCTTCGCTGCCCGAGATCAGGAACTTTGCCGATCCGGCCTCACTCACGTTCTTCTTCGGCGCATTGAATCGGGAAGCGGACTGGCAGCCGTTGATGCCGATCATCAATAACATCGCCAATATGGCCGGGAGCCGGCTGAAATTCCAGGTTGTGCATGACCAGGGCTTCTTCGATGCCCTGGAAACAAACCAAAAGACATTCACGCCGATTTGCGATTACGAGACTTATTCGCGCATCCTGGGCGGGTGCGAAATCTCATTCATGCCGCTGGGCGATACGCCCTTCAACCGAGCGAAATCGGACCTGAAGTTTATCGAGGCGGGAGCCAGCCGGGCGGCTGCGCTCGCCAGTACTGTTGTTTACGGTGACAGTATCGACGACGGCCGGACCGGTCTGCTGTTCCGTGATCCGATGGAGTTTCATTCCCGGCTGCTGCGGCTGATAGCAATGCCCGAACTGGCTCGGAGTCTGGCCGACGCCGCACGCCAATATGTCGCAGAGGAACGTATGCTGGCCTATCAGGTTGCGACCCGGATTGGCTGGTACCGCTCGCTTTGGAATCGGCGCGACGAACTTGAACAGGCTCGCCTCCTCCGTCTTCAGCGTCGTCTGGCGGCCTGAACCGCCAGCGACAAGGCGATCAGTGCGACATCAGCACCGGCAGTGTCATGTGCCGCAGCAGATCGCGCGTAACCCCGCCCATGACCATCTCCCGCGTGCGCGAATGCCCATAGCCGCCGACGACCAGTAAATCGGCACTGATGTCCGAGGCGTAGTCGAGCAGCACGTCGGCCGGGGAAAGCCCATCCGACACGACCGTCCGGGCGGCGGACACCGAGAGGTGATGCCGGGCGAGATGTTCGGCGACGTCGGCGGTCGGCAGGGCGTCTTCGTCGCGGCCGGGCCGGGACGTCTCCACGGTCAACACCGTGACCTTGGCGGATGGTGCCAGCAAGGGCAGGGCGTCATGAACGGCGCGGGCGGATTCGCGCGTCGGTGTCCAACCGACCAGGACGTTGGCGCCAATCTGATTGAAGTGGCCGGCGTAGGGGATCAGCAGCAGGGGCCGCCCGGCTGTCATCAGAATGTCCTCGACCAGTGCCCTCGCGGCGGCGGGCAGCGGGTTTTCCGGATCGGCCTGGCCCACGACGATCAGGTCGGTGGCCTGGACCCGCTGCGTGACCGCCGGAACCAGTGGGCCGGCTTCGAACAGCCAGTCGCCCGTCAAACCTTCCCGCCGGAGCAACTCGCGGAATCTGCCCTCAATGGTCCCTGCCTTGGCGCGGGACTGGCTCTCGATTTGCTTGGCGAACTCCGGCAGCGCCCACAAGTCTGGGTAGCCGCCCAGGGCGAACGACATATCGGCCGGGAGCAGCAGTTCCAGCGGGCACAGCCCCGTCAGATGAGCATCATGCTGCCGCGCCAAGCTGACGGCGACCGCCAGCTTGGCGTCGTCGCGGGGGGATCCGTCCAGCAAGACCACCATGTCGCGAAGGCTCATGGCACTCTCCTTTTCCTCTGTTTCGACGGCATGATGCGCCGGATCGTCCACGCGGACATTGACCCAGGTCAACAAGCCTTCGGGCGATGGCAACAAACCCGCGAACCCTGTAAGGTTACTGTCGTGATATCGAACATGAACCGTTGATGCGCACCGAAACCGACCCGACGACGGAGCCGCAGGCGCCCGGCGAAAGCTTCCGCCGAGCGCTGGAAGCGGCCGATATCGGTCTCTGGCAATGGGATCTGGCGACCGGGTCGATCGGAATTTCGCCTCGGGCGGCGACCTTGCTTGGCGGTTCCCGCGTCCAGCCGTTGGACTACGCCGGCCTGGTGGCCGCGCTGCATCCCGACGACCGGGTTATGGCCGAGCGGGCGTTTCAGGACAGCATCGGTGGGGGGGGAGCATTCGACTTCGAGGCGCGATCCCTGGCGACGGGTCGCTGGCTGCGTGTTCGCGGGCAGACCTATGCGGGCGAGGGCGGGCCGGCTGAAGTGGCCGGAATGCTGATCGACGTCGGCCGCCGCACCTCCACCCAGGAAGTAAACAGCCGTTTGGCCGCTATCGTAACGTCCTCGGATGATGCGATCATGGCTGAGACCCTGGACGGAACGGTGACCGACTGGAACCGCGGCGCCGAAGCGCTGTTCGGGTACACGGCGGCCGAGGCGATCGGCCGGCCGCTGGTTTCCCTGCTGCCGCCGGGGCGGGCACATGAAACCCAGGGGATTTCGGACCGGTTGAAACGCGGTGAGCGGGTTGAGAACTACGAATCGACCCGGCGGCGCAAGGACGGGTCGATTATCGACGTCTCGCTGACTGTCTCGCCCTTATTCGATTCGGCCGGACGGCTGATTGGCGTGTCGAAGGTGGCGCGCGACATCACCGCGGCCAGGCGGGCACAAGTCGCCTTGCAGGAACGAGAGGCGCACCTGCGGTCGGTGCTGGATACGGTCCCGGATGCGATGATCGTCATCGACAGCCACGGGATCATGCGATCCTTCAGCGCGACGGCCGAACGCCTGTTCGGTTACCGGGTTGGCGAAGCGGAAGGGCAGAACGTCTCCATCCTGATGCCTTCGCCCTATCGGGAGAACCATGACGCCTACCTGAAGCGCTATTTCGCAACCGGTGAAAAGAAGATCATCGGGCGTGGCCGTGTGGTGGTCGGGCTCCGCAAGGATGGCTCCACCTTCCCAATGGAACTGGCGGTCGGCGAAATGAATCTGGGCGGAACACGCTCGTTCACCGGCTTTGTCAGGGACCTGACCGAACGGCAGGAAACCCAGCAGCGCTTGCAGGATTTGCAGGCGGAGCTGATTCACATGTCGCGCTTCACCTCAATGGGTGAAATGGCGTCCACGCTGGCGCACGAACTGAACCAGCCGCTGACCGCGGTGGCCAGCTATCTGAACGGTTGCCGCCGGCTGCTTGACGGCACCGAAAGCGTCCATAACCTGATGTTGCGGGATGCAATCGACCGCGCGGCCGACCAGGCCTTGCGGGCCGGGCAGATTATCCGGCGGCTGCGGCAATTCGTTTCGCGCGGCGAAAGTGAGCGGAACGTCGAAAGCCTGCCGAAACTGATCGAGGAAGCCAGCGCACTGGCCCTTGTCGGGGTGAGGGAAGCCGGCGTGCGGGTCAGCTTCGCGTTCGACCCCCGCATCGATTTCGTGGTGGTGGACAAGATCCAGATCCAGCAGGTGATCCTGAACCTGATGCGCAACGCGATCGAGGCGATGCAGGAAACCGAGTTGCGAGAGCTGCGAATTTCCAGCGCCGAACAGCCGGAAGACATGGTGGAGGTGCGCGTGACCGACACTGGTCCGGGCATAGCGCCGGAGATCATGGCTCAACTGTTTCAACCCTTCGTGACGTCCAAACCGCATGGCATGGGGGTCGGACTTTCGATCTCTCGCACCATCATCGAAGCACATGGCGGCAAGCTGTGGGCGGAACCCAACCCTGGGGGGGGAACGATCTTTCGGATGACCATGAAATCGCTCAGCAAGGAGGAGTTGACCGATGGCGACTGATGCCGTGGTCCACCTGATCGACGATGACGATGGCGTGCGGCAAGCGGTTGCCTTCCTGTTGACGACCTCCGGATTCGCGGTTCGGGTGTATGAATCCGCGCTCTCATTTCTCGATGCGGTGGCGTCGGTGCAGCCTGGCTGCATCGTGACCGATGTGCGGATGCCCGGGATGGACGGGCTGGCGCTGCAACGGGAATTGAAAGTTCGGGGCGTCCGGTTGCCGGTGATCGTCATCACCGGCCATGCCGACGTGCCGCTGGCGGTGGAGGCGATGAAATCCGGCGCCGTGGATTTTATCGAGAAGCCGTTCAACGATGAATCCTTGTTGTCGGCGATCAGGGTCGCGATCGACCGGCATGTCCGCAACAACCGCCGCGACGAGGAAGTGGCGGCGATCAAGGTGAAACTGGACAGCCTGTCGCCGCGGGAGCGTGAGGTCCTGGACGGACTCATTGCCGGATTGCCCAACAAAACAATTGCCTACGATCTTAAGATCAGCGCGCGAACAGTCGAGGTGCACCGCGCAAATCTGATGACCCGGATGGGTGCGCATAGCGTTGCCGATCTGGTCCGAATGGTGTTTGTCGTCCGCTCCCCGGTTTGACCCAGATCAAGGCCCAGCGGGCCGAAGTCTCATATGCTCCAGCCATAGCCCCGTGATGACGACGTGGGAGGGAAGGCTGGAGCGCAAGAATGTCCAACGGACAGAAACTCATCATCATCGTCGATGACGATCAGGCGGTGCGGGATTCGCTACAGTTTGCCCTTCGGCTGGAGGGGCTCTGCGTGCATGTTCATGGGGGGGCGGCTGCCTTGTTGGCGGATCCCGCGTTGAGCCGCGCCGGCTGCGTGATTCTGGACCACCGGATGCCTCAACTCGACGGGTTCGCGTTGTTCAATACCGTCCAGGAGCGCAATCCTCACTTACCCGCGATCCTGTTGACCAGCCATGCCACGCCACGCGTTCGCGCCCGTGCCAACGCGGCGGGGGTCAGGACGGTTTTGGAGAAGCCGCTGCTGGAAAATGTGCTGATCGATAACATCCGGTCCATCCTTAACTAATCCCTACGTAGTATTGCGTAGGATCAAACCGAATATCGGGCACGCGAACCGGCCGATACAACGAGGGCATAGGCTTCCCATGACAGGAGTTCACCTCGATGTCGGTCTCTCTTTCGGTTGCAGCCAACCATGTTCCCCTGCCCTGGGCGCCGCCGGCGGAGGTTGATGGCTTCGAACTGAGCGGTGTGGTCATGCACATCGCCGCCGAACGGCAAATCTACGCCGAGGGAGACGAGGCGCGCTGCTTCTACAAAGTTGTCAGCGGCGTGGTGCGGACCTGCCGGTTCCTGAACGACGGCCGCCGGCAAATCGATGCGTTCCATATGGAAGGTGAGGTGTTCGGCTTCGAAGCCGGCGCCGATCACCGGATGGCCGCCGAAGCGGTATCCGATTGCACCGTCATCGCCTATCGCCGCCGCGGCCTGGAGACGATGGTGTTCCAGGACGACCGCCTCGGCCGCTGGTTCTTCTCCCACGCCATGACCTGCATCGAGCAAGCCCGGGAACACTCCCTGTTGCTCGGCCGGGGCAGTGCGGCCCAGAAAATCTCTGCCTTTCTGCTGGAGTTCGCCCGCCGCGAAGGCTGCGAATGCACAGTGGAACTGGCGATGAGCCGGCAAGATATCGCCGATTACCTTGGCCTGACGATCGAGACGGTGTCGCGCACCCTGTCGCAACTGGAGCGTGATGGCGTTATCGCGCTGCCGAGCGCCCGGCGGGTGGCGCTGAAAGATCGGCGGGCACTGAAGGGCTTCAACGCCTGATTGCCGATCAGGTTTCCTTCGATTTTTGCATAAATCCCATGAGTGGGAAGCCGATTATCCCCTAGGGGGTTAAGACCATATCCCGTCCATCGAAGCCGGACATTCCGCCCGACTAGAGATGGAGAGTTCCGATGAAGAAGATAGTGCTTGCCGCGCTGGGCGTGCTGAGTCTTGGCGCGGGCATTGCCCAGGCCCAGAGCTATAGTTACGGGCGCCCGGAACATCTCGGGTCCTATAATCAAAACTCTGGCAATCCGAACTCCGGCGTTGGGCAGCACTCGCAAATGGCAGGCGGCGGCTGATCCGCCTTCAGGGTCGATATGAAAGCGAAGGCCGGGGCGACCCGGCCTTTTTCTTGGGATGAACGGCTGGGATCAGTCTCCCTTGAATTCGGGCTTCCGCTTTTCAAGGAATGCGTTCACGGCCTCGCGATGGTCGCCCGTGGCGTGCGCCAACGCCTGTAGGCTGGCGGAGAGTTCCAGCAGCGTGTCCAGGCGGCTATGGCGGCCCTCGATCAGCAGGCGCTTGGCCATCCGCACCGCGTAGGGCGGGTTGACCGCGATACGGGCCGCGAGGGCCTTGGCCGCGTCCAGAAGTTCGGCGTCAGGGACGACACGGGACACGAGTCCCGCGGCGAGAGCTTCCTGGGCGTTCAGCATGTCTCCGGTGAATGCCATCTCGCAGGCCTTGGAATAGCCTACGACGCGCGGCAGCAGCCAGGCGCCGCCGTCACCGGGAACGATGCCGACCTTGACGAAGCTCTCGGCGAACCGGGCGCTCTCGCCGGCCACGCGCATGTCGCACATGCAGGCCAGGTCCAGTCCGGCGCCGATCGCCGGGCCGTTGACGGCGGCGATGATCGGAACGTCCAGCTTCTCGAACGCCAGGGGGATGCGCTGGATGCCGAACTTGTAATACTGCGTGGTCAGGGCCGGTTGTTTGGCCCGTTCCTCGAAGTTCTTCTTCATGGCGCGCAGATCGCCGCCGGAGCTGAAGGCCGTGCCGGCGCCGGTCAGGATGGCGACGCGCGCGGTGCGGTCCTGGTTCAGCCGCTCCAGCGCGCCGACGATGGCGTCAACGGTTGCGCGCTCCGAGATCGGGTTGCGCATCGCCGGATCGTTCAGCGTGATGGTGACGATCTGGCCGTCCTGCTCGTAGAGGACTTTGTCGGTCATGGGTGTTTCCTTATCGGGAGTGAGTTACCGCAGCCCCAGCCCGCGCGCGATGATCCCGCGCAGGATTTCGCGGGTGCCGCCGCGCAGGGAGAAGGACGGGGCATGCATCATCGTGTGCGCCAGGACGGAGGCAAAGGCCTGGGTGGATTTCTCGTCCGGCTCCTGATCGACCAGTTGGCGGGCGATTTCCGGCAGTTCCTGTTCCACCAGCGCGCCGAGGTCTTTCACCAGCGCCGCCTGAAGCGCGGGGTTCTCGCCGTTCTGCAGCATGCCGGCCACCGAACGGGACAGGCGGCGAAGGGTCATGAAATGGGAGGTCAGGCGGCCGATGGCGATGGCGCCCGCATCGGTAGGCTCCGGGCCAAGGGCGTTGATGAGTTCGACGAAGAGCTGGAAAGAGGACAGGAAGCGCTCCGGCCCGCTGCGTTCGAAGGCGAGTTCGCTGGTGACTTGGTTCCAGCCGTCGCCCTCTTTGCCGAGCAGCGCGCTTTCGGGAAGGAAGGCGTCCTGGAACACGACTTCGTTGAAGTGGTGCTCACCGGTCAGGGCGATGATCGGACGGATCGTGATGCCGGGCGTGTTGTGCAGATCGACGATGAACTGGCTGACGCCGCCGTGTCGATCCCCCGGTTTGGCGTCGGCTGCCCCTGTGCGGCAGAACAGGATCATGTAGTGGGATTTGTGGGCGAAGCTGGTCCACACCTTGGTGCCGTTGACCAGATAGCCACCCTGGACCTTCGCCGCGCGGGTGCGGACGGAGGCTAGGTCGGAGCCGACGTCGGGCTCGCTCATGCCGATGCAGAAGAAGACCTCCCCGGCGGCGATGCGCGGCAGGATCTTCTTCTGCTCGTCGGTGCCGACGCGGATGATCAGCGGGCCGGATTGGCGGTCGGCGATCCAGTGCAGCGCGACGGGGGCGCCGGCGGCGAGCATTTCCTCCTGCACGACGTAGCGCTCCAGGGAGGAGCGTTCGTGGCCGCCGTGTTCCTTTGGCCAGTTCATGCCGATCCAGCCGCGCTGGCCCATCTTGCGGGAGAATTCCGCGTCCATTCCGGTCCAGGATTCGGCTTTCTCCACCGGCTTGCGGGTCGCGAGTTCGGTGCGCAGGAAGTCGCGGACTTCCAGGCGCAGGGCTTCGGCCTGGGGAGACGGCGGCGGGGGCGGGAAGCTGAAGGCGTTCACCGGCTGGGTCCTTGGTTGGGTTACCAGCCGGTAGCGTGATGGCCGCGGGGGGTCAAGGGAGTCGGAGGGGTGAGTCAGCCGGCTTTCGTAACCAGGGCTGCGAGTTGGTCGGCGCAGATCCCCCAGCCTTGATGGAAGCCCATCTGTTCATGCATCTCCCGGTCGGCCACGGTCCAATGGCGGACACGTGCCGTATAGCGGGTCTTGCTGCCTTCGTCCTCGAAGGTAAGGATCACGGTCATGAACGGTTTGGGGGAGGGTTCCCATGCCGCTACGAAGGCGTCGGTGAACACCAGACGTTCATTGGGAACGACGTCGAGGTATACGCCACGGTTCGGCATCTGGGTTCCGTCCGGCCCCTGCATCACGACCAAGGTGGCACCACCCGGCCGCACGTCCAGTTCGGCGTGCGGCGTGCTGTAAGGTGACGGAGCGAACCATTGCCGAAGCAGGGCGGGGTCGGTCCACGCCCGATACAGCTTTTCGCGTGGGGCATCGATCAAGCGGGTCAATACCAATTCGCGGTCCGAAATCGAGGGTTCGTCCGGTTTTGTGGTCATTGATTGCTCCTCATGCTCACCAAAGCGTTCGGGACCGCTAAGCCGCCACCCGCCGAACAGGCCGTGCCGTGGGCATCATCCGCCGCGCGACAAACACCACCACCAGCGAAATCCCAACCACGAACACCCAATGCGCCGGGCGCAGCCCGTGCGCGATCGACTCGTTGGCGGCGATCACCCGCCACGGATTGACCTTGGTCGCCAGACCGTACCACGCGAACTCCAGCCCCGCCGTTATCAACCCGGACGCCACCGCGAGCCCGCCATATAGCGCCGCGGTGAAGGCGATGCCCTGCTTGCGCCGCCACGCCTCCGGAACCGAGCGCCAGGCCATCAGCCAGATGAACAGACCAGAGACGAAAACCGGCTCCGACACGTTCAGCTTTGACTGGATGTAGTAATGCAGCAGTGCAACGGCCCCGACCGGGTAGGCCAGCTTGTGCAGGCGCTTCCAGTTCCGGCCCAGCTTCTTCGTCCATCCGTCGGTAGAGGTCACCGCCAGCGCGAGCAGCACCAGCAAGGCAGCGAAGCCGATGGTCAGGTAGAACCGCAGCGCGATCTCCGACACCACGGTCAGCAGTTTGAAGTTCTGATCGACGACGTAAAGAAACAGGTGGGCGACCGCATAGCAGGCGGCGGCGACCCCGACATTGCGGCGGACCAGCAGCAGACCCGGCCAGTCCAGCGCCCGCGCGAATGGCGTGATCGCCAGGGAGATCATCAGGAAGCGGATCGCCCACAGTCCGGTGCCATGGATCACCTCCATGACCGGGCGGCCGCCGAGTTGGTCGGTCGCCAGCCAGGCGGCATTGAGAATGCCGGGAATGAACAGGCAGACGAGGATCGTCGCCTTGAGGGGCAGGACTCTGCCGCGCCTGTCCCGCCAGGGTACGTTCATACAGGTGCCTCCGTTTCATTCGCTATACGGCAAATAGGGCGGTTGGTCAGGTTAAACAGGGGAGAGTTTACCGAGCAAACTGGCATGAACCGGACCTTTGACACCGCTGGAAACTTGCACGATCGGGCCGACACGGTCACGATCCTAGCCAGAATGATACCAACAAGGGAGACCAATCCATGTCAGCCGCGCTGCAAATGAAGCCCGATATGTCCGACGCCGAATGGCACGCCCGCTGCGAACTCGCCGCCTTGTATCATGTGATCAACGACCTTGGCTGGACCGACCTGATCAACACCCACATGTCCGCGCGCGTCCCGGGTGAGCCGAACCACTTCCTGATCAACAACTACGGGGAGATGTTCGACGAAATCACCGCCTCGTCCCTGGTCAAGATGGACATGGACGGAAACGTCCTTTCCCCCGGCGGTAAGTTCAACAACGCCGGTTTCATCATCCACAGCGGTGTCTACAAGGCTCGGCCGGACGCCAATTGCGTGCTGCATACCCACACCCGTGCCGGGGCTGGCGTCTCGCTGTTGCGCAAGGGTTTGCGCCCGATCAGCCAGGATGCGCTGCATGTCATCGACGACGTCGTTTACCACGAATACGGTGTGCCCGCGACGGTCGAGGAATGCGACGCGCTGGGCAAAAGCTGCGCCACGGGTAGCTGCGTCGTCCTGCTGAACCATGGGTTGCTGACGCTGGGCGAAACCATCCACGGGGCGATGATGCGTTTGTATATGCTTGAACGCGCCTGCGAGCTGGAATTGATCGCTCGGCAACTCGACGAACCACCTGTGATCATTGACGAATTCGTGCAGCGTAAGGCCGCGGAGCGGATGTCGAAGATGCGTAAGACCGAGGGCTATGGCCTTAACGAGTGGAAAGGGCTGGTTCGCACAGTCGAGCGGAAGGGAGCGGATTTCCGCCGGTAATCCGCACGCGAACCGCGCGGCGGGTTCAGCCTGCCGCGCCTGGCAGATGCTGAAGGCCCGTTTGGCGGTTGTCGGAGCCGCCTGACGACCGTCGTTCTTGACCTGAACCGGTTGAAAATCTATCGGTGCCGCCGTGGCGGCATCGGATCAGCGGATGTCGGGCGCCGCTTTCCCCGCGCTGGCGGCACGGGCTTCTTATGGACTATCAGTCTGGCATGATCGAGCCTCTGTACCTTACCGAACTGACCGGTGGGAATCCGGGTATCCGGCGTGTTGCGCATGGTTATGCGACCTCGGGGACCTGGAGACGGGTGATCTACCGCGCCGCGAATGTCGCGTTGGAGGTGGTGCCGGCCCTCGTGGCGGATACACTGCGTCGGCCCACCAAACCGTTCCGTATGGAGGACGGTGTCGATCCGGGGGCAGACGCGGATCGGGTCGCTCTTTACGTACATTATGCTCCGACTGGGCGGGTTTCGGGCATGGTCCGGGCGCAGTTGGCTTTGCTGGTGTCGCTGGGGTTCGCGATCGTGTTCATTTCGAACGGCCCGGCGATTCCCGAGGAAGACTGGCAGGTGGTTCGGGCGGTGTGTGCGCTCGTGGTACGCAGGGAGAACTTTGGCCGAGATTTCGGCGCCTGGCGCGAGGTTATGCCAGAGGTGCGCCGACGGTGGCCGTCCCCGAACGAACTACTGCTCGCGAATGACAGTGTGCTTGGACCGATCCACCCCTTGACGCCCGTGGTCCTGACGATGCGGGAAGGCGGCGACGGGTTGTTCGGACTGACGGAAAGCCTGCAAGGCGGCGCCCATCTGCAAAGCTATTTCCTGCTGGGGCGCGGCAAGGCGGTGGTGGCGGATATGATGCGGTTCCTGGGGACGCTTTACGTCAGCCAATCGAAATGGTTGCTGGTCCAAATGGGAGAAATCCGCTTGGCCAGGTGGATGCGCGATCGTGGCCACCGCGTGGCCGCGATGTTTGGCTACGACCGCGTGAGCCGCGCGGCCGTCGCCGATCCGGCCGAGCGGCGGCGGCTGATGGGTTCGCACGGCAAACTGGGTGACCTGGACCGCCTGCCGGCCGCTGAGGCCGAGGCACTTCTTCACGAATGGCCGCTCAACCCGACCCAGCATCTTTGGCATGTGTTGGCGACGAAGTTCGGTTACCCGTTCCTGAAGACGGAACTGGTGTTACGCAACCCCGGCCGGTTGCCGGGGGTGGAGGCTTGGCGCGAGGTGGTTCCGGCGGATGCCCCGTGCGGGTTACCTGCATTGGAGGCGCATCTGCGGGGAATGCAGGCATAGGGGGGCTTTGCCATGACCGTGCTTGATCCCGGCCATGGCACGCCGGCTAAGCCGCCTTCTTCACCAGCAGGTTCATCGCGATCATCGTCTCGGCGATCTGCACCGCGTTC
>DNXO01000054.1:0-49977 GCA_003506895.1 Acetobacteraceae bacterium | reverse complement strand
CCGCGTTCAGCGCCGCGCCCTTGCGAAGGTTGTCGGACACGCACCAGAACGACAGGCCGTTCTCGATCGTCGGGTCCTTGCGGATGCGGCTGACGAACACCGCGTCCTCGCCAGCGCATTCCAGCGGGGTGACGTAGCCGCCATCCTCGCGGATATCGACGACTTCCACGCCGGGGGCATCGCGCAGGATCGCGCGGGCCTCGCCGGCGGTGACCGGGCGTTCGAACTCGACGTTCACCGCCTCGCCATGGCCGATGAAGACGGGCACGCGGACGCAGGTGGCATGCACGGCGATGTTGGGGTCGAGGATCTTCTTGGTCTCGACCGTCATCTTCCACTCTTCCTTGGTGGCGCCGTCATCCATGAAGCTGTCGATATGCGGGATGCAGTTGAAGGCGATTTCCTTGGTGAACTGCTGCGGCGGCGACTGTTCATGCACGAAGGACGACTTGGTGTGGTTGAACAGCTCGTCCATGCCTTCCTTGCCGGCGCCAGACACGGACTGGTAGGTGGAGACGACGACGCGCTTGATCTTGAACTCATCATGCAGCGGCTTCAACGCGACCACCATCTGGATGGTGGAGCAGTTGGGGTTGGCGATGATGTTGCGCTTGGCGAACCAGCGCAGGTCTTGCGGGTTCACCTCCGGCACCACCAACGGGACGTTGGGGTCCATACGGAAGTGGCTGGTGTTGTCGATCACCACGCAGCCGGCGGCCGCCGCGCGCGGGGCATGGATGGCGGAGATCGCGGCGCCGGGGCTGAACAGGCCGATATCGGTGCCGGCGAAATCGAACGTGTCGAGGTTGCGGACCGTGAGGATCTGTTTTTCGCCAAAGGAGATTTCCGAACCGGTGGACCGGCCGGATGCGAGGGCGATGACTTCCGACGCCGGGAAGTTACGCTCCACCAGGGTTTTGATGATCTCGCGTCCGACTGCCCCTGTGGCGCCGACAACCGCGACCCTGTAAGCCATGACATTCTCCTGTTTGACGGCGGCACGGAAGTGGCCGCGCGATCGGTCTATTAGCGCTGCCGGGTTAGCGGCTTCGGCCCCAGAGGGCAAGCAATACGCGGTTTTCCGGTTTCGGACCCATGAAAAGAGGTTGGTGGAGGCATGCGGGGGACCGCCGCGTTGATGGAGCGTAAGACAGCCGTGTCGATGTGTTCTGATTTTTTGTGTCTAACGGATGTCTCAAAAGCCACGCTATGGTATTTTGTCCTGTTTATAAGAATGACTGCCCGTGGAAACCGTCCGTCCCGACGATGGCGGCCGCCGGGTTTGGCGGCGGGGGCGGCACAAGGCGGGGGAATGCGAAGTTAGCCCGGCCACGGCGCTGCGCGGTGGCGGCTCTTGAGGCGTTCCAAAGGTGAGGCTGAAAACAGGCGCGCATGTCGCGATTTATAGATATAATTAGGAAAAAAGTCAAGATTGCTTCCGGGCTTGCGATTGGGTGACCGGTTCGTCGAACCGTTTCCCCATCGGCTATAACCGCCCAGCCACGCGCCTGTTGTCCGGGATGTTGCGCTTGGCCCCCGTTTCCCCATCGGCTATAACCGCCGCTGGCGCTCCCGCCGATCAGGGATGTTGCGCTTGGCCCCCGTTTCCCCATCGGCTATAACCGGTAGTAGGTTTGTCCACCATGGTAATTGTTGCGCTTGGCCCCCGTTTCCCCATCGGCTATAACATTTATTGACGTTGGTGGAGTCATGGATTAGTTGCGCTTGGCCCCCGTTTCCCCATCGGCTATAACAACAGCATCGACTACCTCGCGATCGCTAACGTTGCGCTTGGCCCCCGTTTCCCCATCGGCTATAACGTGTCTCGCGACAGCCGCCCCAGCACGTTGTTGCGCTTGGCCCCCGTTTCCCCATCGGCTATAACCGCAAGCTGCTTCTTCGCGACGTGGATTTTGTTGCGCTTGGCCCCCGTTTCCCCATCGGCTATAACGCGGCGAGAACGAAAGCGAGGGCGCCAATGTTGCGCTTGGCCCCCGTTTCCCCATCGGCTATAACTCAGCGTTGATGACATGAAGACCTTTCTGCGTTGCGCTTGGCCCCCGTTTCCCCATCGGCTATAACCCTGATGGCCGAACCGATCCCCTTGGACGTGTTGCGCTTGGCCCCCGTTTCCCCATCGGCTATAACCGCCTGCGGCATTGTATCTGGGTATTCGCGTTGCGCTTGGCCCCCGTTTCCCCATCGGCTATAACGAAGGTATATTTCCTTCGCCCGCTCGATAAGTTGCGCTTGGCCCCCGTTTCCCCATCGGCTATAACCCAGCGCGCCATCCAAGTGACGCACCATGGTTGCGCTTGGCCCCCGTTTCCCCATCGGCTATAACTTGGACGTTTCCTCCCTAACCTTGCGCCCGTTGCGCTTGGCCCCCGTTTCCCCATCGGCTATAACGCTGCCTTGGTAGCCGCCTCCCGCGCCACCGTTGCGCTTGGCCCCCGTTTCCCCATCGGCTATAACCCGTGGGTCCAGGCACCAATCCCCGATCGTGTTGCGCTTGGCCCCCGTTTCCCCATCGGCTATAACTTTCCATCTCGGCTGGCATCGCGGTCCTGTGTTGCGCTTGGCCCCCGTTTCCCCATCGGCTATAACAACGTCACCGCACGGATGTCCCAGGCGTCGTTGCGCTTGGCCCCCGTTTCCCCATCGGCTATAACTGACCCAGGCTATGCTCTTAAATATCAAGAGTTTTTAGCCTGGGTCAGGGTCGCCAAAGCGACACTAAAATAATTCAAGCTGGTTTGGAGCCTTACGGCCCTTGCTGCGGCTCCGACCACGAAACACCGCCATATTCTCAAATTGCCGGTCGGTTACCGCAAGAACGTGGATCGAACCTTTATCCGGGCGCTCCTTGGCAATCTCCCGCACGCGGCGATCCACCTGCTCCTTGCCGACGCAGAATCGCAAGTAGATGCTGAACTGGCTCATCTCAAAACCCTCTCCCAGCAGCCATTCGCGAAATTTTGTCGCGGCCCGGCGTTCGGCTTTGTTTCCAACGGGCAGATCGAACATCACCAGCAACCACATGAACCGATACCCGGACAGAGTGGGATTACCGGTCCTGGCCATCGTCGTCGTGGACCGGCGTAGCGCGCGGAGGAGGGAGAATTGGAAACTCGAGTGCCGGTTCGCCGGTTAAAAAACTGTCGGCTAAACTTGCCGCGAGGCGAATCATGCTGGTGGATACCGGGGTGTGTCCGGCGGACGTCGTTTCTTCAGTCAACAAAATAGCCGCGAGAGTCCGCTTGGCCTCCGGCGTCACCTGCTGCGTGCCGGAGCGTATGATTCCCAAAACCGCCAGATCCACCAGGGGACGAAAGGGCTCCATCAGGTCATCGGCCAGCGGCATGGCATTCTGCGGATGGCGGTGAAAAATTCCCAAACCCGGGTGCAAGCCGGCCGCTACGATCGCTCGCGCGGTCGCACCGCGCAGGATCGTATAGCCATAGTTCAGTAAGGCGTTCGCGCCGTCCGCATCCACGTCCCGCCGAAACGCATTGCCCATCAGAAGCGGCCAATAACGCCGTGCGGTCTGGGCCTCGATATTGTCCGGGTCACCAGATTTGACGATCTGCGCCAGACGGGTGAAGGCGCCCGCCGGCTTGCCCTGCCGGGCCAAGGCCCATCCTTGCCGCCGTATTTTGGCGGCCACCACCTGTGCCCAGAGACGCTTGCCCAGGACTCTGCTCGCGTCCAGTTGCGCCTCCATGCGGCGCTGCTGCGCATGATGCCCGGCGACGGGCCAAACCAGCCCGGCCGGGGCATAGTTGCGTCCACACAACACGAATGGAATACCGCGTTCGGCGAGTTCCGCCAGCAATGCACAGGAAGCGGTGGTCGAGGCCGCGGTTGCAATGACGGCGCCGATATCATCCAGCGGCACCCTGCCGATTTCTTCGCCCTTCACGCTGACAGTCAAAAAGCCCCGGGTCTTTGCAAGATGCCGCCCACCTTCCGCGATCTCGACGACCCGGTTGAGCGGCGACGCGGTCACTGTTTCTGATCGCCGTTTATGACACGCCCGCTGGGCGTAACGAAAATCTTCCTGAGGTTTGCCTTGACCATCGTCGCGCCGCTGGAAAGAAAGACATACCTGAAAGGGTCATCGTCTGCTCTATGGCGGTCCCTCAATTTGCCGCCTTCGTTATGCGCGGCGAGGGTGAGCTGGCCGTCGGATATCTGCACAACACGCATCAGGCGGCGGTTCCCATCAGCGCTGATTGTGACCATGTCGGCACCATGGAGCCGTAGCAATAATTTAGCCGAGGGATGTGGGCGTGGATCGTTGGTGCGGTCTGTTTTGTCCCCACGCGCTGCCGCCATGGCCTGTTGAGCGGCGGCAAAAGTTGAGACTACCCGCGACAGGAACGAACCATCGGGCATCCGCCACAACTCCATGCGGTGATTACCGTCGCGCTTGACGGTTCGGTAAGGCATTCCCGTGCGTCGATCATTGATATCTTGGGTCGCATTCAACCGCTCGGTCGTCCGAACTCGTCGAACCACATAGCCGCCGGAATGGGTGAGGGCGGACAGCGCCGCCTTGCGCGAGGGAATGTCCTGCGCCCCGGCGACCGTCGCCTGGATCTTTGCCATCAAGGCCGGATCGCGGACGGTGAATGCCAGAGTGCCGTCCTTCTTCAGCAGGTCGGTGACCGCGCGGCGCGTCACGACATTGTCCTGGTCTTCCCGAGCCCCCTTGATGATGCCGTAATTCGTGTCGTTATGCAGGGCCGCCTGCCACCCGATGTCCGGCTTATGGGAGACGACGACGGTTCGCGCCCGTTTCGCGATGTCCGCGACGAAGGTTTCCCAGGGCGGCTCCATCTTCACGACCAGGCGCTCGCCTGTTGTTTCGGCCCGTTTGGCGGCATCGGTGGTGCGTTTCAACAGGCCGCGATCCGTCAGCGCTACGACAACCGCGTCAATGGCGTGGTGGCGGTGGTCGTCACGGTTTTTGCGTGCCCCGCCGCTGCCCAGGATCACATCCGGCCGCAATCCCAACTTATCGCGCAATAGCGCGGTGAGGCGTCCAGGGATTGACCAGACCTTGCCGGGCGCCAGTATTTCCAGGTATTCCGTGGCCCAGCGCGCAATGGTTGCACTGTCCGTGAGATGACGGGCGAGGAAATCGCCCTCTTTGGCAAATTTATCCATGGCGTCCGGCTGAAAGCGCCAGCGCTTGTTCTGCGGAAGAAATGCCACGCGGTCTTGAATGTCCGGCCATTGGGCGGTGTGGCCGAAGGCGGTGAACGGGGACTGGCGAGCCTTGCTTCGGTTCGCCTCCCGCGTCACCAGCATACGGTTCGCCGAGCTGTCGTCCAATGTTACCGCGAATGGCAGGATGTGGTCTTCCTCGATCGCGTCGGACAATGCGGTTCGGCATGTGATCAGGGTGCCGGTGTATGGGCACAATCGGTTCTTTGGGTCCGCCGCCTGTTCTTGCCACAACCTCAGGCGCATGATGTTGCGGCCGTTCAACGGCATGCCCATTTCGGTTAGCATTGCCCGGCGCGCGTCGTTGGCATCGCGGTTCTTTTTTTGGTCGGCGCTGTATGCTTCGCGTTGCAGCTTCGAACGGCCGAGATCCCGCAAAGTCTCCACGACGATTTCGGCCGGCGGCCCATGCCGCTTGATGATGTCGTTGACGACGCGGCGTAGTTCGTTCAGCGCGACGTGAACGGTCGGGTTGGGTGCCTTGCCAAGGCGCTTTTCGTCAGGGTCCGCCGGTTCTCCTGTGCCGGTGCCAATCCGGTCGAACAAGAGTTCGCCGTAATAGGGCAACTGCTCGCGGATTTCACCGGTGCGGCGGTCGGAATGGTGAACGTACCCGGCTGCTTTAACGGCTTCGTCGTAGCGCATGCCGGACTCGAGGTGCGGCAGGATTTTTCCCATCGCAACCATGGAAAGCGACGTATGACCATCGACGAGTGTGGTGTTGACCGCCCGTTCGGCGATCTCTCCCGCAAGGCCGATCGTCTTCAGTATTTCAATTCCTTCCTCTACCGTTTCCGCATCCAAAATCGCGGTGACCACGGCGTCCTGTGTCGTCAGGTCGAGGGAGTGCCATGCATCGCCGATCGGTGCCTTTTTGCCATTGGCCAGCCGGTTGGCCGTCGCACAGCCGATTAGCTTTTCGTCGCGAAAGTTAAAATCCGTGTCGCCTGGGAGACCGAGGCGCTTGCGAATTTGGTCGAAGGTCAAATCGCGGCCTCGATAAAGGGTCGTGGCCAATATCGCGCGTTGGTCGTTGGTCAGTGGTTCGTCCGGGACGCCGGGGCGGACAACCCGCAGGTGGGAGAGAGTTTGTGCGATACGGAACCGCTGCGCGGTCGGTAGCGCACGGGGCGCCCGGAATTGGTCGGGTTCGAGCCAGCATTTCCCCAATTTGGGCGGTTTGAGGTCGCGTTGATGGAAAATAATATGGTGCAGAGACTGCCGCATCGGCTCTGTCAGGTTCCGGTTCCAGCCGGCTTGGGCGGTCCAGATGGTATCGAATTCCGACTCGATCATGTCCCGCGACGGGTAGAATGGGTAAGCCTCTGTCTTTCCCGATCCAGCAAGCCTTACCCGAACCGGTTGCCGAGCCTGATGGCGTTCGGCCAGCCAACTGCCGATTGTCGGATGTCCGGTAAGTTGCAACTCCGCTATCGTTCTTTTCGTGGCATCGCTGATCTTGCCGTCTTCGTTCGAGTCGCGGTCCGTCTTGCGGTTCGACTGAAAGCCACGATGCTGGTTGAGATGGAATAAGACGCGGCCGAGGTCCTCCGGCGCCAGTTTTTCGTGGAGGGCTTTGGCGCGGAGGGCATAGGGGTCGCGCGCTGCGATGTTCTGCCGTTCATCGGTGTCCGCGGGCATAAGGCCCATGCGGGTCAGGGCGTTCAGCAGATTTCTTCGCCGCTGCAGGTAGCGGTCGCGGTTGCGACGCATCCCGCGCGGCCCGCGGCGAGCAGCGGCCAGCGACGTATTGTCCTTTGGATTCCGGCCGTCCGGATACACGCGGACGCCCATGTCCAACAAACCGCACGGCGCGCCGGCCGT
Organism: Acetobacteraceae bacterium; assembly: GCA_003506895.1. Lineage (GTDB taxonomy): Bacteria > Pseudomonadota > Alphaproteobacteria > Acetobacterales > Acetobacteraceae > Rhodopila. Next base: position 42,921 of record DNXO01000054.1, on the reverse strand, counting down.
ATCCAACATAAGGGCGGACCAACCGATCGAATTGGCACCCAGATCAACGCCGAGGCGATATGATATCTTCATAGCAACAGGTTGACCTGAACCGTCTGGTCGTGCAACGTGTGCTTGCAGAAACCTAACCTGTTTTAGCCGATGGGGAAGCGGGGGCCTGCGTTAACAAGTGCCTTCGGGCGCACCAAATGAGCGGCGGGCTACGGCCCGTCGTTCCCTTTCACTCTGCCCCCCATCTAGACCCCCATCCAAAGCTGTTCTACTTGCCTCCCGACATCACGGAGGAACCACCATGCGCGAAATCGGGCATTTCATCGGCGGCAAACATGTTGCCGGGACCAGCGGTAAGTTTGGGGACGTGTTCAACCCGGCCTCGGGCGAAGTCACCGCCAAGGTCGCGATGGCCGATGCGTCGGAAGTGGACAAGGCCGTTGCCGCCGCCACCGCCGCGTGGCCGGCCTGGGCGAATACTCCGCCGCTGCGCCGAGCGCGGGTGATGTTCAAGCTGAAGGAATTGATCGAGCGCGACCGGCGCCAGATGTCGGAAATCATCACCGCCGAACACGGCAAGGTGCTGTCGGACGCTGATGGCGAAGTGCAGCGCGGCCTGGAAGTGGTGGAGTTCGCCTGCGGCATTCCGCATCTGTTGAAGGGCGAATACACCGATCAGGTCGGCACGGGCATCGACGCGTGGTCGATCCGCCAGCCCTTGGGCGTGGTTGCCGGCATCACGCCGTTCAACTTTCCGATCATGGTGCCGCTGTGGATGATCCCGGTGGCGCTGGCGACGGGCAACTGCTTCATCCTGAAACCGTCGGAGAAGGACCCCTCGGTTGCGCTGAAACTCGCGGAATTGTTGAAGGAAGCCGGCCTGCCGGACGGTGTGTTCGCGGTCGTACAGGGCGGGCGCGAGGCGGTTGAAACCATCATCGCGCATCCGGGGATTTCGGCGATCAGCTTCGTCGGCTCCACCGCGATCGCCGAGACGATCTATCGCGGCGGCACGCAGCACGGCAAGCGGGTGCAGGCGCTGGGCGGTGCGAAGAACCACATGGTCATCATGCCGGACGCCAACATCGACGACGCGGTCGATGCGCTGATGGGTTCGGCCTATGGCGCGGCCGGCGAGCGTTGCATGGCGGTGTCGGTTGCCGTGACGGTCGGATCGGCGGGCGATGAGCTGATGACGAAGCTGGCGCCCAGGGTCCGAGCGCTGAAGGTCGCTCCGGGTGTTGATCCGGACGCCGAAATGGGGCCGCTGGTCACGCGCGAGCATATGCAGAAGGTGCTGGGTTACGTGGACCTGGGCGTCAAGGAAGGCGCCAACCTGGTGGTCGATGGCCGGGGGTTGAAGCTGCAAGGTTATGAGAACGGGTTCTTCATGGGCGGCTGCCTATTCGACAACGTCACGCCGGACATGAAGATTTATAAGGACGAGATTTTCGGGCCGGTGCTGTCGGTGGTCCGCGCGCCGGATGTTGCGACCGCGACACGGCTGATCAACGCGCACGAATATGGCAACGGCGTCGCGCTGTTCACCAACGATGGCGGCGTGGCGCGCGACTTCACTCAGGCGATCCAGATCGGGATGGTGGGGATCAACGTGCCGATCCCGGTGCCGATGGCGTTCCACTCGTTCGGCGGGTGGAAACACTCGTTGTTTGGCGATCACCACATCTATGGGCCGGAGGGCGTGCGGTTCTACACGCGCTACAAGGCGGTGACGCAGCGTTGGGCGGCGGGGACGCGACGTGGGCCGGAGTTCACGATGCCGACGTTGGGGCGGTAGGCTGGGGGTACAGTATTCGGAGTGAGGGCCGCTGCTTTGGGAGGCAGCGGCCTTTTCACTCCGTTAGTGCCGAAAGCGATCGAGGATCTGCCGCCTGTGATCCGCGCCGCCGAAGAAGGCGGCGAGTATTCTAACTTCGAACGACGGCTCATCGATCTCAAAGTAGAAGATGAAACTCTTTTTGGTCGCGGTCCGAATGCCGGGACGAATCTTCGGGTGTTCGGTGCCCCGGTGGGGGTGGGCCGCGAATGTCCGCATATAGGGGAGGGCGTCTTCGATGCGCGCGGCGGCTCGTTCCATCGCATTCTCCAGGTCATCCCCGAATTCCTGGTAGGCTTGAACCAAATGCTCCTCGATAAGGTCGAGGTCGCGCGTGACGTCCGCCGCGCGGCTGACCCTATAGTGCCGCACGCGATTTCCTTTTGCGATCCAGCATCGCGCGGGTGTCCGCTTCGCCCTTGTCGAGATCGGCGAAAGCTCCGGCGCGGCGCTGATCGATCAGTGACCGCAGGGCCTGAAGTTCCGCATCGCGCATCTCGCTGTCGCGGCGCAGCATCTCAAGCCCGCGCTGCAGAACCGCGCTGAGGCTCGGGTACTGCCGGCTCTCCACCAGGGCGCGCGCATAGGCTTGCTGATCGTCGGTCAGCGAGATCGAGGTTTTCGCGGTCATGGGCACCTCCTGGCGTTATGTGCTACTCAGTAGTACCGACGTCAACGGCATCGGTCGTCGTCCCCAGATCGGTCTGCCCGACCGAACGGGCGCGGCCGTGCCGACTGATGGAGGTCCTGGCGCACGCTTGGGGGGCCGCGCCAAGCAGGGGCATGACGCCAGGAAAGACCGGCGGCTTCGCTCGCCAATTTATCCGCTTATACTAGCCGCCCGAAGATTCGACTCTTTTGTCAGTCGGCGGGCGGCTGGTATCCCTTCGCCAACGCCGGCTGTTTCACTTCCAGCGTATTGCCCTTGAACGCCGGCATCACTTCTTTGGCAAAACGCTCCACCTGTTCCAGGATCACCGATTTGGGGACACCGAGTGAGGGGCTGATGGAGATGCGGTCGAGGCCGGGATAGGCTTTTTCCAGCTTCTTCAGATGGTCGATGATTTCGTCGGCGGAGCCGGTCAGGAACCCGCCGGCTTTCACGGCATCCTCGATCCGCGGCAGTTTGGCGGTGGGCGCGCGCTTCGGGTCGCGCATGATCTCAATCTGCTCGTCGGTCATCGCCTTGTTCAGCCGGAGTTCGCCGAACATCTTCATGTTTTCCTCGTAATATTTCGCGGCATCGCGGACGCACTGTTCCCTGCTCTCACCCATGTAGAAATGGAAGCCGAAGCACAGGCGCTCGCCCAGTTCGATGTGCTTGCCGATCTTGGCGTGTTCCTGCTGCCATTTCAGCACTACGTTGTGCATCGCGCCGCCCTCGGCGGACCCGCCGCCGACCATGCCCTGGATGCCGTGCTTGGCCATGAAGGCCAGGGCACGTTCCGATCCGCCCTGGATCGGCTGCCAGCATTCCACAGGCAGGCGGGCGGGGCGAGGCACCAGGGTCAATTCCTTCAGGGTATAGCCGCGATAGGGCACCTCGGGCGGCAGGGTGTAGTGCTTGCCCTTGTGGCTGAAGGACTCTTCGTTGAACGCCTTAAAGATGATGTCGGCCTGTTCCTCGAACAGCTCGCGGTTGGCTTCCTGGTCCATCAACGGGGAGCCGAATGTTTCGACCTCGCGGGTGTGATAGCCGCGGGCGATGCCGAACACGACACGGCCTTTCGATAGGATGTCGGCCATCGCATAGTCCTCGGCCAGGCGCAGCGGGTGCCACATCGGCAGCACGTTGAAGCCGCAGCCGATGTTGATGTTCTTGGTCACATGCGTCAGGTGCAGGGCCATCAGCAGCACGTTGGGAATGCACTCGGTGCCTTCGCGCTGGAAATGGTGTTCCGCCATCCAGAAGGTGGAGTAGCCTAGATCGTCCATTTTCACCGCGATTGCCTGGGCTTTCGATAGCGCCGAGGACAGATGCGCGTTGTCGTAGCGCCGATCGTTGATCGGGATGCCGCCGTAGCCGATGTCTTCCACGTCGGTATGGCCGGCGAACAGGCTATCGAACTTGGTTATCATTGGCGTTTCTCCCTGGGTTGACGGGATAGTACGCCGGCGGGTGGGGTTGGCAAGGTTCGGGGGGCCGACAGTTGCCGCCGGTCCCCCGTGGTTTTTACCAGGCCAGTTCTTTGCCGGTATAATCCAGGAACAGGTGCTTATGCACGCCGGCCTGACTTTCCATCACCTTGACCATCCCGGCCGCGCTGTCATCCACCGTGACCGCCGCCGAGGCGCCCCCCATATCGGTCTGCACCCAGCCAGGATGCAGCGTCAGCATCGTAATGTTCTTGCCACGCAACTCGCCCCACAGTCCGCGCGACAGCGAGTTCAGCGCCGCCTTGCTGGCGCGATAAAGTTCGTGCCCGCCTTCGTTCAGGGCCACGCTGCCCATGATCGACGAGGTGAATGCCAGCACACCGGAACCGGGCCGGATGTGGCTCGCCAGCGACCGGGCGAGGCGGGTCGGCGCGATGGCGTTGGTGAACATCAGCGCGCCGATTTCCTCGGCGGTGGCGGCATCGGCGCTGCGGTGGGCAGGGCCGGCAACGCCGGCATTCACCAGCACCGCATCCAGCGTCTTGCCGCCCAACGTGGCGGCGAATCCGTCGAGTGCGGCTGCGTCATTCATATCCAGGGCCGGGATGGACACCCGGCCGGGATTCGCCGCCGCCAGTTCTTGCAGTGCCGATGCCTTTGCCGGGTCGCGGGCGGTCGCGATGACCGACCACCCGTTGGCCAGGAAGACTTTCGTTACGCCCAGGCCGATGCCGCGATTGGCACCGACGATCAAAACCAACTTGTTGTCTGTCATAATTTACCCCGAGATTGCTTCGCCGAACGGAATCCACGCGGTCCCGTCGAACCTGACCAGCCGCATCTGCTTCAGCGGATAGTAGTCCTCCGGTCCCGTCTTCACCCGGATGCCCGGTTGCAGCATCGGCAACGCAATGTCCAGGCTGGTCGCCTGACGCATGATGTTTTCCCGCGACAGGTCGTTGCCGCACTGCGTCAGAGTCTGCACCAGGGTCTGTGCCGTCGTGTAGCCATAAGCGTTGTTGACGTCGGTCGGATCCGCGCCGGGATAGTATTTCTCCAGGAAGGCGCGCCATTCGACGAACCCCGGATCGGTGGCCCACTGCTTGTCCGTCGGGTCCTTCAAATAGCTGGCCGTCACCACGCCGACGGCTTTCTCCACGCCCGCCGGAACGATCGCGGTCGCGACCGACGATCCGGTGGACGAAATGCAGAACAGCCGCGGCTTCCAGCCTACATCGAAGGCCTTGCGAATGCCCATGGCGTTGAACTTGGGAATGCCGGTCATGAACAGCACGTCGGCGCCGGCATCGCGCAGGGTGAGGATCTGGGAGTCCACCGTCGGGTCCGACACCTCATAGGTCGCGGTGGCGACGATCATCTTGTCGGCTTTGTCGCCCAGGCCGTCCTTGATGCCCTTGAAGTAGTCGCGCCCGGAATCGTCCCCCTGATAGAGCACCGCCACTTTTGCGTCGGGGAACGCCTGCAGGATGTAATGGGCGTAGATTCGACCCTCCACCTGATAGGTCGGCTGCCAGCCCATGGTCCAGGGATAGTGCTCGCGGTCGCCGAACTGCGTGGCGCCGGTGGCGACGAAGATGTCGGGCACCTTCTTGCTGTTGGTGTATTTCCGGGTCGCGTTGTTCGTCGGCGTGCCCAGGCAGTTGAACAGGAAGGCGACCTTGTCCTCCTCGATCATCCGGCGCGTGAGCTCGACGGTCTTGGGCGGCAGGTAGCCGTCGTCCAGCGATAGCATCCGCAGCATGCGGCCGTTGATGCCGCCCTTGTCGTTGATCATGTGGAAGTAAGCATCGGCCGACTTGCCGATGGTGCCGTACGAGGACGCTGGCCCGCTGTATGGCATGGTCTGCCCAAACAGGATTTCCTTGTCGGTAACGCCGGGCGCGTTTTCGGCACGGGCAGGCAGTGCGGTCAGCGCCGTCGCGCCGGCCAGCACCGCTCGGCGAGTGATCTGGGTCATGCTGGTTCCCTCGGATTTTTGTTGTGGCGGCAGCAGAGGCGGGGTTGCGGAAGGTGTCAATTGGGGGCGCGTGCTCAGCGAGCACACGCCACGACAACCGTGCCAACCTTGCCGCCGGCCTCTACTGATAGATGCGCTGCGGCGGTTTCGTACAGCGGGAAGGTTCCGGCGACCGACAGTATCCGGCCGGGCGTGCGGATGAACGCGGCGATGTCCTGCTGGGCGCGTTTGCGGGTGGGATGCGGGCTTGTGGGAAGCACGAAGCCCCGGATCGTGATGTTCTTGCCCATCAGGGCGCGCAGGTCGATCTCCGGCTTTTGCATGCCGACCGTGGCGTAATAGGCGATACTGCCGTTCTCACGCACCGATGCCAGGGTCGCGGCGAGATTGCCGCCCAGATCGACATCGACCACGTGATCGACGCCGCGGCCGCTGGTGATTTCCGCCACGCGCGCGGCGACCTCCTCGGTGCGGTAGTTCAGCACATGCGCGGCGCCGCCAGCCCGGGCGCGTTCGGCTTTGTCGTCGGAGCTGACGGTGGCGATGACCTCGGCCCCCGCCCAGGCCGCCAGTTGCACGGCATAATGGCCGACCGCGCCGGCGCCACCCGTAATCAGCAGCGTCTTGCCCTGCACCGAACCGGCGGCGAACACGCAGCCATGCGCGGTCATGCAGGGAATGCCCAGCGTCGCGCCCTGCGCGAACGAGACATGATCCGGCAGCTCGGTCACCAGATCGGCATCGAGCGCGATGTATTCCGCTGCCGTGCCCATCCAGCGCCCGTTGCGCTGGCCGTTGTACAGCCAGACCCGCTTTCCAACCCATTGGGACGACACGCCGTCACCCACCTTGTCGATCACGCCGGCGCCGTCGCTGTTGGGGATCACGCGGGGGTATTCAGGCGGCACCGCGCCTCGCCGGCGGTATGTGTCGGCGGGATTGACGCCAGAGGCTTCCAGCCGCACGCGCACCTGCCCGGTGCCGGGTTCCGGTGTCGGCAGTTCCCCGGTAACGATGACCGCGTTCGCCGGTCCCTGCCGGTCATACCAAACAGCGCGCATTTTGTTCCCTCCGTTGCTTGGATGGCACCGTATCCCATTCGCGGCCGAAGCGGCAGCGACACAGTGCGCCGGGAAGTTGCTCCCGGGTCGCGATTTGATACTTTTTGGTTGCCGAAGAGCCTAGGCTTGGGTTCGATCCTTTCATCCGGAGTGACTGGCGTGCCTTTCAGGGGCGATTACGATGGCTCTATCGTCGCGGTTTTGGAGCAATTGCGGTTGACCGCCGATGTCGAGGGTCTGGCGATACTCGACCTGAGCCAGGATGCGGCGGAGGCCCCAGTCGCGTACTGCGTGGGGGTTGCCGGAGAGTACACCGCCGCCGTCGCCCTGCAGATGCTGAATGCCAGCCCCGGCCAGCCCTCTCATAAGGTTGCGCCAGACAAACGGCCGATTTTGACCTGTCCCTGGGTGCTGCCGCCGACCCGCCCTGGCGGGCTGGCGCTTTGGCGTTCGCCCCGGGCTCGTCCCTGGTCGGATGCCGATCGCGACCTGGCCGCCTCGGTGGGGATGCTGTTGCGGGTGGCGATCGGTAACGGCATGGGGCAGGTGGGGATCGATCGCCTGACTGGCCTGCCGAACCGACGCTGGTTCCTGGATGAGGCAGACCGGCATATCGACCGTCTTGATCTGGATGCCAGGGTCGGCACCCTGATGCTCATCGATATCGACGACCTCCGCGGCTTGAACCTGGCCATTGGCCGCGCCGAGGGTGATCGGGTGCTGGTACGCATGTCCAGCCAGTTGCGCGCGATGGTGCGTCCCAGCGATCTGGTCGCCCGCACCGGCGCTGACGAGTTCGGGGTGTGGCTGGATGGCATGGATCATCTGACCGCGGCGGAACGCGCCGAGGCGCTTTGCCTGAAACGTCAGTTGCGGGAGCTGTCTGAGGGCCATCCCATCACCTTCTCCATCGGCATCGCCAGCCGTCATCCGGGAAGCACGGAGGATATACGCACCCTGCTGCGCCGGGCGCATATGGCGGCCCGTGAGGTGAAGGCGAAAGGTGGAGGCGGATGGCGAGTGTCTCACGCTGAACCTACCGGGCCATGAAAAAACCGACAGCCGGCACTGGACTTGCATTCGGTGCTTGCCCGGCCGGCTAAGCCGGGTGACAATCCAAAGATGATGCCGGTTCAGGCCCCTGCTGAGCTTGACGCCGCCGCCAGTTGTCCTGAAGCGCGCGGGGATCAGGCACGCCGGGTGTTCGGGCCGGCTTTCGCCGCCCTGGATCTGGGCACGAATAATTGCCGGATGCTGGTGGGCACGCCCTCGGGTGAGGGGTTTCGCGTCCTGGACAGCTTCTCCCGTATCGTGCGCCTGGGCGAGGGGTTGCACAGCACCGGCATGCTGAACGAAGCGGCGATGGACCGAGCAATTGGAGCGCTTCAGGCCTGTGCCGCTCGGTTGGCGCGCCGGCCGGTGCGCGGGGTGCGGGCGATCGCGACCGAAGCCTGCCGCCGAGCATCGAATGGGCCGGCGTTTCTGTGCCGGGTGAAGCAGGAAACCGGGTTTGATTTCGGGATCATCTCCAGCCGCGAGGAAGCGGAACTGGCGCTGGAATCCTGCACGCCGCTGCTGCCCTGCGATGGAAGGCGGGCGCTGCTGTTCGACATTGGCGGCGGTTCGACTGAACTCGCGTGGGTTAGGCTGACGAACGGAAGGCCGGAACTGATCGGCTATGACTCGCTGCCGGTGGGCGTTGTGACCCTGGCGGAGCGTTGGGGCGACGCTGGGTTCAATCCAGATGGGTTTGAGGCGATGGTCACCGATGTCGCCGACCGGCTGCGGTCTTTCGAGAAGGTGCATTGCATCGCGCGCGAGATAAGGGATGGCGGGGTGCGGTTGCTGGGGACCAGCGGCACGGTCACCACCTTGGCGGGCGTCGCCTTGAATCTGGAGCGGTATCGCCGGCTGGCCGTTGACGGCGTGGAGCTTTGCAGCCAGGAGGCGGCGGACGCGCTGTCGCACCTTCGTGCGCTGGGCCGGGAAGGATTGATGCTGCATCCGTGTGTGGGGCCCGAAAGGGTTGAGTTTGTGTTGCCTGGCTGCGCGGTGTTTGCCGCGATCACCCGGGTTTGGCCGGCGCCGCATGTGATCGTCGCCGATCGTGGGCTGCGGGAAGGCGTGCTGCTGCGGCTGATGCGCGCCGATCGCTTGCGCCAAGGGCGACGCCGGGACGGATGCCGCTGATGGCCAAGGCACCGTCCATGCCGCCCTCCCGGGGGTTGGTGGTTCGCGTCAAGAGCGCGAAAAGCCGCAGCACCGCGTCCGCGCGCTGGTTGGCGCGTCAGTTGAACGACCCTTATGTCGTGGCGGCCAAGCAGCAGGGCTGGCGGTCGCGCGCGGCGTTCAAGCTGCTGGAATTGGATGACAAATTCCACCTGATCCAGAAGGGCGTGCGGGTGCTGGACCTGGGCGCGGCGCCGGGGGGATGGACTCAGGTCGCGGTGAAGCGGGGGGCGTCGGCGGTGCTGGCGCTGGACCTGCTGCCGATCGACCCGATCCATGGTGCGGTCATCATGCAGGGCGATTTCACCGACCCGGCGATGCCGGAGCGGCTGACGGCCGAACTGGGCGGCGGCGCCGACCTGGTGTTGTCGGATATGGCGCCGAACACGACGGGGCATGCCTCGACCGATCACATCCGGATCGTGGCGCTGGCGGAGATGGCGGTGGATTTCGCGATCCAGGTGCTGTCGCCGGGCGGGGCGTTCGTGGCGAAGGTGTTCCAGGGCGGGTCAGAGAAGCAGATACTTGATTTGCTGAAGCAGAATTTCAGCACCGTGCGGCATGCCAAGCCGCCGGCGAGCCGGAAGGATTCCAGCGAGCTTTACGTGGTGGCGACCGGGTTCAAAGGGCGCTCGGACACCGCTACCACCCCGCTTCCGCGACCCGAATAGCGCCTGGCACGGCCGCGAGGATCCGGTCGTGGCCGGACGGATGTTCGGGCCGGATGAAGCCGAAAATGTCGTAGTCGGTGGTGCCCATCTGGCTGGTGGGGGGCCACCAGACGCGAACGGTGCTCCAGTCTCCGTCGGGGGAGACATCAAGGACGAGTTGGTCCTCGGTTACCCGGTGATGCACCCAGTTGGCCTGGGTTACCATGATCTGCCGCCGGGACAGCACGGCCGAAACCACCGCGACGTGTCCATAGGGCAGGCGTGAGGATCGGCGATAGACCAGGATGCTGCCGACCTGGGGCGTGCGGGATCGGGCGTAGCGGCCCTCGGCCCTCCACCACCAGTCGGCGGCGTCGCCAGACAGCGACACTCCGGTCAGGGCGCGCGCGAATGGGGCGCATTCCACCGGCGCGGCCTGGCCGGCATCGCCGATGCGCGCGCCGTTGTTCGCGCCGCCGCTGCCGCATGCCGCGAGCGCCAGGCAGATCAGGGGGAGAAGACGGAACGCGATGCGCTGCATGGGGCCTCGGCGGCGATGCGCCTTATATCGGACGCAGCGGCGGAAAGATGCAAGAGCGGACTGATCCTGGACATTTGCGTGTTGGGACGCGGCGGTGCCAAACGAGTGTCTCTATCGGGATACTGCCTTCGCGGTCCGATGCAGCCAGGGCTTTGCAAGCCAGGCGTTAACCCTTCGGGGACCTTTCTGTGGCACGATCGCGAAGGAAGGGCCTAACGCTGATAAGGAAGGCGATATCGCAGATGCACGCAGATGAAAGCGGTCGGAACTATATATCCCAGCGAGTCGTCGGCTGCGCTTTCACCGTCTTTAGTGCGTTGGGGCGGGATTTCTTGAATAGCTCTGTTAAGATTGCCTCGGCCCACGAACGACGCAAAGCCGGGCTTACCGTCGGGCAGCAGCATGGCCTTACAATAACCTGCGACGGCATCGTAATCGGCGAATATGTTGCGGACCCGGTGTCGAGCAGGCGCTGCTGGTTGAATTGAAAGCCATCAATGCCCTGAACGAGGCATACCACGCACGGTGCATCAACTATCTCAAGGCCTCCGGCCCGTGCCCGGGTTTGCTGCTCAACTTCGACATGAACTGGCTGGAAATCGACCGCGTGGCCAATACCGTGTAAACCACTCCATCCGCGCAATCTGTGGTATCGCCTTTCTTATCTGCGTTAGGTCCTTGGCTTTCTCGCGAACCACCCCACCTCCAAGACGCCATGGGCCGTGCCCCCGCCATGACAGTGCAGAGGGTCGCGGTTTTCCCGTGGCATCGTCAGGATCGCTGCGATCAGCCCGGTTTCCGGGGCAACCCAAGCAGCGTGTGCAGAACGTGATCGGTATGCGCGCCCACCGCGGCGCCGGGCCAGCGCACCACGTCCTCGGGCTTCTCCCCGTCCAGGCGGATCGTTGGCCCCGGATGCAGCGTGCGCCCGATCAGCGGATCGTCGATGTCCTGTACCGCCTGACGCGCCTGGAAATGCGGATCGGCGGCGCAGTCGGCGATGTCGAACAGGCGGGAGCACGGGACGTCCGCCGCTTCCAGGATCGCCTCGGCCTCCTTTGCCGGCAGCGTCAGTGTCCAGGCCTTGATCGCCGCGTCCAGCGGCGCTCGGTTGGCGCAGCGCAGGCCGTTGGTCTGGTAGGCCGGGTCGGCCGCCATCTCCGGCCGGCCGATCGCCGCCATCAGGCGGGAGAAAATCAGGTCGGAGTTCCCGGCGATGCAGAGCCAGCGTCCGTCGGCGCAGGGATAGGTGTTGGTGGGCGATGCTGTCGGCAGCGCGGCACCCGCCGGCTGGCGCACCCGCCCGTCCAGCGCGTATTCCGGCAGCATGCCCTCCATCAGGCTGAACACGCTGTCCACTAAGTTCACATCGACCACGCGACCCTTGCCGGTGCCCATGCCGTCGCGCTGCCAGATCGCTGAAAGCAGCCCGATCGCGGCATACAGTCCGGCCAGATCGTCGCTGATCGAGACGCCGCAGCGCGGCGGCGGCAGATCGGTGGTGCCGCCTGGATGGCCCGTCAGGTGGCGCAGACCGCCAATGGCCTCACCGATCGCGCCGAAGGCCGGCTTGTCGCGATACGGGCCATCCTGGCCGTAGCCGGAGATGCGGGCGATCACCAATCTTGGGTTCACCGCATGCAGTTCGTCGGGTCCCAGCCGCAGCCGCTCCAACTGGCCGGCGCGCAGGTTCTCCACCAGCACGTCCGCCCGGGCAGCGAGCTTCAGGACGGTGTCCCGGTCCTTCTTCAAATCCAGTTCGATAGAGAGCTTGTTGCGGCCATGGATGCTGAACCACACCGAGTTGCCGTCCTTGGAGGCACCCCAGCCGCGGAACGGATCGCCGCCCGGCGGTTCCAGCTTGATCACCTCGGCGCCCAGGTCCGCCAGGATGCGGGTGCAGAACGGGGCCGCGATATAGTGGCCGATTTCCAGTATTTTCAGACCGACCAGGGGAAGGTTTGTCATTGGCCGCTACCTTGGGTTGAGAAAAAACTATTTGTGTGTAGAAAAATCAGTCCGGACACGTGGTTGTTAACCTTTCGTCAACATTTTGGCTCTACATACCATTTCGACGCCGCTGCGGCGGTGTCCTGTTTCCTCCCCGAAAGTCGCGCCACATATCGCGCGACAACCTCAGGCGGTACGGCCCATCCCCCGGCCGTACCGCCTTTTTTTATCCCATATGCGTTGTCTGTCGATGGCTTCGATGACGGCGCCTCTTTCCCGGCGGAACAACCGGACGCATGATCGCACCGCACAATGATCGTGGAGCACTGCCGTGGACCCCGTTGTTATCGCCCTGGCGAAAGCCGCTGGCCTGGATAAGGCCCTCGCCGAATTTCCCGATGACGTGGCGGCAGCCGCGGCGCAGGCGCTGAACAATGCCGGTGCGGTGCGGGTGCCGACCGATCCGGTTGTCGAACCGTGGCCGCCGATGCGCGCGGGGATCGGGCTATGAGCGCGACCCACTGGATGTCCGCCAGCCAGATCGCCCAGGCCTACGCGGCCAAGGAGTTGTCCCCGGTGGAACTGGTGACTGCGTTGCTGGAGCGGATCGGCAAGCTGGATCCGAAGCTGAACGCCTTCATCCGCCTGGACGCCGAGGGCGCGATGCGGGCGGCCGAACAGGCGACGGCCGAGATCGCCGCCGGGCAGTCGCGCGGCCCGCTGCATGGCGTTCCGGTTGGCATCAAGGACATCATCGATGTCGCCGGGCTGCCGACGACCGGTCACTCCAAGATCCTGGTGGACAACATCGCCAAGGCGGATGCGGTCGTCATTCAGAAGCTGCGTGCGGCTGGCGCGATCGTCATGGGCAAGCTGTCCACCCACGAGTTCGCCATCGGCGGCCCCAGCTTCGACCTGCCATTCCCGCCGGCGCGTAATCCTTGGAACCCCGACCATCATCCGGGCGGATCCTCCTCGGGATCGGGTGCCGGCGTGGCGGCGGGCCTGTTCCCGCTGGCGCTTGGCACCGACACCGGCGGATCGGTCCGCAATCCGGCCAGCGCCTGCGGTATCGTTGGGTTGAAGCCGACCTATGGGCTGGTGTCGCGGCGCGGGGTGTTCCCGCTGTCCTTCACCCTGGACCACGTCGGCCCGCTGACCCGCACCGTCGCAGACAATGCGCTGCTGCTGGACGCCATCGCCGGGCACGATCCCGGCGACCCCGGCAGTGCCGCCACCCAAGCCAGGGGCTTCGGGCGGTTGCTCGACCGTGGCGTGCGCGACCTGCGCATCGGCTTCGTCCGGCATTTCCATGAACGCGACCTGCCGGCGCATCCCGAGGTTGCCGCCGCGCTGGAGAACGTCGCCCGCGTCCTGCAAGCTGAAGGGGCGCAGGTCCATACCGTGACCCTGCCAACGCTGACCGAATTCGCCGGCATCAACCGTGTGATCCTGTGCAGCGAGGCGTGGTCGATCCACGCCCCCTGGCTGCGCGAGCGTCCGGGCGATTACGGCCAGCTCGCCCGCCGCCGGCTGCTGCCGGGCGCGTTCATGACCGCCGGCGACTATGTCGGCGCGCAACGCCGCCGGGGCGAACTGATCGCCGAGGTTGAAGACAGGCTGCGGGATTACGACGTGCTGCTGTGTGCAAGCTCGATGGACCCGTCCAGCCGGATGGACGAGCCGGACGAAACCGCGCGCACCTATTCGCGGCAGGCGCGCACCCCGTTCAACGTGACCGGGCATCCCGCGCTGGCGATGATGTCAGGCCTGACGCAAGCGGGATTGCCGGTGTCGGTGCAGTTCGCCGGGCGTTACTTCGACGATGCCACGGTGCTTCGCGTCGCCGCCGCCTATGAGCGGGCGACGGGCTGGCACAAGAAAAAGCCGCCGATCGGTTGAATGGAAGGCATGATCATGCTGCCGCAATCCGGCCCCACGTCTCGGATCTATTTCTCCCAACGGCTGCGGCTGCATTACGTGGACTGGGGCAACCCGGACGCGCCCCCGCTGATCCTGCTGCACGGCGGCCGCGACCATTGCCGCAACTGGGACTGGGTCGCGGCGGACCTGCGGAAGGACTACCACGTCATCGCGCCCGACCTGCGCGGGCACGGCGATTCCGCCTGGTCGGCGTCGGGCCAATACACGATGGCCAACTACATTTATGATCTGGCGCAACTGATCCATCAGCAGAATCTGGCGCCGGTGACGATCGTCGCGCACTCGTTGGGTGGCAACATCGCGTTGCGCTACACCGGGATATATCCGGAAAACGTCCGCAAGATCGTCGCCATCGAGGGGCTGGGTCCGGGTCCAGGCCAGGATGCGGTATCGGAGCGCCGCCCAATCGGCGAGCGGATGCGAAACTGGATCGAGATGCAGCGCGCGAACTCTGGCCGGCAGCCGCGCCGTTACCCAACCATGGAAGCGGCCTACGCCCGTATGCAGGAGGAAAACAAGCACCTGACGCCCCAGCAGGCTCGGCATTTGACGCAATACGGGGTCAACCAGAACGAGGACGGCACCTATAGCTGGAAATTCGACCACTACGTCCGGCTGTGGCCGCCGTATGACATGACGCGGGAGTCGATCGCCGAACTCTGGTCATCGATCACCTGTCCGACCTTGCTGGTGTACGGGACGGAAAGCTGGGCAACGAATCCCGCCGAGGATGGGCGGCTTGAGTACTTTAAGAATGCGCGCGTGCTCGCGGTGGAAAAGGCCGGGCATTGGGTGCATCACGATCAGCTCGATTTCTTTCTTCAGGATGTGCGCGCGTTTCTGGGGGAAACATGACATCCCGCCGCGTGTGTCGGTGAGGAATGGGTACGGTCCGGGGCCGCTGCCTTCCTCGTCATCCATATGTCTGATTGCCCGAGCGAGGTCGTTGCTGTACGGTGGACAATCTCGTCACGTTAGTATCCGGTCCAGGTGATCCAGGCGGCAACACCGATGCAGCGCGACGCGACCGATGCGAACGCGGAATGTGCCGACCGCTTTGAAGGGCGGGCGAGGCGTCAGGCGGTGCGTGTCCTCCGCAAAATCGTCCTGCTCGCGCTCTTTCTCACCACCTGCATGTGGGGGTTCATCGGCTGGTCGCTGTGGACGGAATACGCCAACGCGCGTGCCGTTGGGTGCACCGAGGGCTATAATCTTACCGCGGCGTTCGCCATGGAGCTGACGAACGAACTTGATGCCGCCAACGCCGTGCTTGAGTCTATCGCTGGGACCGTCAAATCGTCGCCCGACGACGAAATCAAGCCCGGCGTCCAGCAGGTTGCCACCGGGATGGCCAACAAAGCCATTGGTGTGCGGATCGCCGGGCCGGATGGCAAGCGGCTGCTAACCACCTTCAAACCAGAGCCCGGACCAACCGATTTCGCACATCAGCCGGATTTTATCGGCCACCGTGACAATCCGTCGATCCAAATGACGATCGATGCCTACACCGCCGACCCGGCTGGACTGTTCATCCAGGTCAGCCGGCGGCTGGAAACGGCTGATGGCCGCTTTGCCGGCGAAGCGATTCTGTTGCTCAATCCGGCCTATCTGATGACCCTGACCCGACGGATCGACCTTGGCCGCCGCGGGACGGTTGCCATTGCCGACGAGAACGGAATCGCGCGGGCCGGCTTTGGGCGGAACGACCTGGACGGTCATCTCGGCGTGGGCACCGATTTGCGCGGCAGCACCTATCCCGAGCACATCGCACCCGGTCAGACGGCCTTGTATAGCCGCCGCGGCCCTATCCTGAATATCGATCGCCTGGTCACCATACGCCGGTTGGAGCGTTACGATCTGCGCGTGGCCGTGGCGCTGGACCTGGATGATGTGCTGGGTTCGGCCCGCACCCATATCTGGCTTATGAGCTTGGTTGGCATCGGTGCCACTGGTTTGATGGTCACGCTGTCGTTGCTGCTGATGCGCGAAATGTGGCGTCGTACAAAGCGGGAAATCGATCTTGCCTACGATCGCGACCGGCTGCGTTCGGCGCAGTCGCAGATCGAGGCGGATCGGGCCCGGCTTGCGGAAACCAACCGCGAACTGCTGGCCAGCAAGGAAACGGCGGAAGCCGCCAATCGAGCGCGCTCACAGTTCCTGGCGCATATGAGTCATGAGTTGCGCACCCCGCTGCATGCGATCATCGGCTTTTCGGAACTGATCCAGGAACAGGCGCCGACCAAACCCGGCTCCCCCCCTATCGCGGGTTATGCGGCTGATATCTGGAGTTCCGGGCGGCATTTGCTGGAACTGATCAACGCGATCCTGGATATCTCCAAAGTGGAGTCGGGCACGGCGACGCTGAGCGAGACGGTGTTTCCGGTTGCCGATCTGGCGCGCGCCGGTTTGGTTTCCGTTCGGGCCCAGGCGGAAGCGCGGCATATCGCGCTGGACCTGAATCTGCCGGAGGCGATCGTGCGCGTGCGCGGCGACCGGACGCGGTTGTTGCAGGTGCTGATCAACCTGTTGTCCAACGCGGTGAAGTTCACCCCCAACGAAGGGCGGATCCTTCTGACCGTTTCGATACCTTCAAGCGGGGAGTTGGTATTTTCCGTGGCCGATACCGGCATCGGGATGACGGAGGCGGAGATCCAGATCGCGATGGAACCGTTCGGCCAAGTCGACAACACGTTGTCGCGGTCGTTCGAAGGCACCGGCCTTGGGCTGCCGCTGGCGCACAAGCTGACGGAACTGCACGGCGGCCGGCTGGAACTGATCAGCATCAAGGGACGCGGCACCACGGCGTATGTTTATCTGCCGCCGGAGCGGCTGGTACAGCGGGATGCCGTGCGGACGGGAGTCGCCGGATGATTGTCGTTTTCGGGTCGATCAACCTCGATCTGATTTTCAGTCTGCCTCACATTCCCCGGTCGGGCGAGACGGTCCTGGGGCCGTCCACCCGGATAGAACCCGGCGGCAAGGGGGCCAACCAGGCGGTCGCCGCCGCGCGTGACGGGGCGAGGGTGGCCATGGTCGGGTCCGTGGGACGCGATGCTTTGGCGGACGGCGCGCTGGTGTTGCTTCGCGGCGCGGGCGTCGATCTGACGCGCGTCCAGGCGGTCGGGGCCAACACGGGGTGTGCGGCGATCTCGGTCGATCCGAGCGGGGAGAATGCGATCGCGGTGGGTTCCGGCGCCAACCTGTCAACGCATGCCGATCAGGCCGAGGATGCGTTGCTGGGGCCGGACACCACGCTGGTGTTGCAGATGGAAGTGCCCGCCGAGGCCAGCGCCGCGCTGATCCGGCGCGCCCGCGTGGCCGGCAGCAGGGTGGTGCTGAACCTGGCACCGGCATCCGCGTTGCCCGAGGACGCATTGCGGGCCGTCGATGTGCTGGTGGTGAATGAAACCGAGGGTGGGTGGCTGGCCGCGGATCTACGTTGCGGTGCATCGGCGGTGGAATTGTCCGACCGGCTGGGCGGGCTGTCCGTGGTGCTGACCCGTGGTTCGGAGGGTGCCGACATCGCCAGCCGCGACGGGGCCTGGCACGAACCGGCCGTGGCGATCCAGCCGGTCGATACCACCGCGGCGGGCGATTGTTTCGTCGGTGTGCTGGCGCACCGGCTGGATCTGGGTGCATCGCTACAGGCGGCGGTTCGGCGCGCGACCGCCGCCGCGGCGTTGTGCTGCATGCGTCCGGGGAGCCAGGGCAGCATTCCCACGGTGGCCGAAACGGACGCGTTCGTGGCCGGCTGAACTTGCCCTGACGGCAGTCTCGTGGAACGATCGGCGCAACCACGGGGAACACGCCAATGATCGAAGAAATCCGCGATATCCAAACCCGGGCGGGCGCGATGGAGACATTCATCGTGCATCCAGACCGGAACGGTCCGCATCCCGTCGTGATCATGCTGATGGACGCACCCGGCATCCGCGAAGAACTCTATGACATGGCTCGGCGTTTATGCACGGTTGGTTACTATGTTCTGTTGCCGAACCTGTACTACCGATCTGGTAAAGACACGAAATACGGCCCGGACGTCACCACGAAGGGGAGTGCCGAACAGGCACGCATGCGCGCGGTACGCACGAAGATGACGATCCCGCCGGTCATGGAGGATTTCGCCGATATGTTGGCGTTTGTAGATACGCAGCCGGCGGCGAAAAAGGGCGTGGTCGGGACGCACGGGTATTGCATGAGCGGGCCGTATTCGCTGGCCGCCGCCGCGCGCTTTCCGGATCGGGTCGCCGCCGCCGCGTCGTATTACGGCACGTGGCTGGTCAGCGAAAACGAGGAAAGCCCGCATCTTACGCTCGCGAAGGCCAAGGGCGAACTCTACATCGGCTGCGCGGAACATGACGAACTGGCGCCGTTGCCGATGGTGGCGGAACTGAAGGCGCTGTTCGACAAATCCGGCAATGGCGGTGAGCTGGAGATGTATCCCGACGTCCACCATGGCTTCGCCTTCCCCAGCCGCTGGTGTTACGACAAACCGGCGGCGGAACGGCATTGGGAGCGTCTGATCGCGCTGTATCGCCGGCGCCTGGGGTGACGTCGCGATGACGGATATGGAACTCTGGAACCACTGCGAGAACCCATATCCGTTCGTTCCGGCGGAAGTGTTGGACGCGGCGGAAGCGGTGCGCGCCAGCCTGCCGAACAAATATTGCGATCCCGATATTGCTGCTCGTCTTTACGACCAGGTGTTCGAGGAATACCGGCAGTGCGACGAGTTGGGGTTGCATATCGTCACGAATGAGCACCACTCGGGAATCAATAACCTCTGGGCCGCCAGTCCGGTGATCACGGGAATCGTTGCCCAGATGACCAGGAAGGTTCGCATCCTGTCGCTGGGGACGCTGATTACCGTGCGACCTGATCCGGTGCGGGTGGCGACGGAGTATGCGACGATCGACGTCATCTCCCGCGGGCGGCTGGACATTGGTTTCGTGAAGTCTGGTGCTACGGAAATGACCTCGGGCGATGCCAACCCGATGCGTATCCGCGAACGCGAGTGGGAAGCGATCGACCTGATCGAGAAGTCGCTGACCAGCCGCGACGGGCCGTTCAGTTGGGAAGGCAAGTTCTTTACCCATCCGCACGTGAATATCTGGCCCCAGCCGTATCAAAAGCCGCGGCCCGATTTCTGGGCGGCGACGAGCGATCTGCCGACCTGCGCGGAACTCGGGCGGCGTGGGATGGTCAATACGCTGTTGTTCGGCGGGTATGACAAGACCCGGCTGGCGTATGGCGCCTATAAGCAGGCGCGACAGGCGGCCGGGCTGCCGGAAGCGGGCGAGGATCGTTTCTCTTACATGGCGTTCTGTTATGTCGGCGACACGGATGAGGAAGCCTTCCGTATCGGGCAGAAGATCGCATGGTTCCTGACGGTCAGCCTGAAAAGCGCGCCGCAGATGTCGAAGTTCCAGCCCGGACAGTGGGCGCCGGAGATGGCGCCCACGATGTGGCGGAGCGGCGGGTCGAAGCGGCCAAGCAACCTGACAGCCGAAGCCCTGATTGCCCAGGGCCAGATGTTCGCCGGTAACCCGGACACAGTGGTGCGCCAGATCAAGGCGTTTCGCGAACGCGTTGGCGGCTGCGGGCGGATCATCATGATGACGCACCAGGGCTTGGTGACGCATGAGGAAGCGTTGAAGAGCTTCAATCTGGCGGCGAAGGAGGTCTTGCCGCAACTTCAGGGCCTGGGTCCGGTCGAGCAACGGGTTGCCGCTGAATGATGCACCACGAACTGGAAATCCTGCGTGCCGGCGATGAGGCCGCCGATACGCTGCTGTTGATCCATGACATCAATCCGATCAGCCATACGGCGCCCTTTATCGGGGGGCTGGCACGATCGCGCTATATCGTCGCCCCATCGCACCCCGGCTTCGGTGCATCGCCGCTGCCTGCCGATTTCGATACGATGTACGATCTGGTCAATTTGTATCTGGACGTGCTGGACAACCTGGATAGCGATAGAATCGCTGTCGCGGGCTTTGGTTTTGGCGGCTGGATCGCGGCGGAGCTGGCGGTCGCGGGGCATCGCAAACTGGACCGGCTGGTGCTGGTCGATGCGCTGGGAATCAAGTTGGCCGCCAGGGACGAGCGTGATTTCCCGCATCTGTTCAACACGAACCCGGCCGACTTGCTCCGTCTCGCCTGGCATGACCCCGCCGCTCGGCCGGCCGGCATTCATGGGGTCGGATGGCAGGCGACGATCAGTGATGAAATGACCGACGCCGATCTGGTTACGCTCGCGCGCAACTGGGATTCGCTGTGCCTGTTCGCGTGGCGCCCGCATATGTTCAACCCGCAACTGAAGCATTGGCTGCACCGTATCCGGGTTCCGACCCTGGTGCTGTGGGGCGAAAGCGACGGGATCGTCACGCCGGACTACGGACGCCGGTACGCGGACCTGATTCCGGGATCCATTTTCGAAACCATCCCGAATGCCGGGCACCATCCGGAGATGGAGCAGCCCACCGCCTTTGTCGCCGCTGTTGAACGGTTCCTGTCATGATCTTCATCGTTCGTGCCGAAGCCGGAAACCGGCCCGCGTTCGCGGTCAAGATGACCCGCCGGACTCCATCGATCATACCGTGCAGCGATGGTCTTGAGGACTTCTTCTGCCTGGGTGACCCCGATGCCGCGCAAGCCGCCGGGTTGCCGGTGGTCCCGGTGCATGACGGCTGGTACGCCGATGACACCGGCGGCGGCATGGCGATCTGGGGACAAGGCCTGTTCTGGGAGGTGCGGGACACCCCGTTCACCATCAAGGAAGCCTGTGGTCCGGAAGCGTGGCCGGACGGTTTGCAGCACGATACGGATGCGGCCGTGAACGTCCGGGATGTGATCTTCCAGGGTGGGCGTTCGTAAGCCGCTACCCCAGCTTAATCAAACCCGACGCCGCCATCCGTTCCCGCGACGCGCGCATACCCTCGCCAACCGCCAGGGCCGCCGCCAATGCCCGGCGGCCGACCGCGGCATCGACCAGCACCGGGGCGCCGTCCAAGACCGAGGCAGCGAAGGCCACGTGTTCGGCGGCGAGCGAGTCATGGTCCTCCCACGACACGTCAGCGATGCCGAATCCGGCCACGCCCGGCACCGGCTGTTGACCGGGGGGCAACGCCCCTTCGGCATCGGCCGATCGGGCGATCACCGTCAGTGTGCGGGCGGAGAAGTCGGCCGCCATGTATGAATTCTGGGCGAAAATCCGCATCCGGCGTTCGGTGCGCGGCGAAATACGGCTGGCGGTGATGGTCGCCACCGCGCCGTTGACGAAGCGCAGCCGGGCGTTGGCGATGTCCTCGTGCGCGCTGGCGACGGGGGCGCCGACGGCATCGACGCTTTCGATCTCACTGTCGATCAGCGCCAGAACCAGGTCCAGATCGTGGATCATCAGGTCCAGGATCACCGAAACATCGGTGCCACGCGGCTTGAACGGGGCGATGCGGGTGGCCTCGATATACAGCGGCGCGCCGATCTTCCCGGCCATCGCCTGGTACGCGGCGGAGAACCGCTCCAGATGCCCAACCTGAAGAACCAGGCTGCGTTCTTTCGCCAGCCGCCCCAACTCGTCAGCCTGTTCCAATGTGGCGGCGATGGGCTTTTCGACCAGTACATGCTTGCCGGCGCGCAAAGCCCGGGCGGCGAGGTCGTAGTGCGCTTCGGCGGGGGCCGCGACGATAATGGCGTCGGAGGCGTCCAGCAGATCGTCGAACGTCATTTCCTTGGCGCCGGCTTCCCAGCCCACGGTTTTCGCGCGCTCCTGATCGGGGTCATAGATGCCGGTCAGCACGGTTCGGGATCCGGCGGCCACTTTCAACGCATGATAGCGGCCAAAATGGCCCGCTCCCGCGATTCCAACCCGCAGCACTGTTTCCGGCATGGCAATCCTCGGCGCACGAAATGACCGTCTTTGACGATAATCATGCCAGACATCCGATGCGCTGCGAATGTGTCAAGAGGGGCAACACAGTCCACCCACCCATGCATTCTCGGTTAAAGGCTGGAAACCGCCGCGGCCATGTGCTGAATGACCCCCACATTCGCGCAAGGAATTTTACACGTGCGTATCACGATGATCGGCGGCGGCTACGTCGGATTGGTATCCGGCGCCTGTTTCGCGGAATTCGGCACCGAAGTGACGGTGGTGGAGACCGACTCGAACAAACTGGCGGCCCTGCGGGCTGGGCGGATGCCAATCTATGAACCCGGCCTGGAACAACTGGTGGCCGAGAACGTCAAGGCCGGACGGCTGGCGTTCACCGGCGACCTGGCCGCGGCGGTGGACGGGACCGAGGCGGTTTTCATCGCGGTCGGCACACCGACCCGGCGCGGCGATGGCCATGCTGACCTGACATATGTCTATGCGGCGGCGGAGCAGGTGGCCAAGGCGTTGACCGGCTACGCTGTGATTGTGACCAAATCGACGGTGCCGGTTGGGACCGGCCGGCGGATCCAGGAAATCGTCAAGGCGACGCGGCCGGATCTGGATTTCGACGTCGCCTCCAACCCGGAGTTTCTGCGCGAAGGCAATGCGATCGGCGACTTCATGCGCCCGGACCGTGTGGTGATCGGCGCGGAGTCGGAGCGATCGAAAGAGGTGATGCGCCGGCTGTATCGCCCGCTGTATCTGATCGAGGCACCGATCGTGTTCACCGCGATCGAAACCGCCGAACTGACCAAGTATGCGGCGAACGCGTTCCTTGCGATGAAGGTGACCTTCATCAACGAGATGGCGGATTTGTGCGAGAAGGTCGGGGCCGACATCCACGATGTTGCTCGCGGCATTGGGCTGGACGGCCGGATCGGGCGCAAATTCCTGCATCCGGGGCCGGGTTACGGCGGGTCGTGCTTCCCGAAGGATACGCTGGCGCTGGTTCGCACCGCCCAGGACCATGGCGCGCCGTCGCGCCTGGTTGAGGCGACCGTGGCGGTCAACGATGCACGCAAATCCAGCATGGCGATGCGGGTAATCGCGGCCTGCGGCGGATCGGTGCGCGGGAAAACGATTGCCGTGCTGGGGCTGACGTTCAAACCGGAAACCGACGACATGCGGGATTCGCCGTCGTTGGCCATCGTCTCCCGTCTCGCGGGCGACGGTGCGTTGATCCGGGCGTTCGATCCCGAGGGTATGGAGCAGGCTCGGCCGTTGCTGCCGGACTCGGTCCACTATTGTGCCGATGCGTTTGACGCGGTGGCGGGTGCCGACGCGTTGGTGTTGATTACAGAATGGAATGAATTCCGAGCGATGTCACCGACGCGACTGGCGGAGGCGATGCGGGGGAGGGTGCTGGTTGACCTTCGCAACGTCTATGATCCGGTCGCGATGCGGCAGGCCGGCTTCGAATACCATGGTATCGGCCGAGCGGTGTTGCCGGTCTGATGGCTGATCCGACACGAGAGTCCGCCTTCGACCTGCTGACGGCGGTCCTGGAACGGCACCGGACATTGGAAGACGCGCTGGATGCGCTTCCGGCGCAGGACGCGCGCGATCGGGCGGCGGCTCACCGGCTCGCGGCGGCGGTGCTGCGGCGGATGGGAACGCTGGATGCTGTCCTGGAACCGTTCCTGCGGAAAGAGCCACCGGAGCCGGTTCGCAATGTTTTGCGGATTGGCGCGGCGGGTCTGCTGCTGCTGGAGACACCCAGCCATGCCGCGGTGGCGACGGCGGTCGCGTTGACCAAGCGGCGTGGGTTGGCGCCGTTCGCGGGGCTGGTGAATGCCGTGCTGCGGAAGGTCGCGACCGTGGGCGCCGCGGCATTGGGCGACCTGGATGCGGCGCGTCTGGATACGCCGGCGTGGTTGTGGACCTCGTGGGGGACGTTGGCGCGTTCCATCGCCATCGCGCATCAGCATGAGGCGCCGCTGGACGTCACGCTGAAGCCGGATGGCGCGGTGCCCGAGGGCGGACTGTTGCTGCCCACCGGTTCGGTCCGGTTTCCGGCCGGCACGCGGGTGTCTGATATTCCGGGCTTCGAGGCGGGTGACCTTTGGGTGCAGGACGCTGCCGCGGCGCTGCCCGCCCGGCTGCTGGCGCCGCGGCCAAACGAACGGATCGCCGATCTTTGCGCCGCGCCCGGGGGCAAGACCGCGCAATTGGCGGCGGCCGGCGCGTCCGTGACCGCCCTGGAGCGGGATGCCGCGCGAATCGAGCGGCTGACGGTGAACCTGAAACGATGGGGCCTTCACGCGGACGTGATCAACGCCGATGCGACGGAGTGGACGCCACCGGCGCTGTTCGACGCGATTCTGCTGGACGCGCCGTGCAGCGCGACCGGCACGATCCGCCGCCACCCCGATGTCGCTCGGCTCAAGCGCCCCCGCGACGTGCAAACGGTGACGCAGGCGCAGGATAAGTTGTTGGAATCAGCCGCTTCCATGCTGCGGCCGGGCGGCCGGCTGGTTTATGCGGTTTGCTCTTTGCAGCCGGAAGAAGGCGCGCCACGGGTTGCCGCCGCGGCTGGATTCGGACTGCGGCATGACCCGTTCTCCCCCGAGGAACTGGCGGCGATACCGGAAGCACGCACGCCGGAAGGGTTCCTGCGCACCCATCCGGGCCTTTGGGCTGACAAAGGCGGGATGGACGGCTTCTTCGCCGCGAGGCTGATCAAGGGGTGATCTAGCCGAAAGGTCCTTTGTCACCTTGTGTGACATCGGTCCCGGTGGCTAGAAACATGATATGGTTGCTCGCGAGTCCCGGCACGTCACGATTGCCCCAAGCCTGCTCGCCGCCGATTTCGGGCGGCTGAGGGAAGAGGTGAGCGCGATCGAGGCCGCTGGCGCCGATTGGTTGCACCTGGACATCATGGACGGCCATTTCGTGCCGAACATCAGCTACGGGCCCGGCGTGCTGGCTGCTTTGCGTAAGCACACCAAGCTGCCGTTCGACGTGCATCTGATGATCGCGCCGGTGGACGCCTATCTGGATGCGTTCATTGACGCGGGCGCCGACCATATCAGCCTGCACCCGGAGGCCGGACCGCATCTGCACCGGTCGTTGCAGCACATTCGCAAGGCCGGAAAGAAGGCGGGCGTGGTGCTGAACCCGGCCACGGCGCCGGAGTCGATCACCTGGGCAATGGACTTGATCGATATCGTGCTGGTGATGTCGGTAAATCCAGGTTTCGGCGGGCAGGGGTTCCTGACCTCGCAATTGCCGAAGATCGCTCAGCTTCGGCGGATGATCGACGCGGCGGACCATCCGATCGCACTGGCGGTCGATGGCGGGATCACGCCGGCTACGGCGCCGTCGGCGCTGGCGGCCGGGGCGGATACGCTGATCGCCGGGACATCGGTGTTTCGTGCCGCCGACTATGCCGCCGCGATCAATGAATTGCGGGGAGGGGCGTGACGGTGACAACGCCTCGATCGTTTTTGCGCGGTGCTCGGCGGGCGATGGCGCGCTTGCCCAGCCTCCGCATGGGGCGGGTGCCGGACGCGCCCGCATTGTCGGTGCGCGACCCGTGGCCCGGCGACCCCACGCGCGGGGCGGAACTGATCAAGGGTGAGCTGGAGATCGGCGGTTCGGTTCAGGCTTTGCGGCAGGGCGGCTGGAATCAACTCGGTGGTTCGGCGGTTTGGCGGTCCGGGGCGCACGGGTTCACATGGCTGCGCGACCTGCGCGCGCTGGGAACCGATGCGGCTCGGCTGCGCGCCAGGGGCTTGGTGGCGGAATGGATCGCCAACCCGCCGTCGGACCCGGTGGCGCATCGGCCCGATGTGGTCGGCGCCCGGATAACCGCGTGGCTGGGGCATTACGACTTCTTCGCGGCGACGGCCGACGATGTGTTCCGCCAGCGGCTGATGAGCCGTCTGGTCGCCGATGCGCGCGGCCTGTCAGCGGCTCTGCCCGCCGAGGAACTGGATGCCAGGGCGCTGACGGCCTTGAAGGGGCTGGTCGCGGCCGCCGTGGCATTGCGCGAACACGCAGGGTTTCTGACCCGAGCGCTGCGGTTCCTGCCGCAGGAGATTGCCCGGCAGATCCTGCCGGATGGCTGCCATGCCGAACGCAGCCCGGCGGCGCAGTTGTCGGCGTTGCAGGACCTGACAGAGATACGGGCGCTGTTCCAGACGTCTCAGACCCCGCCGCCGCCGGTGCTGGCGCATGCGATCGAGCGGATGTCTCCGGCGCTGCGGATGATGCGGCACGGTGACGGTGGGTTGGCGCTGTTCAACGGCAGCAAGGAGGAAACCGCGGCGCTGGTCGATCTGGTGCTGACCCAGGCGGGGCGCGGCGGACGTGGGCCATCGGCGCTGGGTGAAGGCGGGTTTACCCGCATGCAGGCCGGGCGCAGCGTGCTGATCGTGGATTGCGGCGTGCCGGCGCCTCCGGGGTTGGACCGGCTGGCGCATGCCGGGACGCTGTCGATGGAGTTGTCGATCGGGCGGGACCGGTTGATCGTCAATTGCGGTGCGTTCCCGGCTGGCCCGCCGGAGTGGCACGATGCCGCCCGAGCGACGGCGGCACATTCGACGCTGGTGATTGGTGATCTGAACAGCAGTGAGTTGAAGCCCGAAGGCCTGGGTCGGCGCCCGACCGTGGTGGAGGTGAACCGCCAGGAAGCCGCCGGGGCGCACTGGCTTGATGTCTCGCACGACGGCTGGCGCAAGACGTTCAACGCGGTGCATCGCCGGCGTCTGTACATGGCCGAAAGCGGCGAGGACATCCGCGGCGAGGATTTGATCGAGGCGGCCGAGGGCCAGCCGTTCACGCTGCGCTTCCATCTGCATCCCGATGTGCAGGCCAGCGTGCAGCAGGACGGCGCGGCGGTGCTGTTGAGGCTGAAATCCGGCACGTTCTGGCGGCTGCGCGCGGATGGTGCGCGGTTGAACCTGGAAGAGACGGTTTATCTGGGCGGGGCAGAGCCCAGGCGCGGCGAGCAGATCGTGTTGACCGGGTTCGCCGACGGACCGCAGCACATCAAATGGGCGCTGAGCAAGGTCGAACGGGCCGGATAAGAACCGTTCGGCCGCGATGAAAATTATCGAGATCACCAACGTGGATTTCTCGCTGCGGCACTTCTTGCTGCCGCTGATGCGGGCGATTCGCGACCGGGGCCATGAGGTCGTGGGTGCCTGCGCCGAAGGGCCGTTGCTGGACGATGTCCGGGCGGAGGGCTTCCGGGTGATCGCGGTGCCGTTCGTGCGGCGGTTGTCGCCCGTCGCGCATATCCGGGCGTTTTGGTCGCTGGTCAGGCTGCTGCGCGATGAAAAGCCCGATCTGGTGCATGCCCACATGCCGATCAGCGGGTTCCTTGCACGTCTGGCCGCCCGGATCGCCGGGGTGCCGAAGGTCGCCTATACCTGTCACGGGTTCCTGTTCAATCATGCGTCGTCATCGCTGCCCCGGCGCGGGCTGTCGTTCGTCATGGAGTGGATCGCGGCGCGGGTGACCGACGTGTTCCTGACCGTTTCCGAGGCCGAGGCCCGGGACGCGCGGCGGTTGGGCATCGCGGCGCACGCCGAAGCCGTTCGCAACGGGCGGAACCCCGCCGTGTTCCGGCCTGACCCTGGTGCTCGGGAGCGACTACGGGCGGAACTGGGGGTGCCCAGGGATCGCGTGGTGATCATCGCGGTGTCCCGGTTGGTTTGGCACAAAGGCTATCCCGAACTCGCCGCCGCGATGCGGTCGGTGCCCGAGGCCGAACTTTGGGTGGTCGGCGAACGGCTGGACAGCGACCGGGGGGCGGATATGGCGGCGCTGCTGCGCTCCGCCGGGCTGGGATACCGGCTGCGGATGCTGGGGTACCGTTCGGATATTCCCGCGCTGCTGGCCGCCGCCGACATCTTCACGCTGCCAAGCCGGTTCGAGGGTCTGCCAATGTCGGTGATCGAGGCGATGCTGACCGGGCTGCCCGTGGTCGCCACCAATGTGCGCGGACCGGCTGAGCAGGTGGTTGACGGAGAAACTGGATTGCAGGTCCCGGCTGGCGACGCGGCCGCCCTGGGTTCGGCGTTCGGGCGGCTGGTTCGCGACCCGGATTTGCGCGCCCGCATGGGGCTGGCGGGGCGGCAACGGGCGCTGGACTGCTATGATGAGGCGAAAGTCTTGTCCCGGACGCTGGACCTGCTGGGTTTGTAGGTTTATCCCGCCGCGCTTGAAGCAGCACGGGACCCCACTGCCATGACCGACATCGTTCCTATCCGACGGGCGTTGATCTCCGTCTCCGACAAGAGCGGTCTGGTGCCGTTTGCCCAGGCCCTGGCGGCGCGTGGGGTGGAAATCCTGTCCACCGGCGGATCGGCGAAGGCGCTGCGTGAGGCTGGTGTGCCGGTGAAAGAGGTTTCCGACCATACCGGTTTTCCGGAGATCATGGACGGGCGGGTGAAGACGCTGGTGCCGCAGATCCACGGCGGCATCCTGGGCCGGCGCGATGTGCCGGAACACATGGAGCAGATGCAGGCGCACGGGATCGCCCCGATCGATCTGGTCGCGGTGAACCTGTATCCGTTTGAGGCGACCGTCGCGAAGGGGGCGCCGTATGACGATTGCGTCGAGAACATCGATATCGGCGGGCCGGCGCTGATCCGCGCGGCGGCGAAGAACCACGATTTCGTGACGGTTTTGACCGACCCGGAGCAGTACGGGGCGGTGCTGGACGAACTGGAAGCGTCGGGCGGGACGTCTCTGGGCCTGCGGCGGCGGTTGGCGGGTGAGGCTTATGCTCGGACGGCGGCGTATGACTCGGCGATTGGGGCTTGGTTCGCGGGGCAACGCGAGGAGACTTTCCCGCGCCGTTTGACCATTGCGGGTTCGCTGCGGCAGACGCTGCGGTATGGCGAAAATCCGCATCAGGCGGCGGCGTTTTATGTGTCCGGCACGCGGCCGGGCGTGGCGACGGCGGTGCAGGTGCAGGGCAAGGAACTGTCCTATAACAACCTGAACGATACGGATGCGGCGTTTGAATGCGTGGCGGAGTTTGAGGCGCCGACGATTGCCATCATCAAGCATGCGACGCCCTGCGGCGTGGCCTCGGCGGAGCGGCTGGTGGATGCGTGGGATGCCGCGTTCCGGTGCGATCCGGTGTCGCCTTACGGCGGGATCGTGGCGGTGAACCGGACGCTGGATGCGGCGGCGGCGGAGAAGATCGCGGCGATTTTCACCGAGGTGATTATCGCGCCGGATGCCGATGAGGCGGCGAAGGCGGTGCTGGCGCGCAAGAAGAATTTGCGGCTGCTGCTGACCGGCGGGATGCCGGACGCGGCGGCGGGCGGGCTGACGTTCCGCAGCTTGGCGGGCGGGTTCCTGGCGCAAACGCGCGACGCCGGGCGGGTGGCGGCGAGTGCGTTGCAGGTGGTGACGAAGCGGGCGCCTTCAGATGCCGAGATGGCGGACCTGCTGTTCGCGTTCCGGGTGTGCAAGCATGTGAAGTCCAACGCGATTGTCTATGCCAAGGGTGGTGCCACGGTGGGGATTGGCGGCGGTCAGCCGAACCGGGTGGACTCGGCACGGATCGCGGCCTGGAAGAGCGAGGAAGCGGCGAAGACGGCCGGGCTGTCGGAACGGCTGACTCAGGGGAGTGTGGTGGCGTCGGACGCGTTCTTCCCGTTCGCGGATGGACTGGAGGTTGCGGTTTCGGCGGGCGCTACGGCGGTGATCCAGCCGGGCGGGTCGATCCGCGATGCGGAGGTGATCGCTGCGGCGGACGCGGCCGGGTTGGCGATGGTGTTTACGGGGATGCGGCATTTTAGGCACTGAGGGGCGGGGAGACGGGAGTTGAACAAGCGATCTGGGCTGTTCAACTCCTTCGTGCCGTTACGGATGCCGTTAATTCGCCTGCCGTGAACATTTTGCCAAAATTATTGATTTGGTGCGTAACGAAATTAGGGTTATCGATTCTGTCGCCCTGCCATCGGGGAGCCTCTCGCAACTTGCGAGGTTTGTTAATCGGATATTTACTATTTCCTGGAAACTTCGGTCTGTAGTCTTTGTGGTCGGCGGGTTATTGGCACCGCGAAGTATATTTCAACCGCGGATGAACGCAGATGGACGCAGATCAAGAAAGTCTTAACCGGACTTCGGAACTTATTATCGGATGTGCTTTTCGGGTTATCAACACGCTCGGGGCAGGGTTCCCGGAAAAGGCTTATGAGAATGCTTTGGCGCATGAAATGCGCGGGGCGGGATTATCTGTCACCCAACAACATAAAATATCTGTTTACTATGACGGCGTTGTCGTCGGTGACGACGCGGTCGATTTTCCGGTCGAGAACTCCGTCATGGTGGAACTGAAAGCAGTAAAGATGCTGGATAGCATCCATACCGCCCAATGCATGAACTATCTGAAGGCCACCAACCTGCGACTGTGCCTGCTACTGAACTTCGGCAAGTCGCGTCTTGAGATTCAACGTGTGGTCAACGGCCTATAAACGAAATGAAATATCCGCGCGAATCCGCATGCATCCGCGGTTGAATATATTTCCGTCTCCGCCCACTCCGGATCAGGGAGGTGCCCGATCACGACCCCAATAACCCGATAAGCGCCCTGGTGCGATACCGCCGGGAAGCTGATCGCGGAACCGATCGAGCATGCGACCAGGAGAATGACCGCCGCGATATGCGCCGCGTACGATCCAGAACCGGCTGTGTAGCCGCTCTTGCCTACAGCACAGTCATAGCCGCATCCTCCCGGCGGGGAGAATGCGGCTATGACCGAATCAGACATCGAATGGCGTCCGTCCGACGCCATCATCCGCGACGCCAACTGGACCAGCTTCATCGCCCAGAGCGGCGTGCCGGATTACGCCACGCTGGCGGCCCGATCCTCCAGCGATCCGGAGTGGTACTGGCGATCCCTGGCGACATGGTTGAAGTTCCGCTTCCGCCAGACCCCGAACCGGATGATGGACCTGACGGACGGTATCCAGCATCCGCGCTGGTGTACCGGCGGCACAACCAACCTGTATGACACCGCCGTCACCGCGACGGTTGAGCAGCACCCCGACCGCCCCGCCGTGATCTGGGAAGCTGAGGACGGCCGCACCCAAACCCTGACCTATGCTGAACTCGATCGCGACGCCGCCGCACTGGGCGCCGGTCTGCAACGGCTGGGTCTGCAACCGGGGGATGTCGTCGGCTTCTATCTGCCGATGCTGCCGCAAACCGTCGTGGCCTTCATGGCGTGCCTCCGCATCGGCTGCATCACCTTGCCGCTGTTCTCCGGCTTCGGGGCCGATGCGGTCTCGCAACGCCTGGCGTTGAGCGGCGCGAAAGCCGTGATTACCGCCGACGCCACGCAGCGCCGCGGCCAGATCGTGCCGATGAAGCCGGTCATCGATGAGGCATTGGCGGGCAACAGCGACGTCCGCCACGTCATCGTTCTACGCAACACCGGTTTGGACACGCCGATGACCCCGCCGCGCGACATCTGGTGGGATACGCTCTCGGTGTCCGAAGCGGCACCCGCGCTTGAATTGCCGGCGGAACAACCGGCGCTGCTGATGTACACCTCCGGCACCACGGGCAAGCCGAAGGGCGCGGTGCATACGCATTGCGGGTTGGGTCTGAAACTTGGGCAGGACGCGCTGCTGTCGCTGGACATCAAGGCCGGCGATCGGCTGTTGTGGCCAACGGATTTCGGCTGGTTCGGCGGGACCGTGACGATCATCGGGTCGCTGCTCGCCGGTGCCACGCTGGTTATCGCCGAGGGTGCGCCGACCTTTCCCGATGCCGGCCGCATGTGGCGGTTGATTCAGCACTACCGCATCACCCATTTCGGCACCGCGCCGACGCTGGCGCGCATGCTGCGGCGAGAGGCCGATGCGTTACTGGACCGGTATGACCTGTCGTCGCTGCGCGCTTTCCCCTCCAGCGGCGAGGCTTGGGACCGCGAAAGCTGGTCATGGGTGATGCGCCGCGTCGGTGGCGGACGTGCGCCGATCCTGAATTTCTCCGGCGGGACCGAGATGTGCGCGATCGTCGCCTCCAACATCCTGTTTCCGCAAAAGCCGGCCAGCTTCAACGGGCCGGTACCGGGGACGGGCGGCGATATCGTGGATGCGGACGGCAACAGCGTCGGCGTGGGTGAGATCGGCGAACTGGTGATGCGGGAGGCGTGCATCGGCACCACACGGGGGCTGTGGCGCGACGAGCAGCGCTACATCGAAAGCTATTGGAGCCAGATCCCCGGCATGTGGGTGCATGGCGACCTCGCCTCCCGTGACGCCGAAGGCTTTTGGTTCCTGCATGGCCGATCGGACGACACGATGAAGGTCGCCGGCAAGCGGTTGGGTCCCACCGAGGTGGAGGAAGCCCTGCTGGCGACCGGCACGGTGACCGAGGCCGCGGTCGTGGGCCTGCCGGACCCGATCACCGGGTCGTCGGTCGTCTGCGTTGTGGTGCCGGCGCCGGGGCAGGCGGGCGATGCTGCCCAGGCCGCGCTGCTTGCCGATGCGGTTGCCAAGGCACTGGGGAAGTCGTTCCGTCCGAAACGGGTTCTGTTCGTAAGTGATCTGCCGAAGACCAGATCGATGAAGATCATGCGCCGGGTGGTCCGGACCACGCTGACCGGTCAGCCGGCGGGCGATCTGTCGAGCCTGGTCAATCCCGAGGCCGTGGAGGAACTGGTCCGGTATGCTTCCGATCCCGCGTCAGGGTCCGGACGAGCCGGACCCTGACAGGGAGGAACGCTATCCCCGCCGCCGCAGCACGGCGTCTTTGATCAGCGGCATGCGGTCATTGCCGAAATACATGTCGTCGCCGCCGACGAAGATCGTGGGTGAACCGAAGCTGCCACGGTCGATCGCCTCCTGCGTGTTGGCGCGCAACGTGTCCTTGACCGGCTGCTGGTCGATGGCCGAGAACAGCTTCGTCGCGTCGATGCCCAGGCTGTCGCAGATCTCGGTCAGGACTGGGATTTGCGAGATGTCCTTGTCGTCGGTCCAGTAGGCTTTGAAGGCTGCCCGAGCGAACGGGACGAGCTTGCCGTCGGGTTCCAGAACGATGCAGGCGCGCATGGCTTTGACGCTGTTTACCGGGAACACCGTGGGGCGGTAGTGGATGGGCAAGCCAAGATAGCGCGCCCAATCCTGCTGGTCTTTCTTGCTATAGGCGGACTTCGCCGGCACGGGCGCGTCGCGGGAGTTATAGACGCTCTGGTTCACGGCGTTGAAGACTCCGCCGACAAGAAACGGGCGCCATTGGATGGTGACGCCAATTTCATCCTGCATACGCAACAGCGATTCAAAGGCGAAATAGGTCCACGGGCTGGAGCAATCGAAGAAACATTCTAGTTCGGCCATAGGGTCGTTTTCCTTTCTTATCGACTACGCGGCCGGAACCGGCCGAGCACGCTGGTTGTACATGATTTTCGCTCGGCGTTCCTGTTCGGCGGCCGGTAGTTTCGTCACGTCCTCGGACAGATCGGCGCCGACGGCCATCCCGCGCTGGACTGCCGGGCGGGCTGACAGTTCTTCCTGCCAGCGCTTCATGTACTTGAATTCCTCGATATCCTGGCCTTGGGCTTTCCAGTTCACCGTCCACGGATAGCAGATCATGTCGGCGATGGTATATTCGTTACCAGCCAAGTAATTGCTCTCATACAGTCTGTTGTTGAGCACGCCGTATAACCGGTTCGCCTCATCGGTGAAGCGACGCACGGCATAGGACTGGTCGCCCTGTTTGTCGCCCAGCCGGCGGAAGTGGCCGCACTCGCCGAGTTTGGGGCCTTGGTTCGCCATCTGCCAGATCAGCCACTCGGTCACCGCGTATTTTCCGCGCGTGTCCTGCGGGTAGAACTTCCCGGCTTTCTCCGCCAGATACAGCATGATGGCGCCGGACTCGAAGATCACGATCGGCTCGCCGCCGCCGGTCGGGGCATTGTCCACCATCACTGGCATGCGATGGTTCGGGTTCATCTTCAGGAACTGGGGGGTGAACTGGTCGCCGCGGCCGATATTCACCGGAACAATGTTATACGGGATCCCGGCTTCTTCCAGCAGGATCGTGACCTTCTTGCCGTTCGGCGTGGGCCAGTAGTGCAGGTCGATCATGGGGTCTGATTCCTCACGGTTATCGTTGGAGCGATGCTAGCCCGGAGCGGCCGCGTGGGCCAATGGCGGTTGACGGACGCCGGATGCGCCGGTCTGATGCGCGGCGACAAGTTTGGATGGATACAGGACCTTGGCTTCAGAAATCGTGCTCGTGCACAGCTCCGACCTTCACGTCGATGACGATCCGCATCAGGGGCCTTATGGAGACGATGGCACCACCGGCCTGAGGGTCGTTTTGAACGCGGCCAGAGAGCACAACGCGGATTACGTGCTGCTGGTCGGCGACATATTCGACAATAACCGCCAGTCACCCGCGATCGTCGAGCAATGTGTCGCGCTGCTGACCGAAATCGGACGCCCAGTCGTCGTTCTGCCGGGCAACCACGATCCGGTCACACCGGATTCCGTGTGGCTGCGCGGCGGTCTGAACAAACTGCCGAACGTCCACATCATCGGCGTGACGCACGACCTGGCGATCCACTTCCCGGATCACGACCTGGAGGTCTGGGGTCACGCGCATGTCGATTACAGCAACATGGTACCCCTCCGCGATCCCCGCGCCCGCACCGCTCGGTGGCACATTACCCTGGCGCATGGTCATTACGAAGACGACGGCGCGATCCCGCTGCGCCCGTCCTGGCTGATCAGCAACGCCGAGATCGAGGCGACGAAGGCCGACTATCTCGCGCTTGGACACTGGAACCGGGCGGCGGAGGTCGGCACCGGAACGACAGTGCCGGCGTACTACTCCGGCTCCCCGGACCTGGCCAAAACGGTCAACGTCGTGCGGCTGCGGGGGAATGGAACGGTGGATATCGAGCGGGCGCCGATCGCCTGGGAATAACCGCCCGGGTCACCCGTCGGCGCGCGGAACCCAGGGAATTTGCGCCACCTCGATCCCTTCCTCGACCAGGCTTTCGGCCTGCTCTTCCGACGTCTCGCCGTAAATCGGTTTCGCTTCGACCTCGCCGCGGTGCATCGCGCGGGCTTGGTCGGCGAAATCGGGGCCGACGTATTCGCAGTTCTTCTCCACCTCGGCGCGGATGCGCTGCAAGGCCGCGATGACCTGCGCGGGCATGCGCGTGGCCGCGACCGCCGGCGGTTCAGGTGCGGTTGGAGCAGGGTTTTCCACCGGCACCGGCATGGATTGCCGCTTGGCTACGGCAGGTGCCATCAGCGCGCGTTCCACGTCGGTGCCACCACACTCGGGGCACTCGATCAGGCCGCGCTTGGCCTGTTTTTCGAAGCTGGCACTGTCCTTGAACCAGCCGTCGAACCCATGCGACTGGCCGCACTGCAACTGGTAATGGATCATTCCTGGCCCTGACAGAGACCTAAACGCATGACAATGACATGACGCAATCTGGCGCTCGTCTCAAGGGAGTGCCAGCATAATTATGAGAGGCCCAGCAGCGGGTTCAGTTTGCCAGCCCGATCCAGGGCCATCAGGTCGTCGCATCCGCCGATATGCTGACCGTCGATGAATATCTGTGGCGCGGACGTCCGCCCGCCCGACCGTTCGCGCGCTTCCGCTCTGGCCTTGGAGCCTTGCGGCGCGTCGATCTCGTTGAATTCGACGCCTTTGGTGGACAGGATATGGACGGCCCGTTCGCAGTAAGGGCACCAGGCTTGGGTATAGATTTCGATCTTTGGCATCAGGCTCACCTCTTTGTGCCCATCTTGGGCAGATCGGCCTTTCGCGCAAGTTCCGTCATGCAAGCCATGCGCGTAGCGACGCACCCACCGTCCGTCCACCATTGGCGTACGTCACGCAGCAAAGCCCCGACAGACGGTCCCGCGGGAACGCCGAGG
The DNA here is from genome assembly GCA_003506895.1 of Acetobacteraceae bacterium. GTDB lineage: Bacteria > Pseudomonadota > Alphaproteobacteria > Acetobacterales > Acetobacteraceae > Rhodopila. The sequence goes on along the minus strand of DNXO01000054.1, from coordinate 6,836 downwards.
GCCACGACGTCGCGTCCCTCCAGCGGGAAAACCGGGCGTTTCATCGCGCTGAGACGCCGGCGAACCGCTTCGTCGCCGTCCAGCCAGGTGCGGTCTATCAGGTCCTGGGGCAGATGATCGGCCAGCAAGCGGCGCAAGTCCGCGTCGGTGCCGCCCACATGCGGTGTTGCCGCCAGCCGAACCAGCCGGTCCCGGTCTTCATTGGAGAGCTTCAGCCGCGTTGCCAGGCCCAGCGGATCGCCGGTCAACAGCGCCGCCAGCCGTAGCAGCGGATCGGCTGGTAGCGCGGCCAATCGGGCGTCGCCCGTGGCCTCGGGAACCACCGCCTGCCAGATACCCAGCGTCCGCATCAGCGCGACGGCCTCGGTTGGGTCGGGGGCCGCCAGAATACGGCGCAGTTCGTGCCACACCCGCTCCACTGACAGGCGGGACAGGCCCGGGATGCCGTCGCGCAGGGCCTGAAGCGTGGCTTTGTCGGGTGCGATCCGGCCGTATCGGGCCAGGAAGCGGAAGAATCGGAGGATGCGTAGGTAATCCTCGGCGATACGGGTTGCGGGGTCGCCGACAAATCGTACCCGGCCGGCCTTTAGGTCAGCCTGCCCGCCGAAATCGTCGAACACCGTCCCGTCGCGCGTCATGGACATGGCGTTGATGGTGAAATCCCGCCGCGAAGCATCCAGTTGCCAGTCAGCCGTGAATGCGACCACGGCACGGCGGCCGTCGGTTTCCACATCCCGGCGAAGGGTGGTGATCTCGAACGGTCGCCCATCGACGACGGCGGTGACCGTGCCATGCGCCAGACCGGTGGGGACGACCTTGACGCCGGCATTCGTCAGCGCGGCCATCACGGCGTCCGGCGGCAGCGGCGTCGCCAGATCGAAATCCGCGACATCGCGCCCCGCCAAGGCATCGCGGACCGCGCCGCCCACAACACGGGCGTCTGGCAACGCGTCCCAAACGCGGCCCAGACCGGGATCAGTCAGGAACGATGCCACGGTCACCGCGGAGGGGCCCGCTGCGCCGGCACGACCTGTCCATCGAGCATTTGCGCGGGCACATAGGCCTGTTTCGCATCGCCGGCATCCAGGTGACGCTGCCAGAACAGAGCCGCCAGCATGAGCACCACGAAGGCGGCCGACCCATACAGCAGCCAAAGCGGCGGGCGTGGCGAAGGGAACAGCAGACGCCACGCCGCGAAGCCGAGGATCGGTGTCAGGAACAGCAGAATTTCAATGATACGGGACATTTCGTGGCGATCCCTCAGGAGAGCGGCGTCGCCTGGATCGGACGCGAACCCAGGGCAACCGGGCACAAATTCTGAGGCAGGGGCGGCCTGTTGTATCGTCGTTGAGACAAGCCCCACACGCGTCAGGATAAGGGGCGTTGGAGCATGGCATCCTCTCTCTCCCGTCATAGCCGGGCGTGTCCCGGGCATCTGCGCGCGAACCGACGCGGCACGGACCCGCCCGGCCATGACGGCGAGGGCCGTTCACATGCGTGCCCTGGAGGAGAACCGTCGCGTAGGGTGATTGTCCTCTTGAATCAGTCACTTAAACAGTATCGCAGGATTTGGCTTGTGGCAAAGCCCTGTTCAAGGCGGTGCAGTTGCGAAAATCGTGTCCACCGTGCGGGTCAGGCTTTCCCGCCAATGCGGCATCCGAACCTCGAACACCTGCTGCAAACGCGAGCAGTCCAGCCGCGAATTGGCCGGGCGCTTCACCGGGGTTGGCCAATCTGCCGTTGCGATCGGTGCGACCTCCGGCACCTTCGCGCCGTGCCTGGCGGCTTCCTCGAACGTCGCGACCGCAAGGCCGTGCCACGTGGTTTCGCCCGAACCGGCCGCGTGGAAGATACCCTGATAGGCAGGGTTCCATCCGCCTTGATCCAGGCGGATGATGATCGACCGGATCGCATCGGCGAGATCATCGGCGGTGGTCGGGCAGCCGTGTTGGTCGCCCACAACGGTCAACCGGTCACGGGTCTTGCCGACCGTCAGCATGGTGCGGACGAAGTTCTTGCCGGTGGCGGCATAGACCCAGGCCGTGCGCAAGATGATCGCCTTGGCGCCGGAGGCCATCACGGCCTGTTCGCCTGCCAGCTTGCTGGCGCCATAGACGCCTTGTGGCCCGACGGGGTCGGTTTCCACATAGGGCGTCGGCTTGGTCCCATCGAACACATAGTCCGTCGAGACATGGATCAGCGGAATGTCCGCGGCGGCACACAGCCGAGCGAGTATGGCCGGGCCGTCGCGGTTGGCGCGGTAGGCTGCTTCGATGTCCTTTTCCGCCGCGTCAACCGCGGTGTACGCGGCCGCATTGACCACTAGCCGCGGATTGGCCGCCTGAAACGTCGCCTCGATCGTTTCCGGCTTATCGAAGTCGAACGCGGGGCGCCCGACCCGCAGAATCCCGGCGCCAGCGGCCAAGGCGGAGGCCAACTGTCCCGCGCCGCCCGTGACCAGGATCGGGCGCGTCGCGTCAGACACTGAACAACACCGGCAGATCCCGCAGGCGAGGAAGCACCTTGTCCTTGTCCGACAGGATCACCTGGTCCGCCGCGACGGGCCATTTGATGCCGATATCCGGGTCGTTCCAGATCGCTCCGCGTTCCGCCGCTTTGTCGTAGGCGCCGGTGACCTTGTAGATCACCTCGGTATCCTCGGTCAGCGTGCAGTAGGCGTGCAGAAATCCCACGGGAACCCAGATCTGGGTCCAGTTCTCCGCGCTGATTTCCGCGCCGACATACTTGCCGAATGTCGGGGAGCCTTGGCGGACGTCCACCGCCACGTCGTAGATCGCGCCCTTGACGCAGCGCACCAGCTTGCCCTGGGCATTCGGCCCGATTTGGCAATGCAGCCCGCGCAGCACGCCGATCCCGTTGGAAACGGCGTGGTTATCCTGAATGAACGGCCCGGGAATGCCTGCTTCGGCAAACCGGCCCTGATTCCAGGTTTCCGAAAAGAAACCCCTGGCATCCCGGAAACGCGGCGGGGTGATCAGCTTGACGGCGGGGATGGATAGGGATTCGACGTTCACTCCACTTCCCCCTCGGCCAATTCAAGCAGCGCACGCCCGAGGTCGGTTTTGCCCAAGTGCGTTGCATGGTACCGCAAACGATCGGCGTCGATGAAGCCCATGCGGAAGGCGACCTCCTCCGGGCAGCCTACCAGCATGCCGGTGCGGGACTGGATCGTCTGAACGAAGGTCGCCGCCTGCAGCAGGCTGTCGGGCGTGCCGGCATCCAGCCAGGCGCAGCCGCGCGAGAGTTTCTCCACGTTCAGCGTGCCCATTTCCAGATACACGCGGTTCAGGTCGGTGATTTCCAATTCCCCGCGGGCGGACGGCTTGATCTGGGGGGCGATATCGCTGACGTGCTTGTCGTAGAAATACAGGCCGGTGATCGCCCAGTTGCTGGTGGGTGCAGTCGGCTTTTCCACCACCTCGACCGCCTTGCCGTTGGCGTCAAACGAGACCACGCCGTAACGCTCGGGGTCGCGCACCTGATAGGCGAACACCGAGGCGCCGACCGGCCGAGCGGCGGCGGCGCGCAGCAGGGTCGAGAGATGGTCGGCGTGGATCAGGTTGTCGCCCAGGGCGAGCGCACATGCCTCGCCGCCAAGCCAGTCGCGCCCGATCAGGAACGCCTGGGCAATGCCGTCCGGCTTCGGCTGGACAGCGTATTCGAACCGGACGCCATATCGCGATCCGTCGCCCAGCAACCGCTTGAACTGCGGCAGATCCTCCGGTGTGGAGATCAGCATGATATCCTGGATACCCGCCAGCATCAGCGTGGACAGCGGGTAGTAAACCATCGGCTTGTCATAGACTGGCAGAAGCTGCTTCGACGCAGCCAGGGTCATCGGATGCAGTCGCGTGCCGGAACCGCCGGCGAGCAGGATGCCCTTCATGCTGCTTTTCCCTTGTTTTCAGTCGTGGTGCCCAAACGCTGGCCGGCATACTTTGCCGCGCGCAACGATTCCCACCATGCCTGATTATCCAGGTACCAATCGATCGTTTTCGCCAATCCGGTTTCGAAATCGTGTGGCGCCTTCCAGTCCAGCGCGACCTCGCTGCGGGAGGGATCGATCTCGTAGCGGAAATCATGGCCCGGCCGGTCGGTGACGAAGCGGATCAGGCGCTCACGAGGGCCGGCGGGATCGGGGACACGCTTGTCCAGATGCGCGCAAATCGCCTTCACCACTTGCAGGTTGGTGCGCGGCTGGCGGCCGCCGATCGCATAGGTTTCGCCGGGAACACCCGTCTCGACGACACGAACCAGCGCGGCGGCGTGGTCTTCGACGAACAGCCAGTCGCGCATGTTCGATCCGTCGCCGTAAACCGGCAGTTCCTTGCCCTCCAGCGCGTTCAGGGTCACCAGCGGGATCAGCTTTTCCGGGAACTGCCACGGCCCGTAGTTATTGCAGGTGTTCGAAACGATGGTCGGCAGCCTGTAGGTGTGGCTCCATGCCCTGACCAAATGGTCCGACGCGGCCTTGGTGGCGGAGTAGGGGCTGCGCGGATCGTAGGGCGTCGTTTCGGTGAACGGCGGGTCATCGTGTTCCAGCGCGCCGAATACCTCATCGGTGGAGACGTGGTGGAAGCGGAATGCCGCCTTCCGCTCCCCCTGCAAGGCGCCGTAGTGGCGCCGGGCGGCCTCCAGCAGGATGAACGTGCCCACGACGTTGGTCTGGACGAAATCCGCCGGCCCATCGATCGAGCGGTCCACGTGGCTTTCGGCAGCCAGATGCATCACGGCGTCGGGGTCATGCGCCTCAAACACCTCGCGCATTGCGGCGGCATCGGCGATGTCCGCCTTCACCAGGATATGACGATTGTGTAGCAGACCCTCTTCCAGCGCATCCTCCGATGCGGCGTAGGTCATTTTATCAACATTGATGACCATATGACCGGTATGGCGAAGCAGGTGGCGTACCACGGCGGAGCCGATAAATCCGCATCCACCCGTCAGCAAAAGCTTCATGAAGCCGTATATCCCTGCCGTTTGATGACCGTCCGGTAACACTATTTCCGCTCACGCGGCAACCTTCAGCCTGTGACACCGGATAGAAACAGTGTGACCGCGGCTTTTCTCCACGCAACCGTTTGCGCCTCATCCAAGGCCGGTCCCAATCCCAATGTTCGGCGGTGCGGTCCAGCCAGGACCCGATGCAGGAATTGTTCCGCTGCGAATGCCGTGTCCTGTGACGGTATCGTCCGATATGCGATTGCGTGCTCCAGCAGCGCGGCGATACGAGCAGTTCCCTGGCTGGCCCCCGCCTGCCGCATCAAACCGAGGGTGGACGGCCCGACCGGTACCGAGGAGATCGTCAGAAATCCAGGTCGGCGTAATGCGCGGGTGGCGCGGCCCCGGACACCCGGTCCGCCAGCACGCCCCGGAAACTCGGCCGCGATTTCATGCGCGCATACCAGTCTTTGGCCGGAGGCGAGATCGACCAGTCCAGTTCGCCAATGAAGTCCAGCGTCGAAAGGTGCGCGGCCGCGGCGAAGTCGGCCAGCGACAGCGCGCTGCCGGCCAGCCACTTCCGGGTCTCCGCCAGCCAGCCGATATAGTCGAGGTGATACCGCAGCGCCGTGTAGCCGGTGCGGATCGCACCCGGGTCCGGGTTTCCGCGCCGCGTCAGCCGACGCAGATACTTCTCGCCGTATAGATTGTTCGTGACCTCGGCCGCGAATTTGCCGTCGAACCAGCAGGCCAGCCGGCGCACCTCGATCCGCTCCGCCAGCGTGCGGCCCATCAGGCTGCTGTCGGGGTAGGCCTCGTCCAGGTATTCGCAGATCACCGACGAGTCCGGAATCACCAGGCCGTTATCCTCAACGAGTGTAGGAACGGTCCCCGCGGGGTTCAGCTCAAGGTATTCCTCACGCCGCTCCCACACTTTCTCCACGCGCAACTCGAACGGCAGCCGCTTCTCGGCCAGCACGAGGCGGACTTTGCGGGCATAGGGCGACAGGGGCAGGTGATAGAGAACGCGCATCGACGGGTCTTATCGCATTCCAACGCGCGTCGCGCCAAGCGCGATTGCGCAGAATCAAGTCAGAAAGTCTTGACTCTGCGACTTTTTCGCTTCCGCCCCGATCAATTTTCGAGTCGGACGTACTCAAAATCTCCAGGCATATTATCGATCCCGTGCCGTGGCGGCGCGATCCACCCGGCATATTCGCCCGGTGCCCAGCATGGCTTCATCAGGCTGGCGATGAACTCGTTGTCGCTGACCGAGGGCAGCATGGTCTCACGCCGAGCGAGCCATTGTTCGTTGGTGAGGATGTTGCCTTCGGTGTCGGTGTGGATCGCGTTGAACTCGCCGATACGCCGATTGAAGGCGACGTGCGGCAGGGTGATCCTGAACTTGCTGCCGACACGCTCCAGCACGCGGTTCCAGCGGCCGACGCCGGCCAGGGCGTCCTCGACGTAGTCGTCGCGCAGCCTCATGTTCAGCGCGGACAGGGCAGGGACGTCTTCCTTGACGATCACGCCGTCACGGGGGCGCATCACCGGGTAGAACAATGAGGTTAGCTGGTGGTCGTCTTCCAGCTTGTCCTCGCGGTACCGTCCTTTCAGGCCGGCATTGAACGCATTGGCGGCATTGGTGCTGATCTCGTTGCCGAACAGGTCCAGCGTCAGCGAGAAATGCAGGTTCGCCTTCTTCTGGATCGTTGGCAGGTCGATCACGCCCAGGGCGCGGACACGCGCGATATCGTATGGGTCTTCTATGCCGGCCGCTTTCATCGCCTCGGCCGTGCGTTGGATCGTGCGGGCGATGCCGGTTTCGCCGACGAACATGTGATGCGCTTCTTCGGTCAGCATGAAGCGGCAGG
>DNXO01000084.1:258130-312481 GCA_003506895.1 Acetobacteraceae bacterium | reverse complement strand
TCGTTGCGAGGGACGCCATTCCGGCGGGGTGCGCCAGGATACCAGGATATAATACCAGCGGCCCAAAGGGCCGACTGGTATGCGCGCGGGGTTGGTGGGGCGGCCGCACGCCAAATCAATAGGATACCAGCCGCCCGCCGACTGACAAAAGAGTCGAAGCTTCGGGCGGCCGCTATGGATATCGCCAGACCCACGCCAGTTCGTGCATGATCCGGGGGCGCAGCAAAAGCCCCGGACCATGCCATCCTACACCAGCGACTTCCATGGCGAGCGTCACCGCTTCACCGATCTGAAGGACGTGCTGGCGAAAGCCTCGCACCGGCGGTCTGGCGACGAACTCGCCGGCTTGGCGGCCGCGACGGATGCGCAGCGCGTGGCCGCACGATCGGTGCTGGCGGATTTGCCGCTGACCGTGTTCCTGAACGATGCGATCGTTCCGTATGAAACCGATGAGGTGACGCGGCTGATCGTGGACACCCATGATGCCGCCGCGTTCGCCCCGATCTCGCACCTGACCGTCGGCGGGTTTCGCGACTGGCTGCTGTCTTATGAGGCCACGCCGGAACACCTGACCGCGATTGCGCCAGGAATAACGCCCGAGATGGCTGCCGCGGCAACCAAGCTGATGCGCAATCAGGACCTGATCAGCGTCGCCAGCCGGTGCCGCGTTGTCACCGCGTTCCGGAACACGCAGGGCCTGCCCGGCCACCTTGGGTCTCGTTTGCAGCCGAACCATCCGACGGATGACCTGCGCGGGATCGGAGCCGCGACAATCGACGGCCTGCTGCTGGGCTGCGGCGATGCGGTGATCGGCGTCAATCCGGCCACCGACAGCGTCGGCAACGGAATCGCGCTGCTGGATATGCTGGAAACGCTGCGCCTTCGCCACGATATTCCGACCCAGACCTGTGTATTGACACATGTCACCAACGCGCTGGAGATCATGCGGCGCGGCGCGCCCGTCGATCTGGTGTTCCAGTCAATCGCGGGCACACAGGCCGCGAATGCCGGATTCGGCGTCAATCTGAACATCCTGCGGGAGGCGCGGGACGCCGCGTTGTCGCTGAAGCGCGGCACCATCGGCACCAACGTCATGTATTTCGAAACCGGACAGGGCGCTGCCTTGTCGGCCGACGCACACCACGGTGTCGATCAGCAAACCATTGAGGCCCGCGCCTACGCGGTGGCTCGGGCATTCTCGCCGTTGCTGGTCAACACCGTGGTGGGATTCATTGGTCCCGAGTATCTGTTTGACGGCAAGCAGATCATCCGAGCGGGATTGGAGGATCATTTCTGCGGCAAGCTGATGGGCGTGCCGATGGGCGTCGATGTTTGCTACACCAACCACGCCGAGGCCGACCAGGACGACATGGACACGCTGATGACCGTGCTGACCGTCGCGGGGGTCAATTTCCTGATCGGCGTGCCGGGATCGGATGACGTGATGCTGAACTACCAAAGCGCCTCGTTCCACGACATTATGTATCTACATTCGCAATTCAACCTGCGTCCGGCACCGGAATTCGACGCGTGGCTACAGCGGATGGGCCTGAGGGACCGGGCAGGACGCATCCAGGCGCCGGCGGCGATGCGGATGCTGACCGATGTCTGATCCGTGGCTGGCATTGCGGGCGACAACCCGCGCGCGGATCGGTTTGGGGCGCACCGGCGACGCCCTGCCGGTGCGCGATGTGTTGGCGTTCCAACTCGCCCATGCCCGGGCGCGGGATGCGGTTCATGCGGATTTCGATACAGCGGCGCTGGCGGCGGCGATTGCCCCGGTGCCAAGTGTAACGGTTCGCAGCCGGGCATTGGATCGCCCCACGTATCTGCGGCGCCCCGATCTGGGACGTCAGCTCGATCCCGCTTGCCAGGGGGTGTTGTCGGGCCCCTGCGACGTGGTGTTCGTTGTCGGCGACGGGCTCTCACCGGCCGCCGTGCAACTGCACGCACCACCGCTGTTGCGCGTCTGCTTCGACCGGCTCACCGGCTGGACAATCGCCCCGGTGGTCATCGCCTCGCAGGTTCGGGTCGCGCTGGGCGACGCGATTGGAGCGCTCATGCAGGCGACACTCTGCGTCATGCTGATCGGTGAACGGCCGGGTCTGAGCGTTGCCAACAGTCTTGGCGCTTATATCACCTACCAGCCACGCATCGGCCGGCGGGATGCGGAGCGGAACTGCATCTCCAACATTCATGAAGCCGGGCTGTCCTATGAAGCCGCCGCCGACATGCTGGTCTGGCTGCTGACCGAGGCGCGGCGGCGCAAGCTGACAGGCGTGAACCTGAAGGACGACCGTGGGTTGATTACCTAGCCCGGCACGCGCAGGCCCAGCCGTTCCAGGCGGGGCAGAACCTCTTGCACGAAGAACGGGATTTCCTTCAGGTAGTCAACGAACGCGATGGTGCAACCGGCGAGGCCGCTGGCGCTCATGCGTGCCATTTCCTCGGCGATATCGTCGGGGGAGCCGACGAACGGATAGGCGCCGGGATATCCGCCCTGGTATTTCTTGTCGCTGCCCCGCGTGAATCGGTTTTCGAACGGGCGCGCGATCGGCTCGGCAGCGCCTGCGATGGGGGCACCAGGCACGGTGGCACCACGGTTCTGCCGGTAATAAGCCTGGCCTTCCGTGTCGGCCATGTCTTCCGCGAAGTAATGAAAGTAATCCTCGGCCTCCTGCCGGGTCGGACGGCAGACGACATGCGCCATGGTGTAAACCGAGATGGTGCGGTTGTACCGAGCCATATGCTGGGTCACGTCGGCCAGCAGTGCGGGCACCTGATCCAACTCGGTTACGTTCAGGAACAGCACGTCGGCGGCCCGAGCGGCGAAGTCCCGGCCGCGCGGTGAGAACCCGGCCGACATCACGGGCGGGCGGGGCCGTTGCACCGACACCGGGTCGGTCTGGAGACGCTTCAGTTTGAAGAAGCGGCCGTCCCAGTCGAACTCTGGTCCACCTTCCAGCAGTTTCGCCCATATCTGGAACCATTCCAGGCCGTGGTCGTAGCGTGTGTCAGGATCGATGGTGACGCCATGCAGGTCGAACTCCGCCTGGTTCCACCCGCAGACGATGTTTAGTCCCGCCCGGCCGTGCGTCACGTGGTCGATAGTGGCAATCGCCTTGGCGCCGAACGCCGGAGTAACCAGCGGCACATGAACGGTGGAGAAGATAGCGATCCGCTTGGTGATCGCGCCCAGGGCGGCGCCGTGGGTCAGGGTTTCGAAGGAGCGGCCATAGATGTTCGCCTTGCCCTGATAACCGCGCCATTTGGCCACCGGCAGGATGAACTCGATCCCGGCATCGTCGGCGATCCTGGTCATGGCGGCGATGTCATCCCAATCCGCCTTCCAGCGTTCGGGTGCCAGACTCATGGTCAGGCCGCCGTCGCAGTTCGCGCTGAAGATGCCCAGCTTGAAGCGGTTGGGGCCGAACAGGGGGTTCGGGGGATGGGGCATGGCGACCTCTATACGAAACCGTGCGGCAGGGGGCCAGAATCGGGCGGCGCTGGCAAGCATTGGTCAGACCGCCCAACCGGCGCCATACTTCGCCACAGGAAGCGTTGGGAAGGAAACGGCCAATGGCGCCAAACGATATAGGGCAAGCGCCCACCGATATTATCGCAACGGCGCGCGGCCTGGCTCCGCTGGTCCTGGCCGCGCGCGAGGAAGCCGAACAAACGCGCCGCCTGCCACCGCATGTCGCGGACGCCTTCGCGGCCGGCGGCTTGTTCCAGATGGCATTGCCACGGTCGATGGGGGGATTGGAGCTACCACCCCTCACCGCCTTTCATGTGATCGAAGAGATTTCCAAGGCTGACGGGTCGGCCGGCTGGTGCGTCATGGTGGCCAACGCCATCGCCGCGTTCATGGCCTTGATGCCGGTGGAGGTCGGCCGTCACTTCGCCGGCCAGCCCGCCAACTTCAGGGCGGCCGGGTCGCTGCGCCCGATGGGTAAGGCGTTCGCGGTGGAAGGCGGTTATCGCGTCAAGGGCCAGTGGAACTTCGCCAGCGGGATCAACCACGCGACATGGCTCTATTGTTCCGCGCTCGTCATGGATGGCGACACGCCACGCCTGACACCGACCGGGGCCCCGACGGTGCGGGCGATGTGGCTGCCAGCGCATGTCGCAACGATCGTGGATACCTGGTCGGTCGTCGGCATGCGGGGAACCGGTAGCCAGGACTACATTGTCGATGACGTCTTCGTTCCCGCCGAACATACCTGTTCGGTGACCGACAGGCCGTTGGAAACCGGCCACCTGTATCACCCCAGAATCACCTTCGCCGCCTCCTGGACCGGAACAGCGGCCAACGCCCTTGGCAACGCTCGGGGCGCCATCGACGCCTTCAAGTATCTGGCGGCCAGTGAAGGCACCACCCAATCGGCGACACTGTTGCGCGACCGCCCCTACATCCAGGCGCGTCTGGCGGAGGCCGAGGCGATCCTGAACGCCGCCCGCGCTTACGTCATCGACTCCTTGGGAACCGCCTGGCAGGCCGTCTGTTCCAATGCCCCCGACCTCGACCAGCCCGTGGCCCAGGTTCGGTTGGCCATCGCCCACGGCATGCGCGAGGCGGTTCGCGCCGTTGACCTCGTGTTCCATGCGGCAGGCACCAATGCGATCTACAGCCGCAATCCGCTTGAGCGGTATTTTCGCGATGCCCATGTCGCGGTTCAACATCTCGCCGCGTTGCCTGTGCATTATGAGTCCGCGGGCAAGGCCCTGATGGGGCTGCGGCCGACCGATATCGGGTGGTGAGAGGCCGCGGTGGCACGGTCACTACGGGGTGGCAGGAACAACTCTGACAATGAGGCCAACCTCGCAATAAATTGATCTCGATCAACTATAGAGATACACAGCGTCTTGTTTACCTTTTGTTGGAGTTTACCTGCTACGAACCAACTATCTGCAATTAGGTTGTGGCATGTGATGACGATCTGGATGGCCTATTTTCTCGCTGCGGTGGCGGCTTCCGGTGCCTTCATCGCCGCCGGCTGGCGCAGCAGGCGGATTCTGACGTCGTCGCCCCCCAAAGGACGATACGAGCTTCCGTTCGATCCACTTTGGGGGGGCGCGGCGGACGACTTGTCCCCAACCCAGCCACAATCGGACGTGGAAGCGGCGGTTCGTCTCGCGCTGAAACGTTTGGCCCCCATGTTGAAGAGTCAATCGGTTCAGGCTGATATCGCGGTTGCGCCGGGACTCCTAGTGCGGATGCGCGTGGACACCCTGGCGGATCTTGTCGAGGAACTTCTCGGAGCAGCCGTTCACGCCGCGCCAACCAGCCGCCTTCTGCTGACCGCTTCTGCCCATGGCGACCAGGTAGAGATCTCCATCACCGACGATGTGCCTGGCGCCGCCCCGGATGTTCGGGCCGCCAGCGTCCGCGGACTGATGGAACGGGTTTCGATCCGCGGTGGCTCGCTGAATATCGACGTCCACCCGGCCGAAGGAACGACGATGACCCTTCGGCTCGCGGCCGGCGTTGAGCGACGCACCGGACGCGAGCCGCGTGACGCGACCCGGGCGCCGGTCGCCTCGTGGAACGCCGTTCGGCGGACCGTAGAGCCGTATTAGCTCCGGTATGATCCGTTGATGTCGATGTAGCCATGGGTCAGATCGCACGTCCAGGCGGTCGCCGATCCCCTGCCCAGGCCGATATCAATTGCGATTTCGACCTCTTTGCCCTTCATGTGCGCCACAACCGGCGTCTCATCATAGCCGGGAATGACCGCGCCTTCCCTGGCCATCCAGACGCCGCCGACGCCGATCGACAGCTTGTCGCGGTCGGCCGGTTCGCCTGACTTACCCACGGCCATGACGATGCGGCCCCAGTTGGCATCCTCACCCGCGATCGCCGTCTTCACCAGCGGCGAGTTCGCCACCGCCATCGCGATCCGCTTGGCGGACTTGGCCGTTTTGGCGCCCGTCACGTCGATGCGAACCCGCTTCTGCGCGCCTTCCCCGTCGCCGGTCACCTGCAACGCCAGATCCAGCAGAACTTCGTTCAGGGCTCGGGCGAAGTCGGCCAGCAACCGGTTGCGGGCGGCGTTGCCGTCAGCGGCGGGAATGCGGGGATGCTTCGCCTGGCCGGTCGCGATCAGCAGAACAGTGTCGGATGTCGAGGTATCAGAGTCCACCGTCGTGCAGTTGAAGGTGGAATCAACGCCCTTCTTCAGCATCGTCTGTAGCGCATCGGCCGGGATTTTGGCGTCGGTGAAGATGAAGCACAGCATCGTCGCCATATCCGGCGCGATCATGCCGCTGCCCTTGGCGATCCCGGTAATCCGCACGGTCGCATCGCCGATCTGGGCGGTTTGCGTCGCCGCCTTGGGGAATGTGTCCGTGGTCATGATGCCGCGAGCGGCGGCTTCCCAGTTATCCTCGGAAAGCCCTTCGTGCAGGGTCGGCAACGCGGCGACGATCTTTTCGTGCGGCAGCACTTCGCCAATCACGCCGGTGGACGCGACGAACACCTGCTTCGGCTGACAGCCGGCGATCTCCGCCGCGGCCGATGCCGTCGCGGCGCAGGCATCCCGTCCCGCTTTGCCGGTGAACACGTTGGCATTGCCGGCATTCACCACCACCACGCGCGCCTTGCCGCCCTTCAAGGCGGTGCGGCACCAGTCGATCGGAGCGCCAGGACACTTGTTAGAGGTGAACACGCCCGCCACCGTGCTGTTCGGCGCAACCTCCATCATGACCACGTCAGTGCGGCCCTGATAGCGAATGCCCGCCGCGGTGGCGGACAGGCGCACGCCCGCCAAGGGCGGCAGTACGGGCAGCGGAACAGCAAGCGGAGACACAGCAGTTACCATCGTTTCCTTCCTTTTCTTGTTTTTTGTCAGCTACTTCACGGCCGGCGGCGGTTCCGCCGCGTCGGTCGCCTTGACCGGCGATCCGTCCGGATTGAAGCGCTCCACCGTTACGTCCTTGCGCGCATCGGCCACGACTTTCTGAACGGCTTCCTGGGCCATCGTCTGACGCAGCTCGTCATGCACCTGTTCCAGCGTCGGCGGGGCGGAGGTGCGATGCTCCATCGTTTGGATGACGTGCCAGCCGAACTGGGTTTTCACCGGCGCGGGAGTCACCTCGTTGTCCTTCAGCGCAAAGGCCGCGTTGGCGAACTCGGGCACCATGTCGGACTTCTTGAAGAAACCCAGATCGCCACCCTGCTGCGCCGCACCAGGGTCCTTGCTGTACTGTTTCGATAGAGCCGCGAAATCGCCGCCCTTTTTCAGTTCGGCGATGATCTTCTTGGCGGTGGCCTCATCAGGAACCAAGATGTGACGGGCATGCACCTCGGCTTCGCCAGCCTTGCCGGCATACTCCTGGTCGTAGTGCGCCTTGATGGCTTCTTCGGACACCAGCGGCGTGACGAGCTTGTTCAGCAGGGCGGATTCAAGGGCGCGATCCCGAGCCATCTGCATGGCATGTTCGACCGTGGGGTCCTTGTCCAACCCGTCCTTCTTGGCCTTAACCAGCAAGGCCTGGGCATCAATCAACTGGGTCAGCAACATCGGGTAAAGCTGTTGCGGCGGCATGCCGCGCGCCTGGGCGGGCAGGCTTTCGGCCGCGGCCTTCAGATCACTGAGATGAATGGTGTCGCCGTTGACCTTGGCCAGCACCGGATCGGCCGCGTCCGTTTGCGCATGCGCCGCTGCGACCGACACGCCGCCCAGGAGCAGGGCAGCGGCAAACAGGCGGGCCGGCGACCCCAATGAGCAACCCGGAAAAATCGGCATGTAAACCCCTGATCGAAAGACGATTGCTTATGACCGAAGCCGGGAGAGGGAACAAGGCTGCCCGGGGAAGGGCCGCGCCCGGGCAGGGGTCAACAGAATCCGCATCGCCACCGCTTTGGCGGTGTGGCACCGTTGGGCCCATGCGCATTCATTTACAAAACCCCGACCACGATCCGTTGTTCGATTTCTCGCGCGCGATGTGGGACGCCGCCGCCGCTCGTTCTCCCGATGCCGGATTGGGACACGACGTCAGTCTCGGCGTCACCCCGACCGATTTCGTCGCCGGAATGCGGGATGCCGAGGCGCTGGTCACGGACGCCAGCGTCATCAAGGCCCTGTTCCCCTGCCACGCCCCGAACCTGAAGCTGATTTTTCTGACCAATGCCGGCCTGGATCGCCTGGCCCCATTCGACTGGCTTCCGCCCGGTGTAATACTGATGAACAATCGCGGCACCCATGCGGCGAAATCCGGCGAGTTCGCCATCATGTCGATCCTGATGCTGGCAGCCCGTATCCCGGCCATGGTGACCAATCAGCGGCAAGGTGTCTGGCGGAAGCTGTGGGGGTCGGTGTTGAGCGGCCGCGACATCACGATCGTGGGGCTCGGAACACTGGGCGGCGCGACCGCCGACCACGCCGCGCGATTCGGCATGCGGGTGACGGGCATCCGCACCAATCCGGCGCCACATCCCGCCTGTGTCCGCGTTGTTGGAACAGATGCGCTCGACGACGTCTTGCCGCAGACCGAATTCCTGGTCCTCGCCTGCCCGCTGACCGATGCCACACGCGGGCTGATGGACCGCAAGCGCCTGGAGTCGCTGCCCTCCGGCGCCGGCGTGGTGAACATTGGCCGCGGCGAGTTGCTGGATCAATCCGCGCTATGCGACCTGTTGGACAACGGGCATCTGTCCGGCGCGGTGCTGGACGTTTTCACGCCGGAGCCGATTCCGCCCGGCCACCGGCTGTGGACCACGCCAAACCTGATCATCAGCCCGCACACCTCGGCCGACGATCCGGCGACGTACAATCCGCAAAGCCTGGATATCTTCCTGGATAACCTTCGAGCATGGCGGGACGGCCGGCCATTGCCCAACCGCTTCGACATCGCCCGCGGCTACTGATGCTGGCGACCCTTGTCGCCTTGCTGGGTGCCGCGACGATCGCGGTGCCGCTGACCCGGCGGTTCGGTTTGGGGAGCGTGCTTGGTTATCTGCTGGCGGGCGTGGCGATCGGCCCGGCCGGCCTCGGGCTTGTCAGCGATATCGGCCAGATCGCCGATATTTCATCCCTCGGCGTGGTGATGCTGCTGTTCCTGATCGGTCTGGAACTGCGCCCCAAACGCCTGTGGGTGATGCGGCAGTCGGTCTTCGTGCTCGGCACCGCGCAGGTCGCGCTCAGCGCCGCCGCCCTGGCGGTACTGTCGCACATGGCGAGCGTGCCGTGGCCCGGCGCGTTGGTGCTGGGCGCCGGGCTGGCGATGTCCTCCACCGCGATCGTGCTGCCGATGCTGGCCGAGGCGGACCTGCTGCAAAGCCGGGCGGGGCGGGATGGATTCGCGGTGTTGCTGTTCCAGGACCTGGCGTTCATCCCGCTGGTCGCCTTGGTGCCGCTGCTGGCGGAGCACACCCTGCCCGATCACGTTCCCTGGCATGACGTGGCCCGCGCCGCCGTCGCGGTCGCGGTCATCCTGGTGGGCGGGCGCTTCGCCATCCCTCCGCTGATCCGCGCGATCGGCGGCACGCGAACGCCGGAAGTGTTCACCACGGTGGCGCTGCTGATCGTCGCGGCCACGGCCTATATCGCCAGCCTCGCCGGGCTTTCGATGTCGTTGGGCGCGTTCATGGCCGGGGTGTTGCTCTCCCAATCCGAATACCGCCACGAACTGCAAGCCGATATCGCACCGTTCGAGGGGCTTCTGCTCGGTTTTTTCTTCATCTCGGTGGGGATGTCGGCCGATATCGGCTTGGCGTGGTTGCATCCGGCGGAGGTTGCCGCCGCTGCCGGTGCGTTGCTGGCAACAAAGGCAGCGATCTGTTTGGTGCTGGCGACGATTGCCCGCCTGGGGGTTGTGGAGTCAATCCGGTTCAGCCTGGCGTTGCCGCAGGCCAGCGAGTTCAGCTTCGTGCTGTTCGCCGCCGCGGTCGCGGTGGGGGCGCTGGCGGGCGAAACCGCCGCGATGGCAACGCTGGTGGCCGCGGTTTCGATGGCGGCCACACCGGTGCTGTTCGCGGTGTCGGAGCGCTTCCTGATCCCCCGCCTGAGCGTGGAACCCGCCCCGGAATACGACGCGATCCCGCCGGAAAACGCCCCTGTCATCATCTGCGGCTTTGGCCGCATGGGCCAGATCGTCGGCCGCGTGCTGCGCATGCACGGCATCCCCTTCACCGCGCTGGAACGAGACCCCGGACAGGTCGATGTCGTCCGCCGCTTCGGCAACAAAGTCTATTTCGGCGACCCAACCCGCCCCGACCTGCTGCGCGCGGCGGGCGCCGAACAGGCGAAACTGCTGATCGTGGTGCTGGATGACATGGACGCTGTTCTTCGCACCGTCGAAGTCGCCAGGCGCAACTTCCCAAACCTGAAGGTCTTCGCCCGAGCGCGAAACCGGCGGCACGCGCATCTGCTGATGGACCGGAATGTGGATGGGCTGGTCCGCGACACCTTCCACTCCAGCCTGAGGCTGGCGGAGGACTCCCTGGTTGCGCTGGGGATTCCGGCCGAGGACGCGGCGCATTCCGTCGAGTTGTTCCGGGAACACGACGAACGGAACCTGATCGAAGCCCACGCGATCTATCGCGACGAGAAACAGTTGATCCAAAGCTCGCAGCAGGCGGCGGAGGAGTTGACATCGCTGTTTGAGGCAGATCGAAGGGGTGAGGCGCGTACGGGGTCCGAAGTCGCACATCGCCATACGCTGTGAGTTTACGCGGCAGGGTGTTCAGGTTCGCTTCCTTCCTGCCTCAGTCTTAATTGACGAATTCGCCAGAATGAGCGTCGGGGGGGATAATACATCCCCCCCTGCGGCTCTATCGAACCCAGCAGTACAATGCCATCGCGAGATGGCAAAGCGCCAAGACCAAGTAGAACAGCACTTCCGGCTGCTTGTCCATTTTTTCCTCTATACCAAGAGGACAGAAGGCCTTCTCTTCACAGGGCATTTTAAAATAAATAAACAAATAATATTACATTTAAAGTTACCGCAAAATAATAGAAGATTTGAAATTACTCCCCTGTCGCGGCTAAGTTATCTATCCGCACGCTAATCCCCGCCCTTCCCTTACGGTTGCGCACCTCCTCTATAATTCAAGTTCGCGTTCTGCGCAACGGAATGACCTGTAAATTTCGTGTATTGCGATTGAGGATGCCTCTTTGCAACAAAAGAACCAGATTCTCAAGAGCTTGGGGGTCAGACCTAAACGGCCGACATCTTTTAGAGGACACGAGAGTCTGCGGATGGGATTTGCCAGGGGGCAGGCTGGGACGGACGTGGTTTGAAACAGCCGCAGCCTCGCCCCTTCGACCATGTCAGATTTTCTGATAAAATTATTGACTTTGTCAGGTTTCCATCGTATTGTTAGGGAATGGAGGTTGGTATGACCGATGGGCCTTTCAGAAACGCGAAACTGAGTAGCCGTTGGAAGCGTTACGGCGAAGATTTGGTGAGTGACGCCGCGAGCCCGAAGGAGCGCATTGCGCAAGCTTGTCACAGTATGCTCGATGATTTCGATATTAAAGCGTTTAGTTCGATTTTGAGTTCTCTCAGAAGATATGTTCAACATCCTCAAATGGACTTGGATCCCACTGCGCCGGTCGAGACAATTTTTGACAACAATCCAAGGTCGTTTCTAACTGACAGCCTTCAAAAACACATCGCTGCCAACCTCCGTGACCAACTGTCCCCTGAGGTAGCGCTGCATAGGGCGCTTGGTAGCACGGTCCGAGAATGGATCGGCATTACGAGAAATCGCATGGATGAAGAATGCATAGTTGCACGCGACAACCGCGACATGAGCCGCGAGGAATATAAGAAAGGAATCGAGCGAAACGGCGTGACGTTCGCGGGTATCAACCCCGGCGACCTCTGCGATGCCCTGACGAAGGGCAACAGGCAAGCATTCAAATCGGAGCTTCGGAAGAAAGCCGGGGTTGACGAAGGACCTGACGAATGAGCACCCATTCAATGAAGCCACCACCACCGGACAAGCGCCTGCAAGTCATTGAGAGCTGTTCGAGTGATCGGATTAGCAAGGAGGATGTGGTGACTGCTGAAATTGGCCGACAAATCATCTTCGATGCGAGGGTGCTGGATACCTTTGACGTCAAAGGATGCCAACCGTTCCACTACGACTTGTTAGTTGTTTGCGCCGCCGTCGAATTTGCCGACCGGCACTGGAAACGTCCGCAAAGCTGGAGCCGCACCTTGCATGTGACAGTTCCAGTCATTGACATTGATCTCTGGCAGAAACCGAATGTTTTGAAAAGCCTTCGAAGCGTTCTGCAACACCTTACCGGCGATACGTGGAAATTTACTTTTGTACGGGCGAAAAACCTTTCACCTATAGGCTTGCGCCAGATTCCACTCGACTTTGCCAAAACAAAGACGTTTGCCGTCGCCTACAGTGACGGTCTGGATTCTCGGGCGGTCTCCGCCCTGAGTGGCGATAAAGACGAAGTGTTATGTGTCCGGGTTGCAAACAAGCGCCAGCGTCGAAAAAAGGGGGAAACTTACTTCTTTCAAATACCCTTCAAGGTTGATTGCTACCGCAGTAACGAAAGTAGTTTCCGATCACGCGGCTTTAAATTTGCCGCGGTAGCGGCTACTGCCGCGCAGCTTTCGGGCGTTAAGTGTATAATTGTACCCGAAAGCGGCCAAGGTGCGCTTGGTCCGGTGCTACTACCGTTGCACAGAATCTATCCGGACTACCGCAACCATCCCACGTTCTTCAGAAAGATGGAGCAGTTCGTTGGCGCAGCAAACGGTTACCAGGCTTGGTTCGAGCAGCCGCGCCTGTGGTTCACGAAGGGCCAGACACTTCGGGCATTTCTGGATCTACCCGGGAAGACCGCAGTTGGTTTGACGAATACGCGATCTTGTTGGCAAACTCGGCGAGTCGTCAATAAAAACGGTAGAAAGCAGTGTGGCATCTGCGCTGCATGCTTGCTTAGACGCCTTAGCCTTCATGCTGTGAACATTCTCGAGGCGCCCGACACCTATGTGGTGTCGGACCTAACCGCCCCAGACGTAAACGAAGCTCTGAAGGTCATCTCCGGTAGGTCCGACAGGGACATCATGGTCGAGTACGGCAGCGTCGGTGTGCGCCATTTTGAACATCTCGCTGACATGGCGAGCCGACCTGATGACTATCTTCGAGTTCACGCTTCGGAGATAGCGTCTGCGATAGGTGAAAGGTATGAGGACGCACTCGGCAATCTAAGGTCACTTTTATTACGGCATACGGAAGAATGGCGGGCATTTTTGTCTGCACAAGGCGAAGAAAGTTTTTTAAGGAGTTGGATGGATGGGGGGCGCCATGGCCGATTTGAATGAGTTGAGCCCACAGGAAATAGGCCGACGACTGCGCTTGGCACGGGAGAACGCAAATATCCGGCAGGATGAGGCGGCAACAGTGATCGGCGTGTCCCGCCCGACCCTTGTTTCCATTGAGAAGGGCGCACGCCGAGTACGCATTCAGGAAATGCAAATGCTCGCCCGCCATTACGGCGTGTCGGCGAACGCCCTTCTCCGCCGTGAGTCGGTTCATACGGACTTGATGCCGCGTTTCCGCAAACTTCGGGAGACGGAGGACGTGCATACGATTCAGGCCATCGAGCTACTCAACGACTTGATCAAGGCGGACGTTGAGTTGGAGAACATACTTGGGATTAAACGGCGACGACATTACCCGCCAGAGCGCGGCATTCATGAAGGAGACGTGGCGACCTTGGCCGAAACGCACGCCAAGGAGCTGCGTGATTGGTTGGGCCTCGGCCCGGGGCCAGTTGCCGACATCTTCTCTGTTATCGAACTTGGTTTAGGTATCCGACTGTACCAGCGCCGACTCGCGTCTGGCTCAAAGGTCGCGGGTCTATTTACCTACGACGAAACCGTCGGCGCCTGCATCTTGCTGAACGCAAATCATCCATTGCCGCGGCGCATTCAGTCCGCCGCGCATGAGCTAGGGCATTTCTACGGTACTCGCGAAAATCCCGAAGTCCTGGAGGAAGATGAAAAATTCCAGTCACGTGAAGAGCGTTATGCCAACACCTTTGGCCGTGCATTCTTGGCGCCCGCCGAGAGTTTCTCGGAAAGCTTCCGCCAGCTGAAAGAGATCACTGGCAAAACAACCCGACGGCTTATCATCCTCTTGTCACAACAGTACAATATCTCGCGCCAAGCGTGTGGACTTCGCGCAGAGGAGTTAGGCCTTGCCAAAAAGGGCACCTGGGCGTGGTTCGAAAACAACGGTGGCATCACGGAACAGCATGTGCGCGAGGTTCTGGGCGAAGTGGCTATCCGCCCGGACCTTGGCAAGGGCGACGCGGACCATCCCACCTCCCACCGCACGAGCCTGATGGCTCACGCCGCCTGGAAGCGGGAACTCATGTCGGAGGGGCAATTGGCAGAATTGCTGAAGGTCGGGCGCGTCGAACTGCGTGGGATCATTGACCAGATCGAACTGGAGGAAAGGGAGGCGGATGGGTTGCTCAAGTTTCCTGGCTGATAACCTGGGGCCGCTGGCCTTGGATACGAGTGTTCTGATTAACCTACACGCCTGCACACATGGCGAGCGGATCCTCGCGGCCATCCCAAACGAGATCGTCATACCTGAGATTGTCGCGGGAGAATTAGAGAATGAGACGAGCCGCAGAAACGGCGAGCAAGAATTCCTACAAAAACTCCTGGCCAGCGGGACGGTGACGCTCAGCGGTTTGACCGACGAGGCATGGGAGATATTTCAAGAGCTTACATCCAGTTCGTTCTCCTTAGATGACGGCGAAGCCGCCACAATCGCCACTGCTGCAACGCGCCACTTCTTCCCAGTAATTGATGAAAGGAGGGGGCGTGCCCGCGCTTCTGCCTTCGTTAAGGTGGGGATACCATTCTGGTCCTTGGACATCCTACTCCATCCGCAGGTTACCGCGGAGCTCGGCGCTCAAGCTACAATTGAAGCGCTTTATCGAGCCCTTCGAAACGGTCGAATGCGAATCCCGCCTGCTAGTGTGGACCAGGTCATCGCGCTTATCGGTATGGAGCGTTCGATCGATTGCACATGCCTTCCCGGATATGGAGAACGATTTGGCCGGCGTGGTAGTCTGAAGACAGTTTGCTGAACATATCAGGCTTATCAAACTCCCGACCGCTCTCCACTTACAGAGGACTGCGGGTGGTACTAAATATAATGCACTAAGTGATTCTGTCTGCTTTCCAACGTCTTCAGCGATGTGGCGAATGGCCGAGATGCGCGCATTGCAGACACTCCCTCCGCACCCCCCCTCTCGCCGCTCTTTTCCCCTGATCGCAGGATCCTACCCTACCCTCCAGCCGCCCAAACCTCTCCCCTTGACATATTCTAACAATTATGTTAGTCACCATAACGTGATCCTAACGGCGCCAACCACCCCCAAACCTACCGCAACCGTCCCCCCAAAGGACCGCTCTGGGGCCATACCCGAACGCCTGGCCGCCGTGCTCCAACTCGTCCGAATCCTCCTAACCCACGGCCGCCGCCTCGCGGAAACCGCCGCGGACCAAGCCCACAACCCCCAATTCGCCACGATCGCCGCCGTCTTCGGCACCTACAACCTCGCGTTCATCGTCCTGCGCGTGCAAAGGGGCATCCTCCGCGCCATAGCCCTGGAACGTTACTTGCTGGCACGCGCCGGAAGGGGCCGGGACATCACCATCGTTCCGCCCCGCAACCGCACGCCAGCAACCCCACCGGCAACCCCGCAACCCGCTCGGATTCCAACGCCAACCTACGGCCGCTTCCTGGACCCCAGCCACCCGGCCAACTTCCACATCCCCACGCTTCAGGAATTGGAAGCCCAAATCCGCCGCCGCCCCATCGGCCGCACCATCGCGGACATCTGCACAGATCTCGCCGTCATCCCCGGCTTCTGCACCGCCCAATTCTGGAGCGGACTATTCGATACGCTCCAATTCTACGGCGGCAGCCTCACCGCGATGTATGAGTCCCGAGGCCACCGCGAACAAACCTTCCGCCGCGAACGCGACAAACGCCCCGAAACCTGGCACTGCAACTGGCAAGACCTACGCCCCGCCACAATCCGCCACCTGCTCGGTCACCTCATCGGCGAAACACCACCCGCCCTCGTGCTGGCCACACCCCCGCCGTAACGGCGATCGCCGCAACCAAACCGAGCCGTCCCAACCCCGGAACCCGGGGCCGTCCGCGCTTCTAAAGCGCCCTCACCCCGCCGGCGCCCGCTCATAATCCTCGATCAGCCAATCCGCCGGTTCCGCCGCCGCCCCATCATACCACTCCGCCACCAACGGATGCGCCCGAACGGCCGAACAATACGCAGCCGAAGCCGCCGAGATCTCCGGCTTCCACGACAAAAACCGCGCCACCACCGGCGCGAACATCGCATCCGCCGCCCCGAACGCGGCACCGAACAGAAACGGCCCCCCTTCCCCAAACCGAGCACGGGTCTCCGCCCACACCGCCTCGATCCGCGCGATGTCCTTCAAGGCCCCTGCCGAACGACCCAACCCGCCAAAGTCGCGGCCCAGGTTCATCCACATCGCCATCCGCAACTCGCGGAACCCGGCATGCATCTCGGCGGCAATGGACCTGGCCTGCGCCCTGGCAACCCGGTCCTCCGGCCAAAGCCCTGGAGCCAGCTCCGCGCAGTAATCGCAGATCGCCAGCGACTCCCAAACCCGCGCACCGTCATGGATCAGAAATGGCACCAATCCGTTCGGTGATAATTCGGCGATCGCCTTGGTCGGGCCGGGACGGGTGAACTTGATCACCTTCACATCCACATCCAGCCCAGCCAGCTTCACCGCCAGCCAGCCGCGCAGCGACCAGGACGAATAGCGCTTGTGGCCGATGTAAAGCGTGCCCTCAGACATCGTCCGTCCCCCAAACCGGGGCCGGCGCTTCCCGCGAATACTCGATCGAGCAATACGCCCCGCCCATATACCGTTCCTCAACCGGATCGCCGCTGACCGCGCCGGCCAACTGCCCGGCGAACGGGTCCGCGCTGTCGATCGGCGTCCAACCCAGCGCCTCCCGCGAGTCATCCCGCCACCACGTCATCCGCGCGTTGTCGGACGCGCCCCAAATAACCGCGTGCCCGACCTTCGGCGTCAGCACGCAGCGTTCCATCAGCCGCGACAGATCGCCATACGACATCCAAGACGCCAGCATCCGCGCGTTCACCGGCTCCGGCGTCGCCGATCCGATGCGGACATTGACGCTCTCGACGCCATGCTTGAACCAATACATCCGGCCCATCAACTCGCCATAGGCCTTCGACAATCCATAGTATCCGTCCGGCAGAAACTGGGTATCCGCCGGAATGCTCTCAGTCCGCTCATGGAACCCGACGGAGTGGTTGGATGACGCGAAGATCACCCGCGCCTTCTCCCGGCGCGCGGCTTCATAGATATGATACAGGCCGCGGATGTTGGGGCCGATGACTTCCTCGAACGGGCGTTCCACCGACACGCCGCCCATATGAATAATCGCGCCGCAGCCCTCCGCCAGCCGCATAATCGCCACGCCGTCCGACAGGTCGGCCCTGGTGAAGGTCGCCCCCGCCGGGATCGGGTCGGGAAACGGCGCGATATCAGTCAGCACCAGCGTCCACCCCAACGCGCCGAGCGATTTCGTCAACGCCCGGCCAAGCGCGCCGGAGGCACCTGTGAGCAGGATGGGTTTAGCTGGCGCGTCAGTCATGGCATGCTCCTTCGATTCGTAGCGGAGGCATCATGCGCAGGATCGACGAACTCGCCCAGGCCCTGGAACAGGGTACCATCACCAGCCGGTCGCTGATCGAGGAGTCGCTGGCCCGAATCGCCGACCCCGATGGCGAGGGCGCTCGGGCCTTCATCAAGGTCCACGCCGATCAGGCCCGCGCGATGGCCGACGCCGCCGACACCCTGCGCAAGGCAAACCGGTCACCGAGCCGCTACGCCGGCATCCCGATCGCACTGAAGGATCTGTTCGACATCGCCGGCGAGCCGACTCCGGCCGGGTCCGCCGTGCTGGCCAACGCCCCCGACGCCAAGGCCAACGCGCCGGTCGTCGTGCGCATGCTGGCGGCCGGCTTCATCCCGGTCGGCCGGGTCAACATGACGGAGTTCGCGTTCTCCGGCCTCGGCATCAACCCGCACTACGGCACCCCGGCCAGCCCGTGGGATCGCGCCTCCCGGCGAATCCCCGGCGGCAGTTCGTCGGGCACGGCCGTTGCGGTGGCCGACGGCATGGCGGCGGCCGGTTTGGGCACCGACACCGGCGGATCGTGCCGCATCCCCGCCGCCTTCTGCGGCATCGTCGGCTACAAGCCCACCGCTCGGCGTATCCCGATCACCGGGGTCCTGCCGCTGGCTCCGTCGCTCGACTCGGTCGGCCCGCTGGCGCCAAGCGTTGCCTGCTGTTCGGCGATCGACGCAATCCTGGCCGGCGAAACCCCATCGGCCCCGGTTGCCGCCGACCTGAACGGCCTGCGTCTGGCGGTGCCGGAGAACATGGTGCTGGACGGAATGGACGCCACCGTCGCCGCCGCGTTCGACAAGGCGCTGTCCGCCCTGTCGGCGGCGGGCGCACGAATCGTCCGGGTCCGCTTCGCCGATTTCGACGCACTGCCGGCGGTGAACGCCAAGGGCGGATTCGCCGCCTCGGAAGCCTATGCCTGGCATCGGTCCCTGCTGGCCACGCAAGGCGGCGGCTACGATCCGCGCATCCGCGTCCGCATCGCGCGCGGCGAGCACATGAGCGCGGCGGACTACCTTGACCTTTTGGACGCCCGCGCGCGGCTGATCGCCAGTTTCGATCGCGCCACCGCGCCGTACGACTGCCTGCTGATGCCCAGCGTGCCGGTCATCGCGCCGCGCATCGCGGACCTGGATGACGAACGAGCTTACAACAGCATCAACATGCTGATTCTGCGCAACACGGCGATGGGCAACTTCTTCGACCGGTGCGCGATCTCGGTGCCGTGCCACCGAACAGGCGAGGCGCCGGTGGGGCTGATGCTGATGGGCGAGACGATGGGCGATGCGCGGTTGTTCGGGATCGCGGCTGCGGTGGAGGCAGCGCTGAGGTAAGGCCCGCTTGCTAAACCAAGGCGTCGGCGGGGTGGTGCGGGATCGATCCCGTGTAACGGTTCAGCACCTCATCCGCCGGCCCATCCGCCAGGACCTTGCCTTGATCCAGCCACAGGACGCGGGAACACCACTGGCGAACGATTTCGTTCTGATGGCTTGAAAGCACCAGAATGTCGGCGCCGCGCACCATCTCCTCCAGCCGCATGCGTGCCTTCTCCATGAACACGGCATCGCCGGCCAGGAACCATTCGTCCATCAGCAGGATCTGCGGCTTGATCGCGGTCGCCAGCGCGAAACCCAGGCGCACCACCATACCGGCCGAGTAGATCCGCACCGGCAGATCCAGGAAGTCCGACAGTTCGGCAAACTCCGCCACATCTTCTTCCAGCCGCGGCAGCGCCGAACGGGGCAAACCGTTGTACAGGCCGCGCAGCAGGATATTCTCCCGCCCCGTCAGTTCCATGTTCATCCCGAGGTTCGGGTCGAGCAGGGCGTTGAGGCTGCCGCGCACGCGCAGGCTGCCGAGAACGGGTTCGTAAATCCCCGCCAATACCCGCAGCAGGGTGGTCTTGCCCGCGCCGTTGGAGCCAACCAGACCAAGGCGATCGCCGCTTTCCAGATGCACGTTGATGTCGGTCAACGCCCGCACCACGACCCGCTGCTGCTGATCCTGCGCCAGTCGCCCGGAGGCCGCGGCCACGACCATCTTCTTCAGGCTGCGTGAACTGCCATGGTACAGCGGAAACAGGACGGAGAGGTTCTTAACCTCGATCAGCGCTCTAGACGTCATGATTCAAACCCAAAACGCGATTCGGCCGCGTGCCCGAACGAAGAACGCCCACGAGATCGCGCACAGGGCGACACTGTAGACGCAGGCGCCAATCCAGGTCGTGACCGCGATATCGGAACCAAGGATCGGTCCCCGCACGATTTCCAACAGGTCGTAGAACGGATTGAACGCTAGGTTGGCGATGCCGGACGCGCTGAGCTGGTTTGGCTTCCAGATCACCGGCGTCATGAAGAACGCGATTTGCATGATGCTGTTAACGATCGGCTGGATATCACGGAAGCGGGCGCAGAAACCGCCAAGCAGCAAGGTCAGCGCCAGCGCGTCGATCGCCCAAAGCAGCAATCCCGGCAGCGCCATCAGCGACCCCGGATGCGGCCACATCCGGAAGATCGCGAACACCACCACGATGACCACGATGTTGTGGCCCAGCACGATGGCGTTGCGGATCAGCCCGCGCATGGAAAAGACGAAGAACGGCATGCGTACCGACCTGATAACCCCCTCGGCATCGGTAAAGACACCGCAGGCCTCGGACACCAGCGCGGCCAGGAAGCCCCACAACACCTGGGAAAGCGCCAGGAACGGCAGGTATTCCTTCAGTTCGATCTTGAAGAGCGTCGAGTACAGCACGCCCAACGCCGCGACCATCACGCCAGTCGAGATCGT
Source organism: Acetobacteraceae bacterium (assembly GCA_003506895.1). Classification (GTDB taxonomy): domain Bacteria; phylum Pseudomonadota; class Alphaproteobacteria; order Acetobacterales; family Acetobacteraceae; genus Rhodopila. Next base: position 291,978 of record DNXO01000084.1, on the reverse strand, counting down.
CAACCAGAACGGACCCAGCATCGACCCGCGGTAGCGCAGCCGGATGTCGAGCCAGCCCAATGCCCAGGCCAGCCGCCATAGATGCATGCCATCGGCGAGGTCGGCCATCGCCCAGCGGTTGCGCGTGGCGATAGTCATATCCGCCCGCAGGTGAAGTTCCTTGGGCGGGGCGATCGTTGTCACAGCGCTGCTCATATCGTGGGGCGCTTACTCCATTCGGTGCGGCGGCACAACTCACGCCTGTTGCCATACGCATGCCACGATCGTGATTGACCGTTGCGTGATGACAAGGTTTCTGCCCGCGTCGAGAGCCGCCGACGAGCGCCGCATACGGACAACGGGGAACGAATTCGCGCCATATAACACCAAGGCGAGATGACTTGCTTGAAAGATGGAAGTCGGTTAATGGCTTAGGCATCGTTCCTGAGTGTTTGGATAAGCGGCAACCAAATGTTGGCCGCAGAACTATCTATTTGTCGCGCCGCCACGGAGACGCTTTCGTATGACCGCATCGGATCGACTTCTCGCGCTCCACCGTCTCCGCGCCTTTGGGACCATCGCCGTTGTGACCGCCCTTGCGGCGTGCGGCACCGTTCCGCAACAGGACGCGCTGCAGGAGTCCGCTCGCTACGCCGCCCACGCCAAGCACAACTACGCCCCGCCCGGCCCCGCGGAGGATCCCTGGGGTCCGTATATCCGTGAAGCCTCCGCCAAGTTCGATATTCCCGAAATCTGGGTTCGCTCTCTCATGCGGCAGGAATCCGGCGGCAAGGAATATCTGAACGGCGGGCTGATCACGTCCGGTGCCGGCGCGATGGGCCTGATGCAGGTCATGCCCCGCACCTATGATGAATTGCGCGATCGATACAATCTAGGCGACGATCCGTTCGATCCACACGACAACATCATGGCCGGCGTGGCGTACATGCGAGAGATGTACGAACTCTACGGCTCCCCGGGTTTTCTGGCTGCCTACAACGCGGGTCCAAGCCGGCTGGACGACTACTTGGCCAATGTCCGTCCGCTTCCCGATGAAACCCGCCATTATGTCGCGGCGATCGGGCCCAATCTGCGCGGCATCTACCCGAACAACCGATCGGCGGCTGACGAACTGGCCTACAACCAGTTGCCGACGAGCATTCCCGGTGGAAGGCGCTATGGCCGCCCGGTTATGTTGGCGGGCGCCAAGTCCGGTGGCGGCGGTCGTGTTCCGCAACGCGCGCCGGTGGAAGTGGCACAGCTTCCCGATTCCAATCGTCATGGCGCCCCGTCGGCTGGCCAGCAGTTCGCTTTGGTTACGCCGCCGACAGCGCCGCCCGCGCCGCCGCGTGGCGGCTTTCTGATCGGTTCAGCCAACGCCGCCGACGCCGCGGCGGTACGGCGCGGTCCGGCGGCCCCGGGCCAATGGGCGATTCAGATCGGCGCCTTCGCCAACCAGGGCCAGGCCCGCGGTGCACTGACGACAGCGCAGGGCCACGCGCATGTGGAACTGGCGGTCGCCCATCCGTTCGTCGCAAGTGTGCATCAGGGCCGCTCGGTGCTTTGGCGTGCCCGAATGACCGGAATGTCCCGCGAGACGGCGGTTCAGGCCTGCGAGAAGATCATCCACGCGCGTTCAAGCTGCATCGTTCTGTCGCCTGAGACGCAATCCTAGCTAAGCGGCGGCCCGGCATCCACCGGGCCGCGACGCATGGTTCAGAGCGGCTTCAGTGGAGCCGTTTCGCCTTCCGGCAGCGGCACCCGCGCCACGTTCAGCACCATCGACACCAGGCTGTAGTAACCCACGGCGCCGACCATATCCATGATCCCGCGCTCGCCGAACCGGCCCATCGCGGCGCCGTAGCGGGCGTCGGAAACCTGGCCGGTGGACAGCAAATCGGTCACGAACTCATAGACGATGATTTCGTCGTCGCTCATGTCGGTCGGGCGCTGGCCGACGGCGACCGCATCGAGAATGGCGGGGTTCAGGCCGGCATCAATGCCCAGGCGGCGGTGAGCGTAGAATTCATACTGGGCGCCCCATTTGCGCCCCGCCATGCAGATCGCCAGCTCATTCAGTGGCGCGGGCAACGAAGTGCCGAACCGCACATAGGCGCCGACGCGCTGCACCAGGTCGCACAGCACCGGGCTACGCAGCAATGCGTTGAACGGGCCGCGCAGGCCGGCGCCCCGTGGGCCAGCCTGGATCGCTTCGACGACGGCGCGCTGCTCGTCTGTCATCTCTTCTGGGGTCAGCGGTGGGAAACGTGTCTCGGACATCAGGTGTTCTTCCCTTTGGAAAGGCTCGCGGACAGGCGAAGTGCCGTCAGGCGGCATCATAGACCGGGTTGGCGGGTTGAACGAGGGGCCGGATTTCGGGCGGGAATCGCGGGGAACACGGTCGCCAACGCATCGGCAGAGATTCGCGGCGTATCCGAAACAACTTCCCGTGCGAATCCCTGCCTAAATCCACTAAATCCGGGATGAACCCCTTCCCTTCCGCCGAAACGGCAGGAAAACCGAGCCGCCCGGCCCCCGGAACTCGCAACCGGGCAAGCCCACGACACCGCTAGCCAATCACCCGATCGGCGTCCCGCATCACGACATAGATCGCCGGGATGACCAGCACCGTCAGCAGGGTGGACGACGCCAACCCGAACAGCAGGGAGATCGCCAGCCCCTGGAAGATCGGATCTGTCAGGATCGTGGCCGCGCCGATCATCGCGGAAAGCGCCGTCAGAAGGATCGGGCGGAATCGGATCGCCCCCGCTGCCACCAGCGCCTGCCGCAAGGTCTGGCCCTTGGTCGAGGCGTGACGCAGGAAATCCACCAGTAGGATCGAATTGCGGACGATAATGCCAGCCAGGGCGATGAACCCGATCATCGACGTGGCGGTGAACGGCGCGCCCAGCAACCAGTGGCCCAACACGATGCCGATCAACGTCAACGGAATCGGAGTCAGGATGACCAGCGGCAGCGTGAAACTGCGGAACTGTGCGACCACCAGTATGTAGATCCCCAGGATCGCCACGCCGAACGCCGCCCCCATGTCGCGGAAAGTGACGTAGGTGATTTCCCACTCGCCGTCCCACAGCAGCGACGGTTTCGATTCATCAACAGGTTGGCCGCGCAGGCTGATCGTGGGTTTGGGCAGCTTCCCCCAGTCGTGTTCGTCGATCGCCCGGTTCACCGCCGCCATACCGTAGATCGGTGCCTCGAACGCGCCCGCGAGTTCCCCCATTATCATGTCGGCAAAGTGTCCATCGCGACGAAACAGGACCCGGGAGCCGAGTTCCTGTTCGGCCCTGACGACCTGGCCCAGTTCCACCACGGTCTTGCTGCCCGGAAGCGTGTTGGCCGGAACGGGCGTAGCGGCGATCCGCTCGTTCCAGGTCAGCCCGCTTTTGGGAAGGCCAACGCGAATTTCGATCGGATCACGGCCTTCGCCGCGATGCGAGTAACCGACCGGCACGCCACCGAACAGCGCCTGAACCGTGTCGTAGACGTCGCTCTGCTCGACGCCGAAATATTCCAGTTCACCCTGGTCAATAGCGATGCGGGTACGAGGGCGTGGAAAACCGTAGGAATTGGTGACGTCGACAATAAAGGGCACCGTCTTGAACAACGCCGCGGTTTCTTCCGCGACCGCGCGCCGCGTCGCCGGGTCGGGGCCGTAGATCTCGGCCAGCAGAGTCGCCAACACCGGCGGACCCGGCGGCACTTCCACGACCTGCCACGTCGTGCCCGTTGGCAGCACCAGCGCGTTCAGCTTCTGCCGCAGGTCAAGGGCGATCGCATGGCTGGCCCGGCTACGCTGGTCTTTTTCCTCGAGGTTTATTTGTAGATCGCCCATTTCCGGTGACTGACGCATATACGAATGCCGTACCAATCCATTGAAGTTGAACGGTGAGGCGGTGCCGGCATAGGCCTGGACCGAGCGCACCTCCGGCAGGGCGCGGACGATCTCGGCGGCGGCGAACAGGTTGCGTTCGGTGTCTTCCAGAGTGCTACCCTCCGGCAGGTTCAGCACGAATTGTAGTTCAGACTTGTTGTCGAACGGCAGCAGCTTCACCGTTACGCTTTCAGTGTAGAACAGCATGCAGGCGGCGATGGTGGCGACCCCGACCGCCAGCAAGAACGTCCAGGCCCTCCGGCGCGTGCGCAGCACCGGTTCCGCCACGCGACGGTAAAGCCTGCCCAGCATTCCCTCGTCATGCGCGCCCCCATCATGCGCGGCGGCCCCGGCGTGACCGGTTTCCGGCGACAGTTTCAGCAGCAACCACGGCGCGACGACCATGGCCACGAAGAACGAGAACAGCATGGCGGCCGAGGCGTTGGCGGGGATCGGCGCCATATACGGCCCCATCAGGCCCGACACGAACAGCATCGGCAGCAGCGCGGCGATCACCGTCAGGGTGGCAACGACGGTCGGGTTGCCGACTTCGCCCACCGCCTCGATCGCCGCCTGCAAGCGTGGCCGGCCGTCGCGCATCCCCCAATGGCGGGCGATGTTTTCCACCACGACGATCGCATCGTCCACCAGGATACCGATGGCGAAAATCAATGCGAACAGGCTGACGCGGTTGATTGTGTAGCCCATCAACCAGGCTGAAAACAGGGTCAGCAGGATCGTGGTCGGGATGACCACCAATGTGACCACCGCCTCCCGCCAGCCGATGGCGAACGCAATCAGCACGACGATCGAAACCGTCGCCAAGCCAAGGTGAAACAGCAGCTCGTTTGCCTTGTCGTTGGCGGTGCGGCCGTAGTCGCGGGTGACCTCAACCCGCAAATCGGGCGGCAGCAGGTTGCCGCGCAGCCCCTGCACCCGATCGACGATCGCCTGCGAAACGACGACCGCGTTGGCACCGGCGCGCTTGGCCAGCGCCAGGCTGACCGCTGGCCCTCGCTGCCAGCCATCCTTGACCGGTGCCAGATTCCAAACCCGGCTTTCCGCCGTGCTCGGCCCGATCACCACGCTGGCGACGTCACGCACATAGACCGGGCGGCCATCGCGCGTGGTAAGCAACAGCAGGCCGATATCCGGCACCCCCTGCAATGTCTGACCAGCCGCCAACGTGCGCGCCAGGCCCGCATCGCGGATAGTGCCCGTGACGAACGCGCGGTTCGCGTCGCGTACCTTGCCGATCAACTGTTGCAGTGTCACGCCGAACAGCGACAGCTTTTCCGGATCAGGTTCGACGCGAATTTCCTCTGGGCCGGAGCCGACGAGATAGCTGGTGCCGATGTTATCGACCTTGGTCAGCTCACTACGCAGCTTGACCGCCACGTCATACAGATCCTTGTCGGTCCATCGGCCCGCCGCTTGGGGTTCGGCCGAAAGCGTCAGCACCACCACGGCGACATCGTTGATACCCCGCCCGACGATCAGGGGTTCGGGAATACCGATCGGGATCTTGTCGAGGTTTGCCCGAATTTTGTCGTTTACCCGCAGAACGGCATCGTCCTCATTCGTGCCCACGTTGAAACGGACGGTCACGACGCTGCTATCGTCCTGGGTCTGGCTGTAAACATGCTCCACGCCACTGATCGCCTTGACGATCGATTCCAGCGGCTTGGTCACCATCTCCACCGCGTCGGGCGCTTTCAGCCCGTTGGCCTGCACGACGATATCGACCATCGGCACGCTGATCTGGGGCTCCTCCTCACGCGGGATGGTCAGCAATGCGATCATACCGGCGGCCAGCGCCGCCAGCAGGAAAAGCGGCGTCAGCGGCGAACGGATCGTCGCCTGCGTCAGCCGGCCGGAAAAACCGAGGTTCACGGCCGCACCAGCACGTCCCCGGCGCGGACGCCGGACAGCAGTTCCAGACCATCCGGCATCGACGGCAGCGACGTGTCCTGGCCGCGCTGGACCGGCGCCTCTATCGTGCTTCCGTCGGCTTGACGCAGGCTGACGTAATCAAGGCCAAAACGGGTATTCACGAAGCTTTCGGGCACCACGAAACCGGATCGTGTGCCGGCATTGATCCATACCCGCACACGGTCACCCACGAAATAGTCGCCAAGGTCGGACACGTTTGCATCCGCCACCACCCGGCCTTCCTCGATTCGGGGGTAGATCAACGTGAGGGTGCCGGATCCGCCGCTTTCGGTACCCAATTGCTTTGCATCCAACCGGATCGGATCGCCAACCTTGATTTCGACCGCATGGCGTTCGGGAATGCGCAGGCGCAACCTGAACGGCTGCTCACCGATGGTGGCGACCGTGTCCCCATTCATGACCACCGTTCCGTTGGTCAGAGGGACGGTCAGCACCCGGCCGGCGACTGGCGCCAGAACCCGCCCCTCCTCAAGTGTTTGTTGGGCGACCGACCGCTGCGCGGTGCGCGCTTGCAGCATTGATGTCGCGACTTCCAACGCGGTGCGCGCCTGATCCATCGTGGCGCGCGGTCCGGCGCCCTGCCGAGCCAGCGTCTCGGCGCGGTTCAGGTCGATTTTGGCTTGCGCCAATGTCGATTGAAGCCCGCTGATCTCCGCATCCAGCGAGTTGATTTGCAACAGCAGCTTCTCATCGGCGACCACCGCGACAACCTGCCCTGGTGTCACGAGATCGCCCTGCCGCACCGACAGACTGGCAACGGTACCGCCGATGCGCGTCCTGGCGGGCACGACATAGGGGCTTTCGACGGTGGCGTACACCGCCTTCTGATCGGTGATGCTGTCGGGCTGAACCTTGAATGTCGTTTCAGCGCGGACGCCGAACGCCATCAGGACCAAAGCGGCCGTGATCGGCAGGAAACCGGATTTCATTAGACGCTCCTGTAGGAAGGCCCTTATGGCCTATCGCCGATCGACAACCGAACCTGTGCCCGCGTCGAGCGTGACGGTGGGCAACCGGGCGTGCTTCCAGGCCATGATGCCGCCGGCCAAATGCGCCGTGACGGGAACCCCGGCCGCGATGCATTTCGCGACAGCGGTCGCGGAGCGCTTGCCAGAGCCGCATTGCAGCACGACCGGACGTCCACCGACCGGCAGCGCGGCGGGGTCGAAAGTGGAAAGCGGATACAACAGCGCGCCGTGAATCCGCTCGGCCATATACTCCGCCGGTTCACGCACATCGATCAGCACGATCTCGTGGCGCAGAAGCGCGTTGTGAATTTCGGTCGGCGTCATGTCCCGCAGATGGGATTGGCTCTGCATCGTCGGCTCCTGTGGTGTTGGAAGAACAAGATCGCCAGTATTCAGACTGGCGAACTTACTGTTGATTCGACAAGGCACGCATTGATCCAGTGCAATGCACGCCCGATCAAATCGGCTAAGTTAACCGCCTGCGTCATGATAAAGATAAGGGGCGGTCCGGAGAGCAGATCGCGTTAGGTTTACAGAATATCTCGAACAGGGTGTTCAGGACGGCCTGAGCCGGCAAACTTGAAACCGTGTACCAAATGGTCTGGCCGTCGCGGCGGGCGCGCACCATCCCATCGCGACGCAACAACGCCAGATGCTGAGACACCGTAGAATCGCGTAAACCAAGAAATGTTGCCAGTTCACCGACGGAACGCTCACCTTCGGTCAACTGACACAGGATCAGCAGGCGATGCGGGTTGGCGAGCGACTTCAGCAGATCGCTCGCGTCTTCGGCGGCAACGGCCATCTGCTTTGGGTCGAGTGACTTGGCGTCCATATTTTCCATATTGCGTATCTACGATGATACGAATATATATGTCAACAAGGTTGGACATGTTGGGAAGCGAAAAATGGCCGAAATCGTTGTTCTTGGGGCTGGCCTGGGCGGCGTCCTGGCTACCTACGAATTAGTGCCGCAGCTTCGGCCCGGGGACCGGCTGACGTTGATCGGCGAGGAACCCCGCTACCATTTCGTGCCGTCCAATCCCTGGGTGGCAATCGGCTGGCGGGAACGCAAGGAGATCGAGGCGGACCTCGCCGGCGTGATGCAACGCAAGGGCGTGCGCTATCTGTTGCAGGGCGCGCGTCGCGTGGATCCGGACGGCAAGCGCGTCGAACTCAACGACGGCGAGTCCGTCAGCTATGACTACCTCGTGATCGCCACCGGTCCCGACCTCGCGTTCGATGAGATCGAGGGACTGGGGCCGAAGGCGCACACGCAGTCGATCTGCCACGTCGCTCATGCCGAACAGGCGCATGCCGCGTTCGAGGCGTTCTGCAAGAACCCCGGCCCCATCGTGGTTGGCGCCGCGCAGGGCGCATCGTGCTTCGGCCCGGCCTACGAATTCGCGTATATCCTGGACACCGAACTGCGAAAACGGCGCATCCGCGATCAGGTGAAGATGACCTTCGTCACCCCGGAACCGTATATCGGCCACCTGGGGCTGGACGGCGTCGGCGACACCAAGTCGCTGATGGAGAGCGAGTTCCGCAACCGCCACATCAGTTGGATCACCAACGCCAAGATCAAAAGCATCGCTGAAAATGCCGCGACGGTCGAGGAAGTGGACAATGCCGGCGCCACCATCAAGACCCACACGCTGCCGTTCGGTTTCTCCATGATCCTGCCGCCGTTCCGCGGCGTTTCGGCGATTCGGGGCCTGGACAAACTGGTCAATCCGCGCGGCTTCGTGCTGATCGACGAATATCAGCGCAACCCCCGCTATCCGGAGGTTTTCGGTATCGGCGTCTGCGTCGCCATCCCGCCGGTCGGGCCGACGCCGGTTCCCGTGGGAACGCCGAAAACCGGCTTCATGATCGAATCGATGGTCACCGCCACCGCGCAGAATATCGGCCGCATCCTGAAGGGCGAAAAGCCGAACGCGCATGCGACCTGGAACGCCATCTGCCTGGCGGATTTCGGCGACGGCGGCGTGGCGTTTGTCGCCCAGCCGCAAATTCCGCCACGCAATGTTAACTGGTCGGCCAAGGGGAAATGGGTGCATCTGGCGAAGGTCGGGTTCGAGAAGTACTTCCTCCGCAAGATGCGGAGCGGCGAAAGTGAACCCTTCTACGAGAGCTTCCTGCTCCGTCAGTTGAATATTTCCAAACTTGAGCAAGTCGTGAAAGATTAGCGATCATGGCCGCATCCGAACAGATCGTCTGCCCCGCCTGCAGCGCGTTGAACCGGGTTCCGGCCGATCGGCCGGCCGCCGAGGCGCGCTGCGGCAAATGCCATGGTAAACTGTTCACCGCACACCCGATCGAGGTGGATGAGGCCACGTTCGAACGGCACATTCGTTCCGACAGCATCCCGGTGCTGCTGGATGTCTGGGCGCCGTGGTGCGGGCCATGCCGCACCATGGGACCGCAGTTCGAGCGTGCCGCGGCGACCCTGGAACCGCGCGTGCGGCTGCTGAAACTGAACGCCGATCAGGCGCCGGATGTCTCCGCCCGCCTGGGTGTGCGCGGCATCCCGGCCATGTTTTTGTTTCAGAATGGAAAGCCGATCGCACAATCGGCCGGCGCGATGAATGCCGATGCGATCGTGCGATGGACCCACGACAACCTTTCACTGAAAAACTAAAAAGGAGTTAACCGATGTCGATCGACCGAGCCGTCATGGCATTCGCGGGATTTATGGTGCTGGTCAGCGCGGCGCTGGTTTGGCTGTACAGCCCCTGGTGGCTGCTGCTGACCGCCTTCGTCGGCCTGAACCTGATCCAGGCCAGCTTTACAGGATTCTGCCCAGCGGCAATGTTCTTCAAGGCAATCGGCGCCCGGCCTGGTAACGCCTTCAACTAAAGTCGCGGCTGCCTTGACCTGGAGTAGAGCCGATGGATGTCGTTGAACTGTCTCGCCTACAGTTCGCCCTGACCGCGATGTACCACTTCCTCTTCATCCCCCTGACGCTCGGTTTGTCCGTGCTGCTGGCGGTGATGGAAAGTATCTACGTCACCACCGGCCGCGCCATCTGGCGTGATATGGTGCGGTTCTGGGGCATGCTGTTCGGCATCAACTTCGCCCTGGGCGTTGCCACCGGCCTGACCATGGAGTTCGAATTCGGCACGAACTGGGCGTACTATGCTCAGTATGTCGGCGATATCTTTGGCGCGCCGCTGGCGATCGAAGGACTGATGGCCTTCTTCATGGAAGCCACCTTCATCGGCCTGTTCTTCTTCGGCTGGAACAAGTTGTCGCGGGTGCAGCACCTGATCGTGACCTGCCTGATGGCGCTGGGCACCAACCTGTCCGCGCTGTGGATCCTGATCGCCAACGCGTGGATGCAGAACCCGGTCGGCGCGCGGTTCAACATCGAAACCATGCGCATGGAGGTCACCGACTTCTTCGCCGTGATCTTCAACCCGGTGGCACAGTCGAAATTCGTGCATACAGTGTCCGCCGGGTATGTGACCGGATCAATGTTCGTGCTGTCCATCAGCGCGTTTTACCTCCTGCGGGGACGCTATCGCGGACTGGCCATTCGTTCGATCACCGTCGCCGCGAGCTTCGGCCTGGCGTCGGCGCTGTCGGTCGTCGTCCTGGGCGACGAGAGCGGCTACACGGCGGGCGAAAACCAGAAGATGAAAATCGCCGCCATCGAGGCGATGTGGCACACCGAACCCGCGCCGGCGTCCTTCACCGTCATTGGCCTTCCCGATATCGCCACCCACAAGACCGAATATGCCCTGGAAGTGCCCTGGGCGCTCGGCCTGATCGCGACACGCTCGATTTCAGGTCAGGTGGAGGGCATCGAAAACCTGGTTGCCTCCGCCCGGACCCGGATCGCCAGCGGCATGCTTGCCTATGGGGCGATGGAGACGTTACGCGCCCATCCAGACGATGCCGCCGCCCGCCAGCAATTCGACGCGCACGTGGGCGACCTGGGCTACGGGCTGCTGCTGAAGCGGTACACGCCGAAGGTGACGGACGCCACCGAACAGCAGATCTCGGCCGCCGCCAACGACACGATCCCGCCCGTGCTGCCGCTGTTCTTCAGCTTCCGGGTCATGGTCGGCCTGGGATTCTATTTCATCGCCTTGTTCGGTGCGATGTTCGCGATGGCATCCCGCCGTCAGGTGGAGCAGCACCGCTGGTTGCTGCATCTGGCGCTGTGGTCGCTGCCGCTACCCTGGATCGCCGCCGAACTGGGGTGGATCGTCGCCGAAGTGGGCCGCCAGCCATGGAGCGTGGATGGCGTGCTGCCGACATTCCTGTCGGTTTCCAATATTCCCGCGAGCAACGTGTGGATTTCGCTGTCCGCCTTCGTGCTGTTCTACTCGGTGCTGGCGGTGGTTGAGGTGTTCCTGATGCTTCGCACGATCCGCCGGGGGCCGGATCTGGCGCCACCCGCCCCAAAGCCCGCGCCATTCGTCGCGGTTGCGGAATAGGAGCCGATCCATGCCCGAATACGAAATCCTGCGCCTGCTCTGGTGGGCCTTGCTGGGCGTGCTGCTGATCGGCATCGCGGTGATGGATGGGTTCGATCTGGGCACCGCCATTCTGCTGCCCTGGATCGGCCGCACGGATATGGAGCGGCGGATCGTCATCAACACGGTCGGGCCGGTCTGGGAAGGCAACCAAGTATGGTTCATCCTGGGCGGGGGGGCCATCTTCGCCGCGTGGCCGCCATTGTACGCCGTCGCGTTTTCGGGCTTTTACCTGGCGATGCTGCTGTTGCTGTGCGCGATGATCCTGCGCCCGGTGGGCTTCAAATTCCGCAGCAAGCTACCCGGCGCAGGCTGGCGCACGACGTGGGACTGGGCGCTGTTCGCGGGTGGCCTGGTTCCGTCGCTGGTCTTTGGTGTCGCGTTCGGCAACGTGCTGCAGGGGGTGCCGTTCCAGTTCGACGATACGTTGCGCATGACCTATGCGGGCTCCGTGTTCGGGCTGTTCAGTCCGTTCGCCCTGCTGTGCGGAATCGTCAGCGTCACGATGCTGACGATGCACGGCGCGGCCTGGCTGGCCTGCAAGACCGAAGGCGCGCCGAGGGAACGCGCGCAGAATGCCGGCACGCTGGCCGCCATCCTGCTGGCGGTCCTGTTCGTGGCGGGTGGGCTTTGGGCGTCCCGGCTGGACTTCTATGCGCTGCAATCCTTCGGCGGCGTGAACGGCCCGTCCAATCCGCTGGCCAAGCATGTCGTCCTTCAGTCCGGCGCGCTGATGAACAACTATACCGCTCAACCGTGGTTCATGCTCGCACCAGGGCTGGGGGTGGCAAGCGCGCTGCTGACGGCCCTGCTGCTGCGCACGCGGCGGCTGCGGGTGCTGGCGTTTCTGTTCAGCGGCATCGCCATCGCCGCGGTGATCGCGACCGCCGGGCTGAGCATGTTTCCATTCCTGATGCCATCCTCGCTGGCCCCGGATTCCAGCCTGATCGTGTGGGACGCATCCTCCTCGGCCACGACGCTGCTGATCATGACCGTGGCGACGGTGGTGCTGCTGCCGATCGTACTGGTCTATACCGCCTGGGTCTATCGCGTGCTGCGCGGGCCGGTGACGGAAGCGCAGATCGAGGCCGACCTGCATACCAGCTACTAGGGAACTGACGTTATGTGGTACTTCTCGTGGATACTCGGCCTGAGTTTCGCGGCGGCGTTCGCGGCGCTGAACGCGCTTTGGTTGGAACTGGCGCCTGGGAAAGGGTTGCCGGACTGAAGGTGTGGGCTGTTCCGCTGGCGGACTCAGGGCAACATCAGCCCGACTTTAAGGGTCTGGGGCGAGAAGAGGTCCATCACGGGTTTTCTGGATTTATACACGGATTGACGCGGAAAGGTGTCACGCCGGTAAGGCGGCGTCGTTCGTTGTGTTTTACGCATATTGGGAGCGCCTCGCGCGGTTAGTTGACCGTTCCTTGGAACAACCCACAGGCGCTCGGTGGAGATTCACGAAACGCGGTTTGGGCGACACTCCGACGGTCAAAACCACCGCGACACCCCCGGACATTTGGCGGAACCGGGCGGTGCTTGTAGGTAGAGTGGTGTTGTCCTTCCGCTAGGAGCCGCGATGCTCACACGGCTCGCCCCTTTCCTGTTCGTCCTGCTCTGGAGTTCGTCCTTCATCGCCTCGAAGGCGGGGCTGCGGGACCTCTCGCCGTTGTTGTTCGTGGCGATCCGCATGGCGGGGTGTGCGGCCGTTCTGGTCGTGCTGATGCTGGTTTCGCGGCAATCGTGGCGCCCTCTGGCGCGATGGCGCTGGTTGCATTGCGCGGTCGCCGGGGCGTCGCTGAACGCCGTGGGCCTCATGGCGCCGCATGTGGGCCTGTTGCTGGCACCGGCGGCACAGATCGCTCTGGTGCAATCGCTGACCCCACTGTTGACCGCGATCCTGGGCGTCGTGCTGCTGCACGAGCGGCTGCGCGCGCGGCAATGGCTGGGGTTGGCGCTGGGCATGGCCGGCGTCGGGCTTGTCGTGGGCCACGCGGCTTTCGAAAGTGCGTCCCGGTTTCAGGGGCTCGCCCTGGCGTTCGTCGGGGTCCTCGGGCTGGTTTTCGGGACGCTCTATTTCGGCCGGTTCTGCCGGGGCGTGCCGTTGCTTCCGGGGGCGACCGCGCAGTTCGTCTCGGCGGCAGTGGTTTCGGGGCTTGGCGCGTGGCTGCTGGAAACGCCGCGGGCGGACTGGACCGATGGCGCGCTGATGGCGCTGGGCTGGAACACCGTGATGACGTCGCTGGGTGGAATGGGGCTCTACTCCGCCATGCTCGCGCGCGGCACGGCTGCCCGAGCGAGCGCGAACTTTTATTTGGTGCCAGGGACCGCTGCGTTTCTGGCGTGGTTGCTGCTGGGTGAGCGGTTGACCTGGCTGGCGATCGCCGGGCTGGTGGTCGCCTCCGCCGGCTGCTGGTTGGTCAACGCCGGAAAGCGCGCTGTTGCGTAGCATTGCGGTTGCCATGCGTCGTGCTGCGGTGCAAAAATATTTTGCCCCCAAATTGTCTCGAGCGCCCTAATGCCATTGCACGTCGCCCTGACCCACAAGACGTCCTATCACTACGATCGTCCGATCGCGCTCGGGCCACAAACGATCCGGCTACGCCCTGCCCCGCAGGCCCGCACCGCCATCCTGTCGTATGAACTGACAGTCGAGCCGAAGCCGCATTTCATCAATTGGATGCAGGACCCGCAGGGCAACCATCTGGCCCGCGTCGTGTTCCCCGAGAAGGTGGACCGGTTCGAGGTGACGGTCGATCTGATCGCCGACATGGTAACGATCAATCCGTTCGACTTCTTCCTGGAACCCGAGGCGGAAACCTACCCGTTCAGCTACGATCCCGTGCTGGAGCAGGAACTGGCCCCGTTCCGCAAGACCGAAACCCCCGGCCCGCAACTGGCGGCGCTGCTGGCGGCCATCCCGCGTGACGAGGAACGGACGGTCAATAAGCTGGTCGCCCTGAACAGCCTGATCCAGACCAAGGTCGCCTATATTGTCCGCCTGGAGCCGGGGGTGTTCACTCCGGAGGAGACCCTGGGCGGCGGCAAGGGCTCCTGCCGCGATTCCGCATGGCTGCTGGTGCAGGTGCTGCGCCATCTGGGCATGGCCGCGCGCTTCGTGTCCGGCTACCTGATCCAACTCGTCGCCGATGTGAAACCGCTGGAGGGTCCGGAAGGCCCGACCGCCGACTTCACCGACCTGCATGCCTGGGCCGAGGTCTATCTGCCGGGCGCCGGCTGGGTCGGGCTGGACGCAACCTCGGGTCTTTTCTGCGGCGAGGGGCACATTCCGCTGGCCGCCAGCCCCGATCCGATCTCCGCCGCGCCGATTTCCGGGCTGATGGAGAAGGCCGAAACCACCTTCGATTTCGCCATGTCGGTGACGCGCATCAAGGAAACGCCGCGCACCACCAAGCCCTATACCGAAGCGCAATGGCAGGCGATCCTGGCGCGCGGCCGGGATGTGGATCGCGCACTGAAGCGCAGCGACGTGCGGCTGACGATGGGCGGCGAACCGACCTTCATCGCCGCCGGCGACATGGATGCGCCGGAGTGGAACACCGACGCACTCGGCCCCACCAAGCGCGCCTATGCCGGCCGGCTGATCCACCGGCTGATGGACAAATGGGCACCCGGCGCGGTGCTGAACCACAGCATGGGCAAGCAGTATCCCGGCGAGCAGCTTCCGCGCTGGGCGTTACACTGCCATTGGCGTGCCGACGGCGAGAAGGTGTGGAACGACCCGTCCCTGCTCGCCTCCGACGACGACACCGACAACGCCACCGCCCGGGAGGCGACCGCCTTCGCCCGCAGCCTTGCGGAGCGCCTGCAGGTCGATCCAGCGCTGGTCATCCCGGCCTATGAGGACATCCACTACTACCTGTGGAAAGAGCATCGCCTGCCGGTCAACGTCCTGGCCGACGATTCCAAGCTGGCCGACCCGCTGGAGCGTGCTCGGTTGGCCCGCATCTACGCCCAAGGCCTGTCCAGCGTGGTTGGCAGCGTGCTGCCGCTACGCCGCGTGATCGATGGCGGCACGCGCCGCTGGCAGTCCGGCAGATGGTTCTTCAAGGCCGGTGAGATGTTCCTGATTCCCGGCGACAGCCCGGTGGGCCTGCGCCTGCCGCTGGAGTCCCTGCCCTGGGTCGATCCCGAACACGCCGAATACGACGTGGAACCCGATCCGTTCGCGCCGAAGGAGAAGCTGCCGACCCGGCAGGCGCTGCAATCGCGCCAGCCGCAAGGCTCGGCCAGCAGCATCGAGAACTTCCGTCCGGTCCAGCAGGAACTGCCGGTCATCGGCAAAGGCGATCCCAGCGTTGTCCGCACCGCCCTGGCGGTCGAAGCCCGGGACGGGTTGATCCACGTCTTCTTCCCGCCGCTGTTCTCCATCGAGGACTGGCTGGCGCTGACGGCCGCGGTAGAAGAAACCGCCGCCGAGGCCGGACGGAAGATCGTGATGGAAGGCTACCTCCCGCCCGAAGACGATCGGCTGCTGCACTTCTCCGTCACGCCGGACCCTGGCGTGATCGAGGTCAACACCCACCCGACCGCGAGTTGGGCGGAACAGATCAAGCTGACCGAGGAGCTTTACGAGGAAGCCCGCCAGGTCGGGCTGGCAACCGAGAAGTTCAACCTGGATGGCCGCCATGTCGGCACTGGCGGCGGCAACCATGTGGTGATGGGGTCGGCGTCGCCCGAGGACTCGCCGTTCCTGCGCCGACCCGACCTGCTGAAGTCGGTGGTCGGCTTCTGGCACAACCATCCCAGCCTGTCGTTCCTGTTCAGCGGCCAGTTCATCGGCCCGACCAGCCAGCACCCGCGCGTGGACGAAGCGCGCCAGGACAGTCTGGCCGAACTGGAGATCGCCTTCGCCCAGGTGAAGGCGAAGCAGCCGGTCGCCCCCTGGGTCACCGACCGCCTGTTCCGCCATATCCTGGCCGATATGACCGGCAACACCCACCGGACCGAGTTCTGCATCGACAAGATGTACTCACCCGACAGTGCCTCCGGCCGGCGCGGGCTGGTGGAATGCCGAGCGTTCGAGATGCCGCCGCACGCGCGGATGTCGGCGGCGCAGGTGCTGCTGATGCGTTCGGCGGTCGCGGCATTCTGGGAACGTCCCTATGAGCGGACCCTGATCCATTGGGGCACGCGGGTGCATGACGACTTCATGCTGCCGCACTTCGTCGAACAGGATTTCCGCGGCGCGCTGGAGGAGATCGGCGCGCTTGGCTTCCCGATGGACCCGGACTGGTTCGCGCCGCATCTGGCGTTCCGGTTCCCGCATATCGGCAACGTGGATTTCGCCGGCATCGACCTGGAACTGCGGAACGCGCTGGAACCCTGGCACGTGTTGGGCGAGGAACAGGCGGCCGGCGGCACTGTCCGCTATGTCGATAGTTCGGTGGAACGCGTGCAGGCCAAGGTCTCCGGCTGGGTGGATGAGCGCTATGTGCTGACCGCCAACGGCGCGGCGGTGCCGCTGACGCGCACGGATCGCGAGGGTGAGTATGTCGGCGGCGTGCGCTTCAAGGCGTGGAACCCACCCAGCGCGTTGCACCCGACGATTGGCGTTCACGCGCCGCTGGTGCTGGATGTGTTCGATCGCTGGAGCGGACGGAGCGTGGGCGGGATGACGTACCACATCTCCCACCCCGGCGGGCGCAACTACGACACCTTCCCGGTCAATGCGAACGAAGCCGAAGCCCGCCGCCGTGCTCGGTTTTTTCCGTTCGGGCACACGCCGGGGCCGATGCGGGAGCCTGCGGTGCAGCGGTCGCGGGAGCACCCGAGGACGCTGGACCTGCGGCGGGTTTAGGCCGGAGCTGGCGGGTTCCATGAGCCTGCGTTGATGCTCTGGGCCTTTGGTCTGGCAGATGAAGGCGTGGATGGCGGGCCTTCGCCCGCCATGACGGTGCGGGGCCGGTGCGGGTGAATCAGCCCTTCGGTGGGCTGGTATCAGTCTGTCGGCGGGCCGGTATTACGCGGCTGCCGTTCGCGAGCGACGTGGTTTCATCCCATCCGTTGGGTATCCAAGCATTGCCGCCTGACTTGCGAGCCGCGCGCGGATTGGGTTGAGCTGTTCCTCGGACCCGACAAGCGGCGCATAGGCGAAGTTGCGCCACACCATGGCGACGCGGGCCTCATCCGGGGTAAAATCCGGATGCAACTGGGTCGCCGCGCCGCCGTTCTCGAAGGCGGAGCGGCCGCCGGTTTCCAGATAGGTTTCGGTGGGCAAGCCCTCGGCCAGCACGACGTCGTGGTGCGCGAGTTCCAGGTGATAGTAGGTGATGGTGCCGACATCGACCTGCATGACCGTGGTGCCGTTGACCAGCAGTTTCGCCGGGATCAGCAGGTCGTCGATGAAGATGGAGTGATCGGGGGACAGGCGCAGCGGGCGTTTCGGCCGGTTGTGGCCGAAGGCATGGCGGGCAATGAGGATGGGTTTTACCCGATCCGGGGCCGGATGACGCCGGCAATCCAGGGTGCGGCGGCCGATCCACTGAATTGGGTGAGACGCACCCGAAGCGGTCAGGACGGCGTTGCCCTCGCGCAGGCGCTCGACGGCGATGGCACCGCGTGGGGTGGTGATTCGGGTGCCCTCGGCAAAGCAGGCAACCGTAATGTCGGTGGCGCCATCCGTGGTGGAGAACGCGAGTGTTTGGCCGTCCGTCCCGTCGAGCTGAAGATACATGGCCGGACCACTGGCCTGCGTGATCGACAGCACGCTGCCCGATCCGACCGTTACGCCGGTCACGTCCGTGACGCCCGCCAGCACCAGGGTATCACCGATGCCGAAGCCGGTGAGGGTCGGCAAACCGGAGAAGCTGCCGAACGAGACGACGGTGCCGGCGACCTGGGTTGGGTTCAGTAACGTCAGGCTTGTGCCGGTGCCGTCAAACTGGATGATCTGGCCGGTGGCGACACTGCCACCCAGCGACCACGTGGCGCCGGCGTCCAGTTCGATCTTGCCGATGTTGACGAACTGGGTGCCGAAACCGGCAATCGTGCCGGCGGAGGCCCCCGTCGTCAGCTCCAGCGTGGTGTAAACCGCCGATCCGATGGCATTGCCGCCGTTCACCAGGCCCTGGAATTCAGCGCCCGGTGAGACGATCAGCCGGTCGGCAAAGCCGGCCTTGACGGCGATGAATGCGTTTTCGCCGCCCGAGATGGTGCCTTGGTTGACCAGGGTCGTCTGGTAATAGGCGACGACACCATCCGCTCCGCCGACGATGGCAGCGCCCGGCGCGTTGACGACCAATCCGGGCCCGTGGATCCACACCCCGGCGCCGTTCCCACTGACATCGCGCGCGATGATCGTGCCGTCGTTGACGACGGTGCCGCCAATGCTGGCGGTATAGGACGCCCCGATCTGAACGCCCTTCCATTGCGCCCCAATATAGCCACCGAACTGGTTGGTAACGATTCCCCCGGCCGTCAGCCCGACACCGGCGCCGTATCGGGTCTGCCCGCTAACGATCGTTCCCGCGTTCGTTACTGTATCGGCGGCGTGGACCCCGAGAATTCCGAATGCGTGACCGGTGATCGTGCCATTGCTGGTGTTGACGACGGTGCCACCCGCGCCGACGCCGACGCCATCGCCCGCGATTCCAAGGAGGGTTCCACTGTTGGTTATGGTCGAGGCAGCGCTGCCCCCGACATAGATCCCGTCATAATGGCCCGCAATGAAGCCAGCCGCCGCGTTGCTGATCGTCGCGGCGGCAAGAACCACCGCGCCTACCTGCGACGTGCCGATGATCGAGCCCGCATTCATCAGTGTGACGGGGCCATTGGCGTAGAGGCCATACTCCGCGCCGGCGATGGTCCCGCCCGCGATATTGCTGACGATGCCACCCTGACCCAGGCCGATGGCCGTCCGCGCGCCGGATGATACCACGCCGCCGTTCAGCAGCGTGGCCGTGGCATTGATCACGTCGATCCCGAAGTTCGAACCGGCGATCGTGCCGCCGGCCGCGTTGGTCACTGATGTGTCGCCGGCAAACGCCAGAATGGCGTCCATCCCGGATATCGTTCCACCGGCCTGATTCACGACGGTTCCGCCCGCCGGGAGAACGACACCGAAGGCGCCGTGGCTACCGGTGGCCTGGATGGTCCCGGCATTCAGGACGGTGCCAGCCTCACCGACATTCACGGCCTCGACATAGCTGCTGATCAGTGCCGAGGCGGCATTGGTGACCGATCCGCCGCCTAACAGGACCGCCCCGGCCAGCGGGGTAAAGACGCCGGCACTATAGGAATAGCCGAATTTCGAGGCGTTCTTTCCATAGATGCTGGTGATGGTGCCTTGGTTCAAAACCGTGCCGGCGGCTTGCATCCAAACGCCCGTATCATAACCATGGATAGCGCCGTATCGGGTGTTGTCGATATAACCGATGACGGCGGTGGAGGAGGTCCCGGCGCCAGCCTCCAGGACAATGCCGTCGGACAGCGCGCCGGTTCCGCCCGATTGCAGCGTTCCGGCGTTGGTAATCGTCCAATCGAGCGACGTGTTGCTGCCGATCGCATATGACGAGCCCAGCACGTAGCCGCCGGCGGCGATGCTTAACGGGTTCTGAACGGTCGTCACCAGCAGGATGGCCCCGCTGGTGCCTGCTATCGTTGTGCCCGTCACCCAAAGCCTCCGCCGCTTCCTGAATCCAACGGGCATGCCGTCGCCGGCCTGACCGGCCCCTGTCGGATGCTACTTCGAAACGTCGCGTGGTCACAGCCTGGAAGTTCAACGCCACACGCGGCAACGCCTTGTCCGATCCAGATCGTTGTCGCCATGGTTCGCGTCGTTCTGAGCCGGGGGGGGACGGTGCGCTGGGGTTGATCCCGAGTGGCACGAATGGACGACAGCTTTCCCTTCAGGCCTGTTCGTGGTGTGTGTTCTTCGGCTGCGATTGCCATGCGTCATGGCGAGCTGCCAATCGCTGTCGAAAGGGAGGATGCACATGGCGATGAAGGTCCGCGAGATCGGCGGTTTTCACATCGGCGGCCATCAGGTGTCGCTGACCGGCCTGCCAGCCCGGCCGATGGTGCTGACGCAAGGCGCGGCGCCTCGCGTCTTCTCAGCCGACGGCGATTTCGAGACTGGACAGATGTACGCCCAATTTGTCCGCCTGGAGGCGCCCGCCGCCCGCTATCCGCTGCTGATGTGGCACGGTGGCGGCATGACCGGCGCGACCTGGGAAACCAAGCCGGACGGCGCGCCCGGCTGGCAATCCTGGTTCCTGAACGCGGGGCATGACGTGTTCGTCTCCGACGCGGTGGAACGCGGACGGGCTTCGTGGTCGCGCTTTCCCGAGATCTATCCGGAAGAGCCGCATTTCCGGTCGAAGCAGGAATGTTGGGAGCTGTTCCGGTTCGGCCCGCCGGGTTCGTATGGGACGCGGACGCCGTATCGGGGCACGCTGTTTCCGGTGGATTGCTTCGACCAGTTCGCCAAGCAGATCGTGCCGCGCTGGGGCGGCAACGATGCGCCAACCCAGGCCGCTTACGACGCGCTGGTTCGCAAGGTTGGACCGGCGGTGGTGATGACCCACAGCCAAGGGGGTGCGTTCGGCTTCACCGCGGCGCTGCATGCGCCCGACACGGTGCGCGCGGTCATCGGGATCGAGCCGTCCGGCGCGCCCGACCCGGACGGTCTTGACCTGACGGCGTTGCGCGGCGTGCCGCATTTGGTGGTGGTCGGCGATTACATCTCCGGGGACCCGATGTGGCCGGAGATGCTGGGTCGGGTGAACCGGTATCTTGGCGCGTTGCGCGAAGCCGGCTGCGTTGCGGAGGTCCTCGATCTGCCAGCCGCCGGGATGACCGGGAACTCGCACTTTCCGATGATGGACCGGAATTCGGATGCCGTAGCGGGGCTGGTGCAAGACTGGATGCGGCGGCAGGGGTTGATCGGCTCGTAAGGCCGATTGCAGCGTTCTGGTTGCGTCCGCCCCCGGGCCATGACCATATCAGTCCACTTTCCAAAGGTTCAGCCGCGAGACACATGGACTCCATCTTCAAGGGCGATCTCAGTTCCGCCAAGGGACGGACCGTGGCGTGGATCGATTCGCTGTTCATCGACCATGCGGTCCTCCGGCTGGTCTGGAGCAATCTGGCCACGGTGATCCCGGGCAAGGTCTATCGCTGCAATCATCCGACCCCGTTCCGCCTGCGCCGGATGGCCAAGCGCCTGGGCATCCGCACGCTGGTCAACCTGCGTGGCAAGACCCAAAGTGGCTCTGACGCCCTTTCGCGCGAAACGGCTCGGGAGCTTGGACTCCAGTTCCACGACATGGCGTTCGAGAGCCGGGGCGCGCCGCACAAAGACCGCGTCCTGCGCCTGCATGCCATCTACGCCTCCATGCCGACGCCGGCGATCATGCATTGCAAGTCCGGCGCCGACCGGGCGGGCCTGGCTTCCGGACTGATGGTGATGTTTGAAGGGGGCACCGCCGCCGACGCGTTACGGCAGTTGTCTTGGCGATTTGGCCATATCCGGCAGGCGAAGACCGGGATACTCGATGCGTTCTTTCTGCAATATCAACGAGAAGCCGAAGGCCGCAAACCGTTCCTGGATTGGGTGCGGGACGATTACGACGAGGCCGCGCTGAAGCGTGATTTCCACGCCAACGGCCTCGCCAGCTTCATCAACGACTGGGTACTTGCCCACGAGTAACCTCCGGACCGGTCTGCGCTCCACGTGATGGAGCATTTGACCGGCCGGCGTCTGTCCGCGGCCCGGATGTTCCGAAGCGATGCTGGGCGGGCAGGCCGGTTCCGTCAGCCGAACAGATCGGCCGGGGCGTCGGCCCGAAGGCTGATGCCGAGCTGCCGGCCGAGCCGGGATGCGTCCGCCGGCGCGCCGGTTATGGAACGCCTGAGCAGGAATGAGCCGTTGGCCCGCGCGACCAGTCCAGTCAGGGTCAGGCTGCCATCGTCCAGCAGACGGGCGTGAGCGCCGATCGGGGTCCGGCATGACCCATCGAGTTCACCCAGCAATGCCCGTTCGGCGGTCCCTGCGATGCGGGACGCTCGGTTCTCGATCGACGCGAGCAAGTCCAGCAACGCGGTGTCGCCGGCGCGCGCGGTGATCCCGACGATGCCTTGCGCGGCGGCCGGCAGCATCACGTTCGGATCCAGCACCACCGACCCGGGGACATTCATCCCAAGCCGGTTCAGGCCCGCCAGCGCCAGCATGCTGGCCTGACATTCGCCTTCCCGCAGCTTCCGTAGCCGCGTCTGGACATTGCCGCGGATCGAGGCCACGCGCAGGTCGGGGCGCGCGTGCAGCAATTGCGCCTGCCGCCGCACCGAGGACGTTCCGACCAGCGCCGCGTGCGGCAACGCGCCCAGAGGGTCGGCCGGGTCCGGCGTGCCGCAGGTCTGGCCGAGGATCAACACGTCGCGCGGGTCCTCCCGCATCAGCACGCAGGCCAGAACGATGCCCGGCGGCAGTTCGGTTTCCAGGTCCTTCAGGCTGTGGACGGCGCAGTCGATGCGGTTGTCCAGCAGTGCCTCGTGGATTTCCTTGGCGAACAGGCCCTTGCCGCCGATATCGGCCAGCGGCCGATCCTGCACCGCATCGCCAGTGGTCGCGATGATGACGTCCTCGCCCTGCCCCAGCAGATGCATGAAGTTCCGGGTCTGGACCAAAGCCAGCGGAGAGCCACGGGTGCCAACCCGGATCGCGGTCGCATTCATCCGGTTTTCTTAGCACCCTGGACACGAAACAGAAGAGCGGGTTTACATCATCTCTTCATGCCAGGTGCGCCCGTCGCGCTCGATCAACGCGATCGCCGCCGTCGGACCCCAGCTTCCGGCGGGATAGGGGCGCGGATGATCCGGCCGAGCGGCCCAGGCTTCCAGGATGGGTTCAACCCAGGCCCAGGCGGCTTCGACCTCATCGCGACGCATGAACAGCGTGGGGTTGCCACGCACCGTGTCCATCAGCAGCCGCTCATACGCGTCGGGGAAGCGCTTGCCGAAGGTCTTTTCGAAGCTGATGTCGAGTCCGGTTGGGGACAGGCGCAGGCCACCCGGGCCGGGGTCCTTCGTCATCATCTCCAGCCGCATTCCCTCCTCGGGCTGCAGGCGGATGATCAGGGTGTTCGGCCGCCACTCCGCCGCTTCAGGCGGGAAGATGGAAAACGGAGGCGCCCGAAATTGGATAACGATTTCAGACACTTTTGAAGGCAGCCGTTTGCCGGTTCGCAGATAGAACGGAACGCCAGCCCAGCGCCAGGTGCGGATTTCGGCCTTCAGGGCAACGAAGCTTTCCGTACTGGATGCCTCATCGGCGCCGAGATCGGCAAGGTATCCGGGGACCGGCTTGCCGTCGATCGCGCCCTGGGTGTACTGGCCACGGACGGTGAGGCCCGCGACCTCATGCGGTTCCATCGGCTTCAGCGCCCGCAGAACCTTAAGCTTTTCGTCGCGAACCCGGTCGGCATCCAGCGACACAGGCGGGTCCATCGCGATCAGGCACAGAAGCTGCAGCATGTGGTTCTGCACCATGTCGCGCATGGCGCCGGACTTGTCGTAGTAGCCGCCACGACCCTCCAGCCCGACCGTCTCCGCGACCGTGATCTGCACGTGGTCGATCACGTCGGCGGTCCACAAACGTTCGAAGATCGTGTTGGCAAAGCGCAGCGCCATCAGGTTCTGGACGGTTTCCTTGCCCAGATAGTGGTCGATACGGAAGGTCTGCGCCTCGGTGAAGACCGTGGCCACGTCCTCGATGATCGCATGCGCCGAGGCGGCATCGTGTCCGATCGGCTTTTCCAGCACGACGCGAGACAGTTCGGTCACCAGCCCGTTGGCACCCAGCGCCTTGCAGACCGGTCCATAGAGATCGGGCGATGTGGCGAGGTAGAAAACGCGTACGCGATCGTCATCGAGCACCGGGGTGAAGCGTCCCCAGTCAGCGTCAGGCGCCGTGGCGTCGATGGCCACGTAATGCAGTTGGCCGAGGAAGCGCTGCATCGTTTCCGGGTCCTGATCGGCGGGGGCCACGTGCTTTTCCAGCGCCCTCGTCGCACGTTCGCGGAAGTCCTCATCCGTCAGATGTGAGCGCGCGGCGCCGATCACGCGGGACTCGGGGGGCATCTGCCCGTCGCGGAAGCGGTAATACAACGCCGGCAGCAGCTTCCGCAGCGTCAGGTCGCCGGTCGCGCCGAAAACGACGCAATCGAAGATGGCAACGGGTATGATCTTCGGCATCCAAAGCTCTCCTCGTCATGCCCTTCGCAGGTGCAGCATGATTAGCTACACGATATAATGGACGACCGCCACCTTGGGGGCGGCTACTGTCCGAGGCGGCCATAAATCCGACGGAGTTGATTTCCCCTCATGACGACCGTTCCCCCGCGCCGCCTATCCGCTTTGCTGGCGTTCCTTCGCGGACAAGCGGCCGGCGGCATCGCGTTGCTGGGTGCGGCGATGGTGGCCTTGACCTGGTCCAACGCCTCCAGCGCGGACAACTACTTTCGCCTGATGGCCCTGCCGCTTGGCTTTCTGCCGCTGGACCTATGGATCAACGACGGACTGATGACGCTGTTCTTCCTGACGGTCAGCCTGGAAATACGGCGGGAAATCACCGACGGGCAGTTGGCCTCCCGCCGCAAGATCGCGGCGCCGGGATTGGCGGCATTGGGCGGGATGGTGGTGCCGGCCCTGATCTACGCGGGATTCAACCTGTCCGATCCGGTTCGGTTGCGCGGCTGGGCGGTGCCGGTCGCGACCGACATCGCATTCGCCCTGGCGGCGCTGTCGGTTCTCGGCCGGCGGGTTCCGATGGCGTTGAAGGTCTTCCTGACCGCGCTGGCGATCATCGACGACCTGGGCGCGATCGCGGTGATCGCCTTGTTCTACACGCCCCGGTTGGCGCCTTTGCCATTGGCGGCCGCATGCGTGATCTGCGGCGGCCTTTACGCGCTGCGCCGCAGTGGCGTCCGCGCCATGTGGGTCTATGCGGCCGGCGGCGTCGCCCTGTGGGCATGCGTCCTGAGCACGGGCATCCATCCCACGATCGCGGGCGTGGCCCTGGCATTCCTGGTGCCGA
Organism: Acetobacteraceae bacterium; assembly: GCA_003506895.1. Taxonomy (GTDB): domain Bacteria; phylum Pseudomonadota; class Alphaproteobacteria; order Acetobacterales; family Acetobacteraceae; genus Rhodopila. Next base: position 266,646 of record DNXO01000084.1, on the reverse strand, counting down.
TGGACGACACCGGCCATCGCCTGGAAGCGGGTCTGGGCGCCTGGGTAACGTGGCTGGTCCTGCCGTTGTTTGGGCTCGCAAACGCTGGCTTGCGACTGGACGGCGTCACCCTGGCGGATTTCGGCACACCCGTCATGCTCGGCATCGCCCTGGCGCTGGTCATCGGCAAGCCCGCCGGCGTATTCGGGGGAACCTGGATCGCGGTTCGCCTCGGCGGTGCCCGCATGCCGGCGGGCCTGGATTGGCTTCACGTCTTCGGCGTGGCGGCCCTGTGCGGGATCGGCTTTACCATGAGCCTGTTCATCGGCGATCTCGGCTTCCACGGCAGCCCCATCCAGGCGGAGGTTAAGCTGGCCGTGTTTACCGGATCGGTGATTTCCGCGGTCCTCGGGATAACCGTTCTGGCGATCAGGAGCCGTTCAGGTCGTACGCCTCCGGGAAGAAGTAATCCTTCCAAGACGCCGGCTTCACCTTGATCGACCCGATCTCGTGCATGAACGCCGCGACCGCCTCGGTGCCTTGCGGTGCCATCGTCCAGGTCGTTCCGGGCGCCGTGGCGACCGATTTGACGAAATCCAGGGACAGTTTCGACTCCCCGTCCTCGATCCAGTAGCGCGCGGCCGTTTCGGGGTCGGCGTTTACCTTCTCTGTCGCCTCTTTCAGGGCCGCATAAATCGCCTTGAACAGAACCGGGTTCTTCGTGCGGAACTTCGTGGACATATAGGCGGTGGTGAACGTGTTCGGCCCGCCCCAGACATCGAACGAATTCAGCACGGTATGAATCGCGGGATTCTGTAGCTGCTGCTGCATATACGGCGGCACCGCGAAGTTGCACGACACCTCGGTCGAACCGGACAGCAGCGCGACAGTCGAGTCAGGCGGCGACATCGAAATCACGTACTGGTCGTAGCGGGCAAATTCCTTGATGCCGTAAGCCTTCGCCGCCGCCGCCTCGACCGATACCGCCTGCGCTGACACCCTGACCGCCGGAACCGCGATCTTGTTGCAGCGCGCGAGGTCGTCGACCGTCTTGATCGCCGGGTTGTTGGTATTCAGCACATACGGCAACGTCGCCAGCGCACTGACCGCTCGGACTTCGCCGGCCGATCCGCGCGTGCGGCTCCAGATCGTCAGAAGACCCTGCGGACTGCCCGACACCACGTCGATACTGTCCGACAGCAGCGCGTCGTTCATCGCCGCCGGGCCGTTGAACTTGTAGGTGGTGACCTTGACTTCGGGAATGCCCAGTTCAGCCGCGTGCTTCTGGATCAGCTTCTCATGGTCGATGACGTTGAGCTGGAGGTAGCCCATCGAGAACTGGCGCGCGATGCGAACCTCCGGCACCTCGGCATGCGCGGTGGTTGCCAGCGTCGCCAGCAGCAGAAGAAGCCGTTTCAACGTGACTCTCCCGAGAAGCTGGCGGTCAGGGACTGTAGCCGGTCCAGGGCGGCTTGCGGCAATGGACCTTTCAGCACGGCGTTCAGGCTGGCCTGGAACTCCTCGATCGTTGCCATGCCGACCAGGATCGTTCCCATCGCGGGATGAGTGATGGCAAAGCGTGTCGCCGCCTCGGCCAGGCTGCCGGCGAAGCCTTCCGTCACCAGCGGCATGAGACGCCGAGCGCGTTCAAGGTCCATGTCGTAGGTGTGGGCGGAGCCGATCGGCGATGGCGGGGCACTGGCTGTCGGATGGCGTTCGGCGGTGCCGCTGAGCGCGCCGGCCGCGAGGACGCGGATGCCGACGACTCCGACGCCAGCCTTTTGCGTGTGATCGAACATCCGGCCGTAGTCCTGCGCCGGATAGTTCGGCGGCAGGGCGGTCGCGGCCGAGGCATTCAGCATGTTGTAGCTGACCTGCGCGCTGTCGATCAGTTCGGAGTCGATGATCTGGTGCAGCGCTTCGGTATCGCCGATCGCGGTAATGCCCAGGAAGCGGGTCTTGCCGGCCTTGCGGAGTGCCTCGAACGCCGGAACGACTTCGTTCTTGACCTGCGCGACACTCAGGGTTTCGTCGCCGCCGTTCAGCGTGATCGGGTTGTGCAGATGGAAGATATCGACCCGATCCATCTTCAGGCGGCGCAGGCTGCCGTCCATCGAGTCCGCGATTGTCTTGGCGATGGCGCCGACGTTCTCCGATGGAACGCGGACCTTGGTTCCCACCGCGACGCCGGCCGGCTTCCTGGCACCCAGGATGCGGCCGAGGTTGGTTTCGGAGACGCCGTCACCGTATTGCACGGCGGTATCGAAGTAATTGATGCCGGCATCCAGTGCCATGCCGATCGCCTTGTCCTGGTCGGCGGGCGAACCGCGCACCATCAGGCCGCCAACGGCGCCGCAGCCAAAACCCAGGATCGACAGGCGCAAGCCTGAACGGCCGAAAATGCGTGTTTCCATTGGTGTTTCCTCTATTTGTATAGTCCCGCCGACCGGGCGCGCAGCTTGCACAGCGCTACCAGCAGTTCCAGCGTCGGTACCTCGACGTCAGCCATATGCGCCAAAGCCAGCGGCGCGTCGAACATGCCGTCGATTTCCATCGGCCGCCCGAGTTCCAGGTCCTGCAGGATACTGGGTTTATGATCCATCGAGCGCTGGTTGTTGATGCGCTGCGCGTGATTGGTGGTGGGGTCCGCGCCCATCGCCTGCGCGATGGCGGTGGCTTCCTGCATCATTCGCAGCGCGGCCTGTTCGGCGGCGGGTTCCAGATAAACGCCCTTCGGGGCGCTGCCGCTGAGGACGGCCAGCGTGCCGCCGGCGAGGTTGCTGATCAGCTTGTTCCAGATCTCGGTCCGGATCGCCGGCGTTGCCTCCCCGCTGATGCCGCCTTTGGTGATCAGGCCGGCCAGTTTCAGCACGCGGTCGGATAGCGAGCCGTCCGGTTCGCCCAGGATGAAGCGGCTTTTCGGCTGCTCCACATGCACGACACCCGGTTCGGTGACGGCACTGGCGGAATACACCACGCCGCCGATGGTGCGGCCGGCCCCGAGCGCGTGGCGTAATGAGTCGTCCGGGTCGATACGGGGGAGGGATTTGCCTTGGTGCGGGCCGGGGAGGTGGTCGAAGTACCACCATGGGATGCCGTTCATGACGAAGGCCACGGACGTATCGGCGCCGAGCAACGGCGCGATGGAGGCGGCGACGGCGGGCAAGGCGGGCGCTTTGACGGTTACGAAAATGGCGTCCTGAGGGCCGAGTTCCGCTGGATCGGCCGAGGCCCGAACCTTGGCATGATGGATTCCATCGACGGCGTGAACCGTCAGGCCGTTGGCCTGGATCGCCGCCAGATGCGGGCCCCGGGCGATGACCGATACCTCTGCCCCGGCTATGTGCATGCGTGCGGCGAGGTGGCCGCCGATCGCGCCGGCCCCGTAGATGCAGATCTTCATGTCGAACCCCGTTGGTTGCCGTATCGGACGCCGGGACCGGCGGTGGGGTCAAGATGGCTGGTCCCACCGCACTCTGGTCCATCGCCGTCCTTTGCCCTAGAACCCCCCGATCCGTTTCAACCTGGAGCAGTTCCATGAGCAAGATCATCCGCACCGAACCCGGCCCCATCCTGTCCAAGGCCGTCGAATACCACGGCTTCGTTTACCTGCCGGGCATCACCGCCCGCGACACCAGCAAGGATATCAAGGGCCAAACCGCCGAAGTGCTGGCGCAGATCGACGAGATGCTGGAGCATCACGGCACCGACAAGACGCGCATGTTGCAGGCGGTGATCTGGGTGAAGCACATGAAGGACCGCGCTCAGGTGAACGAGCTGTGGACCCCGTGGCTGCCGAAGGATGGCGCGCCCGTCCGCGCGTGCGTCCAGGCCGAGATGGCCGCGCCGGACGTTCTCGTTGAGATCATGATCACGGCCTGCAAGTAAGCCGGTTTCGCCATGGTTCGGTGCACCGAACCATGGCGATGACTTGATTACGCGGTCGCGCCGCCATCGACCGGCAGCGCGACGCCGTTCACGAACGACGCCTCATCAGACAGCAGGAACAGCGCCGCGTTGGCGATCTCCTCCGGCTGGGCCACCCGGCGCATCGGGTTCAGGCCACCGCGCTTGGTGACCAATGTTTCCGGCGTTTCGCCCGCCGGTAACTGGCTGTCCGGGCGCGCGACGAAGACGCGCAGCATGGGGGTGTCGGTGGTGCCGGGGCAGACCGCGTTGACGCGGATGTTCTCGTGCCCGTAGCGCTTCGCCAGACCCTTCACCAGACCGACGACGCCGAACTTGGCGATGTTGTAAATCGGGCTGTATGGCGATCCCTGCAATCCCGACGTCGATGCAGTAAACAGCAAGGATCCTCCGCCGCGCGCGCGCAGCTCCGGTAGCGCCGCTTCAGTCGTCACCAGCACGGTGCGGACGTTCAGATTCATCGCGAAATCGAAATCCTTCCAGTCCAGGCCTTCAATGGAAGCTGGGCCGGGGGTGCCGACATGGTTCCAAACGAAATCGAGTCCGCCGAAATGTTTGACGGTCTGCTTGACGATATCGCGGGCGAAATCGTCGCTGGTCAGGTCCCCGGACAGACCGATCGCCTTGCCGCCGGCGGCCTCGATCTGCCGCACGACCGCATCGGTGGCATTCTTGTCGAGGTCCACCACCGCCACACTGGCACCCTCGGCCGCGAACCGAATGGCGCCCGCGCGTCCCATACCCGAACCGGCGGCGGTAACGATGCCGATTTTGTTCTGTAGTCGCATTTTTCGTTTCCTTTCCCTGAAGACGCCGTTATCTGCGGCTGCCGATGCGGTGCGGCATTCGCCCCCCCCGTCATGGCACCATCCATGGCTTTGTCCGAACCATCAAGGCGTGGATGGAAGGCCTGCGCCTGCCATGACGGGATAGGCTGACCCGTCCTGGCGAGACAGCTTTAACCGACCTCCATCGGCAGGGTTTCATCCTTGGCCCACTCAGACAATGACGCATCGTAGATACGAACGTCGGTGTGCCCCAGCATCGTCAGGATAAACGCGTCAGCGCTGGCCGCGATGCCGCCGCCGCAGTAGGCGATCACCGGACGGTCCAGCGCCCCCACCGCACCCAGCCGCTGTCGCAACTCATCGGGCGGCAGAAACGTATTCGTTGCAGGATCGAGCAAATGCGCCGCTGGCAGATTAACACTGCCAGCAATGCGCCCGGGCCGGCCATAGCTGTTGCCGCCGGTGCCGGTATGCTGGGAAGCCAGCAAAGCGTTCAGCGTGCAGACACCAGCATCGCCAATGGCGGCCTTCACCTCATCCTTGCCGACCATCAGATTACGCTCTTTGCGAACGACGAAGTCCCCAGCGGCGCGCGCCGTGCCCGGCCCGGTTTCAACCGTCCGACCTTCCGCGGCCCATTTCTGCCAGCCGCCGTTCAGCACTGCGGCGTTGTCATGCCCAAACGAGCGCAGCAGCCACCACACCCGTGTCGCCCACCATGGATTGGCCGTGCTGTAGGTCACGACTTTCGTATCGTTACTGATTCCGAACCGGCGCATGGCCGCCGCGAAATCCGCGGGCTTTTGGCGCATGAAGTTGAATTTCTGGGTCGTGTCCGAAACGTCGCGCGAGACGTCGCAGAACTGCGCGCCGGGAATATGCCCCTTCTCGAAATCCTCCCGGCCCGGCTTCACCACGTAAGTGATCTTCGGATCGGGAATCAGATGCGTCGTGCAATCCAGCACGACGACATCGCCCAGATGCTGGTCCAGCCAGTCCGTCTCGACCAGAAACTCCGGGTGCTTGAAACCGGTCATCTCAGTGCGCCAGTTCAGCGAGTTCGATCACCACGTTCCCGGTCGCCGAGGGATCCAGGAACACGATCTTCGATCCGCCATGCCCAGTGCGCCATGTGTCGCTTTGCAGCTTCACGTTCTTGGCTTTCAGTTCGGCGATGGCGCCCTCGATGTCATCGACCTCGAAACAGATGTGAAACAGCCCGGTGCCCTTTTCGGCGATCCATTTGGACACGCCCGACTCAGGCCCCTGCCCTTCCAATAGTTCGATATAGGTTTGGCCCACCGGCAGCATCGCCAGCTTGGTTTCGCCAATCTGCTCCTCGTATTCCAGTTCCAGCCCGAACGTGTCGCGCATCAGGTCCAGCGACTGCTTCATCGAATCCACGGCGATGGCGATATGTTCCACACGCTTGATTTTCATCGTTTCGGCTCCGTTGTTCAGGAAATGGTCACGCCGCTGTCCACGGGATAAATCTGCCCGGTCACCCGCCGGCTTTCATCCGAGGCCAGGAACACCGCCATGTTGGCGATATCCTCGGGTTCGATCGAACCCAGCAGATGGGACTGCTTCATCTTGTCCAGGGCCGCATTGCCCGCCAGCAGCGCGAACACACGGTCGGTCATCGTCACCGAGGGCGCGATCGCGTTGACCCGGACGTTTGGCGCGAACTCCACCGCCATCGACCGGGTGATCGATGCCACCGCACCCTTTGCGGCGGTGTAGCAGTCCCGCCCCGGGATCCCCATCAGCGCCAGGTTCGACGACATGTTGATCACCGCTCCGCCGCCCGATTTGATGATCGCCGGGATCCCGAAACGGCACCCCAGGAACGTGCCGAACAGGTCCAGCTTGATCACGCGCCAGAATTCCTCCAGCGGCGCCGTCGTCACGTCGCTGTCGCGCGCTGTCGATCCGCCGGCATTGTTGTGCAGCACATGCAGGCCGCCGTAGTGCTGAACCGCGCGATCGATCGTCGCCTGGATGCTGTCCGGGTCCGTCACGTCGGTCCTTACGGCAATCACCTCGCCGCCCGCCTGGACGATAAGCTGCGCCGTCTGCTCACCCGCCTCGGCATTCAACTCCGCGACAACGACCTTCGCACCTTCCTGGGCAAAACGCTTGGCGGTCGCGCGTCCGATCCCGGTTCCCGCGCCGGTGATGACGGCAACCTTGCCCTCTAGTCGTGGCATCCTTGTTTCCTCCGATTGTGTTGGCTGGCATCGTCACCCCTGAAGAAGCCTGGATCAAGGGGGTGCCCCAACCTCGGCGGCCGGATGGTCAGCATCGAGGCGCCAGATCGTCACGGCCGCCGCGACCATGTTCTGCTGGGCTTCGATACCCAGGAAGCATACCGCACCAACAGCGGCCCAGCGGGGTTCAGCAAACTGGTTGACCCACGGATCTTTCACGCCGCGGGATACGATCAATGTTTCGTGCCGCGATCAGGCAGCCCCGCGGTAACGCTGCGCGATACGGCCAGCGACCGTGTGCTGGCGGTCCATACCGACCAACCCGGCGGTCAGGACAAACCTATCGACGGTTTGTCCGCGATTGCTTCATCATTGATTAGGACAGACGCGCATCGACCGGAATCAGCCATTCCAGCAACTTACCAGTCAGCGCGGCCATCGTCAGGGGCTTGGTGAGTTGATCGTCCATACCGCTCTCCAGACTGGCCTCGCGACTGCCTTCCATCGCATGCGCCGTGAGAGCGACGATCGGGGTGCGCCGCCCCTGGAAACCCTCGATCTGGCGGATCGCGCGTGTGGCCTCATACCCATCCATCTCGGGCATCTGGCAATCCATCAGCACCAGGTCGAACTTGTTCTCCCGATAGGTGCCCACGGCTTCCAGCCCGTTGCGCGCCGGGGTTACGCGACAACCGAGCGATTCCAGCAGCGCCTGCGTTACCCGCATATTCGCTGGATTGTCCTCGACGAGTAGAATCGAGACTGAATCCCGACCGCCACGCTCAAGCGCCGTCTGAAAGTCCCGGCTGGCGGCCGACACGAAAGCCGGGGCCGCCGCGGGCGCGGCCGCTACAGGTATGGGCGCCACGGGCCGCGGCGTGGGTTCGACACGCGGACGCGGAGCGGGCTCTGGCCTTGCGACCGGCGCGGGCGCCGAGACGGCTTCGCCACGCTCCATCACCACGGTAAACCAGAACGTGGATCCCACGCCGACAACACTTTCGACGCCGATATCGCCATCCATCATCTTGCAGAGTTGACGCGCGATCGACAGGCCCAGCCCCGTGCCGCCGTAACGGCGGGTCATCGAACTGTCGACCTGACTGAACGCCTCGAAGATCATCGCCTGCTTGTTCGCGGGGATACCTATCCCGCTATCGGATACCTCGAACCGGATGCGGATCGCTTTGTCGATTTCCTGTTCGACGGCCCCACGCACCGTGATGGTTCCTTCGGACGTGAACTTCAGTGCGTTTCCGACCAGATTGGTCAAAATCTGCAGCAACCGGTGCTTGTCGCCGATCAGCATCAGGTTCAACTGATCGGGTACCGAGGCCCAAAGCGTCAGGCCCTTGGACCGCGCCTGATCGGCGAACAGCGCTCGGACGTCGTGGATCAGCGAGGGCAGGTGGAACGGGATACGCTCCAACTCAAGGCGGCCCACCTCGATCCGGGACAGGTCGAGGATGTCATCGACCAGCCGCAGCAATGCCTGGCTGGATTGCGTGGCCGTCTCGACGTAGCGCCGTTGCGGCGGCGACATATCCGTGAGTTGCAGCAACTCGATCATCCCGACCACGCCATTCAGCGGCGTGCGGATTTCATGGCTCAT